>CAWKFD010000030.1:0-98900 GCA_963848805.1 uncultured Acidobacteriaceae bacterium | reverse complement strand
CGGCCAGCGTCGCCGCGTTCAGCGTATCGACGAACGCGGGGTTGTAGCGGAGTACAATGCCGTTGGTCGCCATTGTAGGAACCGAGCGATCTTCTTCGCTCTTCAACCGGAATAACAGCGACCCGAAGAAGGGGTGATCGAGCAAAAGCGCCGTGCGCGCCCTGCGAATGCGCTCGGCCGCCGGATTTTCGGATCTCATGCCGCCGCGGGCGCCTCCATGTACGCCGACATATGGTCAAAAATGTTCTGGACAGAGGCGAGTTTCTCTTCGGCCTGCTCGGCCTCACGATTGCGAATCGCCTCATCCATGCGGGAGACGATCCCCGCTGCCTCGGTCGCCGTGACCACGCGCAGCAACTCATGCTTCTTGAGATCGTGCGCCGTATAGGTGCAGAGCTTCTGGCGGGCTTCCTCGGCGAACCGGTTCAGTTCCGGATCGCCAGCGACATTAAGGCGAGGCAGCAGTTCCACCAGATCGAAGATGTTCGTCACCAGCGTCGCGTGAAAGCGCGATTCCGGCTCATTCAGCCGGTCTACCATGTGCGAGACCACATCGCGCAGCCGGCTCCAAAGATCCTCCGTCCCGCGCACCAGCGACTGCCGGACATTCGAGTCGATCTCGCGGGCGACGCGCGCCTGCTCCTCGGCCGACATCTGCACGCGGAAGTCGTTGCCGGTGGGAATGGGCAGAACTTCGAGCTTGACGCCGAACTTGCGGCGCAGCTTCTCGGCCTTCGGGTAGTCCTCCTCGCGGAAGAGCCCATTCAGTTCGGGCCGCACCTGCTCGATGTACTGCGGATAGACGGTAAGAAACGCCTCGACGCCCTGCTCGAAGCTGGCCTCGAACTCCCGCATCCGCGCGGTCAGATCGAAGTAGAGATTAGCCGGTAGCAGCCGGTAGCCCTCGTCAGTCCAGGGCAGCGTGATCTTGTAGAAGTACTGGCGGACCTGACCGGCGAGCGTGCGCAATTCGTCAAGCTTGTCGGCCCCGCGGAGCAGTTGCTTGTTGTAGCGGCCGGCGCTCATTGGAGCGCCGTTCCTTGATCGGCCACGTCGCGGCTGACCCCGCGATCGTGTTTGACGGCCGTCCAGATGCTGATGTGGACGGCGGCGAGCATTGCGCGTTCTTGAATCATTGGACGACCTCCCGTTATGTGGTGAGCAACATAACGGGAGTTATGTTGCTTTTGAAGTTATGTTGTGTAGAAGGCGACCACAAGCTCTCCTATTGATCTGGTGGCATTTTGCTCGCAACATAACTGAACTCGATACTTGGTGAATCACCACTTTCAGAGGAGATTCACCATGTTCGAGAGAATTCTATTCCGTCGATCTAATCTCAGCCGCCACCGCAACGGTCCATATGCAAAAGAACGAGAACGCTATCTGACGTTGCTGATGGAAGAAGGCCGCTCCCTGCCGACCTTGAGACAAATTGCAAATCTGCTCTACCATATGGCAGAGCAACTTCCGCTCAGTCTCCCATCAGTTACGCCTACCCAAATTGAAGCTGCTGCCAGACAGTGGAGTGCCACGCTTGTTCGCTGCCGTATCAGTCGGCATCGCATGGAAACAAAGTTTGTATTTCACGCGACAAACTGGCTGCGCATGCTGGGTCGTTTACAGAAACCGGAGTCCCAACTTCCGTTCACCACTGAGCAGGATGCGTTCCTTCATTTCGAACAACAAGAGCGCGGTCTAGCAGATGCTTCCTTGAAAATGCATAAGACACACTTGCGCCCATTCCTTAACTGGGCTGCAGACCAAGTAAAGACACTGCGCAAGATAACTCCCGAGGATATATCTCGTTACTTTGTTTGGCAGGCCGCGCAACGACGATGGAAGCGGACAACCATTTCTAATCATGTCAAGGCACTGCGCAACTTTTTTCGTTTTGCTCAATCGATGAATTGGTGTGTTGCAGGCCTTGCCAACACCATCGATGCGCCTCGTATTTATAAATTCGAACGGTTACCACGAGGACCGCTGTGGAGTGATGTGCAGCGCCTTCTAGTTGCATCTTCTGGTGACACTCCGAACGACATTCGCGACCACGCCATGTTATTGCTGCTGGCAGTTTATGGGTTTCGTAGCAGTGAAGTGCGCCATCTCTGTCTGGACGACATTGACTGGGAACAGGAAGTGATGCATGTTCGCTGTACTAAGCAGCGCAAAACTCAACATTATCCTTTGCTCCGCAATGTGGGCGATGCAATCCTGCGGTACCTTCGCGAAGTGCGTCCACGATGTTCGTATCGTGAGGTGTTCGTCACACTAATTCAGCCGTTTCGACCGTTAACGGCAACCTGTCTCGGAACGACGGTACGTAATCGTTTATTCCAGTTGGGTCTCACACTACCATGCTATGGGCCCCATGCTCTTCGGCATTCCTGCGCCACCCATTTGTTGGCAGAAAGATTCACGCTCAAGGATATTGCCGAACATCTCGGCCACGTCTCCTTGGAATCTACACAGATATATGCCAAGACCAACCTGGTCGCGTTGCAAGAAGTTGGTCAGTTCGATCTGAGTGGCCTGGTTACCCATACCGAGCACAGTGCTCATATTGCCACACCGATCTATCCCAGAGGCAGCATCGAAGCGCTTCAGGCCGTAGCTGCGATCAGCCTTGGAGGACTACTATGACACTGTCACAGGTCGTTGAGTCCTACATTGCATATAAGCGTTCTCTCGGAAAGGACTTCAAGTCAAAGGCTGCCACGCTGCGTGCCTTTGTGAAGAGCGTAGGCGACGGCGATATAAGGCGAGTAAACCCATGTTCTGTTCGACGCTTCCTGGACGGCAGCGGTCCCGTGACCGCTAGCTGGTTTTACAAGTATCAGACTCTGGCAACGTTCTACCGTTATGCGCAGGCCCATCATTACGTTCTAAACAGCCCTCTACCACGCAGCAAACCGCAATCACCAGAGAAGTTTCAACCCTACATCTACACCAACGACGATATGCGCAAGTTGATTGATGCTGCCGACTCGCGGCATCGATACACGTGGTTTCTTACACCCAATACCATCCGTACGCTCTTGTTGTTACTTTACGGAACCGGCCTCCGGATCAGTGAAGCGTTGCGGTTGAATATTGAAGATTTTGATCGCAATTCTGGGGTGCTCACTATTCGCGAGACCAAGTTCTATAAGAGCCGCCTCGTTCCCGTTGGATCTGACTTGCGGCGCGTCTTAGAAGCCTATATCGATCAGCAGTGGCCATCGGTCCATCACACAGAGAACACACCACTGCTGGGAACAGTAAAGCTTCAGAGGATCACTCGCAATACTGCCGAAGAGGTTTTCAAGAAGTTGCGCGAAGAAGCCGGAGTCCATCGTTCCAGGGAGGCGAGATACCAGCCGCGGCTTCATGATTTTCGTCACAGCTTTGCCCTGGTACGGATCGTTACGTGGTATCGAGAGGGTAAGAACGTGCAGCGTTTACTGCCCCACCTCACGACCTACCTTGGACATGGCAGTATTCAGGACACTGCGCACTACTTGACGATGGCAACAGAACTACTCACAGAGGCCAGCCTTTGCTTCGAGCGCTACGCTCGACCGGAGGTGAGCCTTGTCTAGTGCGAACTTGCTTGGCAGTTGGGTACGGCGCTTTCTTCTGGAGCATGTGATCGCGGAGCGAAACCTCTCCAAGAACACGCAACGCAGCTATCGTGACACTTTCTCCATTTTACTTCCGTGGATCAGCACACGTAGCCGACACCCCATTGACCATCTTTGTATCGCTGATCTCTCCAGGGATGTTTTGAAGGACTTCCTCGACCACCTTGAACATGAGCGTCACTGTAAAATCCGCACACGCAATCAACGCTTGGCCGCTATTCATGCGATGGCTCGCTTCGTGGCTGAGCACAGCCCTGAGCATGTCGCATGGTGCGCTACGATTCGTGCAGTACCTTTCAAGCGTTTTCATCGTCCTCAACTCACTTACCTTGAAAAGCCCCAAATGGATGCATTATTAGCCGCTCCGGATCGTAACACGGTACTGGGTCGGCGTGATTACACATTGCTCCTCTTTCTCTACAATTCCGGTGCCCGCATCTCAGAAGCATCAAGCCTGCCGATCAACAAACTATATCTCAGGCCCAACGCTATGAGCCATGTCGAAATATTCGGTAAGGGCGGCAAAACCCGTCGTTGTCCCTTATGGGCTACCACAGCAGGGGAATTACTTGCGCTCACCCGCAACCGTTCGTCTGACGAGCCGGTCTTCGTAAACCGTCACGGGCAGGCTATTACCCGTCACGGTGTTCATCGCCTCATCAGGAAATATGTTCGCAAGGCCATGGCCCCTTGCCCATCTCTGGCCAACAAATGCATTAGCCCCCACACCATCCGCCACACCACCGCTACGCACCTACTACGTGCCGGCGTGGACATCAACACTATTCGTGCATGGCTCGGTCATGTCTCCATCGACACCACCAACATCTATGTCGAGGTCGATCTCGAACGCAAGGCTCAGATGCTGGAAAAGACCAACGCTCTCCGTTCCAACCCTGTATCTAAACGGCCCTGGAAAGATAATCCATCTCTGATGGCTTTCCTCCGTTCTCTCTGATTACTTATGTTGCGTCAGCAGTGCTTCATGACCGCATGATTACTGCGCATTGACACTGCTACGCAACATAACTTTAAACACCACATAACTCCTGGTACTCCACTGCCGAAGCGGACGAACTCCGGCGTGTGGGTGATGGCGCGTATCCCGCGCCGCCGCGTCGCGCATGGCCATCACGCGCATCTCGGCGGGCATCCGGTCGAGATACTTGAGGCCGCGCGCGATGGAGCTATCGCTCATCACCCGGCCCAGCGCCGTCGAGATGGCGATCTGTGCCGATGGCTCCGTCGGCAGCGGCGCAGAATCGGGATTGAGCAGGATTTCGTCGATCGACGGCAACTGGCGGAAGAGGCGCAGAAAGGCCAGCAGTTCCGCCGAGGCCGCTTGCCCTACGGTTCCGTCGAGCAGTTGCGCCTCAAACTCTCCAGCGCCGGGTAGAAAAGCTGTGTTCTGCCTGCGCGCCACGCCGCAAAGAACATGTGAAGCCATCTCCCAGGAGCGCGGAGTGGGCCAGGCGTTGGCATCCGAGGTTGTGTCGGCCGCGTGCAGCAGATCCGGCTTGAAGCGCAGGAAAGCGATGATCTCCGGCCGCACGCCCGCGCCCACGGCCCACATGCACCAGTCGCTCAGGTCGGCTTCGAGTTCGAGATGGACAAAACGGTTTCTGAGAGGCCGCGGCATCGCGAAATGCACACCACGCTCCGATGCCGGATTGCCGGCGGCGATGACGACCCACCCTTCGGGGAGCACGTATTCGCCAAGTTTGCGGTCGAGGACGAGCTGGTAGCAGCCGGCCTGCGTCATCTGCGGGGCCGAGGTCAGCTCGTCCAGAAAGAGAATGCCCTTACCTTCGTTGGGCAGGAACTTGGGCGGAACCCACTCGGTCTGGTCCGATGCAATGCGCGGCAGGCCGCGAAGATCGACCGGATCGAGTTGCACAGCGCGCACGTCGAGGAACTGGATTCCGAGATCGCGCGCCACCTGGGCGACGATCTGCGATTTGCCCACGCCGCACGCGCCCCAGATATGCAGAGGCACACGTTCGCCGATCAGCGCATGAAGCGCCTCGTAGAGTTTCGATGGTTTCATGGATTTCGATCCTTTCGGATGTGAAAGTAGAGACTTCGGGTAGTCAACGACCGCATTCAATTGCGGTCTGGAACGCGCATATTGCTGAATATATTGACGATATTGCGCTCACCAACACATGTTGATCGGATAATTTAAGTGAACGGCGTTACGGGTACCTATCCAAATCTGCGATTGGCCTTTAGGAGAAGCTGAACGTCTCCCTCATCGGCACGACCCATGGAAGAATCGTGGAGGATTGCCGTCTGACCTCCGTCGAGGTCGATAAGTAAGAACCTCAGGCGCTTGAGGTTTCTTGCGATTGAACTTTGGTTTTCAAGGCCATCCGTTTTTTCCGCTTTTCCTGTCTGACCTCATGACTTGAGGGCATTCCCAAGTATCGTTCTTGCGTGAATTCGCAGACTTCGTCGATCTCGGATCTCCAGATCATTCTGTTAACCCGCTCCTCTTTGTCCTTATACAGCGCTGAGAAATCGCCCAGCTTGAACTGTCCAAATAGCTCCGTCGCGGTGAGAATCAGGACCGGGTTCAGCTGCTTTCCGACATCCAGACGCGTGCGGCCAGCGTTCACGATCTTCTTTAATTCCCTGATTTCCTTGCTGTTGAGCTTTTCATTGAACGTGCGAAAGCAAAGAACGGCGCCAGGGAACAACTTCGCGGCCTTCCGTGCCCGCGCAAAATCCTTTTCGTCGAACCGGTCGTACGATTTGCACTCGCCAAGGATGAGATAGGGAGTCGAGATATGGCTCGTCGCGCCGGGGAGAACGAACATGCCAAAGTCGGCCTCGAATTCCGGCTTGCCGTCCTTCAACATCTCGAAGCTTGGAAGCCAGCTGGATTTGAAAGCGATCTTGTCGTCAAGAAACTGAAGGGCTGACGCAACGCAATATGACCCCTTGGCATAACCATATGTTGCGAACGGGCCAATCACCCGGTAGGCCCAATCCTTCTTATCCGCAGGCGACCACGCTGGGAACGAAAAGCTCGACAGGCATCGAGGGCAATCAATCTGCGCCGCTAGGCTCTCAAGGCTGAACCAGCTTGTCTGCAGACATTCCGTGCATTTCAGCTTCATGCCGACCTTCAGAACCTTGCATCGGATAAGCGCTCCGAGATGATTTGCAGCCACGGTTTCGTTTCCGGGATTCGACCGCCGAATCGTCGCGATGGTATCGTTATATCCTGCAAAGTCCTTCCTAACCTTCTTTGTCCGGCCGCCTTCCCCATCCACCTCGACTTCGAGGTCTTCATGCGCGAGGCTATTGAGGAAACGAAGTAATTCCGGCGAGCGTGCCACGATACCGATGGGGCCAAGCCCTCCCATTGCAGAGATGAATTGCTCACACACGCGACCTGCGGGCGAGAGCGACAGCTCGAATCCCGAAGCCTCAGCAAGAGCCTTGAAGATGTTGATCGCAATTGGCAAACGGGTGTAAGCGCCCCTCGGAAAATCGCCTGCGAAGAAGGTGATCCCTTCGCGTGAAATCCACGTCTTCTCCTCGCCGAAGTTGTACGTCAGCTTCGACGCCACGTCACGATTCCAGGGAATAACGGGCGTTGCTCCCGAAAGCGATTCAAGGACATTTACCGAAGTCATGTACCGGGAACAAAACCTGTCATCGCCTGAAAATTCATGAGGTTGAACATCGATGTGCAAACCGTTCCCGATGTCATATGCGTCAGTTGACTTGCTTGCATGCGTGACGATTTGCGGCCTTGCTTGATCGGCGCTCCGGCCCCATTCCTCCCAGATGCGGGGGACGTGGGGATTTCTGCTTATAAAGGCACCTTGCGGAATCGTAAGTGTCCCAATGAATTCTTGAATAGCGTCTAACGACTGGCCATGAGCACACAGGAAGCTGGTCATGTGAAACGCATTCGAAGGAGGCGGATATGGACGATGATTGTCTTTGATTACCCTCTCGCAGAACTCCTTCAACCCTGGCGCCAGGCTTACAGGAAGCGGCAATATACGCCATCCGAGAGATCGATAATTCCAATACTCGATGAGATCCAGAACTGATGTCTCGTCCATCCAGAACAACTGGCCGTCGCGAGTCCAATTGATGTCATGGGTTGTCAACTTATGACGTGTCACGCGCAGAGGGAACAAGATATCAAGCCTGAAGATTTCCGGAAAGTCGGCGGGAGCAATCGACTCGAGCTTTCCCTCCAGCGCGTCCAGATAAATCTCCGTTACGTCTTTCAATGGCCCTGCATCGGGCAAAGTGCCGAACATAGCAGAGAACAAGAGACTGTATTTCCTGTCGGTGCATGTCGGCATTATGACCTTAGGCGGATGGCGTTGTTGAAAACGAAATGTCTCGTCGTACATGTCGTCGCAAACGCTTCGGAGATCGACGCCGATTTTGCAACGATTGTTCTCGTCGCGCTCAAGCAGTTCATCGATCAAGGCAGTTCGCTTCTCGGGAAAATCGATCCCATACGCCGCTGCTTGGCCCGGTTTCGTCTCGACTATCAAATCTGGCTGGAATGCTTCGACAAAGCCATGAAGCATGACTTTCGCCGTGATCTGTTTTTGGTATCGCTCGCGATATCGCGGGGGCACCGTTTTGAAAAGCGGGACAATGAAGTTGAACCCACCGCCCCACAGCACCGAATTGATCTCGAAAACGTGCTGAAGGCTTCTCTTATCCCGCTGTTCGACGAGAAAGGCGAGGCGAAGTGGCCGTAATCTGACTTTGGCAGTTTTCATAGGAATGGAGTGAGAATACCCGCCAATTATTCTAGTTCACGCCCAGAGTCCAGTGATCCTGATTGGCCCCTCGATCTGGATCCAGTCTATGGGCTCGGCGGCAATGGTTAACGCCGGAACCTGATCAAGCGGAAGGTTGAGCGTATAGAGATGGGTTCTCGCGTGGGAAGCCTGCGGAGAACCAGTTAAGAACGCGGGCGTGCCAGGTGGGAGCGGACTCGGGCGGTTGGCAGAATTCATCCGGAAGGGCCGCGCGTCGATGCCCACATCCGCCTCACGATTCTTGTCCGAGGTCCGCCTGGCTCGACTAACGAAGGATCGGCCTTGATCGCCGCAAATCCATCAGGACGCGCTACGGTCCGATTCCAGTAGGATTGAAACCACTGCGCTTTGGCCAAGACGCTTCCCGAATCGTTGAGAAGGCGTCGACTGGTAAACAATGCAATGCGCTCGGCGTCGGCATCGAGATTTACCTTGCCTGGAAGATTCGGCGTCTTGTGGTATTCCGCGTAATTCAGCAGGTAATGCACAAAGAAGCGGTCAGGACTGTCTGATTCGACCCACTGAAGAAAATCGTGGCCTTGGGCTTTGACATCTGCGTAGACTTCAGGGGACAGAAGGGTCAGTGGGCCTTTCGCGCCATTTGCCTTATCTTCTTCGATTAAGGCCGCCCTGCTAACAGCGGTTCCGTAGACAAATCGCTCCGAATGAAATGCACCTCCGCGAGTGATGCCGCCCCGAATAAACATATCGAACTGAAGTATGTTCCGCGTGAGCGTTCCGACTGAGCGGAAAATATCTCGAAGGGCATCCGGGCTTGCATCCGACGTGATGACGATGCAGTCTGAAAAATGGGTAAAGCGGGTCCCCAAATAAGTGTTGTTGCAAAGGGTCCGATTCAATAGGTCGAGAACTTCTTTGAGCCGTTCGCTCTCGCTTGCATCGTTTTCCGCCAATTCTACAAGCGCTCTGAAGCCAAGCAGGTCAAGGAACGCGACGTATCGCTCCTTGTATACGGGCTCACTGGTTGAGTCGACTGTGGCCGTCATTGCATCCCTCTCCATAGTTGATTATCGGGCGTAATATTCAAGCATTGACGATGAATTCGGCAAACTAGAATCTGGTTCCCGCCTGTTTGTTCGAGAGTGGCTTGAGGAGCGCAGCCTGGCCAATGTAGCTCCGAATGTATCGGCCGAAGGGGTGGGAAATTGACGTTCGTGCGTTCCACGCATTGATGTCCCAGCCCGCTTCAATCAGATCGGAAGCTGCGAAAATGAACTCGAGCGTATCGGCGAAGAACCATATGATTTGTGAATTCTTCTCGTAGTCGAGGGGAGGGTCGCCTCCATGTACAAAATAGTTGCGGCAATCTACAGCATGGTCGAGCACTGCAAGAAGATCCGGAAATCGACTGGGCATGGCATCAAGAACGATTTGGGCCCTGGCATAAACCTTTCGCTTCAGACTTGCCTTTCCAAGTCGGCCCAACGCACCTAAAACGCTGTTGCGCTCCGGACTCGGGTCCAACGCCTTGAAGAGAATGCGCGCCTTTCTTTTGGCTTCAAGCAATTCCGGAGGAAGCTCCACGTCCGTTGGAACTGCGGTCGGCGGGAGGATGTCAAACATGTTCGCAGCTCCAACGAGGCGATTGACATCATATGTTCGTTGTTCAGCGAATATTCCAAAAAAACGATGGCGTGCGTCGCGCCAAGCCGCTTGGCGTTGTAACCAATTCCCGAGAACTCTAGAAAACTCCTCATTGCACCTAACAGCATCGATTAGAACGTCCGCAGGATGCGGATGCTGTTGGTTACTGGCTTTTGTACGAGTCGGACACAGACTCCAATGCACCTTGAGCATTGCCGGGGAGTCGGAGTCCTTCCTTGATTGGATGTGAATTTCTCTCAATTTCTGTGGACGCCCGACAAGAAGTCCAAAATAGTCCCTTAGGACATAGACTCGGTCAATAACGTCGTGAAACCGTTCACAGTCTTGAAAATCAACGGAGACACGAATCCTGTTCTTGATATGAACTCCACGCGGTCCAGGAAAACTCCAACTCGGCGAGTGATGAGCGGAGACGCGACCTATGCATGTATCCGCGCGAAAAATCTCGTGCCTACCGGTGAAATACTGAATTTGAGGGTGGTCCCCAATTTGAATTTCACGATCCAACTTGTTTGCTCTTACCACTTCGCGTATGAGCGGTCGAGCGTCAATGACGCTCCCGAATGCGTCAAAATCGTAGAAGAGAGTCGTTGCGTCATCGATTATGAAATTCGTGTGTGAGATGGTCTTCTCGGCTGGGGCCGCGTACTCGGTTCCACTGACGACAAAATGAGGGAATACATCAGCGTTGTAGCTTCGCTCTTCTCCCTTGCTTACGGTGCCAGCGCCGGGGGAGATGCAATCAATCAATGAAACTTTCGTCAGATCTCTCAATAAGCCGCGGATGAATCCGCCGGGAGTTGTGATTGGATGGAAGAACTCTTTTGAATGTAGTGTCAGTGAGGTCTGCGGCCCCGCCAGTTTTAGTACGCCGACTAGTTGGTTCCCATTGCCCAAATCGAATTCACCGATTTCTTGGTCCACTCCGCAGTCATGCTTCATAAGGTGCGCCTCGCCACACAATTCATTGAAATCAGATTAGTCCCCGCAAGGCGACTGTTCATCGATCTGCTGCCGATTCCTGATATCAGGTACACCGTTCCACGGGTGACAGCAAGGCATGTTGGCGTCAGGATCGAACATCAGCGTCCCCCGGCCCGTTTCCGGCGCGTGACCAGCTGATCGACGCGGCCAAGGAAGACCTCGGACGGCAGGTAGCGGCGCTTCTCGCCGCACAGTGCGCACTCCACAATAATGGATTGGAACGGGAACTCGGCCACGCCGGTCGGGACGTCCCGGCGGCACTTCTTGCAAGCCACAACAAAGGTCTTCCGCGTTGAGGGTCCCTGGAACATAAAAAGAGGATAGGCGAATATATGACGAAAGTCCATGCTGCTGCTCCAAGTGAGGAATCCTGGCGGCGATCCGTTCCACGCTAAGCCTTTGTAGAGCTGAGCCAGAATACCTATAAACAACCCAATCTGAATTGGTTACATGGCAAGCTGCGCGCAGGGGCAAGGCCGCCCGACAGGTCCTCTCGCGGGTGCGCGGTTGTGGAGAAGGTGTGGATAAAACGCCAAGACTGCGGCCGCCGAAGGCAATCAGGCGGCCTCGTCCAGTTCTTCGCTCTCCTCGGGTTCGCTCGTGTAGCCTTCGCTGGTGGAATCGTCTTCGTCCTCGACAGGTGCGGGAACGTCGAAGAGCGAAGCGGGTTTGGCGGGAACTGGTTTTGCTGGTTCGGGCGACTGAGCGGCAACAGCGGACGGTGCGGGCTCGACTTTCCCTGGCGTCCTGCTGGTTGGCGTCTTCGATTTAGCGTGCGCCTCGGCCTGTGCGGCCTTGGTGGCGGCGTCCATATCAGCCTTCGCCTTTTCGAGAGCATTCTTCATCTGAAGATGCGACGCCACAAAGCCAACCAGGGTGGCCGCGAGTTGTGCGTCCAGTTCTTCGGCCGTGCCTGTGACGCTCAACGGCGTGGTGAGGGCGTCGTGATCGCCGTCCTTCATCTTTTTGGGAACGACATTGATGCGAATCTGATCGTCGTCGAGCGCAGTCGCCGTCATGAGCACGGCGCGATTGCGCAGGATGGGAACAAGCTCTTTGAACATAGAGTTCCTCCTCATGTATTGAGTAAAAGTTTTCAATTTCCCGGTGGGATTCACCGAGTCGGCAGTTTTGCTTGCATCTTCCGGTTGCGAAGGCGTGTCTTCCGCCAGAGTTCAGGATCGACAGGCAGTGCTGTTACCTTGCCCGTCGCCGCATTGAAGAAGCCGCCGTGATGCGCGATCTTTCCGTAACGTAAAAGGCGCGCAAGCATCGTCAGAGCACTTGCGGCGAGCGTCTGATTGATAAATGGCTCCTGGCGTTCGAGAGCCTCGACAGCCGAGCAACTCGGAAGCGGGTCTTCGCCGGCCTTGACGTCGGCGATCTCCGGATACAACTCGTTCACCGTGCGCAACCGCTCGGCCGAGCGCCGGTTGCGGGAGTTCCACGGCTGGCCAAGCACGAATTGACCGCTTGCCGAATTGTTGCCAAGATCGAGCCAATAAGCGGTACGGTTGTTTGATTTGACGAGCGACCGCGCGATTGTGCTGCGCGCCGCGCGGCTGTCCACGCAGCCGATGAGGAAATCGATCGAGGCATCCTGAATTCTCTCGAAGGTCCGCTCGTCGAAGTTTCTCGGCTCGGCCTTCCAGTTTGTTCCCCAGAAGAGGTTGATGCGATTGACGAGTACTGTCGCCTTGCTCAACCCGATATCGGAGATCGAAAACGGCTGGCGGATGCAGTTGGTTTCGGAAACCGTGTCGGCATCCATCAGGACAACGTCAAGGCCGGCGAACCGCCCCCACACGCGCAGAGCCTGATCGAGATAGGGCAGCCCCATGGTGACGGCGCTTCCCGTACCGCCGGCTCCGACGACGAGAATGCGAATCGGTCTGCGCGTGTCGGCGCGGAGGGAGAGTATGTGTTCAATGCGCATCTTTGCCCCGCTCTCCGCGCACGAATTGCTCAAGCGTCTGCGGCAACTGAATCAACGTCTCGGCCGGGAAACGCCTGCGTTTGCCTTTGAGCGATTCCCAAAGACCCTCGAATCCGCCCTGGTGGCGCGTGAGGCGGCCAACGTTGGCGTGCGTGAAGGCGCTCTCATAGAATCCTTGCTCCCAGGCCGGAATAGCCGCAACCGTTGCGCTCTCGGGTCGGCGCATCGTGCCTGTGCAGACGCGGCCATCGTCCGAGAGATTCCAGAAAGGGGCTACGGCAAGAGTCGTCGTGGCTTGGGGCCGTTTGTTTACGGCAAGCGCCCGTACGCTCAACTCGCCGCCGGCGACCTTCCAAACCAGAGGGGGCTGCGGGAAGATGCGGCCGTTCAAATCAGAGGCCTTGCCTTCGGCGTTCTCATAGAACATCTGCCGGCGTCGCGCCGGGGTCCACCAGACAATCATGCGATCCGCTTTGGCAAGAATGTTCGCCGGCAATACCTCGGCCTGGATGCTGCCGCCGAGCGAACGCATCAGAGACTCGACGAACGCGAGGGTGAGAGGCTGCGCCGGACCGAGCGTGGGTGGCCCGCTCTTCTGGACCAGAACGTCGTGCCTGGTGACGAAACTCGATTGACGGTCGCGGTAGACGAGCAGAGCCTCACGCAACTCGAAGCAGTGATTCTGACCGATCGAAAGATGGATCTCCACGAGGGGCCTCCGACTCATGAATCGATTCGACAAGCGAAAACAGTTCCGCATTGATCTGAATGAAGCGCGCCGCAATCCGCAGCGCAATGCTCACTTCGCATGGATTGGTCGGCGAGAAAACGGCGCAGAGCGCAGGCTCGGACGAGCATTCGAGCATCGACTGGCTCTCTTCGTCGAAACAGGCCACGATGGCGTCGTGCTCTTTGAAACAGACAAGCAGGCACGGCAGTGGCGGTTGGTCGTAGTGGCCCTCTTCGAGGTACTCCCGCGATTGCTTCAGGGGAAGCCGCGCGAGTTGCTCGATGCGGCGCAACCGGCCGATCCAGTCCTTGAAGCGCCCTTTGCGATGCAGTCGCAACAATGCCCGGTCATGCACCTTGCCTTCGCGATAATCGCGCTTCAGCGTCTTCCGGATACACTCGGGCAGAGCCTTCTCGACTTCCGGGAATTCGTACTGCCCCTTGTTCTCCTCGTCGTCCTGCGCAGCGTAGTCCCGTAATTGCTCTTCGTACATCATGGCGTCGTCATGGTTATAGAGCCGCATGACCTTGTAGAGCGAGTGAGTCAACGTCCAGTAGAATGCCGCTCCCAGTCCTTCGGCTTCCGCTTCCATTGCTTCGATCGCTGGGCCGATCTTCAGATAGCCCTGCCCCTCCGCACTCGATAAGCACAGCGAGCCTTCCCGAGCCGAGTTGCGCGTCCTCGCCGTACCGCTCCAGCGCGTCGCTGACTTGCAGGTGATACTCGACATTGCGCGTAAGTAGCTTGTCGCGCTCGTCGCCGATTCCGCTAGCCATCGAGGTTTGCGCGAATCGGATTGCGCTGCCGCCAGCCTGCTTCCAGGTATCCTGCGTCGCCGAGTCCCTCGCGCACCAGCGCGGCGCACAACTGGAAGAGCAGTTCCCGATTGGTTTCGTGGGTGTAGTCGGTGCGCACGCCAGCCAACGACGGCAGAGCCTGGCTGAAGGCTGGCGCCAACGTCATCACGCCAGCGGCGGAAGCAGTTCTGGCGGCGCTGGCAGCAGAGTCCTGTCTGCCCCGGCATAGCGTTGAGTGGCCTCTGCGACTGCGTTGGATAGGTCGCATGATTCCTTGCATTGGAGATGCCTCGCCAAGATCAGATTGGCTGCGGGAGGTGCTTCGGCAGCTTTCGCCATGAACCACGCCGCCAGTTTCTCTCGCGTTTTTACGCGCCGGGCCACGGCTCACCCCTTCGAGCCAATGGCGCGGCTGAAGGTGTAGCGCAGGGTGGTTCCGGTATCCTCCGGCCCGGTCAATGTGGCCGTGGCGATCTCCGGGCAGGTTGGCGTGAGCAGGTCGCGGACCTCCTCGGCCGTCATCTGCGGCGCGGGGTCGGGAATGCGCGTGCCATTGAAATAGAACTCGCGCGGTAAGGTTTCCACTTTGAGCGTGGCCATATCGGTAGTCTCCTTGTCTGCCCACGATGGGCGGATGTGTTTGCTGGTCTGCTTGCTGACTTCAAATGAGGCTTACTAGTATTGGCTGGTGAAGATAGGGGGGCGGCTGATCAAGCATGCCCACTACTACTGGCTGCTGTTGGCAGAGAGCCGGCTGACGCGGCGCCTGTTCGGAAGCGTGCAACGGCGGATGGAGGGCTTGCCGCCGCCAGCCAGGTAGGCCCGGCAGCATGGCGAAACCAATCTGTACAACGGAGGGGAGTTGACGGGAGAGATGTCCGAAAGAGTGCTTCGAAACGGAGAATTTCGTGGCTTTCGGGTCACGGAGGCGACCCAGCCGGGCACGCCAGGGGCTTTGAAATGGAAGCGGAGACAAAAGATCAGGGGCGGGGCGAATAGGGGGTATATTGGTTTACAGCCAAAAGGCCAAACGGAAATTCCAGCTTAAGCGGTCCGGGAGGAGAAGGCAATGAGTTTCTGGGATACGTTATTCGGCTATGTCTTGTTTGCAGTCGGGGGTATCCGGAACAAGTTATTCGGCCAAAAATCTCCGGAAAAGAAGCTCCAAAAACACGCTGCCGTTAAAGACATGATCGACGTCCTGTCTTCTGAACAAAGCGATTGGTGGAGTAGAAGGGACGCTGCTAATATGCTTGGCGAGACTCGCGACATCAGTGCGGTCGATCCGTTGATAAGAGCCTTGAGTTACACGAAGGACTGGAGAGCCTTGAGTGAGGTGGAGGGCTGGGTGCGCGTCGCAGCAGCGAAGGCATTAGGGAAAATCGGAGATGTGCGAAGCGGTGACCCCCTGTTGATCGCTGCGGCGAACGATGAAAACGCAGAAGTGCGTCGTGCCTCTGGTGAGGCAGCTACAGCTATGGGAATAGCGCCCCCTCTGGATCCGTTTCTCAACGCTTTGGGTTTTGCGGCTAGGACTGCGAACCGAATAGAGGCCACGCGATATCTAGGGGCCTTCGGCAACGATGAACAAATTGAACCGTTAATCGCTGTGCTCCAGGACAGAGAGGAGGAATTGAGAAACGCAGCATTGGACGCCTTGTTGAGCATGGGATGGAAGGCCGATGAAAGTGTTCGCAATTTTTTTGGTTCTGACCCCCAGCGCTGGTTCAACGATCCATACGCTCGTGCGAGGCCGCAAGCCGTGTACAATCCCAGCCTGTTCTCACGAGACGAATACGAGAAACATCCGATGTGGTCAGTGAAGGAATGGCCGCATCGCATCGCTGAGGAACCCTGGAAAGGCCAGCAGTATACTAGGGCCACCGCAGAATATGGTTGGGACGAGTTAATCCATGCACTCTTTGACGTGCTTAAGCAAAAATTCCAGTTGGATTCCGCTCGCGCGGTGTCCTTGCTTGATACGTATCTGTCCGCATGTTGCGAATATTGTAGTTGTAGGATCGACGGAAATACAATGCAGATGGCTGTAGCGATGAGTCACATGAGCAACTGGCCAAATCGCGTAGGAATCTGCCCACACTGTGGCCGCGGCGCGGCTTGGTTGATCTGGGCAGGAGATAGGCTGGAAAAGATCAGGCGTGAGTGCTGATCTGAAAGTAGTGGCTCTCCATGTTGACGCGAGTTGCACTATCCCGGCAAGGATAGAGCAGTTTCAGGTCTAATGAAACTTCCGTGACTTCGGATTAGATTCAGACGTTCGGGGGCATGCTCGATAGAATTCGACCTTCAGTAAACACGCGCCTGCCGATGGATGATTCAAAAGGCCTCGTTCGCATCCGCCTTTTTTGGGCTAAATGCATTCTTCACGCAGTATTCGAGTATTTCCGCGTATTTAGCGACTTCTTTCGGGCTTTTAGCGATCTCCTTGGGAACCAACAAGTGCGGCGGCTTCATTGCACCACAAGGGACTTCGGCGCTGAAAAGAGTAGCAAAGTGCAGAGAAGGGCCAAAATGTTTTGCTTTACAGTCCGAGCCCAAGCACATCTACTGTTCAAATTGGAAATGTGGGCCGAATACAGACTCGTTTCGTCTATAAAATGTTAGTTGCTGGTTCTTCTGCCATTCCGTCGATTGGTTTTGTACCTGCTCTTGAGTTCCCGGTGAAGGTCGGTCAGTTGATCGACGGTATCGGCGCCGCTGATCTGTTCGTCGGTCGTTTTCCCGAGCCACGGGAATCGGTCTTCAAGCAACTGGAGTACCAACTCGACGAAGGTCCGCGGTGGTCGATTCTCTTTGGTCACAGGATCACCTCGATCGTTGTTGTGGATAAGAGGCAGATTCGCAACTCCGCACGATCTCAACCGAAGAGGCTGAGCTGCACGGGAACCGCCGCCGCCGGCCAGGGTGTGTTCTTGATTTCGGTCCTGACAGGTTCGACCAGATGCATGCCGTCATGATTCGATGACGGATTGGCAACCACGAAGTCCGGCAGGTCGAGCAGCGAATCGCTTTCCTGCTGGATTGGCGGAGGAGGCTGAGGCACGAGTTGGCCGCGTTCCTTCTCAAGTTGTCGCCAGACCAGATCCGCCGATTCCCCGACTCCGGCCTTTTCGACCAGCTCGCGCGCCATCGCGCTCATCAGGTCTTCGTCGGCATCGAGCGCCATCAGGCCTTCGCCCGAGAACTTGCCCTCCAGCATCAGCGCGACGAGCATCTTCTTGCCCATCAGCCGCAGGCAGGTCTCCTGCATTGTCCCGGCGTAGGTGACGAACTTCACCCGCACCGGCTGCCGCTGGCCGATTCGCCACGAGCGCCGGCTCGCCTGACGCAGCGTGTGCAGCGAGTAGCCGGTCTCGTAGAAGTAGAGCGTCGGAAAGGCCAATAGATCGAGGCCCGTTTCCACCAGCTTCGGATGGCAGACAACGACCTCGACTCCCGCCTGCAACTGCCGCTCGTACCAGTCCTCGCGTTTCTCCGTTGGCACGGAAGAGCGCAGCACGACAACCCGGAAACCGGCCTGGCGCAGAATCGTCTCCAGGCGCAGAGTGACGTCCTTCTCTCCGGTGTAGGTGGCATAGATCTGGCAACGCCGGCCCTGGCGCAACTCCTCACTTACGTCGGAGATGAGCGCACGCTCTTTGGCAAAGAGCCGGTCCTCGGAGAGATTTACAGGCGTGGCAGCGAGAAACCGTACATATTCGCGAGTCTGCGGATCGAAGGCCCGCGCCCAGATCGCATCGAACCCATAGGGATGATCCGGGTACAAGAGCAGCGTGTTGAGCAGAATGCTCATCAGGCTCTTGTTGCCGCGGTGCTGGCGCATCGCCGAGCGAATATCGTCCTCCAACTCCTCGTACGCTTTGGCAAGATCGGAGTCCATCTCGACCGAGACGACGCTCTCGTCGTAGCGCGGCAGGTTGTCCGCGATGTCTTCGAGCGAGAGAAAGGCCGTCGTATTCATCAGGAACTTGCCGAACAGAAGTGGCGATGCTCCCGGCTTCCGTACCACCTGAATTGTCTTCTTCGTGGACCGCGAGCAGGCGTTGTCCTCCTTGCGCACCTTCTCGATGGTTTCGAGCACGCCGTACTGCTCCTGGAAGTCGCGCCGCCCCTGTCCACCGTAGGCAAAGCCCTCGCTCTGCCATCGCGTGCGGTTCCATGCGATAGAAGATGTTGAAGAGATCGTCGGCGTAGCCGCCCATCAGCGTGCCGGTCAGCGCGATCAATTTGCGGGCCGCGCGTTCCAGCACGCCCAAGCCGTTGCCCTGCGCCGTGTCGCCGGCCAACTGGTGCAGCTCGTCGGCGATGGCGAAATCGAACCAGCGCCGCATATAGCGGCCCACGAACTCCATCGGCGCCATGCGCTGAATGCGATTGCGGTCGGCCTGCCACAGAGCCGAGTACCTGCGTCGTTCCGCCCTGCGGCCGAGTCAGCGCTTCCGAGAGTTTGAGTTTGTCTCCGAAATCGAGATAGGTCAGCTTCTGCCGCTCGGAATCGAGGATTGCAAAGCCCGTGTCGGGATTGACGACGCCGCCCAGGTTCGGCCCGGACTTGGCCTTGAGAAAGACATGTTCCCAGAAGTAGCCCAGTTTGCCCTTGTCCTTGCCGGTGATGAAGAAGGCCGGCACCGGGCACTTCTTGCGCCACTCCCGGCGGCTCATCCGCCGCAGATCGGACAGAGACAGACGCATCCCCTCATAGACAACTCGGCCCTTGCGCAGCTTGACCTCGCAGACGCCGTGCGCCTTTCTCGGATCGCCGCCGTTGCGCAGATCCTCGATCAGAAAGGTCCGTGCGCGCGGCACGGTCACCAGCGCCTCTCGCGCCCACTTGTGCGTCAGATGCGAGGGGCACATCACCAAGGTTGTTGTTGGCCTCCCGTCGGCGAGAACATGGATTGCGCCGAGTGCCATGTAGGTCTTGCCTGCGCCGCATTCGGCCACGATCCGCGCCGCCTTGGCGTTACGCAGGTACTTTGCCGTGCCGGTAATCGCCAGCGCCTGTGCCGGAAGCGCCTTGCGCAGCAGCGTTGCAATGCGCGGCGCCACGGGGTCCTTGGTGCTCTGCATAGGAGGGAACGTTTCCAGAATCCGCGATCCTAATTCCGTGGCGTGTGCCACCAGGTACGAGGCGATATCGACTATGCTCTCTTGGCTCATGCATGGAACCCCTTTGCGGATCAGTGGGATGGAATCGGGGATAGGGCTATGGTTCGCTTTTCTCTCGAATCGGACACAACGTCTCGAACAGTGGGTACTTCGGCCACTTTATCGGCCCATTTTCTTCGGGGAAGGCGATCACACCGGATTTCAGCGCTTCCGAGATCCAGGCGAGCATCTCATCGGCAGTGGCCGTAACTAGCGAAGGTTCACAACCGATGCCATCAAGTGGCTGGAAGCGGCCTTCGGCTTCAAGAACCCCGCAGATGTGCTCTGCCCACTGGGGCACTGCCGGCAATCCAAGAAAGAACGATAGCCACGCCCAAGCTTCCTCGGGACTTTTACGGCAAAGGATTGTCCGGCCCACGCTGCCATTCGCGTGCAACTGCTCGGAGATGGTCACCAGATGCCGCACGGGATGCTTCCGGCCCGGCAAACTCACCGAACCTCGATAGCAGGAAGCATGCTCGCCGAGCGTAATCTCCTTGATTGCTCCATCGGGAAAGGTCAGCGTAAAGTGCGTCTTCTCGTGAACAGCCGCTTTGATCGCGCCGATGTCGGAGTCGTTTCCGAAGACGCCGATCAGATGCGCCTGTTCATCCTCTCCTATATAGGAGGAAACCCTTACCCGAATCCTGGTTGACGTCTTTTCCGTGATGCGGTGGTACTCAAGCAGCCCGAGCCGCAGGTGCGCATTCTGCATCGGCATCTTCCTCCTGCCGGATCGGCGTTTCAGTCAGCTTCAGCGTCCTCCCATCGGCGTAGACCAGCCGCAATTCGTTGGCCCATCGCTCACGGTGATGGACAATCTCGTTTTCCTCGTCGTGCTCGACAAAGGTGGTGACGTGCTTGACCGATCGCCAGCGTGCAATGTGCCGGTCGTCACCCTGGCCGAAGACACCATTCAATAGGCCCGCGGTGCAGAGCAGCCCGACATGGCCTCCATGCAGAGGGGTGATCGGCCGCCCGGTAGCCACGTCTTCGTGCGGAGCGAGAAACGGCATGACCTGCTTCCAGGCGCCGGAGTGCGGCAACAGGTCTTCGAGCAGGTCGTAGGGGAGACCACGGTAGCTGAGAGCCGTTTCGCTTGTGCGTGGCACACGATATGGCTCGCAGGCATCGGGCGCGAGTTCCGGCAACTCCAGAAAGCTGCCGTAGAGGCTGATGCGCTGCAACAGACGCTTGTTCGCATCGACCGCTGCTCCGCGCACGTTCGAGCGCACGCCGAGTACGGCGATCTGCCGGAAGCGCACGGATTCCTCGTCGGTCATACGGAAGACATTGAGTTGTGCGAAGTGGGAACTCAGCAGGCCTGCGCAGTCCATCAACCGCTCGAAGGGAATCACCATCGCCAGCACGCCGTCCATCGCGAGCCAGTGATAGGTCTGATCGAGAAACAACCGCTCCATGCGATTGTTCGCTACCTGGCCGATCTCGGAGTCGTAGGGCGGATTCAGATAGAGCAGCGAAAAGGACTCCGGTTTGGCGACGGCATCGAAGGCGTTGCCTTGGATGATCTCGATGCTCTTTGCTTGAGCAATCAGCGCCCGCTCGGCATCAAGTTCGACGCCGTAACGGCGTACCTCCGCGCCCTGCGTGATGATTTCGAGCGCCGTTCCTTGCCCAACGCAGGGATCGACGACCGACGCCGGGCCGGTAAAGTTGAGCAATCCGCGAAGCCGCGCGGCCTCGCTTACAGGAAGCGGGTAATAGCCCATCTTCAACCGCGCCGCGTTGCGCGCCATGGTTCCTCCTTGGACGATGAACTCTGGGTTTTGAATCGGGACGTGTATTTCTCGATGGGAGGTGCATCGCGCACCATGGTGAAAGACATTCTTTCCGCAATCGACGCCGAGATCGCTTGCCTCGAACACGCCAAGGCGCTATTGAGCGCATTGGGCGCAGTGGTCGCCAAGCGTAAGCCTGGCCGGCCAGCAGAGGTGATTTCTGTAGATGTTCCGAAGAAGACGGCCGCGAAAGCTGCTTGATTGAATGAACCGCGTTGTGTCCGGGATGAACGGTTTCCCGACTAGGTCGCAGCCTGAATTCGAAGATGAAGACAATTACGGCATCTTGATCTTGTCTGCGATCTCTTGGGTGGATTTTCGCGATACGCCAGCCTGTTCAGCATAGCGGCGCCAGTTGGCCACGGCGGTTTTAACTTTTGCCAGAATCTCCTGCGCGTTCTTTATCCCATGCTGCTTGCCCAATGCCTGAAGTTGGGCTGCACCGGGATTCCGTCCCTCTCCCATCACGAGCATGCTTTGCTCACCGCCCGGACCATAGGAAAAGGTGAGGTCGTAGGCTGGCGCAAAAATCCATTCGTTTCTTGCGTTCAACAGGAACGAAAAATTCTTCACGTGATCGTCGCGGTTATGGGCAAGAACGTTGAAGCAGGCCAAAGCATAGGCCTTTTCGGCATCCTGGATATTCCTGGTCAACGCCAGGGTCACGCGCAGAACCATATTGTAGTCGAGGCTGGGAGTGCGATGATCGGCATGGATCAGGCCGCCAAGGCTGTGCATGTGGATGTGGGCATCAATGTCCCGGTCGAAGCGCTTCGTGCCGAAGTATTTGTTCCTTTTCGTGCGGAAAAGATGAGTCTCAGGCATTTCCACGCCCGCATCCTTTGCCATCAGGCTATAGGCGTATTCGATAGCTCCCGCATCCCGCGCGTCCTGGGAAGACGGAAACTTGATCATCCAGTGCGCGAAGCCGGGTTGCAATTCCTGCTGGCCGTGAATGATCCTTTTCTTGTCCGTGCTCACTTGCGCCACGATCTTGGGGCGGGCGCCTGAAGAGGAGCCATTGAGCCGCAGCAAATCTTCGAAGACCTCTTCGTTCTCTCCGGCCAGTACGACGGCTGATTCCTCAGCAAGTTTGTCGAGAGCCAGCGGAGCATCGTCGGCGGTTTGCTGGCTGAGCTCGGGCTCGTAGCTGAGAGCGCCCATGCCGTGCCGTCCCACATAGGCCAGCCGGTCGAGCGGATTCAGTTGGCCACGATGGACACCGTGTTTTTCCACTGTGCGGTCGAGCAAAAGGCGGCCCCATCCGTCCGGCAGACTGTCATTGAATACGCCATGCAGGCCGTCGAAGATCGTGGTGTCGGCAATGGAGACGCCGGGCCTGAGAGGAAGTTTGATCGGCGAAATCTCGATGCCCGAAGCAAGGAAGGAGGCGTCATACTCGAAAAGGATCTGCCTGTCCTTGAACGCGAGGCGCCCAACCTTGCGGCGCTGGTTTCGCGCGTCAAGATAGACGGTCAGCAACTCTGTCGGCTTATACGCCATGGCTGCGTCCTTTTCTGCCCGTTGCTCCGCGCCGCAACGCCGGCGTGGCCAGAAGGGCATCGAGCGATTGGGTGACTGAGATGGGCTGGCTTTCCATGGCCAGCTTGTCGAAATCGTCAAGGCAATTGAGCACCAAGGCCAGATTCAGAAGCGAATCCAGCGCGATCAATCCTTCGCGCTCAAATCGCTTCAGAGAACTGAAGGTCACGCCCGAGCGCGCCGCCAGTTCTCTCTGTGTTAGGTTCATGGCAAGACGCCGGGCCTTGAACCGCCCTGCAATTCCTGTCTGTACCTCTTGCACGGTCCTGAGATATACAGCCAATATGTTGCCTCTTTGTCTCCATTATACGACACGAAAGGCAATATATTAACCATATCATTTAAGGAAAATTACCCGTCTACTTGTCGCTGAGGTATGCTCTGGCGGCGCTCAGGATGGCTGGCGCCACCGCATCAATCTCATTCTCGCGCATCAGGCGCAGCGGCACTCTGTCTCCCAGTTCCGGATTCACGCCCGTCAGCCAAGCCTGCACGACGGCGGGCGAATCGTGCTCGCTCAAGGTGCGCGCCACCTGAAAGGCGAACCGCAACCGGCTCTCAGCATCGCCGTAGATCTCGCCGCCGGCGATCCAGCGATCGACAGCACGAGCGTCCTTGACGCCGCCGATATAAGCGGTCAGTTTCCGCCCGACGATCTCAACCAGCTTCTCGACGACCTTCGAAGCGGGAAGCCGCAAAGCTTCCCGGTGGGCGAAAACGGCGGGTTTGGGTAGGGATGCGGTTGTTTCTGCTGTATCCATCACGCCGCCCTTTCCAATCTGTCGCACCAGGCTGGAAACAGTCGCCCTGCCGATGCAACTCCGGGGTTCGGGCTCTTCGGTGGCTGCGGCACCAACTCGGCCAGCGGCCAAACGGAGATGTTGCCGCACACGCCGCAACATCCACCGCTTGAGTTCGAGACTGTGGCGCAACTCTCGCAGTAGACGGCTTCGACAACCGGAATGCTGACGAGGCTGCGACGCGGACGCAGAATGCTGATTTCTCCCATGATTTCCTCCGGGCTCTCAAGCGCTCGCTAGGCGACCTGCTGATTGGCCATGGATTCGAGTTCATCGACCAGTTGCTTCAACGCCCCCAGGCTCGGCAGTTCGGTGACCGATGCGATTTTGAAGCGCTCCGTTACGGCGAAGAACTGCGCGTCGCCAGCCATCTCGGCCAGGTTGCGCAGCCGCTCGAAACCGCGCGCTGCAGCCTGCATCTTCTCGATGGTCTGCTTCTGCCGCTCCGCGTTGGGGATGGTCCGCGCGTCGGCGCTGTGCCCGGCCCGGCGCAGAATCTCCGCGTAGATCGGCTCGCCCAGCGTCCCGCGAAAGCCTTCGATCTCCACCGTCAGCCGCTGATCGACTGGTCCGCGCGTGTCGCCGGCCAGGCCGTTCGCCTGAGCCATGGTCATTCCCGGCGGCAGCGCCCACTCGGGCAGAGTGGGGATTGCCATCGGCTCACCACGGGAATTCAGCCGCACTCGGGTCTCTCCGAAACGGTAGAGGTAGCGGCCCAGCCCGAAACAGCTACAGGCCCGCTTGAAGGCCTGGGCGTCCGCCGCCGTGACGGCGTTTTCCCGGTCGGCCCACTCCTCGCCGGTGCCGGTGTGGCTGCCCAGCCGCGTGATCGTCACTGCGGTCGCCACCAGCACCTTGCTGGTCACGATCGCCTTGCCCCGCTCCATGCGGCAGAGCGACGGCACGGTCGAGATCGTGTACTCGCGCGTCCAGCCCGACGGCGTGAAGAGTTCGTTGAGCCGGTCCGTGTAGGCGCGCGGATCGGCGAAGGGCAGAATGACGCCGCTCCGGCCATAGTCGAAGGTGCGCATCACGCGCCACTTGATCAGCGCCGGATCGAACGGCGCTTCGAGCTGCGCGAAGAGCTTCTCGCGCTCGGCTTCTGTAAACTTCGTTGCGGCCATACCTCACCTCCTCTGGCTAGGGGCCTACGTTTTCAGGCAAAGTGATTGAGAGTGCTCCAGCGGGCGCTCCCTATGATTCAGGCCATAGATTTTTGTGCGGATGTTCGCTGTATATTCCGCGCTTGGATCATATTTCCAATTTCCAAATTGGAAATATGGGGTTACAATGGGCATATGCAAGGACAAGACGTTGCGCTTCTCCTCAAACTCGCCATCCAGAATGGGCCGCAGGTACCCTCGAAAAACCTGGCGGAGAGCCTATTCATCTCTCCTTCCGAGGTATCGAAGGCTCTGAAGCGCTGTGCGGATTCAGGCTTGCTCTACCTGTCCAGTGGAGAGAAACGGGTAAACCGATCTGCGCTCATGGAGTTTCTAGCGCATGGATTGAAGTACGTCTTTCCGCCTGCCAAGGGACCTCTCGTTCGAGGGGTTCCCACGGCCGCCGCGGCGGAACCGCTCAAATCGCGCTTACTGGAGGATGGTGAGCCTCCCGCAGTTTGGCCGTATGCAGAAGGAAAGGTTCGAGGAATGTCGCTTGCCCCGCTTTACAAGGGGGCGCCCAAAGCCGCGTTGCTCGATCCAAAATTCCATAGTGTTCTCGCTCTCTGCGATGCAATTCGCAGCGGAAGAACGAGGGAACGAAACCTTGCGGTCGAACTTCTCGGAAAGGAAATCAATGCCTGATCCGAATCTGCCTCTGCTGGAAGATGCAGTCCGCAAGCTCGCTCCATTTCTGGATGAAATCGTTTTCGTCGGAGGAGTGACGCTCGGGCTGTTGATTACCGACAAGGCCGCCGCTCCGATTCGAGGAACAAACGATGTCGATGTAATCGCTGAAATTGTTACGTATGCCGATTACATCGCGTTCTCAGAACGTCTTCGCAAGGCCCATTTCACTGAGGACTCTGGGGAAAACCCTCTTACGTGCCGATGGCACAATAGCGGCTTGACGTTAGATGTGCTGGCGCTCAACGAAGAGGTGCTCGGGTTCACCAACATCTGGTATGAGCCCGCGCTCAAACATGCGTTCACGGCTACCCTGCCGAGTGGACAATCGATCCGGGTGATCACTGCACCGTTTTTCCTGGGAACAAAGATGGAAGCATTCCGGGGACGAGGCAAGATGGACTTTCAGGTTAGCCACGATCTCGAAGACTTTGTTGCTGTCATCGAGGGACGGGAGACGCTGCTACAGGAGATCGCCGCGTCTCCGCAACCGCTTCGGCGGTATCTTGCGGATGCAGCGAAGATGCTGCTTGCCGAATCCAGATTTCTTGACGTTCTTCCTGGATTTGTCCTCGACGACGGGCGGGTTCCACTCATTAAAGGACGCCTGGCGTCCATTGCCTCCAATATTCCCTGAGGTGACCGAAAAATGGGTTGCTCTTGATACAAGCGAATTCTGCGCTTGTGTTAATACGGCACTTCTTCCTGCGAGATCTCCGGTTCATCATTGAACTCAGGCTGCGCAAAGCCCTGCCCGCTGACGTAGTGCTCCACGTCATCGGTGCCGCCGTCGGG
Source organism: uncultured Acidobacteriaceae bacterium (assembly GCA_963848805.1). Lineage (GTDB taxonomy): Bacteria > Acidobacteriota > Terriglobia > Terriglobales > Acidobacteriaceae > Telmatobacter. The sequence goes on along the minus strand of CAWKFD010000030.1, from coordinate 72,441 downwards.
AGGAGGAGACAGGAGGCTGATCTCGTTGACGACAATCTCGGAGCGATACCGGCGCTGGCCGGTTTGCCGGTCGTCCCAGGAGCGAGTCCGCAGCGAGCCCTCGACATAGAGCCGCGACCCCTTGCGGACATAGTCGCGCAGGATCTCGGCCGTTCGCTGGAAGCCCACCAGATTGTGCCACTCGGTGTGCTCCTGCCAGTCACCGTGGATATCCCGGTAGCGCTCGCTGGTGGCGAGCGACAGGTTGACGATCGTGCCCGTACGCAGAATGTGGACCGACGGGTCTTTGCCGGCGCGGCCCAAAAGAATGACCTTGTTTACACTCCGTCCCATGCTTCTCTCCTTTATTGGTCGTGGCCGTAGACAGAATCGAGCGCCTGTCGCCGGTCGATCTCGACGTACTCGCCATTGGCATAGCGGTAGAACTTTCCTGTCACCGCGTCGATGTTCAGATAGCGCCGCGTCAAGCGGTGCTTGTAGAGGACGATGTCGCCAGCCTTGCCCATGAACATGAAGTCTTCGCAGTAATCCGGCGGGATGGCATTCTCGAGAGGTCGCCAATCGGGTTTGCCCACTTCGATGGAGCAGGTCATAGCGCACCACCTTTGTTCGTGGCCGGGTCGACGGCGATGTGCGTGTGTTTGCATCCAAGGCAGGCGACTGCGCCGGTGATCTTGCGAATGGCTTCTTCAAAGCGATTTGGCAGATCGAGCACTTCGCCGGCTGCGGTGTAGAAGACCGGCGCAACCGTACCGCGCAGGGACTTGTTCTCCGCATTCCAGAGTTCAACGGCGAGCGTTCCCTGATGGCCACGGAAGACGGGCGCCGTAGTGATGGCCGGGCGTGTATGGCCTTCTTCAGACTTCAGCCAAAGCCGCGTGATGGCCAGTTCGTAGGTGTGGCCTATGCGCAGCATCTCGATCCGCACCAGTTCCGGCGCGATCACGATGGTGTGGCGGCCGTTGCCGGAGATTGAATCGATCTGTTGCAGCCACGGCGGCGGGGTTCCGCTGGTGTCGAGATAGGCGCAGTATCGGCCCATGTCGGCGACTGCGCCGCCGGACTCGACGCCGCGTAGTACATACCGCTGCGCCAGATGCTGATGCTCGATTGAGACGCTAGGCTGGCAGTAGATGCCGCGCTTCTCCAAGGCGCGAAGCGTCTGTGGCGGCATTGACAGACCATATCGCGCATATCGATTGGCGTTGTTTGCGACGATCTTACCTGGGCTCGTCATCGGTATCGCCCTCCTCAAACCGCAACCGTGCGGCGGATCGGCTGGCCCAGCGCCGCACGAATCTCTTCCTTCGTGCATCCTGCCCAGCACTTGTAGAGGCGCGGGTTCTTGATCTGGATGGCGAGGTTGTCGCCGGAGCGGTCACGACCGGCTCGGGCGCACGATGGGCAACGCGCCCACCAGTTGCGGCTATCCTTGCGCGTGGCGCGCACATAGTCGAGGATGCGAAACTCGGTATGTGGAGCTGATGAAGCCGGCGGTATAAATGGAGGGGCGACGACGGGCCGATAAGCCTCGGGCAGTGTCATGCCGCAGATGTTGGTTCTCAACTCCTCTTCGGTGAGCTTCTTCAGACCGTCGAGGTAATCGAGTTGCGCCTCGGGCGTGAGGGCCGCCTCGTAGAACCAATACCTCTGGTTCGTCTTGCGATGGACGCCGAGCGGCGCGCGGATGGCATTGCCGTATTCGCCGTCCTCAATCCGGTCCTGGCGTGGAAAGACTTCAATGCCGTCATTGAGGCCGCCACCTTTTACCGGCACACCGAGGCGCAGGGCGAGGTTGTAAATATAGATGCGGCACTCGGCGGCGAGCAGCGGCGTCTCGGCGAAGATCCACAGATGGCCGCCACGGCGCGATTGTTCGAGCGCGGCATCAATGCCATCCTGCTTCAGTTCCCACTGCAACTGGAAGAGAGCCTCGACGGCACCGTCGAAGTCAGCATCGATGGCGACCCACTTCGAGCGTTGCGTCTCCGGATTGATGGCGTAGAGATTGATGGTGATGTCGCCGTTCAGGTGCATGCGCACCACGTCGGCGTCCAGAGGCTTTGGCTTCTTGGTCTGCCAGTCCCGCGCCAGATAGTACGGAACCGATCCGTTAGGAAGCGGATGGGCAGCCTGCATTCCGTAGGCGCGCCGGTTGACGAAGAGCTTAATAAACCGGTCCGCCGTCTCGCGGCTTACACAGAAGGTCGTATACATAGATCGCGCTCCTTCTTGAAGTCCTGTGTTTGTACCCCGGTTCCAAAACTCGGTCAAATCGGCGGCGTACCGACTGGATGGCTGTATGCGGGCGAGAAAAAGGATGGCCCGAAGCGTACACCGGGCCATCGAAGCAGCGACGAGGTTGGGCAGAACGTGGCTCTTCAGAATTGGTGGGCGAAACGCAGCCGGCTGTGTTTAACGACAGGCGCGGGTTTGCGGTTGGTGGCAAAGCCGTTGGGTTCCGAGCTGAGGCCGGGAAAGGCGGCGGCCTCGGCCAGAGCGTAACGAGTCGTGAGCGAGCGGATGCGGCCAGCGGATAGGCGCATGGGATTCCTCCTGGTTGAAAGTTGGATTTGGATCGGGTGGGACGGTGGGACAGGGTGAAGCGATCAGGCCTGAGCCAACTGCATCTGGGAGAGCAGCAGGGCGGGTTGCTCGACGTAGCTGAACAACTTGTACTCGGAGAAGACTCGGTCGAAGAGTTCGGAGGTGAACCGGTCCTCGCAGCCTTCAAAGGAGAGCATGTACCAGTCTTGCCCGATCCAGCCGGCCCTTCGAGCAGAAGCGGTTTCTGCATCCTGGCCGCCAAATAGACAACCTTGATCATCACCGGATCAATGAAATAGCCGGTCGCTGTAAGCCGGGCCGTCAATTCCTCGCAGGACTCGAACACCCAGAGACCTCCTTCGTAAACCGCAGTCGGAGGATCATCCAGAACCGGAACTCGGTCAAATCCGGCAACTTGATATTTGTCTGACCTGTAGAAACGAGCAGTCGGCGGATCGGATTTGACCGAGTAGAAGAACTCCACCATGATGCCGCCAGTTGCCGGTTCTTGAGACCGGACTTTCAGATGGAGGAAACGAGTGCATGTCACAGATACCGAGCAAGGAAATCGATCGCCAGCTCGCCACCCCAGCAACAGTTCTGGTCCAAGGAACCCAATTCCCCGAACGGTTACTGAATGCCCGCGAGGTTGCCGAGAGACTTGGCGTCTCCGAGCGTTTCATTCGTGACCACACAACGCGGCGCCTGCCAAGAATCCCCGGCGTAAGGCTCGGAAAGCTGATCCGTTACCGGGTCGCCGACGTCGATCTATTTATCTCGGAACTCCACAACCAGACCTCTTCCCATCGGTCTCTGTATCGTGTATGAAGGAATTGTTCTCCACGATCAGGGAAAGACGCCGGGCTACAGGAGAACAGCCATGGCAATGAAGTATCAGAAGGGCACCGTCTACCCGCGAGGGCGGAAAGTGAAGATGTGGTACGGCAAGTACACCGTGTACTTGCGAAACGAGGAAGGAAAGGAGGTTGGAAAGCGTCGCAACGTCCCGCTCTGTCCCAAAGCCGGTACGCCGAAGTGGAAAGCAGAGGAGATGCTGCACGCGCTGATTCTCCAGGACACTGGGGTTCCGGCCAAGACCTCGCCCGGTATCGTTCCCGACGAAACCGTGACTTTTCAGTGGTTTGTCGCGGAACGTTATTTGCCGATGCGGGAGGGAACGTGGAGCCCGGCATACCGGAAAATCAACACTTTCGAGATCAAGCATTACCTGGTGGAGCATTTCGGGAGAATTCCGATGAACCAACTGGGCGCCTTTGAAATCCAAGTCTGGCTCAACAAGCTCGCAACGAAATACTCCCAATCGGTGGTTCGCCACTGCTACATCAACATTCGATCCATCCTGCAGATGGCGAAAAAGCTGAAATTCCTTGCAACCGATCCTGCGGAAGACGTGAACATGCCACAGACCAAACCAGTTGAGAAGCCGGTGATGACCCAGGAGCAGATTCTGAAGCTCATTGGCGGCATTCAGGATCTGCACGATCTGTGTCTGATGTACGTCGGTATATTCTGCGGCCCACGTGCAAGCGAGGTTCTCGGCCTGCAGTGGAAGTCCTGGACGGGAACAACGCTGGTTCCGCACGGGACGGCATTCGAAGGGCGATTTTACCCGGGTCGGCTCAAGAATCAGTCCAGTCGGGCGCCAATCGGCGTTCCGGAACAGGTTCGCCCGATTATCGAAGCCTGGCAGAGAATAAGCCCCGATCCGTCACCAGAAGCTCTGATGTTCCCAACCTTCGGGCGCGGAGAGCGGAAAGGACAGGCGGTGCCGCGCTGGGGGAAGAACTTCCTCCGGTGCCGGGTCCGCCCGATCGCCAGGAAGCTGGAGATCCCGGAGAGGCTCATTACGTTCCAAGTCATGAGACGAACGCTGGGAACCAATCTGCAGCACCACGGCACGCTCAAGGATGCTCAAGGGGCACTGCGCCACGCGAGCATCAGGACAACGGGCGATGTTTATGTGCAGACGATCGAGGCGAGCGTTCTCAACGCGATGAACTCCCGCACGATGGAGATCCTCACGGACTGGAAACCCGCCATTCTTGATGGGAAGGTGACCGTGATCAACGAATCGGTTCCGAAGAGGAGAACCGTCAAGGTCGAAACTCAATTGGACCAACTTGGACCAAGCACTGGAGGAAGGGAGGCTGTAAGTTATTGATTTATTGGCTCCTCAGGTAGGACTCGAACCTACAACCCTTCGGTTAACAGCCGAATGCTCTGCCATTGAGCTACTGAGGAGTGAATGGCGTTGTGTTGTCCAATAAATAAGTTAGCAGAGGCCGCGAAGCGCGTCAAAAGCTACTCTCTTCCAATACGGTCACAAGGGGGGGATGAAAATGTAGAAGGGTGGGCGTAGCGCTTACGCGGACTGTTTCTGGGTCGAAGGTCGTTTCAGGCAGTGGTGCTGACAAGCCCACAGATGAGTCTCGCCTGGAGGCCTGGAGGAGGAAAGAATCGTCGCCGCTGCCGAGGCGCTGAGCACGTAAAGGAGGCTCTCAAAAGAGAAGGCTTCCTCTAGAGGCCGCCAGCGAAGCGATCCGGTTTGAGAGCAAAAACCGGGAGCAGGTTTACGGTTGGTTGGAGCAATTGGGAATATGCCCGTCAAGGAAAGGCCGCAGGGGGTCGGGTGCGCGTCGGCCGAACTGGGGAAGGCTCCTTTCGGTCTTAAATTTCAGACATCCTAGCAGTCGCAGCCGGGGCCCGGGTCGTGCCCTTCAAAGCGGATTCAAACTGACCCACTGCTGCCTGTTAGCGTGATGTTAAGCTGCTTGTGTAAAAACGCGAACCTAGCAGACCGGGGGCAGAGGTGGACCTCGACAAAGCAGACGAAGGAAATTCGCGTAACTGAATGATTTTTCCGAATGGTAGGCGAGGCGGGAATCGAACCCACAACCCCCGGCTTAGAAGGCCGGTGCTCTATCCGATTGAGCTACTCGCCCACTCGTCTTCATTGTAGCTGCGAAGTGACCGATTCGGAGGGCGCGGCGGCGGGAAGCGCATCTCCAGCGGCAGCCTGAAGGTAACGGACGACCGTGGCCTCAGCCCAGTGAATGTCACCGGCAGAGCGACGGCTCAGGAAGGCGCAATGGCCGCCGTGGCGCGACTCGACAAATGTAATGTGGGGATTGGCGAGGAGCCGGGCGCGGGTTTCAGGGAAGAGGCGGATAAAGGGGTCGTCCTGAGCACAGAGAATGAGCGTGGGAACCGCGATGCGGTCGACGACGCGGGCGCTGGCGGCGCGATAGTAGTAGTCGTCGGAATCGCGAAAACCGCAATAGCGCGCGACGAATTCCTGATCGAACTGGCGGATGGAGCGGATGGGGCCGATGCCGCCGATTTGATAGATGGCGGGAAAGAGCTCGGCTTTGCGGCGGATCCGGCGCATCAGGTTGCGCAGAAAATGCCACTCGTACATGCGGTTGGCCGGCTCGTGGAGAGCGTCGGCGCCGGCGGCCAGATCGATGGCCGGGCAGACGGTGGCCACGGCGACAAGAGGCCGGGTGGCGCCCCACTCGCCGGCGAGCTTGAGCACCAGGTTGCCGCCCATGGAGTAGCCGACGAGGGCGACGCGGTCAAGCGAGAAGCGTTCAGCGAAGTGGTTGACCACGGCACCCACATCGGCGGAGCGGCCTGAGTGATAGAGCGTGGGCGAGAGCGCATCAGAACCGCCGCAGCTGCGCATGTTCATGCGGACGACGTTCATGCCGGCGGCCCAGGCGCGCGTGGCGATGCCGAGGATGTAGCGGGAATCGGACGAACCCTCGAGGCCGTGCACGAGAACCACTGTGAGCCGCGCGCCGCGCGCCGCTTCAGGCTGCCAATGGCAGTGGCAGAGAACGCGGCTCGCGTCGGCGGGATCGACTTCGACAGTTTCGGCGACGGTGGCGAGGCGAAATGCGGGACGAGGAAGAAAGTTGCCGACGATGGTTTGAAGATGGCCGTTGGTGAGCCAAGGGTGAGGCTCGAACGTCAGGCCTACGGGACGTTCTGCAGGCGGCTCGAACGAAGGGCTGGCTGGCATCACTGAGATTCGCCCGGCAGGCGAGAACATCCGGGCCCTCGCAACCGAACACGGACTTCTTAGAATTGTTTCAAAAATAGCAGCATTCGCGAAGAAAGACCATCCCTCAGCGCCTAAAGCGGTACGAATTTGGGATTCCGTGCGGCACAACTGATGCCGTGCCCTTTCGAAACCTATTCTTGAAACACTCTGGGCTCACAATTTGATCTCGAATCAGGCTTTGGAGTCGCAGAATCAGCATTTGGGCAGTTAAAGGTGTTCGCCGAACTTGCCCTCGCGGATTGCCAGGACCAGTTGGTTGATGTCGTTCGACGGAGGCCGGTCTGCCTCGAGGCGAGGGACGATCGCACGGATCACGTTGAGGATCTGCTCAATCTGCTTGCCCGGCTTGAGCGGTTTCCGATAGTCCAGCCCCTGTGCGGCACAGAGAAGCTCGATAGCGAGGATGTGCTCCGCGTTCTCGACAACCTGCCTGAGCTTGAGCGCGGCGGTCATTCCCATCGAAACGTGGTCTTCCTTGCCGCCGGAAGTAGGCACGCTGTCTACGCTGGCCGGATGCGCCAGCACCTTGCATTCATTCAGAAGCGCGACGGCGGCCACGTGCGCAATCATGTACCCCGACGATAAGCCGGCCTCACTCGACAGAAACGGCGGCAGGCCTTCGTTGAGGTCGGGATTGATGAGCCGGTCGATGCGGCGCTCGCACATGCCGGCAAGATCGGTGAGCGCGATGGCGGCGTAGTCAAACGCATAGGCGAGCGGCGCGCCGTGGAAGTTGCCGCCGGAGAGCACTTCGCCGCTGGCGGCAAAAACGAGCGGATTGTCGGTTGCGGAGCCGGTTTCAGTCTCCACGATTGCCGTTACATGGTCCAGCACATCCCGTACCGCGCCATGCACCTGCGGCATACAGCGCAGACTGTAGGCATCCTGAATGCGCGAGTCATTGGTGCGGTGCGATTCGCGGATCTCGCTGCGTTCGAGCAATGCCGTCAGATGCCGGGCCGCGGCTGCCTGGCCGCGATGGGGCCGCGCATCCTGAATGCGAAAATCGAAGGCCACGGGCGTGCCACGCAGCGCCTCCAGCGACATGGCGCCGGCAACATCGGCCAGCCGCACAAGACGCTGCGCATCGTAGAGGGCCAGCGAAGCAACGGCAGTCATCGCCTGCGTGCCGTTCAGCAGCGCAAGACCTTCCTTCGCTTCCAACCGCAGCGGAGCCAGCTCGGCGCGGCGCAGCGCCTCACCGCCGCCGATGCGCTCTCCGCGATAGAAAGCCTCTCCTTCGCCCATGAGAACCAGCGCAAGATGCGCCAGTGGCGCAAGATCCCCGCTCGCTCCCACAGAACCCTTTTCCGGCACAACGGGATGAATGCCTGCGTTGAGCAGGCCGATCAGCATCTCGATGGTCTCTCTGCGAACTCCGCTGAAGCCTTTGGCCAGGACGTTTGCGCGCAGCAGGAGCATGGCCCGCACTTCGGCGTCGGAAAGGGGCCTGCCCAGACCGCTCGAATGGCTTCGCACCAGGTTCACCTGCAAGTCACACAGGCGGTTCGCCGGAATGCGCACGTCGGAGAGCTTTCCAAAGCCGGTATTAACGCCGTAGACGGCAACATCTTTCTCGAGGATGTTCTCTATCGTCTGCCGGGCGGCATCGACGCGCGCCAGAGAGGATGGATTGAGACCAACTTTTCCCAGGCCGCGAGCTACGCTATCGACCTCTTCGAGCGAGAGATTTTGCCCTGAGAGCAAAAGCGGCGATGAGGAATTCATAGTGCGGCATCCGCCTTCAGCGCGACAGCGCGGCCCCGCGCCATCATAACAAATGCTTCGCCCTCGACCGAGTCGGGCTTAATCGAATCGAGGTTGATCTCGACATTGGCAATCGCCCCCGCGATGGCTGCATTTGCCAGTGCGACCGCCGTCGTCAGGTCGGAATTCATGTTGGGATTGGTGATCGGTTTCAGCGCCCTGGCGATGCGCGCCACCTCGGCGGCTCTTTCGGCCACGCCAAGAGGCACAGCGGCTGCCTGCTGCAATGCGTCAGCAATCGCATGTGCGCGGTCGGCAGACTCCTTTGCCAATTTGTATGCCTTCACGACGGCGTTGTACGCTTCGGCGTCGGCGTCGATCGCCGATTTCAGCTCCTCGCGCAGCACCGCGAGCCGGGCGAGTGACTCGCTCAACTGTCTCTCGTATTGCACGTAGGCTTTCTTGCCGCGCGACATGGACGCAACCATGCCGGCCAACCCAGCGGCCATGGCGGCGCTGGCGGCAGCGGCGCTGCCTCCGCCGGGAACCGCGGTGGGCGCGGCCAGTTGCTCGATAAAGTGGGCAACCCCGGCGCTCGGGGCCGCTCCTGCGCGCGAGCCTCCAGCGGCCACCTGGCCGCTAACCACCGCGGCAACGCGATTCTCCAGGATGAGCGAGGAATCGAAGTTCTCCAACTGCAGGAACCACTCGGCGGTCTGCTCCACGGCACGCTTGGGGATGAGGCCGACAAGCTCGCTCGAAACGGGCAGAACGCCATAGCGCGCGGCCTCCCGCTTGACAAGTTCAAAAACGCGATGCACCGGCGTCTGCTCGAAATCGGTGAGGTTCATTGAAACCTGCGCCAAACCTCTCACCAGGAAACCCGATGCCTTCACAAAGCGCATCCCGCCCGAGGAAAAACGCACTGCCCTGGCGATGCTTTTGGCGATAGCCGCGTCGGGCGTGTTGAGGAAAATGTTGTAAGCGATTAGAAACTTGCGCGCCCCCACCACAGTGGCGCCGGCCGTGGGATGCAGGCGCGCCTCGCCGAAGTCGGGCCGGCGCGCCGGATTGGCGGCAATCTCATCGCGCACCCCTTCGAACTGGCCGCGGCGGATGTTTTCGAGGTTCTGGCGCTCGGGCGTGGTGGCGGCGGCTTCGTACAAATAAACCGGGATCTGGTAGCGCTTCCAGATTTCCGCGCCCGCATGCCGCGCCATGGCCACGCAATCCTCAAGAGTGACGCCGTCGATGGGAATGAATGGGACCACATCGGCCGCCCCCAGGCGCGGGTGCGCACCTTCATGATGAGTGAGGTCGATCAGTTCTGCGGCCTTGCCAACGCCGCGAATCGCGGCTTCCTGAATGGCCTCGCGCTCGCCTGCCAGCGTGATCACACATCGGTTATGATCGGCATCCATCCCGCGATCGAGCATGTAGACCCCAGGCAGCTTCATGGCTTCAACGATGGCATCGACTTTAGCCGCGTCGCGGCCCTCGGAAAAATTCGGTACGCATTCAACTAAAGTTCTGGGCACGGGAGAAGGATAAAGAGCCAGTCGGCGAGTCAGCAAGTCGGCGGCCGGCAACTCGCAAATTGCTCCCTCACGTATTCGGTCCTCAGCACCCGCCCATCCTTCGGGAGTATTCTATGTAGCGGCTTTCATAACCGCGGCAAAGCTGCTCATTCCGGCCAGTCGCGGTCTTTCATAGGGGGGCGTATGGCAACCACGGCAATTCCTACTATTCGCGCGCCGCGCGGCACCGAACTGCGTTGCAAGGGATGGCAGCAGGAGGCGGTGCTGCGCTGCCTGATGAACAATCTCGATCCGGAAAACGCCGAACGGCCCGAGGATCTCGTCGTCTACGGCGGCATCGGCAAGGCGGCGCGCAACTGGGAGTGCTACCACGCCATCGTGCGCGAGTTGGAGCGGTTGGGCAGCGAGGAAACGCTGCTGGTGCAATCGGGCAAGCCGGTCGCCGTGTTTCCCACGCATGAGATGGCGCCGCGCGTGCTCATCGCCAACTCCAACCTGGTGGGCAAATGGGCCACCTGGGAGCACTTCAACGAGCTCGACCGCAAGGGCCTGATGATGTATGGCCAGATGACCGCGGGGAGCTGGATTTACATCGGCACGCAAGGCATCCTGCAAGGCACATTCCAGACCTTTGCCGCGCTTGCGGAGCGGCACTTTGCCCAAACAGGCGGGTCAGGCTCGCTCGAGGGCAAGCTGGTGGTGACGGGCGGCATGGGCGGCATGGGCGGCGCGCAGCCCTTGTCGGTCACACTCAACGGCGGCGTAGCGCTCGTTATTGAGGTGGATCGCGGCCGCATCGAGCGCCGCGTGACAACACGCTATTGCGACTGCATCGCCGAAGACCTCGACGACGCACTGCGTTTGTGCGAAGAGGCACGGCGCGAAGGGCGCGCGCTTTCCGTTGGCCTGGTGGGCAACTGCGGCGATGTGCTGCCGGAGATAGTGCGCCGCGGCGTGCAGGTGGACGTGGCGACCGACCAGACCAGCGCACACGACCCGCTCAACGGTTACATCCCGCAGGGGCTTACGCTGGATCAGGCGGCCGCGTTGCGCCGCCGCGACCCGGCCGAGTATGTGCGCCGCGCCACGGCCACCATGGTCGTGCATGTGGACGCGATGCTCGCCTTGCAACGCGCCGGAGCGGTTACCTTCGATTACGGAAACAATATCCGCCGCTTCGCCTTCGACGCCGGCTGCACAGACGCGTTTCTGATTCCGGGATTCGTGCCCGAGTACATTCGCCCGCTCTTCTGCACCGGTCAGGGACCATTTCGCTGGGTGGCGCTCTCGGGCGATCCCAAAGACATCGACCGCACCGACAAGCTGGCCCTCGAGCTTTTCCCCGGCAACGAGATCCTTGTGCGATGGCTCAATCTGGCGCGGGGACGCTTCGCTTTCCAAGGTCTGCCCGCACGCATATGCTGGCTTGGTTACGGCGAGCGTGCACGCATGGGAGAGGCGATCAACGAGCTTGTGCGCAAGGGCGAGATCTCGGCACCCATCGCTATGGGCCGCGACCATCTTGACACCGGATCGGTGGCCAGCCCCTATCGCGAGACGGAAAAAATGCTGGACGGCTCAGATGCGGTTGCGGACTGGCCGATCCTCAATGCGCTGCTCAACACCGCCTCAGGAGCGACATGGGTCAGCTTCCACCACGGCGGCGGCGTGGGGATGGGCTATTCGCTGCACGCCGGGCAGGTGACCGTGGCCGACGGCACTGAAACCGCTGCGCGCAAGATCGAACGCGTGCTCAACAACGATCCTGGCCTGGGCGTCGTGCGCCACGCCGACGCGGGCTATGAGCTGGCGCAGCAAACCGCGCGCAAGAATGGAATCTCTATCCCCATGGCGGAAAAGTGATCGTGACAAGCTCGCTCGCAGTCGTCAATATCGGCCAACTCGTCACGCTGGCGGGGCCGGATCGCCCCCGCGTGGGCTCGGAACTTTGCGAACTGGGTATCATTCCCAACGCCGCGCTGCTCATTGAAGACGGCCGCATCGTCGCGGCTGCCCCCTATCAGGAGATCAAATCCAAAGGGCTGCCCCACGCAGTGGTCGATGCCGAGGGCCGTTGCGTCACGCCGGGCTTCGTGGATGCGCACACGCATCTTGTGTTTGCGGGCAACCGCGCCGCCGAGTTCGAGCAGCGCATTGCCGGCGCCAGTTACCAGCAGATCGCCGCCGCCGGCGGAGGCATTCTGAGTACGGTGAGAGCCACGCGCGCCGCTTCTGAAGAGGAATTATTGGCCCAGTCGCGCCGTCATCGTGATTGGATGCTTCGCTCCGGCACAACGACGGCCGAAGCCAAGTCAGGCTATGGACTGGAGCGCGAAACGGAGCTGCGTATGTTGGGCGTGATGGCTCGGCTCAATGCCGAGGGCCCCATGCGTAGCGCCTGCGGCCCGAGAATCGTCCCCACGCTGCTCGCGGCGCACACGGTTCCTCCGGAATTCGCCGGCCGCCGCGCGGAGTACGTTCGCTGGATCGCGGAAGAGTTGATCCCCGAGGTCGCAACCCTGAAGCTGGCGCGTTTCTGCGACGTTTTCTGCGACGACCACGCCTTCACGGTCGAAGAAGCGCGCACCGTACTCACCGCCGCGCGCGGCCACGGCCTGGATCTGCGCCTGCACGCCGAGCAGTTTCGTTCCGGCACAGGAGCGGCTCTAGCCGCCGAGCTGCACGCGCGTACAGCGGATCATCTTGAAACCGCGACCACGGAGGCGCTCGACGCGCTGCGTGCCGCCCAAGTGCAGCCGGTGTTGCTTCCCGGTTCGGTGTTTGCGCTCGCGCGCACCGCTTACCCGCCTGCCCGCGCCATGGTGGAGCGGGGCCTGGCGATTGTGGTGGCCAGCGATTTCAACCCCGGCTCGTCGCCGATTAATTCCATGCCGTTCATTCTCTCCTTGGCCTGCCTGCACATGGCGCTCACGCCGGCCGAAGCGCTCACCGCGGCCACCGTGAATGCCGCATGGAGCCTCGGCCTTGGCCACTGTGCGGGCGCACTTCAGCCCGGCAAACAGGCCGATCTTCTCATTCACGAGTTCGCTGACTACCGCGAGCTTGCTTACTTCATCGCCACTCCTGCGCTCCCGCGCGTCTTTATCGCGGGTCAGGAAGTCACTGCACAATTCCCGATCAGGCCTTGATCCGGATGCGGCCGAACCGCAGTGGCTGGCAAACACGAGTCTACTTTACCTCTTCCGCGGCAAGTGAGTTGCCGGGCTCTTGGCGCGCGCAGTCGTGATCGCCACTACGCTCGCCAGCACACACAATCCGCCCACCACCGTTCGTGCGCCAAGCGCCTCCGCGCCCAGAAAATATCCCAGCACCACGGCCACCACCGGGTTCACGTAGGCATAGGTTCCGACTTTCGTCGGCGATTCGTGATGCAGCAGCCACACGTACGCCGTGAATCCGGCAATCGAACCCAAAAAAATCAGGTAGAGCAATGCAAACCACGCCGCGCCCGACACGTTGCGGGCGTGGAATCCGGCCAGTTCTCCGCGCGCTGCGGCAATCACAGCCAGCAAAAGCCCACCGGCAAGCATCTGCGCGCCTGAGCTCATCACCTTCGACTCAGGTAGCGGGAGCTTGCGCGATAGCGCCGATGCCACCGACCAACTGAGCGCCCCAATGATCAGCGCCACGGCGCCTGCCGTATCGATCGGTGCACCGCCTAACTTACCCAGGCTTCCCAGGGCGCCCAGCCTTTCCAGATCCGTTGACCGGATCATCAGTATTGCCACTCCCGCCATTCCTGCCAGCAATGCTGCGGCCAGCCTCACCGTGAGCCTTTGCGTTCGCAGTATCACAATTTCCGCCAGCGCCATGAACGCCGGAATCGTCGCCAGCATCACCGCGGCGATGCCCGATGGCACGCGTTGCTCTGCCCAAAACAGCAGCCCATAGTCGACAGCGAAAATCAGAAACGCCAGCAGAAACACCGATATCCACTGCCGCCCACTCGGGTTCCGCTCTCCTCGCGCGATCGCCCAGCCATAAACCAGAAGTCCCGCCGCCAGGAACCGCATGGCGCAAAAAAGAAATGGCGGAACTTCGCCAACACCCACGCGAATGGCGTAGAAAGTTGACCCCCATACAAAATAGATAATCCCGAAGGCCAGCAGAGTCTTCCAACGTGGACCACGACTTGTGGGTTCCATAAAGACTCCCGTCAGTATTCCCGATTCCACAGCATCTTGGATTCTGATCCCTGTTTTTTCACCAGCTGTGCAACCACTCCGCATCGCGCCCGATGCGGACCGGCGTATGGAAGAGCTCGCTCAGCCGCTCCTCTGTCAGTAGCTCTTCCCGCGGACCGTCGGCTACGATGCACCCGTCGCGCATGAGGATGACGCGCTCGGTCTCCGGCAGAATGTCGCCCAGGTGGTGCGTCACCATCACCAGCCCCGTACCCTCGCGGGCAAGTCCCCGCAGCGTCTCGCGCAACTCCCTTTGCGCCGCCAGGTCGAGCGCGTTGGAGGGCTCGTCGAGCAAGAGTTGCCGTGGCCGGTGCACAAGTGCCCGCGCGATCAAAATCCGCCGCTTCTCTCCGGCCGACATGGCGCCCACCAATTGCGCGGCCAGCCGCGTGGCCTCCATGCGTCCCAGCGCCTCACTGGCCTGCGCGCGCATCTCGTCGGTCACATGCAGATTAGGCCACAGCGTCGAAGCGGAAAAGAAGCCCGCGATCACCGCGTCCAGCCCACAGGTTACGGCCGTCCGTTCGCCCGGCAACTCGGTTCCCGTGGGCCCGGCGCTGACCACGCCAAAATGCCGCCGCAGCTCAGTCAGATCCCAACGCTCGCGCCCGAAGATTCGCACCCGCATTCCCGGTCGGACGATGGGATAGAGTTGGCACGTCATGGTCAGGATCAGCGTGGATTTCCCGCATCCGTTCGGTCCCAGGATCGCTACGTGTTCCCCGGCGCGAATGCTAAGGTTCAGGTTGTGCAGAACCACTCGATCGCCGCGCGCAACATTCACCTCACTCATCTCAAGAAAACTTTCCGGCTCTGGATTCTCCGTCACAGCCCCTCGCAGTCAATCGTTGGCTCGCGCTTCGCCCACCTGCTAGATTAAATGGGTTACGTCCATGAGCGACCTATCGTCTTTTCTCATCCCTCGCGGCTTCCGCTTTGCTGCAGCCAAGGCCGGCCTGAAGGCCAGCGGACGTCCTGACTTCGCCCTCATCGTGGCCGACGCGCCCGCCAGCGCTGCAGCGGCCTTTACCGCGAACCGCGTCATCGCCGCGCCCCTGCTGCTTGACAAGGAGCATCTCAAAACGACTGGCGGCCGCGTGGGCGTTGTTGCCATCAACGCCGGTAACGCCAACTGCGCCGCGGGCGAAGCCGGCCTCAAAGCCGCTCGCGCTACGTGCGAAGCGGCCGCGCGCGCTTTCGGCTGCCGCGCAGAGGAGGTCTTTCCATCGTCGACAGGGATCATCGGTGTGCCCCTGCCCGCGGAGAAGCTGATTGCAGTGTTGCCCGTGGTTGCCGCGTCGCTCGGCGCCGAACACAGCCACTTCCACCAGGCTGCCCAGGCCATCCTGACCACCGATACCGTGGAGAAAATCGCCTGCGCCCGCCTCGACGTGACCGGCCGCGATGGCGACGGGCGCGAAGTGCGCGGCGAGGTACGAATTGTGGCCTTCGGCAAGGGCGCCGGCATGATTCATCCCCAGCTTGTACCTCACGCGACGATGTTGATTTACATCCTCACCGACGCTTCCATCGAGCCGGCTGATTTGAACGGCTATCTCGGTCCCGCCATCGAGGTCAGCTTCAACCGCATCTCCGTGGACGGCGACACTTCGACCAACGACACCGTGCTGCTTTTGGCCTCCGGTGCAAGCGGCGTCCATATCGGGCCGAATGATGCGGCTTTTGCCGCCGCACTCACCGAGGTCTGCACTTCCCTTGCTCGTCAGGTTGTTGCCGACGGCGAAGGCGTGTCGCATGTGGTTGAATTGCGCATCGACGGCGCGGCGAATGATGCCGATGCCTTGCGCGTAGCCAAAGCCATCGCGCACTCACCGCTGGTAAAGACCGCGTGGGCTGGCTGCGACCCGAACTGGGGCCGGCTCGCGGCCGCCATCGGCTACTCCGGGGCCAACATCGACCCTGACCGCTTCGATATAAGTTTCGGCGAGCTGCCCATTTGCCGCGATGGCGGACGCGCTCCCGAATTCGACGAGGCCGCCGCTCACGCCTACATCAGCCAGCGTGAGTTCTCGATCTCCATCCAACTCAACCAGGGACGGGGCTCATGCGTTTTCTGGACGACCGACCTGACGGCCGAATACATCCGCATCAACGCGGATTATTCGACGTAGTGCGGTGCGATCACCACCGGGTCAGGTTCAAGCCTCGTGAAATGGTGTTGTTATTTTGCCCGCGGGTGCGTGCGATCGTAGACCTCGGTCAACTGCGCCGTGGTGAGTTGCGTATAGCGCTGTGTGGTCGAAAGCCGTTCGTGGCCCAGCAGTTCCTGAATTGCGCGCAAATCCGCGCCTTCCTCAAGCAGATGCGTCCCGAATGCATGGCGCAGCGTGTGCGGATGCACGTCTGCCGAAAGCCCGCGCAATATGGCAATGCGCTTGACGATGCGGCCTACGCTCCGCGTAGTCAACCGCGCCTGGCCGCCTTTCGCCAGACCGCGCAACTGCAGATTCACAAACAACGCCGGCGTCTCCAGCCGCCTTTCGCCATCGGCCGCGGCCAGCCGCACCGAGCGCTCGGCGAGATACACGCGCAAAGCCTCGGCAGCCGCATCGCCCAGTGGCACGTAGCGCTGCTTCTTCCCCTTGCCGCGCACCAGAATCGCTTCGTTGGCCCAGTGAATGTCGCCGAGATTCAATCCGGTCAGCTCCGCGTTGCGGATGCCGCAGCCGTAGAGCATCTCAAGGATCGCCTTGTCGCGCGCCGGCCAGCTTGCCGAGTCGTCGCCGACCGAATCCACCACGCGATTCATCTGTTCGATGGAAGGCACGCGCGGCAAATGCTTGGGCAGCCTCGGCGTGGCGACGAGCGAGGCCGCATTCTGCTCGATGTGCTTGCCGCGCGCCAGCCACTTGAACCAGCTTCGGATCGCCGCCAGCGCCCGCGCCGCCGAGGCCTTCGATAGCCCGCGTTCGTACAGCGTACTCAGATACGCGCGAATGTGCGTGTGCTCGATGCGGTCAACACGCAAGCCGGCCGCTGTGGCGTCGGGCTCCTCCTTGCGTCCGGCCAGCCACGCGGCAAATTCGCGCAGCTCGCGCTGGTAGGCGCGCACCGTGTGCGTTGATGCGCCGCGCTCATTGGCCAGCATGTGCAGATAAGCCTCGGCCAGCGCGGCGATGGTGTCGGCAATCGGCGGTGCAGCCGTGGAACTCATGAGGTTTCTTCGCCGGGGACCTTTTCGACAACAAGGCACGGGCCGGGAGCAGCATCTGAGTGCGCGCCGAATTCAGCCGGGCGGCGCGCCGCGCGTGGGTGGTACTGACGGTGTACAGCCTTCAACCGGCCCAATGCAAGGTGCGTATACACCTGCGTTGTGGAGATGTCGGCGTGGCCCAGCATCAATTGCACGCTGCGCAAATCGGCGCCGTGCTCCACCATGTGCGTGGCGCAACTGTGGCGCAGACCGTGCGGGCTTGTTGCATTATTCGAACTCTTGACTAGGCTCCAGATCCATTGCCGCGTGAGCGGCATACCGCGCAAGGAAAGAAACAGCCGGGCGCGATTATCCACCCCAAAGGCTAAAGCCTGCCGTTGGGAGCCCCGGTCCTCCACCCCACCGGCTAAAACCTGCCGTTGGGGGCCCCGGTCCTGGCGCGGCGAACTTTGTCTCGCCGCACGGCTCCGGCGCGACGAGCTGATGCGATCCAGGTGCGGCCGTCCTTCGCGCAAGTACTCCTCCAAAGCGAGTAGCGCGGAGCGCCCCAGCGGCACAATCCGCTCCTTGTCGCCCTTGCCGCGCACCTGCACGCGCCCCAGGTCGAGCGCAAGATCGCTGGTAGCGAGCGACGTGACCTCTGAAACGCGCAGCCCGGCGGCGTACAGCAGCTCCAGAATGGCTCGGTCGCGCAGCGCCGTGGCTTTGGCCTGCGGATGCGAAGCCGCCATGGCAGCCCGCTCCAGCATCTCCGTCACCTCCGGCTCGGCCAGCGACTTGGGTAGCACCTTCCACGCCTTGGGCGATTCAATGTTGACCGTGGGATCGTGATCAATGCGCTTATCCAGCAGCAGCCACTTGTAAAAGCCGCGCAAACAGCTCAGCTTGCGCGCCGAAGAGCGAGACTCGATGCCGTGGCTCCGCAGATTCTCGAGTAATCCGGCTACGTCGCCCTCGACCGCCGTCAGCAGCACGCCGTTGCGGCTCTCAAGGAACTCCGCGAAGATGCGCAGGTCACTGAGATAGGCCTCGCAGGTCAGCGGGCGCAGCCCCTTTTCGACGCGCAAATAGGCCGCGTAATCCTTCAGAATCGCCAGATTGTTCCTTCTGTCCACACATCCGATTATCCGCGTCTGCAAGGTTCTACTGCGGCCCCGCGGCAGGTTACCGTACCACATTCATTACGGGGTTCGTTCCGGAATCAACATCGGCAATACAACCGGCGGACGCGCGATCGTCCGCCGGTACAAGATGCGGCAATTCAGTATTCCGGATGGCGTCAGTATCCCGGAGGCGGAGGAGGAGGTCCGCCAGGGAAGGTCTGTTCGTATCCGGTGCGGAAACCGCGGCGGTATTCATCCGGTGGACCGGCAGGTGGGTTGCGGAATCGCGGATGCCGTTGCACATCGGGCGCCAGGCCCTTGGCGATGTCGTGCCGCGCGGCCTCGGTTCCGTCGTGATAGCCCCGCTGCCCGACCGGGCCGAACGCTGGGGGCGGCGGTGGCACGGCATACACGACAGGCTGCGGGTGAGAACACCCGGCCAGCACGAGTGGGAACAGCAATGCGGTTAATATGGCAATCTTTCTCATATTCATTTGGAACCTCTTCAGATGGATTAGATGTCCCGCCCGTGCTGCGGCGCGACGCTCTACTAACTGAACCCAAACTATTGGGAATTGTTGCACGAGCCAAAAAGGGAGCGCCCCGCCGGCAGGTAACGCCAGTGTGCATCTTGCCGATACAATGAATGACCGAGTGTGCCGGCGCTCTGCGGCGTGGCTGAAAACGGCCAGGGACGAAGGGAGCGCACGAATCGCCAGGAGGAAGACCATGGCGGGCAGGAGAGGGAAGAACCACAAGCATGGTGAAGGGAACGGAAACCACTCAGAAAAGTCCCTTCATGCTAATAACGCCGAAGCGTTGCGAATCGGCAAAGACTGCGGCTACGAGCGCGAGCTGCGCCGCATGCAGATCGAACTGGTGAAACTGCAGGAGTGGATTCGCCACCAAGGCCTGCGCGTGGTGGTTCTGTTCGAGGGCCGGGACGCGGCGGGCAAGGGCGGAGCCATCAAGCGCATCGCCGAGTCGCTCAATCCGCGCGTGTGCCGCATTGCCGCGCTGGCCACGCCCACTGAGCGCGAAAAGACCCAGTGGTACTTCCAGCGCTACGTGGCGCATCTGCCGGCCGCCGGAGAAATGGTTCTCTTCGACCGCAGTTGGTACAACCGCGCCGGAGTCGAACGCGTGATGGGCTTCTGTACCGAACGCGAGTATCTGGAATTCATGCAGAGCTGCCCGGAATTCGAGCGCATGCTGGTGCGCTGCGGTATCGTCCTCATCAAATACTGGTTTAGCGTGAGCGACGAAGAGCAGGAGCGCCGCTTCCAGGCCCGCATGAATACGCCCACCAAGCGCTGGAAGCTCAGCCCCATGGATTTGGAATCGCGCAAGCACTGGGCGGATTATTCGCGTGCCAAAGATGAGATGTTCGCGGTGACCGATACCAAGCAGGTTCCGTGGCACGTGGTTAACGCCGAGAACAAAAAATCGGCGCGGCTGAACGTGATCGCCCACCTGCTTTCGATGATTCCCTACCGCGACCTGACGCCCCAGCCGCTGAAGCTGCCGAAGCTGGAAAAATCGAAATACGTGCGGCCGCCGATCCAGGAGCAGAACTTTGTTCCGGAAGTTTATCGGTAAAGCTTGGCGGGGACGATGCCCGCTACGCTCTCTGCGCGCTACGGCGATTGTCGTTATTGCGGCCGGTCGGCGTCGTGGTCGTGGTGCTCGCCATGGCGATAAGCGTCGTTGTAGCCGTCGCGGAATCCATCGCGGTATGCATCGCGCAAGTGGTCTTTCACCGGAGGATGACGGAATCTTTCGTGGTGATCGGCATCCGGGGGGCGTCCGTTGCGCATGTCTTCGGCTGCGGCCTGCATGCCGTCCTGATGGCCCTGCTCGCGAGCCTCTCGAGCCTGGTCGTGGTCGTCATCGCTCTGGAAAGCCGCGGGCGTACCCGGCAGCGGCTTGGCATGAGCGCAACTGCCGAATGTCAATGGAAGAGCGAGAACAGTAAGAAGCACGGGTATTTGTCTTTGCATTAAAAGACCTCCTTGAGCGCCTCGGCCTGACGGCCATCGTACCCGGCGCTTTCTGGTTGGAGCGCCGATGCGGAGAAAACGTTGCCCTGTCAGATGAACTTCACCAGAGCGCGCTGTAGAAACCCTTGACTTACCTTGATTCCAGCAGATGAAGCAGACAATTCTTGAGGGGAATCAGTAAGTTGTGACGAGCGTGACGATTCTCGGACGAATTTCTTCGCCTGTGATTTCCAGCACACCGATTGTTACCGGCAGCTCGAACCTTCGCGGGCCGCAGGAGCCGGGGTTGAAGTAGAGCACTCCTTTTTTTGCGTAGAAGTTGGGCACGTGCGTGTGGCCGTGGAGGACGGCGGCAAACTTCCCCGCAGCCGGGTCCAGGTGCAGCGTCTTCAGGTCGTGGAGCATATAGAAGTAGTGGCCCTCAACGAGCACGACATCGGTCTCGGGAAGCTTGGCGCAGGGGCCCTCGCGGTCGATGTTGCCGCGGATAGCGGTGACGGGTGCGATTTTTTCGAGCTCCGTGAGGATGGAAGGCCTGCCGACATCGCCCAGGTGGAGAATTCGCTCGATGCCTTTGAGCGCGGGAGCAACTTCGGGACGGAGCAAGCCGTGGGTGTCGCTGACGACGCCGAGCTTCATGAATCCAGAATAAGCGGCGTGAGCGAAGCTGGTGGAGTTAGGCTGAAACAGGGCGCCCAAATATTGCAATGAAGGAAAACTTCCTAAGCAACGAAAGTCACGCTCGAACAAACTGGCGGCACACGGTGGCAGCCTATACTGACCCGCTTGTGCTGCGGGTGCTTGCACTCGGATTCGCCAGCGGCTTGCCGCTCCTGCTGACTTACTCAACTCTTTCAGCGTGGCTTGCGACAGCAGGCGTGCGGCGCGCCGCGATCGGCGCCTTCGCCCTGGTTGGCACACCCTACGCATTCAAGTTTCTGTGGTCGCCGCTGATGGATCGCGTACCTCCGCCACTGCCCTTGGGACGGCGGCGCGGTTGGGGAATCACCATCCAGATCCTCCTGATCGGCGCAATTCTCGGTCTGGGACTGTGCAATCCAAAGCACAACTTGCCTGTGATGGCCGTCTTGGCGGTACTCGTCGCATTTCTATCCGCGAGCCAGGATATCGTGATCGATGCCTGGCGGGTGGAGAGCATGAATAGCGATCAGCAGGCTCCCGGAGCAGCCATGATCCAGGCGGGCTATCGGGTCGGCATGCTGGTTTCCGGTGCAGGCGGCCTTTTAATTGCAGCGCGCGCAGGTTGGTTCGCGGCCTATGCCACAATGGCTGCGCTGCTCGCTATCGGAATGCTGGTGTTTTTGCTGGGACCAGAACCGAAGGCCCCGGCAGAGACTCCTTATGCCGCAACGGGATGGCATGCGATTCGCCACGCGTTTTCGACCGCCGTGATCGGTCCCTTTCGCGATTTCATGCATCGACCGCTTTGGCCAGTCATCCTGATCGCAGTTTTCGGATACAAGTTGGGCGAGGCAATGGCGGGAGTGATGTCAACGCCGCTTTATATAGTGGTGGGATTTTCGCTCCCGGAGATCGCAGCCGTTTCGAAAGTATTCGGATTTTTTTCGATCGTGGCAGGGGTTCTATTAGGCGGTGTAGTGACGGCCAGGTTAGGAATCCGGCGCTCGCTGATTCTTTGTGGCATTTTGCAGGCATTCGGGAACCTGTTTTTTGTCTTGCAGGCTGTAGGCGGGCATCGTATCGGCTACCTTGCTTTATGCGTCACCGCCGAAAATATCACAGGGGGAATGGCCGGGACTGCGCTGGTGACCTATCTCTCCAGCCTGTGCTCGCCGGCTTTTACGGCCACTCAGTACGCGCTGCTTTCCTCGCTTACTTTGCTCGGCCGCACCATGGTGGCCTCCTCAGGAGGGGTATTGTCAGAGAAATTCGGCTGGGCTCGATTCTTCCTGCTGACCACCGTCGTCGCATTGCCCGCCATCATTTTGTTCTTCTGGATCGGGCCGCGCAACGATTTTAGCCATAACCAACTCAAAACTTGAGATCATGCAGATCCTTCCGCATTTCAATTTGCGATTGATGAGAGTGATCGCCGATTACGGCGAGCGGTTGGCGGCGAAGACGCATGCCCGCCCGGCGTGATCCTTCGGTTACTGGGTCTTTGACAACTTGATTTTGCACCATTGTGGGGTGCCCAGGTCTCGATTTTGAGACTTTGGACATTGGGATACCGATTTACGAATTCATATTGTCAGATACCTGGCGATTCCATCGCACTCATCGAAGAATACAGCGACATGGGCGGGGGGATGGGGTCTAAGCGAATATGAGGGTTAATTCACGCAGACTTTTGCTGATGTTCGCGCTGGCAGTTCCGGCGTTGGCTGCGGCGCAGGCGGGCTCGCACGCGCCCGGCGGCTCGGGCAACATGCAGGCGGAAGCCGAGCAGATTTTTGCGCTGGCCAACCAGGCCCGCGCTCAGGCCGGAGTGGGGCGTTTGCAGTGGGATCCGGCGCTGGCGGCAGCCGCGTTGCAACATTGCCAGCGCATGGCCGCTGAAGGACCGATTGCCCACAGCTATGGAGGCGAGGCGGACGTGAGCGGCCGGGCGGCGCAGGCCGGCGCGCACTTCAGCGTGATTGAAGAGAACGTGGCCATTGGGCCGTCAGCTGGAGCGATTCATGAAGAGTGGATGCAGTCGCCGGGCCATCGCTCGAATCTATTGAGTCCCGATGTGGACCATGTGGGCGTGGCCGTGGTGGCTGCGCGGGGCGTTCTTTACGCGGTGGCCGATTATAGCCGCGCCGTGCGGCAACTGAGCGTGGTGCAAGTGGAGGCGCGCGTGGCCGCGCTGATTCGCGTAAGTGGCGTGGCGATTCTGGGCGACCCAAGCGTGGCGCGCGCGGCGTGCACAACCGATGAGGGAATGCCGCGGGCAGCAGCCGGGATGCAGCCGCGCTTCATCATGCGCTGGCAGGACGCCGATTTGACACGCCTGCCGCAGGCGCTGGTCGAGAAGCTTGCATCGGGAAATTATCGCCAGGCAGCGGTGGGCAGTTGCCCGGCACAGACCGCTGAGGGTGCGTTTACGGCGTACCGCGTGGCAGTCCTGCTCTATTGAGAATCCTGGAATGAGAATCTCGGAACGGTTCAACCAAAGTCCTGGTGTTGACGCCAGAGGACGGGCAAGGGTGCACGTGGTCCTGAAGTACAGAGATAAGCAATCGTCCTGGGACCCGAGGAACTGCCCGGCTATTTCTTGACCACTGCCTCCGGCACATCCGGCTGACCGTCCTGCCCTTGGGTGAACTTCGTGGGCACATTTCCAGCCACCGAGTAAAGCGCTCCCGGCGCATTGCGTGTCTTCAGGAACTCCTCCAGCGGTTTACCGGCCATAGCCGCATAGATGTGCAGATTCGAGGTTCCCACCACTGCGCCCATCTTCTCCAGCATGAAGAAGCTGGCGCCATAGTGAATCAACTCCTGCCAAGCCCTGCGACGGATCAGATCGCACTCCTCGCAAGTCAATTCCCACTCCTGGAAAAGCGTTTCAGGTTCCTCCTTGAAGCGCCGCCTGTGTTCGGGAACGATCAGCTCGTGGAGGAACCGGTTCAGCCGGAAGCCTTTCGCACTCCGCTCCAGCGTGAACGGGTAATTGCCTTCGAGTTTCTCAATGCCCTTGTACTGCGCAACCATGTGCTCGCGGTAGGCCGTGATCGTATCGGCCGGCGGATCGATGGACTCGTCCTCGAGGACCAGGGTTGCAAGGCCCGTCATAGTGGGCAGGTAGTAGCTCTGGTGTACCTTCCGCACGTTGGCTGAGAGTGCCCCTCGCATGATCAGCCACATGATCACTTCGGCGCCTTCCATGCCGCCCAGCCGCACGTAATCGGCAATGGTCAACTCGCTCAACCGCACCGGGTCGTTCGTAATCATGTCCAGGAATTGCATGTCCCACTCGGTGTTGTTAAAGCCGGACCGCTCACCGTGCACCTGGTGCGACAGGCCGCCGGTGGACACGATCACCACATCGATGTCCTCGGGAAAGCTCTGAATAGCGCGGCGCAGCGACTGGCCCAGCTTGTAGCACCGCCTGGCGGACGGGATCGGCACTTCCAGCACGCCCACCTGCAGCGGAACAATGGGCATCGGCCAATCGGTTTCGTGCGGCAGCATCATCGAGAGCGGAGAAAAGCCGCCGTGATCGAGAGGCTTGCCTTGGAAATACGATAGGTCGAATTCGTCGGCCACCAGTCCCGCGGCAACGTGCTGCGCCAGCTTCACATGCCCGCGGATCGGCGGGACCTTGCGCGGTCCGCCGCCCTCGTCGGCTGGCGCGTATTCCTCGCCAATGCCCAGCACGAAATGGGAGTAATGGTCGAAAAAGAACGACGTGACGTGGTCGTTATAGATGTAGAAGAGAACATCTGGCTTTTTCTCGGCGAGCCATTTTTGAACCGGCTCGTAACCTTGAAAGATCGGCGCCCATACCGGATCGTTCTGCTTTCCGGCGTCGAGTGCAAAACCAATCGTTGGGGAATGCGACGTGGCAATTCCGCCCAGTATCCTTGCCATGACTTGCTCCTGCGAATGGGGATTTAGTCCTGCGATCATACATTAGCACATATTCGCCAGCCAATCCTCGCCGCAACGGCCAGCGCTTCCCGCTGTGTGGTTGCGGCTCGCGCCGGTGGAAAACAAGTCAATCTCCCGACGTTTTTCTCCTCTTGTCTACGCGCTCTCGGGCAACGTGGTTCCATTGCGTCTTTCCCGCGGCGAGGGAACGCGCACTGAGGCCATTCCGGCAGCCGTCGCCGCCTGGATGCCCATCGCAGTGTCTTCAAACACGAGGCAATCTTTGGGCGCGACGCCGAGCCTGGCGGCGGCGATCAGAAATGCGTCGGGAGCCGGCTTGCTGCGCTCGTAGTCGCCTGAACCTACGAGAACGTTGAAACGGTCGAGCAGGTGCACGGCGGTGAGGGTCTTGACGATGGACTCGCGGCTGCTGCCTGAGACCACGGCGAAGGGAATGCGGCCTCGTTGCGCGTTGATGTGTTCGAGGACCTCCGGCACCGGCTTGAGCTGCGGGAGAAGTGCGTAGTAAAGATTCTCTTTGCGCTCAGCGACGGCTTCGGCAGGCATGTTGAGTCCGTGCATCCTGTTCAGCTCGGTAACGATTTCGACCGTTGGCCTGCCGCCCCACGCATAGAAGAGGTCTTCGTCGAAGGCGCAACCCCACTCGCCCAGCGCCTTATTCCAGGCGATGTGGTGGAGAGGCATGGAGTCGGCAATCGTGCCGTCGCAGTCGAAAAGGTAGCCCCGGAACTCGCCTGCAGGCAGCTTGAGCTTCATGCGTCGCAAGAACTCCTTTCGAGTGGGATGGGAAATTTGTAATGAGCTCCGATCGAATCATTGCCAATCATTGCCTCCGTGGGATAAACAAGCGGCGCCGCAGCCACTGGTTAACACTACGCGGAGCGATGCTGAAGTACTTGGTCCGACGTCATGACGACAAATGCTATGTTCATTGCGCGGTCGGGGATCAGGAACTCCACCACGGCCAGAGCACAAATAATGATAAGATGCCGCCGACGGTGAAGACACGCTTCTTCATCCTTCGCCTTCCTTCGCAATTTCCTGGTTCGCCCTGGTATTTCGTCAACATACTACTAACGAGTTGGCCATGTTTTGTCGCCAATCCGGAAACCGCACCGCCCCCGGGATCGCTGTTCGTCGCACGGACCTTATCGCCGGCTGGGTTCTTTTTCGACCAGCGGCACCCAAAACCGGAACCGCGCGCCGCTGCCGGGAACGCTGGAAGCTTCGATGCCGCCACCATGTGCGCTCAAAATGGCGCGGCTGATTGCCAACCCCATGCCGGACCCCTTGCGTGCGCCTGCGCCCTGTTTGCCGCGGTAAAACTTCTCGAAGATCAGCGGCAGGTCCATGGCGCCGATGCCGGGACCATCATCCTCCACCGAGAACTCCAGCCTGCCGTCGGAGCGTTTGCTGCTGAGCGTAACGCGGCTGCCCGGTGGCGTATAGCTGGCCACATTTTCGAGCAGATGGCGCAGAACTCTGCCCAGCAGATGCGGATCGAACCAGGCCGGTTTGTCCGAGTCGGAGCTGCCGTCGAGTTCAACCGAGATATTCACTTTGTGCGAGGTCAAAATCTGGCGCGACTCTTCCACGGCCTGATCGAGCAGCGCGCGAGGATGCTGGGGCGACATCTTCACCTCGACCACATTGGCGTCGATCTCGGCCATTTCCACGGCTTCGCCGATGAGCAGATCGAGCCGTGCCGCTTCCTCGTCGATAATCCTCACCATGTCCAGCCGTCCCGCTTCGTCAAGGCCCTCGCCCTGCAGCACCGTAGTGGCCGCGGCGCGGATTGACGTAAGCGGAGTGCGCAATTCGTGCGTCAGGGAGTCGATCAGCGCCGTGCGCAGCCGCTCGCCCTCGCGGGCCGCCTCAAGGCGGGTTGAGGCCTCAATGGCGATGGAGCGCGCGACGGCAATCGATACCTGTGCGCCGACCGCCGTGGCGACCTCGAGCGAGAGAGTTTCCGGCCGCCATGCGAGTGCTCCCTCGGGCCTCAACCCCAGCATCAGTTGAGTCATGTGGTAACCGGCGAGCGGCGCCAGCGTAGGATTCAGGCCCTGCGTCATGGCCCGCATGTGTGCCTGTACGCTGGCCGGCACTTCGCCGGTCGAGGAGTAAAAGCGGTCTTGGTCGCAGACGTAAAGAACCACCCCCTGGAGGGCAAAGATGCGAACTATCAGCCCAGGCAGATCGTGGATGAGCCGGACGGCATCCTCGAAGAGCATCATCTCCTGGCTTAGGGCATACAGTCGTCCCACGTCCGCCTGCCGTTGCTCGGCCCGCAAAGCCTGCGTTCGCGCGCGCTCCGCCAGTCTGCTGACGACGACGCAGCCCAGCGCGAACGAGATCATCTCTACCCAGGTCTGCGCGCCCACCAGCCAAAGAGTGCGGACGGGAGGCAGAAAATAATAATCGAAGGAGAGCGCGCACAGAGCCGCCATGTAGAGCGAAAGGGCGATTCCAGCCAGGCTCGCTGACCACACCACCAGGACCAGAAACACCATTCCCGCGGTGGTGGAATTGGCGCCCAGCCACACCAGCAGAAATGTAGTGAACGTGGCCACGGCAGTGGCCACAAACCAGCGAAGAACCTGCCCGGAGCGGGCGCGTACGTCCATCGGCTTCCCCACCGGAATCATACCGGCCCGGCGGTCGCCGTGGCGACCCGCGGGACAATGATGTAATCTGCCGTTGAAAGAAGAAAGACATGCCGGGCAGAATTCTGGTGATTGACGACGAATCGCAGATTACGCGGGTGCTGCGCGCTGCACTCTCTGCGCAGGGATACGATGTACGCACGGCCAACGATCCGGAAGAGGGCTTGCGTCTTTTCCGCGACTGGCCGCCGGATCTGGTCATTACCGACCTGATGATGCCCATCATGAGCGGCGTCGAGGTTTGCCGTTTCGTCCGCTCGCGGGGCACCACCCCTGTGCTGGTGCTCTCGGTTCGCGAGCATGAGCGGTCGAAGGTGGAGGCCCTTGACGCCGGCGCCGACGACTACGTGACCAAGCCTTTCAGTATTCAAGAGCTGCTGGCTCGCGTCAGAGCTCATCTGCGCCGCGCGCCGGAACGCACTACAGCCGCCCTTGAGATGGGTGACTTTGTGGTTGATGCTCAGGCCCATACCATCACCGTGACGGGTAAGGCGATCCATCTGACGCCCAAGGAATTCGATCTGCTGCTGCATCTTGCCCGCAACGCCGGCAAGGTGATGACGCATCGCGCCCTGCTGACCTCCGTCTGGGGTGCGCAATCGGCTCATCAGCCCGAATACCTGCGGGTCTTCGTCGGCCAGTTGCGCAAGAAGCTCGAAACCGAAACCGGCCGTCAATACATTCAAACCGAACCATGGGTGGGCTACCGCTTCATCCCCGAAGGCTGGACCGGCAACCAGGAGTGATCTGGCGGGCCCGTATCGCATTGCGGGCCGAGGAGCCTGCTCTCTGCTTGAATTTCCACCACTTCCCGGTGGCGCGTCGCCAATCTTTACGTTTTATTTAGGAATTCTTTTCGATACTCAAACCTGTTACACGACAGAATCAGTTTCGGTTAAGCCGTTTGGTTCGGTCTCGAACTGCCGCGCCCGGTCATCCGACGCCTTCGCGGCGGTTCCGCTGGCTGAGACGAATTGATTTGAGTTTCTCGCCGGGACTGATGCTGTTACGGCTGAAACTGGGAGCCTCACATGCAAGATGTATTGATGCTGCTTTACACCGTTATTTTCTTCGCCGTGGCGTTCCTCTACGTCAAGGCCTGCCAGAAGTTGAGGTAGCCCATGCATAACGATTGGATTGCCGTATCTGCGCTCGTTATTTCCGTTCTCTTGTTGGGCTATCTCACCCTCACGCTGCTTTTCCCGGAGAAATTCTGAAATGTCCGCCAATGGCTGGCTGCAATTCGCCATCTACTCCATCGTTCTGCTTGCCACCGTTCGTCCAGTGGGCATTTACCTGGCGCGTGTCATGGAAGGCGAGCGCACCTGGCTTGACCCGGTGCTGCGTCCCTGCGAGCGGCTCATCTACAAGCTCTGCGGCGTAAATGCTGAAAAAGAGATGAACTGGCGCGAGTACGCCTTGGCCATGCTGGGCTTCTCGGCCATGACGCTGGTGCTCACCTACGCGCTCGAACGGCTGCAGGCGATGCTGCCGTTTAACCCCCAACATCTCGCGGCCGTTCCGACCGATCTGGCGTGGAATACCGCCGCCAGCTTTACCACCAACACAAACTGGCAGTTCTACACCCCCGAGTCCACCATGAGCTATCTCACCGAGATGGCCGGGCTGGCTACGCATAACTTCTGGTCGGCGGCTGTGGGAATCGTTGTGGCCATCGCGCTCATCCGCGGCATCAAGCGCACCACTTCCGGCACCATCGGTAACTTCTGGGTCGACTTGACGCGGACCCTGCTTTACATCCTCGCGCCCGCCTGCATCGTCTACGCGCTTCTGCTGGTATGGCAGGGCGTTCCGCAGAATCTCCACGCATACACGAGCGCGCATACGATCGAGAATGCAACGCAGACCATCGGGCAGGGCCCCGTGGCTTCGCAGGAAGCCATCAAGATGTTGGGCACCAACGGCGGCGGCTTCTTCAACGCCAACAGCGCCCATCCCTACGAGAACCCCACGCCGCTCTCTAACTTCCTGCAAATTCTCTCCATCTTCATCATTCCCGCCGGACTGACCTACACGCTGGGCCGCATGACCGGCTCGCCCGGCCACGGATGGGCCGTGTTTGCCGCCATGTTTGTGCTCTTCGCCGCCGGATTCACGGTTTGCTATTGGGCAGAGTCGCAACCGCATCCGCTCATCCACGGGGCCGCGCAAGCGCGCACTGCAGGTGCGCCGGGCGGCAACATGGAGGGCAAAGAGGTCCGCAACGGCATTGCCGAAAGCGCCCTGTTCGCCACCATCACCACTGACGCCAGTTGTGGCGCTGTGAATGGAATGCACGATAGCTTTACGCCTCTCGGAGGCATGGTGCCGCTCTCCAACATCATGCTCGGCGAGGTGGTCTTTGGCGGTGTGGGCGCGGGCATGTACGGCATGTTGATCTTCGTGGTCCTCGCGGTCTTCATCGCCGGACTCATGGTGGGCCGCACTCCAGAATATTTGGGCAAGAAGATAGAGTCCTACGACGTGAAGATGGCGATGCTTTACGCGCTTATCTTCCCGTTCATCATCCTCACTTTCGCCGCGATCTTTGTGTTGTTGCCGGTGGGTCTTACCGCAATTGCCAATCCCGGTCCGCACGGTTTTTCCGAAATTCTGTATTCCTTCACCTCCGGGGCAGGCAATAACGGCTCTGCTTTCGCAGGTTTGGGCACCAACTGGTGGTACAACATCGCGATGGGCTGGGACATGCTCATCGGCCGCTTCCTCATGATGATCCCGGTGCTGGCCTTGGCCGGCAACCTGGCCCAGAAGAAAAGCGTTCCGCCATCGCCCGGCACCTTCCCGGTGAATACAACCCTGTTCTCCGTGCTACTTGTCGGCGTGGTTTTGATTGTCGGCGCGCTCACCTTTTTCCCGGCGTTGAGCCTGGGACCGATTCTGGAACACCTGCTGCTGCAGTCAGGACAGATGTTCTAAGGAAAAGGACGAGGGAACAGGGAATAGGATCTCCGCCCCTCACGGAATGCAGGATTTGCAAGGTGAGTTATTCACAAGTTAGGAGCTAGCGGCTAAAAGCGGGAAGCTGAAAGCTGCTTTAAGAATATGGTTGAAAAGAAGAGTCTTTGGAACACACAGATCATTGCTCAGGCAAGCGTGGATTCGCTTCGCAAGCTCGATCCGCGCTGGATGGTGAAGAACCCCGTGATGTTTGTGGTGGAAGTGGGCAGTGTGCTCACTTCGGCCTTGCTGGTCGTGAATTTCCAGCATCATCGCGAGACATTCGGCTTTAATCTGCAAATCACGCTTTGGCTGTGGTTCACGGTGCTGTTCGCCAACTTTGCCGAGGCCATGGCCGAAGGCCGCGGCAAGGCCCAGGCCGATACCCTGCGCAAGGCCAAGGGCGAGACGATTGCCAGGCGCTACACCGCCGATGGCGGCTTTGAAGAAGTCGTCAGCGGCCTTCTTCGCGCCGGAGACGTCATCTACGTCGAAGCCGGCCACTACATCGCCGGCGACGGCGAAGTCATTGAAGGCGTGGCCTCGATCGATGAGTCGGCCATTACCGGCGAATCCGCTCCCGTCATCCGCGAGGCCGGCGGCGACCGCTCGGCCGTCACCGGCGGCACCAAGGTGTTGTCGGACTGGATCAAGGTCAAAATTACGTCGAATCCCGGCGAGACTTTTCTCGATCGCATGATCGCGCTGGTCGAGGGCGCAACCCGCCAGAAGACGCCCAATGAGATCGCACTCAGCATCCTGCTTTCCGGCCTCACCATCATCTTCCTGCTGGCTGTGGTCACGCTGCAGCCCTTTGCCATGTACTCCAAGGCTCCGCAGACCGTATTTGTCCTGGTCTCGCTGCTCGTGTGCCTCATTCCCACCACCATCGGTGGGCTGCTCTCGGCCATCGGCATCGCCGGCATGGACCGGCTGGTGCAGTACAACGTGCTGGCCATGAGCGGGCGCGCCGTTGAAGCGGCCGGCGACGTGAACACGCTGCTGCTCGACAAAACCGGAACCATCACCCTCGGCAACCGCCAGGCAACAGAATTCATGCCTGCCCCGGACGTGAGCAATGAGCGGCTGGCCAACGCCGCGCAGCTCGCGTCGCTATCCGATGAAACTCCCGAGGGCCGCTCGATCGTCGTTCTGGCCAAGGAGAAATACAACCTGCGCGGGCGCGACCTGGCCGGCATTCACGCCGAGTTTGTTCCCTTTAGCGCGCAGACCCGCATGAGCGGCGTGAATCTGCCTGGCACCTGCATCCGCAAGGGTTCGGTGGACGCGATCGCGCGTTTTCTTGAGGAGCAGGGCGCCTCGCTTCCGCAAAAGGTCCGCGACAGCGTCGAACAGATTGCGCGCGACGGCGGCACGCCGCTGGTGGTGGCGGAAAACGCATCGGCGCTGGGAGTGATTTATCTCAAGGACATCGTGAAGGGCGGCTTGAAAGATCGCCTTGCGCGGCTGCGCGCCATGGGCATCCGCTCCATCATGATCACCGGCGACAATCCGCTCACCGCTGCGGTGATCGCGCGCGAGGCCGGCGTCGACGACTTTTTGGCTGAAGCCAAGCCCAAAGACAAGATGGACCTGATTAAGCGCGAGCAGGGCAAGGGCAAGCTGGTAGCCATGACCGGCGACGGCACCAACGACGCGCCCGCGCTGGCGCAGGCCGATGTGGGCGTGGCCATGAATTCCGGCACGCAAGCCGCAAAGGAAGCCGGCAACATGGTGGACCTGGACTCGAATCCAACCAAGCTGATTGAAATCGTCGAGATCGGCAAACAACTGCTCATGACCCGGGGCGCGCTCACTACCTTTTCCATCGCCAACGACGTGGCCAAGTACTTCGCCATCATCCCCGCCATGTTCGCGGGCGTCTTTCCAGTTCTTGGCGCGCTCAACATTATGTTCCTGCACTCGCCGCAGTCAGCCATTTTGTCGGCTGTGATTTTTAATGCGGTCATCATTGTGGCACTGATTCCGCTGGCGTTGAAAGGCGTCAAATACGAACCCAAGGCCGCCGACATCCTGCTGCGCAACAACCTGTTGGTCTACGGCGTCGGCGGCATCATCATCCCGTTTATCGGTATCAAGGCCATCGACGTGTGTTTGGTGGCGCTGCATCTGGCGTAGGTCCGCCGCGCCGGACAAAGGAGATTCACCGTGCATTCGGTTTCAATTCACGAAGATTCCGCAGTTCACCTGGAGCGGCTGGCCATTCATGTGCAGGAGGCGCCGGTCGTGCACTCCATCTGGGGTACATCCATTCGTTTTACGCTCGTGACGGCGGTCCTGTTTGGCCTGGGCTATCCGCTGCTGATGACCGGACTCGCCGGTTTGCTGTTTCCGCGCCAGGCCGCCGGAAGCCTCATTCTGCGCAACGGCCAGGTGATTGGCTCCGAGTTGCTGGCACAGAGCTTCACTTCCGACCGCTACTTCCATCCCCGGCCTTCGGCCGCGGGCAACGGCTATGACGCGACCGCATCAGGCGGGACAAATCTCGCGCAATCGAACAAGACGCTGGTTACGCGCATCCAGGGCGACATCGATAAGCTGGCCGCGCAGAACCCCGGCAAGCCCGTCCCCATCGATATGGTGACCACTTCCGGCTCCGGCCTCGACCCCGACATCACTCCGGAAAATGCCGACTACCAGGCCCCGCGCGTAGCCAAGGCGCGCGGTATCGATCCGGACCGGATGAGGAAACTCATCGCCGAGCACACCACGTTGCGCCAGCTTGGCTTTCTCGGCGAGCCGCGCGTGAATGTGCTGGAGTTGAACCTTGCGCTCGACCAGATTTCAAAATAGGTTTTGAACGTAGCGGCTTCCCAAGCCACTTTTATGCGGGATGAGCCAACCAGCTCTCCCGCTTTTCTTTTTTTGTGCAAAATGGAACGAGGGACCGGGTCACGCCGTCGGCTTGAATCTGCCGCCCTGCGCCTCGGCAGGGCCCGTGAGATCGAAGCGAGCGGGGAAGAATTGCGAGAGATCAGCGATCGGCCACGCGCCTCGGAAATCGCTTTTTGCCAAGCTACAGCAAATGGATATACTTGCTGTGCACACTCAATGGCAGGCAACTTGAAAGTGCTGAAAGAGCCGGATCGCTGGGAAGATCAACTTCCGGACGAAACGCCCTGGCTGCGCAGGCGATTTTCACTCGGTCACAGAGTGGGACCTTGCGGGGAATGACTCAACCTGTAACCGCGCGGTCGAGGTTCACAATCCTCGATGAAGCGAGGATTCAGGTTCCCGAAAACGAGAACTCAGCAGACCTTCGGCCCGTAAGGAGGGGCTTGGCATGTTTGAAGAAATCGATCGCGCTGCTCAGCGCTACCGCACAATCGGCGTACGCTCCCTTCTTTTGATTGGAGGCCTGATGCTCGTGCTTCCCTCCGCATCCTCCGCGCAGGACCCCCGCAAGGCCGAGAAGTATGCGGAAAAGTGTTATCAGCGGGCGGAGCCGAAAGCGTGTGACGACCTTTACGAAATCGCTGCACGGGAAAGCGCATTGCATTTTGGCGCGACGAAAGAGCCTATGATGCCCCGAGGCATCCGGGAGATCGAGTCCCACTCTGACCGTCCCGGGATGGTCCGGGTGGCTGCGAACACCCAGGACGCCGAGGTCCGCAAGGATCTCGTCCTGAAGCTCCTTCCTGCACTTACCACCGATGAACTGACCGTTCTGCTGAAGGGCATTCCTGATTTTGCATCCTTCCGTAACGACCAGGGCCGCACGCCGCTCTTTTTCGCAGTTACCCAGGACCACAGGGATACGATCGCTTTGTTACTCGCCAATAAGGCGGATATCAACTCTGCCGATAACGACGGCTGGACGCCAATGATTGATGCCGCCGACCAGGGGACCGTTGCAGCAGCCCAACTGCTCGTCGCCGCCGGCGCCGACGTGAATCGCGCGGACAACAGCCTTGGAACGCCGCTTGCGCACGCCGCGGCGAAGGGACGGACGGAAATGGTGAATTGGTTGCTGGCCCACAACGCTCAGGTCGACGGGCGCAGCAAAAACGGAGCGACCCCGCTATTTTGGGCCGTGCAGGGGCACCCTGATGTCGTAAGCATTCTTCTGGCGCACAAGGCCAACGTAGACGCCAGGGGCGCAGACGGCTCTCCTGTGTTGGATTATGCTGCGGCTTCGGGGGACGTGGAATCGGCCAAGCTCCTTCTGGCCGCGGGGGCAAACATCAACTCCGCGTCGGATGCGGGTGGAACCCCGTTGTTGAATGCCGCCTATTTCGGGCGCGCCGAGATGGTTCGATTTCTGATAACAAAAGGAGCAGACAGCCAGGCAAAAAACAAGGGCGGTGTCATGGCCATTCACAACGCAGCGTCATCGGGGAGCGTCGAAACATTGAAGGTCTTGATCGAATCTGGGGCCGACGTCAATGCCCGCGACGTGAACCAATGGACCCCTCTGGACTTTGCTGCGCAAAAAAGTGGTGCAGACGCGCTCCGGACCCTGATCAAGGCAGGCGCCGACGTACACGCGCAGACCAAGGATGGGATCACGGCTCTGCATATTGCCGCCCACTGGGGGAATGTAGATGCTCTTGCCGTGCTGCTTGAAAACGGCGCCTCGCCTGCAGTGACAGACAACAAATTCCAAACCGCGCTGGCGAGTGCGCAGGAGGCACACCAAACCAAGGCTGCGAATTTCCTTCTCGATGCCACCGCGAATCCGGTTGAGGTGGACGCAGCCAAACTGAGCGTCATTCAGTCGCTTGGCACCGATCTCGTTTTCTACACCTCCAAAGCGCGCCCCTTGACGCGGCTGTCCGAGATTACCGATGGAAGTACCGAGTTTGCCGCGGCAGAGTTGTCTCCCCGCATGATGCGCATGCGATCCCTGCTGGGCGCGTCGTCGCAGGCAGCCCAGTCGGCGAACCAATCTACCGCTGGCGGGTTCTCCGGGACGGGCGTTCAATTCGGTGCGGGGGGTGCGATGACCCCACTGGGCGTGACCTACGAAAGCGGAGCCGAGGGCACTCTGATGGGCATCGGCGAAGATGCCGCCGCGAACGTGTTTACTCATCATCCCGCTCTGCGACTGTTTGTCGCGATTCGTGGAAGCTCTGAGACCTCGACGATCGAAGGCTCAGGGGACGCTGTGAGGGTGCGATTCGTCGAACCGAAATAGGGATGGCATTCCACCTTTGAAACGACGGCAGACGCCCCGTCCTGTACACGCTCTTTGCGGTTAGGGTGGGAATCACTACACTTCCCGTCGTCCCTCAATCGCCCGCGCCATCGTCACCTCATCGGCGTACTCAATGTCGCTGCCTGCGGGCACGCCCGTCGCAATGCGCGTAATCCGCACGGGAAATCCGCGCAACGCTCCGGCCAGCCAATCGGCCGTAGCCTCGCCTTCGAGGGTCGGGCTCGTCGCCAGAATCACCTCGTCCACCTCGCCGCGCTCCACGCGGCTCACCAGCGTAGCTGTGCGCAACTGGTCCGGCCCCACCCCATGCAGCGGCGAGAGCGTTCCGTGCAGCACGTGGTAGACGCCCTGGAAGCTGCCCTGCGACCCTCTTGCTCGCTCCACAGTATCGATGTTGGTCGGCTCCTCCACCACGCACACCAGGCGTTGATTGCGCGTAGGGCTGGCGCAGTAAGCGCAAGGATCGACGTCGGTCACGTTATTGCAAATCGAGCACAAGCGCAGGCTGGCCTTCAGCCCGCGCACCGCCTCAGCCAGCGCGGCGGCATCCTCGTCGCTCGAGCGCAGAAGATGGAAGGCGTACCGCTGCGCGCTCTTGGTGCCCACGCCGGGCAGCTTCTTCAATTCTTCAATGAGCCGGGCCATCGGCTCGGCATAACGTGACAATTTTTTGCCTCCCTGAAACCGCAGCAAACTCGGGTGCCCCCGGTCCCTCGCTTTCGGGGACCGGGGAATGCAGCGGACCGCTGCGGACGCGTTCCGGCTGCGCCGTCGGCCCTTAGGTCATTCCCGGAAGCTTCAGCCCGCCCAGCATCCCCTGCACGCTCGACTTGATCGCCTCATCGGCTTTGCGGCCCGCCTCGTTTACCGCGGCGACCACCAGATCCTGAAGCATCTCCACGTCCGGCTGGCCCCCGCTCAGGCTGAGGACCGCCGAGGGATCGATGTGCAGCTTGAGCAGTTCTTTCTTGCCGTTCATGGTTGCGGTCACCGCGCCGCCGCCGCTGCGTCGCCTCCACGACCGTCTCGCCGAGCTTGCGCTGCACCTCTTCCTGCATCTGGCCGGCCTGGGAAAGCATCTCCGAAATTTTGAGCGGATTGAACATTGCGTTTTCTTCTCCTCACTCGCGTGCTACTTCTGGCGCAGATCGAGCACGCTGCGCACTTCGGCCTTGAAGATCTCCTGCGCGCGCTTGACCAGCGGATGCGCGAGCGCCGCCTCCTGCACGCTGCCGGCGGGTGCGACAGGCGGCGCGACCACGGCGGGGACTGCGCCCAAGCCGGGAGCCACCAGAAAACGCGCGGGCGCGCCCACCCGTTGCAATTCCTGCCGGATGATCTTCTCGGCCGCGGCATTCACCGTCAAGCTAAGCATCTTCTTGCCCATGCCTGGCACGGCAATGCGCACGCTTGCGCCGTCCAGCTTCCACTCGCCCGCGCCCAGCAGTTGCGCGGCGGAGCTGTGCCCGGCCGTCGCCAGCGCGGCCACGATGGCCTCGCGCACGTGTTCCAAGTCTAACCCTTGGGCGCTTAACCCATCGGCGGCGACTGCCGCCGTTTCAGGCGCTTTAGCCAGCGCGCCCTCTGTGAGTATTGCGGTCTCGGCGTAACCGGCAGCCCGGCTCGTCACCGCAGGGAAGCGGCGCGGCTTCACGCATCGTGCTTCCCGCTCGCAGGCGCATGGATCGCGCTCGAGGCTTCGATACCCGCCAGCCTGGCCGAACGCTGCGATCTTGCTTTGCGCCCGGCGATGAACCAGTGCCGGCCGTTCTCGCGCCCTGCAGAAGTGCCTCGGCGCAGCCGTACTCGGCAGGCCTTGACACGCCCACGCTTGCACGCTGCGCGCTGGCCTGTGGCCGCGCCACGAATCGCGCCGCTCGCCACCCCGCTCAGCAACTCCTCGATGGGCAGCAGCCGCTGCGCATGAATCAGCTTGAGCAGTCCCAATTCCAGGTGGAATCGCTGCTCCTGGCGATAGTTCAGGTCGTCAAAGGTGCGCAGCACAATTTGCAGATTGCGCGTCAGCTCTTCCTCGGTGAACAAGAGCGCAGTGCGCGCGGCGCGAGCCCGCTCATCGGCGGAGATCTGCAGCAGCTCAGTCTGCTCGCCGCCCAGTTTCGCCATCAGCGCGTTGCGCAGATAGCGAACCATCTGCCGCGCCAGCGCATGCGGGCTGTGCCCGGAGTTCACGAGCACATTCAACTGTTCCATCAGCACGGTGCTTTGGCCTGCGGCCACGGCTTCCATCAGCCGCTCGAAAACCGCGTTGGGCACTGAACCCATCAGCTCGCGAATCTGCGCCGCGGAGAGCACGGGACGGCCCGCTTCCACCGGCGCCGAGGCAATCGCCTGGTCCATGATGGAGAGCGCGTCGCGCATCGATCCGTCGCCGGCCTCGGCCAGCAGCGCCAGCGCGTCCTCTTCGGCCGTAACCTGCTCCTCTGCCGCGATCATCTTCAACTGCGCCAGAATGTCGTCGAACTTGACGGCATGAAAACTGAAGTGCTGGCAGCGCGAGCGGATGGTCTGAGGAATATTCTCGGGCTCGGTCGTCGCCATCATGAAGATCACGTGCGCCGGAGGCTCCTCCAGCGTCTTCAGCAGCGCATTGAAGGCCGCCTCGGTAATCTGGTGAGCTTCGTCGAGAATGTAGACCTTGTACCGGTCCCGCGCCGGCGAGTAGCGCGCCGCGTCGCGCAATTCGCGAATCTCGTCGATGCCGCGGTTGGTGGCCGCGTCAATCTCGATCACGTCCACTGCGTTGCCCTGACGAATTTCCGTGCAGGCCTCGCAAACGCCGCAGGGCTCGGGGCTGGGCCGCTCCGCGCTGCCCACTTCGGTTCTGCAGTTCAGCGCCATTGCGAGAATGCGCGCAATCGTTGTTTTGCCGATGCCGCGATGCCCGGAAAAGATATACCCGTGCGCGATGCGGTTCTGGCCGAGCGCGTTCAGCAGCGTGCGGGTCACGTGGTCCTGGCCGGCCACGTCGGCAAAGCGCTGCGGACGATATTTCCTGGCCAGAACCTGATAACCCATGCGATCGACGCTCCCTGGGGGGTGAGGAATAGAAACAGACCTAGAGGGATTCTATCGTTCCGGGGCAGGCGAGCGGCGCGTGGAAAAGGCATTGCTGATCCGCTCGGATTCTCCGCGCCTTGTTCAAATGACGCCGCATCGGCTTAGATGTGTTGCCTGAGCGCACCCGTCGATGACCATCGAAGTGCCGCCGGAGTCTAATCAGACAGGTCGAAGCATGGCAATGGAAGATGGCAATGTACATTGACGCGAGAGTGAAAATCCTCCCGCGAATGTGCGATCCTTTCATTGGGTGTGGATGCGCGCGTAGTCCGCGTTCTGTTTGCGTCCGATCTGTCTTTCGCGGCCGAGGGAGTTGGCGATGAAGCCCGTACTCGGAGCAGCGGTGGTTGTGGCTTGCCTTCTGGTGGCGGCTCCGCGTGTCCATGCGCAGGCTCCGCCGGCCGGCAACGGCCCCGGCGCCGGCCAGAATCCGCCTGCAACCGGCCAGCAATCTCCCAGCGTCCCGAAGCAGACCAACGCGAATCCGTTCCCTGAGGATGAAAGCACGGTACCTGTAATTTCGCCAGAGAAGGCGCCCAATCTGCCGCCAGGAGAGAACGAGGAAGCTGGCATCCGTCTGCCCATGCCTTCTGAAGATCTCGATCCCGTCCGCAGTCCGGAAGATGCAGGCCTGGCCGCGGAGGAGCAAGAGCATAGCTTCAGTTCCAGCCTTGCCGGAATGGGCAGCCTGCTCCCGAGCCCCGACGACGACACGCAGCCGGGAAAACGAAACAGAAAAGGGGCACAGATTGCGCCCGAGCACCATGAGACCGCCTCAGAAGATGAAAACGTCGGCAGCTACTACCTCGACAACAAGAATTGGAAGGCCGCGCTCTCTCGGTTTGAATCCGCACTCGTTCTCGATCCCGACAATCCCGATGTGTATTGGGGGCTGGCCGAGAGCCAGCGACACCTGGGTGACTTTGCCAGTGCCCGTGCGAATTACCTGAAGGTGACGCAGTACGACCCGGACAGCCATCACGCCAAGGAGGCCCGCAAAGCCTTGAAGGAGCCGGAGATCGCCAATGCGAAGGCGTCTCCCTCTGCGCAGACTGCCGCTCCAGCCACGCAATAGACCACCCTGACTCGACTCTTTGGCCTTCTTGGGGAGAATCCGGAAACCGCGCGGGCCTTCGATGCATGGGCAGAGCAACTGCTTCAGAACCCCGCCCAATTCATATAGTTAGCGATGATGGTCTGACCCCACAGACCACTTACAATGCCGCCCAGGCAAATGAACGTCCCCAAGGGCAGCTTCTTTGCCTTCCAACCCTTTTTACTGTGGCGCACTGACGGCGACGCAAGCAGAAACAGTGCAAACGCTGCGCCCGCCACCACACCCAATGCGAAAGATAGTAGTGCGCCCTTGACGCCAATCCATCCGCCCAACATTGCCATCAGCTTTACATCGCCCCAGCCGATTCCCTCCTGATCGCGGATTATGTGGTAAAACCAGCGGATGACCACGAGGACTGCCGCGGAGAACACGGCGCTGGGAAACCAGTAAATGACGATTCCCGATGCGACCATGTGTTTCAAGACTTCAAAACCACGACCTAGATTCAAAAACGCATCCAGAGTGGCTCTTGTTACAGCCACAACGAAACCCAGGCCGATGCCAGGCCAGATCAGCCGATCGGGCAGCCAAAGATTCTCGACATC
Source organism: uncultured Acidobacteriaceae bacterium (assembly GCA_963848805.1). Classification (GTDB taxonomy): domain Bacteria; phylum Acidobacteriota; class Terriglobia; order Terriglobales; family Acidobacteriaceae; genus Telmatobacter. The sequence continues at coordinate 31,961 of CAWKFD010000030.1, read as the reverse complement.
GAAAACCGCCAGGGCCACGAGCAGCCACAGAAAAATCATCAGCGCGACGCTATCCGCCAAGCCAAGCGAATAGTGAAAGTCAGACAAGTCCGGTACAGGGTGCGCGTTGAAGAATTGCCACGCGACGAACGCCCAAAGGACTCCGACGGCCAGTTCCACCAACGGATACCGCCACCCAATCCATGCTCTGCAGCTCCGGCAGCGTCCCCGTAACGCCAGCCAGCTCACCAGCGGCAGGTTTTCCCACCAAGCCAGCATCCGATTGCAGCTCCGGCAGTGGGAACGCGGCTTGATTACACTCTCGTCCTCCGGCCAGCGCGTGGCGCAAACATTCAAAAAGCTGCCAAACAGCAGCCCGATAAGCCCTGCCGATGCAGTTAGGTAGGTGCGGATCATTGCAGAGTGAGTATACGCCATCGGCACTGAATCCCATGATGCGGTTTTGACGCCGGTTTCCATCAGCCCTGTGCGTCGGCGCCGCCGTTCTCGGCAGGTTAAACTGAAGGTGCATGGATCTTCCTCGAGCTGGCTCCAGTGCGAAAGATCCCACGCCGCAAACCATCACCGATCCGGCGCGGGCGGCAGCGCTGTTTGAGCAGTCCGTGGCCATCATGGCCCGCCTCCGCGCTCCTGGCGGCTGCCCCTGGGACCGCGAGCAATCCTTCGATTCCATCCGCAAATACACGCTGGAAGAAGTCTACGAGGTCTTCGACGCCATCGAGCGCAGCGACTTTTCCCACTTGTCGGAAGAGCTCGGCGACCTGCTCCTGCAAGTTCTCTTCTACGCGGAGATGGCGGCCAACGAGGGCCATTTCACTATTGCCGATGTGCTCGGCCACCTGAACCGAAAGCTGGTGCGCCGCCATCCTCACGTCTTTGGCGACGAGGCATCGCGCGCAGCCGGAAACAGGGCGGATGTGAATCCCGAAGTCGAGGGCTCGGCTGCGGCAGTGCTGCGCAACTGGGAACAAATCAAAGCCTCCGAAAAACATGCGTCCGCTACATCCGCTGCGGATTCTCAAGGAATCAGGGAAGGGAATCAACCAGCTTCGCGGCTCGACAGCGTGCACCGCGCGATGCCTGCGCTGGCTGAAGCAGCCAAGCTCGGCGCCAAGGCGAAAAAATCTGGCTTCGACTGGCCCAGCTGGCGTGAGCTATTGCCAAAGCTGGCTGAGGAGACCGCGGAACTGGAAGCTGAAGCCTCTTCAACTGACCCCGCGCGCAAGCCGGCCGTCGAGGCGGAGCTGGGCGATCTGTTGTTTACCGTCGTCAACCTCGGCCGTCATCTGGGCGTCGACGCGGAGATGGCCTTGCGCAAATGCAATGTGCGCTTCCGCCGCCGCTTTATTGAAATGGAGCGAACCACCCCGCGGCCGCTCGAAGACCTTTCTCCCGATGAACTGGAAGCGCTTTGGGCGCAGGCCAAGAAGACACTCGCAAACCATGAAGCAGCCGCCCTCGATTCGCCCTCCAATCACGCATCGCAGGCGCAGCCATGATCCAGATTCGCGCGTGTGCGGGATTCGGCGAGATGGAGGCCTGCGTCGAGCTCCAGATCGAGACCTGGGGCTACGACGAAAAGGATGTCATCCCTCGCAAAGCCTTCTTGCTCGCGCAAAAAATCGGCGGCCAGGTGATCGGCGCTTTCGAGACAGGGAGCGAGGGAGCAGCGGAGAAAGGCAAGAACCAAGCGGCCGCGCCGAGCGCAGCGGACGGCAAAGAGTGCGAGCGAGGAGGGGAATTTCTCGCCGGTTTCGCCATGTCTTTGCCCGGAATCAAGAAAAGCGAAAACGGTCCACGCCCTTACCTCCATTCCCACATGCTGGCTGTCCGCCCTTCCCACTGCAATCGCGGTCTTGGCGCGCAACTCAAGTGGGAACAACGGCGTGAGGCGCTTTCCCGCGGCATTCGACACATCGAGTGGACCTTCGACCCTTTGCAGATCAAGAACGCGTTTCTGAATATCCACAGGTTGGGAGCCATCTCTTCTGCATATCTTGTGGATTTCTATGGTGTATCCTCATCTCGACTGCAAGGTGGGCTCCCGACCGACCGGCTTTTGGCGGAGTGGGAGCTGGATTCCCCAAGGGTAAAGGCCAGTTTTGAGTGCCGCACGATTGCCAGGCACGCGATAGAGGAGCGGATTCTGGTCCCCGCTTCCATTGAGCAGTGGAAAGCCAACCCAACAGACCGGGAACGCGCGCTCGCCGTTCAGTTGGAGAATCGACAGAGGTTTCAACAGGCATTCTCCAGGGGATTGGCCGTACTTGGCTTTTCGCGGGATGCGGAAGGAAATGGAGTCTTCGAACTGGGTTTCCCTACCCATAAGGAGTCTCACTCAGAGGCCGAAAATATGAGACGAGGAATAGATGAGAATTGACGCTGTCATTCTGCGTGAACTGCACATGCCGCTGGTGCGGCCGTTTGAAACCAGCTTCGGCGTCACCCTCAACCGGAGAATTCTGCTGGCCGAAATTCGCTCCGAAGGGCTCACCGGCTGGGGAGAATGCACTGCAGGCGAGCGCCCGGTTTTTTCCGGCGAATCGACCGATACCGCTTGGCAGGTTCTCGTCCGCGAGTTAGGCCCGATGCTGGCCGCGGAGTTCCCTGAGCATGGTGGAGATTGTCCGCGCATTTTCCGCCAGGTGCGCGGTAATCACATGGCAAAAGCTGCTCTCGAAAATGCCATCTGGGATCTTGAGGCGCAGCGCGAAGGCATCTCCCTTTCCCGTTTGCTCGGCGGCGTTCGCGACAGCATTCCTTGCGGTGCCTCCATCGGCATCCAGTCCTCGATTCCAGAGTTGCTTTCCGTCGTTGAGCGCGAGTTGGCCGCCGGCTACAGGCGCATCAAGCTCAAGTGCAAGCCCGGCTGGGATGTGGAAGTTTTCGAGCGGGTTCGCCACCGCTGGCCCGGCATCATGCTCAGTTGCGACGCCAACTCGGCCTATCGCATGCGCGATGAAGCCCATCTGGTATCGTTTGACGCCTTCGACCTGCTCATGATCGAGCAGCCCCTGTGGCACGACGACTTCTACTTCCACTCTGTGCTGCAGCGACGCCTGGAAACGCCCATCTGCCTCGATGAATCCATCCACAACCGCCGCGATGCGCTGGCGGCAATCGAGATGGAGTCGTGCAGGATCATTAACATCAAACTGGGGCGCGTGGGCGGCTTTTCCGAGGCCATCGCCGTGCACAACGCCACGCTGGAGCGCGGAATTCCCGTCTGGTGCGGCGGCATGCTTGAGTCCGGCGTCGGCCGAGCGCACAACATCGCGCTCTCCACCCTCGAAAACTTTAGCCTGCCCGGCGATGTTTCGGCATCGGCGCGTTACTGGGCCGACGACATTATCGAGCCCGAGGTTACTGTCTCACCGCAAGGCGACATCGCGATTCCCGACACGCTCGGCCGCGGCTATGAGGTTCGAACAGATCTTATCGAGCGGTTGACGGTGCGCAAGGAAACCATCCGCGAGATGGCGCTGGTAGCGTAAAGGCTGCCCCCAGTGACCCGGTGACTTCCTAACCTTCCCACGACTTGGGGTGCCCCAGTTCCGTGGGGTGGAGTTCTCGATTTTGAGACCCGGGAAAGCATAAATCTACACGGTCACGGTAAAAGTGTCCTGTCCCTGTGCTTCGCCATAAAGAATTTCGCGCCAGCCTGAGGGACGTTTGGCTCGTCCCTTGATTCTCGCTGCATTCGCCTGTCCGGAACCTCAGTGCAACGGCGCAATCGCAATCGATCCCAACCCCACCAGAAAAAACAAAAACATCAGCACCAGCAGCAGCCTGGCCGCGCGCGGAGCGCCGGCGAACTCATGCCATACAAACACGCCCCAGCAGGCCGAAACCATGGTGGCGCCCTGACCAATGCTATAAGAAACGGCCGGCCCCACCAGATGTGCTCCCGAGGCCGCAAAATTCGCCACGCCGCCCGTCGACCAAATCACGCCGCCCAGTGTTCCCGCCAGATGCCAGCCCAGCGGTGCGCGCCAGTAGTCGCCGCCGTCGACGCGGGGCTTTCCGTCCAGCGGTTTTCTCATCAGCAACAGGTTTGCCGGAACTGTGGAGATCAGCAATCCCAGTGCGAAGAAGAGTGAAACCGCGTAAGGGCCGGGCGCGGGGGTGCCCGGCGTCCCCCGCAGCGCCTGCGCCACAAAGGGATAAAAGCAGCCCATTAGCACACCGCAAGCGAGGCTGAGCGCAATTCCTCGCGCCGTCGTAGCTTTGGCTGTGGCTTCGCGTTTGCGATACGCCGCCGCATCGAGAACGATGGCCACCACCACCAGCGCCACTCCGCCAAACAGCAGGAAGGGATTGGCGGCCGGGGTGATCACGTAGTTGGAAATCGCGCCAATTACGAGAGCCAGACCAATCCCCACCGGGAAGGCCACCGCGAGGCCGGCCACATCGATCGCTGCGACGAGCAGAAGGTTGGCCACATTGAAAATTATGCCCCCGCAAACCGCATCGAGAATCGGCCCCAGTCCCATGTGTGCCACATCGCTCACCAACGGCAGCCCCGCGTGGCCCAGGCTGCCCGCCGTCAGTCCCCAGAAAATTGCGCCCACCGCCATGCCAATGGCGTAATCCCAATAGAAAAGCTGAAAGCGGTAGCCGGGGCACAGCTTGAGAGTGTTAGCCCAGGAACCCCAACACAGCATGGTCAGGATCATGAGACACAGCGCAGCCGGATACGTCTCGGGAAGAAACATTGTCTTTCCCTCCGCATTCAAAATGGTGACAAACCACAATGCACATTGGAGCCACTAACCCGGATTGGGTAAAAATCTGTTTACGATAGTATCCTAGCCAGTGCGGGCCAGCGGTCAATTGGCGTAGCCTTCTTTTCTCGGAGTACGATCTTGCCCAAATATCTTGTCACGGGAGCCGCCGGCTTTATTGGCCGCTCCATTGCCGCGGCCCTGCTCAATCGAGGCGGCACGGTGCGGGGCACGATCCGGGGCGTCGACAGCTTCATTACCGGCAAGCCTGCCAACCTCGTTGGCCTCGAGGCGATGGAGTTCGTCGAGGGCGACCTGGCCGATCCGGCGGTCTGCGCCAGGGTCTGCGCGGGCGTTGAGGTTGTTTTTCACGAGGCGGCATTGGCCTCGGTTCCGCGCTCGGTAGCCGATCCCGCAGCCACCAATCGCAACTGCGTGGACGCAACGCTCAACCTGCTCGTGGCCGCCCGCGACGCCGGTGTGCGCCGCGTGGTCTACGCCGGGTCTTCGTCGATCTATGGTGACACGCCCACGCTGCCCAAGCACGAGGAGATGCTCCCCCTACCCATCACTCCCTATGCCGTGGCCAAGTTGGCCGGTGAGCACTACCTGCGCGCCTTCATGCGCGTCTATGGGCTTCGAGACCGTCACCCTCCGCTACTTCAACGTCTTTGGCCCGCACCAGGACCCGACTTCTCACTACTCGGGCGTACTGGCTATCTTTTGCCGCAAGATGCTGGCCGGCGAACAGCCTACCATCTATGGCGACGGCGAGCAAAGCCGCGACTTTACCTATATCGACAACGTGGTCGAAGCGAACCTGCTGGCCGCCGCCGCCCCGGCGGAAAAGGTCTCCGGCACGAGCATGAACCTGGCCACCGGGGCCGCGATCACGCTCAACCAAACCTTTGAAATTCTCTGCGGCCTGACTGGCTATCGCGGCAAGCCGGCCTATGCGGAGCCGCGCGCCGGCGATATCCGCCACTCCCTGGCCGACATTTGCCTGGCCCGGAAACTGCTTGGCTATGAGCCTCGGGTCGATTTCCGCGAGGGGCTCAGCCGCACCGTCAAATGGTATAAGGCTTCAATAGAAGACCTAGGGAAACTCTGATTAAGCCGGTGCCTTGAAAGGCCACAGCCTTACAGGCTGCGGAAAACTCAACCATGGAGTGCTTTGTAACAGGGCGCGAGCTTACTCGTGCCCTGCGGCCAAAGCTACTCCCTTCAGCCGGCGCGCAAGAGTGTGACGCCAAAGTGTAACAACAAGTGTGACGCCAGGTATTGACGAATTGCCTTTAATGTACGAAACTGGCAGGGATTTTCCCTGGAATAGCTTTTCGTTCTGAACGCCAGGGCCATCGCTTTTGCCCCCTGCTTGGGGGGGCGAAGGAGAGGCTCATGACGGGTGCTTGCCGCGGCGCACTGCGGCTCGCCATCTCGCTTCACGCCGTAAAACCGGCAGGAACGGGCAAGAACTTAACTCTGCGTAAGTTTTGTTGATGAGTGAGGGTCCTGCTCTTGCCGGAATTACTGTCTGTCGAGGAAGCATCGCCGAACGGCTACGTGCCGCACCCCGCAACTGAGCCCGGCCAATCTGCCACCACATCCCTCCGCGGCCTCTGGCAGCTTCTTTGGCGCCAACGCCGCCTCATCGCGGTGATCGAAGGCGCCCTGCTGGTGGCGTGCCTCCTCTTTTGCCTCATAGCGCCCAATCAGTACGAAGCGGCCGCCCGTGTCGAACTGCGCACAGCGCCGGTCTCCTCGCTCAGTCTCGAGCCGCAGGAATCTCTGGCCTCGGCCTCCATTCTCTCCGCGCCTATGGCGCTGGAAACATTGGCCAGCGTTCTGCGCAGCGACCAGCTAGCATGGCGCGTGATCACCGGGCTCAAGCTCTACCAGGCGCCCGGTTTCCGCGGGAGCTTTGACAGCCGCTTCCCGGGCTTCCGTCCCGACGTGCCCTCGCCCGACGCTCAGGCATGGCTTCTCGAAAGATTCTCAAGGCGGCTCAACGTGCAGACTATTCCGCGCACCTTACTGGTTGAGATCCGATTTCGCTCGCCGCGACGCCGCCCTGTCGGCCTCCGTGGTCAACGCGCTCATCCGCGCCTACAGCGACCAGGAGAGCGAATCCCAGATTCAGGCCACGGCGCAGGCATCCGGCTGGCTCGGCGCCCAACTTGGCGACCTGAAGACTCGCGTCGACCGCGACCAGCAGCGCCTCGCCGACTTCGAGAGTCATCACGGCCTCGTGAGCACGCCAGAGATTCTGGCCAACGGCCAGCCGGGCGAAACCGAGCACAGCTCGGCGCTGCTCGAGACTCGATGAACTCAGCCGCCAGCTCGTGACCGCAACCACCGACCGTATTCTGAGCGAGGCCGAGTATCGCGCCGCCTCCCAGGGCGACCCGGAGATGGTCGTCGCCTCCGATCCCCGCCTCGAAGCCGAGGGCGGCAACTTTGCCACTGCGCTCTTACAGCAGATTCACGCCCGCCGCAGCGATCTCGAACAGGAACAGGCCCAGCTCAGCGCCGAGCACGGCCCCAGCTTTCCCCGCGTCGTCGAGATCGGCCGCCAGTTGCAGGATCTCGACCGACAGAAACAGGCCGAGGACGCCAAACTTGTCGAGCGCTTCCGCAGCAACTGGCAAACCGCCCTCGATCGCGAGCAATTGGTCCGCAAGAGCCTGGAACAAGTCGACCGGCGAAGGCATGAAGCTGAACCAGGCCGCAACCGAATATGCCGTCATGCGCCAGGAGGCCAACGCCAGCCACGATGTGTACATGCGCGTGCTCGAAAAGGCCGAGGAAGCCGGTTTGGCCGCTGGCGTTCATGGCTCGAACATCTCGGTCGTGGACTATGCCCGCCAGCCGGTCAAGCCCGTTGCGCCCGATCTGCCGCTCTATCTTGCCATCACCTTCTTTGTGGGACTCTGGCTTGCGGCTGGGGCCGCGCTTTTACGCGAATCGCTCAGCCGTCCCGTAGCCACGGCGGCGCTGTTCGCGTTGCTCGCGGCGGGCGCTTCAATCCATGCGCAGGCGCCCACGCCCAGCACCTCGGGCCTGCCGACGGGTGTCGCCAGTTTTCCGCAGACGACCGCAGACCAGGAGTCTGCCTAACCCCAGGGAAGCGCCGGCGGTCTGGAACAGCCCGGGCGCCCCAGGAACTGCCGGCGTGCCGCCAGTCGCACAATCCTCCTCGCCCATGCCCGCGCCCATCGGTCCCGGCGACTTTCTCGACGTCAGCGAATATCACACCCCGGATTTTCACTCAGCCGTGCGCGTCTCCGCCGCCGGCGCCGTCATCCTGCCCATGATCGGCGAAGTCAATGTCTCCGCAATGGACGAGCAATCCGCCGCACGCGCCATTGAGGCCGCTCTGCTTGCCAAGGGCATGCTTCTGCATCCGCTGGTCTCGGTGCTGGTCACCGGCTACGCCGGCCAGGATGTGAGCGTTCTGGGCGAAGTGACACGTCCCGGTGTCTATCCCTACACCTACCATCATCGGCTGCTCGACCTCATCTCCGCTGCCTCGGGTCTTTCGCCCAATGCAGGCCGCCTGGTCAACGTGTTTCATCAGGCCGATCCCAAGACGGCTCACCCGGTCGTGCTCGACCCCAGTGGAACCGACACCACAGCCGATCACAATCCCGAGCTCAGCCCCGGCGACACCGTTCAGGTGAGCCGTGCCGGCCTCGTCTACGTGGTCGGCGATGTGATCCGCCCTGGGGGTTTTGCTGTCGATCCGGTGCAGGGCCTCACTGCAGTGCAGGCGCTCTCGCTGGCTTGGGGACCGTCGCAAAACGCTGCGGCCGGCAGGGCAGTGCTGATTCGCGGACAGAAGGGCGGCCGTACCATGATCGCCCTCAATCTCAAACGCATGTTGCACGGACAGGACCCCGATCAGTCCCGTCGAGGATCGCGACATCCTCTACGTGCCCGATTCTGTGGCCAGGAATTTAGTGAACCGGACCCTCGAGTCCGCAATTCAATCCACCATCGGCGTCACCATCTACTCTGCACTGGTCTACTCAACAAGGTATTAGCAGGAGCTGCTATGCGCCGTATCGCGTGGGTTCTGCTCCTCGTCTTCGCCTTCGCCATCCCTTGGGAGTACTCCCTCGATCTCGGCGAACCGCTGGGCAACGTGGCCCGCATCGCGGGTCTGCTCGCGCTTCTAGCCGCCGTTCCGGCAGTTTTTCAGGCCGGTCGCATGCGCAATCCCGGCGCGTTCTGCTGGCTCACGCTTGTCTTGTATCTCTCGATCTGCTGTTCCTATTTCTGGACCATCGACGACGCCGCGACGCTCGAAAAAATCCGCTCTTCCTTTCAGGAAGTAATGATCGTCTGGCTGGTTTGGGAATTTGCCGATACCCCGGCCGATCTGCGCGGCCTTTTGCGTGCCTTCGTGGCCGGCTCGTGGGTGTTGGCTGCCCTCACTCTGGTTGCCTTCCGCTCGCCTGAAGCCATTGCCGCGGGCCAGTTCCGCTTTGCCGCCTATGGTCAGGATCCCAACGATGTTGCCCGTTTTCTCGATCTCGGCTTTCCATTCGCGGCTCTGCTCCTGGAGTGCGAGCACACCAAGCTCGCCCGCCTGTTGGCTCTCGGGTTTTTGCCTGTGGGCCTCGTCGCCGTGCTCCTCACTGCTTCGCGCTCGGGGTTTCTGGCTGCGCTGGTCGCGCTTGCCGGCTCCGCCGTTCTCCTCACGCGGGGCCACCCTGGGCGTGTGGTGGCCGGAGTTTTTGCCCTGCCGCCCTTTCTGGCTGCGCTCTGGTTCATCGTTCCCAGCGCCACCTTCGCTCGCCTCGCCACCATCCCCGAGCAACTGCGAAGCGGCGATCTGAATCAGCGGCTCAACATCTGGTCTGCCGGCTGGCGTGCCTTTATCCATGCGCCGCTATTCGGCACGGGCGCCGGCTCTTTCGTCGCCGCCGCGCATCTGTCACCCATCGACACGGCGCACAATACAGCGCTTTCGATTGCTGTTGGCGGAGGGCTCTGCGCTTTGTCTCTGGCCACTCTCCTCGTCGCTCTGGCCGCGTGCTCCGCGATCGAAACTCATGGCCCACTACGCGTGACTCTGATTACGGCGCTGTCGGCTTGGGCTGTCACATCGCTCGCCGCCACTGTCGAGGAGAGCCGGACCACATGGCTGCTTTTTGCCGTAATTGCCCTCGCCGCGCGCCTTGCAACCGAAGATCCAAACGGTCTCGCCGCCTCTTTTCGAGCGTCGCCTCGCGTCCGGCATCCGATTCGCGAGACTCTTCAAGCTTGTGGAGGTGTAACACCATATGTTACATAATGCGGGGAGTGAGGAGGTATGGCGATGATGCGCAACCCAGCGAGCCCCGGTGAGCTTCTGAGAGATTTTCTGGGCAAGACTACCGTAACGGAGCTGGCCGCGTGCATCGGCGTGGCACGCGCCACCATCTCTCGCATCCTCAACGGACGCACCGCAGTGACCGTAGACCTCAGTATCCGGCTGGGCCAGGCGCTGGGGCTGTCACCCGACTTTTTCTCCAAAGCTCAGCTTCAATACGACGTGTCGATTGCAATCAAAAAAAAGCGCCCGAAAATCAAACAACTGGCCGCCTGAATTGCCTCAAATTTTACCCTGATCTGACGTTCGAGTTACGCTATGTCGACGCTTTCGCAAGGATGGCGGGAGATTTTTCCGCCCCATAGAGCCGCGGGCATCAATCGCAGCATCTTACGCGCCGCTATGTCGGTCGGCGCCGTCGGCATAGTAGTCAAGCTCGTCGCCACCTTCAAGGAAATCGCGGTTGCCTCGGTCTATGGCCGCTCCGACGCCATGGACGCCTTTCTCGCCGCGGCGCTCATTCCCAGCCTGCTGGTCAATCTCATTTCCGAGTCCATGAATCAGGCGCTCGTGTCCACCCTGGTCCGGGTGAGGGAACAGGAGGGCCACGATCGCGCGCAGCAACTCCTCTCCAGTTCCATGCTCTGGATGTGTCTGCTCTTGGGGCTAGCGTCGGCGGTGATGGCGCTTCTGGCTCATGGCTTCTTCCCGCTTATCGCTTCGCGCTTCCCGCCGGCCAAGCTCGAACTCGCTGTCCGTCTCTTCTACGGTCTTCTGCCCATCGTACTCATCACCGGCATCGCCACCAACTGCACTGCGGTTCTCAACACTCTCGATCGCTTCGCCCTTCCGGCCCTCGCGCCCATTGTGATCTCCGTTTCAGTCCTTGCGGGCGCGCTCCTGTTCGGCGCGCGATTCGGCATTTGGGCCATGGTCTACGCCACTCTTGCCGGCTCGCTCATGCACGCGACGATCGTCGCCTGCATGATGCAGGCGCGGGGCTATCGGTTTCGCCTTCGGTGGTATGGCATGACCCAAGCCACGCGCGAAGTGGCCGGGCAATATGGCCCAGTGTTATTGAGCTGCGTGGTAGCTTCGGGCGGCCTGCTCGTCGATCAGTCGATGGCCGCCATGCTCCCTGCGGGCAGCGTCTCTGCGCTGGTCTATTCCAATCGTTTCGTGGGCGTAGTGGTTACGCTTCTGGCCGGCGCTGTTTCCACTGCCATCGTGCCCTACTTTTCCCGCATGATCGCTCACCGCGATTGGGCCGGTTGCCGCCACACGCTTCGCGCCTGGGTCAGGCTCACCGCATTCGTCTCGGTCCCCGTCGCCGTCGCTCTCATCGCAAATGCGCGCCCGCTGGTGCGTATCGCCTTTCAGCACGGCAACTTCGGCCCGCGCGATACCGCCGTCGTGGGTTCGGTGCTCGGCATGTACGCCATCCAGATTCCGTTTTTTGTCACCAGCCGCGTCTATTACCGATTTCTGGTTGCCATGCGCCGCACCGATCTCGTCCTCTACTGCGGCATCCTCAACCTCGGCCTCGATATTGTGCTCAATCTCGTGCTCATGCACTGTTTCGGCGTGGCTGGAATCGCGCTCGCTACATCGCTGTGGACCGTCAGCACGTTCTTCTATCTCTGGTACTGGAGCCGAAAGCTTCTGGCGCGAGCGGCCACAATGGAGGCATCCGAATGATTCCAATCCCGGCACAGTATCTTCTTCGCTTCGACGATCTCTGCCCGACCGTCTCTCGCGAGCGCTGGCGGCGCTTCCGGTCCCTCATCGAAGAGTTTCGTCTGCAGCCGATTCTTGCCGTCGTTCCCCAAAATCGCGACCCCGCCCTGCAAGTCTCGTCGCCCAACCCCTCCTTCTGGCACCAGATGCGCACTCTCGAATCCGCCGGGGCCGCGATAGGCCTGCACGGCTACCGCCATCTCTGCCACAGCCGCGGCCGCAGCCTGCTCGGTCTCCACCGCACGTCGGAGTTTGCCGGCGTCGCCCCCGACACGCAGCGCGCATGGATCCACCACGGGCTGCACATCCTCCGCAGCCAAGGCCTCAGCCCTAAAGTTTGGGTCGCTCCGCGTCACGGCTTCGATGCGCATACGCTCGCCGTTCTCCTCGCGGAAGGAATTCATCTGCTGTCCGACGGTTTTGCGCGCAGGCCGCATCGCCGCGGCGGCATTATGTGGATTCCGCAGCAGCTTTGGGGCCCTGTAGAGAAGCGAAAAGGTATCTGGACCATCTGCATCCACTCGAACACCGCAACGGACGCGGACATTGAACGATTATGCGGCTTTCTGGCCGCCCACGCGGCTCAATTCACTTCCCTCGATCGTGTACTCTTCCGGTTTCAGCCTGCCACCTTGACCCTGCCTGAGCGCCTTCAGGCTGAAGCGGCGCTCTGGCGTCTCAAATCCTCGCGGACGGTTAGGCGCATCCGCCGCCCTGCGCTCTTCCGATCGAGCAACTCAGCGTAAAGCTGCTCCCACCGGTCGAGCACGGTTTCCATGCTGAAGCGCTCGCGCACCATCCTGCGCGCGCGTTCACCCATGGCGCGCCGTTCCTCGGCTGGCGCGTGCATCAGCTTAGCCATGGCTTGCGCCAGCGCGTTCGCATCGCCCGCGCGCGCCAGCCACCCTGTCCTTTCGTTCACAATCACCTCGCGCGTGCCGGCGACATCGGTGGCCACGGCGGGCAAGCCGCAGGCGCCTGCCTCCAGCAGCACCATCGGCAGGCCCTCGTAGCGCGACGACAGCACGAATCCATCTGCTGCCTGCATCCAGCGCCGCACATTCGGCTCGAAGCCGAGAAAATGCACGCGCTGCTCCAGGCCGAGTCGCTTGGCAAGCTGCACCAGTTCGGCTTCGAGAGGCCCCGTGCCCGCAATCAGAAGCCGCGCCGTCGCAGGCGCACTCACAAAGGCGTTCAGCAGTGTCGGATAGTCCTTCACCCGATCCAGACGCCCCGCGGCCAGCCACAAGAACTCGTCGGCCAGACGAAGCTCTCGGCGCACTGCGGTTCGCGCCGCCACATCCGGCCGCCAGGCGTCCAATTCGATCCCGTTCCCGAGCACGGTCAGTTTTTTTTCGCTCACCATCCCTGCGGCAAGATGAGATTCCGCCGTGGCCTGGCTCACTGCCGTTACGTGGTCCGCTAGCCAGCTACTGGTGCGATAACCGGCCCGCCGCCCCATCGTTCCGGTGTGCGAACTGTGCAGTGTGTCCACAACCACCGCGTCAGGCGCAACAAGCCGCGACCACCGTGCCAGCCACGCGGCGTGCGGCAGGTGCGCGTGCACCACGTCGGGCCGCTCGCGCCAAAGCCATCGATTGAAGCGAATCCATCCCCGCGGATCCCAAAGGCCCTTGCGCATTTCCAGGCTGACGAATTGAACGCCTGCGCTCCGCAATTCATTGGCTGCCGCGCCGCCGCCGCAGCCGGAAAGCGCCACCACGCTCACCCGCCAGCCGCGCTCGCGCTGCCCCTTCGCCAGCAGCATCGCCTGCCGTTCGGCGCCGCCAATGCGGTCCACGCCGGGAATCGCAATCGCAACGTGGCTCACCTTGGCCTCCACCGGGGTCCCCAGGGACAGGTCTTAGTCCTTGGGGTGGAGGCATACGCCACATGAGAATCGATCAGTTCCTCATACGCCTCGATGGCATGTGCGAACCCGAACTCATTCGATGCCCAAAGTCTCTGGTGATCGAATCCGCCTGCACGCCGGCGTCTAAGCGCGACGCCAACCAGTGGTAATACGAACGCAAGACTGAACCAGCAACGGAGCACGATTCCCTCCAGCGACGCAGTTGGCGCGTTCCGAGCCCAGGCTGGCCTCGGTGCGCTCACAGGAGTTCCACGATTGTCGTCCCGGAACCTGCGCTGGTTCAGAGGTACTCGCTCACGGGCGAATGCCGCCTCACTAACCGCAGGAATTGGAACATGCATACTGGAACTGCTTTGGTGGGAGCTTGCTCGACGTGGTGGGGCGGTGCTCGAAAAATGAAGCCCGGATTGGAGCGGCCGGCACGCCCGATACCTGTTCGTCTGAGCGAGTTTCCCATTCAACAACGCAAGAAGGCCCTTGGAATTGGGCTCTTGGCTGGAGGTGGAAGAAACGTTACTGTAAGGAAACAACTTTGCCGAAAAAATGTCAAGAAGTTAAATTTTGATCGGAAAAGTAGGACATTATAGCGATTCTCCAATTGGAATAGAACGGAGCCGCAACCTTTGGCGGGTCGTTTTCCTTAGAAAACGGCGTGAGATTCGTCCCCATCGTAGCCGTCGGCACTCCGCACAAGCACAGCGCCGCCGGAAGTCTGGCTTCTCTGCCGATTTCGCCGCGGGGAATCGCAAGTGCCTTAGCGGCTGCGTACCTTCGAGAGCAACCGCAGCATCTCCAGGTACAGCCACACCAGCGTCACCATAATGCCGAAGGCCGCGTACCACTCCATGTACTTGGGAACGCCTTGACTCACGCCTTGCTCCACAAAGTCGAAATCGAGCACAAGATTAAGCGCGGCGATCGCGCACACGAAGAGGCTGAAGCCAATGCCGATGAGTCCGGAGCCGTAGACGGAACTCAAAAGCGAGATGTGAAAGAAACCAAGCAGCATGGTGAGGAAATAGAAGAGCATGATGCCGCCCGTGGCCGCCACCACCCCGAGGCGAAACTTCTGCGTCACTTTGATCAACCCCGATTTATAGGCCACGCAGCAGCACGAGCAGCGTCCCGAACGTCAGGCCCACGGCCTCCAGGGCAATGCCGGGATAGTGCACTTCGAACACAGCGGACAGTCCGCCCAGCACAAGGCCTTCGAGCAGCGCGTAGATCGGCGCCGTCACCGGCGACCACGTCTTCTTGAAGATGGTGACGAAGGCCATGATCAGGCCGCCGAACGCGCCAATCATGATCGCCGGACCCACGGTGCTCGGGTCGCGCGTTTGCATGAACGAATTCCACGTCCACGCCGCCGTGGCCACGGCGCACAGCAGCAGAATGCCGGTCTTGTTCACCGTGCCGCTCAAGGTCATACGCGCCGAGGCGTCCACCAGGTTGCCGCCGTACTGGCTCTGGGCGAAGTCGTTGAACGTGTTCTTTCCAAGTGCCGGATTCGATGTCTTGATCAGTGCCATTCAAATCTCTCCGTCGTCGAGTGCAAGGCTTCGAGGAGTGCCTGTTTGGGCACCAGCCCTCACTCGCTGCTTCTATCTTAAATAGATGGGCGAAAGCCCGGTGAAGTTTCAAAAGCGCCGTCGCTGCCTCAGTCAAACGAGGCCGCAATGTACGCATTCTCGTAGCGCGCCACCGTGGCCATCGTGTTCTCGATGGCGTCTACGGGCTCGATGCCGCCGCGCGCGCCGTGCGCCATGCAGTTCATCGCCGCTGCCGCGCAGGAAAAATCGAGCTGCCGCGCTAGCGGCCAATCCTTGAGCAATCCGTAGATGAAACCGGCATGGAAAATATCTCCTGCACCGGTGGTGTCGACCACTGGAACCCTATAGGCGGCGCTGTGCAGCAACTGCCTTGCCGTCCCAGGCCAGCACGCCCTCCGGTCCCAGTGTCGCGGCGCTCACCCGGCATCCGTAGCGGGAGTGCATCTGGCGCAGCGCATTCTCCAGGTTGCGATCGTCCATCAGGCGGCAGGGAAAATCGCGGCTCACGATCAGGTAATCGACGTTCTCGATTAGTTCATCCACGCCTGGATAAATCTCGTCCAGATCGGCAATCACTGGAATGCCCGCGGCACGAGCCCAGCTTGCGGCCAGCGTAGCCGCGGCCGTATCGTAACCATCCACGTGCAGCGCGCGCGCATTCTCGACCCACGCGCGATCGAGCTCTTCAGGCTTGAGCGCCATGCGCTCGTCGCGCCGGCACAGCACCGTACGTTCGCCGCCCCCATCCACCAGGATCAGCGATTGCGGGCTCACGCCGCCGGCCACCTTGATCAGCCGCGCCTCCACGCCTGCGCGGTCGAAGGCCTTCTCGTGCAATCGCGCCGCGTCGTCGTCGCCCAGCTTGCCCACGTAGCGCGTGCGCAATCCCCAGGTCTGGCAGGCAATTACCGTAGTGGCCGTCTGCCCTCCCGGCATCACGCTGGCTGTGCGGTACTCCATCTTCGAGCCGCGAGCCGGGTAATCGGGCAGGGCAATCAGCGTGTCTGTGGCGTTCAACCCCACGCCCACCAGATCGACTTGCGGCAACTCCGCCATTCAGTCATTGTATGGCCTTATGAGTGGCGGGATGTGTTCCGAGCTATCACCGCCCGGAATGCTGTACGCTGTTGTAACCAGCTAAGTTTTTTGGGACTTAATCTGTGGCTCAACCGGCATCCCCATCCTCGCGTCCGTTTCACTATCCGCGGCCCGGCAGCGCGCTTTCTTTGCGCCGTGTATCTCTCGAAACGCTCGCCCGGCGCTTCGGTACCCCGCTCTATGTCTACTCGGCAGACCAGATCGCCGAACGGCTGGCGCTTTTCCAAGAGGCGCTGGGGGGGGGGCAGCGCGCGCTCGCGGGCCGCGATCACCTTGTGTGCTACGCGGTCAAGGCCAACTCCGCGCAGGCCATTCTCAAGCTGCTCGCTGAGCGCGGCGCAGGGTTCGACATCGTCTCCGGCGGCGAACTGGAGCGCGTTCTCGCCGCCGCGCCTGAAGCCGCCGGCCGCGTGGTCTTTTCCGGAGTAGGAAAAACCGTTCCTGAGATCGACTTGGCGCTCAAATCCGGAGTCCTCCAATTCAATGTGGAGAGCGAAGCGGAGCTGGAGCTGCTCGCCCGCCGCGCCCGCAAGCTCAAGGCCCGCGCGCGTTTCGCGCTGCGCGTGAATCCCGATGTTTTTGCCGATACCCATCCCTACATCTCTACCGGCCTGCGCGAACACAAGTTCGGCATCGACATCCGTCGCGCGCTTTCGCTTTACAAGAGCGCCGCCGGCAACCGCTGGCTCGAGGCCTACGGAGTCAGCGTTCACATCGGCTCGCAGATTCGCTCGGCGGCCCCGTTCGGCGCGGCCATCGAGCGCGTAAGCAAGCTGGTGCGGCAGCTCCGGCGCGAAGGCATTGCGCTCAAGGTCATCGATGCCGGTGGCGGATTGGGTATCGACTACCATAGCGCAGCCCCCACAGCCAGGTCGTCGGCTGCGGGGCAGCATGGCGACGCTTTCGATGCTGCAGGCAAAGTGGAAGAATACGCCGCGGCTCTCGAACGCGCGCTGGGCGATTTCGATGGCCGTCTGCTCATCGAGCCGGGCCGCTTCCTGGTCGCTCAGGCCGGCGCGCTCGTGGCGCGCGTGCTCTACGTCAAGCGCAACGGCAAAAAAACTTTCGTGATTGCCGACGCGGCCATGAACGACCTGATCCGCCCCGCTCTTTATCAGGCCTGGCACGAGATTGTTCCCGTTCGCCCCAGGGCAGGGAAGCCGCGCATCGTCGATGTGGTGGGGCCTGTCTGCGAGTCGGGAGATTTCTTCGCGCACGATCGCCTGCTCGCTCCCGTCGAGCCTGGCGACCTTGTGGCCCTGCTCGACGCCGGGGCCTACGGCATGGCGCAAAGCTCCAACTACAACTCCCGCCTGCGTCCGGCCGAGGTTCTGGTCGAAGGGGCCAAGGCGCGCCTCGTTCGCCGCCGCGAGACCGTGGCTGATCTGCTGACGCCCGAGATGATTTGATTTCTCCGTGTGTCTCGGATTGAATGGCGTTATGATTTGAGATGAGATTGCAATGGGAGATCGGATCACAATTGAGCCGGGGAAGCGGTCGGGGCAGCCTTGCATCCGCGGCCTGCGGATTACGGTCTGGGATGTGCTGAACTGGCTGGCGGCCGGCGCGACTGAACAGCAAATTCTCGCCGACTACCCTGAGCTGGAAGCCGCCGACTTCCGCGCCGTCTTCGAATATGCGTCGCGCGTGGGACGGCGAGTTGCTCTGTGAAGCTGCTGCTGGACGAAAATCTTTCGCGGCGTCTCGTCCCGAATATTCTCGACCTTTTCCAGGATTCTACTCACATAAGTGATCACGGTTTGCTTCAAGCGCCAGACGCGCGTGTGTGGGAATTCGCGAAGGCCGGTGGCTTCGCAATTGTCACAGCTGACGCGGACTTTTATGAATTAGCGATAACCTTGGGGCCTCCTCCCAAAGTCATCTGGCTTCGTGGCTGCGATTACCCTCGAGCAACCGCAGAGAAACTTATTCGTGCTCAGGCAATCCGAATCGCTGATTTTCTCAACGAACCGGAATCTTCTGTTCTGATCCTGCGGCCGGAAGAGTTAGGCTCGAATCGGTGATTCATCATGGGAACGATGCGCAAGGCGTTGCTCACAGACCCGCCCCATCCTGCTATGGTGTTGCACGGGGGATTTTTCGATGGGGATTAGACCGAAGTCGATATGCGCGTTCGCGATTATGGGGTTGACGCTGGGACTTTGTACGCTTTCTTATGCCGACCCATTGACAATTAAAACCATGCAGGGAAAAATTCACGGCAAGGCCATCAACGATGGCAGGGTGAAGGCGTTTCTGGGGCTGCCTTATGCCGCGCCGCCGGTGGGCGCCCTGCGATGGAAAGCGCCGGAGCCGCCGGCTCGCTGGAAGGGCGCGCGCGACGCGACGATGTACGGCCCACGCTGCGCCCAGGGCAACCTTTTCAAGGACATGGCCTTCCAGGACAGCGGTCCAAGTGAGGATTGCCTTTTTCTCAACGTCTATGCACCGGCTGACGCGAAGGCAAAGAGCAAGCTGCCGGTGATGTTTTGGATTCATGGCGGAGGCTATGTGGGCGGCTCTGCCTCAGAACCCCGCCATAACGGCGATTTTCTGCCCCTGAAGGGCGTGGTGCTCGTCACCATCAATTACCGGTTGGGGGTATTCGGCTTTTTTGCGACGAGCGAACTGGCCAGGGAGGGCGATGGCGCGGCAGGGAATTACGGCCTGCTGGATATGATCGCCGCGCTGCATTGGGTGAATGCGAATATCGCGAAGTTCGGCGGCGACCCGAACAATGTCACCATCTTTGGCGAAAGTGCGGGGTCCTTTGCGGTGAGCACTTTGATGGCATCGCCGATGGCGCAAGGCCTGTTTGAAAGAGCAATTGGCGAGAGCGGCGCGGCGTTTCCAGGCGCAAACAACCTCGGCGGCGAGACTGTAGAGCAGCAGGCGAAGGAGGGCGACGCGTGGATGAGTTTACTTGGCGCGAAATCGCTCAAGGAACTGCGCGCCATGTCGACCAGCGAGATTCTGGCGGAGGCAGCGAAGAAGGGCGCGCCGAAGTTTGCCCCGGATATCGACGGGAGAGTGCTGACTGAGCCCGTTCCGAAGACCTATGCCGAGGGCAAGCAGGCGCACGTGCCCTTGCTGGCCGGATGGAACCGGGATGAAGGGAGCTTTTTGCCCATGTCCGGCATGACTGTGGCGCAATGGAAGGCCACGGCCGAAGACAAATTCAAGGATCGCGCCGGGGAGTTCTTGAAACTTTATCCGGGCAATACCGGCGAGGAGGCGCTGCGCTCGGCGCTCGACTTCAACGGCGACTCATTTATTGCTTTTGGTACATGGAAATGGATTGAGGCGCAGTGCAAGACCGGAGACAAACCCGTTTATAACTACCACCTTGAACTGCCTGCGCCGCCAAGCAAGTTCAACTCGGCCGCGTTTGCTTTTCACTCCGACGATATCGAATATGTATTTGGCGCCCTGGACACCCGGCCTGGCGCCGTGTGGCGGCCCGAAGACCGCAAGTTGAGCGACGAGATGATGAGTTACTGGACCAACTTCGCCAGGACCGGCGACCCCAACGGCCCGGGATTGCCGGAGTGGCCGCAGTATTGCTCTGACCATGCGCTCATCCATTTGGACTCCACAATTACGTCGGGGCCGAGCTCTGATCGCCCGCGTTATGAATTCCTCATGCTGGGGATTCCATCGACGCAAATGTAGTCTCGGCAGGCACAGAAGCGCGAAAAAGGACCACCTCGTGGTGGTCCTTTTTGTGCGAGCAGCTCTTTCGGATAGTTTATTGGTGGGCGGTGCCTGAGGCCTCAGCAATACGAAACTTAGTCGAGGACATACACAGCCTGCGTCACGCCCGACCCGCACCCAAGCAGGCATTCTGGTCGACTGGGCTAGCAATACGACTGAGCCAAGCAGATGTAAATGGCAACACCACCACCACCATCGCCGCCTATCGCTTCCTCGTTCGGAGGCGACTCCATTCTGGGTCGGCCCGCGCCAGGATGCCCGATCGGCTGCCTGTGCCTGGCTGAAGGCGAAGCACGATCATGGCAACCAGCGTCTGCCCTGCTCCAATAGCGTAATGCCGCAGGCGGAAAAAAGTGGCCGAGGTTCGAAGTGCCGGCTTTAGCCGGAATCCGGCGAAGAACCGCCTAAAGGCGAGGCTACGAACAGTGCATTTCGAGCCGCGGGCGGTATAGCGGGCGTTCTCGACATGGTTCTGCGGGGAGGAACAAGGTTGTGATCCTGGCGGGATGATCTTCACGAAAACAACGCATCCCGACCAGAGGGCGCCACACCGGATCGGACGTTTTTGCGGTCGCACAACTTTCAGGCCAATTCACGAGTTTTGACAATGGGGCATGCCAAAAAAGAATCGGGCCAGGGAAGTCGGCAACAAGGCCGGCAACCGAAGCGGCCTTACGTTCCAGAAGGGGACAGAAGTGCTAACTGCCGTTTCAATAAATACTTGCGTCTTCTCTTGAGAGGCGAAAGGACCACCCGCCGCTGCCCGGTCGTCGCCAACCGAGACCGCCAGCGGCCTGAAACGAAAAGCTGCCGGCACGACTGGACAGTTGACAATATTTGGTAGCTGTCAATCCTTCGCCCCGCTGGGGCAAGCCAGCGGGGACGGGAACACCTTCCAACGCCATCCATAGCGTTCACCGGCGCGCAGTACAGAGAGCAGGAGTGTGATGCGGCGGCGAATCTACCGCGGATCCTGCACCGACAGCATGCGAGTCGCCCGTGCGACGAGAGCCGAACGCGGCCGGGTAAGGAAACCTCGGCGGGGCGGATCGTGCCGTCGCGCGGGTCCATCTTGCGCAGCCACCCGCGCCGGCGGCCGCGAAGTGCCCCTCGTACGGCTGCCGGCCCACGTTCACAGTCAAGAGGATGGATCGCCCGTCACGCACGAACTCGCCCAGAGCGATCGCCGCCGAGGCGGGTGCGATCGGGTATCGGGCCGCAGCGCATCGACCAACGAGAGGCTGGCGGCCTTTCAGGCTCGTCCCAGGGCCCGGCGAGAACGCGAACCCAACTTGCCGGGCCTTCTCCACGACATCCTGCCGCAGCCCGCGCAGCTCCACACCCTCGGGCAGTAAGGATCGCGCTCGAAGCAATGGCCCGTGATGCCAGTTTCCGCCGCCGGGGACCGCGGCGCGGGAAAGGTTCTCGTGGTCGATGAGCATAAAGGGGATCTGCGCCGGTTGCAGGGTTTGGCCCAGGTGCATGATCGACCGCACCAGCCGCTCGGCGCTATCGCTATTCCAGCCGCAGCGGTTCGGCAACGGGGGAGTATACTCGGACCAAAGATCGTAGATGGGGTAGTAGAGAAGAACCCTGGGCGTACAACTAGCCGGTTCGAGAATGGGGTTGAGCCGGCCGACGAGTCGCAGTACGCCCGATACTTTTCGATGGGCGTTGCGCTCAGGCTGTAGCCAGAAGTCGGTCACCCCCAGGTCCGCTTGCCAGGCTGCGGTGGCCCGCATTTCCGGTAGGCCGGCCGGCCCTTGCCGACTCTGCGTATTCGGGCAAAATCGCTGGTTTCGGTCATCACCCGCCTATGCCCGTGCAGCACGGCCGCCGACGAGGGCATGGCAGCCGTCATCCAGCCGGTGTAGACGATCGCCTCCGGATCCCAGGCGTGCAGGTCCTCGCCGGCAATATTCCATCCGACCGATACGCTTTTCAGGCCGTTTTCCTCGATCGCCACATGGTGCAACGCCTCCTCTTCCCAAGGCCATGGCCGACGAGGCCATGTGGTGTGCGGCGCACCAGGCCGAGACATCCGCGCCGAAATACCGCTCGGCCACCAGGTCGGCCACCAGCGACCAGAACTGGCGGCGAACGCCGCGGTCTTCTGCCGGTTGCCGGCGAAGAGGCTCCGCCGCACGGCAGCAAGTCGCGCCGAAACGCTCTCGAAACCGCTCGGGCAGATCGTAGCACCACGGCACGACGGGAAGTGGCCGGACGGTCGGGTCGATGGGATCGACGACCGGAACGTTCTGCGCGGATTCCGGCACTCTGCCCGAGGTTGATGCGATGAGAGACGGCTCGTCGGTAAACGTGGCCTGCACGGTAGTGCCGAAGTACGAGCCCAGCCGCTTCCAGTACGCCTCGTGGACTTGGCGAGGAAACAGCCGATTGCTCGATCATCGAGCAGGTTCACGTCGCCGGGCGGCGTAATAGTTGTTGCTGGCATGGGTATACTCGTAGGCGGGCCGGACGACGAACGGGTTTGGGCCGCGACGCGTCGAACGCCAACTCGCTGGCCTGCAAACTTGGATTTCGCGCACGACAAGGCCCCCTGCCGAGCCACTCGGATAGCCTTCCTCGTCGTAGATCCACACCACCATCCCCAGCTTCGCAAACGCCTCCACGGCCTTCGTCAGGTTCTTCCGGTTGCCTCCGAGCCGAAGTAGCCGCGGAAGGCCACGTTCGGCGACCACTCCGCCCAGGCCGCGAGCCTTGTATTGCTGCATCGCGTCCGCGATGCATCGCCGCTCGCTCTTTTCACGCAGCACCTGGTGATGCCTTCCGGCAACGCGCCTTGGAATCCACGCCATGAAGTAACTGTAGCGGCCGATCAGCCCACGGCGGCCGACCAGGCCGAAAGCCACGCGGCGGCGAAGGAGCGGCGCCGATCTTCCCGGCTTCTCAACCCCGAACAGGGCAGCCAAGAATCCAAACGCGACGAGCAAGGGAGAGATGGGATGTTGTTTCATGGTGAGGTGTTCCTTTGGGGTGCTCTTCTTGGGTGCTCGTCTATTAGCGGGTGGTTCGCTCCCAGGGCGGGAGCTGTTTCGGCTTCTCGGTGAGAAACTCCAATCCGTGGCGAGTTTTCCTTCTTTGGGTGAAGAAAGGATGAAAGCCCTGGCCGTTGATGCCGTTGGCGTCATAGCGGTCGCGGCGGGTCGAGATGGCCTTCCCTTCACGGACGCCCACCCCATCCAGCCGAAACCCGCCGCCGAGAGCATCTCCGTGCAGAATCGTGCCACCTCCGCCCGGGTGGCGTCGTTGAGGCTTCCTGGGATGCACTCGTTCACCACGAACGGCTTGGCCTGCTCTTCCGCATCGTGTCGAAGCTGGCCATGAGTCCTTCAAGATCCTTGCGGTTATGGGCATACGGATGGCCGCAGAGCACGTCCATGAGCGGCGCGCGAGCTCAATGTTCTTGCCGGCCATCGTGCCGATGGTGATGGGCTGCCTTGCTCCGCACGCTCGCACCGTCTCTGCAACGGCCTTCAGCCAGGCGAATTCCTGCCGGTTCACTTCGGAGTTGAGATCAAAAGCTGCGGTTTATTGCATAGGTCCCAGAGGAGCACGCGGTCATCAGCGACCAGCGGCGCCACCAGCGATCGGACGTAGTCGAGGTGTGGCCGCCAGTTGCGCAGCAGGTTCTCCGTGTACGTGCCGCCGTAGTCGAAGCGATCGTCATGCCAGCGGTTCAGCAGGCATGGCATGGCCTTCATACCGGCTTCGGCGATGGCCTTGACGGCGTCCAGGAAGTTAGCCGTCACCTTGTCCGGATCGGCCATCCAGGTGGTCGAATTCGATCCACAAGCGAATACAGTTGGCATGGACGTGCCGCGTGAAGGCGACCTCTTCCCGCATGCGGTTGGGGTGGTACGAGCCACCAGGCTTCCTCGATCCGCGCGCCCAGGATGGCACGATGCTGAATCCACGCAACCAGCCGTAGTTGTCGAAAGCATTGAGCGTCGGCTTCGCGGCGCTGTTGTCTCGGCCGACGTTGCCGGCCGGGCCGTGCAGGCGGCAAGTGCGCCAACACCAGCGCAGCGCGTCACGACGGGTTGAGACGACAAGAATGAAAGTCTCCGGTTTGCATGTTCTTCCCCGGGACTCAATAGTTCACGTGGACCCTCTGGCCCGCAGCGTCCGATTTTCGCATGGCGTCGATGATCACGGCCACGCGGTAGCCGTCCTCGAATGTGGCCTGGTACGGGACAAGCGGCCGGTCGTGGGCCACGGCGTCGAGGAAGTGGAACTTCTCGATGATTTGGCAGTGTTCCCAGCCGAGATTGTGCCCGTGCGGCCACCAGGGGCCGACGTAGGGATGATCGCTTTCGGTCACGGAGATCTCGCTGAAGCCCAGCAGCTTCGAACCTCCCTGCTGTTCCAGGCAGGCATACAGGCTGTTGGGATGCTCCAGGTCCCAGCGGAGCGAGCCCTTGGAGCCGTTGATCTCCCAGGAGAGAAAGTTCTTCTTCCCGTGGCCACCACGGAGGACTCCATCACGCCGATGGCCCCGTCGGCGAACTCCAGCACGGCGGCCGTCGCCTTCGTCGGCCGTCGCCGGGTCGCCGGCCGACGGGGATCGGCCCGCTCCCGTGTGAAGGCCCGCACCAGGGCCGAGACCCAGACGATCTCGCCGACGAGGAAGCGGCACTGGTCGATGGCGTGGCTGCCGATCCCTTGCAGGCCGCCGGAATGCGGCCAGGCCGAATACCAGCATTGTTCGGGCCGCAGCGCCGGGTCGTGCCCCGCCATCTGCAGGTAGTTCACTCGCATCTGGTAGATCGTGCCGATCTTCCCCTCGGCAATCAGGTCCTTGGCCATGCGCACCGCCGGCATGAAGCGGTAGTTGAACGTACACATGGATTTCCGTCTGCGCGGCAGCGGCGGCGTCGCGCATCCGCCGCGCATCGGCGACCGAGACGGCCATCGGCTTCTCGCAGATCACGTGCTTGCCACGCGCCAAGGCGGCGATGCACGGATCGGGATGGACCGGATCGGGCCCGCAGTTGTCGACCACGTCGATTCGCGGGTCCGCCGCCATCTCGCGCCAATCGGTCGCATACTCCTCATAGCCGTAGCGGGCCGCCTCCTCGCCGGACCTTCTCCTCCTGCTTGTCGCAAAGTACCAGCAGTCGCAGCGCCAATCCGGCAGCCGCGTAGATGTAGGGGATCTTCTTGTAGGCATTGGTGTGGCATTTGCCCATGAAGCCGCAACCCAACACGCCCAGGCGAAGCACTTTGCGGCTCGGCGGGCTTGCTCTTGACCGTCATGGTTGGATTCCTCCCTTTGATTCGTGATTGGAGTGCGACGACTTGTCGCCGCTTTCGATTCACTCGGGCGTGCACGGATCAGAAAGCGACGATCATGTCGCCGCACTCCAAGGCGGATCACGGCGACAACAGCGGGCGCAATTCTCTGTGCCCAGCGGACCGAGGCCTTCAGGTGCTCCAGCTCCAGGGCCCAGGCTTCCGGGCCGTCGGCCAGGTTGGCCGGGTGCGCGGTCAGCATGGGCTTGGTCCACGACTGTTTCAGGTACCAGGCCAGCCCGTCGCCCGGCGGCGCCGGGTGGCGCTGGAAATAGGTCTCTTCGAGAATGTCCAGCTTGAAGGGCGCGAACTGCGAATGGATCTCGATGTTCAGATGCATCTGCGGATTCCGAGCGGGCCAGGGTTTGGACGATCGCGAGCCAGGTCGATCTCGCCGCCGGCCAGGTCGCAATTCTCCAGGGCCAGCCCGGTAGGGGTGCGCACCACGCGGTAGTTCTTGAAATGCGTCGTCAGGCCGTAGGGGGCCATGATCCGGGCCAGCCGCAGCGGATCGTCCAGATCGAAGGCCAGGTTGGCGCAGTCCACGGTGAAACCGAAGGCCGGGCTGTTCACTCGGGCCTGGATCGAGGCCAACTCCCGCACCGTGAAGTCGGCGTGGTTCTCCATGGCGATCTTCATCCCCATCGCCTCAGCGGCCTTCGCAGGCCTCGCGGAGAATCGCCACGGCCGTGTCGGCCAGGGCCGTCATGTCGTGGCCTTCGTCCCGGATGAAAAGGTTGCCGCCCACGCACCGCAACCAAGGCGAGCCCAGCTTCTTGGCGACTTGGAGATGGTGATGACAATCTGGGCGTCGGAGACGTTGACGTTGCACCCGGCCTTGGCCAGCAGCTCGCGTCCCTTGGCCGCCATGGGATGCCAATGGAAGATCGAACCCATGCCCATCTCCACGTACAGGCCGCGGCGCTGGGCGGTCTGGCGGATCTGCTCCAGGTCGGCGTCGCGGAAGGAGCTGAAGGGCGACAGCTCGAAGAGCACCCCGTGCAGGCCCAGGTCGCCGGCCAATTCCAGCACGCCCGCCGCGTCCAGTCCCGAGTTCCGCGTGGAGTAGGAGTCGACGCCCAGTTTCATGGAAAGCTCCTTTCGATTTCCTCTTTGACGATCCGGCACCAGCGCACGGCGTTTTCCGGCCGATTGGCCAGGGTATGGTTGTCTTTCATGATGACTTCCACGACGCAGCCCCGCGTGACGTCCAACGCCCGCCGCAGCCCTTGGCGAATGGCCGCTTCGTCGATCTCCGGCACGGCCAGCGCGGCCGGATTGGGTTTGTAGGAGAGAATGTAGCGATCCTGCAGGTAGTCGGCCATCTTTTCCAGGTCGGCCCAAGGCGAGCACGAGACGCGGCGGAGATTGTGATGCCGCTGGACCACGTGCCACCGGCTGTGCAACGGCTCGCAGCAGCCGTAGCACGTCAGCCCGAAGCGGTCCATGATCGGTTTCTCGTAAGGGAAGACGAATTCCTCATACATCTCCGGCGACACGCCCACCGTCTCCTGGCTCTCCGTGAAGCCCCACATGTCCCGGCAGCGAATCGTCCCGCTGAAATCCTCCTGCGGGCAGCTCGTCGGTGTTTCCGAATCCGCCCGATCCCACGTACGTGCTGTCGTTGTTCAGGCTCAGGAGATGATGGGCTTCGAGGTAGTCGAGCTTCTGCATGTGACCCCGGGAGATCATGGCCAGCAGCTCCTTGAGCTCGTGAGGGTTCTCGTAGAAGTCGTAGATTAGATTGGTCAGCCCGCGGAGAAACACCGCGGGCATGGTCACTCCCAGCGACCACCACCAGATCCCCTTCAGCCGGGCCGGCAAGACACCTTGAAAGACTTCGCAAGCCAGGTCCAGGCAGCCGCGGGTGGTTTTCCAGTCGATCTCGAATCGGGGTGCGTGGAGCTTCTTGAGGTCGGTGTTGTAATCCTTCAGCGGGGCGTCCCAGACGCACGAGCCCAGGCTCTCCGATCGGTGGTAGACGGTTTGCAACCCCCAGTCGTCGGCCGAGACAGTGCAGGGGATATCGAAGTACGGGTCCACCGGCTTGTCGTCACCCATCTCTTCCGCCCAGAAGATCTTCTTTGCGGAGGTCCATCTCCCATCGCCGGGCGAGCTTCCCTTGGCACCGCATCTGGGCCTCCGTGATGATCTCGTTCCAGCCGTTCTCCGGGTCGCAGAAGACGACCGGCCGGGTCTTTTCCAGGCGGTTGAGCCTCTGCCAGAGCAGGCGGGTTTCCGCCATGCGAGGGCTGGCGGCGATCTGTGCGACGCGCTCGGCCAGGCGGACGAGAATTTCCCGGTCCGGATTGGCAATAAAGACATCGTCAGGGCAGAAGCCGGTCGTGATCTTGCCGGCCGCCGATTGATCGAGGCCGGTCGAGGGCCCGTTGCCGTAGTGTTCCATACCAAATTCCCCAGGGGGCCAAGATTCTGCACCCCAGTATAGCCGGTATCGGCCGCCAAGGGAAGTTGCCCGGGGCGGAGGCAGTCGTACCGTTTGCCCGAAATTTTCTCCGAGTCAAGGAAGAACGCCCCACGGGTTCGCTGGCAAGGCGGTCAATGTCCTGACGCCGTTCTACGTCGGCTACGCAAAAT
Organism: uncultured Acidobacteriaceae bacterium; assembly: GCA_963848805.1. Lineage (GTDB taxonomy): Bacteria > Acidobacteriota > Terriglobia > Terriglobales > Acidobacteriaceae > Telmatobacter. The sequence continues at coordinate 4,034 of CAWKFD010000030.1, read as the reverse complement.
CGATGGCATCTGCACCCTTGCTCGGCAGAACCTGCGGGGCGATTTTGTTCCGTACAGAAGTTCGGGAAGTCATCCGGGCTGAAGGCCCAGCCGTTCATCCAGCGAAGGGCGAAGCCCTGGTATATCGGCCGCACCGCGTTTCATATTCTGCAATGTCTTGCGGTGTTCGGCCCAACGGGCCAAGAGTTCGCCGGATTGTCCCTCCCGGGAGGAAGACCATGCCACAATCCTCGCGCGACGGTAGCCGTGGGTTTCATCGTCGCGTAACGACGGCTGATGGTAGCCGTGGGTTTCAACCCACGGATAAATGCCCGCACATTGAACGTGCGTCGCGTAGCGACGCCTGAAGGTTTCAGCCGTCGCTACGCGACGAATCTGGTCTTACGTGCCGAAAACCGTGGGTTGAAACCCACGGCTACCGTCACATCGTCGCTACGCGACGGGGAGCGACATGGCACATCAAAAGTTGGGCCGGCCGTTGCCGGGAACGAAAAGAGATTATGGTTGCGCCGCTGTACCAGGGCTTCGCCCTTCGCTGGGTGAACCCACGCCCCTTCGGGGCTCACATCCGTCGCCATGAGCGCGGAACAGAAACGGGAACCATGAATTGAACCAACGCCAGCGACTTTTTAGCAGCCCACGCCCCGCCTGCTCTCAAACAGACGCGAGCAGAAAAACCGGTTGTCTGCGGGCATCTGCCGTGCTATGCTCATCGAAATATACGGGCTGGGAAAATCCCGTATGGGAGGATATGGCATGGGAAACTTCGTGATTTGGTCCGCCGTGCTTCTCGGGATGACAGGAACTGCTTTGAGCGAGGAGCCCAAGCAACCGCCAAAGGAAGTCAAGGTGGACCTTGGCAAGGGCGTGAAGCTGGAGATGGTCCTCATCCCGGCGGGCGAGTTCAAGATGGGCAGCGGCGAGTCGGCAGAGGCCACGGCGGCATTCTTCAACAAGACCTACGGCGAGGATTTGGCGGCAAATGTCTTAAGGGAGGAGCACCCGCCGCACCGGGTGCGAATCACCAGACCATTTTATCTAGGCACGTATCATGTCACGCGGGGCCAGTTTCGCCAGTTCGTCAAGGACAGCGGGTACAAGACAGACGCGGAGAAGGGCGATCTGCCGGGGGCTTGGGGCTGGGACCCTGGAAGAGGGAGTTCGGCTTCAACGCGAAGTATTCCTGGCGGAACACGGGTTTCGAGCAGACCGACGAGCACCCGGTGGTCAACGTAAGTTGGTACGATGCCGTGGCCTTCTGCGTGTGGCTCAGCCGCAAAGAGGGCAAGACCTACCGGCTGCCTACGGAGGCCGAGTGGGAATACGCCTGCCGTGCGGGGACGACAACCCGCTACTACAGCGGCGACGATCCCGAGACGCTGGCCAAGGTGGCAATTGTGGCCGACGCGGCGGCCAAGGCGAAGTTCCCGGACTGGAAGTGCACGATCAAAGGCAATGACGGCTACGTCTTCACGTCGCCGGTGGGAAAGTTCAAGCCGAATTCCTTCGGGCTGTACGACATGCACGGAAATGCTTGGCAGTGGTGCGCGGATTTGTACGGAGGGGAATACTACGCCGCGTCCCCCGCAGACGACCCAGCCGGCCCAGATTCCGGATCTATCATTGTCCTTCGTGGCGGTTCCTGGAAGTACGGGCCGGTCAACTCCCGTTCCGCCGTACGCATCTGGACCTCGCCGGACTTCCGGGACTTCGACACTGGTTTCCGTGTTACCAGGACTCAGTAATGCTATGGCATCTGGCCGTGTTACCGTTTGCGGTTTGACCCTTTTCCCATTTACCCTCGCCGTGCAGCGGCGTGCGACATAAAACTGCGATAGCACGCCCGGGGTTTCGACCGCCCAACCTGGGCTTGCGCGTCTTCCAAGTTCCGGCGGACAAGTGAGCGAGCGGGCTAGGACAATAACACAAAACAAACGCCCCGCCAGACGAAGTTGTGGAAGACAAGGAACATGGCGAACGCCGCTTCGAGGTTCTCCAGCTTCTTGGAGAAGCCCAACGAAAGCCCCATGAACTGCTTCACGAGCGTCCGGATCGTCAGGTTGTGCCTAGGCTGATGAAAAGCAGCCATTGACGCGAATTTTGGTTCGTCCCGGTTTTGTCTACGTTCGGACGCGAGAGCCACGGCTGTCGCGGTAGGGATGGCCCTTACGGGCCACCCCCCGCACGGATCCGTACGTGAAGCACTACCTCATACGGCTCTTACCTTGGGTTTTTGACGATGAGTCGCTCATCGGGGTAAGGATGGAGGATTTTGGGTTTCGGTAGCCAACGTTGGATCAAACGCTTGAACCGCTCCCACGTCCGTTTTCGCCCCTTCTGACTGCGCCGTCTCAAGACGTGCAGCCACAGGCGCGCGGTCTGGGTACGGAACTGGTCGAGACTGCGGATGTTTCCCGGTACGGCATGGTAGTTCATCCAGCCTTGCACCACGGAACGCAACCACTTGCCTATTTCGACCACCGGGCGGTGCATGCACCGTACAAGCTGCTCTTTGATCTCGTGCAACTTGGCTCGGAGCCGCTTGGCAATCGACTTGCGCTTAATCGTGAACGCTCCCTTCCTCGTTTTACCGCATCCATGCGTGAATCCGAGAAAATTGAACGTCTCCGGCTTGCCCGCGCCCCGCTTCTCGCGTCGCTCAGCCGCAAAGCGGCCAAACTCGATCAGCCGGGTCTTCTCGGGGTGCAGTTCCAGGCTGAACTTGGCGAGGCGCTTCCGCAGCGCTTCAAGAAAGCGCTGCGCGTCCTCTTGGTACTGGAACCCCATCACGAAGTCATCGGCGTAGCGCACGACAATCACTTCGCCTCGGGCATGCCGCTGTCGCCACTGATTTACCCAAAGGTCGAGAACGTAGTGCAGGAAGACATTCGCAAGGAGCGGTGAAATCACCGAACCCTGCGGTGTCCCCACCGTCGTTCGCGACCACTTGCCGTCTTCGGATACTCCGGCCCGCAACCATTTGCGGATCAGCCGCAGGACTCGTCGATCAGCGATCCGGTGCTCAAGGAACTTTAACATCCACTCATGGTCAATGGCATCAAAGAAACCACGAATGTCTGCATCGAGCACCCAGCTTACCTTCCGCTGCGTGATGCCCACCCACACCGCATCCAGTGCGTTGTGGCAGCCCCGCCGGGGCCGAAACCCATAGCTGAAGCCGAGGAAGTCCTCCTCGTAGATTTGTTCGAGCACGGTCTTGACGGCCTGCTGGACGATTTTGTCCTCGAGGGCAGCGATGCCCAGGGGGCGTTGCCGTCCGTCGGCCTTGGGAATCCATGCCCGCTTGGAGGGCTGTGCCCAGTAGACACCCCGATGGACGCGGTCATGGAGGTCGAGGATTCGTTCCTCCAGATTACGTCCGTACTCGTACCACGTCATCCCGTCCACCCCAGGCGCCGCCGAGCGCTTCAGCGCGAAGTAGCTCGCTTGGAGCAGTTCGGGACAAACATGGTGCAGCAGCGCGGTAAACCGCAACTTCTTATCCCGCTTTGCAGCCTCTCGTACGCCCCACAATCCCATTCCACGCTTCCCCGGCTCGGAGTCTGGCGCGAGTAAGGTTCGAGTGGCGTTTCCCTTGGTCGATCCCCTTCCCTCCACGGACTCCGCCGCCGCCTTCGGGCCGGCTTTGTTCGCCCGCTTCTCGGGTACTATGGGACCGTCCGACTCCCTGGAAACGTACATGTCCGTCGTACGGCAACAAGCCTTCTCGGACCGTCCCCTGCCGCCATCCGGCAAGGGAGCTTCCAGGGTCTCCCGGTTCCCGTGCATAGAGTTTCCACACATGCTCAGGGTCTCTGACTCCGCGGCGTCGAGGGGCGACTTGCGATTGGCGTCGCTTCCCATGTTGCCTTCCCCATTTGTGGACAAGGTCGGCACGCCGATTGAGGTGATTTCGGAGCTCGATAGCTGGCCTGCGTGTGCCCCTGTCAACGCTTCACCCGCGATGTTGCCATCGCCGGCGCATGACTCGGGGTCAGGACGGTTCGCTACTCCTTTCCTGTACGGCTCTTTCA
>CAWKFD010000029.1:0-84276 GCA_963848805.1 uncultured Acidobacteriaceae bacterium | reverse complement strand
ACCGAGCTGGTGTCGTGAATGGCCAACGCAGACCACAGGCCGAACTGGGTTTGCGACATGTGGAGCCGCGTCCCGATGAATGGGAATGCAATCAGTGCAATCGAATTGAGAATGAAAATTGTGCCCAGTGAGACCGCGATCTCTTCTTCGCTGGCTTCCGTGATGGGTGAAATGGCTGCAATTGCGCTGCCTCCGCAGATCGCCGTTCCCGTCGAGATCAGGTAAGACGTTGTCGCTCTGACGCGCAGCAGTTTGCCCAGCGCCCATCCGAGAGCGAGCACGGCCACAATGCTGCAAGCCGTGTAGAAGAATCCCGTGCGGCCGGCCAGCAGCACCTGCTCGAGATTCATGCCAAATCCGAGGCCGACAACCGAGAATTGAAGCAGTAGCTTCGATCCGCGCCGGGCGCCCGCATGAAACGGGTGAACGAAACTGAATCCGTAAACGATCCCGGCGCCGAGCGCGACAGGCGGAGATAACAGGCCGCTTGCCGCAAGCATCAACCCGGCAAAGAAAAGTATCTTCGTCACATGCTCAGTCTTCGCGGTGGAGAAGTCTCACGTCCAAGCAGTAAATCTGATGCCGCATGAGTCCGGCTTATCTGCGGCTGCGCGGGCCGCGCGGAGCCACGGTCTTGTTTCCCCGCTTTGCCTGTGTGCTTGCCAGAACAAAGCTGCGAAACTCCGCGGCGGGGCCGGGCTGATGGGGCCCTTTGGGCGAAATCATTACAAAGTTACGGGAAAATCGAATCCCTGTGATCTCCACAATCCTGAACGCAGGCCCCATGCGCAGATCCTTGGCAATGGCCCACCGGGAAACAAAGCCAACGCCAAAGCCTGCCTCGACGGCAGATTTGATGGCTTCGGTTGAATCCAGTTCCATCACCACGTTGAGCGAACTGCGCCGGATGTGGTGGCGCTCGAGGGCCAGCTCCACAATGCGCCGCGTCCCGGACCCGCGCTCCCTCATCAGTAGCGGGGCAGAGGCTAAATCGACGGGCTCGATCGCCGCCTGTTCCGCCCACTCGTGCGCTGCGGGAACAATCAGCACCAGCTCATCTTCGAGAAAGGGCGTCAACGCAATGTCCCGGCTGCGCGGCGGTCCCTCGATGAATCCAAGAGCAATCGTCTCTTGTTCAACGGCAGTCACAATCTGTTCCGTGTTGCCGCTGATAAGCGTCGGATGCACGCGAGGGTGCGTCGCGCAAAACTCGCTCAACAGCCTGGGCAGCACGTATTGCGCAATCGTCGTTGACGCTCCCAGCGTCAGCGCGCCGCCCTGCGCGCCGCTCAGGGAGGCGATCGCATGTTTTGCCTCTCGCAGAAGATCGTGGCTATGCTGGGCATACTTCAGCAGCGTTGTACCGGCGGCTGTCAGCCTCACTTGGGAGCCGGAACGGTCAAACAGGAGAGCGCTAAGTTCCTCTTCGAGGGCCTTGATCTGCAAACTGACAGCGGGCTGGGTGAGATACAGCTCTTCAGCCGCTTTGCGAAAGCTCAACTGTTCCGCGACTTTGCGAAAGACGGTCAGCCTGAAGTTTTCGAGCGAAGCCATTGCAACGATTAGAACACCGGCACGGAGCCACCCTGTGCCGGAGAGACGGCAAAATGCGGTATTCTGGTAGGGCGCGCCCGTAGCTCAGCTGGATAGAGCGAATGCCTCCGGAGCATTAGGTCGGGAGTTCGAATCTCTCCGGGCGCACCATTTCCCCTTTTTATCCACCCCCTCAATCGCATCTTCTCGTTGACTCCACTCTGATTTTCCAGTATTCTAAAGACCTTGCGCGGTGTTGCGCCTGGGTCCCGGTGTGTCTCACCCGGACCGGTCTGAGGGATGCCCCGGAGTGGATTTGAAGGGGCTCCGCTGGAACAGGCCAGCGGCGGCTGGATGCGGAAATCTATCTGGCAAAGCCAAAGCCCCCGTGGGGGCTAACCCCGCAGTTCCTCACCCGAACAGGTATGTTTGGCAGTGGGTGGAATTTCAGGCCCGTGAGCGTTTCTTGCGGGTCAATGTGCGTTGCGCGGGCGTTTTTTGGGTTTAATTGACTTGGCAAACGACGGATTTCTCGTCCCACGCCAGGCAGCTTTTGGGACCCGCTTCAGACGAGTTTTTTTGAGGATAGTAAAGAAATGTCAACTTTTGTTCCGAGCGGCAAGGACATTGCCCGCAAGTGGTACGTGGTGGATGCCAGCGGCCAGACGCTGGGCCGGCTGGCCACAAAAGCCGCCAGTATGCTCAGCGGCAAGCTGAATCCACAGTATGTGCCCTATATCGATATGGGCGATTTCGTCATTGTCATCAATGCCGAGAAGGTGCGCTTGACCGGCCTCAAGGCCGAGAGCAAGCTCTATCGCCGCTATACCGGCTTTCCCGGCGGACTGCGCGAGGAATCGTTCACCCGCCTTCTCAACCGCAAGCCCGAGATGATTCTCGAGCAAGCCATCAAGGGCATGTTGCCCAAGACCAAGATGGGCCGCGCTATGGGTTCCAAATTGAAGGTGTATCGCGGCGACAAGCACCCCCACCAGGCGCAGCAGCCAGTGGAAATGAAGATTGCGTAAGAGCAGCTTTTAGCTCTTAGCCATTAGCCTTTAGCTTCTACCTGCGGAAAGCGAAAGTTGAAGCGAAGGCCACAGAAGAGCGGATTCGAAGAATGAATGAGCTAATAGCTAAGAGCTAACGGCTAATAGCTAAGAGGAAACGAATGGCAGAGGATTTGGTTCAGTATTACGGGACGGGGCGGCGCAAATCGGCGATCGCGCGCGTTTTTCTGCGTCCCGGCACGGGCGAGTGGAAGGTCAACGGCAAGAAATTCGAAGAACATTTCGTCACCGAGCAGCAGCGCGTGGCCGCCAAGCGGACGCTGGTGCTGGCAGAGCTGACGGCGAGCTTCGATGTGCTGACCACGGTGAGCGGCGGCGGTGTGAACGCGCAGGCCGACGCGGTGAAGTTGGGCATTGCCCGCGCCTTGATCGTGTTCAATCCTGAGCTGCGCAAGCTGCTCAAGGCCGAAGGCCTGATGACTCGCGATGCGCGCCAGAAGGAACGCAAGAAGTACGGCCAGAAGGGCGCACGCAAGAGGTTCCAGTTCAGCAAGCGCTAAGGCGCTTGCGAGCTGTCAGCTATTAGCTATTAGCTCTTTCGTGCCGGAACCAAGTGCAAGAAGCCCGATCAGGCATGGAAAAGCTAATGGCTAAAGGCTAAGAGCTAATGGCTGTTTTTCAAATCTCCCGCATATGCGGGATAAATCCGGGCCAGACAAAGGGTTAGTCCGGATGCAGTCCACAAAGGAGGACTATTGGCAACCATCACCATGAAGGAACTGCTCGAAGCGGGTGTTCACTTCGGGCATCAGACCAAGCGCTGGAACCCCAAGATGAAGGAATACATCTTCGGCGAGCGCAACGGAATCTACATCATCGACCTGCAGAAGACGCTCAAGCTCTTCAAGGATGCGTCGAAATTCGTTACCGAACTGTGCGCCAGCGGCAAGACGATCCTCTTCGTGGGCACCAAGCGCCAGGCGCAGGATGCAATTGCCGAAGAAGCCACGCGTGCTTCAATGCCTTACATCAACCAGCGCTGGCTGGGCGGCCTGCTCACAAATTGGGTCACCGTGCAGAAGTCGGTGAAGCGCCTCCAGGAACTGGATGAGATGGCGACCGATGGCCGCTACGACCTGCTCACCAAGAAGGAAGTGATTCACCTGGAGCGCGAGCGCAAGCACCTGCAGGCCAACCTGGCAGGCATCAAGAATATGAAGCGGCTGCCCGACGCGCTGTTCATCGTCGACTCGAACAACGAGACCATCGCCGTGAAGGAAGCGCGCAAGCTGGGCATTCCCGTGGTGGCCGTGGTCGACACCAATTGCGATCCCACCGTGGTCGATTACGTGATTCCGGGCAACGACGACGCCCTGCGCGCCATTCGCCTCTTTACCTCGAAGATTGCAGACTCGGCTGCCGAGGGCGTAAACCTGCTGGGCGACAAGGCATTCCAGGAAGCGGTTCCCGAGCCAAGTGCCGAGCAGAGCGGCGAGATCGCCGTGGAAGCTTCTACGGGCGAAGAACTGGATCTCGAAGCAGTGCTGGGCGGCGGCATCCGCAAAGCGCCCGCGGCGGTTGCCGCCCTGCTGGAAGAAGCCGAAGTTGCCGAAGGCGGCGTTTAAGTTTGTTCGCGCGAGTCCATGCGCAGATCGAGTTAAGCGTGGCCTCTCGGTAGAGACCACGCTTTTCTTATGCCGGAAAATCGCCGGCACGAACATATATTGCAATTTTTAACCGCGATTCATTCGCGAGGCCGCTTGCGGCCAGGAAAATAGTGAGATGACGACAGTGAGCGAAAAAATTAATGCCAAGCTGGTGAAAGAGCTGCGTGAGAAGTCCGGCGCGCCCATGGGCGATTGCCTCAAGGCTTTGCAGGAGACGAAAGGCAACATCGAAGAGGCGTTCGTGGTGCTGCGCAAGCGCGGCATGGCCTCGGCGCAAAAGAAAGCCGCCCGCGCTACCAACGAGGGCGCGGTAGGCTCCTATATTCACGCCGGCGGCAAAATCGCTGTGCTGGTCGAGCTCAACTGCGAGAGCGACTTTGTGGCCCGCACTGCCGACTTTCAGGAACTGCTCAAAGACATCGCGATGCACATCGCCGCCAGCGATCCCCGCTACGTGAAGCCCGAGGACGTGACTCCCGAGGACCTCGAGCGCGAGAAAGAGATCTATCGCGCCCAGGCCGCCGCCACCGGCAAGCCCGCGCCCGGTCATCGAGAAGATCGTGGACGGCAAGATGGCCAAGTTCTACGAAGAAGTTTGCCTGCTCGAGCAGCCCTTTATCAAAGACCAGGCTGTCAGCATCAAGGAACTGATCGCGCACAAGGTCGGCAAGCTGGGCGAGAACATCACCGTGCGCCGCTTCGCGCGCTTCAAGGTAGGCGCGTCCGACTGGACCGTCGCGCAAACCAAGCCGGTGGAAGCAGCGGAGTAGCGAGTGGGCACGTCAGCCGGTTAGCAAGTCAGCGTGGGCAGCCTTCAAGGTTGCCCTTTCTTTTCCCGCCCACCAATCTATTCATGTCATCCCGAGCGAAGGGGAGCGTAGCCGAGGGATCTGCGGTCGCCTCTCGTGCATTGTGACTGGGCGGGTTGTCGTTACGACCGGTGTCCCTACGCCGCCTCGCTCCGCAACCTGGGCAGCCGACGGATCGCCTTGCCGGCCCTTTGATTGGCGATGCGCAGATCGTAGAGGCTTTGCAGGTTGAGCCAGAACTCGGGACTCGTGCCGAAGAAGTGGCCCAGCCGCAGCGCCGTGTCGCCGGTGATCGCGCGCCGGCCCTTCAGGATGGCAGTGATGCGGTTGGGCGGGACACGGAGCCGCCGCGCCAGCTCCGAGGCGCTCAAGCCGAGCTCTTCGAGTTCCTCCGCGAGGTGTTCTCCGGGATGAATGATCGCAATGCCCATAATCGCTCCTAGTGATAATCGACGATCTCGACTTCGGACGGCCCGCGCTCGCCCTCGGGCCACGCGAAACACACCCTCCAGCGGTCGTTGACTCGGATGCTCCACTGGCCCTTTCGGTCGCCCCTGAGCGCTTCCATCCGGTTGCCGGGAAGCGCGGCGAGGTCGCTCAACGCTGCCGCAGCCTCCAGACGGTCGAGTTTCATCCGGGCCGGCCGCTCGATGGCTTCGAAGGCATTGATCCGCTCTCCGCGAGCGAAGGCCGCCGTGCGCTTATCGCCGTAGCTCAGGACCACGACTCGATCATAGCGTCCGTTACGCGTTACGTCAAACGTATGATTGTGGGCGATCGGCAGGCTGGCCAGTTCCTGCGGCTCGGCCATCCTTCCGTTACAAACAGCCAGGGGCAGCCGATTCGTTCGGGCTGCCCCTGGCTGACTTGCGAAACTTGCTGACTTGCTGCTTACGGGATGTAGTAGCGGAGCGAAGTCCAGAACATGTTGTCGATGCCCTTGGCGCCGATTCCGGAAGCGCCAGACCAGCCCTGGCGCGCGGCATAGCTGTACTGGAAGCCCTGACGGAAGCGGCCGCGGTCACCCTTGTAGATGTCGTACCACCAACCGGCAGTAGCTTCCTGCAAGTTGCGGTTTTGCGCGCCGCAGGAGCCGCCGGGAACGTAGCCGGTGGAAGCGCCGCCGTTGTAGCCGGGAGCTGCGATGGCATTGCAGGATGAGTTGCTGAGCAACCGCGAGCCGTAACCCACGGCTCCGTTGCTGGGAGCAGCCCACGTGGCTCCCCAGGTTCCGGCTGCAAGCTGCGCCGCCGTAACGGTAGTGGGGAAAGTCAGCTTGCCCGAGGTATTCAGGCAGGCTGTGCCGCCCGAATCGAGGAAGCAGGGATTGGGCGCACCGAGCGTGGTGGTGGCGCCGGCAACGCCGTAGTCAGTACGCGCCGCGTAATCGATGCCGTAGTTCATGTACAGGACAAGACGGGGCGAGGGATTGGCTTCCAGCGTGACCAGGCCGGAGAAATTGTGTATCGGCCTGATTTCGCCGGCGGCGTTCGAGGTGACGTCAGCCAGCGTCGAATCGCCGTAGCGGCCCATGCCGGGCCCGTAGAGAGCTTTGCCGCCGAAGTTCACGATTTTCCCGACCGGAACACGGAAGCTGCCGGCGATGCCGCCGACGTCGATGTTGCTGTTAAAGTGACCGGCAGTGGTGAGAGCCGGCGCAATCGCTGTGCCCTTGAGAACGTCCGTCAGGCCGCCATACAGGTTGCTGTTGGTGGTTTCGCCGGGAAAGACGGTCTCGTGCACAAAGCCGCCGATGCCGATGATCTCGTAGTGCCCCCAGCCTGGATCGAAGGCGAGCTTCACGATGACATCGGGCGCTTTGTTGAAGGAGAAGGTTGCGATGTCGGAGCATCCGTTCACCGTTTTGTAGACAGGAACCGCGGTGTTCACAATAGCGCCCGTGCTTGAATCCGCGGACTGCTGGTTGGTGTAGTTCACAATCGAAGTGGAAGGCGTGCAGGTGCTGACGGCGGCGTTGTAGTTGCCGCCGCTAAGGCCGTCGCTGCCCACTACGGCGTAAGGCGTGTTGCCGGCCAGCGACGCGGTGTAGGTGAGCTGCGGCTGCTCGACAGCCACGCCGAACGACGCGTACTTGGTGGCCTTCGTGACGCGGAAGCCATACTGACGCGTCCAAACGAAGCCGACGTTATAGTTCGGGTCTATCGTTAGCGGAGTCATGATGTCGCCGGAGAGATTCGATATGCCAACCTTGTCTTCTGTAGCCAGCGACCAAAGCTGGCCGCCGGTGAAGGCCCAGCCGTTGTTCAGCGCGGCCTGGCCCCAGATGACGCGCTGGCGGAAGACGTAGCTGTTGGACTGGTTGTTGTTCGAAGTGATTCCGGTGCCCAGCCAATCACCCTCGAAGTAACCTCTTAAAGTACCCCAGGTGGTTTTGCCTTCGGCCATCAAGCTCATGCGCGACTGGCGGGCGGTGGCGAAGAACTCACTCAATTGATAAAGGTCGGAGCCCTCGTAAGGAAGCGAGGTGAATCCGGTGGGAATATCGCCACCGGTGGCCTTTGAGCGCCACACAGTTTCACCCGCCGTGAAGCCGCCGGGTGTAAAGGTAATTCCCTTGTAGTGCAGCTTGTCAGGATTATTAATCGCCTTCTTCATATTCGTGGTCTCGTCTGAAACCGTATTGGCGAGCGAGAGCTGATTGGCCTTTAAATCGGTCACCGTGCTCTCGAGAGTCGTCACTGCCGTGGTGTTCTGCGTGAAGGCCTGTTGTTGCGTCATGGCGTCGGCCTCCGCCTTGTTCGCCTTTGCCTGCGCGTCGGCCGCGGTCTGCTGCGCCTGCTTGAGTTGCGCATCCTTGTCGGCAAGGCTGCTCTTCAACGCATCGATCTGGCTCTGCATTTCCTGCCGCAGCGCGTTGATTTGATCTGCCACCGAGGGCGGAGGCGGCGCCTTTTCTTTCCTGGCGGTGACGTGCTTCTTCGCCGGCGGCGTTGTGCCGCTGGTTTGCGCGTAGGAAACAACAAGACTGGCTGCCAGAATCGCCGCTGCAGCCGCATTCACTCTGAGTTTCATTCGGGCCTCTCTCTTTTCTTATGGATCGGGTTGAATCGTCAGACAGAATTTCAGAGTGGCTATGCCTGGACTCGATTCGCTCACGATTCATGCGCCTTGCCGGCAAGCAACTTGAGCGTATCGGCCACAGAGCATGGCCATTCTGGAAGTGCTGCTGCGCCCGCGTGCCTGTATGACAGACTCGTCTTCCGCTTCCCGGACGCCATGCATTGGAATATTGCGGTAACACCCTTGGCACGCGAGCTATGAATGTGCAAGCGGCAGAATTTTCGCGTCAGCGAAATCCCTCTTCTCCGCCCCGCAACCCAGACTCGCAGAGAAACGTTAAGATTTGACGAATTTACACAGAATTCACAGTTCTGTTTATCAGTGAGATTCCATTTGAGCGAGTGACCGGAAAAATTTATCCACTATTAATAATTGAGCCCTTTGGCGCACGTACTTTTACGGATGCTGCGGCTGAGATTGGCCCGCACTTTCTGCGGATTGCTTTCCGGCGCTCAGCAAATTTGCCAGCAGCCGGTACGCACCTGGCACTAACTCCGGAAGCTGCCGGTAGAGCGCAAAGGCGACATAAATATATGTTCCCTTTCCGCGATGCGCGACGAGTAATCCGCCCCGCTGCGGGTCCTGCCCGGGATCGGCGGTTTCGGTCAGCGCCGTGTAGCCCGCATCCCAGCTATCGGGAAATCCGTGTCCGCGTTCCTCGAACCAGCCGTTGAAATCGGCGGCTGTAATCGTATTCGGCCAGGTCAATAGCGGGCTGGCCGGATCGAGCAGCTTCACCGGCGCCTGCTCGTCCACCACGCGCTCCGGCATCCGCCCCAGCGCCACTGGCAGCGGGGCTGGAAACGTGCTGCTCTGGTACTCGACCACGAGTGTTCCCCCGCGCTCCACAAACTGCTCCAGCCTTGGCTCCGCGGCGGCAAGCTCGGGCCGCGCCGTATACGCGCGAATCCCGATCACGATCACATTCCACTGCTGAAAGATCGCCCGACGCCAGCTCCCGCGCCGAGAGCAGATGCGGCGCGATGCCCAGCGCCTCAATCGCCTCGGGAACCATGTCTCCCGTTCCCATCACGTAGCCCACGCGCAATCCTGGCGCCACCTTCACATCCACCTTGCGCGTGCGCAGCTCCGCCGGGGCGTATTGGTTATAGGGCCGGAGTCCGGGATAGCCGATGCTCTGCCATCCAATTGAATAGCTTTTCCCGCCCGCGTGCGCGACGGCCTCAATCGCGTAGGCGCGCGTCTGCACGTCGCCCGCCGGTGAAACCGAGAACACAAGCGGCTCAGTGTCGCCGGCGCTGCCCAGATGAAACTCCCGCTTGGCCGGATCGGACCGCCAACCCTCCGGCAGCTTCAATTCCACAGTTCCCTCGGCCGCGTGGAGCGCATGAACCGTCACCCTCACCGGCAGCGGCGCTCCGTCGAGCGGCAAAATACGCGCCTCGGGTTCGACACGCACGCCGATCTCGGGCGTGACAACAAGCGGCTCATACACGCCGCCGACACCGGACACGCGCGCCAGCGTCTGCACCACCTGCCCGATTCGGATGGGAACGCCGTCAAACGTGAACTCCGCCCACGCCGCCAGCGGATAGGGCGCGAACGAGCGCTCGCGCCACGCCTGGTTTGAGATGTCGTAATACGGCTGCTCGGTGGTCGGCCGCGTGAAGTAGGGCTCTGTCGGCGCGGCGTCTTCGGCCGCTTGCACGTGAAAGATGCGATCGCTCACCGGCGCTGCTTCCGTTGCCGGCCCGCTCGCGTCCTCGATCTTCCACGGCGCGCCATCGCTCGACTCCAGCCACACACGATTCAGCCGCACATCGTCCAAAGCATCTGCCAGGTGCACGCGCACACTGAACTCCTCACCCGGCGTCACGCTCCGCGGCATCTCATCGGCCGATCCGCCTCTGCCTCCCGGCCCGTTCTCCGTGCTCACGCCCCTGGCGGTGAACGCAATCAGATCCAACCCCAGCAGATCCTTCAGCGCCTCCTCGAACTGCGCGATCTTCGCGCCCAGTTCCAGTTCCAGCCCCGCCTTCGCTTCCGGGTCCAGATCGCTCGCCTTCACCTTCGCGTACAAATCCAGCGTATGTTGGTGAATCGGAACCAGCCTGTGCGCGGCGTCGACTCCCGCCTCGTTCAGGCAACTGCTCTCAAAATCATTAAGGCCGGCCTCGATGTTGCGCAGTCCCTGGCTTAACCATGCAGGCGGCGCGCCGCGCACCTGCCGGTCAAGGCCCGCGATGCTCGTATCAATATTGACTTTGCTGTTTTGGAACAGGCTCGAATCGCCGCTGCTGTCAGCACCTGCGGCGGCCGCCGGCGCAACCGCCCACAAGTGATAGCTCGAAGTGTCCGGCCCGCTCAGCGCCGGGTCTGCCCCGCCGTACTGCGATTTCTGCTCGCCCCACCCCTCACGCGCAATCTGCACATAGGTCCGTCCCAGCGCCGCATCCCACGTGCCTACAGGAATGGTTACATCGGCAGGAAGCGAGCCCTCGATCCACTCGCCGGTCAAATAGTTGTGAAACCGAGCCGGGGCCCACTTCCCCGTGGCATAGTCGAACATTTTTCCGTTCGTCACGGGGGCAAACGGGGTCCGCGAATAGACAGCCAGGGGCTGCCACGGCTCTAATCCAGCGCCTCCCTCCTTCACCGGGCGCAACTGCTCGGGAAACACCTTGGGATCGCCCGCCGCCTTGAACGCCTCCTGCATGATCTCGCCGGCCACCTGGTGCTGGCCGTGCCCGTCTGTCGGGCCGCCGACAAACGTGGACACAATCACCTGCGGCCGCACCTTGCGTATCGCGAGCACCGCGTCGTAGAGCACGCGCTCGTGGCCCCACTTCGCAAACGATTCCTCCTGCGTCTTCGAGAAGCCAAAGTCCGCCTCTGTGCCCCAGAGTTGCCGCGCGCCGTAGTACTCGTCCGCCTTGAGCAATTCGTTGGTGCGGATCAGCCCCAGCGCATCGTAGCTCTCGGCCGACATGGCATTCTGCCCACCCTCGCCGCGGGTAAGGGTGAGCAGCGTGACCCGCACGCCCGACCCTCGCGACAGATACGTCATGAGCGCGCCGTCCTCGTCGTCCGGGTGCGGCACGATGACCAGCACGCTGGCCGTTGTCTTGAGCCGCTTCAGCGTTTGCTCCAGGTCCGCAGCGCCTCGATCTTCAGGCAATGGAAGCGCATTCGCAGACGGCTCGGGAAGGGGAACCTGTGCCAATTCGCTCGCGGGCGAGGGCTGGGCCGGTTGTTGCGCGCAGACAGATGCGGAGCGCGGGCATGACGAAAGAGCTGCGATTGCGCCGACGATGGCCGCGTGACGTAGGTTGCGGAGAATCGAAATCATCACCGCCAGTGTACAGGCTGGCGAAGGTAGAATGCGATTAACCTGAGATCTCCGCAGCGCAAGGCGGATTAGATGCTTCGTACCTTTCTAAGCTCTCTCGGACCCAATCAAGACGCATTGCTTTCGGGACTCTCAAAGCACATAACAGACGACATGCTCGCAAAACTGGCTATGGCCGACTACGGCCAGGACAGAGAGCAGTATCTTGCCTCTCTGCGCCCGCTCCGCGATCACCAAACCTTCGTGACGCCCATGCACAGGTACCCGTGCGAGGTTCTTGGACTGGTTCGCTTTTCGGAACCAGATGGCAGCCTCGCGTCCGAACGGGAACAGGAGCACTGGATTCGCGCGTTTGCAAGCGCGGCTTTACTTCGGGCTAGAGCCGAGCCGTGGAACTACACAGCGGATGGCGTAAACCCCAGTTTCACGCTAATTCAATTGCTCAACAGCCTTGAGGCGTTGCCGGTCGATTTCGAGCCCCGTGCCATTCGTCTTCTTGCATGGATGATGCTTGACTCCGATCTGGATGGGACAGACGCGCAGCCTATTTACTACGGCGTCGGCCTACTTTGGCTCATTCTAAAGAGCGGTGCGTCTATTTCCGATCAAGACCTGATCGACCTGGCGGAATGGATTGTTCACCATGAAGAAGAAATTCACAACAACGCCCGTTGGGCATTTGATCGATGGCTGCTCGGCATTGGAGATGATCCGCCGCCCTCACCATGGGAGCGCCTCGGAATTAGGATCGCAGCCCTCGATCTCAGTGGCCGAGCCGAGCAACTGGGAGAGTGGGCGAAGCTAATCGGGGGCGAGCTGGCTGGAAACTGAGCGAATCAAGCGTAAATGCTTACCGGGCCAACCAACCGGAAAGGAGCAGCCGCAGATGCTTCGACTCGTCGCCGCGGCGACTCGCTCAGGATGACAGAACAGTGGTAGGTGGTCGTCTCGTCTGGCGCTCTACCGCCAATCGTCGCGTGCGTTCGCGAGGCCCTGATTCATTACCGCATCGAAGCCGGTGTGCTTCTTGATGAAGATCTCGCTGAAATGCCGGTCCTGCCAGAGCAGAATCGCCTGCAGGCGCACCAGCTCGAGCAGCGCCAGAAACATGGCGATCAGCGCCCGCTCCGACTGCGTGTGGCTGAGCAGCCTCCGCAGGGCCACGGGCTTGTCTTCCATCGTCAGCCGGCGCGCGAGGAACTGAATCATCTGGCCGACGGTCACTGAATCCTCTTCCACATCGATCACCGGGCGGTTGCGCGCGCGCTCCAGAATTTCGCGGAAGACGCGCACCAGGTCCACGGTATCGGCGGCAATCTCCGGCGCGGTCTCCGCTTCCGCGCCTTCCTCTTCGCGAAATTCGCGCGCGCCGGGATTGGTCCAGGTAGCCCCTTCCAGCATCTGTTTCTCATTGAGCATCTGCGCGGCATTCTTGAAACGCTCGTGCTCCAGCAACCGCTCCACCAGCTCCCGCCGCGGGTCCTCGGCCGCGTCTTCCGGTCCGGCAGGCGCGCGCGGCAGCAGCATCTTGCTCTTGATGTGAATCAGCAGCGCGGCCGTGTAGATGAACTCGCCGGCCACGTCCATGTCGCTCGCCTTCAACTGGTCCACATAGGCCAAAAACTGTGCCGTGATTTTGGCGATAGGAATGTCGTAGATGTCGATGTCCTGTTTGCGGATCAGGTCGAGCAGCAGGTCCAGCGGCCCGTCGTACACCTGGCTCACAATCACCGAAAAGGGCGACTGTTCGGCGTCCTGGCCCCGCGCCTTCAGCGCCGCCGCCACCTTCCCGGCAGTCTTCTGCTCCTGCGTCGGTTCCGGAGCAAACGGCAGGGTTGGAGTCGTTTCCTTCGCCGCCAGTTCCTGGATTGAGCCCGTTTCTGCCGCGGGCGCTTGTGCTGTTTCGGTTCTTTCAAGTGGAACTTGGGCCGGTTCTTCTACCGCTTTGGCGCCAACCTTCGCCTCAACCGGCTCCGCAGACTGCTCCGCGGCAGCCGCGGCAACCTCGGCGGCCCGCTCGACTTCAGCCGCAGCCTCTTCGGATTTTGGGGACGGATGCTTCACTTGTGTATCTTCGTTTCTATTTTCAATCGTGCTCGCGGAAATTCAGGGTGCCCGGTCCTCGTGTCGGATGCCTGGAAGACCCCGATGCTCACAAGAACGAATTATCACGCGTTCGTCAACGTTAACTGCATCGCCTCGCGCACTTGCGCCATGGTCTGCTCCGCGCGCGCGCCGGCCCGCCGCGAGCCCTCGTTCAGAATTTCAATCGCCTGCTGCTCCGACACGCTCGCGCGCCGCTCCTGGATCGGCTGCAAAATCTTCACCAGCGCATCCGCGGCCCAGCCCTTGCACTCAATGCACCCGATCCCGGCCGAGCGGCAGCCCTCATACACCTTGGCCATTGTTTCCGGCGACGAGAAGACTTTGTGCAGGTCGCCCACCGGGCACTTGTCCGGGTCACCCTTGTCCGTGCGCCGGATCCGTGCCGGGTCCGTCACCATGGTCTTCAGCTTCTGCCGCACCACCGGCTCGGGATCGCTGAGCAGAATCGTATTCCCGTAGCTCTTTGACATCTTGCGCCCGTCGGTTCCGGGCAGCTTGGGCGAGGGCGTCAGCAGCACCTTCGGCTCAGGCAAGACTTCGCGCTCGGCGAGCTTATAGAACTGGTTGAATCGCCGGGCAATTTCTCTCGTCAGCTCCACGTGCGCCTGCTGATCCTGCCCCACCGGCACAAAATCCGGCTGGTACAGCAGAATATCCGCGGCCATGAGCACCGGGTAACCGAGGAATCCATACATCGCCAGATCCCTGTTGGTAAGGTTCTCCTGCATCTCCTTATAGCTGGGCACGCGTTCCAGCCAACCCAGCGGCGTAATCATCCCCAGCAGCAGCGGTAGTTCGTAATGCTGGTTCACATGGCTCTGCAAGAAAATCGTGGACTTCTCCGGGTCAAGGCCGGCGGCGAGAAAATCCAGCACAACCTCAAGCGTGTTGGGCACGATCTGCGAGGTGTCGGCATAGTCCGTCGTCAGCGCGTGCAGGTCCGCCACAAAGAAGTAGCACTCGTACTGATCCTGCAGCTTCACCCAGTTGGCGAGCGCGCCCATGTAGTTGCCCATGTGGAGCTTTCCCGTGGGGCGCATGCCGCTCAGCACGCGCGGACGGAACGATCGATTTGCGGGTTCAGGCATGTGCGTGTCGATATCCTTAAAAGCGATCCTTAAAGCGATCTTTAAAAGCGTCCTTGAGAGCGCAAGGAGGCGCCGCAAATCTCAGGAGAATCGCCGATATTCGCTCGTTCCATTGTAGCGGGAAGGGATGGGGCAGCGCCCAAATCGGCAGCGCCGGAATCAGATGCTGTAGAGAGCGGAAAAAACCAGGTGCAGCGCCGGCCATAGCACCAGCCGGAGAATGAAACCGCCGACAAAGATCATCAGCAGATAGCTGATCCAGCCGCCAATCCGGTCGTATTGCACGACGGCGTTGTAGGGCAGCAGGTTGCGCACCACGCGGCTCCCGTCCAGCGGCGGAATCGGCAGCAGGTTGAAAAAGAACAAAGACAGATTCACTTCAATCGCCAGCAGCGCCAGCAGCACCAGCGGCTGCAATCCAGAGCCAAGAGCCATTACTCCACTCAGATTCGCGCGAACCAGCCCACGCCCGTCGGGAACCGCAATGCTCACGACCGCAAGGATGACAAATGCCACTGCGGCCAGAATCAGATTCGACCCAGGGCCGGCCAGCGTGGTCAGATTGTCGTCGCGCACAATCTTACGGAAGTTGCGCGTGATCACCGGCGTCGGTTTCGCCCAGCCGATCAGGAATCCGCTGAAAAAATTTAGGCCGAAAAAGGGTCCGAAAATGACCAGCGCCGGAAACAGCAGGGTCCCGATGGGGTCCACATGGTACATGGGATTCAGCGTAATGCGCCCATGCAACCGCGCCGTCTGGTCGCCCAGGCGCGATGCCATCCACGCGTGCGCGCACTCATGAAAACTGAGCGAAAAAAGCAGCAGAACAAACTCGAAGACGGCAATAAGGAAGGCGCTGGGCTGCAAACGTACTCTCCAAAGCTCAAGAGTTCAGGGTAGCATGATGCGGCCTGCGCCCGTGGCGCGCCTGCGGCTCGTGATTCAGCCTGGGTTCATGGTGAAGGGTACGGGCTTTGAGCCCGTACATCGACTGACCCAAAATGAAGAGGGCTTTAGCCCTCGAGGGTCGCCCCACTGAAACTGCTCTAGCTTTCGAGATACTCCCAGAAGGAATCCGTCAGCTCCGCGCCCAGCTCGTTGGTCATGCGCCGCGCCGCGCGCTCCACTTCTTCAATGAGCCCATGCAGGTAGTCGCGCGAGCGCGAGATTGCCGCCACGCCCAGCGTGGCCGATTGCCAGGTCACCGCCTCGTCCAGCTCGGCCACAGAGACGTTGAAACCCTGCTTGATCTGGTCCTTGAGCGAGCGCACCACCTGCCGCCTGTCCTTGAGCGACTGGGCGTGCTCGATGCGGATCTCGAGAGTCAGTTGCGCTACCGGCATAGCAAGATTGGATTTACACCGACAGTGTAAGACTGTTCCGCGCGCCCGGAACAACTTTTTTCTTGCTTGGGCCGGCAATCAGAGCGAGGGGATCGGGGAGTAACTGTCGGTTGGGCGACCATACACGAACAAAGCTCACCACGCTACCTCTGGTGCAGGGTCTCCTCTGTGGCCAGCAATCCTCCCCAAGGCTGTTTGGCACCTATCCACGCGACTTCTTTCATCATCGACGTTCGATTGCTGGTCGGGGTATTGAGGCCTGAGATCGTGAGCACGAACTGTTTCCCATCGGGGTTAACTGCGTAGTAGACTATCCCCGGCTTTTCTGGGTTTGTGGAATATGGGGTTCCCTCGTTTGTTATGAATCTCAGATCGAATGAAATTTGTTTCCCACTCTGCACGTAAGGTGACGCCTCAAATGCCAGATTGCCGACTGCCTTCATGAGTTCCTCTTCCGACAATGGAAACTCTCCGGTTCCTCCTACGCTTTTGATTCGCTCATCGATCGATACCAAATGCCTTCGATCTGCGTTTCGTTCCGCATCTGCAAACGGAAGCGGTTCAAGCCCCAAGAGATCTCCTGATTCGTGATCAAATGACGGTGCAGAAGCACAGCTTATCGGTTCGACAATAACGAACGTGCTTAGAACGATCAACGCAAGTCCTGGTCGGCGTTTTGCCAGGAAGAGCGCCGCGCCTGAGCACGTCAGCCAAAGAGGAGCAAAAAGGGCAGATGCGATGGTGTAGTGCGTCCACCAATGGGGTACAGCGAATTGGCTCGAAGTGGCATGGTTCACCTTCCACCAAAAACTGATAGCTGAGAATGTTTCGTCCAACTGTGCGACGGAGATAAGGGCAATTAAAGCAATGAGTGCGGACGCTAACTTTTGCTTCCCACCGATCTGCATAGCTCGCTCTCCCCGCTCCTACGCGTGGTACGCAACTCGCCTGTTCCGTGTTCCGTCGATTCTAGACTAATAGGCAACATGCGATTTTCTGCAGTATTGCCGGCAATCAGGAAATTGCGCTCTCCCTACTCCGCTACCCTCGCCAGTTGTTCCGCCGTTGGCCGCGGCGTCACCGCGCTTACCACCACCAATGCGATCACCGCGGCAAACAGCGCCGGAAAGATCGCGTCCCTCTGCGCGAGGATGGACGGAAGGTGGAGCGACGCCTTCACCGAGGCGTTGTCCCAGGCCAGCGTAACTACGGTCCCCGTGGCAATTGCGGCCACAGCGCCCCAAGCCGTTGCGCGCTTTGAGTAGAAAGCCGCCAGAACCACCGGCGTGAGCGCGGCCGAGTAAATGGTGTAGGCGTAGAGCATCTTTTCCAGAATGCTCTCGGCATACACCGCCTGGTAGAGCGCCCAGCAGCCCAGTGCCACCACGGCCAGCCGCGAAATCAGCAGGACCCGCTTATTCGAGGCGCCCGGCGCAATGTAGCGCACAAACACGTCCTCCACCAGATTCGTGGCCGGCGAAAACAGGTAATTGGACGCTGTCGAAATCACCTTGGCGAACACCGCGCCCAGCAGCAGCGCGCCCATCACTGCCGGCAGCCCGTGCCGCGCCGTGTAGGGAATAATCTCGCGCGGGTGCAGCGCCGCCTCGCCCGTGGGATACAGCGCCCGCCCAAATACCGCGATGGCCACGATCAGCGTCTCCAGCAGCAGCGTGCCCAGCGTCCATCCCAGAACCGAAATCCGCGCATCCCGCTCCGTCCGCGCCGAGAAAAATTTCTGGTACATCACCTGGTTGCCCAGCATCAGCAGCATCGTGGGCACCAGGAATTCGAGCGCCCTCACCAGTCCCACGCTTACCGGCCCGCGTACCCCTCCGCTCATCCGATAATTGCCCAGCACCTCGAAATATTGCGCCGGCAGCGCCGCGTGCAGTCCCGCCCAACCGCCGGCCTTCGCGAGCAGCATGGGTGCGGCGATCACGCAGATCACCGTCACCATGGACCCGATGGCCACATCCATATAGGCCACCGACGACATGCCGGCCAGCGCCGTCGTCACCACGACAAATGCGGCAATGATGAACGTGCCCTGATTCGATGTGACCGTATCGGGAAAGATCAGATGCAGCACATCGCCGCCGCCCTTGAACTGGTAGCTGGCGATGCCCACATAGGCGAACAGAATGGCAATCGTCCCCAGCACGCGCGCTGTCTGGTTGTAGCGCGCCTCGAGCAGATCGGGCAGGGTAAACTGCGCGAACTTTCGCGCGCGCGGCGCAATAAAGTAGATGAGCACGAGGCCCAGCCATCCGCCCGCTGGCTGCCATAGCGCCGCGAACCCGTTCTTATACGCGTTCTCCGCGCCGGCAAACAGGCTGCCGGCGCCAATCCATGAAGTGAGCAGGGTAAGCACCAGCACCACAGCCGGCAGCGAGCGGCCCGCCACCAGGTAATCGGCCTTGGTTTTCACCTTCAACGCGCGAGAAACAGCCACCGCCAGCAGCGCGGCAGCGATCGCAACCAGAACACCAATATAGAGTTGAGGCATCCGCGGGTTTCCTCGCCGGGGTTACGTGAGCTTCAAAGCAGTGTACCGGATTTGCGCCGGGCGGATGGTATTCCGCCGGGAAGGCCGGCGTCGTACCTCGAAATGATGGACAGATCGAGGCGACCCGGGGCCGTCACGCCGCCGAGAGACAGATCTGGTCTTGCCAAACCAGCTATCCGCGGTAAACTTATGGCGAATCGCAGCAAAGGAAATTCCAGTTAATTAGAGAGGGCCTCATGAGAGAGAGTGTGCCGCAACTTCGCCGAGTCTCATCGTTCCTGCTCAAGTTGATGATTCTCTTTGCACTCGCCAGTCCCTATGCCCTGGCCAGGGCGGGCGGCGGAGGGAACGGTGGAGGCGGACTGCTCTACCTGATCTTATTGCCGTTTCTGATCGCATATGCCTTGTATATAAATCATAGGGTTAACAAGAAAAAGAAAGTAACGGAACAGTTGCTGAACACCCTCTCGCAAAACGACCCTGCATGGAAGGAGGAAGACCTTGAAGCTCACACGCGACAAACCTTTCTCCAAATTGAAGAGGCGTGGTGCAAGCAAGACCTCGCACAGCTCGAGAGCCTTCTGCATCCTGAACTGTTCACGGAATGGAAAGCGCAAATTGAACTCATGCAATCCAACGGTGAGCGGAACGTAATGGAAAACCTCAGGATTGACAATGTGAGGCTCGTGGAGGCGCAGAATTATCGAGACAAAGAGAAGGATATTTATACGGCTTGCATCGATGCCAAGGCCGCGGATTATACGGTTGGCGCGAACGGGGAAATCGTCAGCTCCAATACGGGGAGCCGGCGCAAAAAGGCAAATAAAGAAAAGTCTGAGGAAGCATTTTGCGAGTTTTGGACCTATGAGCGGCACGAAGAAAAATGGCTCTTGCTGAGGGTCGACCAAATGAAGGACTGGAAGAAATCGGTCGATGCGGAACTCGTTGACGAGAAATAGCAGCCATTGCGCGCTCTTCAGTCAAGAAGGCCCCTGCTCCCCGTTCCCTGTTCCCTCGTTTCCTTTCTTTCACACCACCTTGCCGAGGAAAAGATAGACGAGCTCGATGAGCAGGATGAGCACTACGAGGACTTCAAGAAAGAATCCGCGCGCCTGGTTGAACTGGTCGATCATGTCGTGGTAAAGATCGTCGGCGGTTTTGAGCTTTTGCGCCACCAGGTCCTTGTAGTCGTGCACGCCGACCTTGGCCGCGGCCAGCTTGTAGAGGCGCGCGGCGAACATGTCGCTGAGGAATTTGATGGAGTTGTCGGCGCGCTCGGTGAGCTCGGCGATATCGAGCAGCACGGTATGGAGGCGCCTGGCGGAGCCTGCCAAGCGCCAGCGCACGAGCATTCCACGCTTGCGCTCGAGCGACTCATAGACGTTGGAGAGAATGCCGGTGAGCAGCTCGTCGTAGTGGCGGAACTCGAGAAGCTGCGAGTTGGCATACTCGAGAAGCTGGATGGCGGTCTCGGCTCCGGCATTGGTGTCAAAAAGAAAAGCGGCATTCCAGCCGATGACCGCGAGATCGTTTTCGTAGTAGGAGATGCGCGACTGCAGAACCTCGGCGCACTCGCCGGTGGATAAGCGCAGGCGGTCGCCGCGAACAATCTGCGCGATCTCGAGACCGCGATCGCGGGTGAGGTCCGCAGCCGAAAGCGAGCCGGCGTCATCGCGCAGATGGAAGATGAAGTAGTCTTCGCTGAGCCAGCGCGCGTAGGGCTTGACCAAGGCCGGGGCGGCGCGCTCGAGGCGCTGGCGCACGATGGGCTCTACGCGCGCGGCAAAATCCACGTCCCAAACCCAGCGGCTGGCGAGGGCGACCAGGCTTTGCCAATCGCCGGAAAAACTGAGCTGGTAGATCACGCTGACCACGCCGTAGTCGTAATACTTGATTTCGCCTTCGAGGCGTTCGCCGCCGCTCAGAATCAGCGGATCGAGCGGCGCAGCGACCGGAGGCCTCTGGTAGCGCACATACGCCGGCACCGAGTGTTTTATCTTAGGTTGCTGCACGGTGCGCGCGTTCACCGCCTGCTGCAACAGGTCGAGCCGCAGCTCTTCTCCCACATCGAATTGAATCAGGACGAGGACCGAGCCCGAGATGGTTGTCGAGGCCGGGATGGGAGGCGCTGCAGACATGATTTAACTCCAGAATCGCTCTTTCTTCGGCGTGCCTGCCCCGGTCCCCAAAGGCGAGGGACCGGGGGCACCCTGTGGTTGTGTTGGATTACCGAATCCCGCGGACATGGTACTGACGGGTTGCACGTTCAAAGCACTTCAGGGTTCACAACCCTCACCGGCCTGCCACGGAGAAACGCGAGCGCATTCTCAACGCTCTGCGGGTAATATTCCTGCCAGGTTTCCTCGACGCAATATCCCAGGTGCGGCGTCAGGATAACGTTGGGCGCGCGCCGCAGCGGATGCCCGGCGGGCAGCGGCTCCTCGCCGTATACATCGAGCCCGGCACGGATTTTGCCGGACTGCAGGGCCGCGAGGAGCGCGCTCTCATCCACGATCGGCCCGCGAGACGTGTTGACCAGAATCGCTCCGTGCTTCATGAGCGCAAGATCGGCGGCTGAGATAAGGCCACGGCTGCGGGGAGAAAGAACCATGTGGATTGAGACCACGTCGGAGCGGGAAAGCAGGTCCGGCTTCGAAACCAGCGTGGCGCCTTCGGCTTCGAACCGCTCGGCAGTAAGATTCGGGCTCCACGCCAGCAGGTTCATCCCCAGAGCTTTGGTGTAGCGGGCCATTTGGGTCCCGAGCTTTCCGAGGCCGACGATGCCAATATATTTGCCTGAAAGGCTCATGCCCGCAGGCAGGCCTTCCTGGAAGCGGCCGGCGCGCATATTGGCGTCCGCGGCTGGAATCGACCGCGCAACGGCAAGCATGAGTCCGAGGGCGAGTTCAGCCGTGGCATTTCTGTGCGGGCCCTGGCCGATGGTATTTGCAACCACGATTTTCTGTGCCGTGCATGCGGCGAGGTCGAGCGAGCGATTGGCGATTCCGGTGATGCCCAGCATGCGCAGCCGCGGAAGGCGACGGATGAGCGAGGCCGCGAGCGGCGTGCGTTCGCGCATCGACAGAATGATTTCGAATTCCGCGAGCTTCTGCTGGGCGTCGTCTTCGCTGCGGAACGGTTGCGCGAAGAAGGTCACTTCTGCGCGAGCCTCGAGCGCAGACCAGTCGGCACTTGTCCGCGCGATGCCCTGCCAGTCATCGAGAACCGCAACCTTCGTCATGTGCCCTTACCTCTTTGCCCGCTTGTAGAAGGGCAGCGGAACCTGCTTGGCCCGCACAGGATTGGCGCGGCATTGGACGATTACATCGGCGCCGCTCGCCGCCTCGGCCGTCACCAGCGCCATGGCGATGTTGGTTTTGAGGAACAGCGCCGGCGAGCCCGATGTGACCGCGCCGATCGGGTTGCCGTCTAAAGACAGCACCGGATAACCGTCGCGTGCGATGCCACGCTCGAGCATTTCGAGGCCGACGATTTTGCGTTTTGGCCCGCCGGCAGCCTCGACTGCCACGAGAGCATCGCGGCCAATGAAATCGCCTTTATCGAGCTTAAGCCAGCGCGTCAGTCCCGCTTCAAAGACGTTGATCTCTTCTGAGATTTCGTGGCCGTAGAGGCTCATGCCTGCTTCAAGGCGCAGAGTGTTGCGCGCGCCAAGGCCACACGGCCTGATGTTGAATTCCTTGCCGGCATCGAGCAGCGCGTCCCACATTTTTACCGTGGTTGCCGGGTCCGCCGGGATGTAGAGCTCGAACCCGTCCTCGCCTGAGTAACCGGTGCGCGCGACGAGTACGTTGGGAATCCCCGCCACTGTTCCCCAGGTAAACCAGTAGTTTCCGATCGCCGCCAGATCCACCTTGGTCAGCTTTGCGAGGGTGGGTAAAGCGCGCGGCCCTTGCAGCGCCAGTTGCGAGTAGTAGCTGGAGTAGTCGCTGAGATGGATATCGGGCCAGGCGCCCACCTGCCGCTGAATCCAGGCAAGGTCCTTATCCTTGGTGCCCGCGTTGACCACAAGCAGATAATCGTTGGAGCTGAGGCGGTGCACCAGGATGTCGTCAACAAACGTGCCTTTGGGCGTAAGCAGCGCGGAATAGTGCGCTTGCCCATCCCGGAGCCGCGCCGCGTGGTTCATGGTAATGTGCTCGACGGCGGCCAGGGCGCCGGGACCGCGAAACTGGATCTCGCCCATGTGGCTGACGTCGAAGAGGCCCACGCCGGTGCGCACCGCCAGGTGTTCGGCAATCAGGCCGCCGCCGGGGCAAGGATATTCGACGGGCATGTCCCACCCGCCAAAATCGACCATCCTGGCCTTGAGGGCGCGATGCGTGGCGTTAAGCGCTGTGTGTTTGAGCGGCGCGTCCGGCGCGGGTAAAACCGGGCCGGACGAAACTGAACTGGATGAAACCGGATTTGCCATGGGGACTCCTCGCGGCGGCCATGCTCTACCCTTTCACCATAGGGAGCCGCGGGCGGGCGGGTCAATCGGCCGCCGACAGCGTTTAGCATAGACGGGACCGAGGCAGCAGCGAAAATCACCATAGGAAGGGACGCGCGCGTGAACCGTATTCGAGGCATCGTGATGCTGCTTGCCGCCGCCGTGGCAACGTGGAAAGGCTGGCAGATTCATCGCGGCGAGAAGGCGATGCTGGCCTACGGTTTGGGCGCGCTGGCCCTGGCGCTGGGCGTCTGGCACCTGACGCGCAAGCCGCCGCAGCCCCGTATGTGATCGAGAGTTTTACTTGGGTTACTGCGGCTATTCTCAAAAAGAAAGGCTAGAGATGCCCACCCTTTACAACCGCATTCAGGGCCGAAACCTGGACCGCCTGGCCGCCTTGAGCGACGGCATCTTTGCTGTAGCCATGACGCTGCTGGTGCTTGACCTGCACCTTCCCTCGGCCGCGCAGGTGCACGGCGAGGGCGAATTGCTGGGGGCACTGGCGGCACTGGGACCGCAGTGGACGACCTATGGAATGAGTTTTCTTACCCTCGGCATTTTTTGGGCCGGCCAGCAAACGCAGCTCAACCATCTGGCCGAAGGCACGCGCGACCTCACCTGGATCCATCTGGGCTTTCTCTTCGCCGTCACCCTCATGCCGCTCTCCACACGGCTGTTGGCGGAGTTCATCCACTATCGCACAGCGGTCGGCATCTACTGGCTCAACATCTTTGTGCTCGGCGCTATGCTCTTCTGGAGCTGGACGTACGCCACGCACGCCAGCCTCATCAAGGCCGGCACGCCCGAGGAAGTGCACGGCAGCATCTGCCGCCGCATCCTCATCGCGCAGTCGCTCTATGCCGCCGGCGCCGCGCTCTGTTTCATCAACCCCTGGGTCAGCATAGCGACGATAAGTCTGGTGCAGTTGAACTACGCGCTCGCGCCGCGATTGCTAGGGCGGAAGCGGAAATAGCGCAACGTCCCGTCACATTTCAGGCCGTTGCGCCGGTGGTGGAGTGCAGCGCGCTGAGCGGCGCGGCACCCCAAGCCCGAGCCCCAGAAAGTAGTAGCAGCCATTTCGCGATCCTGAGCAACTCCGCGCCGATTTCCGTGTCTTTTCTTGTGCGGCGGGCAGCGATTGCTGCCGATGAGGGTTGAATGATGCTGACGGCGGGATTGGATGCATTGGCGCTGGCGCGCTTTGGAGGGATCCGGGTGATTCACGGCGCCCGGGACGGCTTTGGCCTGCTACTGGTTGGATTGGTGGCGATTGGAGTGTTGATTTGGGCGCTTTCAGGGTCAAGCCGGGGCGAGCCGGCGAGCCAGGCCGGGAGGTCGATTTTATCGGCGCGGCGCCCGCCAAAAAGAGCTGACTCCCAGGTAGACGAAAACCGCGGCGGCGCCGATCTCAAGATCTCGCCAGAATCCAGCCCAAGCCGGCCCAGTTTTGCCAAAGACGCAAAGCGAAGACCGCTGCGAAGAGCAGAAAAAATGCGCCCGTCACTTCAAGCCACAGGATGCCGCCGACGCGGCGGAAGGGGCGCAAGAAGTCCTCCAATGCCGCGGACTGACGCCTCCTCCGGTCTGGGTCGCGAATTGTGCGGCTACTTGCCCGGCGGCGCGGTTTTGGACTTCGGAGCCGGCGCCCAGTTGGACGGTGTGGGTTTGGGGTCGAGCCGGCGGCGGATTGTCCCTGATCGGCCAGCCTTTGTCCCACAATGCGGCCTGCAACTCGCACGCCAATGCCCAGCGCCCGGCCGATGATTAGAGGTCTCATTCCATTTATGATGGTAGCAGCGGCTTACATAGCTTTGCGCGGCCCGCGGCAGATCCCGGGTTGCTCTCAAACGGGAATGGAAGTAAGGTAAAGAGTACCCTCGCGGCGACACGCGCAACCATTCTGCGCAGAAGCCGCACCTGGAGGTAGCCGTGACATCTCGCCTGCGCGAACTGATTCAGCAACTCGGCGAGGCCATCCATGAGTCGGTCATCGAAAGCGAGCAGATCGCCGGAGTGGTGCAGGACATCCGCAAGCACGGTTTCGATGTATTGCTGATGCTTGAGGCCACGATCGGGCTGAATGAGGTGGCTGCGGCCGCCAAGAATCGCGAAGCGGGCAAACCGACTGCCGAAGGCGAGGGCGAGGCAGGGGCCTTCACGCAAAATGACCTGCATTTTCTGCGTTCGCTTCGTATTTCGGTTGAGGGTGAAGAAAACGGGACCGGAACGGGCATCAAGTAAGCACAATTGGTTGGGATGAACCAGACGCATCGGCTTTCCACCATGTTCTTGAGCCGGCATCAAGCCTGAGCCGGTATTCGGCGATTGACCCGCTTCTATCGGCTTGCTAAGATAGAAATGCGGGGTGGAGCAGCCCGGTAGCTCGTTGGGCTCATAACCCAAAGGTCGCTGGTTCAAATCCAGCCCCCGCAACCATTTAGCAGAACCCAACCCCACAGAACCCCACGATACGAACCAGGCTGCCATGCTCTTTTAGGCGGCCTTGTGCTTCATTACCATCTGGACGACCTTGGAGTTCGCCTCTTGCTTCGCCCTCAAGCTGCTGTTTCCATACACATTCATGGTGGTAGAAACGTTGGCGTGACGCATCAGTTTTTGCTGTACGCCAATCGGAGCGCCGGTCTCGTCCAGGAATCCACGGTAAGCGTGCCTGAATGTGTGCCAGCCCAGCCCTGAACGGCCGCAGGATTCGCATGAATCTCTCAAGAACCGACACCGCCGCGGAGGCATTGACGCTCATCTAGGTTCTGCGGTCGTTGCTCAGACTGGCAGGGATACACACTCGAGACCCTGATTAATGGCGGCAATGCGTTCCCGCTGATGTGTATGTTCTTTCTCCCAGTCGCCGACCTGCACCGAGAGGTCTGCGATGAATTTGCACCTTTCGAATCGCCTGCTTACGAAAGATGACAGCACATTCTCCATGCTCTTTCCTTTGGCAAGTTCGAGTTTGAGCACGAGGGCGTCTTCAATCGCCAAGCCCGCGCCATGCCCTAGATGCGGGGTCGTCGTATGGGCCGCATCCCCTATCAGGAGCACGCGGCCTCGGTACCATTCCGGCGCAAAGTAGTACTCGAGCGGACGATAGATGACGCCTGCCGGATCGGCAATCTTTGGCCGCAACTCGGCAATGATTCCACCAAAATCGGACAAGCGTTCCTGCATCAACAGGTGCAGTTGGTCTGCCGGAAGCCGCGGGTTGTCAGGCTCGCTGGTCGTCAGAAACATGTACATGAGATCGGAAGCCAGCGGCACCAGTCCGGCATTTCCTCTCGGACCGTAGAAGGCAGCCAAATGATCAATCTCTTCGGGTCGGCGAAAGTTGTAACGCCACACCGACTGACCGGTCAGACGCGGCTTGACATCGCCAAACAACAGGTTCCGAACCTTCGAGTGCGCTCCATCGCATCCAACCACAAGATCATAGTCGCGCGCTGTGGCATCGCTGAAGGTGACATGCGCAATCGCACTTTCTTGGGAAATGGCGTTCACGGTGCAGCCTGTGCGAATGTTGGCGCCATGACTACGGGCTACTTTAACAAGCACGTTGTGCAGGGCCAATCGCGAAATTCCCAGATTTGCAGGAAACTCCGGTCCGGCAAGCCGTGGAGTTGGGAACCTGGCGATAAGGTTGCCTCGCGCATCGTAGGTTGACACGTTGTCGAAGGGGAATGAGGCGCCAAGATATTCGTCAAGAATGCCCAACTGCAACATCGCCCGAATCACGTTCGCTTGCTGAATGATTCCGACACCATAAACCGTCCAGGCGGACTTGACCTCGACCAAGTCGACCTCAATTGGCATCTCCCCGAGAGCGTGCGCCAGGCAAAGCCCGGCGATGCCACCTCCGACAATCAGAACTCGCATGCTATTCCCCTGTTTGCGCTGACTTCGACGACCAGACAGTTCCATTTATGCACGGTTCCTATTCAATCTGTTTCAGATGCTTCAGTGGCCATATTCAACTTAAGATTCAAGTCATACTGCGGCACGGAAGCCTGAATGAACGTATGATCAATCGCGCCAAAGATTGATTCTCCCTGATCGTTGCGCACCTCCATGCGCACTCGATCTCCAAAGCGCAGCCACCCCGTGCGCGGCTCTCCAAACTCCATCATCTCCAAGGCGCGTTTCTCGGCAATGCATCCGATTCCCCGGGTAGAATCGGCGTTCGAAAAGGTGCCCGAACCTACAATCGTCCCCGCGGAGAGTCGCCGTGTCCTTGCTCCATGAGCAATCAGGTCGGGGAATGTGAAGGCCATCTCGCTTCCTGAAAGCTGACCGATCATTCTTCCATTCAATTCGATGCGCATGGTCAAATGCATTTTCCCGCCGCACCATGCATCTCCCAGTTCGTCCGGGGTAACACAGACGGGCGAGAAAACACAGGTCGGCTTGCTGTGAATCATTCCGAAGCCGAGAGACATCTCCTTAGACTGAAGATTGCGGAGGCTGACGTCATCGACAAGTGTGAGCAGCCGAATGTGCCGGGCACAATTTGCACTGCTGGAGTTCATGGGCACCTCGGCCGTAATCACGGCGAGTTCGCCCTCAAAATCGATCCCGTGTTCTTCACTGGGCAATGGCATGGCAGCATGCGCGCCTAGGAATGAATCGGACACGCCCTGGTACATGAGCGGAGAGTCGATCTTAGCGTTCCTTTCAGAGAGACCAAATGCTTTGACCATCCGCGATCCATGACTAGGGAAAGTGGAACCATCCAGCCATTGCGGGGCGCGCGGCAACGGCGCCGCGGTTTTCGCTGCTTTAAAGGGCTTGCGGTTGATGAGCACCCCGGCATTCAGTTGCGCCGAGCGCCTCTCCAGCTCCGCAGTAAAGGTATCCCATCGCTCGATCAACTGAAGCAGGCTGGGCGCCAAATCACCGACCGATGTCGCCCATCGCAGATCACGCGAGACCAAAACGGGATGTCCATCGATTGTTCCGTCTTCGAGCGTTGCAAGTTTCATGGGTTGCGCACTCATTTCGCGTGTGGTTTGAACCGGCGAATTAAAGGGGCAGGCAAGGCCGTGGTCTTACTCCAAGCCAAGGCCTTGACTGTCAGGCCAATCGGGTTATTTCTTGGCGTGCACAGCGCTTTGTTCTGCCCATGGATTCAGTCTGGATATGTCGAGATCGGCTTCGGGTACTGCGCCCCGCGAAGCAGGCGGAAAAGCCTCCATCATCGCGTTCGGCGCGTCGAGATTGCGGTACATGGTGAGTGACCCCTGGGTAGGAACCCAGCATATGGGCTTCCAGTCGGGCACATAATTGCGATAGCCGCCTGTATTCACCTCAATGCGGATTCCGCTCGGTTCACGGAAGTAAAGGTAAGCCTGTTCGCCGATTCCGTGGCGCCCCGGCCCAAACTCGATGGGGTAGCCATTCTCAATCAGCAGATCGGCGGACGAGAGCAGTTCATCGTGCGAGTCAACCCAAAACGCAAGGTGATGCATGCGTCCGGGAATGAGGGAAAAGTCGATACCGATGCCGAGGTCATGGGATTTCTCGTTGGTTGTGATGACTCCAAACACAATTTGACTGGAATCGTGCTCCAGGGAACTTGTAGCCATAAAGCGGAAGCCGAGCGTGTCAGTAAACCAGTTGCCCATCTTCATCACATCCTGGGTAGCGACGGTGAGATGATCGAGCTGGCGAGGCGCGATGCCCATATTCAATGGTTTCTGCGGGCGATCGGGGTAGGTGGAGCGCAGCTCCGGCGGAGCCACATAACGCTCAATCTCCCACAAGATTTCAATTGGGTGCCCGCCCGGACCTTTGAAGCGATATGCCGGGCCGTGGTGCGGCGACTTCTCGATCCAGGTTCCGTTCACACCTGACGCTTCAATGCGTCTAACCGCTTCGGCAAGCTCCTCAGGGCCATGCGTGCGCCAGGCCGCATGGGCCAGCGCGGGTTTGTCTGAGGGAGTGAGGATGAGGCTGTAGACGTAATAGTCTCCCCAGCAGCGCAGATAAACCGAATCACCGGCGCGGCCACTTTCAGTCATGCCCAGAACATCTTTAAAGAACTTTACCGACTCATTGAGCTTGGGGGTGAACAACTCGACATGAGCAAGAATGCGACAAAAGACGGGTAGCCATTGATTGCCTCTCTTTGTGCAACGATTGAGATCTAGTTCGCGCAGGACGTAAATTCAGATCTGCCAGGATTGCAAACTTTCCTTGACCGTCAGGCACTCTTCAACCTGTGGTTCCACCCAGGGTTTCTGAAAGCCAATCGGCTATGTAGTCAGCCGCGAGGGGAGTGTTATCGAGGCTGCAATGTTCTGCCGCCCCCTCTGCTCGCGTATGGATTTTCAACTCTTTCTTCGGGCTGTTGATGCACTGGTCAAAAGTCATTTGGGCGTACTTCAAAGGGATCTGCCGATCACCCTCGCCGTGCGTGATTAAAATCGGGCACTTGATCCGGTCAAGAATTCCCGCGAGCGTGAATTGATCGGCGACCTTGAGCCCTTCCTCGACCGTGCTGGTTCCGGTGGCCCACATGAGGTGATCCCAGAAGTGGGGAATTGGCTTGCCGGCCTTGCTGTTTTCAAATCGCATGCGCTGGACCGCACCCCAGTCATAGTTCCCGCCCCAGCACACGCATGCCTTGATGCGCGGCTCGAAAGCAGTGGCGCGGGGCGCGTAGTAGCCTCCCATGGAAATCGCCATCATGCCGATGCGGTTGCGGTCGATCTCCGGCAGAGTCTCGAGATAATCGATCGCCGCGCCGGCAGGCCTCTCTGTGCGTGGTTCCACCGTCATTCCATGGAAGCGCAACGCTTCGCCGACACCGGGATGATCGACAATAAACGTAGATATGCCGCGGCGCGCCAGTGCTTCGGGTAATCCGGTCAGGAAAATGGTTTCTTTCTGAACGTCGAAGCCGTCGAAGTGAACAACACAAGGAGACGGAGACGCGGCGCTGGAACCTGGCGCGAGCACCAGCAAGGCCGAAAGGGCCCCCTTCTCGTAAGGAAACTCGACCCGTTGACAAGCGCCGGAGACCTTCATGAATTTTCCGAAGGTTGCGAGCATCGTGGCATACAACTCATCGCGGCCGGTCGAATGCGGCGCACACATGCGTTCCGCGCTGGCATAGTATGCAGTGGCCCGCCTGTACTTTGCGGCGGCACTGAAGCGGCGATTCTTCGCTGCATCGGCGTCTCCCGCGGCTGCCACGCGATCGGCGACCTTGATCCACGAGTCGATGAGAATCTCGGTGCCTGCGTCGGGGCCGTCCTTTGCTGCTTCAAGCGCCGGACGGCATGCCTGGTCAACTTCACCGATCCACCCGCCGTTTCCCAGCACAATATTGATTGCGACGTTCCACACGTAGTTTCCAGGGAAGTACTCGAACATCGGCAACTCCATTTCTATCGATGAAAGCATAGATCATCGCTAAACAGTAAAAGCATACAGACGCGAATGCATGTTTGGAAAGATGTAGCAACGTATATGCGAGGAAAACTTGCCGGAATTCTGCCCGAGTTTTTCCCTGTTCTATTTCGGGGAGCCACAATTCACTGCCAAATCGTCAGAAAGCGCCTCACCAAGCAGGTCAAGGTGCCGGCTGAGCTCAGCACAAGCATCGTCAATTCTGCGACTTAGCACCACATCCGTCAGCACTTCATGCCGATCAAGAAAATCTTTGGGACTGGCTAACCGCGTAAATGCGAGCAGTCTGTACCGCTTGGCTAAGTCGTAGTAAGCCTCTTGAAGGCCGATCAACCGGGGTGAACCGCAGCCTGAAATCAGCGCACGATGGTAGTCCTCGTGGACGCCGTCAGAACTTGGATCGAGCGGCTCATTTTGGGAATCGGCGCGGGATACTGCGAGTCGCAGGCGAGCCATCTGTATCACCACGCGTTCCTCCCATTCCATGCCTCCTTTCTGGATGGATGTCTCCAAAGCCCTGATTTCGATCAATTTGCGCACTTGAGTAATTTCGTCCAGATCGGCGTGCGACATGGGAGAGACGCGAAAGCCTTTCCGGCTCTCGTTGGTGACAAAGCCGAGCGTGAGGAGGCGTGAGAGCGCTTCGCGCAGTGGTGAGGCGCCCATCCCGTACGTCGCTTTGAGCTTATCTATCCTGAGTTTGGCCCCGGGGGCAAGACGGCCGTACACAATGTCGTTCATCAATTGGTTGGTAGCGGATTCAGTAAGTGTCAAGGGCCGGCTGGAGGCTGGTGCATCGGAATTGGGGTGTTGTGTCGGAGTGAGAGTGGTCATGTTTGACCTCCAGGATCCAGATTGGCCCAACAAATCTCCGGCAAGAACCTCAAGCCCGCAATAGTCATCTTAAACCGATTCTATCGATAAAAACATTTGACATCGGCAAGATTGTGAACCTATTCTTCGCGAGGGCTCACAAAACCCGGATGTGCGCATACCCCCAAGTCTCGCGCCAGCTCTCCCTAAGGCTCTTATGATCATTGACCTATCACGCGCTATCGAGAATGACGTTCCGGCAGACCCACCCGGCCTAGGGCCGACGATCACGTATTCGGGTCATCGCCAGGGCGCTCAGGAAGCTGCTTCATTTTTTCCCGGCCTGGCGCCGAACGATCTGCCAGACGGCGAGGGCTGGGCTGCCGAACGAATTCAATTGACCGCCCACAACGGGACTCATGTGGATGCACCGTGGCACTATGCCTCAACGATGGACCGGGGCAAGCCGGCAGCAACGATCGACCAAATGCCTCTGGACTGGTTTCTTCGGCCGGGCGTCCGGCTCGATTTTAGGAATATGCCTTCGGGCCATCTTGTGTCTGCGAAGGAACTCGAACTGGCGTTCCGCGCCATCGACTACTCGCCAAAGCCTTTTGACATTGTTCTGATGAATACTTCGGCAGGCAGCGCGTATGGGACGCCAGAGTATATCGATACCGGCTGTGGCTTTGGCAGAGAGGCAACTCTCTGGTTACTCGGAAAGGGAATCGTAGTGGTCGGCACCGATGCCTGGAGCTGGGATGCCCCATTTTCCTTCACACGGCAAAAATTTGCGAAGGAAGGCGACGCCTCAATTATCTGGGAAGGGCATAAGGCCGGCCGGGAAAAGGCATATTGTCAGATAGAAAAGCTCGCAAACCTTGAATTGCTACCGCCAACAGGATTCACGGTTTGCTGTTTTCCGGTGAAGATCAAGGGCGGCTCCGCAGGTTTCAGCCGAGTGGTTGCGCTCGTGAACGAGCCGGCAATGAAGTAGATCTGGATCTGTTGCAACCCTCGCGGAAGCCGATGCTAATGACATCGAGCTATCCATCGGCCGCTTGGGTAACCGCCAATCAAGATTGGGCTATTCCGCCTTCGGCGCGGCGGCTTCCACGGGCTTCGCTAATTTGGCAGCAACCTTCTTCGCCGGAGCCTTCTTCGCCGCTTTGACCGCCTCCCAAGCCGAACAATTGAAAGAGAGCGAATCGAGTTCAGGTTCGTTCGGAGGCAGTGAAACCTGGACGAGTGTGAGGACTTTCTCCCGGAGCATCTTTTCTACCCTGCCGCAGCCGAATCGCAGTATCCTGACGGAAGAAGATCCTGCTTAAAGCTGGTTCCCTGACTACGATTCTCCGATCAATTCGGAGGAGATAGTGGGGATTGGGGTTGTTCGGTTGTTGATCAGCCGGCCCATTCACGAAGACGCTTCGCATACGTGGATTGGCACGAATTCGGGGAAGCGGATTGGTTCTTCCGCGCTGCAAAAGAAGCCGCTAGCACCTATTGCCGAGTCCTTCGAGAGGGACTGATCGACAGAGCGTGACCAAAAGACCGAAATGGGCAATCTTGCTGAAGCCAGCCTCGTAGCTCTGATGGAGAGCACCGACGATCACCGTCAACGCCATCGATCCCAAGATCGGCGCCGAAATCTATGCCTGGATGCGCGACGGCATCGCCATCTATCGCGGCGTGGCGGCTGCTGAGCTGTTGCTCGATCGCCAGATAAGAACCAGCCGCGCGCTAAAAACCGCCGGCATGGAACGCAGCCTGATCATCGAGCGGGTACGCCGGCATGCGGCGCGCCCGGCTTGAAGGCACGCACATCGGACGCATCCCTTAACCCTGGACCATGACGCTATCCACCGTGAACGCTGCCAGGGGCAGAGCATCCGTCAGATTGCCATCGCCCACGCCTTACAATCAAATCGCCGTTTCTTCGTATTTCAGAGCCGCAACGGCGAGCAGGCCGACCAAGGAACCCGCTGTAATGATGAACCAGCCGGCACGGAAATTGCCGGTGAAATCGATGGAGAATCCGACA
This sequence comes from uncultured Acidobacteriaceae bacterium, assembly GCA_963848805.1. GTDB lineage: Bacteria > Acidobacteriota > Terriglobia > Terriglobales > Acidobacteriaceae > Telmatobacter. The sequence goes on along the minus strand of CAWKFD010000029.1, from coordinate 51,091 downwards.
ACCACCGGACAGATCATCGATGCGAATTGGAAGATAAAGTTTGTCGTGCCGATGGCCGATCCCGCCCATTGCTTGCCAGCAACGTCGGTGATCAGGATGTTCAAAGGCGAATTGACCATGTAGGACACATATCCGAGGAAGAAACCAAGGATCAGCAGGGTTTGAACTGACTCGACATGGCCGAAAATGAGCGTCAACGGGATCTGGCAAATGAATGCGACCATGATCAGCGTGCGCATTTCCCCGAAGAGTCTGGCCCAGAAAACGGCTGTCAACGGCGCCAATACGGCCCCGCATCCATAGACCACCATGATCGTTCCGCCGACGCCGCCGGTGAAGCCGATGTGCTTGAAGTAGGCATTGGCCCAGGTCGCCAATCCCAATTCCGCCCACATCAGGCTGAAGCCGGTCAGCGCGAGGAGCAAGAGCTTTGGATTAGTGAAAACGACTTTCTGGCCGACAAAAGGATTGCCGTTGCTTCTCTGTGCCGTAGGCGAAGTCCGGACGAACAGCGCCACCAGGATACCGGTAACAAATGTAATGGCGCCGATAATCGTGAACACGGCCTTCCAGCCCCACATGCCATTGATGGGAGGAATGACGAAGTTGGGCAGCAACAGACCCAGCGACGGCGCCGCCATCAGAAAGCCCCAGGCGATACCCCGTTGATGGGCGGGGAACCACTCCGTCAGGGCCCGGGACGTCGCTGCCATATCGGCGCCGGCGAACAGGCCGATCACGAAACGCATCCAGAACCCGCTGGTATAGCCGGTCATGTACTGCATCATGTACAGCATGAAGCCGGGAACAATGAGGCTGCCCGCCAAAATCCAACGCGGTCCAAAGCGATCGGCCAGAATTCCCGCGGGAACTTGGGTGATGATGTAGCCGAAGTAGAAGGCGGACATAAATGATCCGGCCTCCGCGGCTGACAAGTGAAACAGCGGGCGCATTATCGGAATCAATGGAGGCCAACTGAACCGCGTTACAAATGTGAATAGAAAGGCCAACGCCGCCAGGGTCAAAATGACCCATTTGTAATTGCTTGCGCCCTGCGCGTCAACGGTCTTGTTCATGGTTGCGGCAGTGGACATGTTTGCAAATCCTCCCAATCCCCTGTGCGGTGCTGCCCCGTTTCTCCCAGTTAAAGCAGGAAAAGGGGCCAGTATTAACGTGCTGTATCTCGCCTGCTTGTTGCGAAAACCCCATCGTTCTTCCTAGGACGTACGGGGATCACAAGGAAGTGTCCGAGAAATCTCTCCTAAATGATGGCTGGAGGGCCGATCAGTCTTCTGATCGAAATGTAGCGATCCAAACCGCCAATAGCGATGAAAGAGGCGCCGTTGCCGCTTTTGACATTGGCATGAAAGTGGCTCGAGCGTCGAAACGCTAGAAGATTGAAGCGTGGATCGCGGTGGCCAACGGCATGGTTCCGCAGAAGCACACACAATGGTTCTGCCTCTGCGGACACGGTCCTCCCGGCGTTAATGCGAGTTCTTGCAGTTGAAGACAGCGCCGCTTCCGGTACACCATTTTTCGTAAGCGGCCGAGTAGAAGCTCGAGCCGAACCAATCGAGCGCGGCTGCCGGTGCAGGGCGGGCTGGACCTTTCACGAAATTGGCTGCGTCATCGATACTGCCCTTTCCGATGTATTGCGCGGTGAAGGGGTACGGATAGATAGGACGCGTGCGATCAGGCTTGGCTGGTGTTGCGGCGGCCATACCGGGCGGCCGACCTTGCATCATTGGCAGATCACCAGCGCCACCGGGAAGCCCCATCGGCGGACCACCGGGACCGCCAGCAAGAGGACCAGCTTCTCCGCCCGGCACGCCATTCGGCGGCGGCCCTGGCATCATGCGGTTTTCAGGAACATGCGAGGCAACGATTGCGCCCGGGGCTATACCGTGTTCCACCCAGAGCATGATGGGTGTGAGGAGGTCCATGCTGAAGGGGCCTTCTCCGCCGCCGCAGTGATAACCGCCCGGGAACAAGTAGAGACGCGCGAACTTGTCCACGGCGCCTGCGCCCATGATCTTCTGCATGGCGGTGTAGTAGGCGATAGTGTTGAGCGGCGAAATGTGGGGATCGGCGAGACCGTGCCACAGGATGAGCTTGCCACCCTGCTTCTGATACGGACTGAGATCGGGATCGGTGGCGTCGTAGATGGCGTGAAGCTTGGTGGCGGCGTCGAAGGTTGCGCGGTCAAATCTGAGATCGGCCAGCTTGTATGAAGCCGGAGGGTTGTTCTCGTAGGCCAGATGCTTCAGCGTGCCTGTGGCCACCCCGAGACTCATGGTGTCTTTCTGGCCGGGGAAAGGGACGAAGACTCCGCCCCAGGCAAGCTCGGACCCGGGCAACGGGCCGCTCAGAACCAGCTTGCCGCCTTGTGCATCGTGGGCGCCTTTGTAAATCTCCTCGGCCACATGCACCTGGGCTGGGGTGAGACACGTACTCGGATCCTGTCCGCTCTTGCACTCTACTGCCGCCGGATTGGGATGGCAGGCCAACGGGTCGGAGATAAGACCGTCCTTGAGGCCATCGAGCGCGTCGCACTGGGCCACGATGGCTTTGTGCAGGACGGGGAGTTGCACTGCGGTTAGGATCGGATTGCCATCCGCGCCGATGTTTGTCAGAGCGTTCCAGCCGTGGTACAAGGTGTTCTGCGTGGTGAAGTTCATGGCCGGCGCGCCGGCAGTGATGCCGTTGAAGTCTTCAGGGTAGCGCTGGGCTTCCATCAGGGCTTCGCGCCCGCCGTCGGAGCAGCCCATGAAGTACGAAAACTTTGGCGCGTGGCCGTAATACTTCGCGATCAGCGCCTTGGCAACCAGCGTCGTCATATGAACACCGCGATAGGCGAAGTCGATGCGGAGCTGGTAGTCATCGCCGAAGGAGCCTTCATCTGTGCCGTTGTTGGAGTGGCCCATGTCAGTGGAGGTAATGGCGAGCTCACCGTTCTGCGCCACCCGGCAGCCGTCGTCGTGGTCGAGACGAATATTGAGATTGCCGCACAAGCCTCCGCAGCCGGTCTGAACGAGCCGCTGTGTCCATTTGGAGACAGGAAGGTGTACTTCAAACTTGATGGCCGGCTCGACGTAGCCCTCGATTTTGCAATAGGGAGCGGGCTTGCCGTTCACGACCGAAGCTACGGCGATGTGCGTGGGAGCTCCGACAGTAGCCGAGATGTCGATCGATGCCAGGGCGGTGCAGTCGACAACAGGAGCAATAACGGGCAAGTTCAATGGCCGGGCACTGGAAGAACCAGACGCCGGGACCTGGGAAAAGGTCAGGAGGGACGTAGCTGTTGCCAAAAAAAAGACAGCGACATTCTTAACGCGGTGTTGGATGAACATTGGGCACCATTCTCTTGATGGATATGGAAATTTTCGAAGGATGACATAAACGCGAGGAGCGAAGAGCAGGCGCCGCCATGAACTGGAGGCGCCTGCTCCCTTAATGCGTTAGTAGTTGTAGCGCAGTGAAAACTGCACGATGCGTGGCTTGTTTGCCGCCGCCGTCACCACGCCGAACAGGTTGCTGCCCAACGTCGTGTTTGGAGCCATGAATTGAACATGGTTGGCGATGTTGAAGAACTCCGCCCGGAATTCAATCGATTGTTTTTCCGTGATGGCCGTCTTCTTCACCGCCGACAAATCCCAGTTGTCCATGCCCTGGGCACGAAGATTGCTCTGTGAACGTGGCGCATTGCCGAACGAGAAGTTGCCCGGCTGCGTAAAGCAGGAGGTGTTGAAGTATTCGCCCAGACGGTTCTTCGGCGCTCCGGAAATCTTCGGATTGCAACTGGAAGTGATGTTCGGGCGCGGTGTGCCTGCATTGAAGTCACTGCTCAGGGTCGTGGCCTGTGCCTGGAAGGCCGTCGGGAATCCGGTCTGGAATGTGGTGATCCCGTTAAGCCCCCATCCGGCGATCAGGCGATCAGCAAAGCCACTGGCTTTACTGCCAAAGACCTGTCCCTTGCCGAACGGTAGCGCCAGAAAGTAGCTGGTCTGCACGCGCTGCGGTACGTCGAAGCTGGAGATCGCGCGCTCCGCCCTGTGGTTGTATTGGTCCTGTGGGCCAGAACCAACCGTCGCTTCCTCAACAAAGCTGTAGAGCGAATCAACGTCGCTGATCATCTTTGACCAGGTATAGGACACCTGGATGTAGCTGCCCTGCTCGAAGTGCTTCTGGAAGCGCGCCTGCAGGCCATGGTAGATTGAGGAGCCCCAGTACTGGCGGTTCTGGGTCACGCCCACGTATTGCGGATAAGGCAACAGAGATTGGCCAAGAGGGCTGATGCTGTTGTTGGCCAGCAGGGGGCAGGCAAACGCTGGCCCGTCACATGCGCTCTTGTAATTGGCAATTTGACTCTCTGGCAGCTGGTTGAGGTTCATATTGCCGTTGTTCGGCAGGTGCGTTCCCTTTGCTCCAACGTAACCGGCTTCCAGAGACATGCCCTTGCCGAAGTCCTGGCCAGCCGAGACGTTCCACTGGCTGGCGTAGGGAGCCGAGTAGTAGGGTATCTGAACGGAAATCGACGTGCCGTACTGCTCAGTGCGGTAAGAGCTATCGGTGGTGCGGCCCGTGGGCTGCAAGAGTGTGGGCCCCGAAGTGGCGCAGTTCCCCGGAGGCGGAAAGGGCGCTCCGCTCCAGGACTCGTACGCGTTCTGGAGCCAGGTGCCCGTTGGGTTGCAGGGATTGTAGATGGATGGGAAGACGTTCCCTGGAGTGACCGCGTTGTTCGCTCCTGTGATGGGTGACGCCGGATTGCTGCTGTTGCTGGGAAGGTAGGACATGCCAAAGCCGCCTTTGACGACTGTTTTGTTCGTCACGCGATAGGCGAAACCGACGCGCGGCGCGAAGAGGTCCCACTTGAGTTGCTGGTCGTAGCGTGAACTGTAGTTGCTGCTGTTTACGAGCGCCAGCAGCCCGTCCGGTTCGCCAGAGAGCGGCGCGTACGGTGTGGGGTTGGCGGGCGATGCGGAAAGGGGTACGGCATCGTCCTGAACATTGGGCAGGAAGACCGTGTTCAGGTCGTGGTGCTCTTTGAAGGCACCCGGCTGCTCCCAGCGGATTCCGTAGTTCAACGTGAGCTTCCGGTTTACTTGGAACGTGTCCATGGCGTAGAGGCCGCCATAGTACATCTGCACGCCGGTCTCGTGCACGGTCTCCGCTCCACCTGCCACCGGCAGACCCAGGAGCAGGTCGGACCAACTGTAGTGAGTGTAGACAGGTGCGTCAACAAATATGTACTGTCCGCTGGCGTTGTTGTCGAAACTGCCGCTGAAATTGGTATAGCGCCATTCGCCGCCGAACTTCATGGTGTGGCGGCCCTGGATCCTGGTGACGCCGCCTGTCAGGGCCAGAACATTGTCATAAGTCACCTGGGTGACATCCATGAACAAGCCCCATATCGGTCCGTCGGCGGGCAGCGCGGCATCCAGGTTTTGCTTGAAGCTCACTTGGCTGGCAAGACTCGGCCAAGCCCCGCCGTAGACGCTCAGGTCCTTACCTTCACTGGGAGGTACAGAATCCCAGTGCATCCCGGAGTAGGAGGCGTGAACATCGGCAATCGTCTTCTCGTTGATGGTGTACGTATCGCCGATATCGCCCATGTGCGTCTGGTGCAGCTCGCCCGGCTTGCCGTATCCGTTCTTGAAGGGATCTTCCGCGGCGGTGTCCGCGGTCCAGTTGGTGAAGCGGACGAACAGCCGCTGCTTGCTGCTCAGATCGTAGTCAACGCGGCCGGTGATCTGGTTGTAGTCGCTACCCGAGGCGCCATTGCCTGACCAGAGGTTGTACCTTCCGCTCGGACCGGCAACTGTCTGCCCGTTATTCGGCGTGTAGTAGTGGTTGATGATGTAGGAGCCGGCGGAATCGAAGCGATTGCTCGCGATCTTGTTATTGGCAAAGACGCAGCTGTACGGACCTGTCGGGCCGAAATAGAGCGCGGGATCGTAAATGGAGCCAGTAATTGGACTGTTGGGGGAGGGGGGATTGTAGATCTCATTCCCGCACTGATCCTTGGTACCGCTGTCTGCCGCTCCAATGAGAAGCGCGCTATAGTCGCCGCTCATCTCTGCAGATGTTGGGATTTCGATGTTGGGGTTCGGATCGCCCAACCGCAGACGGAAACCTTCGTAGGAGGCGAAGAAAAACGCCTTGTCCTTCTTGATTGGCCCACCGAGGGCAGCACCAAACTGATTCTGAGTCCATTCGGGGCGGGGTTGATCGGTCCTGTTGTTGAAGAAGTCGTTGGCATTGAGTACGTTGTTGCGCAGGTACTCATACGCAGTCCCATGCCAGTTGTTGCTGCCCTGCTTGGTCGTCATGATCACCACGCCGCCGGCAAAGCGTCCATACTCCGGGCTGACTGTGTTGCTCTGAACTTGGAACTCTTGAACGATGTCCTGCGCCGGAACGATGACAGGAGAGTTGTTTTGCGTGCCGTTCAGCGGCTGGCCGTCGACCCACATCGCGCTTTGGCCGCTCATGCCGCCGCCAATCTGGTAGTTGCCCCATCCGGCCGGGTTCGAGAAGGTTCCGCCGTGCTGGTTGGAGAGCACGCTGCCGCCGGCCGACCCCTGCGGGACGACTCCGGGCTCCAGCGCAATCAGGTTCATTACGTTGCGGCCGTTGAGCGGCGTCTCCTGAACGACCTGTCCTTCCACCACCGCGCCCACCGTAGACGTCGTGGTATCGATCGTAGGAGCCGCGCTGCTGACCACCACCTGCTCATCGACGGCGCCCACTTCCATCGCCGCGTCAACTCTCGAGGCAGTCGAGGTCTCCACTGCAACATTCGGGAGCACCAGGCGCTTGAAGCCCTGGCGCTCGAACGCGACCTTATACATGCCGGGAAGCAGATCGACAAACCGGTAGCTTCCGTGGTCGTCCGACTTGGCAATATGTTGTTCTGACGTAGCTGTGTTAACCAGCGTGATGTTCACGGCGGGAACAACAGCGCCCGTCGGGTCGGTAACGGTCCCGACAATGCTGCCGTACGAAGTCTGCGCCGCAGCCGGAAGGCTGAAAAGCATGATACATACCGCAAAGAAGGCGGCAAAGGCCTCCGCCCAGATCAAACGACGGTGAGAAGCTCTAAAGAATGTTTGCATCGACTTTGGTCTCCAATTCTCACAACTGGTTTCCGCGATAGAAGACTGGTCCTCTACGATAGAAGACAACGACTCATGTGTTGGAATCACCAAGCGATTCTTGCCGTAGAAGTCGTCCCTAGCAAGGCTTTTCTGGTTCTTAACCGTACTTTACATACACTTCCCCGCGAACGCGGTGCTGAGCAAAGACTCTCGATCAGTCTTTAAACTCGCGTTTTGGCCAATGGAATCAACCAAATGGCGTTCTTAAGGGATGCAGGGGAGCGCCGCTCTCTAGTCCGTCCTTTGACTTGGACATGAAAGGAAGGACGGGCGTAAAATACGTTCGGCTAACCAAAAAGATGAATCATTCGGAGCGAGACTCGACGAGATATACGCACACCTTGAGAGAGCCGGAGGTCGATCTCGAGCCGGACCAGAATATTTCCCACGCAGACTCGCGCACGCCTCTTCACCGCCCAGCTCCTGAAGCCGTGAAAGAGCAGTTGGGAAGGCTTCTGGCCAGTCCCCGCTTCGCTTCCAGCCCGCGCTGCCAGATCCTGCTCAGCTATGTCGTCGAGAAGTCGCTCAAGGGCGATGCCGATTCGCTCAAGGAGCGGAACATCGGCATCGAGGTCTTCAAGCGCGATCCTGCTTACGACACCAACGCCGATCCCACGGTGCGCGTGGCTGCCAGCGAGATCCGCAAGAAACTCGCGCAGTACTACTATGAGCCCAGCAATCAGGATCAGCTCCGGATCGAATTGCCGACAGGATCCTATGCGCCGGTCTTCTCGCTGCTTGAGCCTGTGCCTGGCAGAGGCTCGGCATTGCATCATCCGGTAGATGCCCCGTCCGAGACCGAGGAGCTTCACTCCGAATCGGCTTCCCTCTCTCCCGCGGCCTCAACAGCACGGCCGCACCGGCGGACAGCGATGATCCTCGCGCTGGCGGCCTGTGTGCTCCTGGTCGGCGCAAGCATTCCAATTTGGCGAGCTGTCAACGCGCCCACTGCGCTGCAAATGTTTTGGGCGCCCGTCTTGAAATCGTCGAGTCCTGCACTTATTTGCCCCGGACTGATGCCTGCCACGCAAACCCAACAGAATCTCGTCAACTCCTCGACTCCGCCTGTGGCCGGGAATGCAGATTCGGCAACGGCTCCGGTCATTGCGTTCACCGATGCTGTCGCCCTGGCCGATATCGTAGCCGCGCTCCGGGCCGAGAAGAAGCCGCTCGCCATCCGTGACGAATCATCCACCAGTTTTGAGGACCTGCAGAAGAGCCCGGTTGTGCTGCTTGGATCGTTCGTCAATCACTGGACCATTTACCTCACCCGCTCCATGCCCTACCACTTTGTGCGTAATACGGATGGCTACCAGTGGATCGCCGATCAGAAGAACCCCGAGGCAAAGATCGGCGTGAGCAGGATCGACAAGTATACGGCGGGGCAGCAAGAGTTTGGCTTGGTGGCCCGCATCATCGATTCGGAGACCAAGCAGCCCATAATCATCGTCGCCGGCGTCACGCCCACAGGCACTCTGGCCGCGGGGCTGTTTGTTTCCGACCCGCAGCTTCTGAGCGAATTCCTGAAGAATGCGCCCAAAGGCTGGCAGACCAAAAACATGGAGGTGCTGCTCAGCACCAACGTGATCGACAACCAGCCAGGTCCCCCGCGTGTTGTGGCAAGTTCGGTCTGGTAGAACCGAGTCAACGTTGCGCATGAGGACTTGAGCGGCAGTCAGCCCGCAGTAGTGGTAACACTCGCCTGTGTCATATCGGACACAGATTGCTATACATTGCTGGAGACCCCTTGACTGACGGGACTGTCAAGCGTAGTGTGATTTGCACTGCTCACCATTTGGGCGACTTATAAGAATTGGTTCGCGAAGCTGTGAACTTCGCGCCCCTATTGTTGTAAGACAAGATTTTCCTGGGTTCCAAATGGCTTCAGTGCATTAATGATACCCATGACCCGGATTTTTTCCTCTGATTGTCGCGACCACTGCACAAAAGAGCAGCCTGACCCTTTTCCAGTTCACATCTTGAAGAGAGTCGATCGCCCCACAACGGCCGTCTACGAAGAACAAATCAAGCGTTTTGATCAGCGAGAAAATGGTTTTTCCCGCGCTGGCCGGGGAGACTTCGGGCCGTTTATCGCCCACGAGTACCCGCGCTTTGGCCCGAAACACCCTCTCGGAGGCGCCCTGATCACCATGACTGGGATTCTGGGACATCAGGTTGAGGGAGAAAACCGTAAAGCACTGGATCCTTCGGCCCGAGCCGGGGAAATGCCTCCTATGCATCCGGTAGCCCCAAGCTGTGCGCCGGGCACGGACGATCTGGCAGCCATGGCGCGCCACATCAAAGAAACGGCATACTTCCTTCGCGCAGATGCGGTGGGCATCTGCGAGTTGCCGCCCTACGCGGTTTATTCCCACAGCGCATTGGACGGCAGGCCTATTGAACTGAAGCACAAGTACGCCATTGCCATCCTCATCGACCAGGACTGGCGCACGGCTGCGGCATCCAGTGGCCACGACTATATCAGCATCTCGATGAGTTTTCTTGCCTATGCGAACTCCGCCTTCATCGCCTGTACGCTGGCGGACTACATCCGCCGCCTGGGCTATCCGGCGCGGGCACACCATGCCCGAAACTATCAGGTGGCCCTGCCGCCCATCCTGCTATGGGCCGGTCTGGGGGAAATGTCCCGCATCGGGGACATCGTGGTGAATCCTTTTTTGGGGCCAAGGTTCAAGGCCGCCGTGGTGACCACCGACCTGCCTCTGGCGATCGACAAGCCCATCGACTTCGGGCTTCAGGACTTTTGCGGCAAGTGCAAGAAGTGCGCCCGGGAATGCCCGAGCGGCGCCCTCAGCGACGGCGACAAGGTGATATACAACGGCTACGAAAGGTGGCCGACGGATGTGAAGAAGTGTACGTCGATGCGGGTGGGAAATCAGAAAGGCGCGTCCTGCGGCACCTGCATCACCGTATGTCCCTGGAACAAGCCTTACACTCCGTTCCACCGTGCCGTCAATTGGGCGATGCGCAAGATCCCGATGGCGAGAAGTTTCGGCGTCTGGGGCGATGACCTGCTGGGCTACGGCAAACCCGACCCGAAGCGGAAATGGTGGCTGGACCTGGAAGACGTGGAGGGCGACGGTGCGCTCCAGGCCCCCTTAACCAACGGAAAACAAGAAACGCCGTAACTGGGTTCACGCGCCCTAGAGCATTTCCCGAAGTGATATGTCAGGCCACCCGCTCCGCTTGGACCCCCACCGCAAAAGTCAGTCTTCGGGTTCGGCGTTCAGGGAGAGGTCGCCACATCAACAAACGCCGGTCTGTCGTGGCTCCTCTACCTCAGGAAGCACTGCAAACGCCCAATCCACTTCTGGCTGTTCGATGGCTGGGAGATTCCTGAGGGCAAGCCGGTCGGGGCCGAGGTCTACCCGTCACTGTGGACGCGGCGTTTCCCAAGAGGTCAGCGCCCTGTCGAGAACATTGTGAGTTCCATCGTCGGTCTCCGGTTTGGCGGCATGCAGCCGGCCAGGGCTTGGCGGTTGCTTAACACGTGATCTCCGTATAGGCCGTTACTCGACCGCAAACCAAGAGAGTGAGATTTCGCCCAGCAGTCCTTCTCGATCTGGCATTTGAGGTTACTTCAGGTGATGGCGGCAGATGGATGGACGATCCCTCTGATGCAAAACTCGCCGCAGACTCGACCAGATCACGCTTCACGCCTTTCTTTGTCCAATCGTCAGTTGGACCGCACCGGGTGTTGCGGTTTACTTGAATGAAACAAATTTAAGATGCGCTTCAGACAGTCTTCATCTCAGCAACGTGTGATTCTCTCGGCTGTAGGTCCTTGCTTCGGCGGCTACAGCCAAGAGCGGACGTGTTGCCTTTCCGGGTGCAACTCGCACAACGGAGAATGCACACGCGCATCGAGCACGCGAGATCGTATTGCGGATGGGGTCAGAACCTACCCGGGTTAATGGGTCTGTTCGCTGCGCCCGCCGCAACATAAGGAGGCTAAAGAGATGCTATTCCCCAGCAACTCAACAAGGTTGATTCAGTGGGTCGTGCTATGCATGGTTGCTTCGTTCTCGCTTGCTTCGATGCAGGCTCAGGTTTCCACAGGTTCTATTCTCGGCAGCGTGATCGATCCTGACGGCGCAGTCGTGACTGGCGCCACAGTAACCATCACCAATGTTGGAACCAATGAATCACAGACCACGGTTAGCAACGGCAGCGGGCTATATACCGTTCCCAACCTTCCAGCTGGCCGCTACCGCGTAGACATCACCTCGCCTACCTTTAGTCCCGAGTCGGTACAGGATGTGATTCTTGACGTTGGCGAACAGCGCACGGTCAATTTCAAACTTAAGGTCGGCGGCGCGAGCGCGAAGGTTGTGGTAACGGCCACCCCTGAAACGGTCAATCTTGACAGCGCAATTGTGATGCCTGTGGTAAGCGAGCACACAATGGTGGGTCTCCCGCTCAACGGCCGCGACTGGGCCTCGCTCGCGGACTTGCAGCCGGGTGTAGACGAAGTTCGCACCCAGTCTGTTCTCTCCATCAGTAATCAGCGCGCAAATCGTGGCGTGGGGAACCAGATTACAGCGAGCGGAGCGCGTCCGCAGATGAACAATTACCGCCTGGACGGCATCAGTATCAACGATTACTCGAATGGCGGCCCAAGCGGAGTGGTCGGCACCAACCTCGGTGTCGATGCGATTGAAGAATTCTCTGTTATCACCGGACTGGCGACCAGCGACTACGGCAAGACAGCAGGCGGGATCGTCAACGCGGTCACGCGCACAGGTACCAACCAGTTTCACGGCGACGCCTATGAATTCCTCCGCAACAGCTGGTTCGACGCGCGCAACCCCTTCGATTCACTCAGCGGCGTGGCGCCCCTTCGCCGCAACCAGTATGGCGCCTCCGCCGGCGGGCCAATCGTGCACAACCGCACCTTCTTCTTCGGTGATTATGAAGGGATGCGCTGGTTCAACAGCGTGAACACAAGCAGTACCGTACCCTCCCCGGATGCGCGCGCCGGTTTAATCTGCGCCGGTACCGGCTGCGCCAGCCATACGCAGATAACAGTTCCGGCCTCTCTGGCTCCCTACATCGCCTTCTATCCTCTACCCAACAGTCCCGTGGAGCCTTCCCCGGTTGGGACTAGCGCAGGAGGCACAAGCGACACGGGAAGCTTCCTATTTGCCGATCCTTTCACGACCGAAGAAAACTACTTCATCGTCCGTATCGACCATAAGATTGCCCGAAACGACCAACTGGCGGGAACCTATTTTATGGATCGAGGCCACTACACAGCCCCCGACGCCTTCGATGAGAAGGTAACAGGGAATATCCTCAACCGGGCGATGGTTTCGCTGAGCGAATCGCACGTTTTCACGCCGACCCTGTTGAATACGGTGCGTGCGGGTTATAGCCGTGTCTTCTCCGATGCGCCCACCACACTGAATGCGATTCTTGCGGCAACAGGGGACACCTCGCTGGGCTTTGTGCCCGGCCTGACGGTCGGCTTGATCAACATCGGCGGCATCTCCAACTTCACCGGCGGCCTGGGGGCCGTGGGTGAGTACAAGTTCAACTACAACTCTTACCAAGCCTACGAAGACCTCTTCTGGACCCACGGTAAGCACGCCCTGAAAACCGGATTTGCCTTCGAGCGATTGCAAAATAACCAATTGGGTACGGGGAATCCCAATGGCCAATTCACTTTCGGCTCCTGGACAACCTTCCTGGAGAATGAGGCAAGCGGATACAACGGGCCCATTCCGCCGACGTCGAACACACCAAGAGACCTTCGCCAATCGGTGTTTGCCGGATATGTTACCGACGACTACCATGTCCTGCGCGGTCTCACCCTCAATCTTGGAGTGCGCTATGAACTGGCGACGGTGCCTACGGAGACCGCCGGCCGCCTTTCCAATCTGCCGCTCCTCACTTCGGCGACTCCGCAGCTCGGATCGCAGGGATTCGCCTATTTTCAAAACCCAACGGAGAGGAACTTTGAGCCTCGCGTCGGCTTTGCGTGGAGTCCGTTCCACAACGACAAGACCGCCGTCCACGGCGGTTATGGCATTTACGACGCTTTGCCGCTCGACTACCTCTTCGAGGGATTGAGCATTCTTACCGCGCCGTACTATGAAACGGGCAGCCTGAGCAGCGGGTTGGCGGGAACCTTCCCCAGTGGCGCAAGTTCGCTGCTGAATGCGACCTCTCTCCGTTACGCCTATACTCCGCAGCATCAGGAGCCCGGCTATATGCAGGAGTGGGGACTCAACGTGCAGCAGGAACTGCCCGGCGATGCGATTCTCCAGGTCGGCTATGCCGGCTCGCACGGCGTTCACCTCGCCTACCGCGAAGACGACATTAACACCGTGCTGCCGCTTCCAGGGGAGTTGGCTGGGGGTGTATACGAGTTCCCCAGCCTTTCAAATAACATTTCGCCAGCCACCGCCAATCCCAAGCTGAACCCAAACGTCGGCCAGATCAGCGCAATGATCCCTGAGGGCTATTCGGAATACCATGCGCTGCAGACCGGTGTTACCAAACGGCTCAACCACAGAGTCCAATTTGAGGCTTCCTACACCTGGGCAAAGTCGATTGACGACGGGTCATCCTCCACCTTCGGCGACACATTCGCTAACTCTGTTTCCAGCCTGCCGTTCTTTGCGCCCGATCGGCGACGTGCCGTTTCCGATTTCAACGTCGGGCAGACCGTCGTGGTCAACTATTTGTTTCTGTTGCCGGATGTGCCGAAGTCGTTGGGTCCCGCAGGATGGGTGTTTAACGGCTGGCAGTACGCCGGTATCTTCACGGCCGCCGGAGGCATGCCGATCTCACCGCTGGTGAGCGGCGACCCTATGGGTCTGCGCAGTTCCGATACCTTCGGATTCCCAAACTTCAACTATGGCACCGGTTGCAACCCCATCAACAAGCAGAACAGGTTCCACTACATCAACCTCGCTTGCTACTCCTATCCAACCGAGACTGCGACCTACAATCCCTTCCTGGGCACTGCGGGACGCAACTCGATCAATGGGCCGGGGCTACAGGATTACGATATGTCGCTGGTCAAGAACAACGGCATTCCCCGTCTGGGAGAGACCTTCAATATCCAGTTCCGAGCCGAGGTCTTCAACATTCTTAATCGCAGCAACTACAACAATCCTCTGAAAGCCGGCACGCAACTCTTCTCGGCCGCCCCCGCGCCCACCGCGGCCAAACCAACCCCTGCGCTTGTGGGCAGCCCGCTCACATCGTCTGAAGGTGCGATCTCCGCAACCGCAACCAGTTCCCGTCAAATGCAATTTGCGCTTAAGGTGATCTTCTAGGGGGCGGAAATACTTGAGCTTTCAGCATCACCGGCGCCGCCATCTACCGGCAGCGCCGGTTCATAAACGGTTCATTCCAACTTTCGGGGATCACGCACACGAATGATTCCAGCAAGACCTTGGAAATTGAGATCAGGGGATTTATGCAACCACCCTATAAGCCACTTTTTATCGCGGCCGTGATTCTCACTTGCGCCGCGCCACTTGTTTCGCAGCAGACTCGCGAAGAGGCAATCAAGGGAATGCGCAAGGTAAGCCCATCTGAGATGGATCCGACCTACACGCAGCCGGCTGCTTTTGCGCAGAAGCTGGTGAATGAGGCTCTTGACAAACATCCGGAGGTGATTCTGCTGGCGATTCACGCGCAGCCGCCCGGTCACAGCGATTTGATCGTGGCCTCGAACTTTGGCCGCATCGGCAAGCTCGGCGATGAGGACGACATGCGCTGCATCCGCACCGGCAAGCCGAACCTGGAGGTCAACGGAGCGCACTTTGAAGATGAGTTAGTCCTGAAAGATGCGGCTGGAAAGACCATCGGCGCCCTGGGTGTTGTCTTCAACTACCAAGCCGGCGACGACAAGCAGCGGCTCATCGCAATTGCCGAAAAGATTGGGCGTGAGATGCAGAGCCAGCTTCCCGATGCGTCGCGGCTCTTTGGTCCTGCCCAGTAGGCCTGAAGATATTCCGTCTACTTACTGATCTGATAGAACAATACCTTGGCGATGTCAGCGCTATCCCCGGGCGATGCGGCCAGAACCAGCTCGTGCTTGTCAGCCAACAGCAGGCCGGTCTTTGCGCCTGGCGCTGTGGTTACTTTGCCGATCATCTTCAGATGATCAGGCGACGATGTGTCGTAGATGCCGAGATAGCCTTCCCCTCCTGGAACATAGAGAATGTGTTGAGGCTGGTCGTAGAACAGGTCGTCCGCACGCAGGGGAGCGGGCGCCGTGGACACCACCTCTCCGGTATCGGAGTTCATCGCAACTACCATGCCGGGATTGCGGCACACAACGTAAAGCCGGTGTTGCGTCTCGTCTAGAGCGACCATGGCATTCATTTGCGCTGGCGGCACAGGCCATATTTGGACGATCTTCATCGTTTTTCGATCCACGACAGCGATCTTGTTCGTCTCTGCCAGGTTGATGAAGATGCGGGGCCCGTTCTTTTCGACGGCCATGGCCTCCACGTGATTATCGTCAAACGTCACGCTACCCCGCTTGTCGCCGGTAGCAGGGTCGACTGCTTCGAGGTTGGCGGTCTTCATGTCGACGTCCTTGCCGCCAGTCACGACGTACAGCGTGTTCGTTGCCGCATCGTAACCCGAGGAGTCGGCGCCAACGGTAAGAGGAACGGCTTTTACCACAACATAAGTATCAGCATTTAAAATCTTCGACATCGAACTGCCGCTGTCGGTAAGAAAGATCGTGGAAGCTCCGGGGCGGACAAGTATGCTATGTGGAGTTTCGATCCCGCTTTTAATGGTGCGCAGATGGTCTCCATTCGTAAGCGAGAAGACCTCTAACGTCCCATGATCCTCGGCAGCGACCAGAATTCGACCGCGTTCACGGTCGACAGCAAAGTGATCGAAGTCGCCATGATAGCCGGGCAAAGTTACGGTCTTGGTGAGCGTAAGTTGTGGAGTGCTCTGCGCTGCGGATGGCGCAACCCATGGCGCAGATGCAAGAATGCTTGCTGCTAAAAGATATGGCATTTTCATCTGTTCAGTCTCCGCGCGAAGGTACGAAATGAAGAGTAGCGTTCAGGGTTGAGCAGGGTCTGAAGCGCGAATGAAAATGCATTCATATCTCTGCCATCGGCAATGTGGTTCATCTCATAAGCCGGCGCACTCTGAATGTCTTTTAATCGAGCTTTCAGAGCATTCTGGAACCGTGGCCGTATTATGCATTTGCCGTCTTCCCTCGCAAGGATCGTTCGAGGTTCTTCATGTTAAGCCGCTTTACACGATTCTTCGTGTTTATCTTCGAAAAACTTCTGCCGGATGCGTATGTCTTTGCCCTGCTGCTAACGTTGCTCGGGGCTGGGCTTGCTTACCTGTTCGCGCCCCACGCCGATGCATTAACTATCGTTTCCGGTTGGTACAGCGGACTGTTCAGTATCTTCACGTTTGCTTTTCAAATGGTCATGATGCTGGCAACCGGCTACGCCCTGGCATCTACGCCGCTGGCACGGCGCGGACTTGAGAAGGCCGCCATACTGCCAAAGACTCCCCGCAGCGCAATTGCGCTTACTGTGCTTGTGAGCCTTATCGCGTCGTGGTTGAACTGGGGATTAGGCCTGGTGGCCTCGGCGTTGCTGGCGCGTGAGATTGCCAAACGCATTCGGATTGACTTTGGCTGGCTGGTAGCTGCCGCCTACTCTGGATTTGTGATTTCTACTGAGGGCCTCTCAGGTTCGATTGCGCTTTCTCAGGCCACACACGGTTCGGCATTGAACATGGTTGAGAAATCCACCGGCCAAATCTTACCGCTGACGAGGACGGTGTTCACGACGTTCAATTTAGTGCCGGTACTGGTGCTGGCGGCGATTCTACCGCTGATACTCACTTTCACCGGACCTGCGGAACGGGACATTGTCGTGGCGGACACGGCGAGGTTACGCGCCGAGGATGCACCTCCGGCTGCGAGCGAGAAGCCCCGAACCCTTGGGGTTCTGCTCGATCAAGCCTGGCCGCTCACACTTCTGCTTTTTGCCTTTGGAGCTGGCGCATTGATTGTCGAGCTGCACAGATCCGCCGCTACGGTTGATCTGAATACCGTGATCCTGATTCTCTTTCTGGTGGGAGTGCTGTTGCATTGGCGGCCTTCGTCCTACGTTGCCGCAATCCGCCAGGCGGGGCGCTTTACCGGGCCGCTTATCCTGCAGTATCCGCTTTATGGCGGGTTGATGGGTATCATGACAGCGACCGGCCTCGCAGGCGTGCTTACCGCATCGTTCATCCGGTTTTCGACTGCGCGCACACTGCCGTTCTTTACGTACCTGACATCGATGATTATTACGCTCTTCATACCGAGCGGAGGCGGGCACTGGGCGGTCCAGGGTCCATTCGCCGTTCCCGCTGCACAGGCTCTTCACGCATCCGTTGCCGGCACCACCATGTCGGTGGCCATGGGCGAATCGGTTGCGAATATGCTGCAACCGTTCTGGGTGTTGCCCATTTTGGCCATTGCCGGGATTCCCATGCGCAGAGTCATGGGTTTTATGGTCATCACTTTCCTGGTGGCGTTCTGTTGTTTTGCGCTATCGCTCCTCTTTCTCTTGCCTGGTTGAGCAAGCTACCCTTTCGTGCCAATCGCATGGGATGTGGTCGATGAAGAACGCGGCAAAGATGAATCGCCTTTCATCCTGAATTCAGAAATTCTGCCTGCATACTCGCTAGAGTTACTCTTGCGACTTTATGATGTTTACATCGCGCAACTATTTGGGCAGTGGGGAAATGCGGGAAATGCGGTGAGAAAGTAATTCACTCGTGGTGGAGCGCTGGAGGTGCCCGAATGCGGATTCTTCTGGTGGAAGATGAACCCAAGGTCGCGGGTTTCGTCCAACGCGGATTGGTTGCCGAGCGCTATGCGGTCGACATTGCCGCCGACGGGAGAGAAGGCCTGGAGCTGGCCGAGGCCTTTCCATACGATCTGATTGTGCTTGACCTGATGCTGCCGGGTATTGATGGCCGCGAAGTTCTGCAGCGCATCCGGCGGCAAAACACCTGGGTTCCCGTCCTGGTGCTTACGGCACGCGACGCCATCGAGGACAAGGTTCGTCTCTTCGATGCTGGCGCCGATGACTACCTCACCAAGCCGTTTGCCTTTGCAGAATTGCTGGTACGCACCAAGGCTCTGCTGCGGCGCGGTCCGGTCAACCGCTCCAGCACGCTCACTCTCGCCGATCTTGAACTCGACCGGCTCACGCAGCAGGTAAAGCGCGCCGGCAAGCGCATCGAGCTCACCGCCAAAGAATACAGTCTCCTCGAATACATGATGCTGAATCCGGGACGGGTGCTGTCGCGCAACATGATTATCGAGCACGTTTGGGACCAGAGCTTCGATGGCATTACCAACATCGTCGATGTGTATGTGCGCCACCTGCGCAGCAAAGTTGACGACGGACATGAGTTCAAAATGATCCGTACGGTTCGTGGCGCCGGCTATATCATTCGCGGCGGGAGAAACGAATGAAGCTGGCATCACTCCGCGTCCGGGTGACTTCGTGGTATTGCGGCCTGCTCGCTATCACATTGGTCATTTTCGGAGCCGTGGTGTGGCTTGGCCTGCGTAACTACCTCATTACTACGATTGAGCAGACTCTGCGCGACGAATCCAGCAACATGATCAGCCAATTCGTCGCTTATGCAGACGAAAAGGGACCAGAGTGGCTGGCTGGAGAAATTCGAGAGTCCTTTGCTCCGGAGGGAGCAGGGCGCTACATCCGCATCTTCCGTGAAGGAAAAATCATATATCAGTCAGGAAACATGCAGATCAGGGGGATGGGCGCGCTTCCTTCCCCCTCTTCTGATCTTCTCCACAAAATGGAATTCTTTCAACGCGTCGAAACTAAATCCGCAGGACCTATTTTGTTCTACACCAACCCCTGGGTCTCGCCATCTGGAATTCACTTTGTTGTGCAGGCGGGAGCTCCCACACAGCAAATTGATCGCATTCTGCGCTCTTTATTGATCGCGCTTTCGATTCTCACGCCGCTCATCCTCGGCGGCGCTGCGGTCGGCGGCTATTTGCTGATGAACGTGCCGTTTCGGCCGGTTGTGGCTCTCACGCGCCAGGCGGAGCAGATCGGCACACGCGCGCTCGGCGAACGCCTTCCCGTCATTTCGACAGGCGATGAGTTGGAGCGGCTATCGATTTCGCTAAACCGTATGATCGATCGCCTTGAGGATGCCCTGACTCACAACCGGCGCTTCTCCGCCGACGTCTCGCACGAGCTGCGAACCCCGCTTACGATCCTGCGTGGAGAATTGGAGCCGTTGGTTGAGAATCAAAAGTTGCCTCCGCAGGTATTGGATTCCATTGGCAGTGCATTGGAAGAGATTGATCGTATGTCGGACATCGTCGAAGGCCTGCTGATTATCTCAAAGCTCGATTCTCAAAGCCCTCTCCCGCGCGCTCCGGTGAATCTGAGTGCGCTTATGCGCTCTACCGTCGATCAAATGCAACTTTTGGCCGAAGACAAGCAACTTAGAGTGCAAGCAAGCAGTGAAGAAGAGACCTGGGTATCCGGCGATCCGGTTCGTCTGCAACAGGTCATCGTGAACTTGCTGGACAATGCCGTCAAATACACGCCTGCCGGTGGCGCCATTTGGCTGGATGTAAAAATACAACGCTTCCGCGGAATGGTCGAGGTGCGGGACAGCGGCATCGGAATCCCGGCAGAGTGTCTTCCTCATGTCTTTGATCGCTTTTATCGCGCCGACCGGGCGCGTTCTCGCGAGTCGGGTGGAACAGGTCTCGGCCTTTCAATCGTCAAAGCGATTTGTGCAGCATTCGACGGAACCGTGTCGATTCAAAGCCAGGAAGGCGTTGGAACTGCCGTTCAAGTGGAGTTTCCGCTGTGCACTCCCGCTGAGGTTGCCCAGGCAAAAGAAGCCAGACAAAAAACTGCGTCGACGCCCGTTGCAGGGGCCGGCCCCGCGGAAGCTTCCGTTTCCTGCAAGTATTCGGAGCGCTCACCTGGGACGGTCGAGTTGCAACAGGAAGATGCCTCTATCGACCGCCGCTCCTGACCGTGGCAACGATTTGCGACGGGAGCTTGATTGGGAGCTTGATTGCGTCACAGTATCATCCCGCCTGTGAACGAAATTTCATCCTGCCTTCGACACTTCCACTTTGCGAAATCATTACCATCACGTTGAGTTGTACAGTCGGTGTACCATGTTGGACCTTTATTGGATTGAAACGATGGACAAAATCGAGGAGACCCTTTTTCCCTGATGCGCCGCCTTCTTTACATTTTCTTATTGGTTTTACCGGTTGCGGGCGCGGCGCCTGGTCGCGCGCAGGGCGGGCCGCCGTTTATTACCGACGATCCCGCGCCCCCGGGGAACCATCATTGGGAGATCAACTTTGGCTGGATTGCGAATCACAATCCGGGCCAATCGTACTACGAGATTCCCGACGTGGACATGAACTACGGATGGGGCAACCGCATTCAGCTCAAATGGGAGCAGCCCCTGGCCGCCGGCACCAACGCGAACAACTCGACTGGAGTGGGGCTGGGCGAGTCGCTCGTGGGCATCAAGTTTCGCGCCTGGCAGCACTACATTGCCGGCAAGGAGAAGACGGACGACAACATCGACTTCTCCGTCGGAACGTATCCGCAGGTCTCGCTCAACACTCCCGCCGGCTCGGCGCAGCGCGGCATCGTCGAGCCGGGGCCGCAATACTATTTCCCCATGGAGGCGACAGCGCAGTTGGGGTGGTTGGCGCTGGACGGCGAGGTGGGGCGATGGATCGGAAACCGGAACATGCCCGACCAATGGGGGCGAGGCCTGATTGCCGGGCACGCGTTCAGCGATCGATTCGAACTCTACACCGAACTCTACGATCTGCAGGCGATCAATGTCGTCGATGGCCAACCCAAGCAGCGCTCGCTGACGCTGGACATGGGCGGACGCCAAGCGCTCGACCGCGCAGGCCATCTCCGTCTGCTCTTCATGGGCGGGCGCGCCATCCAGACTGTGACGCGCACCAACGGCGAGCCGAGTTGGATTGCGTACATTGGCGTGCAATTGCTCCTTGGGCCGAAAGACAAGGAATCGCCCGACAAAAAGCCATAGCGCGAGCTGTCTCTCGCCAAGATTTAGGGGCTGAAGAACGCGTGCAAAAGGGTGCTTCCCAAACCATAGTGGGCCATGGAGTAAAAGAAGCCAGCGACGCCGAGCACAATAACGATCACCTTAGTTAGCCCACGAAAGGAGCGCATCGATCAAATTCAATCGATGAGGGCAGTTCGATCCACGAACGACATTTGGAATGTGGCGTTGGGCTGGTCATAAAGCCATGATGGTCACAGTTACGTGGAGTGCAATAGGTTGAGACGCCGTTCGCTAGCGGATGACCGGCAAGGGTGACCTTTGCCAGATTTCCATAGTCAGCACCTTACCTGCACGCGGTAGAAGACTTTTCCAGGTATTTTCACCGCTCGCCAGACAGGTTGGGACCTGATCATGTCCGGCAATATCAGGCGTATCTGTTTCGAGAACGCAAGCTCCAGGCAGGTACGATTGCATGCTGTACCGCCGCTTTGCATTTTATCGATGTCAAGACGTTGCGCCGCCCGCATCTTCCGGAGCACATCCCATTTTCTAAGTCATTCGCAGCTCGGACGAGCCCGCGGTCGCCCTCCCTCTACTTCGTTTGCGAACAAAGAACCTGGGCCGCGGTAACACAGGCTTAACGGCCGTGATGGGTCAGCGTGGCGCCCGTGATCTTTTTGGTTTGGTTGGCGCGATTCGGACCGGGATAGCTGAACAACAAGTCATATCCTGGGGAACCGCCGGCTACAAAGATGTGAAAGGCCTCCGGGCTTTCCACCACCGGGACCCTCCCCCCCGGCTGTAAGGCTTCCTTAAACACCTCTGCGTGGTCCGGTCGAATCCGGCCATCGGCAATCGTTTGGCGTGTAAACTCGACCAAAGATTGGTTGGAGAAACCAGCCGTGCTCTGGAGCAGAGTTTCATAGGGAATGCGCGCATGTTCGAAAAGCCAGTCTTGCACCCCCTTGCGCGTGTAGCCGGCCTTGGCCAGGTCGGCGGCACAATTCGGGTGAAACACGATCACGTGGCTCTGGGAGTAGAACCAGGCCAGCCCCAGATGGCTGATTCTGGCAACGATCGTATCGAGTTCTCCCTGGCCGGTCCACGGTGCTACGGCTCCTCCGCCGAGCACACCAGGGTTCCCCGTTGTCGCCACCGTTACGGTGCTATCTTCCGGCTTATAACCTAAGCTGGCGTTGTAAGGCTCCCACGGGCTCAGGTCGTGGTTCTCAGCAAAGGTAAAGTAGGTGTAGGCGGCCAAACGGCCTGTCAATGCCATGTCGTTAATTGCCGGCCAGGTCCTGCCAAGATTGAGCAAACACAGCCGCAGGGCCCGTCCCACCGTGCTGTTGGCTCGCCACCCGTGCCCGAGAAGTCCGATGCCGGAATTGAAGTTCAGTTCCTTGGCGATAGGCCCGCTGACAACGACCACGGGAGTAAACGAACCGGTAGAAGCCTGCATGTGCGTCAGATCGTAATTTTTGTCCGTGAACCCTTCTATAGCTGCGATGATGACTGGCAAATATTCCGGTCTGGCTCCAGCCATCACCGCATTGATGGCGATCTTCTCGATCGTTGCCGTTCCGTTTTTCGGAGCGACCTGGCCGATCACTTCGTCCGGTGAGCGGCTGGTGCCCGACAGCATCCAGGCGACCGCCTCGCGAGTTGGCGGCACAACAGGCAGTCCATCGGCCCACAGGTTCTCGAGAAAAACCTGGTACACCTGCTCGGCTGCGTCGTTGTATGTGTTGCCGCCGACCGTGATGGTGCCGCTCTGCTCTTCCTTTTGCACCTGTGCAGGCGCAGCTTCGTCGGCGGTCAAGGGGCGAATCAGGCCATCGATGATCTCGTCCACCACGCTGGCAGCCAATGGCGCCAGCTCCGCCGCGGTAGCCCGCGACCGGTAGTATTTCTCCGCCGGTACCCCAACCACTCGCAGTCCGGGCATGCCGCGGTCGCCGGCCGCCGACCGCGCGTCATGCAGAAATTCGGTGGTCGCGATGTAAACTCCAGGCTTGCCGGATTTCTCGATTTCAATCGTATCGTGGGAACCCCACCATGTGCAGGACCCTCAATCCCCGGTGGCGAAGATAAAGGCATCCACCTTCGCGGCCACCTCCGGATACCAGTCCGCCGTCAGGGTAATGGTTTGGGCCGCGGGTTTGGGCAGCCGGAGATATGTGGCATGCGGGTACTTCTCTCTTAGCCGTGACTCGATGGCATCCAGAAAATTGTCTGCGCCGAATTTCCCGTTATCGCACAGGCCAATCGTCTTCTCATGCAAGTCCGCCACGCGGGGGCGAATCCCCATCGTAGGAGGCGGTGGAATTTCGCCTCGCGGGTTGAGAACCTCCAAAGTCACCGGTGCGTTTTTCGTGATTGCTGCCCGCACGGCGGCCATCGGTAACACATAGTCTTGGGAGAAAGTAAAATCGCTCATGATCCGGTTCCCCTCTCACAATCGACATAAAGAGCCGACGATTCAACAGCGGCTCTCACAACACTATCCCTAGCTCCTGGCAGGACGGGATTCCCCCATCCGTCTCGGCTTCTTCCAACGAAACATTACTCAAACCGCCGCCCTCAGGATTACCCTGTTGTCCAACCCCACCACGTAGTCGATTGCGGCCTTGGATTGTGCGCCCATTTTACGCCGAGGTCTGGGCGGAGTACAAGAATCCACCTCACCTCATTCGAGGACCGTGATTTTGTGTTTGCTGTTACTTGGTGGTTTCCAACCCCCACAGCCTATACAACTCGTTGTAGAACGGAGGCCTGGGAAAATCGGGCGTCATCTGCGGAACAAACCTCGAGTATCCCTGGCCATTTTCCTCGAAGTGCTTGAGACCCTCGATCACTTCTTCCAGCTTGTCTCTGTGTACGGAGAAGACAATCTCATCTTCCCCTGCCATGGCGCGCTCGTACTCGCCAGGGTCGGGCAGGGTAATGCGGTAGCCGCCGCCCTGGAGGACCGGGACCACCGAGTAGACGCAAGAATCGATCGGATCGAACTGCGACGCGATGAGCGATCCGCACTTGTATTTCACGGCCAGAAGCATGTGCCGCAGCTGCGCTGTATTGGAATAGATAAGCGCCAAATCAGGCTCAAAACCGGCCGTGCACAAAGGTCCGCACACAAAACCGGCGTACTTGCTGTATTCCAGACGGGGAAAGACCGTGGCCAGATGCTTCTTGGCCGCCTCCGCATTCTCCATCATCAGAAAGCGGCCGATCTCGTGGAAGCCGGGATCTTCCGGACCGCACTTGACCAGGCCATAGCCGATCAAAGGCGCCCAGCACCAGTGATCGTCTTTGAACATCGCCAGCGTCATCTTCTGCCGGCGTACCATGGCGAAAGCCTGACACACAGCCAGATGAATGTTCTTGTCGCGCTTCGGCCGGATGGCATCTCCGGGAGCGTCTTCTTCCTTCGCCAGGAATTTGATTGCAATCGGGGAAGTACGCAGGTGCAGCGCCGTCTCCAGATAGCGCCCGTATTCATTGTAGAGACTGCTTATAGCCATCTCAGTCACCTCAGGAAGAGCTCAGTGCGGGATCCTGACTCAGCGGGATCCCATTCTACGCCGCTCTATTCCTCATCCGCCAGGAGAATCTCCGCGGCCACGCGGGCCGCCTTCCCCCACGATCTCGGCACATTTCTCGCATGGTCGGCGATCGCGAAGAACTCCGCTTCCTGCGACTCTTCGGTAAACACGCAGAAGGAAGCAACGCGGCAATTGGTCCGCACTTTGGAAGTTTACGATGATACCAAGAGGAGCACGGTACATATGAGCGGGATCAATCGTGTAGCAGTGGTCACTGGAGGAGCACAGGGGATTGGCCGTCGGACCGCGGAGCTGCTTGCCCAGCAAGATTACCGGCTTGCTATCGTCGATCTTCACCATCCCACCGAGACTGTAAGGTCCATACAAGCCAAAGGCCGCGAGGTGATCGGTTACGCCGGCGATATTACGGATGAGGCCACGGTGGATCGCTTCTCCAAGGAGGTCTTCGACCGCTACGGACGCGCAGACGTTCTCGTGAACAATGCCGGGGTCAGTTTAATCTCAGCCGCAGAGGATACCACTCTCAGCGCCTATCGCCGTGTGCTTGAGGTGAATCTCGTGGCGCCGTTTCTCCTGGCAAAGACCTTCGGAACGCGGATGCTCGAAGCGGGCAGCGGTTCAATCGTCAACGTCGCCTCAGTTGCCGGGTTGCTCGGAATTGCAGACCGGATAGCTTATAACGCGTCGAAACATGGATTGATTGGCATGACCCGTACACTCGCAGCCGAGTGGGGAGGGCGGGGTGTGCGGGTCAACGCCGTTTGTCCAGGGTGGGTGAAGACAGAGATGGATGTGGCTGATCAGGCTGGAGGAAGCTACACGGACGCGGACATTACCGGGCGCATTCCGATGGGCCGCTTCGCCAGTCCCGACGATATTGCCCGAGCCATCGCTTTTCTCGCCGATGGAGAGCAAAGCGGATTCGTAAATGGACACGCCCTCGTAGTCGACGGAGGCTGGACTGCTGATGGGAGCTGGGAGTCGCTGCGTATGCGAAAGCGGTAGGGCGATTCTGGCTTGCCTGCGAAGCAGGGCAAGAAGTAGGTGCACGCAGCCAGTGGGGACCGCGGCTCCTGCTGTCCGCTTGCCCAACCGGCTGTTACCACTGTTCGGAGTCACCGAAACGGGTCAATTCGCCGTACAATCGAAGTCAGCCCGCAGACTGCGGAGAGGTGGCCGAGCGGTTGATGGCTCCGGTCTTGAAAACCGGCATGCCCGAAAGGGTATCGGGGGTTCGAATCCCTCCCTCTCCGCCACGGTTTCGTCTATCTTCTTGAATATAAACGTAATCGATAGAATATACGTAACTTACAGCGATTCTTTTCTGTCGCTTCAGTCGCCTTTGTCGTGTCAATTCCCTTCTTTACCCCTGATTTGCATGACAACGAGGCACATGCATGACAAAGGCCTTCAGCATCAAACTCTGCTTGGAAGGATTGAGGATTCGGTCAGGATCTGCGCGTGGACGAAGACGTCGCAGTAGAAGCAATGCGACGCACGGGTGTGGCTGTCACCCTCTAGCGCATCCTCCACCGTGTAAGTGGTTGCACCTGTGCCGGCGTTGCACGAAAATCCTCGTTACGCGCAGGGGCGAAGGCCAATTTGCTTTTCTTCGATCGCCGCGTGGCCAGCGAGAAGTCCTGGACCAAAAGGCTATGGATCTACGACTTCCGCACCAACGCACACTTCACGCTGAAGACGAACTGCTGCACTGGGAGAACCTGGACGAATTCGTTGCCCGCTGCCACGCCGAATATCGCCACGAGCGAAAGAAGATGGAACTCTTCCACGGATTCGACTACGACGACCCAGTGAAGCGCGACAAGACCAGTCTCGACATTTTCTGGCTCAAGGACGACAGCCTGGAAGATGCCGCCAATCTTCCCGCCCCCGATGTAATCGCTGCCGAGATCGTGGAGGATCTGCAAGCTGCGCTAGATGAATTCGCGCTCATCGCCGAAGATCTGCGAAAAAACTGAACCGTAAGACCTATTGGGCGGCCAGATAGACACCTTCCCACGGGCAGGCTGAGAAGTACGAGCCGCTGGCCTCCATATTCATGGCAATGGCGAGATTCGCAAATGCACGATCGTGATTGATCAACAATAGCCGACTGTATGAGGACCGATCTGGGGTCGATGAGTGCCTCGCCCTGTCACCAGTCTCGATTGAAACGTTGATTCATTATCGCGGCTCCTGTCGTCGGGCGCAGTTCAGCGGCTGTGTGTTGCGGACTAGCTTTCTCCGTTCTCGCCGGTTACCAGATTCTCGACCAGCAGCACCGCCTCCGCGATAGTGCGTAGCGGCTTGCGCAAGCGGCGGCTCTCGTCGCGTAGGCGCTGATAGGCTTCCTGTTCGGAGAGGTTGTAACGGCGCTGTAGAATGCCTTTGGCGCGTTCGGTAAGTTTCCGGGCTTCGAGTTGCTCGCGAATCTCGCGACTTTCTTTCCGTAGCCGTTCATGATCTTCCGCCAGTTGCGCGAAGGTTATGGCGCCGCCGATCTGCTCGCCCAGAAAGCTCACCAGCGCGACCTCCAGCGGCGTGTGCTCGTGCGGTTTCTTGTGGTGCACGTTGAGCACGCCGATGGTTTCGCCGCCGCTGGTCAACGGTACGGAGAGAAAAGCCTCGTAGGTATCCTCGACCAGGGCGGAGATGAGCTTGAAGCGGCTATCGGCCGCGGAGTTGCTGGCCAGCGCGACGACGGATTTGTGTTCGGCGACCCAACCCGTTACGCCCTCGCCCATGCGCATGCGCACATTGCCGATCTCAGCCGCGTGCGGCAGTTGCGACGCGCGCAGAACGATTTCATTCGTTGCGTAGTCGGGCAAGTAGATCAGGCACGCATCACAACGGGTTACCTCGATGGTGAGCGCGATCAACTCTTGCAGCATGGCGTCGATCCCCATCCCCGAGCTGACGATCTGGCTCGTGCGGTGAAACAATGCGAGATGCTGCGAAACTGCGGAATCGGGCATACACCTGCACCTACCCTGAAATCAACTCGCCAAATAATTCAGAAGAAAGAAGAAACAAGGCTTTAGAACAGGCGTCAATTGCGCCCCCGCGTCAATGCCTTATCGTTGCGGTGGAGAGCTGGTAAATGTAGCATCTGCAATTTGTCCTAAAGAAGCAATAAAGATTCTTGACTCTGACTCGGTCTCGTGTCACGCTCTAATTACACCGGAGCTTATTCCTTTCATTTCGGTCCGCGCAAACCATGCTCGTTTGTAGTGGACGGAAGGATAGCACGACTCCCAAGTTGGGCGGCAACGCTCTGCATCCCCCTGCTCCTCGATTGAGCAGACCCAGACACAATCGCACTGGCTGCGCTAGCGAGCGTCCGACGGCTTTTCGCGCCGGAGCCGCCAACAAGTTTTGCGCCGCGCCGATCTCTGAAAGCGACCCTCGACTTTTCTGACTTGAATCCGTCGAACGCTCTCAGTGTGCGCTGCGTCCTATTCGCAACTTATTCAACTTAATTGGAGGAGCTTAGATCATGAGAAAGATCGCTATTTACGGCAAAGGCGGAATCGGAAAATCCACCACCACGCAGAACACGGTCGCCGCGCTGGCCGAGGCCGGTAAGAAGGTCATGGTCGTCGGTTGCGATCCCAAGGCAGATTCCACGCGTCTGCTGCTAGGCGGTCTGGCGCAAAAGACCGTGCTCGACACCTTGCGCGACGAGGGCGACGAAGTTCTTCTTGAGGACATCTGCCGCCCCGGCTTCGGCGCGACGCATTGCACCGAGTCCGGCGGTCCCGAGCCGGGCGTCGGCTGCGCCGGCCGCGGCATCATCACCTCCATCAATCTCCTCGAGCAGCTCGGCGCCTACGACGAATCGATCGGCCTCGACTATGTTTTCTATGACGTCCTCGGAGACGTCGTCTGCGGCGGCTTCGCCATGCCCATCCGCGAAGGGAAGGCCAAGGAGATTTACATTGTTACCTCCGGCGAGATGATGGCCATGTATGCTGCCAACAACATCTGCAAGGGCATTGTGAAGTTTGCGCAGTCCGGCGGTGTGCGCCTGGGCGGCCTCATCTGCAATAGCCGCAAGGTCGACAACGAGCTCGAAATGATCTCGGAACTGGCCCGGCAGCTCAGCACGCAGGTGGTGCACTTTGTGCCCCGCAACAACGACGTTCAGCGCGCTGAGATCCACCGCAAAACGGTCATCGAGTGGAATCCAGCCTGTGCACAGGCAGACGAGTATCGCAATCTCGCTCGCGCCATCGATGGGAACAAAATGTTTGTCATCCCCACGCCTCTTAAGACCGATGCCTTGGAGAAGATGCTCATCGACTTCGGCCTGGGCGGCGACGGCGATGTGCTGGAGCCAGCTAAGGCCGCGGCGCCAGTCGCCGCAGTCGCATAGCTGACTCGTTTCCAGTTCCCTCAGTTGTTTCTCACTTTGCTCTGCTGCGGCTCGCGCAGTAAATGAGGTAGTACATGACAAACGAGACTTCATCCATTAAGACCGAATTAACCAAGATATATCCGAAGAAAGTTGCGCAGCGCCGCGCCGAGCAGATTGTCGTCAACCAGCGCCAGCCCGACGGCTCCGTGCCTGCGATCAAGGCCAATGTGCGCACTCTGCCCGGCATCATCACGCAGCGCGGCTGCACTTACGCCGGCTGCAAGGGCGTGGTGATCGGCCCCAGCCGCGACATTCTCTCCATCACACACGGCCCGGTAGGCTGCGGCTTCTATAGCTGGCTTACCCGCCGCAACCAGACCAGGCCGCCCACGCTCGAGCACGCGAACTTCATCAATTACTGCCTGACCACCGACATGCAAGAGGAGAACATCGTCTTCGGCGGCGAGAAGAAGCTGAAACAGGCGGTACGCGAGGCCTACGCACACTTCAAGCCCAAGGCCATCGCAATCTTTTCCACCTGTCCGGTCGGCCTGATCGGCGACGACGTGCACGCCGCGGCGCGAGCCATGAAGGAAGAACTCGGCATCAACGTCTTCGCATTCAGTTGCGAGGGCTACCGAGGCGTTAGCCAGTCGGCTGGCCACCACATCGCTAACAACCAGCTATTCAAGGCCGTCATCGGCCTCGACGAAACCGAACACGAGGAGAAATTCAAGGTCAATCTGCTCGGCGAGTACAACATCGGCGGTGACGGTTTTGTGATTGAAGAACTGCTGAAGCGCTGCGGCATCAAGCAGGTCGCCACCTTCAGCGGCAACTCCGATTATCAGAGCATGGCCAACTCGCACATGGTCGATCTCAACCTCGTCATGTGCCACCGCTCCATCAACTACGTAGCCGAGATGATGGAAAAGAAATTCGGCATTCCCTGGTTCAAGGTGAACTTCATCGGCGCCGAAGGCACCTCGAAGTCGCTGCGCAAGATCGGCGAATACTTCGGCGACGAAGCGCTGAAGGCGCGCATCGAGCAGGTAATCGCCGAAGATATGCCCTCCGTTGAGGCTGTGCGCCTGGCCGCCCGTGCCCGCTGCGAGGGCAAGTCCGCCATGCTCTTTGTGGGCGGCTCGCGCGCCCATCACTATCAGGTTATCTTCAAGGAACTGGGCATGAAGATCCTCGCCGCCGGCTACGAGTTCGGCCACCGCGACGATTACGAAGGACGCAAGGTTCTGCCCACGATCAAGGTCGACGCCGATTCCAAGAATATCGAACAGCTTACGGTGGATCCAGATCCTGAGCGCTACCGGCCGCGCAAGAGCGAGGAAGAGTTGGAGCTGCTCGCCACCAACGCCGAACTTGAGCTGCGCGACTACGTCGGAATGATGCCCGAGATGAACGACGGCGAACTGGTGATCGACGATATCAGCGAGTACGAAACCGAAAAACTGATCGAGATCTACAAGCCCGATATTATTTGCGCCGGGATCAAGGAAAAATTCTCCATTCAGAAGGCGGGCATCCCCTCGAAGCAACTTCACAGCTACGACTACGGCGGCCCTTACGCGGGTTACGAGGGAGCGATCAACTTCTATCGCGAGATTGACCGCATGCTGCACATCAAGGCCTACTCGCATCTGAGCGCGCCCTGGCAGGCGGCACCGCCTGAGTTGAAAGCCATGGCCGCCGACTGATTCGAGGATCCAACCCGGAGAGAGATTGACTGAGCTCCACACAGAAGAGGGGAGATTTTTATGCTTTTGCGACATACATCCAGCGAAGTTTTAGAGCGCAGCGCGCTCACCATCAATCCGGCGAAGACCTGTCAGCCCATCGGCGCTATGTATGCCGCTCTCGGCATTCATCGGTGCCTCCCGCACAGTCATGGCTCGCAGGGCTGCTGCTCCTATCATCGCAGCACCCTCACGCGCCACTACAAGGAGCCGGTGATGGCCGGCTCAAGCTCGTTCACCGAGGGCACGTCGGTCTTCGGTGGCCAGGCCAACTTGCTGCAGGCTTTGCAGACCCTCTTCACCACTTACAATCCCGACGTGGTTGCCATCCACACTACCTGCCTCTCAGAGACTATCGGCGACGATCTGGTGCAGATCGTGCAGAAGGCCAAAGAGGAAGGCAAAGTTCCCGAAGGCAAGTTTGTTTTCCACGCGAATACGCCCAGCTATCAGGGCTCGCATGTAACCGGCTTCTCCGCGATGTGCAAGGCGATGGTGGACAACTTTGCGCAGACCACCAATACGGACACCAACCGCATCAATATCATGCCGGGCTGGGTTGAGCCGGCCGATATGCGTGAGCTGAAGTCGATCGCGGCCACCATGGGCGTGCCGATCACGATGTACCCGGATACTTCGGACGTACTGGACCTTCCGCAGACCGGCAAGCACGACTTCTATCCGAAGGGCGGCGTTACCATCGACGCGATTCGCGCCTCGGGTGACAGTATTGGCACGCTGGCGCTGGGCCACTCGGCATCTCGTCGCGCGGCCTGCGCACTGGAGGATAAGTGCTCCGTTCCGCATCAACTGCTTGAGCTTCCAATCGGCTTACAGGCGACGGACCGCTTTATCGATGCCATGCGCGTGATGAGCGGCGTGAGCGTACCCGACTCGATCACCGATGAGCGTGGCCGCCTCCTCGACATGATCGTCGACATGCACCAGTACCTGAGCGGCAAGCGCGTCGCTCTCTGGGGCGATCCCGATCAGCTTGTCTCGCTCACAGAGTTTCTGGTCCTGCTTGACATGAAGCCTGTTTACATGGTGACCGGGACGCCTTCGACTGGCGTTGAGAAGCGCCTGAAGCACGTTCTTGGTCCGTTGGCCGCTGAAGCGAAGATCGCCAAGGGGGCGCAGGCCGACATGTACCTGATGCACCAGTGGATCAAAAACGAAGGCGTCGATCTGTTAATCGGCAACACTTACGGCAAGTACATTGCCCGCGATGAAAACATTCCTTTCATCCGCCATGGCTTTCCAATCCTCGACCGCGTCCGGCACCAGTACTTCCCGACGGTTGGTTACAAGGGCGCTATGCAGCTGGTCGAGCAGATTCTGGCCGTCTTTATGGACAAGCAGGACCGTGAGGCGCCCGAGGAAAAATTCGAGTTGGTGATGTAACAGGCTAGTCCCGAAACCATCCAACGAAAACAACACTCGACCATACGCTGAAAAGGAGGGCAGAGTGAGCGAGTTCCTTAAAGAACGCGAGCGGCAGGTCTACCGCAACGGCGAGCAGTCATTTCAAATGGACTGCGAAAAACAGAGCGCTTCGGGCTCAGTGAGCCAACGCGCTTGCGTCTTTTGCGGGTCGCGCGTGGTGCTTTATCCGATCGCGGACGCTCTGCACATCGTTCACGGGCCCATTGGGTGCGCGTCGTACACGTGGGATATACGGGGCTCGCTCAGCTCGGGCCCGGAACTCCACCGGCTCAGCTTTTCGACCGACCTGCACGAGATGGATGTGGTGATGGGCGGCGAGAAGAAGCTTTACGCTGCCCTGTGCGAATTGATTGACGCGCACAAGCCCAAGGCGGCGTTTGTTTACGCCACCTGCATCGTCGGCATCATCGGCGACGATGTGGACGCGGTTTGCAAGCGCATCAGCCAGGAGAAGGGTATTCCGGTTCTGCCCGTGCATTCGGAGGGCTTCAAGGGCACGAAGAAGGACGGCTACCGCGCGGCCTGCGATGCGTTGTTCAATCTGGTCGGCACCGCACCCACAGACGGCATTCCGGAGATCAGCATCAACATTCTTGGCGACTTCAACCTGGCCGGCGAGATCTGGATGATTCGCGAATACTTCCAGAAGATAGGCGTGCACGTCGTCAGCTGCATCACCGGCGACGGACGTGTGGATGACATCCGCCGCGCGCATGGCGCCGCTTTCAACCTGGTGCAGTGCTCGGGTTCGATGACCGCGCTGGCCAACCATCTCAAGCAAAAGTTCGGCACGCCCTTCCAGCGCGTCTCCTACTTCGGCCTCGAAGACATGGCCAATGCACTTTACGAAACCGCGCGTTTCTTCCGGGAAAAGGATCCCGTCGTCCTGCAGCGTGCGCAGGCCCTTGTGCGGGAAGAGATCTCCGCCATTATGCCCGAACTCATGAAGTACCGCGAATCGCTCGAGGGCAAGAAGGCCGCCATTTACGTCGGCGGCGCGTTCAAGGCCTTCTCGCTGGTCCGGGCGCTACGCACGCTGGGCATGACCACCGGCATGGTCGGCTCGCAGACCGGCAACAAGGACGACTATGCGCAACTGAAGGAGCTCTGCGATCCGGGCACCATCATCGTCGACGACTCGAATCCTCTCGAACTCGCCGCATTCATTGAAGAGAAGGGATGCGACCTGTTTATCGGCGGCGTCAAGGAGCGGCCCATCGCCTACAAGCTCGGCGTCGGATTCTGCGATCACAACCACGAGCGCAAGATCGCTCTGGCCGGATTTGAGGGGATGCTTAACTTTGCCAGGGAAGTTTACTCCTCGTGCATGAGCCCGGTCTGGGAGTTTACCCCTCGCAATGAGCGCAAGCGCATGGAAGCCGGCGAGAAGGAGTGTGCGGCATGAGTACGGCGTTTCCCATTATCCGGAAAGGAGCCCCGCTACCGAACTTCATTGCCACGCGCAATGCCTGCAAAGTGTGTGCGCCGCTTGGGGCAGCGCTGGCTATCCGCGGCGTAGAGGGAGCTCTGCCATACCTGCATGGTTCGCAGGGTTGCTCGACCTACATGCGCCGCTACATCATCAGCCACTTTCGCGAGCCGATGGACATTGCCGCCTCGAACTTTTCCGAAGCGAGCGCGATCTTCGGCGGCATTGAAGTGTTCGGCAAGGGCATAGCCAACGTCACCAGGAGCTACAAACCATCGCTGATCGGAATCGCCACCACCTGCCTCACCGAGACCATCGGCGAGGATCTGAAGCTGCTGTTGAGCCAGGTTGAGACGGGCGAAGGAGCTGAAGAACTTCCTGTGCTCGTGCCCATCTCCACGCCGAGCTATCGCGGCACGCACATGGAAGGTTTCCACGCTGCCGTCAAGGCGATTGTGGAGAAGCTCGCCTGCAAGGATAATGCACATGCACGGCCGCTGAATCTGTTTCCAGGCATGGTCTCGACCGCCGACCTTCGCTACCTGAAGGAGATCGCTGAAAACTTCGGCGTTGAAACGACATTGCTGCCTGACTATTCGGAAACGATGGAAGGAGCTGTGCAGGACGCCTACATCAAGATTCCCGAAGGCGGCACACCTCTCGACGTTATCCGCGGCATGGGCTCCGCGCGGGCGTCCGTAGAGTTCGGCCGCACCATACAGACGCGTGAGACCCCGGCTACTTACTTGAGGGATAACTTCGGCGTTGCGGCGCATCGCATCGGCACGCCCATCGGCATTCGCGAAACTGATCGATTCTTCGAGCAGCTCGAGAAGATTACGCGGAAGTCCACGCCGGTGAAGCACTCCAAGGAGCGCGCCCGGCTGGTTGACGCCTACGTGGACGGCCACAAGTACGTCTTCGGCAAGCGCGCCGTCGTCTATGGCGAGGAGGATCTGGTCGTAGGGCTGGTCTCGTTCCTGTCGGAAGTCGGAATTGAAGTTGTGCTTGCCGGCTCTGGCGGCGAGAGTGGCAATCTGGCCGCGTCGATTGCCTCCGTCGCGCCCCGCCTTGCCGGCCGCGTATTGGTTCGCGAGGGAATCGACTTTATGTCGATGGAGGAGGCTGCCCGCGAACTCAAGCCAGACTTCCTGATTGGTTCGAGCAAGGGCCTGCACATGGCTCGCCATCTCGAAATTCCACTTGTGCGCGTTGGCTTTCCCATCCACGACCGCATTGGCGGCCAGCGCATTCTTGCATCTCGGCTATCGGGGTGCGCAGCAGCTCTTCGACCTGATTGTGAACACGCTGCTCGAGCGCAAACAGAATGACTCGCCCATCGGCTACAGCTACCAGTGAGGACTGCGATGACACTCGACTTAACACAGCACCCTTGCTTCAATTCGGAGACACGCCATCGCACGGGCCGAGTGCATCTGCCCGTGGCGCCGAAATGCAATATCCAGTGCAATTTCTGCGACCGCCAGTACGATTGCGCAAACGAGAGCCGCCCCGGCGTCACCAGCGCCGTGCTCGCGCCTACGCAGGCGCTCCGTTATCTTGACGCCGCGCTTGTCAAGGCGCCCTATCTGAAAGTCGTCGGCATCGCTGGCCCCGGCGATCCCTTCGCCCAGCCCGAGGCCACGCTCGAAACGCTGCGGCTGGTGCGTGAAAAGTATCCCGAGATGCTGCTCTGCGTGGCCACCAACGGCCTCAACGCCGCGCCTTACGTGGACGAACTGGCGCGTCTCCAGGTGAGCCACGTTACCGTCACCGTCAACGCCATCGATCCCAAGATCGGCGCCGAAATCTATGCCTGGATGCGCGACGGCATCGCCATCTATCGTGGCGTGGCGGCGGCCGAGCTGTTGCTCGATCGCCAGACAAAAACCATACGCGCGCTAAAAGCCGCCGGCATTACGGTCAAGATCAACACCATCGTGATTCCCGGCGTCAACGACTACCATGTGCCCGACGTCGCCGAAGAGATGCGCGCGCTCGGCGTCGACATCATGAACTGCATCCCGCTTTACTCGGTAAAGGGCACGCCCTTCGAGCACATCCCCAGCCCCAGCGCCGAAGAGACGCGCCAGTTGCGCTTGAAGGTCGCCGATGTCGTGCCGCAGATGGAGCATTGCACGCGCTGCCGCGCCGACGCTGTAGGCCTGCTCGGCGAAACGCAATCGCCTGAGCTGGTCGACATCATGCGCGCCTGCGCTTCCATCGAGGCCAGCGCCACGCCCGAGCGGCCCCACATCGCCGTAGCCACCATGGAAGGCCTGCTGGTTAATCAGCACCTTGGCGAAGCCGAAGAGATCTGGATCTTCGACACCAGCCTCGGCAAGCCCGCTCTGATTGGCAAGCGCAAAACCCCGGAGCCGGGCGGCGGCAACGCTCGCTGGCGCGAACTTGCCAACTCGATCAAGGACTGCCACTCCATTCTCGTCAGCGGCGTCGGCCGCGCCCCGCGCTGGGTGCTCGAGAACAAGGGCCTGCGCGTGATCGAGATGACCGGCCTGATCGCCGAAGCCGTCGGCCACGTCAAGCGCACCGGCGACGTTCCAGCCTCAATGAAAAAGACCTTCACCTCCTGCGGCAGCGGATGCCAGGGAACGGGAATGGGTTGCGGTTGAACTTTTTCACTGCATTATTAAGGAGAAAACCATGGAAAAGCCCTCACGTCACATCTTTGTTTGCGCCAGCTTTCGCACCGCCGGCACCGCGCAAGGCGCGTGCCACAAGAAGGATTCGAGCTCGCTCCTACAGTATCTTGAGACCGAGCTATCGGACCGCGACATGAACGACATCATGGTCTCGTCGACCGGCTGTCTTAGCCGCTGCGAGAACGGGCCGATCATGATCGTCTATCCCGAGGGACACTGGTACGGTTCGGTCAATGAGGAGAAGATCGACCAGGTCCTCGACGGGCTGGCCGAGGGAACTCCGGCGGGTGGGATGCTGGTTTAATGCCCTTGAACGATCCTTTGTTACTTTTTGTTCGAAACAAGGAAATGGAAGCTCATTCAAACTCGCAGGCTAGCCCCTGGATCGTCGACACTACGTTGCGCGATGGTCAACAGGCGCCGGGTGTTGTCTTTTCACGGAAGGACAAGATCCAGATCGCGCACGCCTTGAGCGACTTAGGAGTGCCGGAGATGGAATGCGGCATTCCCATCATGGGAAGCGACGAATGCGACGACATCCGCGCGCTTCTTGCCCGCCGCTACCCAATCCGGCTTACCGGCTGGTGCCGCGCGAAAAAGGAAGATCTCTTCGCGGCGTTGCGCTGCGGCGGCCTAACCTCGATTCACATCGCCTTTCCCACCTCCAAGGTGCAATTGGGCGCGATCAACAAACCGGAAAGCTGGATTGAGGAGACGCTCTCCGAGCTGATGGAGATTGCCTGCCGCCGCTTCGAGCATGTCTCGCTCGGCGCGCAGGACGCCTCGCGCACTCCGCTCGCATCGCTCGAAAGCTTTGCGCGGAGAGCATTCGCGGCCGGCGCCTGCCGCGTTCGCATTGCGGATACAGTCGGCGCCTGGAGCCCGCTTAGGGTTTATCCGGTCTTCCAGCGCCTGCTCAAAGAGCTGGGGCCGGTCAATTTGGAGTTTCACGGCCACAACGATTTAGGCATGGCGACCGCCAATGCGCTGGCGGCCATCCAGGCGGGAGCCAGGAGCGTAAGCGTTACCGTGAACGGATTGGGAGAGCGCGCCGGCAATACCGCGCTGGAACAACTGGCAATGGCCATTCGCCATTGCCTGAACGCCGACTGCGGTATACGCCTGGCTGGACTAGCCGATCTTTGTGCGATGGTCGCGGAGGCCTCAGGCCGGCCGCTTCCCCTCGGCCAGCCCATTACCGGCGGCGCCGCATTCCTGCACGAATCGGGAGTTCATTCGAGCGCCATGGTCAGGGACAGACGCACATTCGAACTCTTCCACGCCGGCGACGTCGGAGCAAAATCAGAATGCTTCGTCGCCGGAGCTCATTCCGGCTCCGATAGCATCCTGCAAATTCTTGCCGAGCACGGCATCGTTGCCAGCCGCGAGGTCGCACGAAAGATGCTACCGCACGTCCGCTCGTTGGCCCTCAAGCGTAAGCGAGCGCTAGTTTCCGAAGAGGTAGCGAGCATCTTCCGCCAATTGACAGTAACTGGGTAATCAAGCAAAAGCTTCTCGCGGCAAGACAGAATGAGCAGAAAACGATCTGTAATTCAGGGGTTCTAGACCATGGCCCAAAATCTACTCAGCCTTAAATATCCGACGCTGTTATCAAATCTGCTTTTTAACCGACTGATGCGTGAGCTTCCCAGCCCGCACTCACGATACAGGTGAAAATAAATCGTGCGGTCAAGGGACTAGTAGGCGTAGCGCTTCAGCTCGGCCAGTGTCTCGGCGTCGGCCGGCAGTCCGTTGTACGAAGGAAGGACCGCGTCCATATGGCAATGCGGGCAAAGGGCGGTCATATTCTTGTCGGTCCACTCAACAATCTGCTCGGGCGCGAAGCTCTGGCCGCAATTGAAGCAGGCGCAGCGCTTGCTGTGAAAGACCTCGTAACGGTGGAAGCTGGCGGACTTGTGAAGCTTGACGATGGTGGTTTGCTGCAGAGTTGCGTTCATGTTTTTGTTCTCTCCCGGAACTAAACATTAGCACGGGTATAAAGACGAAATAAAGATTCCGGAGGCGTTTTTCTTATGTATTTTTGCATGCACACCTTAGTATGGGACAAAAATTCGCATTCTGCTTCAACGGATGAGCCTCCGGGAACACGCGCGGATCTTGACCCAAAGGCAACTCCCTCGTTATGCTAGAGTTGCATCTAAAGCACATAAGAAGTGGGCTTTCAATATGGACATAGTAAGAGCACACGTGATTTTACCCGCCAAGCTGGCCGGCGAAATCGACAAAATCGCCGGCCCGCGCGGCCGCAGCGCTTTTTTAGTCGAGTCTGCTGAAAAAGAAATTAGGCGCATCAAGCTCGAGGTCTTCCTCGACGGCAAGGAAACGGCCTGGAAAATGGAAAGCCATCCCGAGTTTGCGGGACTTGGAGCCGCCGCCCTGGTGCGCAACCAGCGCCAACGCACGAGCACTCGCCAACTGCTCGTTGAAGCCTGGGCCGAGGAGAACACAAGTTGCTGAACCCACAACGCGTCTTATTCGACACCACCGTTCTCATCGACCTGCTCACCCGCCGCCCCAAAGCTATCGCCCGGCTGCGCGCGCTCGCCGAGCAGGGCGCTAAGATGGCCATATCCATCGTCTCGGTGGCGGAGATCTACGGGGGCCTCGTTCCCGGCGAGGAGGAGCGCACCGCCAGGCTGCTTGAACTCTTCGACGTGATCCCCTTAAGCCAGGATCTGGCCCGGAGAACCGGCGATCTGGTCGCCGCCCGGCGCCGCGTCGGCCGCTCTTACACGATCGACGACATGATGATCGCCGCTACGGCCATCGAGTTCAGCTACCTGCTCTACACAACCAATAAGAAGGACTTCGAGGTTCCGCGCCTGACCTTCTACACGCCGGAACGCTAAGCCGGTTTATTGCTTACGATCAGTACGACAATTGTCTTAACGAGGCCTGATGCATCGAAGTGACATCTATCTTGAGCCTTTGCTTCGATGACTCGAAAGCAGATTCCGAATTGACCCTGCGGGACACAACGGAAGAACCACCGAACGCACTTCCGTGGAGGTGACACTGCCTGGCCGTTCATTCTCGACATTTCAGATAAGAATGCAGAGGTAGGTCTTTTCCGAGGTTGCGGCAGCATTGGAGGCGTCTGCCCAATTGCACGGTGACTGCCGGTGCGCGTCGAAATTCCGCCAGATGGCAATCCGTACCCATCGAGAGATCACTTCGATTGTTGGCTAGCGAAGGAAGCGCGGAAGCATATTGCTCTACGAAAGCAAGCTGACCGCGGTCGGTTCCGCGTTCCGGTTCTCTCCACGGTTCGATCTTGTTTGGATTTTCAACCAACCAACGACGGGCCGATCCCGATTCCCGGTTCATTATCAATCGCCGAAGCACGTTTCCACTGCCGCAGGAAGCACGGTCGATGGTCAGTCCCCTGAAATGCTGTAGGCTCGACCCAAGGAGAAGAATCGGAGTTGAGCGCGGCAATGCTCTGGTCAGGCCAGCAATATCAGTGGGAGGACTAGAGACGTGGGTTACTGTTTGAGGGCCTGTTTAAGGGCGGCATCACGGACTTCGAAGGCGGGGATTGCGCAGTTGGCGCGACGGGGTCTTCTCTCTACGGGAGCCTGGCAAGGCGAGGTATATAGGGGACAGGCAGTTGCTGCAGGAGGGCAAAATAGGGCAAATTTACGTGATTGGGCTGTATTTGCCTATACTGCGGGGTCGGTTTATTGACTTTGTACGCGACAGGTGTGCCAAAAGTATCAAAGGTAGGCAGGGAAAACACGGGACCCCTGCCTTCCTCTTACAGATTTCGACGCAACGAAAGGAGGACTTTATTTTCTGGGTACATAGGGGACAGGTTGTGGCAGATTGGGGCAGATTGGGGCCGTTGCCCCGGCCGAGAGGCCGTTTTTCGGGTATCGGGGGCCGAGAAAAAGGAAGCCGGCGAGCGCAGCTGAGAACGATTTAAAGCATTCATTCAAAAAGACATCAACACTCGATAGGGCCGAGAGAAGGTACAGCGGGGGCTAATTTTGGGGCCGCCGCGCCCTGGCGCAGAGGCCCCCGGCGGGCGAAGTAGAGAGCGATCTAAGTCAATCATTCCATGAGACATCAGCACCCTATGTGGCCAAAAGAAGATACAGCTGGAACAGATTGCTGAGGCCCCCTGGCGGGCGCGGCAGAGAAATCATTCATTCAAAAAGATTTCAACCACAGACAGATTGCAGAGCCCCCGCCAGGGCGAAGCGGAGAATGATCTAAGTCGATCATTCAATGAGTCTTTAACAACTCTATGCGGCCAAAGGAAGGTGTAGAGGGAGCAAAGAACGATCTAAATCGATGATTCCATTAGACATCAACAATTCTATCCGGCCAGAAGAAGGACAGATTGCAGAGGGCCCCGCCGGCGGGCGCAGCAAAGAACGATCTAAGTCATTCATGCAAAAAAACCTCAACCACCGATCCGACCAAAATGCGTCCTACACACTCTGACCCGGCCCGGCCAGCAACAACTCCACAAGCAACAACATCATCAACAACCAGGACAATACCCTCAGGCATAGCTCCTGCTCAAGCGGGAGAGCATGACGGTGGCCACATCGCAATTAGCGATAATCGAAGATCGAAACCTGCTTGTATTTTGGCTCAGGTTCCTACTTCGCAGGACGAGGCTTTTGTAGCGCGGCTTTCACCCGTGACAACAATGCCCTTCCCGGGCCGGCCGTAGTGAGCAGCTTTATCCGCGAGTCGACTCCCGACCGCTCTTGCGTCAACAGCCCAGCCTGCACCAGAGATCCAACCAGCTTGCTGACGACGTCCTTCGGCAGGGCCATCGCGCCGACGACATCTTTCTGGGTAACCCCCAAACCTTTTTGGGCCATGTTTAACAGGAAGACCACCCGTCCGGCGTTGCCCCCGATCCGTGACTTACCGAGAACGCGCTCCACTTTAATTGCATCCTCCGCGAACTTCTTAGTGGCTCTATCGATTGTTGCCATGTGGAAACTATTTCTTGTCAGCTTTTCCTGGGACTCAATTGCCCTGTTTTCAGTTGGTATATCGCAACTATAGAACGGGGCGCGGATGGCTCCAGCTAACTAACTATCTATCTATATTGTCCCTTGCCGCTTTCCTATAGAAGGAGAGAGTTAGAGAAGGAGAGCGCCAGCAGGAGGCTCGGTGCTGAGCCCGATCATGAGCAGAGCTTCGTCCTGGCGCGCGTGCGCGAAGTTTTTTATGTGCGGCAGGACGGAGAACCCTGGTTATTATGCTCCCCTAGAACGCGTGCCGAGATGTCGGCCGCGGACATGCCGACGGAA
This sequence comes from uncultured Acidobacteriaceae bacterium, assembly GCA_963848805.1. Taxonomy (GTDB): domain Bacteria; phylum Acidobacteriota; class Terriglobia; order Terriglobales; family Acidobacteriaceae; genus Telmatobacter. The sequence goes on along the minus strand of CAWKFD010000029.1, from coordinate 9,334 downwards.
GAGAACCGGAACAACCGATTCGGATACTCATCGAGCCGAACTCCTCCAGGAGTGGCTTCGGCGATTGCCCCTTCGATGGTCTCAACCGGTTCGGTGAATCGCCGGCTGTCCATGCGGATCGATGATTCTTTAGTCTGACGAACCCGGTCGACGATCTTTTCGAGCTCGATCTCCAGCTCGGTATTGTTTCTGGCATCGCCGGAAACTCTCTGCCGGTAGTTGTTGTACTCCCTTGAGTAGGGCGCCACGTCGGCCAGGATGCGCAGCTTATGGATATCCGGGTAATCTTCCGGATTGACGTCCTTCAATTCCGGGTGCAGGGCCTCGTATCCTGCGCCGGGCAGACGGGCGTAGCCGTCATCGACCTTGACGAACGGATCTCCCTTTTTGAAGTTGGTCATGTAGTCGTCGCCGGGGAGCCAGGAGGGCATGGTGTTGGGGATTTCGTTGGCCTGGGGCTCGAAGCCCGCCCGCTGGATGAAGCGGCGCAAGGGCTCGTAATAGCCGAAGTGCTCCTTGAGAGAAGGCGATGGTCCTAGACCTGCACCCAGTTCCCGTTCGTAATAACGACGGGAGATCGCTTTGGTACTGGACCCCACTGAGCACATACTCATCATGTAGTTAAATCTATCCATCGGGACCAGCCTGCTTGACAAGTTGGTCCAACAGGAGTAATACTTATATGAGCACAACGAAAAAGATGTTTGCCCCCCTTCCCTCTTCCTATATTGTCCGTGAGAGCATGGGCCGGTTGTTCGGCTCCTGCATCCAGGAAACTCGCAAGACGGCCGGTCTCTCCCTCGAGGAAGCCGCCCGCTTGTCCGGTATGGAGATCTCTGAGTGGATGGCCATCGAGGACGGCTGCGTGCCCCAGGACGTAAACCGGTTGCGGGCCATGGCCGACGCGATGGAGATCAGTTTCGACCAGATCGGCACGCTGGTTCTGGTCTGCAAGGCGGCCTGGGAGTTGTAACCGGGGCGCGCCGCCCTGGCGCGCTGTACTCATAACCAGATAATCTCACCTCTAGAGAGAGGAGGTGAGTCCGATCGTCACCGTCAACGACGAGGAAGTCAAACGCATGAATCTGAACGTACCTATCGAGTTGCACAACGCCTTCAAGGCGGCGACGGCCGCCCGAGGCCAGAACATGACCGACGAGTTGCTGAAGTTCATCAAGAGCTACATCGCGAAACACTCGCCGAAACCGGAAAGGCGGCGCAAGTGAAACGTGCCGCTCTATATATGAGGGTCTCGAGTCTGGATCAACATCCCGAGACCCAACTCCTCGACCTGCGCCAGATGGCCGCTCAGCGCGGCTACGAGATCGTGCAGGAGTACACGGACCGGATCAGTGGCGCGAAAGCAAAGCGGCCGGGCCTCGACCAGATGATGGCCGACGCCCGCCGCGGACGCTTCGATGTCGTTTTGGTCTGGGCCAGTGACCGGATTGCCCGGTCGGTAGGGCACTTCCTCGAAGTGCTCGACGAACTGAACCGGCTCAACATCGAGTTCGTCAGCTTCCGCGAGCAGATCGACACCGGCGGCCCGTTGGGCCGTGCCATCGTGGTCATCATCGGCGCGATCGCTGAGTTGGAACGTAGCCTGATCATCGAGCGGGTGCGCGCCGGCATGCGGCGCGCCCGCCTCGACGGCACGCACATCGGTCGCAACCCATTAACCCTGGACAATGAAGCCATCCGGCAAGAACGCTGCCAGGGACGGAGCCTGCGGCAAATCGCAAAAGGCCACTGCATCTCGACAGCTACTGTGCAACGTGTACTGAGGAAGTACCCGGCCCCAGTCCCCGTCGAGGAGCTCAAGAAAACGGCCTGAAGCTGGCCTATTCGGCCTGTAACAAAAGGGGTCTGAAAACCCACCCGCTAACCTCAACAAAACAATCGGCCGCATCTCACCGATCCGGCTGTGTCAAAAGGTGTAGCTTCAGATACAGGCAACACAGAAAATTCGACAACCCAGATGCTGGGAAGCTTACTCAATCCTGGGGCGTTTTAGGGGAGTAATCGCAAGAATCGCGCGTAACCGCGGGTCAGTGAGTGGTTTGGCCTTCCATGAGAAGGCCGGTCGGTGTCAAGAGTTATTTTGGTTGGGTAAGTTCATATCTGATGTTTTCCTTTGCCCGGATATCAGGCGATTCGTGGCTTGCTGCGGCGGCGGTCAAGGCCGAGCGCAGCGAGTTCATCTTGAGCCTTGACGGCCGCCGCAGCAAGCCATAGCAAGGCACTCCGGGCGAAGGAAAACATGGGTATTCTCCTTTCCCGACTTGTTATCCACCACTGCCGTGCCGAGCTTAAGCTGTCGTCACCCTTCCATCCGCACTCTTGGTGAGCGACTCATGCGCTCGGTGCACATTGGGTGTTCTCGATACAGTCGGCGCTGCCATCTGTTAGGGCGCCCTCTCGTTCCATCTTGCGATGGAGCGGGGGCAAGGCCAAGGGCGCAGTCGCCGGAACTCGGCGTTTGGTTGTGGTGCATTCAAGCCTCTTCTGAACTATGCTGCTGCCAGTCTCCGCTTGCGCGTATTGTGGAGCGGTTCGTATGCCTCGCAGCTGATCCAGAGATGATGCAGCAGAACGGCCAGCTTGCGGGCCACGGCGACGATGGCGCGTTTCTTTCCCCTTTTGCCCCCACGTTCAGCCAGCTTCAGTCCCCATCTGCGTAGGTCGGAGTCTTCGCCGAACGGCCCCAGGATGTGTTGTGCCCCTTGCACCAGCACCATGCGCAGATAAGAGTCTCCCTCCCTGGTGATGTGCAGTTGGGGCTCGCTCTGCCCGGAGTTCCGTCTGCCTGGCTGCAGTCCCACGTAACAGCCTGCATCGCGGCTCTTTCGAAACCGCCTCGGGTCTTCCAGCGTCAGTATGTAGGTCAGGGCGATCAGCGTCCCTACACCCTTCACCTGCTTGAGCAGCGCCACGTCCGGGTAGCTCTTCTCGGCGAGCTCCTCGATCTGAGCGTCGTACTCCCGGATCCGCGCGGTGATCGTTTCGAGTGCGCTTAACAGGGGTGCGAGTGCAACCTGCAGTTGTGGACTCAACACTTCACTCGTGGCCGGCCTGAAGCCCTTTGGATTACGGCCGCGGATCCGCTCTCCGAAGGACTTCGTCAGCCCTCGCGCTGCATTGACTAGCGCCGTTCTTGCGCGCACCAGCGCATATCGCGCCCGGACCACCGACAGATCCGCCTGCGCCTGAACACTGCGATGTTGAATCGGCGACAGCAACTGCGGATCGATTCTGGCCAGTCTGGCCAAGGCCTGCGCATCCAGCCGGTCGTCCTTGCGCCGGCTCTCCCCGATCAGGCGGACCTTACGTGCGTGCGCCACGATCGCCTCATGCCCCAGTTCGGAGAGTAGGCGGCTTACCCACGGCGAATGTGTGCCGGTCTCCAGCGCAATTCGGCTCCGCAGCATCTTCCCGAAGCTTTTCTTCATCGCTTCCGGGCTGGTGGCAACCTTTTCCTCCAGAATCACCTCACCCGCTCCGTTGAGAACACAGTAGAAGCTCGACCGATCACCCAAATCGAGCCCGATAGTCAGCTGCTCATCCTGCAGCTTTCCTTTCCGGTGTAACGCCGAAGTGCTAGGCTTCCTCATAGCCGGTCTCCTCATCTCGTGCGCCTCGAACGCGTCGATAACTTGGGAGCTTAACGCATCCCGCCGGAGACCGGCCTTCTCATCCCATCTGTTGTCGCCAAGCGAGGAAGCCGCTTGCTCGGTGAGTGCTGTCGCTTGAGGAATCCAGCCCCATCATCGAGTCTTTTCCATTGATCGTCAGCGTTCTTTCTTCTTCGTTTACGCCAAGTGAACTCTCAGCGTCCTGTCATCTTCAACATGGCTTCCGGAAGACGTGCTCCTTCGAGCTTGAGACTTGAAGAAGTGTCATCGATCTCCCTGAGATCGGCCTCGGTCAGCTCAACGTTCACCGCGCCGAGATTCTCCTCGAGCCGATGCAGTTTCGTCGTTCCCGGGATGGGCACGATCCACGGCTTCCGCGCAAGCAGCCATGCGAGTGCGACTTGCGCTGGCGTCGCGCCCTTGCGATTTGCAACGCTCTTGACCAGATCGACCACAACCATGTTGGCCTTGCGGGCCTCCGGCGTAAAGCGCGGCACCATGTTCCGAAAATCCGTTGGATCGAACTTCGTGTTCTCGTCGATCTTGCCCGTGAGAAACCCGGCGCCGAGCGGGCTGAATGGAACGAACCCGATGCCGAGTTCTTCCAGCGCCGGTAGAAGCTCCGCTTCGGAACTCCGGTAGAAGAGCGAGTATTCGCTCTGCACTGCGGTGACGGGCTGAATAGCGTGCGCTCTGCGAATGGTCTGAACTGCGGCCTCCGACATGCCGAAGTGCTTGACCTTGCCGGCGGCGATCAACTCCTTCATCGCGCCGGCGACATCTTCAATAGGCACATCGGGATCGACGCGATGTTGATAGAAGAGATCGATATGATCGGTCCGCAAACGTTTCAAGCTGGCGTCTGCCACCGCTTTCACATGCTCGGGTCGGCTATTGGTGCCGCCGGTGCGCTTGCCCGTCTCAAGGTCGATGTCAAAGCCGAACTTGGTGGCAATCGTCACATTGTTGCGGATTGGCTCAAGCGCCTCGCCCACAAGCTCTTCGTTCGCGAAGGGCCCATAGGCTTCGGCCGTATCGAAATGGGTGACGCCGAGGTCGAATGCGGCTCGAAGCATCTTGATCATCTCGCCCTTGTCGGCTGCCGGGCCGTAGGCTGATGTCATGCTCATGCATCCGAGGCCGAGAGCAGAGACTTCGAGATTCTGTCCGAGAGTACGCTTTTGCATTGCTTCTCCTTCGTGTGGTGCCAGTTCTTTTCCTAACGATTGACAAGGCTCTGAAGTTGAGCAGGATATCTATCTCCCTGAACGTCAATGGCCGAGATGGCGTCGTGAATGGCCTTTAGGTCTTCGGGCGTCAGCTCCACGCTTGCGCCGCCGAGATTCTCTTCCAGGCGATGCAGCTTGGTGGTCCCTGGGATTGGTACGATCCACGGCTTTTGAGCCAGCAGCCATGCCAACGCAATCTGAGCCTTTGTGGCATTCTTCTGTTCTGCAATCCGCCCGAGCTCATCCACCACCACCTGGTTCGCTCTGCGGGCATCGGCGGTGAAGCGCGGAACAATGTTGCGAAAATCAGTCTTATCGAACTCCGTCTTGTCCGAGATGGCTCCCGTAAGAAAGCCCTTGCCCAGCGGGCTGAACGGAACGAATCCGATGCCAAGCTCTTCCAACGTCGGGAGGATTTCTTTCTCCGGCTCCCGCCACCACAGCGAATATTCGCTTTGAAGTGCGGCAACCGGCTGCACGGCATGAGCACGGCGAATGCTGACGGTGCCGGCTTCCGACATCCCGAAGTGCTTCACCTTGCCCTGCTGGATGAGATCCTTCACGGTGCCCACAACATCCTCCATCGGCACATTGGGATCGACACGATGTTGATAAAACAGATCGATTCTGTCGGTGTTGAGGCGTTTCAATGCAGCGTCAGCGACAGCCTTGATTCGTTCCGGCGTGCTATCCGTACCCTGCCCCGGCACTCCATTCTTGAAGCCGAACTTGGTTGCGATGACCACCTTTTCGCGAACAGGAGCGAGCGCCTCGCCCAGGAGTTCTTCGTTTGTAAACGGACCATAGGCTTCGGCGGTGTCGAAGAAGGTGACGCCGCCGTCGTAAGCGGCGCGAATCAGCTTGATTGCTTCATTCTTTTCTGTTGCGGGTCCGTAGCCAAAACTCAATCCCATGCAGCCCAAGCCGAGGGCCGATACTTCCAATCCGCTCTTTCCCAGTTCTCTCTTTTCCATCATTCCCCCACCTTCTTGAAATCGCAGATGCCAGCCTCCTAACTCTTCGCCGGTGCTTCCACTCCCGACAGCGCCAGTATGCCGGCCGGCAGACGTTCTCCCTGAATCTGAATATTTGATACCGATACATCCAGTTCTTTGAGTTCGTCTGAAGTGAACACAACTGAATTGGCGCCGGCGTTCTCAACCATGTGGGCCATCTGCGTTGTGCCTGGTATAGGCACAATCCACGGTTTCCGCGCCAACAGCCAGGCCAGGGCAATCTGCCCCGGAGCGGCATGCTTCCGCTCGGCCCATTGTTTCACGAGCTTTACCAGCTCGATATTGTGCTTCAGATTTTCCGGAGAGAGGCGGGGTTCCATTCCACGAATATCACCCGGTGCAAAGCGGGTATTCTCGTCAATCCAACCGGCCAGGAACTGCACGCCAAGCGGGCTCCAGCAGACGAAGCCAATTCCCAGCTCTTCGCACAGCGGAAGGGTCACTTCTTCCGGACCGCGCCACAGCATCGAGTATTCGTTCTGGACCGCCGTGAGAGGCTGCGTCGCATGGGCGCGGCGCAGCGTCTTCGGTCCCATCTCAGACAAGCCCCAATGAAGAACCTTGCCCTGGGACATCAGTTCCTTTACCGCGCCCGCAACATCCTCAATCGGTACCTGCGGATCTACGCGGTGCTGATATAAGAGATCGATGCGATCCGTGCGGAGCCGCTTCAGCGATCCTTCCACCGCACGCTTGATATGTTCAGGCTTACTGTTGAGCCCCATTTGAAACTGCCCGGTCTCCAGGTCGATATTCCAACCGAACTTCGACGTGATCACAACTTTGTTTCGAAAAGGTTCGACGCTCTCTCCAAGAATTCGCTCGCATTCAAAGGGTCCGTAAGCCTCTGCGGTGTCGAAGAACGTCACGCCGTGGTCATAAGCGCCACGGATGATGTTGATCATCTCCGGGCGATAAGGCACTGTTGTCTCATACTTTCGGCTCATGTTCTGCACGCCGAATCCGACGCTGGAAACCTCAAGTGAGCCAATCTTGCGTCTCTCACTCATGCGCAGTGGCGTGCTTGGCTCCGCGGCGGCCATCCCTGGGAGGGTACTGGCGATGACTGCTGCCGCCGCCGCCCCGGTGACGCCCAGAAAGGAGCGGCGGTCGATGCCGCGTTTTGTGGCTATGCCATTTAAGTTCTGCATATTTGGGCCTTTCATCGATCACGAAGGGATTTCGGACGAACCCGCTGACTACGGCCGGTCCGGTATTTCCAACATTAGCCCTCATCCGAACCGCCCGCCCTGCCGGACACGACAATCTGACTTCCAATCACGCCAATCTTGTTTGGCGCGATTCGCTGGCATTCTGGCGTGTTCGGAATGGTAGCGGCGGCGGAAATCCGATACGCTTCTAAGTGGAGGCATAGCCATGCTGAAGCGTTTTAGAGTACCGGGCCGTTTGGCACTCAAGTTGAAGGAGCACGGTGTCTCGGTTGCCGCAGTGCTGCGCAGGGCGGGCCTTCCCGGGGATTTGTTTGATCAGGTTCGTGTTCTGGTCTCGACCGAAGAGCTCTTCGCGCTTTGGCACTCTATCGAGGTTGTTAGTTCCGATCCCCTCATTGGTATCAAGCTGGGTGTTGAGACGAAGACTGAGCGCTTTCACCCCATGGCCATCGCGGCGCTTTCGACCCAGAATCTTGTGACTGCCACTGAGCACTTAGCTCGCTACAAAAAGCTGACTGCGCCAGAAGAGATTCTTTTCAAGCTCGGCAAGCAAGAGTTCAGCATCGCATTTCGTTGGCTACTCGCGGTCGAGGCCGAGCCGCAAGTTCTCACCGATTACTGCTTCTCCTGGACGATTTCTCTTGCCCGACACGGAACGGGGACGCAACTCAATCCGCTTAGGGTCGAGTATGTCCAGCAACGGTCGAATCTGCGTATTCTTGAGCGCAGCCTCGGATGCAAAGTGAACAGCGGTGCCTCGCGCAACGCGATCATCTTTCGCGCATCGGATGCAACGGCACCCTTTGTGACTTGTAATGTCGAACTGCTGGATTTGCTCGTTCCACAGTTCGAAACGCAATTGCGGGAGCACAAGGAAGAAGACAGTTTCATCGCGCTGGTGCGCCGCGCCATTCAGGACCGACTGACTGGACAGCGCCCCTCAATGGATGCGATCTCCGAGGCACTTCACATGAGCCCTCGCACACTGCAGCGTCGTTTGCAGGAAACAGGCTCCAGCTTTCAACGTGTTTTGGATGAGGCGCGGCACTCGATGGCGCGGTATTACCTCTCCAATTCCGTCCTGGAGCTGAATGAGGCCGCATACTTGCTTGGTTTCGAAGATCCGAACTCGTTCGGCCGCGCCTTCCGCAACTGGGAGGGCGTGCCGCCAAGCGATTGGCGTGAGACTCACCGTAGCTCTGCCGCAAATTAGAGCAAATAGCGGTGCGCAAATATCCGTCAGCTTGCTGTCAGTGAGCGCGTAATCGCCAAATCACTCGTCGACGGCAGATTCGTCCTGACTAGTCGGCATTTCGACGGGAATCTTACGGCGGGGTGCCAGAGCGTTGATCACCGTCGCAATCGGCGTTTTTCAGGAGTAATTCCGGCAATCGCTCGTAACCGTCTGCCAACGAGTGCTTTGGCCTGCTAACAGTCACGCCAGGGTAACGCCTGGGCAGATCAGCGAACCTCGGCCGACATCGCCTGCGGCTACCGAGCGGGAGTACCGATGATCGCCGCGCGAGAATCAGTCCAATCTGTTACTTTCGGAACTGGATTGGGGGCATTTGCAAGTCCGAGTCCTCGATGTTCAATAATTAGGAGCATCGAGTTGGGTTTGTCGTACGAGCTCGGGTCATGGAAGGTGTTTGCCCGCCTGCACCATCCGGTATGCGAGTACAAACGCAATTCATTCTCTCGCTCCTTGTAGTCCCCCGGAAAACGTTGCAAAGCCGCTCAGGAGTTTCACAAGATGCCGGAAAAACAACCAACTGAGATCCTTGTAAAGCTCGACGCGATACTTCCGCAACTGGAAGCAGTTTACAAAGACATACACGCTCACCCCGAGTTGTCGATGCAGGAGACGCGAACGGCTGGAACTGCGGCAAATCATCTTAAGTCCAACGGCTTTGAGGTCACCGAGGGCATCGGCAAGACGGGAGTCGTCGGTATCATGCGCAATGGAGACGGTCCCACCGTCATGCTGCGCGCTGACATGGATGCGCTGCCTATCAAGGAAGAGACCGGGCTTTCCTATGCCAGTACAGTCACGGTGACAGGCCCTGATGGCAAGATGACGCCGGTGGCGCACTCCTGCGGCCATGACATGCACGTGGCCTGCTTGATGGGGGCTGCATCCCTGTTTGCCAAGAGCCGCGATAGCTGGCACGGAACACTTATAGCGGTTTTTCAACCAGGAGAAGAGACGGCGCAGGGCGCGCAGGCAATGATTGACGACGGGCTGTTTAAGCGATTCCCGAGGCCCGATGTCGTTCTTGGCCAGC
>CAWKFD010000028.1:0-47609 GCA_963848805.1 uncultured Acidobacteriaceae bacterium | reverse complement strand
TGGTCGAATCGACGACACATCCGACGGATTCGTTCGCTGGATCAGGCATGGTTCAAACTCCGTATTCGAGAGATGCGAAAACCCGCGGCATGGGAAGTTGGCATCGCCACACGCGCACCACAAGACAAGGCACGGAGATGTGCTGCAACGCACAGCCCCTAGATTGAAGGTGCCACCGGGCAGAACGCGCCGATGTGTCGGAGCGCACTACACCACGTGATCTCGATCACATAAGAGAAAGGCAGCCCGGCAAGCTGCAGGCTTTCACAACTGTCCGGCAAACGTCGGTGCCCATTGTGGCAAATCATTCTGCGGCTGAGAGTTGGGTATCATTTTGGCTCGCCGCGAATCCAAGTTCCTCACGTGGCGGCGAGGCTTCGGGGCCTGGCGGCAATGGCACGATGTCAAAATTCTCGACAGGGTTCCGATCGAGGCCGTCGCCGTTTCGGTTTATGCGCCGCCGCCATCGTGCGCAATCGGCTCAGAATCGAAGTTAACCTGTACTAACTCCTATATATGCTCAGTCTCACCTTTGTCGAGAAACCGCACACTTTGCATAAGGTATTATCTAAGTCAACTGGAATTCTCATTTGCTTCGGAAAAAAGGATGTGCAGTGTGATTCCCCGCATTGTGTCTGTGACCGGCATCAGCGAGTGGCGGGATGGAGAGCTGCGCTCCCAGAACGACTACCTTGTAGGTGAGGAGCCGCTTGAGATTCGCATTGGCGATGCCGCCCTCAACGTCACAATGCGCACTCCGGGCCACGAACTCGAACTTGCGGCTGGATTTCTCTTTACCGAAGGCCTGATCTCATCCCGTAGCCAGATTGCCTCCGTCCGCTTTGAGGCCAACGGCAAACAGAACGGCGCCAATCGGGTGCGAGTCGACCTGGCTCAGGGCGTCACGCTCGATTCCGAGACGGCCCAGCGAAACTTCTATACGACTTCAAGCTGCGGAGTCTGTGGCAAGGCCTCAATCGACGCCGTGCGCGTGCGTGGCATTGAAGCCCCGAACACTGCCTGCACCATCGATCCTGAAGTGCTCTGCCGCCTGCCCGATAAATTATGCAAGTCGCAGGCGGCTTTTAGCCGCACCGGTGCAATACACGCCGCAGGGTTGTTCAATACTGCAGGCGAGTTGCTTGTTCTTCGCGAGGATGTTGGGCGCCACAATGCGGTTGACAAAGCAATCGGTTGGGCGCTCGCCAATGACCTGATACCGTTGCGTGACGCTGTGCTTCTTGTCAGCGGGCGAGGCGGTTTTGAGATTGTGCAGAAGGCCCTTGTCGCCGGATTGCCCGTTCTGGCTTCGGTTTCGGCGCCATCGGACCTTGCGGTTAGCCTTGCCCGCGAGTTTGGCATGACACTGGTCGGCTTTCTGCGAGGCCGCCGCTTCGTAATCTATTCCGGAGCAGAAAGGCTCGTGGCCGGACCCCCGCGGACCGAAAACTGGTCGCGGTAGGGACCGCACTCGCGACCGGCCCGCCGGGGGCCAGAGGCAGTCGCCCACCTCCGGTTTTCACAAAACCCAACGCCCGAAAACGATATATTTCTTGGGCTTTACGCTGTACTGCACTCGCAATCTGAAAGGAAACTTTGGGATTGGAATGCGTACGGAAAAGTCGTGTCTGCGGCAGTGCAAGGGCAACCTGGCCGGTGCGGCCGCATCCGCCGCGCGATTATCCGATGCGAAGCGCATATTCATCAGCCGTTTTGTTCGCCCTGGACGTAGCCGCTGTCCCACTCGCCTTGGGCGCGTAACTGGGCAATCTCCTGGCGGGCCATCTCCTGGGCGCGCATGTAGTCCGGCTTGGCAATGCGATTCAGCGGGAAGTTGCCGGATTCGAGAACGATCCAATGACGCGGGCGCATGTACGCCGGCAGGGAACGGGCGTGCCGGTCCAGTTCCTTAGTGCTTAGCGCGACGCCGGACTTCTTCTCCACCAGCGCCACTGGAGCTTCTGAAACCACTTCGTGCGCTACGCCGACGACGACACAGTTGGCGACTTGCGCCGTAAGGGCCGAGATGTGCGCTTCCACATCGCCGGGGAAGATCTGGTAGCCGAGCGATTTGATGACCCACTTCTCCCGGCCGGTGAGATGCAGGCCCGCGGCATCCTTGTATCCGAGATCGCCCGGTGTACAGGAAGCCGTCGCGCGAAATTGTTTTGGCTGTGGCGGCAGGATCGTTGACATAGCCAAGAAAGGTCTGCGGACCGCGAAAACATATATGGCCGATCTCGCCGGCAGGCAGTTCATCGCCGGCGTAGCCGTCGGGGCGCATGGGCCGGCGGATGGAGCAGGGGTAGATGGGCATGTCCAGGCCAAGCCCGGAGACAATCATCTCGTGATCGGTTGCATTGGCTTGAACGTAAGTGCAGAAGCCGGCGCACTCGGTGACGCCCAACCCGGTTCCAATCAAAGGCGCCATGGCGGCAAGCCGCTCAACGAACGGCCGCGAGACGCTGTTGCCCCCGTAGGCGGCAAACCGGAGGCTGGAGAGATCGTAACGGCGGTAGTCTTTCAGCATCCACTCGAGGTTGAACATGGCCGGAATCTGGCCGAGGATCTGGACCTGGTGCTGGGCGATCGCGCGCAGGGAGCGGCCGGCATCGAAGACCTCGAGGAGGACCGCCGTGCCTCCGCCGAAGAGGGTGCTCATCAACGCCTCAGTTTGGCCGCCGACATGAGAAGCGGGCAGATTGACCAACGTACGCATTCCACTGTCGCCGCCGAAAAAACTGCCGCACATGCACATGTTCTGCACGGTAATATTGCGGTGCGAAAGCAGGGCCGGCTTGGGCGAGCCGGTTGAGCCGGTGGTAAAGATGACGAGAGCGCCGTCGTCAGGCGTGATTGTGGCGCCGATTTTGGCGACGGCGGCAGAGTCGGCGGCAGTGAGGGACAGCCATGCCGGCTCGGCAAGTGAAGCAAAGGAATGTGTGCACGGGATTGCGTCGACAGAGGCGGCGTCCGGGACCCCGGTTGAGCCTACGGCGATAGAGTGCTCGATCCATGGGCACTGCGCCTGCACAGCGCTCCACATCGAGCGAATGTCGATTGCGGGGTTTACGCCCAGGCCGGCAAAGCCGCGCGGGCGAAGAATTTCCAGCGATCGAATCACTTCAGTAGGAGTTAAACGCAGATCGAGCGGGGCGACGATCACGCCGATTTTGAAACAGCTATATTCGAGCAGAACGTGATCCACGGACATGGGCAGCAACGTGACCAGGATAGTCGCCCTTCGTGAAGCCGAGGCGCAGCAATTCGCCCGCCAATGCAGTGGTGAAGCGATTGAATTCGCTCCAGGTGACTTGACGGCCGCTTTCGGCGCTGAGAATGGCGGGAACCGCGGGCCGCTCAACAGCCCACTTCGCTACCACGCCGTGCAGCAGATGGCGATCGGCAAACAGCATTTCGTAATCGTCGAGGGTGAAGCGGGGAAGACAGGTGGGATCAGCCATTCATCGTCCAGTCGATCATTTGAAAGGGCACGCGTCAAGGGCGGTTGACGCGGGAGATTCAGCAGAGGTATTGAGGACAGGGGTCAGGTATCAAGGTCAGTTGTCAGTTGGCAGTGGCTGGCAGTCGGAGGGGCCGGAAGCGAGTTCGGGGCCTTCATAGTCGAACTTGCGCAGATTTCTCAGACATTCTGTGAGCGCTCCCATCAGGGTTTCGCTCCAACCGCAGGGCTGGAAAGGCATGGTCTTTTGATTCAACTCGATATCGGCCGAGGCGAAGAACTTCAGGTCGGTGGTCTTGGCGGTGGCGAATTCCTTGACGGTAATGCGCGCTTCTACTTCGCCGGCGGCGTGCTTTTTCTTGATGGAGAAGAAGTGCAGCTTCGCAAGAGCCTCAGAGGGATCTTTCTGGGTGAATTTCCAGTCTTCCACGGGTTCGCCTCCTTTGCAGCCAAGTTTACGGCATCTTCCCGAGTTGCTGACATCTTCCGCCCGGTATGCGGGCGGAGTTTCCCAAGGCGGCCTGCGACGACGGAACTAAGCGCGCGGAATCCACGTACCAGCCGGTTATGCAGTGCGTGGGTACATTAAGCTGGAGCGGGATGGGTTGGGGTGCTCGAACGGCGCGCTCCCATTCCCGGGACAAGGCTGATGAACGGCCAAGGGTCCATGAAGAATGTGCCAGCGCCGCAGCCGTGGAGCCGGCGGGGCGCGCGGTGCGCGTGGAGGTGAGCCCTCTGGACCAAGACTGGAGCCAAATCGTCCGCCGCTGCATTGACGGCGACTCCGGCGCATGGGCCGAGATGGTCCGCACGCACCATCAACGTGTGTACGGGCTGTGCTATCGCTTTACCGGGAATGGGGCGGACGCCGAGGACCTGACCCAGGATGTGTTCCTGAAGATCTATTCGAATTTGGGTAACTTCGATGACGCGCGGGGCAGCCTGGCGGTGTGGATAACCACCCTGACGCGAAACCTGCTGGTGGACAACTTCAGGCGGACGCGCAACCTGCGGGCGACCGGTTCGCTGGACGAAGGCTGGGAGCAGGCTGAGGAGTTCAGGCCGCTTCGACCTATTGACCGGCTGACCTCCACGGGGTCCACGCCGCACGAAGCGGCGGCGCGCAAGGAGTTGGCCAGGATCGTGCAGGACGCACTGGCGCGCGTGAGCGTTGAGCTGCGCGAAGCCGTAATTTTGAGAGATTTGCAAGACCTTGATTACAGAGAGATTGCGCAGGTCTTAAGCATCCCGGAAGGGACCGTGAAGTCCCGCATCAGCAGAGGGCGCGCGGAACTGGCGCGGCTGCTGGAGCGTACTAAAAAGGAGGTGATGTAGCCATGGCAGAGCATACACACATTCCGGGCTCCGCTGCCTGTGGCGAGTGGGAGACGTTGTTGGCGGACGCGCTGGACGGGCTACTGAGGCCTGAGGATGAACCGGCGTTTTCAGCGCACATGGCTGCCTGCCCGGCTTGCACGGCGCTGTATGAAGAGGCGCGGAAGGGCCGCGAATGGCTGGAGTTTCTTTCGCCCGAGCCGGAAGTTCCACAAGGGCTTCTCGAAATGATTTTGGCGCATACAGGACCGGGCCACGCGGCGGGCGCAGGATGGGCTGGCCAGGCGATGCCGCTACCCGCGGGGACGGCGACGGTTCCGGCGTTCGTTCCTCCGGTGTGGCAACAGCCAGGGTTCTTTGCACGGCTGCGCTACAGCTTGCAGCCGCGGTTGCTGATGACGGCGGCAATGGCGTTCTTTTCCATCGCGCTGACGCTGAATATGACTGGGGTGCGATTGGCGAATATTCGTTTTACGGCCTTACGGCTGGCCGACCTGCGGCCGCAGGCGGTGCGCTCGTACGTGGAACGGCAATTGAACATGGCTTCGGTGCCGATCGTGCGGTACTACGACCATTTGCGGTTTGTGTACGAGGTGGAATCAAGAGTGCGGGAGCTCAGCGACCAGGGTAAGGGTGAAGGAAAAGGCGAGCAGCGCAAGCAGGCGCAGCCGGTGACTCCCGGCCAGACAAGACAGGAGAACAGGGACCGAGGGACAGAGGGACCGAGGGAACAAGCGAACAAGGGAGCAAGGAAGCAAGGCCGGAAACATCCCGGCAGCCCGGCGGCGGAGCCGGCAAGCGGCGCAGCGAGTGAGTTCTCAGAACCTTCCCTGGTGCTTCGGGACGGTTGTGCGCAGTGCGGCGGCTCAGCATTGCGAGAGTGGGAAAGGGGCAAGACATGGATTGCGTAAACCACAGCGGCGTAAGTGCGACCGCGTACTGCCAGAATTGCGGGAAGGCGCTGTGCTCGAGCTGCGTGCGCAATGCGGCGGGAGGGCAGATCTTCTGCGAGCCGTGCTGGACGGCGTGGCAGAGCGTACAAGGCACCTATATGGCTTTTCCCGCGGGCGCGCCCCACCCGGTGCTGGCGGCTTTCCTGGGACTGATTCCCGGCGTGGGCGCGATGTACAACGGCCAATTCATCAAAGGGCTGGTTCACGTGGTCATTTTCGCCGTGCTGGTGAGCGCCGCTCATATCTATGGCGTGTTTGGTCTTTTCGTTGTCGGGTGGATCTGCTACCAGGTGTTCGAGGCCTACCACACGGCGAGGGCGCGGCGCGACGGCGAGCCTCTGCCCGATCCACTGGGCCTGAATGAGGTGAGCCACTGGTTCGGTGGGGGCGCCCGGGCGCAGCAGTGGCCACAGCCGGGACCACAAGCGGTAACACAGCAGGGAACGCAAACGGGCGCTGGGCCGGGTGCGGCAGGGCCGGGACCGGCAGGCGGGTATCAGGCGCCATCTCAGGGACCGTATCAAGTTCCGTATCAGGGACCGTATGCGCCACCAGAGTATACGGGGCCCGGCATTCCGCCGATTCCGCCGATCCCACCCGTACCGCCGGTGCACTGGCGGCGCAGAGAGCCGATCGGGGCGGTAATTCTGATTGCCCTGGGGCTGCTGTTTTTGGTGGGGCAGTTGGATTGGTTCTCAGGCCGGCTGTTTCAGTTCACCTGGCCGCTGCTGTTGATCGGTTTGGGCGTGTGGCTGATCGTGCGGCGCATGCAGGACGCGCGTGCGAATTCGCAAGGAGGGCAAAAATGAGCCGCTATATTCTGATTCGGCGCTTGCGCTGGCCGGCCATTCTGCTGCTGATTGGAGTGCTGGCACTGCTCCATCAGGGGGGGTGATCCCGTATTTCTGGCGTCTGTTCTGGCCGCTGCTGCTCATCATGATTGGCTTGTTGATGCTGGCGGAACGGGCGGCTCTGGCCGCGGAGGGCTACGCGCCATTTTTCGGAGCGACCTATGCGGGCGTGGGGCAAGCAACGGGGCAAGGAGGGCCACCAACGGCCGGGCAAGGCGCAGAACCGGCCGGCACGGCGATTGGGCTCTCGCAGCCGCATGACTTCGAGAACGGCGTGAATGGAGGCCAGCGATGAGCAGCGTACCCCCGAATATGCCACCGGGCGGCGGCGCGCCGCCTCCGATTCCACCGTACGACGCGAGAACGCAGTGGCGCGTGTATCGCGAGCAGCAACGGGCCGCATGGCGCGCGCAACACGATGCGTGGCGGGCGCAGCAGCGCGCCTTGAAAGCAAGTTATAGGGGCGCATACGGACCGCGAGTGCCTTCGGTAGTGGGTCCGGTGATTCTTGTGGGTGTCGGCGTGATTGCTCTGCTGGTGGTCACGGGCCACATCGATTCCGGCTCCTTCTGGACCTGGTACGGGCGGTGGTGGCCACTGTTGCTGATTGGGGCAGGGCTTGCGCTGCTGGCCGAGTGGGCGCTGGACATGCGCCGGAAGACGCCTGTGAGGCGGAGTGGCGGCTTCATCGGGATTCTCGTCGTGCTGGCCATTGTAGGCGCCCTGGCGGCGGCACACAATCGATTCTGGGGGCCCTCCGGGCCGTTCGCCGGCACTGATTTTTTCAACACCTTCGGAATGCCCGAGCACGACAGCGACCAGCCGGTCGACAGCAGGCAGATTCCGGCTAACGCGTCGATTGAGATCCAGATTCCGCGCGGCGACGTGAGCATTACCGCGGGTGACGAGCCGACGCTGGAGGTGCAGGCGCACGAAGTGGCGTATGCCAACTCCGATGCCGACGCGAAAAAGATCTTTGACAGCGTGGCAGCACACGTGACGGTGAGCGGCAGCGCGGTACTGATCCAATCGCAAAGCAACTCGAAGGGAAAAGTGAACCTGACTGTGACGGTGCCGAAATCCGCCAAAGTGACGGTGAACGATGGATGGGACAGCGTGACCGCGACGGGACTGGGCGCCGGCATCGACGTGACCACGCGCGGAGATATTCACCTGAATTCGATGACCGGCCCCGTGGTGGCGCACTTTACCCGCGGGAAACACGACGAATTTTCCGCTCACGATGTGCAGGGCGACTTGACCCTCGACGGGGACCTGAACGATTTGACGCTTTCCGACATCAAAGGCTCGGTGACGCAGGACGGCGACCTGGATGGCGACGTGCATTTGGAAGCCATCGGCGGGCCGGTGCGCCTGCACACCTCAGTGACCACCGTCGAATTGGGAGAATTGCCCGGCGACCTGACCCTCGACTCCGACGATCTGCACATTACCGGCGCCAAGGGACTGGTGCGCGCGGTCTCGCACTCAAAGGACATCGACCTGAGCCAGATCTACGGCGACAGTATTGTGGAGGACCGTAACGGCCGCATCGCGGTTGAGCCGGCAGGAAACTTTGGCGTGGACGTGAAAAACAGCAAAGGCGACGTGGAGATTGCATTGCAGCCCGATGCTTCGGCTACGGTGAGCGGGCGGACGCACAATGGCGACATTGTGACCGATTATGGCCTCACAGTGAGCGGCGAAGAAGACAAGACGGTGAACGGACGAATCGGCTCCGGCACAGCACGCATTACGCTGAACACGGATAACGGCGACCTGCACATCAAAAAAGGGCAGCCGTTCCTGGCCGAACCGGCCCCGCCGCAAGCCCCGCCGCCTGGAACCGCGGGGCCGCCCAACGCGCGGCACCTGAAGACGCCGAAGGCATTGCCGCAGCAGCCGGTCGCGCAGTAACCAGGGCCGCGTTTCAATGATTACCTCGGGCGGATCGTGAAAGGGTGGTTTATCGGCGGCGTGCGCCGATGAGATACGTTTCGTCAAGCTGATCGATTGACGGACATCCGAGCAGGGTGAGGGTAAGATCGAGATCGTCCTTCAGGATCTTGATTGCGCGAGTCACGCCTGCCTCTCCCGCAGCTGCAAGCCCATAGGCGTAAGCGCGTCCGATGAGCACCGCGCGAGCGCCGAGGCAAACTGCCTTGGCGATATCGCTGCCCCGGCGCACGCCGCCGTCGATAAGGACCTCAACCTGGCCGCCGACGGCATCCACAACCTCAGGCAGCGCATCGAGCGACGCAGAGACGCAATCCAACTGCCGTCCACCGTGGTTGGAAACGACCACTGCGCGAGCGCCTTCATCGACCGCACGCCGGGCATCATCGCCGGTAAGAACCCCCTTGGCTACGATGGGACCCGGCCACATCTCGCGTATCCAGCGCAGGTCTTCCCAGCTCGCACCCGCGTGAGAGAGAGCGGGTCCCACAGCGACCAGGTCCATTGGACCTTTTCCTGGAATTACAACATTTCCCATTTTTGGAACACCGCCATCGAGCAAAAACGAAGCCAGCCAACGGGGATGGGCGAGGATGTTGGGCAGAAAGCGCGCCTTGGGCAGCAGCGCGGGAGCAAGGAGCTCCTTCATGCCGCTGCGCGGGTCGCGTTCGCGATTGCCCGAGGCGGGGGTATCCAGCGTCAGCACCAATGCGGAGTAGCCGGCACGGCGCGCGCGGTCAATGGCGCCCTCGGCCGCCGCGCGGCCACCAATCAGATACAACTGATACCAGAGCGGACCGGTTGAGGCGGACTTGACAGCCTCCAGCCTGTGGCCGGAGATGGTTGGAACCGCGTAGATGGTGCCTGCCTGACCGGCCGCTCGGGCAACGCCTGCCTCGCCGTCCGCGTGCATCAGGCGAATGTAGCTTACGGGAGCAAAGATGGCGGGGAAGGCGATTTCCTGGCCGAGCACGCTTACGCTGGTCTTGCAGTTATAGACCGCGACACCGTTGCGCGCACGAAATGTTGTATCGCGAAAGGCGCGGCAGTTTGCCGCCAGCGTGACCTCGGCGTCTGCGCCACCGTCGAGATAGTCGAACACCGATCGGGGGACTCTCCGCTCGGCCATCCGGCGAAGATCCTCGATATTGACGATGGCAGATGAGCTCAGCTTGCGATTTGGCATGGGCATGCCTCGAGTCGGGACCGTTCTCGAAATATTATCCGGTTTCGCAAAGGAATGCTTGGTTTCCGAAGCGTTGCCGCCAACCCCGTGATTGCCTTGATCCCTCTTTGCGGTATAAGACGTCCTCGAAAGAGGCGGAAATCTCGCCTTCTTGCCGAAAGTACCCGCTTTCGTTGTATGCTCCTGCGCAGGGGGTCACAAGGAAATGGCGAACACGCCTGTCACAGTAATCACGGTGGAGCGGGAGTACGGCTCGCATGGCGGGGAGTTTGCGCACGACCTGGCGGCGCGGCTGGGATGGCGGCTGCTGGACTCGGCCCTGGTGGAGGGCGCGGCGCGCATGGCCGGCGTGGATCCCAAGTTGGCGGCTAAATTCGACGAACGGCTCGACCCGTGGTACTACCGCTATGGCAAAGCCTTCTGGCACGATTCGGGTTTCTCGACGATGAGCCCGGCAGTGGAGCACATCTTCGACTCCGAGCGCATGTTGGAGCTGATCAAGCAGGAGATTCTGGATGCGGCCAAGCAGGGCAACTGCGTGCTGGTGGGCCGGGGCGCGGCCTGCGCACTGGCAAAAGTGCCAGGATGCTTTCACATCTTTGTGTACGCCACGGCGAGCGCCAAGAAGGAATGGTTTGCGCGCGCGTTTCCGCATCAGGCGCAGCACGCGGAGCAGCACCTGGCCGCTTCGACAAGCGCCGCGCCATGGTGATCCGCAAGTTTTACCAGCAGGAGTGGTGCTCGCGCGGGCTTTACCACATGCTGCTCAATTCGTGCATCGGCACGGAGGCGATGATCGCGGCAGCGATGTGCGCGGCGAGGGTGTGCCCGGCGGCGCACTGAATCTTTAGCGAGCTGAATCCCGCGAAATTGACGCAAAGAGAAGTACGCTAAACGGCGATCCGCGCGACCCGTGCGCCGATGCGCGTGAAGACTTCCCAGGGGATGGTTCCGGAGGCTGCGGCGTGGTCGAAAGCGGTGATGGTTTCCGCGCCTTGCGCGCCCAGAATCACGACCTCGTCGCCGGCCTGGACGCCGGGAATTTCCGTCACATCCAACACCGATTGATCCATGCTGACGCGGCCCACGAGAGGCGCGAACTGGCCGCGCACCAGAAGGCTGAAGCGGTTGCCGAGCGAGCGATCGAGGCCGTCCCCATAACCCGCTGACACGAGCGCCAGGCGCATGGGCTCGGTGGCGACGAAGGTTGCGTTGTAGCCGACGGTGGCGCCGGCAGGAACCGAGCGCACGCCAGCGACCGAGGCCTTCCATGCGAGCACGGGCTGAAGAGCGGCGCGGGCGGCGGCGAGCGAGGAGGGTTCAGGCGGCGCGAAGGGCGGGTCGAATTGCGGAATGAGGCCGTAGAGCGCGAGACCGGGGCGCAGCAAGGCCTTCATGCCGTGGCGGGCGGCGAGATCGGCGATGGGGCGCGCCTGTCCTGCGAGCAAAGCGGCGGAGTTGCCGACGTTGAGCCACTCGGCAAAGAGGCCGGCGGCGGAGATGCGGCTCATGGATTCGTCGAGGAGCGCAAGCTGCGATTGCGTGATTTGGCCGTCGGCCTCGTCGGCGGCGAAGAGATGCGTCATCACGCCCTCAAGCCGGAGCGGCGAACCGGGGCCAAAGTGAGGGAAGATTGCGGCGAGGTCATTGGGGCCGGCGCCCTGACGGCTCATGCCGGTGTCGATTTCGAGATGGATGGGCAATGAGCCAGGCTGCGCTCCCGTGGCGCGCGCGGCGGCTGCGAGCTCGTTGAGTTGCCAGGGCTCCCACGCGACGAGCGTCAGCTGGAATTGAATCGCCGCCGCAGCCTGGCCGGGAAAGGCGCCGGCGATGACGAGCACGCGCGCCTGAGGGCAAAGCGCGCGCGCGACGATGCCCTCTTCCACGCTGGTGACGCCGAGCCACTGTGCTCCCGCGCGGACCACGACCGGAGCGCAATGGGCGAGCGAATGGCCGTAGGCGTTTGCCTTGACGATGGCGAGCAGCTCGGCATGGGGAGCGGCCAGGCTCGCGAGAAAGCGCATGTTCTCTTCGAGGGCGCGGGTGCGAATCTCGACCCGGCAGGGGCGCATGGGCATGGGGGTTTCCAAGGATCAGTTTATCGCGGATGCGCAGTCGAGCATCTTAGGGCAGCAGCGCAAAAGCCACAACGGTCTCGTCTGTCGATCCGATCTCGTTGAGGAGTTTAGTTTCCAATTCGTGCGGGACGGGCATCTCGCAGGCCGCGACCTGGCCTGGAGTTGCGCCGATGAAGCAGAGTTCGCAGTGGCCGAGACCTTCCCGTCTTTCGCCGGCTTCGGCCGCGTCCACTTCGGCTAATTCGACTGCGTCCGGGCCGGCCATGCGGATAGGCGGGCCAAAAACGCGGCAAGTCATAGGACGCCACTCGTAGACATCGCAGCGTCCGGTAGCGGGATCGAGCGCGGGGCAGGCGTCGTCGTTGGCGAAGTCCTCAAAGCAGGCGCGATCGGCGTCGGACGTGCCGAGCCGGCCGGTTTCGGCGTTGCCCGGGAAATCGCTGCTGTATTGGGCGAGCCACGCGCGGGCGCGGCGTTCGATTGCGGCGGCAAGCGCAGGCTGCGCGGAGCGGAGCGCGGACATGCCGGCGCGGAGGCGCGCGGCGTCGAGCGCGTTGATGGCGAAGGCCCCGTAGCAGCACTGCGTGCAGCCGATGCGGCAGGCAAGAAAGTCTCCGGCGCGGCGGCCGGCATCGGCGAGTGCGGCGTCGACGATCTGGACGAGTTGCTGGTCGCCTGCGGGCAAGCACATAAGGGCCAGCATACCGCAGGTGACGGCAGATCGGCCGAATTGCCTTCGGGACGGATTTCGCGTTAATCTGCCCGCGGAGGCTTCCCCATTTCTGAGACACACAGCACCATCATCCCCGCCCTGCGCTACCGCGACGCGCGCGCCGCCATCGATTGGCTTTGCCGGGTCTTTGGCTTTGAACGCCGCGCGGTGTATGAAGGCCCGAACGGAACCATCGGGCACGCCGAACTGACGCTGGGCGGAGGCATGATCATGCTCGGCTCACAGAAGGACGACGAGTTTGCCGCGAGCTTCAAGTCGCCTGGGGAGCTGGGTGGCGTGGAGACGCGCGGAGCGTACATTGTGGTTGCGCGCTTTGGCTGCCGGCGCTACAGTGGTGCGCCCGCTCGAAAATACTGACTATGGAAGCCGTGAGTTTGCTGTGAAGGATCCCGAAGGCCACTCGTGGAGCGTGGGAACTTACGATCCGTGGACGGCGAAGTAAGGCGGCGAGGCGGCGGGGTTAGGTGCGCTTCGCGTGGGTTAAGGAGGCGAAAAGATGGCAGCGAGTTGCACGCACGTTGCGAGTATCGTAAAAGGGATAAAGCCGCGCACGAAGGGTTGCGAAGAGTGCCTGAAGATGGGCGACACCTGGCTGCACCTGCGCATGTGTCTGGAGTGCGGGCATGTGGGCTGCTGCGACTCATCGAAGAACCGGCATGCTCGGACGCATTTTCATGAGACAAAGCATCCGCTGGTCCAATCCGCCGAGCGCGGCGAGGACTGGCGTTGGTGCTATGTCGATGAGGTGTATCTTTAGCGTGCGGCCAACTCAACTTCAATCCTCTTCGCTTCTGCGTCCAGCTTCACAATTTTGAAGGCGCGGATTTGGCTTTCGGCGAGCGGCTCAGGCTGGGCAGATGGGGCTGGTGCGTTTCCTTTCCAGCGAGCCTTCAACATTGAGGAAAGCGAAGAGAGGTCGGGTGCCGACGCAGCGCTGGACGATGAAGACGGCGCCGCAAGCGTTCCGCTGGTGCGGCCCGCGCTGCCCCCACGGCAAGCGGCCCTGATGCCTTCGCCAAGTTCGACGATTGCGCCCGAAGGCGAGAGTTCGACGACGCGGCCCGAAACCGTGTCGCCAACTTTGTGCTCGGCGATGTACTCATCGATGCTGGTCGGAATCAACTGCTTCATGGAGAGCTTGATCTGGCGCTTTTCCGTGTCGATAGCGAGAACGAGCGCTTTAACGCGCTGGCCCTCGCGCAGGACGTCGCGGGGGTGGTTGATGCGGCGGTCGGCGACGATTTCGCTGATGTGCACAAGGCCGTCAACACCTTCGGCGATCTGAACGAAGGCGCCGAAGTTCATGATCTTGGTGACCGGGCCTTCGACCTGGGATCCTGCCGGAAATTTGCGCTCGACCTCGAGCCATGGATCGGCGAGGGCCTGCTTGAGGCCGAGTGCGATCCGCTTCTCTTCTGGCTTGACGGAGAGAATGACGGCGTCGACGCGATCGCCCTGCTTGAGCATGTCGGAGGGGTGGCGGAGTTTTTTGGCCCACGACATTTCTGAAATGTGGATGAGGCCTTCGAGGCCGGGCTCGATCTCGACAAAAGCGCCGAAGTCGGTGAGGCGCGTGACTGTACCGGCGATACGCTGGCCCGGCAGGAGGCGGTCGGGCGCCGTACTCCAGGGGTCGGCCTCGAGCTGCTTGAGGCCGAGAGAAATCTTGTTGGTTTCGGGATCGATTTTGAGGATGCGCAGCGTGAGTTCCTGGCCGACGGAGAGCACGTCTTCAGGCTTGGCGATGCGGGCGCGGGAGATGTCGCTGATGTGGAGAAGGCCGTCGGCTCCGCCGATGTCGACGAATGCGCCGTAGGGCATGAGGGTGCGCACCGTGCCGGTGACAGTGTCGCCCTCTTTGAGCGCGGCGCGGCGGTTGGCGAGCTCCCCGCGGGCCTGCTCTTCCAGGACCACGCGGCGATCGACAACAACGTCCTCATCCGTTACGTCGAGCTTGGTGATGCGGCAGGTGATCTCGGTGCCGACCAGAGCTTCGAGCTCGGCGGCGTCGCGAGTGCCGCTGCGGCTGGCGGGCATAAAGGCGCGGACGCCAACGTCGACGCTGAGACCACCCTTGATGACGGCGGTTACCGTTCCGGGAATGGCAATCTTATCGGCGAAGGCGCGCTCAAGAGCGGACCAATCACGGGGCTGCGTGACGCGGAAGCGCGAGAGCTTGTAGTAGCCTTCCTCGTCGCGGCCGGTGACGGAAACGGGGAACGTGTCGCCGGGCTTGACGCCTTCACCGTTCGCGGGGAAGGTCGAGCGCGATAAAACGCCTTCGGTCTTGTAGCCGATGTCGAGGAAGACCTGATCGGCGGAGAGCGAGACGACCGTGCCTTGCAACTGTTTGGTTGCGGCGCGATGGGAGTGGGTACGCTCGAAGGCCGAGAGCGCGTCGGCAAAGGAGGACTGACCGTTAAGGTCCTGGTCTTCCGAAGGCGTGCTGGAGAGATCGACAACAGGTTCGGGTGCGGGTTCCATCGCTCGGGACTGGCCGTCGAGACTCGGGCCGGACTGCGCGTCCGGGCCTTGCTCCTGTTCAGGCGCGGTGGGAGTGGGTTCGGTTGGCGGAATGATTTCGTCGCTCATGGCAGGCACTGGCTTATTGTTTCACGATTCAGTGAGGCGCCGCGTGGCGAGCGCGCCGGTATACTTGAAGAACAGACCATGGAGTCCGCTTCCCCACAGCCGCGGCGCGGCTTGGAGGCCTTTGCCTCTCGTGACTTTAAACGGTACCAGTTGGCGCGTGTGGCGGCGATCCTGGGCGCCGAAGCGCAGTGGGTCGCGGTGGCGTGGCAGGTGTATTCCATTACGCACCGCGCCATCGACCTGGGCTACACGGGATTGGCGCTGTTTTTGCCAGGACTGATTTTTCTTCTTCCGGCAGGCCACGTGGCCGACCGCTTCGACCGGCGGCGCGTAATTCTGGTCTGCTACTCGCTGCAGGTGTTCTCGACGGGCGCTCTGGTGATGCTGGCGCGCAACAACTCACAGAGCGTTCTGGCCATTTACACGGTGCTGTTTTTCATCGGAACGGGCCGTGCATTTTCAGGGCCGGCGAGCGCGGCGCTGGTTCCGCACCTTGTGCCGAAGGATCACTTTGTCAATGCGGTGACGTGGGGCAGCGCGATATTCCAGTCGGCCAACATCACTGGGCCGGCGCTGGGCGGGCTGTTGTTTACGCTCCCTCTCACGTATTTCGCGCCCCATTCGCGGCTGGAAGGCGCGGGAATTGTGTACGTCTTCACGCTGGGAACGCTGGTGTGGTTCGTGGCGCTGGTGAGCACGCTCGACGTACGTCCGGGCCGCATGGAGCACCGCGACCTATCGCTGAAGGTGTTGCTGGCCGGCTTTCAATATGTGCGGAGCGCGCGGATTCTACTGGGGTCTATTTCGCTGGATTTGTTTGTGGTACTGCTGGGCGGGGCGACGGCGCTGATGCCGATTTTTGCGCACGATATTCTGCACCAGGGCCCGCGCGGACTGGGAATGTTGCGCGCGGCGCCGGCGGTGGGCGCGGTGACGATGTCGCTGATCATGACGCGGTTCCCGCTGCGCCGGCACGCTGGCCGCCAGCTATTTACCTGCGTGTCGATCTTCGGCGTAGCGACGGTGGTCTTCGGGCTGTCGCACAGTTTGTGGCTCTCGCTGGCGTCGCTGGCGGTTGCGGGAGCGGCGGACAACATCAGCGTGATTATCCGCGGCTCCCTGCTGCAGTTGGCCACGCCGCCTGAGATGCGCGGCCGCGTGAGCGCCGTGAACTCGCTGTTTATCGGCGCGTCGAACGAACTGGGCGGGTTTGAGAGCGGGCTCACCGCGCAGTGGTGGGGTGCAGTGCGGGCTACCGTCATTGGCGGGGTGGGCGCGCTGGTTGTTTCCGGGCTATGGGCCGTGATGTTTCCCAGCCTGCGCAGAGCCGATGAGCTGACGGCCGAATCATTGCGCGAAAATGTGCCTGAGCCCAGAGAGGTTTTGTCGGGGCTCTAGCGGCCGCGCGGGCGGGCGGCGCGGTTGCGCTCAAAGAGAATGCGCAGGCCATCGAGGGTGAGCAAGTCGTCGATCTCTTGAATGTAGCGCGAGTCGGTAGCGATCATGCGCGCCAGTCCGCCGCTGGCTACAACGCGCGGCTGCTGGCCGAGCTCGGCGATCATGCGCTCGATGATGCCGTCGACGAGGCCGATGTAGCCGTAGTAAAGGCCGCTCTGCAGGTGCCCGACGGTGTTGGTGGCAATTACTTTGGCGGGGCGCTTGATATCGACACGGTAGAGGCGGGCGGCGCGGGAAAAGAGCGCCTCGGCGCTAAGGCCAAGCCCCGGCGCGATGGCTCCGCCGAGATATTCGCCCCGCGCGGAGATCGCTTCGAACTTGGTCGCGGTGCCGAAGTCGACCACGATGCACGGACCGCCATACTTTTCATAGGCAGCGACGCAGTCGGCGATGCGGTCCGCGCCCAACTCGGTGGGGTTGTCGATGAGCATCTTCATGCCGGTCTTGATTCCCGGCTCAACAAACATGGGCTCAATGTGAAAGTAGGATTCGCAAACCTGGCGCAGAGTGGAGTCGACCGGCGGCACAACGGAGGCGATGATAATGTGCTCAACCTGGCTGGGCAACATGCCGTGCATCTCAAAGAGATTCACGAAGAATACTCCGTATTCGTCGACGGTTTGAGTGGGATGCGAGGTGACGCGCCAGTGCGCGGCAAGTTCGGGCTCCTGCCCCTCGAGCTTGTAGAGCCCAAGCGTCGTATTCGTATTGCCGACATCGAGAGCGAGCAGCATGTGTAAGACAGCTCCTGGCTTCCAGCCTCTAGCTCCTGGTTATTTCCTGCACAGGCCGAGTGAATTAGTTTTGCTCCGGCATCGACTAGAAGCTAGTGGCTAGGAGCTAACAGCTAGTCTTTTCGCGCAGGCCGCCGGTTTGCACGGTCACAAATCCATTCGCCGTTTTGACGCGCAGAAAACCATTCTCGTCAAGGCCCGCCGTGACACCGGCGCAGGCTTGCGGGCCATGCACTTCGACGTTGCGGCCGCGAGTCCAGGTGGAAGCCTGTTCCACCCGTGCGTGTAGCGTTGCGGCGGCTACCGGATCGGCCAGGGCGCAGGTTTCACGCTGCAGCGATTTTAGCAGGGCTACGAGTAGCGCCTGGCGCGAGTTGGTACGGTGCGATTCGATGTCGAGCGAAGTTGCGGGGGTGGCCAGGCCAGGGGGAAAGCTGCGCTGGTGCACATTGATGCCAATGCCGACCACTGCGTGGAGAAGCCTTTCGGAGTCGTTTCTTGCCTCAACCAGGATGCCGCCTGCTTTCCGCGTACCGATGAGGAGATCGTTGGGCCAGCGCAAATCTGCCGTCAGGCCGGAAACGGCGCGGATGGCATCGGCGGCAGCGAGGCCCGCGGCCAATGGCAACAGCGGCAGCCGCGTGGCGGAAATTTCTTGGCGCAGGAGGACGCTGACGTAGAGCCCCTCGCCCGCGGCCGAATGCCAGCCGTGGCCGCCACGCCCGCGGCCGGCCGTCTGCTCTTCAGCAAAGTAAACCGAGCCGTGCCGCTCGCCGCGGCGCGCGGCGGCCAGTGCGTCGGCGTTTGTTGAGACGGTGGTCCGGGAAAAATGCAGTTTGCCGGCAAAGAGCGTGGGCGCCAGTTCGGCTTCGAGTGTGGCAAGATCGAACATCGAGTTCTCTGAACGCGTGAAGTTGACAGCCGATGTAGAAATTTACTTCCTCACCGCGCAGTCCATCCGCAGTCAATGTCGAGCGCGGCGCCCGTAATGCCTGCGGCCTGGCCAGAACATAGATAAAGCGCGAGAGACGCGATCTCGGCAGGTTCGAGCAGCCGATGAATCGCGGCCGGGCCGGTCATCAGCCTCTCAATGACTTCGGCTTCGGAAATGCCGTGCTCGCGTGCGTTCGCGGCAATCTGTTTCTCGACGAGCGGCGTGCGGGCAAATGCCGGGCAGATGGCGTTGACCGTAATGTTGTGTTCGGCCATCTCCAGGGCGGCGACCTTCGTAAGTCCGAGGACTCCGTGTTTCGCCGCAACATATCCTGCTTTGAACGGCGTGCCCACCTTGCCCTGCGTAGAGCCCATGTTGATGACGCGCCCCCACTTGTTCCGGATCATATGCGGCAAGGCGTACTTCGTGCACAGGAAACTGCCGGTGAGGATGACGCCGATCATGGTGTCCCATCGCTCCTCGGGAAACTCGGTGATGGGCGAGACGTGCTGCAGCCCGGCATTGTTCACGAGGATATCAAGCCTGCCGAAGGCCTTGATTGTCTCGTCGACCATGCGCCGCACATCGTCGGGCCGCATCACGTTGGCGGCGACGTGGATGGCCTTCGGTCCGGTTTTCGTCAACTCGATGGCTGCTGCCTCGGCAGCGTCAGGAACGAGATCTGCAATCACCAGATGCGCGCCGGACCCGGCCATTGCCTGAGCGATGGCGCGGCCAATACCGCTGGCCCCGCCTGTTACTACGGCTACTTTCCCTTCGAGCACCATTCCTCCGCTTCAACCCATGAATGTCCTGCCTGAATTCCGTTTGCAAAACCCCTCGGGAACTGACTGACACCTGACACCTGTTCCCTGCCTCTACATCGCCTCGGGGCTTTCGATGCCGAGCAGACTGAGCGATTTGGCTAATTCGCGAAGCGTGACGGCGGCCGTGGCGAGGAGAAACGTTTTGCGCGCAGGGTTTTCCTCGGTGAGGATGTGGTGGCGATGGTAGAAGTTGGCGAATTCCTGGGCGAGCTGGAAGGCGTGTTTGGCGAGATAGGCAGGTTCAGAACATGCAATACATTGCTCCAAAACCAGAGAAAAACGCCCGGCACGCAGCCACAGTGACCAGATGTCTTCGTTCTCCTCGCCCGAAAGATAAGCGCCTGGCTCCGCTAACTCCGCTAGCCCCACTAACGCCGCTTCCGGCGTGGTATTGCCTTTGCGAAAGATGTTGCGGATGCGGACGACGGCGTATTGAATGTAGGGGCCGGTTTCGCCTTCGAAACTGAGCGCGTCTTTGAAGTCGAAGGCGATAACGGAGTTACGCGTGTACTTGAGCATGAAGTAGCGCAGCGCGCCGATAGCGATCTGTTCGGCGATTTTCTGGCGGATTATTTCGGCTCCGGAGCCGCCGGTCTGGCGCACGTCGACTTCGGCGCGCGTGGCGGCAATGAGCTCGTCAATGAGGTCGTCGGCTTTGACGCCGAAGCCTTTGCGTCCGCTGACTTCGATGTAGGTTTTTTCCTTGTCCTCGTCGGAGATGTTGTAGCCGAGTTCCTCCGCGCAGCGGGGAGTGAGCGCTACCATCTCGTAGCTGAAGTGCGTATAGTGATCGGCCTCGGCGGTGTGCCCCATGCCGCGCAACGCCTGGACGACGTTGGATTGCGGGTCGGACTGGCGCGCATCGATGACGTTGTAGATGGCCGTGACGCCGCCAAAATGCGGATGGTTTGGCTCGCCGTGCTCGGCCGAAATCCAGCACTCGTGATCCGGATATGTAAAGAATGGCTTGTAGCCGAAGTCGCGGCCGAGCAGGCCGAACTTCCAGAGGTGGTAGGCAATGTCTTTGCCGACGTAGGTGACGGTGCCGTTGGAACGGACGATGACCTTGGCGTCTTCATCTGTCTCGCCTTCATTGGTCTCCGCGCCTAGCCGCGTCATCACCCAGCAGCCTTTGTTCTTCCCATCATTCTCGAAGTAAAGCACGCCTGTTTTCTTGAGTTCCTCGAACGCCGCCTCCCAAAACTTGAGGTGCAGGATCTCGCTCTCGCGAGGGAGAAAATCGTACTCGATGCCCAGCCGCAGCATGGTTTCAAGATGGCGGCGCAGGACCGCTCGCGAGATGATCTCAGCGATTTCAGCGGTTTCGTTGCCGCCTGCTTCGATTGCATGCAGCGTGTCGAGGCGCAGTTTTTTGCGCGCGGCCTTTTCGGCGTCCGTTCCCTGCTCGTACCACTGCGAAGTGCGCGCGTATAAGTCCCAGCAGTAGTAATCGATGGCAGCGGCATGGCCCTCAGGACCGGCGGCGCGCTTGTCGCGGTCGGCGATCAGCGCGCGAACTTCGGCGGCGGATTTGCCTTCGAGGTGCAGGAAGCCCACCACCACGTCGGCAACCTGCACGCCGGTGTTGTCGATGTAGTTCTGCACGTCGACTTTTTGCCCTGCAGCGCGCAGCAGGCGAACAAAGGTGTCACCGAGGATAGCGTTGCGTAGATGGCCGATATGCGCGGCTTTGTTGGGATTGATAGAAGTGTGCTCCACGAGGGAATGGACACCTGAGGCGGGACGGACGTCCTCGGCGCGCGCCACCAAGCGTATTGCCGCGGCGCGGTCGAGGCGTGCGTTGATGTAACCGGCGCCGGCGACTTCGAAGCCGGCAAAGCCTTCGAGAGAGCCCAGCGCGGTAACGATTTCCTGCGCAATGATTTTGGGCGCTTTGCGCAGCTTGCGCGCCAGCTCGAAGGCGATGGGCGTGGCGATCTCGCCAAAACGCAGCTCGGGCGGCGTCTCCAGGGGAATGTTCTCGACTTGGAGATCGTATTTTTCTTTGAGCACGGCGCGAATGCTGCGCCCAAGCCGCTTTTGCAGTTCCAGAACCACGCGAGAGCCTCGAAGATCCTTGATTATCCAGGTGATTTTAGCACCTGCAAGGGGCGGAGCTCATTCGCCGTAGCTTTTGCGACCTCTCACCCTTGAGCCAGAAGAAATGCGCAAAGATGGAGCACCGGAGCAGACAAAGCGCATGCCGAGGCATCGCACTGGAATGCCTTAAGATGGAGATTGATTGATCTCTGATCACGCTTCGCTCCCACGTTGCGCGAATGGAATGCGCTTCTCATGACCGATCCAAATTCGAATTCGGGCCGTTTTTACATCACCACGCCGATTTACTACGTGAACGCGCGGCCACACCTGGGCCATGCCTACTCGACGATTGTGTGCGACGCGATTGCGCGGCGCAAGCGGGCGCTGGGCATCGAGACGTGGTTTTTGACCGGGACCGACGAACACGGGCAGAAAATCGAGCGCTCGGCCAAGGCGGCGGGATGCACGCCGCAGGAGTTCGCCACCAAGAACGCCGGCGAGTTCCGCGGGCTGTGGGACCGGCTGGGGCTGACCTACGACGACTTCATCCGCACCACCGAGGAGCGGCACAAGCGCGGCATACAGAAGCTGTTCGCCACGCTGCGCGATAAGGGATTCATCTATAAGGGCTCGTACACGGGGCAGTATTGCGTCTCCGACGAGCTTTATGTGGACGGCCCTCCGGGCACGCTT
The DNA here is from genome assembly GCA_963848805.1 of uncultured Acidobacteriaceae bacterium. Lineage (GTDB taxonomy): Bacteria > Acidobacteriota > Terriglobia > Terriglobales > Acidobacteriaceae > Telmatobacter. The sequence goes on along the minus strand of CAWKFD010000028.1, from coordinate 25,773 downwards.
TGCCCCGATTGCGGCCGTATCACGGAGACGGTGAGCGAGGAGAATTATTTCTTCAAGCTCTCGGCCTTCGAACGCAAGTTGCTCGAGTTCTACGAGGCGAATCCCGGGTTTATGGGGCCAGAGTCGACGCGGCGCGAGGTGATTTCGTTTGTGCGCGGCGGCCTGAAGGACCTCTCCGTAAGCCGGACCAGTTTTTCGTGGGGCATTCCGGTGCCGGGCGATGAAAAACATGTGGTGTATGTATGGCTGGACGCGCTGGCTAACTATATTACGGCGCTTGGCTACGGATCGGACGATCCAAAGGATAAGGCGCGGTTCGAGAAGTTTTGGCCGGCGGACATTCATCTGATCGGCAAAGAAATCAGCCGTTTCCACTGCGTCTACTGGCCGGCGTTTTTGATGGCCGCGGAGATTCCTGTGCAGCGATCGGTGCGCGCCAACGGCTGGCTGCTCTTTGACCAGGGCAAGATGTCGAAGTTGCGCGGCAACATTGTGCGCGCAGAGACCGTGCATGAGGTTCTGGGCGCCGATGCTTTGCGGTACTTCCTGCTGCGCGAGATTCCCTTCGGGCAGGATGGCAATTTTTCATTTGACGCTCTCGTTCAGCGCTATAACGCCGATCTCGCCAACGGCTACGGCAACCTCGTGAGCCGCGTGGTAAATATGGTGCACAAGTACTTTGGCGGCGCTGTGCCTGAGACTGGCGCGGTAACCGCGGCCGAATCTGCGCTACGCGCAAGCGCGGAAAACGCCATTGCCGCATTTGGGCCCGCATTTGACGAGTTGAACTTCTCTGAGGCGTTGAAGGCGCTGTGGGCCCTGGTGGCAGAGACGGATGGGTACCTAACGGCCAACGCGCCATGGAAGAAACCGGTGGATCGCTCCGAGGCAGATCATGCCGAACTGCAGGCGCGCGTGCTGGCAACCGCCGCCGAAGCGATTCGCATCATTACTGCATTGGCTTATCCCGTAGTGCCCGATGCGGCCAGGAAGGTTTGGCGGCAGCTTGGGCAGGGTGAACTGGCGGACGCGGCGAAAAGAGCATTTTTGACCGACCTCGCGTGGGGCGGATTGAAGGCGGGAACGAAATTCGGCGAGCCCGCAGCGCTATTTCCCCGCGCGGAAAAGGACACAGTGGAACGCATGCAGAAACTTGAAGACGAAGGCAGCAAAAGCGCCGTAGAAGCGGCGAGCGAGGGAGAGATTGCAGCCCCGGCGACGGCGCCCGCAGCGGCCTCCGTATTGACCACCACGACGACAAACAAGGCCGATGCTCGCGCCAGTGACGCTGTCACGCCCACTGCCGCGGCGCCGGCAGAGTCGGCGCAGCCCGTCGAGACTGCGCACGTGCACCAGGTTCCAGCGCCACTGGCCAGCAGCCGATTGAGTTCCACACCGGTGGCTGCGCCGGCAGACGCACCGCTCATTCCGGTTGAGCCTGGTGCTGCCGCATCCGGATCGCAGAAAATTACGATCGACGATTTTTCCAAAGTTGAATTGCGCGTGGCGCAGATTCTCGTGGCCGAGCGCGTGCCCAAGGCCGACAAGCTGTTGCGCCTTGAAGTCGATCTGGGCTATGAAAAGCGGCAGATTCTAGCCGGCATTGCGGAATATTACGAACCGGAAAAACTGCTCGGGCGCAAGATCGTGATCGTTGCGAATCTCGCTCCGCGCAAGATGCGGGGCCTCGAGTCGAACGGAATGTTACTGGCTGCGTCGCTCGAAGGCGGCGCGCCGGTGCTGACCGGATTCCTGGAAGAAGTTCCGCTGGGCGCGCGGCTGAGATAGAGCCCCGATCCTTTTTGGGACCAAAATCGTCCAACTCTTTTCCAATTGAAGGATAAGCGGCTTCAGCGGGGATGCTAACGCGGCCCCGATTGCCTCACAGACTCCTTTGTCACTTGCTCCGAATTAAGCAGATCACCCAGAATTGTCTCGGCAGGAACCCTGCGGAAAGTCGGCGACGCCGCTTCGCCAGCGTGCCCGTCAGGCACACACCAAGGTGAGTGACTTGGCGGTGGGAGAGGCAGTTTTTATGGAGCGGGAGACCGGGATCGAACCGGCGACATTCAGCTTGGGAAGCTGACGTTCTGCCACTGAACTACTCCCGCATTTTAGAATCAATCATTTGCGCGATTAACCCTTGCTTATCGTCAAATTTACTGTCATCTGAGCTCAATTCCTGCCAGGATCAGCGCTCGAAGACCCGGGGATTTTCCAGTTGGCTCTTTTCTGAGTGTGCTGATGACAGCAAAGCGACTAGAAAAGCTCGCCTGACACAGTATCGCAAGAACGCTGGGCGCTGGCAATTCTTTGCCGTAGCACGCAATGAGGATGGCAAACCAGGCCCGGAGAAGATCGTCATCGCTGGGCAGCGGGTCTCTTGGACCCCAGGCAGGATGAGCCGACTCAGCCTCAGCCTGACAACCGCACCTTCGATGACGCCAGCGAAAGACTCCTTGTCGAGGTGAAAATCGCCAACAAATTTCGCCACCCAGAGAACGATGTTCAACGCGACCATTATCGAGAGTCATGAGAAGACAGCGACGTCGGATGGCGCGGTGCGCGAGCGCGGGTGAACTGTCTCTTTAAGGAATAGCACGGCGACGAACAGCAGAACCATTCCGCCAGTGGCCATGAGCATGGTGGTGCCGAGGCCGTAGGATTCGGCCAGCGTGCCGCCCAGCGCGGGTGCGACGGTGGCGCCTATCAGTTCGCCAACCATGTTGACCATCCCGATCGCTGTGCCTGTAAATTCCGATGACACGCTCTCTGCAGGAATGAGCACGATCACCAGGGCGGCGATAGCGGTTTCGCCTTGTGTGACGAACAGAATCGCCGACAGCAGCCAGAGATGCGAGTATAGCGGGCGTACGAGAAGCGCCAGTGGCAAAAACGACGATATCGCGGCAAGCGCCAAAAGCACCGGTTTGCGTCCCACGCGGTCCGATACTGATGGGAGTATACAACCCATGAAGAAGCTACCGAGGCCCCCGGCTCCGAGCAGGAAACCCGCCGTGCGAGGGTCCTGGTGCATATCGCGGGTGATTAACAGGGGCGCGAAAGTGTTTTGCAGAAAAAGCCACGAAATAAAGCCGCCCGCACCGATGGCGCTCAGCCACACGTTGCGATAGCGCAAGATTGAGAAGTAGTGGGATAGCTGCGTGCCGCGTTTATGCAGCGTCACCACAGCGGCGGTTGTCTCCGGTTCTTTTATATACTTCCAGATGAGCAGCGCCAACAGGAGTCCCGGAATGCCGGTGACGAAAAAGCCCCAGCGCCAGCCAAATCGCGATGCAATTTGCGTGGTCAAAATGGGCGCACCAAACAGGCCCACCAAGGCGGCGCCGCTGGTCACGATGCCCACATTGCGACCGCGCCGCGACGGGTGAGACGATTGTTCGAGGAGCGCGCTGATCGCAACCCAGCATGGCCCTTCCGCCAAGCCGATCAAAGCGCGGATTACCAGCAATTCGTGGAAGCTTTGCGCCAGGCCTGAAATCCAGGAGAGAGCCGAAAAGAAAAGGACGGCGGGAATCAGGATTTTGCGGCGCCCGAAGCGATCCGAAACCGCGCCGAAAACCAAAGATCCGATGGCCCAGGAGATCGCAACAATGGAGGCAAGGAAACCGATTTGCTGGTCGTCGAGTTGGAAAACCGGCGCGAAATATGGAGCGAGATAAAGCTGGCACATCCGGTCCAGAAACACCGTGCCCCAGGTGAAAAACAGGATGCCGACAAGAATTCTTTCGTAACGCCGCGAATATTCCACGATTGCTTTTGCCCCGGACCTAGCCGAACACCGCAGCGCGGCAGCCCCTCAATTATTGGAAACAAACCGATCATACAGCAGGCGCAAGACGGTCAACAAGCAAGGGTGTGACCCAAAAACCATATTCGGTCGTTTGGGATTCATGCGTCAGTTCACGCTAAAGGGCATGAGGAATACGCCGCATCAACGGCAGCGGCACGGCACGGTGATTGAGGCCCAGGAGCGGGATTTCATTGAGGCTCTGCCGGGCGCGTCCGGTTCTTTGGCTCTGCAATGAATGCAAAAAGGATGGCGAAAGGAGACAACTGGGGTATATTGGTTTGCAACCGAAATACAAAACTTAAATTCCGGTCCAATCCAATTTGAGGAGCGATTGTGAAAATCAAAGCCGCCGTCTTGCAGCAGTTCGGCACTCCACTAAGCCTGGAAGAAGTGGAACTGGCGCCGCCAGGGCCGGGTGAGGTTCTCGTCCGCATCGCCGCGGCGGGTCTTTGCCATTCGGACCTCTCCTTCATCGATGGCACGCAGACCCACATCTCACTTCCCGCGGTGCTTGGCCACGAAGCCGCCGGCGTCGTAGTCGAACTGGGCGCAGGAGTGGACGATCTCGAGGTGGGCGATCACGTGGTCACCACCTTCTGGCCCAGTTGCGGGCAGTGCCTTGCCTGCCGCATCGGCCGACCGACTTTGTGCGAGCGCGGCATGCAGACCCTATTGTCTGGAACGCTTTCGAGCGGCGGCCGGCGGCTCACCTGGAAGGGCAAACCCATGAATCACTACCTGGGCTGCTCGGTCTTTGCCGACCACGCCGTCGTTGGCCGGGCTTCGCTGGTGCGTATCGATCGCCGGGTCCCGCTTGAGCATGCGGCCTTGTTTGGCTGCGCCGTGCTCACCGGGGTAGGCGCCATAGTGAATACGGGCAACGTGCAGCCCGGCGACAGCGTAGCCATTGTCGGTGTAGGTGGGGTGGGCCTGTGCGCGGTCTTAGGCGCACAGGCGGTCGGCGCCACACGGATTATTGCCGTGGATACCAATCCCGAAAAACTGGCGGCCGCCCAACAACTGGGCGCCACGCACGTCTTCAATGCCGCGGAAGCGGGCTGCGTGGAAGCTATTCGCGGTCTTACCGGCATGGGGGTGGACTGTGCTTTCGAATTTGCCGGCTCGGCGAAAGCCATGGAGACGGCATTTCAGCTCACCAAGCCCGGTGGCACCACCATCTGCGCGGGGTTGCCTTCTGCGGCGCACAGCTTCGCCTTGCCCCAGACCACGGTGGTGTGCGAGGAACGCACCGTGAAGGGCTGTTTCTTCGGCTCTTGCGTGCCGTCCCGCGACGTACCTCGCTTCCTTGATCTGTTCCAGTGCGGACGATTGCCGGTGGATAAGATCATCTCCCACACCCTCCCGTTCGCGGAAATTGGCGAAGGCTTCAGGCGTCTGAAGGAGGGACGAGCCTTGAGGCAGATTGTGCTGCCGCCAAACTAAGTCTCTGACCGCCCGACATTCGCGTAATAATAATCCGGTAGTCAGTTGATGGAGGTCGGATGGCGGAGTGGCTCACCCTGGCGGAAGCGATTGCTGCCCACGTGCACGACGGCGAAACCATCGCCATGGAAGGTTTCACCCACCTCATTCCCTTCGCCGCCGGCCATGAGATCATCCGCCAGCGGCGCCGGAACCTCTTGCTTATCCGCATGACCCCGGACGTGATTTACGACCAGTTGATCGGCGCCGGTTGCGCAGCGAAACTCACGTTTTCATGGGGCGGGAATCCCGGCGTCGGTTCCTTGCACCGCTTTCGCGATGCGGTCGAGAACGGCTGGCCCCGGCCACTCGAGATCGAGGAACGCAGCCACAGCGATTTAGCGAATGCGTATGTAGCGGGAGCCGCAAACCTGCCCTTCGCGGTCCTGCGCGGCTATACGGGCTCAGACTATCCGCGGGTCAATGAGAGGATTCGCTGCGTGACCTGCCCCTTTACGGGCGAAGTGCTTGCGGCCACCCCTGCCGTGCGCCCCGACGTTGCCGTCATTCACGCGCAGAAAGCGGATTGGAAAGGGAATGTTCTTTTGTGGGGCATTCTGGGCGTGCAGAAGGAGGCCGTTCTGGCGGCAAAACGGGCCATTGTTACTGTTGAAGAGCGCGTGCGCTCGCTCGACGCGCCGCCAAATGCCTGCATTCTGCCCAGTTGGGTGGTGACAGCGGTCTCGGAGGTTCCTCGCGGAGCCACACCTTCCTACGCGCACGGGTACTATGAACGCGACAACGTATTCTATCGCGCGTGGGACCAGGTCTCACGCGATCGAGACCGCTTCATTGCATGGCTCGATCGGCACGTTCTCAATACTGAAGACTTTGCCGGCTATCTGCGCCTGCAAAGCGATGCGAAGGTCCAGGCGGCGTATCGGTGAGCATTGAATACACTTCCGACGAGATGATGACGGTGGCCGCGGCGCGGATGTTGCGCGACGGCGCGGTGTGCTTTGTCGGTATCGGACTTCCCTCGACGGCCGCCAATCTGGCGCGGCTCACGCACGCTCCCCAAGCAGTGCTGGTATATGAGTCGGGACCGATCGGAGCGAAGCCTCCCGTGCTGCCGTTGTCGATTGGCGACGGCAACCTGGCCGAAACGGCGGACACCGTGGTGTCGACACCGGAGATCTTCCGCTACTGGCTGCAGGGCGGCCGAGTCGACGTGGGCTTTCTGGGAGCTGCGCAGTTGGACCGGTTCGCAAACATCAACACTACAGTTGTGGGCACGTACAATAAACCGAAGGTGCGCTTGCCGGGAGCCGGCGGTGCACCGGAGATCAGTTCTTCGGCGAAAGAGGTTCTCATTATCGTCAAGCAATCCAAGCGGACCTTTGTTGAAAAGCTGGATTTCGTCACGTCCGTTGGATTTCTCGGCGGCGGAAACGCGCGCGAAGCTGCAGGTTTGCCCGGCAAAGGACCCGTGGCGGTGATCACCGATCTCTGCATCCTGTGCCCCGATGTCGCCACGCGTGAGCTCAAGGTGGCCAGCATTCACCCTGGTGTGGAACGCGGCACGATTTTGGCGAATACATCCTGGCGGATACAATTTGCTGAAGACTGCCGGCGAACGCCGGCGCCTACCGAGCAGGAATTGGAAACACTTCGCGACCTGAAGGCGCGAACGGCTGCTGCGCACGGCATTCATGGAGACGCGGAATGAGAGCAGCCCTCTTCGGCAACGGAACACGAAAAAGGAGGAAACTTGATCGATCTCTACCCCGTACAACCAGCGATACCAGGCACCCAGCCTGCCTATCATTACCCGCCGTATGTTTCGTCGGTTGCGCGCTCGCCGCGCATGCCGCTGGTGCTGCTCCCCGAGACGCTTACTGAGAGATCTGGGCCTGTCTTCGGGCAGAACCTGATTCGGAAGAATGACAACGATCTGACAGCGCAGTATGAAGGCGAGCCGCTCGGCGAGCGCATTTTCGTGCACGGACGCGTAATGGATGAGGACGGGCGGCCCGTTCGAGGCGCGCTGGTGGAGATATGGCAGGCGAACGCCGCAGGCCGATACAGGCATAAGGTGGATGGTCACGACGCACCGCTCGATCCCAATTTCGCGGGCGCCGGCCGAGTCCTGACAGACGATAAGGGCTACTACTTTTTCAAGACCATCAAGCCGGGAGCATACCCGTGGGGCAATCACTACAACGCATGGCGTCCGGCTCATATACACTTCTCGCTGTTCGGGTCCGGAATTCTGTTGCGCCTGGTGACGCAAATGTACTTTCCCGGCGACCCGCTGCAGCCGCTGGACCCTATCTTCAACAGCGTTCCCGATGAAGCGGCGCGCAAGCGATTGATCTCCCGCCTCGACATGGATCGCACGGAACCGGATTATGCCCTCGCCTTCGCATGGGATATTGTGCTTCGCGGCCGGGGCGACACACCATTTGAGGAGGCCCGTCGATGACCACCAGTACGAAGCTGATCCCCACCAGTTCGCAAACGGTAGGGCCATATTTCCGAATTGGGTTGCAGTACATGCTCGATAAGTTTGCTGCGGCCGGGGCCGGCACGGCCGGCAGCGTCGAGATTCGAGGCCGCGTGCTGGATCAAGACGGTGTGGGAGTATCGGATGCGATGCTGGAATTCTGGACCCCGGAAGGTGCAGAGACGTCGCCGTCGTCAACCCAGGACCAGGAGGGACTTCCTGCGGGCTTCTGCCGCGTTGGAACGGAAAAAGACGGCAGCTTTACCGCAAAGATGACAAGACCCGTAACGGTGCCGCTGGGCGATGGAAGAATGCAGGCGCCTCACATGCTTGTACTGGTTTTCATGCGTGGCCTGCTTCGCAATCTGCTATCGCGCGTGTACTTCGCTGACGAGCCTGGCAACGCCGCCGATCCTGTGCTCGAGCAAATCCCCGCAGAACGCCGTGGTACGCTCATCGCCCGACTGGAAAACCAGGAGACGAGCTCGTACCGGTGGAACGTGGTTCTGCAGGGCCAGGATGAGACCGTGTTCTTCGAGTGGTAAGTAGCGGCGTTCGCCCAATGAGCAACGGCCTGAACTCGTTTCTCTTCTCCACGCCGGAAATGACGCGCGTCTTTTCCGGGAAAGCGCAACTCCGCGCCATGATGCGGTTCGAATGGGCTCTCCTCTGTGCGCTCGAGAAGCAAGGCATTGCCGAGGCCGGTTCGAGCCAGGTGTTGCAATCGCTGCTCGACGCTGATTTTGGCGCCGGTTTCGTTGACGTGGAGTCAATTGAACGGGAAGCGAAGAATGCCGGCAATGTTGCCATCCCTTTTGTTCGGCAGTTGACTGCGAAGGTGAAGGCGCGGAGTGAGAGCGCGGCGCGTGCGGTTCACCTGGGCGCGACCAGCCAGGACGTTCTCGATTCGGCGCTGGTTCTTCAAATTCGCGAAGGCCTGAAGCTGCTCGATGCGGCGATCGAGGAGCTGGACCGGGCCCTTGCCGATCAGGTGCGGGCGCATCGGCAAACGGTGCTTCTGGGCAGGACGTGGTTACAGCCGGGGCCACCAACGACACTTGGCCTGAAGTTGGCAGGCACACTCGCCGCGCTGCGCAGGGATCGGGATCGTATCCGTTCGTCGGCAGAACGGGTGCTGGTGCCCGAGTTCGGGGGCGCGGTGGGCACGCTGGCGGCGCTGGGAACGGCTGGAGGCGCAGTTGCAGCCGAGTTGGCGCGCATTCTCGATCTTCGCGAGCCCGTGTTGCCATGGCACACGCAGCGGGACAACCTTGCAGAGATGGTGCAGGTGCTCGCGATTCTGACTGGAACCCTGGGGAAATTCGCACGGGACATTGCCCTCCTGATGCAGTCGGAGGTTGGCGAGGCGTCCGAGGCCAGGGAAGAAGAGCGCGGCGGTTCTTCCACGATGCCGCACAAACAAAATCCTGTGGCGTGCGCGGCGGTATTGGCGGTGCATGCAAGGATGCCTGAACTGGCTTCCACCATGCTGCATGCGATGCCGCAGGAACACGAGCGCGGCCTGGGATTGTGGCAGGCGGAGTGGGAGACGGTGCCCAATGCCTTTCGGCTGGCGGCAGCGGCCCTCGCTTATTCTGCCGAGATTGCGCAAGGGCTCCAGGTGGATGCTGCGCGCATGAAGTCAAACATCGACGGCTTGCTCGGCTTGCCCCTGTCAGAAGCAGTGAGCGCTGCTCTCGCGCCAAAAGTTGGCAGATCGGCCGCGCACGATCTTCTCCGCAAGGCCGTGCAAGGCGCTGCCAAAGAGAAGAGGAGCCTCGCCGATATTCTGAAGCAATTGCCTGAAGTCACCGCGCACCTGAGCGATGAGGAAATCGATCGGCTCCTTGACCCTCGCGCTTACCTTGGCTGCGCACAGATTTTCATTTCACGAGTACTTGGAGGGGCAGATGGCAACGGTTGAGAACGGCGATGTGCGGACCCACTACGAATGGAGCGGCTCCGATGACGGAGAGGTGCTAGTTCTGGCGAATTCGCTTGGATCCGACCTCCACATGTGGGATAAGGTGCTTCCCTCACTGGACAATCGCTATCGGATTCTGCGATACGACATGCGGGGCCACGGAAAGAGCAGCATTCCGCCGGGTCTCTATACGACCGCGCAGCTTGGCAGCGATCTGCTATCTCTCCTCGACCATCTCGCGCTCGGCCGCGTGAACCTCTGCGGTCTGTCGCTCGGCGGTCTGGTTTCGATGTGGGTTGGAATCCACGCGCCTCAGCGGGTAAACCGCATGATTCTTGCGAACACCGCTGCGAGCTTCGGTCCCCCGGAGGCATGGAACGAAAGAATCGCATATGTGAAGAGCTCGGGCATGGAGGCGATGGCTTTGGCGTCTCTGGATCGATGGTTCACGCGCGCCTACCGTGAGCAGAACCCCGAAGAAATGCAAGCAGTTTGCCGCATGATCTCCGCCACCAATGCGGTGGGCTATATAGGCTGTTGCGGCGCTCTCCGTGACGCTGACGTGAGACGCGAGATTGCCGCCATCGAGGCGCTGTGCCTGGTGGTTGTAGGAGCACACGATCTCGCGACGCCTCCCTCGGAGGGACAGGCGCTCGACTCCGCTCTCAAAAACTCCAGCCTCGTCGAACTCAATGCGGCGCACCTGTCCGCGTGGGAGACACCGGGAGAATTTGCCGGCGCAGTTCTCGGATTTCTCGGAATCAAGGAGCGCAGCGATGGATGAAAGACAACGCCACGAGGCGGGAATGCGCGTGCGGCGAAGCGTGCTGGGGGATGAGCACGTGAATCGCGCCGAGGCGGCAAAAAACGATTTCGATGCGGAGTTCCAGGACCTGATTACGCGGTATGCGTGGGGAGAGATCTGGACCCGTCCCGGGCTGCCGCGGCATACGCGAAGCCTGCTTACGATCGGGCTAATGGTGGCTCTTAATCGCGGCGATGAACTGCGGATGCACTTGCGCGCCGCGGCCAATAACGGGGTGACCGCCGCGGAGATTCGTGAAGTGCTCATGCATTGCGCCATCTACTGCGGCGTTCCTGCGGCAAACGCCGCCTTTCATGCGGCAAAGGAAGTGCTGGGCGATCGCGAAAAGACGCCGTAACTGGAGAGCGATGGGACACTTTGAAACGCAAGTTGGAATTGTAGGCGCGGGCCCGGCAGGCCTCATGCTTTCGCACCTTCTCCACCTCAGTGGAATCAGCTCCATTGTTCTCGAAGCAAGGTCCCGCGCGTATTGCGAGGAGCGAATCCGTGCCGGCGTGCTGGAACACACCAGCGTGCAGATGCTCCGGGACGCGGGCGTGGGCGAACGCCTCGACCGGGAAGGTCTGAGCCACGGCGGAATCGAGTTGGGCTTGAATGGCGCCCGGTATCGTATCCCGTTTGTGGAACTCACGGGCAAGTGCGTGACCGTCTATAGCCAGCATGAGGTAGTGAAGGACCTCATCTCGCGCCGTTTGGCAGACGGTGGAGACCTTCGCTTTGAATGCGGCGACGTGTCGCTTCACGGCTTCGGCGGCAACGGCCCTTCAATCCGAGTGCGAAAGGACGGCAGCGAGGATGAAATCCGCTGCGGCTTCATCGCGGGATGCGATGGGTTTCACGGAATATCGCGGACGTCGTTTCCCGCAGGCGCCCTCACGGTTTACGAGCGCGCGTATCCATTTGCCTGGCTCGGAATTCTGGCCGAAGCGGCGCCGTCACGCGACGAGCTTGTGTACATGCATCACGAGCGCGGCTTTGCTCTTTACAGCATGCGGTCGCCGCGCATTACCCGGCTTTACCTGCAATGCCGTCCCGACGAGGATATAAACGAGTGGAGCGACGATCGCATCTGGGCTGAACTGCAAACGCGGCTCAGTTGCCGGGATGGATGGCATCCGGCCGAGGGCGCAATAATCCAAAAGGGCGTGACCGGCATGCGCAGCTTTGTTGCGGAGCCCTTGCAGTTCGGCCGGCTCTACCTGGCCGGCGATGCGGCGCACATCGTGCCGCCCACCGGCGCCAAGGGCATGAATCTCGCCTTTGCCGATGTGCACTATCTTTCCGCAGCATTGCGCGCGTTCTATCACGACAATGACGAAGAACGGCTAAGAGGTTATTCGGCGACGTGTCTCGGAAGAATCTGGAAGACCCAGCGCTTCTCCTGGTGGATGACTTCACTGTTGCATCGATTTGAGAATGAGCCGGCATTCGATCACAAGCGGCAGCTGGCCGAATTGGAATACGTGACGAGCTCAAGGGCTGCCGCGGCATCGCTCGCTGAAAACTACGTCGGTCTTCCCCTTTAGAGCGAATTACGGCGGTTCTCCAATTCACGTGAAGTTTTCTTTCGCGACGACATCTGAGCGGCTCAGACGCTAGGATTCAATCGAGAAACAGCACGCTGGCAGCATTCACGCAGCTCGAAAAGTAGAAAGACAATAGCAGATGGGAAATACCCGGATATTAAAGTTTGCCTTGGTGCCCATTCCGTCATAGGCCTTGACGATGGACCGGACAGGCGTGGCTCGGCTATATCCCGATACCCATTTTTTAATCCTGGTTGGGGATGCTTGCAATAGCCGGAAAACTCATGCGAATGGTTGCGCCGCCACCGTCACGGGCAAAGGCATGCACCTCTCCGTGTTGCAGTCGGGCCGCCCGTTCCGCTATGGCCAGTCCCACGCCAAATCCTCCGGTGTCCGGGCTGCGAGCATAATCGACGCGATAGAAAGGCCGGAAGATCGCGTCGAGTTGATCATCGGGAATGCCGGGCCCCCGATCACTCACCTCGATTTCTGCCAGCGAGCTTCCGTTTTTTGCCGTCTCCGAGAGTTTGATCTCAACTTCAGAGCCGCTCGCTGTAAAGCGAATCGCGTTGCGCACGATATTCTCAATGGCACGGTACAGCAGCTCCTGGTTGCCCAGAATCGTGCATTCGCCGGTGGCGCGAAAGACCACGGAGCATTGGCGCTGCCGGGCTTCGTACTCCGCATCGGGAATCATCCGCTCGATCAGGCCATTCAGAGATAAAGGCGCGAAGTTCTCGAGCTTTTCAAGCGCTTCCATCGACGACAGGCTCAGCAGTTGGCCAATAAGCGAATTGAGCCGCCCTGCCTCGCGTTCGATCCGGTCCAGATGCGGCATCATCGCCGGGTCCGCATCCTCGCGAGCCAGTTCGAGAGCAACGCTGAGCCGGGCCAGAGGCGACCGCAGTTCGTGCGATACGTCTCTCAACAACAGCTTCTGCGCGCCCACCATCGACTCCAGCCGTTCAGCCATGTGATTGAAGTCCTGTATCAAGGCGTGAATCTCGTCCCCGGCAAATAAACGAGACTGCGAAGTGGGCCAGACCACCCGGGCATTGAGCTTTCCCGTTGCCAGCTCGCGAGCGGCCTTTCTGAGGCGGACCACCGGCCGGGTAAAGAGCAAGACAAGCACAAACGTTGTAAGACCGCCGACGATAATCGCCACGGGGAGTGGCGGGAACGCGAAATGCAGCAGATCCTGAGTCCAACTGTCGTTCCTCGGCAGATGAGGGCGGCTGAGCAGAAACACGTACTGCTTTCCGCTTGCCGAGAGAACTGGAACATTCCAGATGTACCTGGGACCTGCCACCCTTCCGACGATTCGAGCTGGGATCGCCGCGCTTTTATCGGCCGCGCGTGTGCCAGATGGGTTGCATAGATCCTGGCCCGTCGCGTCTTCAAGGGCAATCGCCTGAGAAAGGCGCGTGCCATATGCGCTCAGGGCGCCGCAGCCGCCCGCCTCGTAAACACGAACGGCTTCATTTGCGTCGTGCTGGAGACTGCTGTAAAGCGCATCGTAGAGATCCTCGGGACTGGGAAAATCCTGACTTTCAAAGTGACGCACGATCAGCGCGGTTGAGATCACGAAGATCAGGCTCTGCGCGATCCAGAAGATGATGAATATCTTGAAGAAGAGGCCGCGCATCGCTCAGTCCTTCGCCACGAGCGGATTAAGATTGACGGCAAGCAGGTATCCAACTCCACGAATCGTCTTCACCTGTTCCTCCGGCGCACCCTTCTCGCTGAGTTTTCGTCTGAGGCGGCTCAAGTGCATATCCAGACTGCGGTCGAACGGATGGAACTTGCGCCCCAGCACGCTCTCCGATATTTCCTCGCGAGTAACAACCTTTCCCGGTGAACGCATCAGAGCTTCAAGGAGCGCGAATTCAACATCCGTCAGGTCGATCTTGTTTCCATTTTGCGAGACGCTTCGAGCAGCTCCGTTCAGTTCCAAACCGTCGGCGCGCAACAGCGTCGCATCCTGCTTCACTGCGGGAGTCGCGCTTCTGCGCAGAACGGCGCGCACTCTGGCCAGCAGCTCACGCGGATTGAATGGCTTTGAGAGATAATCGTCGGCGCCGATCTCCAGCCCAACAATTCGGTCCACGTCTTCTCCGCGAGCGGTTAAAAGCAGGACGCTCACCGCGGACGCGGCTCGGATCCGCCGCAGTACTTCGAATCCATCCAGGCCCGGCAACATTACGTCGAGTAAAACCAGTGCAAACGGCTTTTCGAGCGCGGCCTTCAGTCCGGTGTCGCCCCGATGCACTGCGGAAACACGAAATTCATATCGCCCCAGGTACTCCGTCAGCATCGCACAGAGCTCGACGTCATCGTCAATCAGCAGGATGTCATCCACTAGCGTTTTCTTTGCTCCAGTTGCCACGGCCGTGACGCTCTCCTATAAAGCCTACGCCCTTCCATCTGAGAGGACGCAACGAAAATGTAACAAATTGTCATTGGCGAAGTGACACTTTGTTACACAGTTTTACCCATTGTGACCGCACGGCGGGCTCATTCAAGGTCTCCTGAATATGACAGTTTGTTCTCGGGGGTGGGTGCAAGCATCATGACCAAACAAGCCATGCTGAAACTGACATTGTGCACAGTTCTCGCCTGGGTCGCGTTGGCGGCGGGAGTACGAGCGCAGATCGCAACCGGCGAAGTTCGCGGAACTGTGACAGATCCCTCAGGCGCGTTGGTTCCTTCGGCGGCGGTTGTGCTGACCGGCGCGGCGGGAACCCAAGAAACCACCACTAGCGGACGCGATGGCGCATTCCGGATCCAGGGGATCGCGCCGGGCACCTATCGGCTCGACATCGCGGCCAATGGATTTGCGCCATCAACGGTAGACAACATCGCAGTGAAGGCGGGAAAAACCGTGCTCGAAAACGTCACCCTGGAGATTGCCGTGGCGGAACAGCAGGTAGAGGTGACCGATCAATCGGCGAGCATCAACACCGCTGCCGACAATAACGCCAGCTCCGTCGTGATCAAGGGTAACGACCTCAATGCGCTTTCCGACGATCCAGACCAGTTGCAGAGCGAGCTGACGGCGTTGGCAGGCCCCGCGGCCGGCCCCAACGGCGCGCAGATCTTCATCGACGGTTTCTCGGGCGGCAACCTCCCGCCCAAGTCCTCGATCCGCGAAATTCGCGTCAATCAGAATCCGTTTGGCGCGCAGTACGATCAGCTGGGGTACGGCCGCATCGAGATCCTGACCAAGCCGGGCACCGACAAGATGCACGGCAACATGATGGTCATGGGCAACGATTCGTCCTTCAACTCGCTGAACCCGTTCGTCACCCAGGAGCCTGCGTACCACACCTTGTTCGCCATGGGAAGCGTGGGCGGTTCCCTGGGCAGCAAGATCTCCTGGAACGGCAGCTTATTCGACCGGAACAGCGCTTCGAATTCGATCGTCACCGCCGTTTCTGATGCAACCACCAACGCCGAACTCCTGGCTCTGTACCCTGGTTTGAACTGCACAGCCGCGTCGGCTGCCGGCGCATACAACTGCTCTGAGGCAGTGGCCACTCCGCAGTCGCGCCTCGATGTCAGCCCCCGGTTCGATTTTCAGTTGGGCGCAAAGAACACCCTGACCGTGCGCTACATGCTTGACCGCCAGACGCAAACCAACAGTGGCGTATCGGGGGCCTCTCTCCCCAGCCAGGGCTACAACTCGTCGGGCTACGGGAACAGCATTCAGCTTAGCGACAGCCAGGTTCTCAGCGAAACCGCGGTCAATGAAACACGGTTCCAGTTCAACCGCAACACCAACAGCCAGGCTCCGTACAGCCTGGCTCCCTCAATCATGATCCAGGGAGGATTCAGCGAAGGCGGAAATGGCCAGGGAGCGACGAGCGACCACAGCGAACTCTTCGAGTTGGAGAATTACACCACGATTGCCGCGAGAAAACATGCCATCGAATTAGGCGGACGCTACCGGCTGAACCGCGACGCCAACGAATCCACAGCGGGATTCAACGGCGCGTACATCTATACCTCGCTCGCGGCCTATGAGGCCAGCACGCCCTCTCAATACACGGTGACGGTGGGCAACGCCAACGCGCTCTTCAAAGCCTACGACATAGGCGTCTTCTACCAGGACGACTACAAATCCAGCCCCAACCTCACGCTGAGCTACGGTCTGCGCTACGAAATGCAAAACTGGATCGGCGACCATAACGACTGGGCTCCCCGTTTCTCGTTGGCATGGGCGCCCGGCGGGGCCAAATCGAAAACCGTGATTCGCGCCGGCTACGGATGGTTCTATAGCCGCTTCGGTACCGGCAACGTGGGCCCCGGCGGCAGCAGCCCCATTCTCTCGGCCATCCGCCAGAACGGCATCAACCAGCAGCAGTACGTGGTCAACGCCCCCTGGTTTTACCAGGGTTCCTCGAATGTCCCGACCGCGAGCCAGCTCGCGGGCCTGAGCCAGACTTCTGGCGTCGCGCCCACCATCGACCTGATCGCCTCCAACCTCAAGGCTGCCCTCAGCATGCAGGCCGCGGCCGGTGTGGAACATCAGTTCGGCAAATTCTTGACCACTTCGGTGACTTACATCAACTCGCGCGGCGTTCACCAGTTTCTCAGCGACAACATCAATGCCTACGAGCCCAGCGGCTGCACCGTATCGACCGCTACCGGCGCAACTACTTGCATTGGAAATCGCGCCAATTATGCTGCCTACGGGAACGACAACGTCGACCAATTCCAGTCAGGCGGCATCTACAAGCAGAATCAGCTCATGGTGAACTACAGCTTATCGGCCAAGCGCGTGTCCATTTTCGGCTTCTACTCGCTCACCTATGCCGACGCCGACACTTCCGGCACCAGCTATTTCCCGTCCAACCAGTTCAATCCGGCGGCGGATTATGGGCGGGCCAGCTTCGATGTGCGCAACCGGTTATTTTTTGGCGGCACTCTGATGGGCCCGTATGGCATTACGGTCAACCCCATGTTCAATGCCAGTTCGGGGTCGCCGTTCAACATCACCACCGGCTATGACAATGGCGACAACCTGTTTAACGCGAGGCCGGCGTATGCCACCGGCACGAGTACGAATGTGATGAAGACGCCCTGGGGGACATTTGACCTGACCCCGCCCGCCGGCGCACAGCAAATTCCTTACAACGTTGGGACGGGACCCTCGCAATGGAGCCTGAACATGAGAGCCAGCAAAACGTTTGGCATCGGCCCAAAGGTCCAGGGGAACGGACCGGGCGGAATGGGCTTTGGCGGAGGACCGGGCGGAGGCCCACGTGGAGGTGGCGGAATGCCGGGAGGCGGACTCGGGCCCGGCGGTTTAAGTGGCAACTCGGGCCGAAATCCCTTCGCGATGGGGGCTCTAACGGTCCCCCGCCGTTACTCGCTCACCTTCGCCGCGATGGGACAGAATGTCATGAACAAGGTGAATCTGGCGAACCCGGTAAGCGTCCTCACGTCACCCCTGTTCGGCACGTCGAATACGCTGGCTGCGGGCTTCTTTAGCTCTTCCGCCTCCAACCGCAACATCGATCTGCAGCTCTCGTTCAGCTTTTAGTGCAATGTATCCTGCGTCCGGTATACCACCGTTAAATCGGCGGTCATTTCGGACGCGGCCTGCGCGCGGGCCAAGTTTATCGATGATTCCAAGGTCCCTCTGCGAAACTGCCTCGGCCCATAAAGTGAGGTTTGCCGATCAATCGCCGAGTGAAATTGCAGGCTTGCCCGCCAGCCGCTCGCTGAGGTGCTCCCCAATCCGGTCGGCGAAGCTGCCTCGCGGCCCAATGGTGGTGTTCACCAAGACGACTGCGGCGTAGTCGCCTTTTGGATTGAAGAAAGCATAGGCGCTGTATCCTCCGGTGGCACCGTTGTGCCAGTAATTTCCTGTTGCCGGATCGTAGAGCCAGGCAAGCGCAATCTGCTGGCCGCCCATCGAATCGGCACGAAGCTCGTGGTCCTGTGCGAGTGCGTCTGAGATTGTCTTCGACGTTGCAGATGCGTTCAC
The DNA here is from genome assembly GCA_963848805.1 of uncultured Acidobacteriaceae bacterium. GTDB lineage: Bacteria > Acidobacteriota > Terriglobia > Terriglobales > Acidobacteriaceae > Telmatobacter. Next base: position 7,763 of record CAWKFD010000028.1, on the reverse strand, counting down.
GGGCTTCACTCCTTCGGGGTGCAGATTGGCTTCGAGGTAGGTCAGCATATCGGATGCAGTGGAGCGAATGGCGCCTGCTCCCGCGAAGGCATCCAGATCCCATGCGTGCGCGGGGCGATGATCAGGGGTGTGGCCAGGCAGAAAGCGCGCCTGCTGTGCCGACGAAAGCCCAATCGCCGTGTCATGCATCCCCAGCGGATCGAGCACCTCATCTTTGAGTAACTGCGGATAGGGCTCTCTTGCACGGACCGATAGCGCCTGACCCAGCAGCCCAAGGCCGTAATTGCTGTAAAGAAATGCCGGCTTGTCAGGCTTTGCCACACCCTGTTTCGCCAGAAAGGCATACATATTTGCCGCATGATAGTCGGCGTAGGGGTTCTTCTCGTCTGCCGGCGTGAAATTATCGGGCATCCGCGGCAGCCCCGAGTGTTGCGTTGCGAGATCGAGCAACGTGATCTCAGGACCAGCCGGTTTCTGCACGGTACCCGCCGGCAGCAGTTCGCGCACCGGATCTTCAAACTTCACCTTGCTCTGTTCCACCATCTGCGAAAGGATCAGCCCGGTGAAAGTCTTGGTGATCGAGCCAATCTCGTAGATGGAATCTTGCTTGGCTACACCGTAATTGAAGAATTGCTGCACTCCATGATCCACGACTGCGATCGAAACCCCCGTGCCCGTCGACGGCGCAAGCTCGCCGGATTTGAGCGCGGCCGCCAGGTCATGCTCAAGTACCGATTCGAGATTTGCCGCGTGGACAGGCGGCATCGCCGCGTCGAACGCGGGCGGCGGAATGGGCTTCGCCGCGATCTCTTCCATCTGCCGCGTGAGCGTCAATGGCAGGGAATTGTTGTTCTGGCTCCAGGTTCCTGTAAGCGTAGTTCCATCAGCGGAGAGCTTGCCTGCGAAGTGACCCTTCACAACCGGCACGTCGAAGGCGAAGTCATCACGGCTGAACGTCACGGCGGCGCAATCGAGTCCCATCGCGTGCTGGTCAAGGCTGTCGAGCGAACAGTATTCTTTTCCGCTGTTGTCGCTCTTTACATGCACCTGAATGCGGAGCGACGCGCCGCCGGCCTGTAAGGTACCCAGCCAGATGCCATCAACCCGCGAGAGCTTCTCTGCGGGCACAAACGTATCGCGAGTAAACACCAGCGGCATGGGATTGCCTTGGTCCCACGTCCCTGTCAAGGTTTTGGCGTCGGCGGAGACAATTCCTTTCCATGCGCCATGCACGATCGGCACCGAAAAGCTGAGAACTTCACCCTGAAGCTTGAAGTCTGCGCAGGCGAGTCCGTTGGCGCCTTGATCCGGGCTGTCCATTGTTCCGCTCAGCATTCCCGATGCGTCAAGTTTCAGATGGAGCCGGAGGTGCAGGGGACCGAGCGTTCCCAGATAGTCGCCGGCGATTTTCGGTTTGGCCTGCCCTGAAACGGTCGCGGTTACGGCGGCGAAACAGAGAAAAAGAAGTGTGCTGCTGAGAACGGTTTTATACGAAATCATGATCGTTCCCCACTTTCATGAAAGCAGTGCATGGGTTAAAGATGGAGTCGCAATTATAGCGCGAGCTTGACCTTTCGCGTCGCTCGTCGGTGCGTCCGACTCATCGATCTAATTTGCAATTCCTATGCTCAACAGGTGCTAAACGATTCGAGGCAGCTTATGGGCCGTGGCTGTGCGAACGAGTCGACGGAAATACCTCTTCTGCAACACACTCGCTCGCGGTAAACGCGGACGACACTGGACATTCCCGACCGTGTATTCGCCGACGGGCCAGTGCGCGGACCGCCATTCGCCGTCGGACCGGCGACGCTCGGCGTGCCTTGGCGAGCAGTACCGGCCGCTCATAGTACCGGGACCGCTCGGCGCGCCGGAAGAGGTCGCAGTTCGAATCCAGGTTGCGCCTGCCATTTCCCATTACAAATCAAATACTTAGAGCGTTGACCACTTCTTCCTATCCTCGATTCAGGGTGCTGGGGGTCCAGAACCACGGAGGGCGCATTGACAGTTCTTGCCGCTCCGGGTGATTCTGCAGAGACCCACCATTCTTTATCAACAAGAGATATCTGAAATGGCGGGTGTGCGCTGCGCTTTCGCCAGGGATTCCTGCTTAGGCGTACAATTTGTCGATAGTCCAGCAAACGAATATTACGGGGAGACTGAATTTCCGAATTCCGTGCGGAGTTTTTCAAATTGTTACTCACACGAATTTAGGCTCTCCCAATCTCTAGGTTTTCGCCAGCTTCGCAGGCGGCCCGCAGACTTCGAGCGCGACGGCGGGCCAAATTACGACTTTGGCGACCACTCCGCTCCAGATTCACTTCGCGCTGAAGTTGACTTTCTCGTCCGGGTTTGTAGCCGCCGTATCCGGCTGGCGCATCCGGTACCGGCCGTCTAAACGGACCAACGGTATTGGCGCCAGCGGCGCGGTGGCGTCCCGGGGATCATTGCACTCAAAAACGGAGCCGAAGGGAGCAAGAAAAGTGAGCTTGAGAAATCTGATTTTAGGAATTGTTGCTATCCTGCCCGTCAGCTTGCTGGCAAGCTATTCGAACGCCGCGACTGCCGCTAAAAGCGATGAAAGTGCTGCAGCGGGACCCGCCTGCGACCGCGTGTGCCTGCAAGGTTTCGTCGACAGGTACCTGGATGCTCTGGTGGCGCATGATCCTTCCAGTCTGCCCGTCGCCAAGGGGGTCAAGTACACGGAAAACACCGCCCAGATGCCGTTGGGCGATGGGCTGTGGGTTGGCGCCTCAGAGAAGCCGGCCACCTTTAAGATTTACGCGCTCGACCCAGTAGCCCATCAAGCGGGATTTATGGGGGTCATGAAAGAGTTTGGGAAACCTGTACTTCTGGTGCTCCGGCTGAAAGTAGAGAACGGACAAATTACCGAGATCGAGCATATCGTATATCGCGACGTGCCAAAGACGAGTATGCCCAATCTGGTGACGCCCAGACCGGGATTGGTGGAATCGGTTCCTCCCGCCGAGCGCGTCCCCCGGCAGGAAATGGTGCGCATTGCCTTGTCCTATTTTGATTCGATTGAGCAGAGCAACGGCAACGTGGCCCCATTTGCCGATGACTGCGAGCGTCACGAAAATGGCATGCAGACTACGTCCATCAAGACTCCCCAGCCCAGCCCGCTCGATTCGAGCGATGTGGCTGGGAACCAGGCGTTCGCGAAACTTGGGGCCTTGGGCTGCCGGGACGGTATGAACACGCACGCCTTCAGTTACATCACGAGGATCCAGCCGCGCCGTCCGCTGATTGTGGACGAAGAGATGGGACTGGTTTTCACCTTTCCCATGTTCAACCATCGCGGCAAAGTACAGTCGATCAAAATAGTCGGCGTACAGGGCCTGGACACGATTGCCATGCCGTTCGCACCGTTCAACCTTGAAGCAGGCGAGATCTTCAAAATCAGGCGCGGCCAGATCCATGAGGTCGAAGCCGCAGGATTTACGCTGCCCTACAACTCCAAAACCGGCTGGGAAGCCGAGGATTGCACGGGAACAAGCGCCAAGACGACTGGCAACACGATAGGGAGATAAGGAAATGGAGCAGAGATTTCTACGGTTCATGATATCCGGTTTATTCATCCTGGTGGCCGGTATGATTCTGGGCCCGAGCCCGGCCCGGGCCGCCAATGGCCAAACGGGTGGTACTATGGCAGCGCCTTGTGACCGCGCCTGTCTGGAGGGTTTTGTCGATCAGTATCTCACCGCCATGGTGGCCAACGACCCCTCGCATCTGCCCGTAACGAAGACTGTCAAGTTCACCGAGAACGGCCAGAAGCTGGAACTGGGAGACGGGCTTTGGAATACCATGACGGGCAAGGGAACCTACAAGCTCTCGATCGCGGACCCGGATGCCGGGGAAGTCGCATTTTTCGGCACCATTCGCGAGGCGGGCCAGCCGGCAATCCTGGCCCTTCGCCTGAAAATAGAAAACCAGAAGATTTCTGAGATCGAGACCATCGTGGCGCGCCAGCCGAGTGGCGCCGAGAGCCTGGAGAAACTGGGAAGTCCCAATCCTGTGTTCCTGGAAGCGATTCCTCCCGCGGAACGCGCTACCCGCGCGGACCTGATCAGGACTGCGAATATGTATTTTTCCGGCATTCAGTTGAACGATGGCAAGGGAGTATACCCTTTCGCAGACAACTGCAACCGGATCGAAAACGGGATGCAGACGACCAATAATCCTTCCTTGACCATGCCTGGGGATTTGCCCCGTTCGCAGGCAAATCCGCCACAACGGGACGATGCGGCATATTCGCCTGCCTGGAGCTGCCAGAAGCAGTTTCAGTCGGGACTGCTCCATTTTGTGACGCGAGTGCGGGACCGCCGTTTCCTGGTGGTCGATCGGGAACGCGGCCTGGTGCTCGGCTTTACGTTCTTCGATCATGCCGCAGGCAAGACCCGCACGTTCAAGACGCCGGATGGGCGAACTGTTACCGCCGGTCCTGTCACTCCCTGGACCTGGGAAGTCGCCGAGCTATTCAAGATCGAGAACGGAAAGATCCGGCAGATCGAAGCGGTGCTGGACCATTGCCCCTACGGGATGGGTTCGGGTTGGAGCACCTGGGAACAATCGATGTCGACGCTCGCGCGGTAATTGCGCCGGCTTTGACCGCAGTCCGCTGGGCTCGCGATGCTGTCAGGCGCCAAGACGCCTCGCGCAAGCGAAGCGCCAGAGTTGAAGGGGAAGACGCATGCTCGGAACACCATATCCAGAAAAGCAGATGCACCGCATCGCTTACACCAGGCTCACCAAAGAGCAGATCGCCGCCAAGCTCGACCCGGTCGCTGCGCGCGGGCCGGCATGTGTCTCGCCGCTCGCCACGGACCTTGCTGGCGAGTCGCTCGAGATCGTCACCGACGATGGTCCCGCTCTCAAGTACAAGTTCGCCAGCAACACCGAGCTATCGCTGGCCGAGAACGGTGGCACGGCGATCCGTGCCGCCTTCGGCGCACTCGAGATGGACCACATCTGCCTGTTCGCCCACATGATTCCCGGCACCGAGCGCGGCTATACCGTGGTTGTCGACCGAAAGAGCAGGCTGGCCACTGTCATTGAGCTATGGTTCAGCGGCTACGAAGACAACCGCGAGGTCCAGCGCCAGATCTATTACGGCTATGTTGATGGCGGAGGCGATGCGCCCAAAAGGCGGCACCAGCCAACCGACCGCTTGGAGGGCCGGGGCTATCACTGGCGCCAAGACACCGGCGTGGAGACGCTGGAGTACTACCCCTCCGCCGGTTATTCCCATTTCGTTGAACTGTCGCGTACGGGCGGGGAGCTCGGCTTCTGCGCCCCGTCCGACTACGTCATCCTCGACAACGATTTCTTTGTCTACACCCGCACGGAATGCGAGTTTTCGGGCACCTTCACCGCCTATGTGATCGACATGAACCGCACCCAGCAGATGGGATTACGGCTCGGCTTCGATGAAGGCGACAACCTGCACTACTACCTCTTCCGGGGCCAGGGCGACATCGTGGGCCAGATCGCCCGCTTCGAGAAATTTGGCGACTATTCCGGAAACCCTATCCCCGGTCCCATGGGCAAAGACGGCAAGCCCGTCAAGGGCGGGCGGGGGGTGTACCGGCCGACCAAGACCATGGAGAAGCTGACCCTGGAGCAGGTGGCCAAGGTCGTCAAGGAAAAATCCGCTGCCTTTCCTGACCGTACCGCGAACGGCGGCGCTGCCGGCATGGCCATGAACGCCCTGCCCGCGAATGACTTTCTAGCGGGCAAAACCTTTACCCTGCGCTACGACCATGGGCCAGTCATGGAATATAAGGTCGACAGCGCCGGCGAACTCAACTGGCGCATGGACGGCAAGGGCGACTGGACCAAGGCGCGCTACCAGGCGTACGAAGTGGCGCCCGGCTTGTTCCTGTTCGGACATCTGCTCGAGGGCGCGCCCAACCACGACGGCCACATTATTGCAGTGGATTTCCACCAGGGGCTCGTGACCTGTTACAACGGCTTTCTCAACACGCCCTATTTTGCCAACGAGGCCGGGGTGCGCACCCTATTCGGCGTTCTCGAGATGGACGGCATTCAGCCGCCCATGTACCGCCGCCACGGCAGAACGACCGAAATGCTGGGCCGCTGCATCACCTACAGCTATGCTCCCGGGCTCACTTCGATGCATCTCTATTCCACGCCCCACACGGTGTCCTGGATCATCTTCACGCCGGACGGGCATGGCGGCATGGAATGGAGCGGCCCGGGCGACTTCGTGAAGATCCGCGACGGCATTTATTTCATGTGTTGGCTGGAGGAGGCCTGCAACGGCACGCTGGGCACAATCCTGCTCAACTTGAACATCATGCACGATGCCGGCATCGGCTATTCCTGCGGCTCGCGCGGCCTCGATATGAGTCAGATCGGCGCCGTGGTCAGGCATGCGGGCAAGTTCGAAGTCGACAGGTATTTTTGAGATGGGGACTTTAGTGAGAACGACATGACCAACGACATTACCCCCACGCGCCGCAAGTTCCTGAAAGGCGGCGCGCTTCTGGCCGCGCCGATCGCGATGGCCTCGGTTTCCGCTGTTGCGCTTGCCGACGACGGGTTGAAGGCTCGGGTCGAGCGTCTCGAGGACGAGGCCGCGATCCGCGAGTTGCATCGGTCCTGGCTGCGACAGGTCAATACCGGTGACCGCGAGGCGCTACTCGACAGCGCAGTGCGCCGAATTACCGCGGATCATGCCGGTGCTCCGGACAAGATCGAAATCGCCGCGGATGGCCGAAGCGCCCTCGGGTATTTCGACTGTGCCGTCGACCTGGAAACGCCGCTGGCCAAGAATTGTACGCTGTCGCAGATGGCTCATGCCCAGGGTTACGGCACCTTGCGTAGCACCGAGCGCCGGATGCTAACGATCGATTACACAAAGAGCAGCGGCTCCTGGAAGATCGGCAAAGTCGCGCTGCCAACCCACTTCGAGAGATAGCGGCCTCTCGTCGCGTCTTACGCCTTGGCGGCGCTGACTCCGCCAGTGGCGAGCTTGTCTACGTGTCCAAATCCTCTGCCATAATCCAAATATTCGATCTGGCTGGTGCGCAACCGAAACAAACGAAAATCCCCCATCGCATTGCGCTCGACCGCGTCTTTGATGAAGGGGCTCCGTGCGCTCAAGGCGGCAATCGCCCGTGTCAGCTCCTCAGCGTTTTCGATTGGGGCGGCTTCGCCAACATAAAGAACGCTCTTCCATCCGTTTAGTTCTTGATCCATTCGTTCCAAAAAGAACGATACTTTTGGGCGATCGACGATCGCAGCCACCTTGGCCGCAGCTTTGTGGGTTGAGAAAATAACATCGTCCCCGTCAAACGCAAAGGCTCCAAAGGTACGCTGCACCGGAACACCGTCGGCACTCACGTAGGCGAGAACACCCCGAAGGGATGTCCTTCACGTATTGGGCAATCTCCTGTTTCAGTTCTTGCTCGCTCATCAATCCACTCCTGATAAGATGATTCCTTGATTCCTTGTTTCAGCTTACACGATCGCACCAAAGCGGCTTCTCCCCTGCTTGCTGAAGGCTCGGAAGCGAGAGGGGGCTGGTGCGGAGATCGCTGAAGTTCCCAGGCGCGATCTCCGCGCCTCTATATGAGAGTAGCTAATCTATATAAGTAGTCTCGTGGCTGGCGCCGAGAGACATTAATAGGAATCCGAAGGGCTTATCCACCCAGCGAGTAACAATAGGATTGTGCGGCACACCCGCAGGACAGACCACCGCGGTCGGCTTGTCGATGATGTAT
>CAWKFD010000027.1:0-498038 GCA_963848805.1 uncultured Acidobacteriaceae bacterium | reverse complement strand
ATGTTTATGTACTCATTCATCGTGCTTTGCTACCCACGCGAACAAGGGTGTCCAATTGAGCGTCCGGCCGTACTTGACCCATCGAGTCCGGATGATCGCTAGGAACCGAGACGGCTATACACGCCGGCTGATTATCTAGGACTGTTTGAATCGCTGCCTGAAAATTTTCAGCAGTCGTGTCCTTCGGGCTTTTCCCGCAGGAAACGAAAACAAACGCTGCAATCCCTGCTATGATCAACAAACGCTCGGAGTGATTTGATCTCAACATCATTACTATTAGATCAATGGTTTTTGGAAACGTCGATCTTATTTGGCATGGCCTGTCGATGAACATTTGAGCTACTCGGCGGGTCTGATGTCCAGCGCGTTTGGACGGCACTGCCGCAGAGCATCCCAAGCGCAAACAATACTAGTCCAATCAAGCCCTGCCAAAGCCATCGGCTCGTTCTTTGTTGTTCGGCAAGTCGGGTGTTATGTGCCTCCAGTTGGCCTGCAGCCACAAGCAGTTTCTCCGTTTCGCTAGAGACGATCGACGCAATCGGTTTTAGGGTAGTAGTGACCTCTTCGGAAAGAGTTTTCAGCGTTATCGCGGCTGCTTTCAAGAGCGCCTGCCGTGTCCTGCAATCCACTCGCGGCCAACTGCTGCCGAAGGTTTTCACTCATGGCTTTAGCAACCGCAACCGGGTCGACACCCGCTGCAATTTCCTGGGGAAGGTCGGCCAGGCGTGCCTCTATCTGGCGACGGAACTCCGCTTCCGCTTTTGTTTGCGCCCGGAACTCGACAAGAAATTCGGCGAGAGCGTCCGGTATCCGCTGACCCACGAGAGAGAAGGCCCAGCAATTCCGCTCCTGGCGAAACTCATCGCCTGGCGGCAAGCGGCTTAGATAACACATCAGCGCAGAGTAGGCTTCCCGATCTTGAGTATTCGTCAGTCGACCAGCCAAGCCCGCGATGACATTCGGTGGCTTCGTAATCGTCACAACAACAATAGGCCCTTCACCAGATCCAACTCGGCGAACAGATCCAGACGATAAGCTTGGGCTCGCCAGACGCTGGCGGTCAACTTCAACGCCGGCACGTCGGTTTTGCGCTCCGCAACCGCCTGCAGCGTGAGTCCATGCTCGCGCATTTCATGCTCGATTTCGGGTATCCGATACTCCATACCGATGACTTTCGGTTGGGCCAGGCGACGGAATGCTTCCGCTTCGCCGTGGTTTCCCCAACAACTAAAGTCGGCGGGGTCGCTGATGGAGTTCTTGACTATCAAATACCCTACGCGGTCTCGCCGAAGAATCTCCCCCAAGCCAGAATGCTCGATACACTCGCAGGATCGGGCGTCACAAGTCCAACAGCCGTGAAGGCAATTCCATTGCCCTTGGCTTGTTCGTGCATTGAATCAAACCATCTGTGTGCAACTTCGCCGGCGCCTGCGCCCATGTCGGCCACCACGATCGCCGCGCCCTCATCTAAAACATGCACGAAGTCGTCTAGTCCACGTGGCCTTTGGATGTTCGCTTTGCGAGCCTCCGGAAAAAAGTGAGCGAGCGAACCTCGATTCTTGTTCTCGCTGTCCATATGGATCGGGGCGGACGGTGCCTTTTTGCTTGCGTACCATTCGACCAACAAAGTGCTGAAGGCCGTTTTACCCACGCCCCCTTTGCCACCTTGCGTAAACACAATCCGGCTCGTCGACTTCATGTGCTGAACCGGAATTTCGACCACTGGTGATGCTGTTGCCATGAAAAGATGCTCCTTAAAGTTTTTGAATTGTCCTGGGTTTGTCCACGTCGAAGTCCCAGCCAGACTTCGGCTGTTCCTCTAAACTGGGCTGATTGAGAGAGCGAATAAATTCAACTTGGGCTGCGCGTTTTCTTCCGCAGTCAATCGCTTCGTCTTCCTAGTCGCCTGCTCGGTTCCCGCCACCGGGATCTGTTGTTCGATTTCCGATACGAGTTGCGCCTTGCGAGGCCGAGATCGGCGCTGCACAAATTTGAATAATGTCGAAACCGACACATTTACGTGGCAGTCCTCTCGCAGAATTCGTCGTATACGGTCATAAGATCGTCCTTCACGGCGCCATCTCAAGATGAAAGGTCGAAAGGGTTCTAGCTTGGACCGAGGCTGATCGGCAGGGAGGTTATCCAAGACTTGTTGCAATTCGGGAGTCACGGAGAAAGTCTCCAGCTTGGGCATTAGTTGACCTCCGTAGGTATATGACGATAGCGGCATCGCAGGTGCCGGAACTACTAACTGCAAAAACACCATCCCTAAGCCTTCGGCTTAGGCCCGATTCGGACCCTGAAAAGACATCGGATTTTTCGACTACCGTTCGCATTGCATTCGACATCCATGCGCTAATCATTCGACAATCATTCGATACAGGTTTTGGCGCGCTTTTGTGTGAGGTGTGATACATTTCACGGTTCTCTCGGGGGGAACTATCGAATTTCTCGACCGTGATGGCCGTGACAGAAGGACCGGAGTATTGGCTCGCATTGGCGCCGCGAACGGCGAACCTTGCCTCGTTCTCACTGGGCTGGACAAGCCGGAAGAGGCGCTCCGCGGAACCGCCGACAGCAGGGCTGCCAAACCGTGGCCGGTGACGGTGACCATGTGGGACGCGAATACGATTTGGACGCTGGAATTGTCGCCGTGCGCGTAGACGAACCGGAACCAGGGCAGGGCAAAGACTTCCCGGCGAAGCTGAACCACGAGAGAGGCGGGCTTTGACCCTTCCTCGGCCAAATGCCAATCTTCAGAGACTTGAATGGGGGCGGATGCCGGCATGATCTGAAACACTCTCCTTCTGATGAAATTGCGCCCAAAGCGTTTGGTTTTGCCGCTGGGCTTGGTAACGATGAAAATCCTCGGCCTCCGCGTGGCGGAAACGGCGGTTTGACTCCGCGATACCGGCAGCACGGCGGTGATCACAGGCAAGCCGACACGCCGCGAAGTCTTGACAGGGATTGCGTCTGCTTCGCTTCTACCCATGGCCTCAGCAAAAGCCGAATTCGCGATCAACTCACTTTGTTTCACAAGCGCAGTCGAGATGGCCCAACTTATTCGTGCGAAGAAGCTTTCCGCACGCGAGGCGCTTGCCGAGCACCTGAAGCAGATTGACCGAGTCAATCCCAAAGTGAATGCTATTGTCACGCTCGTCGAGGAGATGGCCGCCGAAGCCGCCGCAAGCGCCGACGAGATGCAGGCGCGCGGAGAAACGTTGGGGCCGCTCCACGGCCTGCCCGTCGCACACAAGGACCTCATCGACACCCGCGGGATCCGCACCACCTATGGCTCGCCGCTCTTCAGGGATCATGTCCCCACCGAGGACGACATCGTCGTCGAGCGCATGCGGCGCGCCGGCGCAATCATCGTCGGGAAAACCAACACGCCCGAATTCGGCGCCGGCTCACAAACCTTCAACACCATATTCGGTGCAACTCGCAATCCCTACGACCTGGGCAAAACCTGCGGCGGATCCTCCGGCGGCGCGGCCGTCGCGCTGGCTTGCGGCATGGTACCCGTCGCCACCGGATCCGACGCTGGCGGTTCGCTGCGCAATCCCGCCGCGTTCTGCAATATCGTCGGCTTCCGTCCCTCCATCGGCCGCGTGCCCAATCCCAAGGCGGGCTTCGGATGGTCCACTCTTAGCACGGAAGGGTGTCTCGGGCGCTCCGTCGCCGACCTCGCGCTCTCGCTGAGCACCATCGCCGGCCCTGACCGCAACACGCCGCTCGCCATCAACGAGCCGGGCAACCTCTTCGCCCGTCCGCTCGATCGGAGCTTCAACGGCGTGCGCGTCGCCTGGTTCAAAGATCTCGGCGGTGTGCCCTTTGACGCACGCGTGCGCACCGTCGTCGATGCGAATCGCGCCACATTTGAATCTCTCGGTTGCATCGTCGAGCAGACCGAGCCCGATTTCTCTCCAGCCGAAATCTCCTTCCGCGCCATTCGCGCGTGGTCGGCAGCTGCCAGCTACGGCAAGATGTTCGAGCAGCACCCCGACGCCTTCAAGGACACGCTCAAAGAAGAAATCCAGCGAGGCATGAAACTCACCGGCGCCGAGGTCGCCCGCGCCGAGGTCGCCCATACCCTGCTCTGGCGGCGCTTCCAGGTTTTCCTCGACAAGTACGAATACTTCATCCTGCCCACCACACAGTTACCGCCGTTCGACGTCAACACGCCGTATCCGACGGAGATTGCCGGTGTGCATTTCGACAATTACATCGACTGGATGAAGGCTTGCTGGTACGTCTCGGCCACTGGAAATCCAGCAGCCTCTGTGCCGGGCGGCTTTACGCCTGAGGGTCTTCCGGTCGGCGTGCAGATTGTCGGCCGCGACAAACAAGACTTCAGCGTCCTACAGCTTGCGCACGCATTTGAACAAGCCACAGGTTTCGGCAAGAGACACCCAGCCATCGCGTAGTGGAACAGTCGCTTGCCTGTTTTGACACGTCGCATCTTCGACAGCTTCGATTCGCAGTTGATGAGAGGCCGAAGCACGTCCCTGCCTCGGCTCGGTCCAGTTTTGCAGTCCCGGGAGGATTGTCGGCGACGGAGAAGCAATCCGAGATCGTTACTGGATGCTCAGCCACCGGGCGATCTAACTCAGAGCTGACTACTCCGCTACGCAGGTAAAGCTCGCCGCCGCGTTCTCACTTCCCGGCACGCCGGTGAATTTGGGCCACGTCGGATACGCGCACAGCGGACGTGTCCGGTTGGCGTTGGCGTTGCCGTCCATAACGGTAAGGCCGCTTGGCGGCTGCCCCTTCTCGACCCAGTTCTCCAGTGCCGAGAGGCTGTCGAACTTTGCATTAAAGACACCGAAACCATGACCGAAGCCGGGAATCAAATAAAACCGCAGAAAACTGTCGAGCCGCTCCTGGCCGAAATGCGCGAGCTGCCGCTTGTAATATTCGATCGAGTTGTACGGCGTGATGAAGTCGTCCGCAGTGCCATGCGTCATGATGATCTTGCCGCCTTTGGCGCGGAATTTCTCGAGGCTCACGTCGGTCACATCCATGATCGCGGCCACTGTGGCGATGCGCTGCTTCCATTGCGCCGGGTCGAATTTCAACGGATCATAGTTTGGATCGCGTGTCAGAATGAACTTCACCGTCTGGTCGCCGGCCGAATACTCCAGCGCTTCCTTGCCTGACAAAGGATTCGACGGCTGGCTAACCTGCCCAAAGTTCGATGGTCCCTGAAACGTCGCGCCTTCCAGCAGAGCCCATTTCGGGAAGGTATCCATTCCGGCGATGGTCACGCCTGGTTTGTAGGGAGAATCGATCATCCGCACCGCGCGGATTTGTGCATCGGAAAGGCAGGTATCGCCTGTGTCGGCGCCGTCAGGGCAGCGCAGCGCCGATATGTCGAATGCCGCATCGCAGGCCTTCACGTTGCCGATGATTCCGTCTTTCGCGCCGTCCAGCGCATCGCATTTGGCGAACACGGCGTCGCCGATCAGCCGGGTCTTTTTGGGATTGATCCAGGCGGCGCCCCCTTCCGCGTACAAAGCCCTGCCCACATTGAGCGATCCCAGATGCAGCATGGTGACGTTGTAGGCGGGGTATTGAGCAACGACCCCGTCGTAGTCCTCCGGATAACGCGCAGCGGCATCCAGCGCTTCATGCCCGCCCTGCGAACCACCGATGAAGTAAAAGCGCTCGGGCGTCTGCCCGTACGCCTTGCGGATCACAGCCATCGCGGCGTCGTGCGTCTTCTTTATGGACTGCTTTCCGTAATTCAGCAAAGCCTCATCGTCGAGGCCGAACGATCCATCAAATCCCGGCTTGCCCTTATGCCCACCGTCACTGCCGAGGGTCACGTAGCCTCGCTTGAGAGGCGTGTCGGTATTCGGTGTCTGATTCGCATACTGCGTCAGAACCGGTGACCAGCGAGCCATCGTAGCCACCGCCGCCCATTTGCACTACGCGGCGGTTCCATGTCGCGGGTAAGTTGACTTCGAATTCGATGTCAGGCGAGGTGGGATTGTGCGGCTTGACGATGCCAATCACCTTGCAGAAATTCCCGTTGCCGTTACCCTCCTCCGAGGTGGATATCATCGTCGCCGTCTGCACCGTCGCGCCGGATGATGGCAAACCGATCGCGGACGCAGGAATCGCAAATCCCCGCAGACTGGCGCACGTTTCAGAGGAGAGTTGCGCTTCGTGTGCGTCGGCAGCGTACACGGTACCGCTCAGCGCGATGACGATCGTGAACAAAGTAAATCGGAAGGTCTTTCGAATGGAGGTCATAGTCCGATTCCGGGCTTCGGTATCAGAAGTCGTGACGATCGGCAAAATTCAATGAACGTCTCAGCCCGGACTGAGTGTACCACCACCATCTGGGTGCAGAGATGTGGAGATGAAAAGGCGCTCCGGTGACGAAGCACTGAGTTGGGGCCGGCCAGTGCCGTGGCGGCCCGTGACTGAAGTGATTCCGCGAAACGGCCTCGCTGCCCAGCGGAATTTCAAATCTGGGTCTCGAGTGGAACCTGACCACCCGCCGGGCCGTAGGAGACGCGACCAGAAAGCGCTGCACTCAATTGCCCGAGTCGACAGGCAGAAGCTGTTTCGCCCGCGCAAGAAGTTCATTGAGGCCCACCACGTAGACCTTCGCGGTCCAATCGTTGCTCGCGGTCACCACGCGCGCTCCGTCGGGAGAAAACACCGCGGAATTCATCGCATCTTTCTGTCTGGCGAGCGTGGCCAGCAACTGGCCGTTCGCTGCGTCCCACACCCGCACCGTCCCATCGGCGCTGGCTGTCACAATGCGCTTGCCATCGCGAGAGAAGAGGGCAGACGCGATGTTGCCATTGTGGCCTCCAAGTATCGCCTCCACCGCGTTTTCGGCTGCATCGTAAGGCTCAGCGAGCGTGGCCAGCAGCCGCCCGTTCCCGGCATCCCACACGCGCGCTGTCTCGTCCGCACTGGCGGTCACAATACGCTTGCTGTCTGGGCTGAAGACAGCGGAATTGGCCCTGGCCTTGTGCCCGGTCAGCGTGAAGAACAGCCGGCCGTTGCCGGCATTCCATACACGCACTACTCCATCATCTTGCGCCGTCACAATGCGCTTGCCGTTGGGAGAAAATTGGGCTGAGACGACGCCGGCGGTCTGCCCTTCAATCATCGCCGGCGTAATGTTGGTCACCGCATCGCGGTCTGACGTGAACGTGGCCAGCAGCGTGGCCCTTAGCCTGCCATCCTCGGCGTCCCACACCTTGGCCGTCCCATCGGCGCTTGCCGTCACAATGCGCTTGCCGTCGGGGCTGAAGAAGGCGGAATTCACGCTCCCGCCGTGTCCGCTGAGCGTCAGCAACAGATGACCGTCGCCCCCATCCCATACCCGCGCCGTCTTGTCCTCGCTCGTCGTCACAACGCGCTTGCCGTCCGGGGAGAATTCGGCGGAATTAACCGTACCGCCCTGCACGCGCAGGGTCAACAGATCCCTGCCGGTCTCGGCGTCCCAGACCTTCGCCGTGAGATCCTTGCTTGCCGTCACCACCCGCTTGCCGTCGGGGCTGAATCCTGCGCTGACCACCGCACTGGAGTGTCCGCTGAGCTGCGCCAGCATCTCTCCTCCGCCGGCATCCCACACGCGCGCCGTATGATCGTCGCTGGCCGTCACAATGCGCTTGCCGTCCGGCGAAAAAACCGCTGAATTCACGCTGCTTGCGTGCCCCGCTAGGGTTGCCAGTTCCCTTACGTCCCCGACGTCCCACACCCGAGCCGTGTCGTCTTGGCCGGCCGTCACAATGCGCCTTCCGTCGTGCGAGAAGACGGCGGAGCGGACTCCTTCATTGTGGCCGGCGAGCAATGCCTGCAGCCGACCGGTCTGGGCATTCCACAGGCGCGCCGTATGATCGTCGCTTGCCGTCACGATGCGGCTGCTGTCGGCGGAGAAAACGGCGGAGTATACCGGCCCGGTGTGCCCCGTCAGCATCGCCAGCAACTGGCCGTTGGCCGCATCCCACACCCGAGCCGTGCTGTCTACGCCTGCCGTAACAATGCGATAGCCGTCGGGAGAAAATACGGCAGAATTCACCTGGCCCAGATGCCCGCTGAGCGTTGCTAACGATCGACCGCTCCGCGCATCCCATATCCGCGCCGTCATATCGTTACTCGCCGTTACAATGCGCGTGCCATCCGGCGAAAAGTTGGCGGAATGGACCCAACCTGTGTGTCCCGCGAGCGTGGCCAGGCATTTGCCGCTTTCCGCATCCCACACCTGCGCCATCATATCGTTGCCTGCCGTGGCAATCTGCTTGCCGTCGGGACTGAACACGGCGGAGTTGATCATGTTGGGGTCCGCGCTGAAGTGCGTCAGCAACCGGCCGTTTGCCGCATCCCAAACCCGTGCCGTGCCGTCCCAACCTGCCGTCACAATGCGCTCGCCGTCGGGAGAAAATGTGGCAGAAAGCACCAGGTCGGGATGCTGCAGCGTAGCCAGCCGATTACCGTTCCCCGCATCCCACACTTGCGCTGTGTTGTCGTCGCTGGCGGTCACAATGCGCTTGCCGTCGGGAGAAAATTCGGCATCGCGCACTTCCCCGTGGTGCTCGAAAGTGAACAGCAGACGGCCGCTTCGCGCATCCCATACCCGCGCGGTCTGGTCTCCGCTCGCCGTCACCACGCGGCTGCCGTCGGGAGAGAACGCCGCGGCGCTGATCAATTCCCTTTGATGCCCGATGGTTTCATCGAAGCGCCATCCATTGTGATGGAGAATGAAGCGTTCCCGGGGATTTTCCAGAGCGGCATTCAACGCAATCTCCGCCTCGCTGGTTCGCGCTGCCTCGGCAGCGGCCACGGCGTCGCGTAAAGCTGTGCCGAGATTGGTTGCAGATCCGGCCGTCGACTCCGCGGCGAGCTGTCGTGAAACGGCCTGATTCCTCTCGATCGTCGCCTGCCGCCACTCCCAAATCGCAAATATCGCCAGCGCAGCCGTCAGCACCAGCGCGGCGGTTACCCCACCTAGCACAAAACGCTGGCGGCGCCTTTGTGCCTCATGGCTCACAAACAGGAATTGCGTTTGCAACTCGACGGGCTTCGGCTGGCGCTCCGCAGCCTGGCTCTGCCAGCGCTGGGCATCCAGCAGGTCCTTGCCGCGCAGCAACAAGCTCGCATCGCGATTGCGGGCCTCCCACTCCCTGGCTCGCACCAGCAGACGCGTGTGCTCGCGCACCCACTCAAGATCGGTGTCGATGGCTTCAACCAGGCTGTGAAAAGCGCTCTCGAAAGGATTGTCGCTGAATGAGATCCACTGGATGGACGCCAATGCAGGCGGCAGATCCCGATGAGGAACAGGCCGATATACTACCGGCACCAGCCTCTTGTGATTCGCCTCCGCGTAGGCCAGCTCTTCGCGGCACATCTCTGAGGCGCAGGAGCTTGGGCTGATGATGAACAGAAAGTTATCCGCGGCGGCGATGCTCGCGTATAGCTCCTTCCGCCATTGCGCCGTCGGCTGGATATCCTCCCAGTCAATCCAGATGTCTCGATTAATCTCCTCCAGGCCCCGATGCAACTTGCGGACAAAGTCCTTGTCAACTCGGGCGTACGAAATGAACACGTCGGCCATAGGCGTAATTGAAGCGTAGGGTATCACGGGAAGGGAAGGGGAGGGCGTCCCTAAGCGGATAATGCCCGCTGTTCTCTTCGCCAGAACTGCAACAGTGGGGCATCGGCGAAGGCATCGCCTCCGAGCAGGGGGTCTACGGCTGGCCTCAATTACCCTCGAGATGGTTTCAGAGTGGAGGCCTCAAAGGCTGGTCACATTTGCACGCAATGGTAAGTTGTCTGCTTGCGCATCGCGTCTCACTGCGCTCACCCGAGCCGGACCTTCGGAAGATTTCTCGAAGTGAGCAAAGTTGACCATACGCGACTCTTGAATCCGGGCAATCATGGGAAAGGCTTGGTCGTAGTCGCGGGGATCATCGGAAGACTTGCTGCTCCCATGTCGTGCCTGCGGAATTATTCGAACGGCACGCCGCGGCGACGCCTTCCTGGCGTGAAGAAGCCGCCAAATGAACGGCCGTAATAAGGTAGTATTTTAATGACCTTCGATAACTATACCTTCGATTTCGCCGCCTTTCTTTCGAACGCCGGGCTCGGCCGCAAGATGATCGACTTGAAGCCCAAAGAGACCTTCTTTTGCCAAGGCGACCCCGCGGACTCTGTGTATTACCTGCAAGAAGGCCGTGCCAGAGTCACAGTGGTTTCGCAGACGGGCAAAGAAGCCACCGTCACCCTTCTATCTGCTGGTGAATTTGCCGGAGAGGAGTCTCTCGCGCCAATCGTCGGATGGCATCAGGCAACCGCAACTGCCACGAGCACCTGTATTGCGCTCAAGATCGGCAGAAACGAAATGATCCAGATGATGCATGACGAACCTGCATTCGGCGATCTATTTCGCAAGTTCCTGCTGGCCCGCAACATGCGCACCCAAGCCGATCTTGTCGACCAGTTGTTCAACTCCAGCGAGGAGCGCCTGGCGCGGATTCTCCTGTTAATGGCCGAATTCGGCAAGCCGGGCGGACCGGATACCTTCATCCCGCCCATTACTCAAGAAACGCTGGCGGATATGGTCGGCACCACTCGGTCCCGCGTCAGCTTCTTCATGAATCGTTTTTGCGAACTCGGTTTTATCAGCTACAACGGGCGAATCCAGGTACATAAGTCGCTGCTCAATGTGGTCCTGCTCGATCAATTCCCTGACCGGAATGCGGAAAAGCCTGCGATTCTCCCTGTCTCGTGAGGACCTTCAGCCCGGTGCTTCGCGCAGGCACGCAAACTCTATTGGGCGTATGCTTGAACCAGCACCTCGTTTTTCCCTTCTCGCCTTTGGCACTCCAGGCTTCGCTCCGGACGAGTATCTTTCAGTCACGCAACCGAACCATCGGAGCCGGCATGAGCCTCATCGAGAAAAGCGACGTCAAGAACCACTTATCTCCGCAATTCCGAACAAAGATACATCTGTGCGAACCTGTAAGCCGGCCCGCTACAACCCGGCACTCCGTGGCGGAAACGGACGCAATCCCCCCAGATTCATTGCATTTTTCTGAGGATTTCGTTGCGGAGCATTCGTCATCTGGCCTGGCCGTCGTGCCAACCGATCCAGTTATCGGTTCCATTCCGCAGAAGAGCGTGCAACCGTGAAGCTGCATTCCGTCTTCCTGCGCGGCGGATGCATCCTGCCCGATCGGTTAGACCCCTGCCTGCAGCCCATCGGCGAAGAGTGGTCCGTTGTTGAAGAGATCCCTGCGCTCGTCTTCGACACCATGATTCGCCAAGCCGGCTGGCATTTCATGTGGATGCAGGAAGCTTGTTCCCGAAGAGGCTTTGGGTTAACGGAAGAAGCGGCGATCCGCCGAGCCTTGACCCATACGCTCAAAGGAGTAGCGAAGCGATTCAACGCCGCGGAGCTTGATTCTGTTCATGTCACACAGTACCCGGGATTTCAGGTCGCGAATGTCACGGTACAAACCCTCCAGATTCAACGACACACCTCTCTGAAAATTGCTGTGCAGAATCCCCTCCCCGTTTCGGCAAGATAAACCGATTTTCCCAGCGCATGAGGGCCGAGCGCTGGTCCACGTGTCACCCGTCCGCAGTCACATCGTGCGGCGCATCGTGGGCGCGGAGCGAATCGAAAATGAAAAGAGGATAGGATGTCCTTCCCCGAGATCGTAAAGTCCGAGACGCAGGCTGAAAGAATTCGTACCTCAGCTTCTTTGTCCACGGCGTTCGAAGCCGGCAGCCTGCCATTGCCCTCGCGCATCGCCGTTATTGGGAACTACCTGCCACACGAGTGCGGAACTGCGACTTTTCAGCGCGGCAGTTGGAACCGAGCAATGATCCGTGCCGCTTTTGCTCTGAAAGGAAGCTCCTCATGATTGTCGATGCGATGACCTGGCCGGTTTGGCTGCCGAGAGTGCTTTGGTTACGGCGAAAGTGCCCTCGCTGCAAGTCCGTTGAATTCAAACCAGCCGAGTTGCGCTCTTACGACGGCCTCCTTAGCTTATTCTTTCTGCGCCCCGTTCGCTGCAAGTTTTGCTGGCGGCGGTACTACTGGATTTCCCTGCGGGGCGCGGATTAAGCATCCAGCGATCGAATTTAGTCAGACATGTTCTGGCCGCTTTTAAGGATAGCGTCGCGCCGGTCCAATATATCCTATGAAAATAGGAACAAACGAGGCTTGAGCGCTTAATGGCTGAAATGCTGGCGGTTGCATTGGTGCCGATCCTTTTCGGCCTGTCGCTTGGCTACTTTGCCGGAGTTCGCAAAACCGTCGACAACATTAATGTGGGCGCGCTGATGGCCTTCGTAATGAACTTCGCGCTCCCGTGCGCGCTATTTCTTGTCATCGTTAAAGTGCCGCGGATGGTGCTTTGGAGCCAGGGCCGCACGATCGTGGTCCTGGTCGTTACGTATATGTCGGTCTTTGGCGCAACTTATTGGTACGGCCGTAAGGTTCTGCGCCAGTCGTCTTCAGATGCCTCGGTGCTCTCGATGACGGTTAGCTTCCCAAACATCACTGCTGTGGGCATTCCGCTGTTGGATGCGGTATATGGCTCGCAGACCGGGATTCTGATCGCCGTCAGCCTCGCTGTAGGGGCGCTGACAATATCGCCGGTGGGGCTCGCCATTCTCGAAGATGCCACCCCGTCGGGTCATGCGCGGTCGCCGTTTCTCCGGTGGTGCAGGGCGTTCCTGCGCGCTGCGAAAAGGCCGGTTGTCTGGGCTCCCGCCGCAGGACTGCTCGCTGTTCTCTGTAACGTTGGCCTTCCCGCCTACGCTCAGCGGAGCCTGAATGTAATGGGTGCCGCAACGGCTGGAGGCGCGCTTTTTCTCACCGGGCTGATTATCTCCGCGCAAAGATTTTCACTGAGTGTAGGTGTTTTGCTCTGCGGCCTGGCTAAGAACGCAGTCCAGCCGGCGATTTGCCTGGCTCTTGCCCTCGCGTTTCGTATGCCGGTCGAAACGTTGCGCTGGGTGGTGCTGATCGCCGCCGTTCCAAGCGGATTTTTCGGTATCGTTTTTGGCAAAGGTTTCAACGCCACACCGCGCTCCGCAAGTTCAAGCCTGGCCTTTAGCTACCTCCTGAGCCTCATTTCGCTCGCCGGATGGATCGTGTTGCTGGAGCGGCTACGGTAGGCCAATCTGACCTGGCCTGCGCCATCCAATACGAATGCCCGCTCGATCGAAATTAGAGACAATGCCGGAAACCTTTCCCTGACCGCCGTCTTCCCACTGTAACAAGCCTGAAATCGCCGCACCCCTTCGCGTAGAATGAACGGTATGCCGGCCATGAGGGCTGAAGCCCTGTTCGCCTCGTTTTTCATCCCTTTGCATCGTTTCGCCGTCCCGCTCATGGGACTGCGGCGGAGTTGGGCCGCGTATCTGGCCTTCGCTCCGCAAAACGGCCTGCACCACTATCTGAAAACGATGCTGAACGACCCCTTCGCCAAGTTGCCTCATCCATGGAACTGGTTCGATGCGGCGATGCTGCTGCCCTACTTCGCGGTCATGATCGTGCTGGCGCTCTATGGCATCCATCGCTACACCATGTGCTACCAGTACTTCAAGTACCGCAAGAACTACAACCCCAATCCGCCGCGGCATTTTGAAGAATTGCCCACCGTCACCATCCAACTACCCATCTTCAACGAGCAGTTTGTCATTGACCGGCTGATCGAAGCCGTTTGCGCGATTGACTATCCGCGCGAAAAGCTCGAAATTCAGGTCCTCGACGACTCGACCGACGAAACCCGGGAGGTGGCCAGCGGAATCGTCGACCGCTACGCCGCTCTTGGCCGGCCCATCGTTTACATTCACCGCACCAATCGCCATGGCTTCAAGGCCGGCGCGCTCGACGCGGGCCTCAAGGTGGCCAAAGGCGAATTCATCGCCATCTTCGACGCCGACTTCGTTCCTCCCTCCGACTGGCTCATGAAGGTGATCCACCACTTTTCCGAACCCGAAATCGGCATGGTGCAAACTCGCTGGGCGCACCTCAACCGCAGTTACAGCATGTTGACCGAGATCGAAGCCATCCTGCTCGACGGCCACTTCGTGCTCGAGCACGGCGCGCGCTGCCGCTCAGGCGAGTTCTTCAACTTCAACGGCACCGCCGGCATGTGGCGCCGCCAGGCCATCATCGACGGCGGCGGCTGGCAGCACGACACGCTCACCGAAGATACCGACTTGAGCTACCGCTCCCAGATGGCTGGCTGGAAGTTCAAATACCTGCCCGATGTGGAATGCCCCTCGGAGCTGCCCATTGAAATGACCGCCTTCAAAACGCAGCAGGCACGCTGGGCCAAGGGACTCATCCAAACCAGCATCAAAATCCTGCCCAGGGTGTTCCGCTCCAACATTTCGCGGCGCAACAAAATCGAGAGCGTCTACCACCTCACGGCCAACCTCAGCTATCCGCTCATGATCGTCATGTCGGCGCTGCTCATTCCCGCCATGATCTGCCGCTTCTATCAGGGCTGGTTCCAGATGCTGCTCATCGATTTTCCGCTCTTTACCGCGTCCACCTTCTCCATCGCGGTGTTTTACCTGATGAGCGAGCGCGAGCTCTTCCCAAAGACCTGGAAGCGGACCTTCTTCTATCTTCCGTTCCTCATGGCTATCGGCATCGGCCTCACGGTCACCAACACCAAGGCGGTGATGGAAGCGTTGCTCGGCATCAAGAGCGCCTTTGTGCGCACGCCCAAGTACCGCGTGGCGCAGAAGGGCGAAAAATCGCAGGCCGCCAAGTACCGCAAGCGCCTCAAGCTTTCGCCCTGGATCGAGTTGCTGTTCGGCTGCTACTTCGCCGCCGCCATCTACTACACCTTCACCAACAACAACTACTTCACCGCGCCCTTTTTGATCCTCTTCGTCGTAGGTTACTGGTACACCGGACTGATGAGCCTGCTGCAAGGCCGCTTCGAGCGATGGCGCACCGGC
This sequence comes from uncultured Acidobacteriaceae bacterium, assembly GCA_963848805.1. Lineage (GTDB taxonomy): Bacteria > Acidobacteriota > Terriglobia > Terriglobales > Acidobacteriaceae > Telmatobacter. The sequence goes on along the minus strand of CAWKFD010000027.1, from coordinate 483,080 downwards.
GTCAATACAGACGAATCCAGCCCCAAGCCGTTCCCGGTGGGCGTGTAAGGATCAAACCGGCAGCGCGGCTCGCGTTCCAGGTCACGCGCGGCACGTAAGAGGTGAACGTTGCAAGCCAGCACCATCAACTCTTTAATGAATTCGCCGCTCGGCTTCGCGATCATTGCTCTCTTCATCGTTGCTGGGTGGTGGGTCACTCTCTACTTGGTTGGCATTATGACCGGATGGTCCACGCTCGCGCGTCGATTCCGAAGGGAGTCCGAGCCATACGGTGAAAGCAAAACTGCCGGACCGTTTTTCTACACGGTCTATATGCGCTACTGGACCCACTACTCCAGCGTGATTCGGCTGACGGCCGCTGCCGAGGCGCTCTACGCTTCGGTTCTGTTTCCGTTTCGCATCGGTCATCCGCCGCTGCGCATTCCCTGGAACGAGATACAATTCGCCAGGACAAAGCGCTTTCTGCGAACATATATCGTTCTCGCGCTCGGCAACGAGGAAAGAATCCCCATGCGCATCTCTGAGCGCATGGCCCGCAATCTTGGTATCCTCGATCGTTATTGATCGGTGTTGACCGGAGTCCTAACCGATCGGCCCCCCGCGCGCCCGGTCGATCTTCGTTACCAACGGTCTCGCACCCGCGCAAATGCCGGCCTTGCGTTGTGCTACATTAACGCCATGTTCTGGAAAAATCTGGCGATGGTTGTCGTGCTGCTGCCCGCTGCCCTTGCGCCCGCGGCGCGCGCCGCGCAGACCGGCAGTCAGGCCGCTCCCCCGCATCGGGCCGCGCCGTCCGCTGCACCGGTTCCGCCGGCTGCTTCCACGGCTGCCCCACCCGTCCCGGCCAATCCTGGAACCCAGACCAATTGCGAAGGCGGCGCGTGTGACGTTGCGCCGTCCCACATCACCATTGCCACTTCGGCGCCTGCGCCCGCCCCATGGCCCCTGCAAGATCGCATCGCCTGGGCGGCGAGCCTGCTTCTAACCATCGTGGCGTACGTGGGAATCATGCTCGCGCTTTCCTTGCTGCGCAAAATCGAGCGGCAGACAAAATACGCTGAGACCGCCGCCCAGGCGGCTGCCGATAGCAGCAAAGCGGCATTGCTTCTTGCGCAATCGCATGCGGAGACTCAGGCTCAGCAGGCAGAGGCCTTGGCGCAGGCCGAACGTCCCTGGATTCTCATCACCGCTGAACCCGCGCCAGGCAATCTTAACGGCTTCACAGTCGTTGCCACCAACCGCGGCCGCGGTCCTGCCCGCATCGTGGCGCTTGCCGACGAGATCACGAGCGCTACGGATGATTCGCATTTGCCGCCCGTCCCCGAATTCACCGGCGAACCGCGCGCCCCTGTCGCTCCACTGATCCTGCTGCCAGGCGAATCCACTGACATCAAGTCGTTCTTCCGCGACGACGTGAAGTTGTTTTGCGCTACCCAGGAGCGCTTGCGGCGCGTGGAAAATTGGGAAGAGAGGATTTATCTCTATGGGATAATTGCCTATCGGGACCTTCGCTCATCTGACGAGAAGCAATTCCATGAGACGTCCTGGTGCTGCTGGTACATCCACGGCCGCCAGAAGAGCGGCATGGTGATGGCCGGGCCGCCGCAGTACAACCGGCACAGCTAGCGCGATTTATTTCCGCACTTCCTCCCGGTAATACGTCTGAACCCGCTCGCCGGACGAAAACCGTTTGCGCACAGAGGGAGAAATCGGCCGACCGAGTGATTAAAGTCACTGTGCGCCCAAAGAGATTTACAATATTTTGGGGATTCAGGGGTGAAAAAGGGGGCGTTATGGCAGAACGTAAGTGCCCGGGGCAGGATACCCAATACTGGACGGCCGACGACATCTTCGAGCGGCCATGCTCCCATTGCGGCTATTCACTGGAGTTTTTCCGCAACGATCCTCATCGCTGCTGCCCTGCCTGCGGGAAGTACATGCTGAATCCCAAGCTGAATTTGGCCTGCGCCGACTGGTGCACCGCGTCTCACGATTGCCTTGAGCCCCCCGGCAAGCAACTGATCACCGAGATCGGAGAAGCGCGTCACTCCTGAGGCAGACATCGTTCTAAACGAAACGGCATACAACTCCCTTCCGTTGCGGGAATCTCTCCGCTTGCGCAGTATATCAAACCGGATATAATTAGAGTTTCTTGGCGACTCGCTGAAGGCTCTGAGTGAGTTCCCAAAGGATGCCCGCCAAAGCGCTGGATACCAATTGAGATTGGTTCAGGAGGGCAAGGCTCCGGAAGACTTTAAGCCCATGCCGAGGATCGGCAAAGGCGTAAACGAGATTCGAATATGGGGCGAAGCGGGAACATACAGGGTCTTTTACGTAGCGCGGCTGGAAGGCAGGATTTTTGTTCTCCATGCCTTCCAAAAGAACACCCGGGAGACGTTAGACCGTGACATAGAGATTGCGAAGAAGCGGCTTTCATTGGTGATGAGAGGTTGACAATGAAGAAAAAATCGACGCGGATATTCGCGAATGTTTGGGATGCGATCGCGGATTCACCGGAGGAAGCGGCGAATCTTGAGGTGCGCTTCCAGCTAATGGAAAAAATTTCCGGAATTGTCAAGGAAAACGGCTGGACGCAGGCTGAGGCCGCAAAGCAGTGCGGGGTGACGCAGCCGCGGATCAACGATTTGCTGCGTGGACGCATCGCACGCTTCTCGCTCGACGCACTGGTCAACATCGCGTCAGCGCTCGGGCACAAGGTCACGGTGAGTGTTGAGGATGCGGCGTGAGGAGCGCGGTTTGGTCCCTTTTGGATCGCTTGGCTTCGATTGATTTTGCCAAGCATCGAATTCGGGAGCGAGGGCGTCGTACTCGCGCTTGACTTCGGGATCGGCTAGCGATCTCTTCTTGGACTCTTCGAATGGAATGGCCAATTAACCTCCTTGTGCTTTCGATGCACTTTTCAGAGCGAGAAGCGCTAGTCTTCCGATTCCTTTACGCCCAGTAACTCGGCATGCACCTTCCTCGCATTCTCGTTGAAGGCTAACTGCCTTCGTAGCGACTCCCTTACGTCGCTCTCCTTATTCTTGATCCAACTGGCTGTTTCGCCCAGAAGATCAGATGCAGCATTCTTGAGTTTTTCGCCGTTAGCCGGCGCAAATCCAACGAACATCGAGATATCCACCCACACTCGATTCAACGCCAGCGAGGCCCTATAAATCTCATCCATCTGTAACTTCGGTTCCTCCATGGCTCCAGGTAAGTTCCGAGTTGCCTCCCATTCGGGCCAACTTTTTTGCTGATTCGTTGAAGGCCGACGCGGCCTTGAGAAAGTCATCGGCCCATTTTTCGAGCCAGGACGATTTTCTCTGCACCATCGCATTCTGACGTTGAATCGTTTTATTGATGATGAGGCCGACGACGGCGATTACAAGCGGCGTCAAAATTGAGGCCGCAAGTTTAAGGACTTCCAGCGGACATTGGTCCCACATATCTTGATTGCCCCCTTCCGCGGGACTGCGTCGAAGTCGGCCACCCGCTATGGACCTGTGCCTTCGAGTCGCAGAAAAGCAACCGCAGATCCTTCGACTCCGCTGCGCTACGCTCAGGATGACAGCTTTGTGGTCATGCAATCGCTCTTGCCGGACCAATGACGCCGATGCTACCGCCCCGTTCCCCCCACCGTCATCTTGTCCAGCTTGATGGTCGGCATGCCCACGCCCACCGGCACGCTCTGGCCGTCTTTGCCGCAGGTGCCGATGCCTTCGTCCAGCTTCAGATCGTTGCCCACCATCGACACGTATTTCAGCGCCTCGGGCCCGTTGCCGATCAGCGTGGCGTCGCGCACCGGCGCCGTCACCTTGCCGTCTTCGATCAGGTACGCCTCCGACGCCGAGAACACGAACTTCCCGTTGGTGATGTCCACCTGCCCGCCGCCAAAGTTCACGGCGTAGAGCCCGCGCTTTACGCTGCGCAAAATGTCTTCGGGAGCGTCGTCGCCCGCCAGCATGTAGGTATTGGTCATGCGCGGCATGGGGATGGATTGATAGCTCTCGCGCCGGCCCGATCCCGTGTTCGCCATGCCCATCAGCCGCGCTGAAAGCTTGTCGGATAGATAGCCCTTCAGCACGCCGCCTTCGATCAGCACCGTCTCCTGCGTCGCCGAGCCTTCGTCGTCCACATTCAGCGATCCGCGCCGCCCGGCGATGGTTCCGTTGTCTACCACTGTCACCTTTGGGCTCGCCACAAGCTGGCCAATCAGTCCCGTAAACGCCGAGGTCCCTTTGCGGTTGAAGTCGGCTTCCAATCCATGCCCTACCGCCTCGTGCAGCAGAATCCCCGGCCAGCCCGGACCCAGCACCACTTGCATCTCTCCGGCGGGCGCAGGCACAGCGCCCAGTTGCAAAATCGCGCCGCGCGCCGCCTCACGTGCCAGCCCCTCCGGGCTCTTCGACCCCTGGAACTGCTCCAACCCGGCCCTGCCTCCGCCGCCTGCTGAGCCCTTCGTCGTCACCGCGCCCTCTTTGGCGAGCACAAACACATTCAATCGGCAAAGCGGTTGTGTGTCGCTGGCAAAAGCCCCGTCCGACGCAGCAATCAGAATCCGCCGCAGTTCCTCGCCGTAGCTCGCCCGCACCTGCACGATGCGCGCATCGAAGGCCCGCGCCGCGCGGTCGGCGCGAAGAATCAATTCCAACCGCGCCGCGAGGTCCAGGTCGTAGCCGCCCAACGGAACCGGGTACAAATCCGCGCCGCGTGTCTCCATGAACCCTTGCGCCGGCACTTTCGCCGGACCCGACGCAATCAGCGCCGCCGTCCGCGCCGCATGCAGCAGCCGCTCTGCGCTCAGGTTGTCTGTGTACGCGTAACCCGTTCGCTCGCCGCTCAGCACGCGAATGCCGCAACCCGCGCTCGTTCCCTGGCTGGCCGACTTCACAATCTGCTCGTCCACGCCCAGCGCGGTAGCTGTAACTGACTCAAAATAAAGATCTGCGTAGTCGCCGCCGGCGCTCAGCGCCTCGCCCAGGCAGCGCTCCAGCAGCCGCTCCGTCAGGCCGAATTTCTCAAAGAAGTATCGCCGATGGCTGGCTTCGGGCAGGGGCAGGGGAAGCGTCATTTCCATAATCAATTTTAGCTTGAGCGGCCTGTTACGGAATCCGGCACTGCAGCGGAACAGCGTTGGCGTGTGGCCGCGGAGGCGCTGGCGAATCTGATCCAAGAGAGACGCGTATCCAGGATCGTGAGCCAACTTGTTCGCCCAGCCGCACTCCAGCATTGCGATCAGCGGGGTTTGGCGATGCTCGAGCGCTGAACGGAAGTAGGGCAGGGCCTCCCTCGGCTCCCCCAGCGCGATATAGTTTCGGCCGAGCCAGAAGCCTTGCTCCGTGTTGCGCGCGACTGCCTCCTTTTGCACCGCAATCGCCGCGCGATTTTTCTTGACGGCCGAGCCGGTCGTCGAGCAAGATAATCACGTGAAATTTCTGAAATTCTCGCGCTCGTGAGCGCGATGTTCCCCCCCACCTGTTGCAGAGTTGGATGGGCTTTGTCACGGGCCATCTCAGACAATCACTGCTTGCAAATCCAGCCATAAACATTTACGGGCCTTTAGTAACCAGAGAGTTGATTACCACGGAGGCTCAGGGCGCAATTCGCACTGCCATCAAGTTTTCGGATTGGGTAAGCCGCGCGGCAGTTGCAGCGATGCCTCGTCCCAACGAACCTTCGCGCAAAACTAGCTTCCGTTCAGCCTGGAATTCGCTTTCCTGTTGCGAGACGACCGGCCAGATGTTTCCAGACTACGGACCCAACACTCCAGTCGAAAGGGTGAAGATCATGTTCAAGGGCGTGCAGAAATCAAATCTCCGGATCAAACTGGTAGCTGGACTCGTCGTGGCAGCCGCGTTCGGTTTTGCTTCGGCCAGCGCAGCCGCGCCGAGCGGCAGCTCCAACTTCACCGCTATCGATGTATCAGGCGCGGGTACGGGCGTGCATCAGGGAACCGTCGCCACCATCATCGATGCGGCGGGCGACGTCGCCGGAATCTACCGCACCTCGAACAATGATGCTCATGCCTTTGTGCTCCCATCCGGCGGCGTAATCACCACCTTCGACGCGCCTGGAGAAGCGGACGGAACCTTCCCTATCGGGTTCGATACCGCAGGGGATATCGTGGGACTGTTCGAGGACGCGAGCAATCGCATCCATGGCTTTTTGCGCGCCGCATCGACTGGCACAATTACCGTCCTCGATGTCACCGGCGAAGACACCGGCAAAATGGAAGGAACCTTTCCAATTTGCATCAATGGTTCAGGGGAAATCGCGGGAGACTACTCGACTACTCTTACAACTTCGTCTGGCACGAATTCCTTTTCTCACGGTTTTGTTCGCAGCGCCAGCGGGACGATTACCACCTTCGACGCGGAGCCTCTGCCGACCACCTATGGGAGCACCAATCCGGGAACCTACGTAATTGCTATCAATGCGTCAGGGATGGTGGCGGGGTTTTACATCGACGGCGTCGGCGCCGAGCACGGGTTTCTGCGCAGCGCCAGCGGCACAATTACCACATTTGAGGCTCCCAACGCCGGCACAGGATCCGAGCAAGGAACCATCGTCACAGGCATCGATGCGTCGGGAGACGTAATCGGCGCATACGCGGATTCAAATAATGCGATTCACGGCTTTGTGCGCAACGCATCCACGGGCACGATCACCGTGATTGATGCTCCCGGCGCGGGCGCCCTCACGTACCAGGGAACCTATCCGGATGCCATCGACGCCGCGGGAGATATTTCCGGCTCCTTCACAGATGCGAACAATGTGGTGCACGGCTTTGTCCTGCCGGCCAATGGAACGATTACAACCTACGACGCCCCCGGCGCAGTCGCGTCCGATGCGCTGCGCAGTGCCGCCAACGCAAAACTCAACAGCAAACTCCGCCAACTGGGCAAGAGCTACGGCCTTTCCCACAAGCCGAGAAGATCGAACAGTCCGCTCGTGAAACTGCGGAGCCTGCTTGGCAGGGTAGGCGCGGTAACGAGCGAAGGCACCGGACTTCTGAACGGAAACGGCCCCAATCCCAGCGGAACGGCCAGCTACGGCAATCTTCTTTTGAACAGCGTCAATGCCTCGGGCGAGATCGTTGGCCTCTTCACGGATGGCAACTATGTCTTTTACGGCTATCTGCGTGCGACAAACGGGAGCATTACCACGATTAGCGATTCGGGTGCGGGTACAGCCGCCGAGCAAGGCACTGGAGCTCTGGCGATCAACGATTCGGGGATGATCGCGGGAACCTACGCGGATTCCAACTCCGTGTTGCACGGCTTCCTCTACAACAGTTCCGCTTTGACAGCGACCACGACCTCTCTTACTCCTGTGCCCACGCCGAATCCCTCGGTTTATCAGGAGCCTGTCACTTTGACCGCAGCGGTCTCTTCCACCGGCGGCGCTCCTCCAAACGGCGAAAACGTCACATTCATGAGCGGCACGACCTCACTGGGAACGGCGCAGTTAACCGGCGGCACAGCCAGCCTGACGACCACGTCGCTTCCCGTCGGTACGGACTCCATCACTGCGGTCTACGGCGGCGATTCTGACTTTGCCGGCAGCACCTCGGCAGCGGTCAGCCAGACGGTCAACCAGGCCAGCTCTTCTACAACCTTGAAGTCGTCGCTCAATCCTTCTACATCCGGGCAGTCCGTGACCTTTACTGCCAATATCTCGGGGCAGTTCAGCGGCGTCGCCACGGGCACGGTGACTTTCAACAACGGCAATTCAAGCCTGGGCAGTGGCTCCGTAAGCAACAACATGGCCACATTAACGACCACGGCTCTGCCTGTTGGTACGGACACGATTACGGCTGTCTATAACGGCGACTCGAACTTCACCGGCAGCACCTCGAGCACGCTGAGTCAAGTGGTAAATGCGTTGTCGAATAATCCCGTGCCGGTCGTCAGCGGTTTGTCGCCGGCATTTACCAGCGCAGGCGGCGCGGCCTTTACGCTGACTGTATCCGGATCAGGATTTGTGTCCAGCTCGACGGTCTACTGGGGCTCTACCGCGCTCACCACAACGTACGTGAGCGCTACTTCGCTTACCGCGCAGGTTCCAGCAACAGACATTGCATCCGCAGGGACGACCGCTATCACGGTGCAAACTCCAACGCCGGGCGGAGGCACTTCCAACTCGCTCCAGTTTGAGGTGGATTCGGGCACGTCCGGATCCGGGCCGACATTTACCACACTGACAGCCATGGTGGCCCCCGGCTCCACGGCCAGCTACTCGGTGACTCTGCCGTCCGGGGCGACCAATGTTTCCGTAACCTGCCTGAATCTGCCCATGGGAGCCAGTTGCAGCTACTCCTCCAGTGCCGGAGCGGTGACCATTGCAACCTCCGCGACTACTCCAGCGGGAACCTATCAGATCACAGTCGTCTTTACGGAGACTCTGCCGGGTGCGGCCACAGGATTCGTGCTGTTGCCGTTCCTTGTGCTCCCCCTCCTTTTCATTAGAAAGAAGTTGGCGGCGCGGGGGGTCTGGCTTACTGCCTGCCTTGTGCTTGCCCTGATGGCTGGTGTAGCCGGTGCAGTCAGCTGTGGCGGAGGGGGATCTGGCCCCGCTCCGACACACCAGGTGACGAGCTCAGGCGTGGTCACTCTCACGGTCCAGTAGGGCCGCAATCGCATTCCGTCCGGGGAAGAGCGGATCCGCCTCGGACGGGATGCCGCATGACTGGCGGACTTCACAATCTGCTCGTCCACGCCCAGCGCGGTATTACTTTTTGTTGCTTTTTTTGATGCGCCAGAGGCGGGAGATCCCGGCCGGAAATCCGGTTCGTGCTAGGATGTTTCACATGAAGAAAATTTTGGCAGCGGCATTGCTTTTGATCGTATTTGCAAGCCCAGTGTTCGCCTCTGGGACGCACCACCACCATCACCATCATCATCACCATAGCGCTCACTAGAGTTAACGCACCCACTTTGCCGCGCCGCGCCGCTACAGGCGTCCGGCTGTACCTTGGGTAGCAGGGGCACAGGTAGCTCTATGTCCCGCGACTAGATCGTGTTAGGATACGTGGCATGAGGAAGCTTCTTTGGGCGGCGCTGCTGTTGACGGTTTTAGCCGGCCCGGCATTCGCTGCCAGGCGTCCCCATCCGCATCATCAGAAATACGACTACAGCTATCACGCTCCCAAAAAATACAAAGTCCAAAAGCAGCACATACACCACTCACACGCGCACAACAACCACTAACACCAAGCCAAACAACTGGTTCTCTGGACTCTGCCGCAACTCGCTCAGTTCTTTGAGCCTGATCTTCGCGGTTTAGGTGCGAGGGAAACTCTGATAGCCGCCCCCTGGCCCAGCCAGAGCTAGCTTCGGTCGCCCCCCAGTTTTTTAGCCAGCCGGACAACATCGCCGCCCAGGCGGCGAGCTTCTTCCAAGGCCGACTTATCGATTCCGCCGCCAACTCCTGTCAGAACATCGCCAATTTCTCTTCCATAACCGATCGCACCGCCAGCCAACACCATACCTTGGACAACGCAGAAGGAGTATATGAGCGATTGGGCCTGAATTGCGCCTACTCTCCGGGTGACGACAAGGGATCCGGCCACCTTGCCCTTCAGCGCACGCCGCCTGAGCAGCGAAAACATCCGGTCCATGATCGCCTTTGTCTGCGCGCTGACGCTGCCGAAATAAACGGGACTGCCGATGATGATTCCATCCGCGCTGTCTAACATTGAGTACAGTTCATGCATATCGTCTTGAATCACGCAGGAACCGGTTTCGAAGCACCCCGCGCACGCATCGCATGGAGCCACACGCTTCTCTGACATGCAGAACATCTCCGTCTCACAGCCGGCCTCATGAGCCTCCTGCAAGGCTTCCCTCATCAGTATTTCGGTATTCCCGCCCTTTCGCGGGCTGCCCACCACACCTAGAATTTTCATTCAAATCTCTCCGTGTGCCGCGCAAGTCTTTGACGGCCGCACTCAACTCCCCGATTGTCGCTGCAAGGATTGTTGCAGCTAGAATACATAATCGGCTCTGCACATTGGTAGCGGCGGTTTCCTTTCTCTGTCCTCGCGCCAGTGCCCGCTGCTGTTCTTTCCCTGCAAGATTTCTGCCATGCGTGATAACGTTCATGCCATGCGTGGTAACGTTCTTGATATGCGTGATAACGTTCTCGATGTGAAAGATCAGGACGACCTGCGCTATCCCGTCGGGCATTTCCACCCTCCGGCCGCGACCATGCCCGGTATTCGCGCCGCGCAAATCGAAACCCTGCGTCTGCTTCCTGAGCGTCTGCGCGCCGCGGTGAATGGACTCAGCGATGCCCAGCTCGATACGCCTTATCGCGACGGCGGCTGGACCGTGCGCCAGGTGGTGCATCACCTCGCCGACAGTCACGCCAACTCCGTCATCCGCTTCAAGCTGGCGCTCACAGAGGATTGGCCCACCGTCAAGCCCTACGATGAGGCCGCATGGGCCAGGCTGCCAGACTCCCTCCTGCCCATCGACGGCTCGCTTGTCTTCATCGGCGCGCTTCACGCCCGCTGGGTGGCCCTCCTCGAATCCCTGCCGGACGAGGATTTCCAGCGCGGCTTCAACCATCCGGAGTTGGGCCGGCAAAATCTGGCCACGTCGCTCGCGCTTTACGAGTGGCACTCCCGCCATCACACGGCCCACATCACAAGCCTGCGCGCGCGTATGGGCTGGTAGAAACGCCCATGCACGCCGGCGCTCCACCCCATCGACCGCGCCTCCATGATGCTCCGGATCCCGGCGCCGCAGCCGCCTCGCCCGCGCAGCTGGCGCAAACGATTGAAGCCTATCTTGCCGACCACCCCGCAGCCGCGCTGCTTGAGGATGGCCGCATTATTTTCGACATGCGCACCGCGCGCTACTCGGTCGCCGAGTCGCATGGCCGCTGCCTGCTCGAATTTTGGAGCGAAGAGCGGAACCTGGTGCGCACCGTCGTCGGCGTCGAGGAGCGCGCGCAATGCCTGCGCCTCGCCACGCGCCGCATGGGCGCCGCCAAACCCCAGTTCCTCGAGCTCGCGCCCACCAGCGACCGCCGCACCCCCACCGCGCGCGATGCCGCTCGCCGCAATTACCTACGCCTCCTCGAGCGCGCGCTTACCCGCCACTTCATCGGCTCGAAAGTCGATGGCTTGCGCACTGCCATGGATCTCGAGCACAGCTTCGGCCCCGCCTACGTTCGCGGCCGCCTGCTCAAGGGAACCGCGGCCGATGCCGTGATCGGCGTCAGCGCCGCCGAATCCGCCTCCGTCGTCGAGGGCGTCCTCACTCTTGGAATTCTCTGGCTCGACTATTGCCGCCAGCACTCCGATGCGCGCCGCCACTTCGGCGGACTCAAGGTCGTCGTTCCCGCCGGGGCCTGGCGAACAAGCGCCGAGCGCATGGCGTGGCTCAATCACGCCGCAGCCAATTTCGAGTTATTCACCCTCGACGAGCGCAGCGAAGAGCTCGCTCCAGTCGACTTTCGCGACACCGGCAATCTCGATTCCAGCCTCGTCCACGCTTTTTCCCCGGCCGCGGCCATTGAGCGCTGCCGGTCGAGTATTGACCGGCTCCTCGCGCTTGTTCCCGCTTCCGCGCGCGAACGTGTCGAGATCCGTCCCCACTCGCCCACTGAAGTCGGGCTCCTATTGCACGGCCTCGAGTTTGCCCGCGTGCGCCACGGCGTTTCGGCCCACTCCTTCGCGCGTGAAGACGAAGTCACCTTTGGCGCGGCCGCGAGCGAAACCCCGCTCACCTCCGGAAATGAGGGCCTCTGCCAGGATTTGTTGAAGCGCCTCTTCCTCAGCCGCCACGCCGACGGCGCGCACACCGATCCGCTTTTCCGCATGGCGCCCGAGCGCTGGCTTGAGTCCCGCCTCCGCGCGCGCCTTGCCGAACTCGTGCCCGAACTGCGCGGCGATCGACTTTACTCTCAGGTCCCCGCGCTCTCCACAGGCGACCGCGGAATGCTCGACCTGCTGACGCTCGACCACAACGCGCGCCTGGTTGTGCTGGAATTGAAGGCCGACGAAGACCTGCAACTGCCCTTGCAGGCGCTCGACTACTGGATTCGTGTCCGCGCGCTCAACGCCGATCGCCAGCCCGCGGCAGGCGCCGCCGCTCCTCTGTCGGCCTTCGAACGCGCCGGCTACTTTCCCGGCGCAGAAATCTCGCCGCTCCCGCCGCGTCTCATCCTCGCCGCCCCGGCCCTGCGCATCCACCCCGCCAACGAGCCCGTGCTACGCTACCTCTCGCCCCAGATCGAGTGGGAACTCATCGCCCTCGCCGAACATTGGCGCCGCGACCTCAAAATCGTGTTCCGCAAACGCAGCTCCAATCGCTGAGGCCTGTTCACTGTTCGCTGTTCACTGATCCGTGCTTTCGCGGCAGAACCAATTCCCGCACTTCCTTCGCTTGCCGGATCGTGACCGTCGCCCCTTCGCAAATCCGTTCGCTCGCCAGGATCGGCTCCATTGCCGCATACAGCTCCGCGGCGTCGTTGCCATAAAACATCAACGTCGTGCTTTCCGGAATCGTGACGCTGCCGGCGCAGAACCCTGCGTTTCGGCGCTTTGCCGCTTCCGCAAGTACCACGGCCAATCCTGCCATTTCCCCTCTGCCGTAACGGTTGCCGGCACGGCCTCCGTAACCGATTTCGACCAGCACCGAGCCTTTGGCCTGGGAAACGTGCGAGCTCAAATCGCGGTCCACCGCCGGAATCTCTCTCTTTGCCGCGATCGCCTCCGCCAGGCGTCCTTCCGCCACGATCGTTTCTTCGCGGCGGCCCAGTCTTTTCAGAACGGCAATTTCGTCTTCCAGGTTTTCTTTGATGGCTTCCAGGTTGGGGCTTGGAGCGTTCTTGCGCTCGGCATACGACCGCTCAAAAAACTCCACGGCTTCTTCATCGCGGCCTTCATCGCGCAGTACTAATCCGCGCGTCCCGTAGGCCGATGCCAGCCCCGAAACACCTGCCTGGCTTTCCAGCTTCAGCATTTGAATGGCCCGGTCCAACAGTTCGTGCGCCTTGGCGTAGTTGCCCATCCTGCGGTGGCAATTGGCAATGTTGTTCAGCAGGCTCCCGATGCGCGCCAGCGGCGTCGAAGGGATCTTTTGGCGCACGTCGAGCGCCTTCTCGTAGTACGCGAGCGCCTCGGCGTAGCGGCCCTGTTCGGCGCACAAAGCTCCCAGGTTGTTCCATGCCGTCGTCGCCGATTCATGGTGAGCCTTGCCTTCGTGCAGCTCCGCGGCTTCGCGGTACAGGCTCTCCGCTTCCGCCGGAGAAGTTTTTCTGAGCGCATTGCCCAGAGTCACCAGCACGTCGGGTAGCCGCGGATCGCCGGGGCAGTCGCGCAGAATTTTCAATGCGGCCCTCGCCGGTATGGCGGAGTGATCCACCAGCCCCATCAACCCATAGCACTGCGCCGCGCGCGCCAGCATGCCCGCCGCCGCGGTCGGATCGTTGCTCTCCAGCTCGCGCAGGATGGCCCGCTCGCAGAACGGAATGGCGCGCCGGTATTCGCGGAGTTGGATCAGCACCCGTGCCATCAGATCAGGGAAAGCGACCTGCTCCATTCGCGCCTGGTTTTCGTCCAGCATCGTCATGGTGGATTCGCGCAGCTTTTTGCCCTCCTCCACCTTTCCCAGGCGCTGCCGCAGCAGGCTCACATGGCACTGTACCAGCAGCGCCAGTTCGAACGCCTCGCCTGCCGCCATGGGGCGAACCTCCTGGCTGGCCGAGCGAAACAACTCTTCCGCCTTGGCCAGGTTGCCGGCTTGCATGGCGGCCGCGCCGTGTTGGATGAAGGCCAGGCACTTTTGGGCAGCATCGGGGGGCATAAAACTCCGTTGACCGGGGGGAAAAAGCTTCAAAAAGGCCCTATACCTTTGACTAATTCGCCCTAGGTCGAGTTGCGTTCGCCATTACCGACTATTGCACGGAGATGCGCGAGGAGCAAGTCTTTGACGGCTTGGGCCGACTCCGGGGTCCACTCGTAGAAACCGCGCCCGGCCTTCATTCCGAGGCGGCCTTTTTCTACATGCTGCTTGAGCAGAGGGATGGGCTCCATTGACCTTTCCAGATGGGGAAAGAGGTATTTTTCAACAGCCAGAACCAGATCCAGCCCTACAAGATCCGCGTTTTCCAATGGGCCCAGCACAGCCAGCCGCAACCCAAAGCTATTCTTGACAACCAAATCCACGGTCTCGGCGTCGCAGATGCCGGCCGCGACAATGGATTCGGCCTCGCGAAAAAGAGCGTGCAGCAAGCGGTTACCGACAAAGCCAGGCACATCGCGCCTGACGTGAACGGGCATTTTATTCAGCCGCTTAAGCAGAGCGATGGTTCTCTCCACGTACTTCGGATCTGTGGCTGCCGCCTGCACCACCTCAACCAGGGGAACGAGAAAAGGCGGATTCCACCAGTGCATGCCGAGTATGCGGTTCTCAGCGCCGGTACCAGCGGCGATTCCGCCGATCGGAATGACGGATGTATTGCTGGCCAGCACGCAGTCCGAGTGTGTTACCGGCGCCAATTCGGCAAAAATACGCTGTTTCAATTCGAGGTTTTCCGAGACGGTCTCAATGACAAAGTCGGCGTCCTTCACGGCCGCGTGCAATGAATCCTCGAGCTTGATCGAGTCGGCTGCCGCTTCGGGAATGCCGAGGGCCCGCAGGTTCGCCTTGACGCGATCGGTTACGCTCCCGAGCGCGGCAGGCGAAACATCCTGAATCACCACTGCATGCCCCTGAACGGCAAACACCTGGGCAATGCCATGGCCCATCAGACCGGAACCGATTACCGCGATACGCTCCAATTCAACTCTTCTCAAAGGAAAATTCTGATTTCATGCACATTATCAATGGCCGCAGGAAGGCGTTCAACCTAATTCGGACAGATGTTTGCGGATTGAAACCATCTGGGAGGCCGGCTGTTGTGCCGGCGCCGCTCCGTTAGACAGCATCTGCCTGATGCACGCCACGCCCCGTCTTCCTGAGCCCCTGAGCAAACCGCCAAACAGTTCTCGACTTTGGGACCTGGGATAGCACGAACCCAAAGTATTTCTTTGCGCGGTCAGATAGCTGGCTAACTTGCTGCTTCACCGCCGATACACGTCGTAACCGCGCAAATGCGCCGCAAACTTGAACTGCTGCATCAGCAGCCGCAACAACTCCGCGCGGTTGGGCGTGGGATCTTCTCTGGTCTGCACGCCGGTCTTCACAATCAGCCAGCGGATGTTACGCGAGCGCGCCAGTGAGGCGATCTCAGCGGGCGAGTAAGGATCGATGGTGGGATCGAAGAATGGCACCGGAAAGCGCGCCACGCGGCCCGTGACAAAGTAGAACGGCTCCTCGCCGGGAACGAGAATCATGCCATCGTCGAAGGGAATGTTGGCCTCTGCGTAGCGCAGCAGCTCGTCGATTTCGGGCAGATACGGCCCCGGCGCGGCGAGACCGGCGAGCTCGGGAAATGCGGAGTGCGCCGGAGGGCCATCAGGCAGATTCGCGTAGGAGAGCCTTTCTTCGCTGGCCGTGTACAGCCCTCCGCACATGAGTAGCGTGACGGAGATAAGCGCGGCCAGCGCGGGCACAAACCATCGCGAGGCGGCGCGCGCCGCGAATCGATCGAGGAACGCCAGCAACTCCGCGATCAGTAACGCGAGCAACGGCCAGATGGCATACGTCGAGCCCCAAAGCTGCTGTGACATAAACGTGCCGTGGATAGCCGCCAGCAGAACCAGCGGCAAGAGCGCGCGCAGGCGCGGTTCGCGACGCAGGCCCACCAGGTTGGCGATTGCCAGTGCGGATGCAAGCAAAAGCAGCAGCGGCCAGAGCGCCAGCAGGCTGTCGCCACGCGAGTCGGCATCGTCATAAATCAGCAGCGAGGCGAGCGTAAAAAGAAATGGCGCTGCCAGCAACGCAAACGCCGCAACCTGCGCCCAACGCCTTTTTCCGAGTCCGCCGCGCAAGACCACCAGAGCAACCGCAACTGACGGCACCGTCCACCGGAGCGATGGGTCGCTATAAACGCCAAGCATGTCGCCGGACCCCGGCAAGCGGCGCGCGGCGGCATAGCGCATCGTCCACTGGACGTAGTTGCCAATGCCCGCGGTCCAATGCAGCACGAGCAATGCTGCGAGGAGTGCGGCGCACGCGCCGGCCAAAACGGAAAGCAGCGCGCGTGTCTCCGGCAGCACGGCCGGCGCATGCCCGTGCCGAAGCCACTTCGTCGCGAAAACCAGCAAGACCGCACAGACGACCGTTACCAGAAACGGCAGCCCCATGTTTTGCTTGAGAAACAGCGGCACAGAAATGAAAATGCCGGCGGCAAATCCCCAGGCAGCGTTGGTTTCTGTATCAATCTTCTGCAATAGCCAAAGCGAAACTAGAATCCAGAAGGCGCAGTCGCAGTCGTACTCCGGATTGGGCACGATGCAATAAATCCCCACGAAGGAGAGCGGCGCGGCGACAAGCAGCGCTACCGTCCATGCGGCTGCCACGCGCCCACGCAGAATTTCAAGCGCGACGCGCCACGCCAGCACAGTCCCCACGCCTCCAACGAATGCGACATACAGCACATGATGGAAGATGACACGCCCCGTCAGGCGGATAATCGCTGCCTGGATGAGGAAGGTGAGCGGCGCGTGCGCCAGGGGAAAGTCGCGGTACGGCACTTGGCCCTGGGCGATGCGCGTGGCTGTGTTGAGGATGTAGCTGAGATCGAACAGCACCGCAACGTGCGCGTTTTGCCACAGCACCACGCCTGCCGTAGCCCAAAAAAGCGCAGCCCCCGCGACCCAGTCGCGCAAGCCCCACTGGTGCTCAGGCGAGCGAACGGCGATCGGCGGTCGGGAGAGCATTGGCATGGCGAGAAGCAAATCCCTGGAATGAAATCCAAGGTAGCAGATTGCGGCCGCGCAACCGGCCGCGCAATTTCTCATTGCATAACTCAATCGGGTGCGCTTATACTCCCGCAATCCCCCAATTCCTCTCCAAGGAGTCATCATGGGAAGAATCAATGTAGGCCGTCTGATCCTCGGTGGCATCGTTGCCGGAGTGGTTGCGGATCTTCTGGATTACCTGGTGGATTACCTGTGGCTGGGGCAGAAGTGGGCCGTGGAAATGAGTTTGCTCGGACGCGACACATTTTCGACAAATACCTGGGTCGAGTTCGACCTGCTGGGAATTGCCGGCGGACTCGTTGCCATCTGGATCTACGCTGGGATCCGCCCGCGCTTCGGACCGGGAATGAAGACGGCCATCTATGCCGGAGTGGCGGCGTGGATTATCGGATCGCTTTTGCCGAACGCGTCTTTCATGTACGTTGCCGGCCTGTTTACGAAGCACCTCACGCTCTACACGACGCTGGGAGGGCTTGTAGAGGTCGTCGTGGGTACCATTGCCGGCGCGGCGCTTTACAAGGAGTCCTGACAGCGGCAGCGCGGCGCCGGCCGCATGGCCGTTTCCGATTCGCTGCTCAATACCAGCTTCCAATCCCTCGCCTTTTACAATCAATCGGTATGCCGACAACTGTCCGTTCGCACGCGAAGATCAATCTGGGGCTTTATCTCGGGCCACCTCGCGCCGACGGTTTTCACTCCCTCGTCACCGTCTACCAGACGCTGGAAATTCATGACATTGTTACGGTTACCGCCGCGCCCTCGGAGCAGGCTACACTCCGCCTGAGCTCCAATGACGGGCATGTGCCCTGCGACGAGAGCAATACGGCGTGGAAGATGGTTTCCCTGGCACTCGCCGACTACCAGATCACCGCCGCAGTGGACATCCACATCGACAAGCGGCTCCCCATCCAGGGCGGTCTCGGCGCGGGGTCTGCCAACGCTGTAGCGGCGCTGGTGGGACTGGAAAAGGAACTTGGAATAGCGAGTCGGCGAGTCAGCAAGTCAGCGAGCGTTGGTGAGCAAGTCACTGGAAAAGCAGGTCGTTCGACTTCGGCCGCCGAGGCGGCCTTCGCTCAGAATGACAGTTTATGGTGCTTTGAGCAGCGGCTCAAGATCGCCGCCGCGGTTGGCTCCGACGTGCCGTTGTTTCTCGTCGGGGGCACGGTTCTGGGCCTCGATCACGGGCAGGAAGTCTATCCACTCGCGGACATCGAGCCCACCTGGTGCGTGATCGCCGTTCCCGACATCGGCGTCTCCACCCCGCGGGCCTTTCGCGACTGGGACGCGCTCTGCGCCACCTCCGGTTTGACCGAAGAGTCCAGCGAAGATAGACTGGAAGAGTTGAGCCGCGCCTATGCCAGCGCCTTTCGGGGAGCAATTCCCGAGGGCGGGCAGGGAATCGGCTCCTCCGGTGTCCTCGCCGCAGGCGAGGACCTGGCCGGACCGAACGAGTCCGCGCTTGTCCGCACCGGGATCACGAGCTGGATCGAGAATGACTTCGAACGCGTAGTCTTTCCCCAGCATCCCTCCCTTGCTGAGATCAAGCGTCTTCTTGCGGCCGCCGGAACTCCGGAGGAAGCCCTTCTTGCCTCGTTGTCGGGGTCCGGTTCGGCGCTCTTCGGGTTGTACAGGACCCGCGGAGACGCGCAAGCGGCACAAGACCGGATCGAACGAGAGTCTCAAACGCTGAAAGTGCGGAATACGGTGATCACGCGCACCCTGCCCCGCGCAGCGTATTGGGACCAGATGGTGAAAGGCAGCTTCTAGCAGTCGCCTGTTGGGCATGCGAGACTCACCCACGGCTGACCGCAAGTGGTGGGCGATCGTTCAATGGTAGGACAATGCCCTTTGGAGGCATTTATCCAGGTTCGAATCCTGGTCGCCCAGCCAGAGAAACAGCTTTTAGCTCTTAGCTATCAGCTTTTAGCCTGGCCTCGCGACCACAGTGGGTGTTCTCCGCGAGGAAAGCTAATAGCTAACGGCTAACAGCTTGAAGAAGAAACGCAACCAAAGCCAACCAGCTTGGAGGTGCTTCAGATGGAAGTGGGAACTGTGGCAACGATCGAAAGCAAGCAGCAGGAAAAACAGCCCGCCGCGGCGCATGACGGCTCGCAAAAAGAGCCCTCGGCGCAGGAAGCCGGCAAGTCCAGGGACGCAAGACCGGCCCCGGCGCCGGAACGCAAAAAGGGCCGCCTCAGCGAGGACAAACGCTTCAAGCTCTTTAGCGGCACCGCCAACCCCAAGCTGACCGAGGCCATCGGCAAGCACATCGGCGTTCCTGTGGGCGAGGCAAAATTGCAGCGCTTTGCCGACGGCGAAGTCTACTTTCAGCTGCTTGAGAATGTGCGCGGCGTGGATGTTTTTGTGGTGCAGCCCACCTGCTATCCGGTGGACCAGCACCTGGTGGAGCTTTTAGTGATGATCGATGCGCTCAAGCGGGCCTCGGCGGCCCGGATCACGGTGGTGGTGCCCTACTACGGCTACGCCCGCCAGGATCGCAAAGACCGCCCGCGCGTTGCCATCAGCGCCAAGCTCATCGCCGACCTGTTAACGACCGCAGGCGCCAATCGCGCCCTTTTCGTCGATCTGCACGCCGCCCAGATCCAGGGCTTCTTCAATATTCCCGTCGATCACCTTTTCGCCAGCCCGGTGCTGGTCAGCTACTTCCGCGAGCTGAAACTGCCCAATCTGACGGTCGTGTCACCGGATGCCGGCGGCGTGGAGCGGGCGCGCTTCTTCGCGCAAAAAGTCGGCGCGCCGCTGGCCATCGTCGACAAGCGCCGCACCGACATGAACGTTGCCGAAGTGATGCATGTTGTGGGCGACGTGGAAGGCCAGCACTGCCTCATTCTGGACGACATTGTGGATACGGCGGGCACGCTGGTGAAGACCGTCGACGCGCTGTACGCAAACGGCGCGGCCGCCGTCTATGCCTGCGCCAGCCACGCCGTGCTTTCCGGCCCGGCCATCGACCGCATAGCCAATTCGCGCCTGGAACAGTTGGTGGTGACCGATTCGATCCCGCTGCGCGACGCGGCGCAGAAGTTAACCCTGCCGCCAATCGATTCGGCGCAGAAGTTGCCCAAATTGAAAGTGCTCACCATCGCAGGGCTGCTCGGCGCAGCCATCGAGAGCATCCACATGGAGACCAGCGTGAGCACGCTGTTTTCGTAAGAGCAGCTATTAGCCTTTAGCTTTTGGCTATTAGCTCTTAGCTACCGGGTTGGAAGGATTGACCTTCGTGATTGAGCGAGGGAAAAAAGCAACGCTTCGAATCGCAGACAATTCGATATGGAGCGCAACAGCAACAAGCAGCCAGGAGTTAGTAGCTGCTTTTAACAAAGGGAGCGGGTCAACAAAGTTCGAAGCAGAAGGCATTAGCTAATAGCTAATAGCTAAAGGCTAGGGGTTGTTCTACCGTGCCCGAATCTAAGGAAACGAGAAACCGAAATGCCAGAAGTTGTCGTAGCTAAGGCCCGCGAGGGCAAATTCAACAAGAACGCAGCGCGCCGCGTGCGCGCGGCGGGCAAAATTCCAGCCGTGCTATACGGTTCCGGGCTCGATCCTGTGGCCGTCGAAGTCGACCCCAAACAGATTTCAAAGATCCTCTTTTCTGAAACCGGGCATAACACGATCTTCGATGTTGAAGTCACGGGCCAGCCCGCGGCCAAAGCCATGATCGTCGACTGGCAGCGGGAGCCAATCAAGGATCAATTGATTCACATCGATCTGAAGCGCATCGCCATGGACAAGGTTCTACAGGTCAAGGTGCGCGTCAAGCTGCTGGGTATTCCGGTAGGCGTCAAGACCGAAGGCGGCATCCTCGACCAGGTAATGCGCGAAATCGAAGTCGAATGCCTGCCCTCGGATATTCCCAGCCATATCGCTGTGGACGTGAGCGAATTGGGAATGCACCAGGTAGTGCGCGTCAGCGGATTGCCCCATTCCGACAAGTTCAAGTATGTGACCTCTGAAGACGCGACCGTAGCCCATGTGGTTTCGATTCGCGAAGAAGTGGTTGCTGCGCCGGAGGCGGTGGAAGGTGCGGAAGCTGCGGCAGCGGCGGCGCCGGGCGAGGGTGCTGCTCCAACCGAACCCGAGGTGGCCAAGAAGGGCAAGGGTGAGGCCGAACCTGCGGCTGGCAAGAAGTCCGAGGGCGGAGCGAAGAAGTAAGCCTTGGCGGAAGTGCACGAATCCGTTGCCGGGCGCGGCCCTCTCCTGATCGTGGGCCTTGGCAATCCCGGCCTTGAGTATCTGTGGACCCCGCACAACGCGGGATTCATGGCCATCGACCGCATCGCCCAACAGGAAGGCGTTGTGGTCCAGAACAGGCGTTGCCGGGCCACTACTGCGACCTGCCGCATTGCAGGCCGAAGGGTGGTTTTGGCAAAGCCGGAAACCTATATGAACCTGAGTGGCGCTGCTGTGGCCGCTCTGGTTCGGGAGTTTGAGGCGGACCCGGCGCGCGACCTGCTGGTAATTTACGACGAGCTGGATCTGGCGCTGGGAACGATCAAGATCAGGGAGCGCGGTTCGCCCGCCGGGCACAACGGAGCCCGCAGCGTTACCGGCGCTCTGGGTAGTGAAGAGTGGTTGCGCTTGCGCATTGGGGTGGGCCCCGAACCTTCACCCCGCGGACAGGGAATTGTCCCTGGGAAGCCCGATCTTCCACCGGAAGCGATAGCGGCTGGTGGAAGAAAGCGGCCGGGCAGAGATTACCTGCTCTCGCCCATGCGCAAAGCGGATCTGGCGGTGCTGGACGAGGTGCTGGACCGGGTGGCAACGGCCACGCGGCGCATCATCGAAGATGGTCCTGGGCCGGCGATGAACGAATTTAACCGCCGCGACTAGAACGACGCGGCCGAAATGTAGAAGCAGGGATCAGGATCAGAGCCAGGAATGATTGCAGTCGCAAACTTTCCGCTGACCACTGATCGCTGACCACTGTGAGGAATAGCGATGTCGCGTTTGTATGAAGTGATGTTTATTGTCCGCCCCGATGTGGAGGACGAGGAAGCCGACAAGCTGATTGCCGGCTTCAGCTCCACGGTCACGGCCGGCGGCGGCGTAGTCAAGTCGGTGGAGAAGATGGGCCGCCGCAAGCTGGCCTACCAGGTGCGCAAGTTCAACGACGGCAACTTCGTGCTGCTTACCATCGAGGCCAATGGCGCGGTGGTTCTGGAGCTGGAGCGCCGCCTGCGGGTTACCGAGCCGGTGATCAAGTTCATTACCGTGCGCATGGATGAGGAAGAGAAGCGCCTGGCAAAAGTGAAGGCCCTGCGTGGCGTACGCCGCGCGGCTCCGGCCGCAGCCGCCCCGATCGCTGCCGCCTCGGCCGCTGTCGCCCCGGACGCAGCCCCGGCGCCGCCCGAAGCAGCCGAGCCTGCCCAGGCCGGCGTTTAAAACCAGGGAATAGTCAATAGGGAGTAGGGAATAGAGACTGCGGTGCTGAGCGCTTTCTACTCCCTGCTGGCTGCTCCCTACTCCCTGCAAAGAATCTCCGGCTGGGCCGGAACAACGAGAGCAAAGAGGAAATACGATGGCTGATGAAAACCAAGCAAGGACGTCCGCTCCGGACGCAACCTCAACCCCCCGGGCCTCATCGGGACCGGGCTCCGGCCCACGCGGCGCAGGCCGTCCTTCCGGCGGTCCCGGTGGCCGCGGCAAGTTTTTCCGCCGCAAGAAAGTGTGCAAGTTCTGCACCGAGAAGATCGATGCGATTCCTTACCGCGATGTCCGTCTGCTGCAAGGATTTGTGGCCGAGCGCGGCAAGATCGTTCCGCGGCGGCTCACCGGCGTTTGCACCACACACCAGCGCCGGCTGACCCGCGCCATCAAGCAGGCCCGGAACATCGCCCTGCTGCCGTTTGCCACGCGGCACTAAGCGGTTTCGGAATTGGTGGCGCCGTTTCGGGCCACGGTGGAACGTGGCTGGCCGCGGCGAGCCACTTGGCTGACCAGGGTTCCGGACGCAGTAATTCCGGAACCGCTATAATCCCGGCTCCCAGGACGATCCTCGGATCGAAATCGGAGCCGACAGAGAAATCACGCGGTGCTGGCGTGCCGGCCTCCTTGTCATCGAGATGAGAGCGCCCGGGCGCCGGCAAAGGCGCACACCTGGAGAATTCGTATGGAAGTAATTCTGAAAGAAGATGTAGCCGACCTGGGCTTTCGCGGGGAAGTGGTGAAGGTCGCCGCCGGCTACGCGCGCAACTTTCTGCTGCCGCGCAAGCTCGCAATGCAGGCCACTGCAGCCAACAAAGCCGTCATCGAGCAGATGAAGGCCTCCGCCGCGCGCCGCTCGGCGTCAGAGAAGGCGCAGGCCGAGGAACTGCTCGCCAAACTCGATCCGCTCGTGCTCAGCTTTGTCCGCAAGTCCGGCGAGGCAGGCCATCTCTTTGGCTCAGTCACATCGTCCGACATTGCCGCGGAACTGGCTGCACAAGGCCACGAAATCGACCGCCGCAAGATTCAGTTGGGCGACGCCATCAAGAGTGTGGGCGAGTTCAAGGTTCCCATCCGCCTGCACCGCGAAGTCACTGCGCGCCTGACGGTGAAGGTTGTGGCCGATGCGGAAGCCAAGGCTGAGGAGTCCGCACCCGCGGAATCTGCCCCTGCCGAGCCGGCCGCGGAAGAGGCTGCCGCCGAGTAACATGGAACCGGGGCTGCAGAGAACTGTGTTGCCCCATCCTTTCGCGTTGCCCGCGGAAGGGTGGGATAGCACACAGACGCCTACGACGGAAACAGCAACCCGGAAGCGGCCGCGATCGAGGCGAGGCGGCTGCGGCGGCGCGCCGGCTGCTGCGCAGGAGCCCCCAGCAGTGCGGCGATCTCGCGCAACTCGGCGCGCGCGCATGCGATGGCCGCGGCTGCCGCATCCGACCGCTTGTTCTGCCCGGGCGTGGGCGTCAAATCGGGCTGCGGACCGTCACCCACATCAGGCCGCGCATCGGAGCGGGGACTCTGCCTGCTCTGCCCTTGCTCGATAACCGTGCGCGCGCCCGCCAATGTGTACCCGTCGGCATGAACCAGGCGCTTGATTTCCAGCGCCATCTCCACGTTGCGCCTGCGGTAGAGCCGCTGCCCCGTGCCGCTCTTGTTGGGTTTCAGTTGCGGAAACTGCGACTCCCAAAATCGCAGAACATACGTTTCCACGCCGCACAAGCGTGCTACATCTCCAATCTTGAAGTAGAGGCGATCGGGAATCGCAGGCGGCTCGTACGCGCGTTTGCGGTTAAATTGCGTAGCCATAGAAGTCGGCGAGGAAACCGCATCAATCGGGGAGAATCCCTCGCGCTACACGCAGTATAGGGCACATCGTGCGCGAAAAGTGAAGCGAAATCGCCCCCGGAACCTCACTGTGCAGAGGAAAAACCAGGCGAAATACGAAACAGAGGGCAAGCCGCGAAGATTAGCGCCCTTCTACTGTTTCTTGAGCACGGCGGTACCCTTTTCGTCGAAGAGAATCGCGCCTTCGAGTTTGCGAAAGTCCACCGCTTTGTCCGCCGGAATCTCCACCTGGCGCACTATGTATTCGCGCTCGTAGTGCAGCACGTTGCCTTTGGCCGTCACAGCCGCGTGATAGCTGGCGAAGTCCATGTCCACGTCCACCGGATCGGGCGTCTCGTCCACCACGTAGCCGGCAGGGAGCGCGATGTCGAAGCTGTCGCGCCAGCGGCCCGTTGCTCCCAGGTCGATGGGCAGTGTTCGCGGTTTGTCGTCAAAGGGCACAGCGTGGTCGCCGACCACACGAGGGCGCACCAGCAGCAGCGGGCCTGCCGTATGTGCGTATTGCGGCACCGTCAACGCGTAATGAAGTTCCAATGGCTGCTCCAGATCGGAGGGCTGCACAAATTTGTAGGAATTCAGCACTACCCCAGGCAAATCGTACGCCACAGATTTTTCTACCGTCTCTCGCTGTTCTTTCTCGTCAGTGTACTTCAGCTCCAGGCGCAGGTCGGCGCCCAGGGGTCCAGTGCTCGAAGTATCCACGGTCCCGGTCAGCGCGCCATCGGTCGATAGCCTAAAGTTCCCCCTCCGCTCCTTCCCATTGCTAATGGGTGAGAGCACCGGCAGCGCAATTACCTGGCTTGCCGGCCCGGCGGCGAGAATCCCATAGCTGCCTTGCTCATTCGAAGGCAGATTGCCTACCGGTGTGCGCTCGTCGGTGGGGTCAAAGATCAGGTAGCGCTTGCCATCGTTTGCCTTGACGACCGCCAGAAGGCGCGAATCGCTGACATCCGCCGGAACCTCGATGGCGGTGATCATGTGATCGCCGTACAACGAAGGCGCGTCAGGATCGACAACGCCGCGCCGGTCATCCACCGGAACGTAGAAAGCATGAATTCCGGCTGCCTGGAGCATCGAAATCAAAAGCGTGGTTTTGTCTTTGCAATCTCCATAGCGATTGCGAAAGATATCGCCTGCAGGGTGGGCCTGCATTCCCCCGATTCCCCGCACGACGATGAAGTAGCGAATGTTTTTCTGGATATATTCGGTGATATTTTTGATTTTTGTGTAAAAGTCCGGCGCCCCGGCAATGAGCGATTGCGCTTCGGCGGTGATCTCCGGAGTGGGATCGGGGCGATTCGCTTCAAGACCGGTGACCCAAACGCCTAACGCGTGCCACTGATTGTCCTTACCTTCCACGGCAGCGTCGCCCCACTGGACTGACATGCGCGCGGCCAGCGTCGCCCAATCGGGGCTTGCCTTGACATCCCGAAGATCAAGCTTCTGCATATCCTTGATCTCCCAGCGCCAATGATTGGGGGCTACTTCGATGGGCTTGACAGGCGGGTACCTGTGCCATGCATCCGCGAAAGATCGGCCTGCGGGAAGATCGACCTCAAGCGCCTCGAAGAGAATCGGGATGCCGCTCTGAATTTTCCAGACTTTTTCCTGGTCGTACTGCGCCATCAATTCCTCTGACTCGCAAACGATGGTCGCGCCAATGTCGGCGGCGGGAGGATGGACAACGCGTGTTTTCTCTGTGTCAAGCAGGATGGGAATATCCTTTACGACGCCTTCTTCCCGCGCGCCCTCATCCACAAAGTCCGTGTCTTTGGCCTGGAAGGTCTTGCCGTCGGCGGTGATGGTCCACTCGCGGAAGTAGTTGATTTTCTCGTCTACGTTGTACCAGACTTCGCATCCCTGGTGGCGTCCTTGCGGCTGAAGAATCCGGATGGCCACGCGCTCGCGCTCCACGGCGCGGCCCTGGCCGTCGATGGTTTCGACGTATTCATCGTAGAGAATCACCGAACCGGAATCCCTGGCGTATACCGGCGTGGGCGTATTTGCGGCATCCAGTCCCCACTGGGGCACGGACGCGTCTTTGCCGAACAAGCCGGCGTACACGGGTTTCAAGGCGACCCCAAAAAATGCAGCCAAAACGGCGCACAACGATAGAGAACCAAGGGGGAGTGAACGATTCATTATCAATTTCCTTTCGCCGCTGAGGTGCGCTCGAGCACGATCTGCTGCTGATCGGCGGCGGCCACTTTGAGATAAAAATCGTGCAGGTTCTTGTAATTCTCCGCAGCAAGCAAGGCGAAATTGCGGGCGAAGATGCGCTTCACAGTGACGGCGCCATCTTCAGCATCGGAATTGGCATGGAGGATCGCATATTGAGGCCAGTCGGCGTCGGCCACCTTCGGCGCACTCTCCACAGCAAAACCGGCCGGCAGGCGATACGTCACGTCATCCGCCTCCATCAGCGGAAAGTGCACGTCGATGGGGCTCAGACGCTTATCCTGGGCGATAAAAGGGTGCTTCGCGCGCGATTCGAAAAAGAAACCGGGAAGAAGGAAACGCTTGCCGGTGGCGACCCCGATCATGCCGCCAACTTTGAAGAAGGCCATAAGATTCGACTCGTAATCATCAATTCCAAGGAAATGGTCGAATGTCGCTTGGACGCCATCGGGAAGATCGACATTGAGCGAGTCTTCAAATAGCCTTTTCAGTTCCTCCGCGTCGTTTTCGAGCGCTTTCTGCCGCCAATACAAAGCGTCAGCGCCGTTGAAAACAATACGCACCGAACCCGTCATCTTTCCTTCCGCATCCACGGTAAGATCCGCGATGCGTTGCACTACGCTGTCTTTGTAAACCGGAGCGGGAGTCATTGCAAGTACGGGGCCGGCCGCCGATTCACGGAAGCCACGTGTCAGTGTATGTGTCCATTCCAATTTGCCGAAAGGGCACTCTTTCTGCCCAGGGTCAAGATAGACTTCCTTTCCGTCGATCTCGATGATGGCAATGTAATCGTCAAGCTGCCTTGTGCTCAGGTAGCTGAAATCGAAGATGGCTCGACTCCGGTCAACCACGTGCATCGGCCATACTTTCAGCCCCGCGGCGCGCGCCAATGCGACATACAGCAGGGCGATTTCATCGCCGCTGCCGCTTTGGTTCTTCCATACGTCCTCGACACGGTTAATCGCTTTGAGCTTTTCCTTCTTACGCTCCGCCTCAGACCTCACACGGCTGAAGTCAGTGTTGTCGAGCTTCATCACAGCCGCGTAAATCTTGCGCGCCTTCTGCTCGTCGCTGTCGCCCGGAGAAAACAAAGAGGCCGAGGCTTTCTTAATCGTACCGGTCACTTTCGCGAAGTTTTCGACCGCCTCAGTCCAGTATCCGGCCTCCGTATCCCAGAATTCCTGTTCCGTGCGCGCATAGGTGAAGTAGAATTCGGCTCGCCATTTAATGGTGTTCATCGGAGGCATCCAGTCCTCGTCGGGCTGGGGCGGAACATCGGTCATGTCAATCGTGAAGTGTCTTTTCGAATACTGGACAGCTATGGGGGCATTCGCCGGCGAGGCGGCGCACATGACTCGGTCAAGGCTTTTGCCGTGTCCGTTGTAGAGCGTGCCATACAACGTTCCGGGCGCATAAAGGAAGTGCTCTTTGTGGATGTAATACGGCAACTGAATTTCCCAGGTTGGCGGACCAAATCCATAGGACTGAAACTCGACGCGATATTCAAGAATGCTGCCAACTTCCACGCTGGGAAGGTTGAAGACCAATGTGTCGAGCTGAAAGTACTTCGTCTTGAATTCCATTATGTCTTCGGGCTTCACGTTCAAAGGAACGATGGCGCCGTCGGCGTGGATGGTCCGGCCTTCAATCTTGTTTGTTGCGAAGTTCCCGGGCAAATAGGGAATCCTGACGGTAGCGAGTTCCTTGCCGCGTTCTGTTAGGACCTTGATGCGCGCATAGCTCGATCGGACGTTGAGCTCGTTGTCGGTAATCTCTTCGCGATCCAGGTAAACCGCCGCTGCCCCAGGCGCTTGAGGGTCGGAGGTCATCTTCAATTCATCGGGGTTGGGAGCCTGAAACTGGGCGCGCAGCAGGGGAGTGATCGCCATGGCGGCGAGCAGAGCCGCGCCCCAGGCAAAGACATTAAGCCGCATCAGAGTAATCCCTGTCTATCAGTTGAAATCGTCTCCGTGTTCCGCAATTCTGGTCCCCTCATTTCTGAGTCAGTTCCCCTTCCCTGCCGGAGCCACCGGTGTGACCTGGGCCGCTGGTACAGCCGGAGCAGCTTGCGTGGCCGGAGCCGCGGTCAGGACCAGTTCTTCCTGTTCAGTGGATGCAACCTTCTGATAGAAGCCGCGCAGGTCCTGGTATTCCTCAGGCTTGGCCAGCGTGAACCCGACTGCCAGCGTGTTGCCAATAACGATCTGCCCGGGCTCAACCTTGCTCTTGACAACCATAATCGCGTGTCCCTGCCAGGAAATATTCGCGTCCGGCGGCGCGCCTTCAACGCTCATTCCCGCAGGCAGGTGATAAGTTATGTCGTCTGTTACCTGATCGGCGTAGTGCATATCCACCGGCTCCAGCCGCTTCTCCTCATTCACAAAAGGCACGTGGCCGCGGGACTCGAAGAATAAGCCTGGCAGCATGAGGCGCCTGGTCGTAGCCGTACCCAGAGATCCTTTTACTTTGACCATGGCGATCAGCTTCACGTCCGGCTGATCCATCCCCAGAAAGTGATCGACGTGCGCCTCCACGCCATCGGGCACCTCTTCCTCCAGATCGTGGTCGAATTGCTTTTTGACCTCGGCGTCATCGTTGCCGAGCGCCGCCTGCCGCCAGGAGAGCGCCGACTGCCCAGTCATTGCGATCGTGATGTTTCCCGTGACGCCGCCCTGCGCGTCCAGCGTCAAGTTCCCCGAGCGAGTTGTTTGATTGTCTTTGTATTGTTGCGGAGGCGTTGACGCGACGGAGACTCCCTTCGCGCTCTGACCGACGCCCACGGCACTCGAGTGGCGCCAATTCAAGGTCCCAAAGGGACACATCTTCTCGCCGGGATCGAGGACTAATTGCTTGCCGCCGATTTCCAGCGCCACCAGCGTCGTATCGAGCTGTTCCATGGTCATATAACTTATATCGAATACGCCTCGGTCGCGATCGACCACCTTGTTCGCATACGCCGTCAGTCCCGCGGCACGCAGCATGGCCAGGTAGAGCATGGCGATGTCCTCGCTCGAGCCGCTCTTCTGCGCCCATGTATCCTCGGCGTGCTTGGCTTCTTTGAGCTTTAATTGCTTCCGCTCCGATTCGCTCTTCTTGCGCGAGTAGTCGGTGTTGTCCAGCGCCTGTACCGCTGCATACAGTTTCTTCGCTTTGTCCAGCTCGCTGTCGCCGGGAGCGATCAGTCCGCCAACGGCGGTTTTGATGGCCTCCGACAGCTCGGCAAAGTGATTCACGTCCTTTGACCAATACTTGCCTTCGCTCATCCAGAACGCCTGGACGTCCGAGGCGGCAATATAGTAGAAGCGCACCTGGTCGAGAAAGCTCTCGATGGGTGGCATCCGCTCCTCATCGGGAATCGCCGGAACGTCCGTCACGTCAACGGTGAATCTCCCCGTCGCGGGCTCCTTCTGCACCTTTACGTCCGACGTTAGTTTTGTCCAGCAGATCAGGTGATCGGCTGGATTTCCATGATCGTCGACCAGATATACCGAGGTCGCGTTTTGCGGACCAGGCAAGAAATTTTTAGCAGGCGTGAATTCGTAGTGCGCTTTGTGCACAAGGTAAGGCCGCTGAACCAGCCATTTGGGCGAGGAATAATGGTGGTCATCGTAGTGCAGTTCGTACTTGTACTCCAGGATGCTGTCCACTTCCACGCTGGGCAGCGTAAACACCTTGCGCTGCACCTGCATCTCACCGTCCTTGGCAACCAGCAGATCTTCCGGCTTCACGGTTAACGGAATCACCGTTCCGTCCGGATGGATGGTCCTGCCTTTGATGTCCGTGATCTTAAAGCCACCCTTTAGATAGGGAAGCTCGACCGTGGCCAGTTCCTTACCCTTCTCGGTGAGCACTTTGATCCGCGCGTAGTAGCTCTGGTAGTGAATCGGATCGTTGGCGATCTCCTCGATGTCGAGGTACACCGCAGCCGCTCCCGGAGCCTTGGGATCGGCGGTCATCTTGAGCTCTTCGTCGTTGGGCTGCTGGAACTGCGCGCAAACGAGACCCGGCGATGCAAGGGCCAGGAACACGAAAAAGCTGCTCCGCAGGACACGTAGGCGAATGAATGAGGCCGATATTTGGCGGCCAGTGGCGATCATGCTTTCGAGGAGCCTTTCAACTGCGTGTTGGAATTCCTTTGTCGTTGCCCCGGCGCGCTTCATCAGTTGCCCTTCCCCGCCGGAGCTGCCGATGCCACCGGCGTAACCGGAGCCGCGGGGGTAGCCGGAGCGGTTCGCGCAGCCGGAACCGCCGCTGGTGCGGCCGGAGCCGACGTCAGCACAAGTTGCTCCTGATTGGCGGCGGCGACCTTCTGATAAAAGCCACGCAGGTCTTGGTACTCTTCCGGTTTAGCAAACGTGAAGCTGCGGGCGAAGGAGCGGACAATGGTGATCTGGCCAGGCTCTGTCGTGCTCTTGGCGAGGAAGCGCGCGTGGCCAGACCAACTGAAATCCGTGTCCGGAGGAGCCCCTTCTATGGTCATGCCCTCGGGCAGCCGGTACACGGTCTGGTCGGTGATGACGTCGCCGTAGTGCATGTCGACAGGTGTTTCGCGCTTCTCCTCCTGGACGAAAGGAACTCGACGGCCGATTTTGAAGAAGGCGCCGGGGATCATGAGGCGCTTGGAGGTGGCCTCGCCAAGCGAGCCGGTGACATTCACCATGGCCATCAGGTTCGCGTCGGGATCGTCCAGGCCCAGAAAGTGATCGACGTGGGCCTCGACGCCCGCGGGAATTTCGGATTCTATTTCCTTGTCGAACTGCTTCTTGAGCTCGGTCTCGTCGTTCCTGAGGGCTCTCTGGCGCCAACGGAGAGCCTGCTGACCCGTGTAGATGAACTGCAGCCTGCCGGTGATGGTGCCTTGGCTGTCGACGGCGAGGTTGCCGGTGCGCGTTTCCGCGTTGGCGGTGTAGGGGGAATACGGAGTGGTTGTCGCGCTGACGCCCTGGTCGTCTTCGCGCAGACCGCTGCTGGCCGCGTGCTTCCAGCTCAACGTGCCAAAGGGGCACATCTTTTGGCCGGGATCGAGAGCGGTCTCCTTGTCGCCGGTCTTAAGGATGACCAGGTTCTCCGTGAGCTGGCTGAGGCTCAGGAAAGTCGGATCGAACAGCCTTTTGCTGCGGTCGGCCACAGTTAAGGCATAGGCCTTGAGCCCCGCGGCGCGCAGCATGGCCAGGTAAAGTAGAGCGATGTCCTGGCTGGAGCCGCTCTTCTGCGCCCATGTGTCCTCGGCGCGCTTCTGCTGCTTGAGATCGAGTTCCTTGCGCTCGGACTCGGTCTTGACGCGCGAGAAGTCGGTATTGTCGAGGGCCTGCACCGCGAGATAGAGCTTCTTCGCCTTGTCGAGGTCGCTGTCGGTGGGGGCGACCAAGCCGTTTATCGCGGCTTTAATAGCCTTCGACGGCTCGGCAAACTTATCGACATCCTTTGACCAGAGCTTGCCTTCGCTCATCCAGAATTCGCTGGCGCTGCGGGTATAGCTGTAGTAGAAATTGACCTCGAAAAGCACGCCTCGGACGGGCGGCATCCACTCCTCGTCAGGAGCGGGAGGAATATCGGTTAGATCCACGCTGTAGGAGCCGTCGATGCTGGTTTTGATCGCAACTCCCGCAGGCAGACGATACCACCAAAGGAGGCTGTTGATCGGCCGCCCCCGCGAGTCAAGCAAAAAATGCCAGCGGCTGATTGGAGTATTGGACGCTCCTGTCGGCATGAAGGCCTTGAACGGCGTAAACGAGTAATGCACCTTGTGCACAAAATAGGGCCGCTGGATCTGCCACTGCGGCGACGAGTAGTGTTGATCGTCGTAGCGCAATTCGTAGCTGTACTCCAGGATGCTCCCCACCTCCACGCTGGGCAGCGTAAAGACTTTGCGCTCCCACTCCTTCTCCCCGCTCTTTTCCCCTAGCAAGTCTTCAGGCTTAACGGTAAGGGGGACGATCGTCCCGTCCGCGTGAATCGTGCGCCCCTTGATGTCCGTGATCTTCCACGTGCCTTTCCAATAGGGGAGCTCGACCGTGGCCAGTTCTTTACCCTTCTCTGTGAGCACTTTGATCCGCGCGTAGCAGCTCTGGAAGTGAACCGGATCGTTGGCGATCTCCTCAAAGTCGAGGTACACCGCAGCCGCTCCCGGAGCCTTGGGATCGGCGGTCATCTTCAGTTCTTCATCGGTAGGCTGCTGGAATTGCGCGTAAACCACGGCTGGCGATAAAGCGGCAAGGAATAGAACAACGCCGCGCAGGACGAGCGAATTCCGCATGGCAATGAGCTCCAGTTTGAAAGTGCACCCATTCTAGCGCGGAACAGGGCTGGCCCGCGCCAATTTCTCTATTTTTTAAGAACGATCGGGTCGAATCAGCCTGGTACTAAAGTGGTAATCGCTTCCCGGCCCTTGAAAGCGGCACAGCCCGCGCCTGAAGGCCTCGCGTGCCGGGGCGCCGGCGAGCCTGCGGGGAGGTTCAGGGTCGCCTACTGTCCGGCGCTTTTCGCCGCTTCCTGTCTTCGCCAGGACATATACGCATCGAATACTTTCACCTTGTCCAGGTTCGGAACAGGCCTGGCGCCGGGCGCCGCATCGAACACCATCGCTTGCTGATGATCCTCAGTGAAGGCAGGCCATTTAAGGAGGCCGGCGGCATTGGGATCGCCGGTTTTGGCGAAATTGACCCAATAGGAGCTGATCGTATCGGAGAGTTGCAGATCCTCCGGCTTGGGCGCACCACCTCCGCCTGGTCCGGCGCCCAGGGTCTCAAATGCATACGGAACGTCGCTGCCATGGCCGGAGCTCTCTACGTCAGGTGCGTGGTGATCGTAATAGTATAAAAAGGCCTTGCCTTTACCTTGCCTGGACTGCATACGCGCCCACGTCCACGTGCTCCAGGAAAACATGCTCTCGCGCAAGATTTCCTTGGACGACTTCGCTGCCTCGGCGTCGGTGGCATGCGGGTACACGCTTAAAATGGCGTCGGCGTAAGGGCCATATTGCGCTTTAATCTGCTGCTCAAAACCTGCTGCCGTGATTCCCTGCGCGCGGCCGCCGAACGACCCCAATTCGCCGGAAGTGTTGCCGAGCAAAATCGGCGTGTCGTTGAAAGCGCGCGCCTGATAAATCGAATACAGGTCGCTCGGGACAATGTATCCGTCGGCTGCGGGGCGGAATCCGCCGCCTATTCCGCTCCCGACATTTTTCTGGATTTCTTCCGCGCTCATGGCGCGCGCCGCCTGAATGTCGGCAGCGCCCAATTTCTTCAAAAAAGCTTCGCCGTTCGATTCCGCCAGCTTGAGCGCCGGGATTCCCAGTCCAACTCCTCCTTGGTTCGCAGTCTGCAGCGGGGCAAACGATCCTCCACTCATGCAGATCACGCGCTCAAAAAGGCCCTTGGCGGCCGGGGAAGCGGCGAGCATATTGACCGCCATGCCGCCTGCTGAGTGGCCGAATATGGTAACGGTGGAGGGATCGCCTCCGAATTGGGCAATGTTCGCTTTCACCCATTGCAACCCCGCAATCATATCCTGGAGTCCATAGGTCCCCGATCCCTTGCCGCTTTCCCGGCTAAGTTCCGGGTGTGCCAGGAAGCCGAAAGGGCCAACGCGATAGGCAATGCTTACCAGGACAACTCCCTTTTTGGCGAAGCCCGTTCCGTCATACATGGGTATGCTGGTCGAGCCGCCGACGAACCCTCCTCCGTAAATCCAGACAAGCACCGGAATCTTTTCGTCCGGCGCTCTTGCGGGTGTCCATACGTTCAGGTACAGGCAGTCTTCGCTGACCGGCGCGGTGTTCCCCATGGAGTTGGGGGTTTGCATGCAGGCAGGCCCGAAAGCAGCCGCCTCCTTGATGCCGGTCCAGGCTGGTACGGGCGCGGGCGCTTTCCACCGCAAGTCCCCCACCGGAGGCGCGGCAAAAGGAATTCCTTTGAATATCGAAATGCCGTCGGTGACGACACCCTCCACTTCTCCGCCCGTCACCTTTGCCGTTCGAATCTGAGAAAATGCCAACGGCGCAAGAATGCTTATCAAAGAAATCGTAGCCAGGACGTTCTTCATTTCCGCCTCCATTGAGAGCATTAATGGCTATCAGCCGGAATCCTTTTTGGGGTTTCGAAAGCGACCCAATTGTACATCCATCTCCCTGCCCGGCATGGCGTGCATGTGTTTTCCCGACATTTTGTTGCATGGAGCTTGACGATGCCGGAGTTCTCGAATCGGTCAAATGAGGCCACTCGACGGCTCCAGCAGCGAGCAAACCAGCGCCAGGGGCAGTCCCATCACGTTGAAGTAGCAGCCCTCGATGCGCGGAATCCAGCGCGCCGCACGGCCCTGGATGGCGTAGGCTCCGGCCTTGTCCATGGGTTCGCCAGTGGCTACGTACTCGGCAATCTCTTCGTCCGAGAGGGTCAAAAAACGCACGGCTGTAGCTTCGGCGGCCACTTCCGTGCCTTTCTCAGTCGCCACGGCCACGCCGGTGATGACGCGATGGGTGCGGCCCGAGAGCAGGCGCAACATGCGCGCGGCGTCGGCTGCGTCTTCCGGCTTGCCCAGGATGGTGTTGTCGAGAGCGACGGTGGTGTCGGCGCCCAGCACCACCAGTTTTTTTTCTGATTTTGAACCGGCGTTGGTGAGATCGCGAAATACGGCCTCGGCCTTTTCGCGCGCCAGCCGCGTGACGTAGGCGATGGGTCTCTCGCCCGGCAGAGGATCCTCGGGAATGTGTGCCGGATGCACCTCAAACCGGTAACCCGCCTGCGTGAGCAGTTCGCGGCGGCGCGGCGAGGCGGATGCGAGGACCAGCATGATGGAATTATGGCAGGAGGGCCCGCCGAATTAGACTGAAAGAGGGTCGGCGCACGAAACGGAAGCAGGCCCGGACAAGGTTCCAATGCACTTGAATTTCGGTTTTTCGGCCGTCCAGATTCTTTGGACGCTTACGTTTGCGGCGTTGCTGGTGCTTCTGGTTGTGCTGCTCGGGCGCGACAGAACGCGGCGTTTTCCCTTGTTTACAGCCAGCATGGCGTTGATGGCCCTGCGCATGGTGGCCAGCCGCCTTCTCTATGGCAAGATGGCGCCCATCGTTTCCAGCGAAATCTTCCTCGCGCTGGCCGTGGTGGCTGCGATCGTCGCTTTGCTGGTGGTGGTGGAGATGGCGCGGCGCGCCTTCTCGAGCGCGAGCCGCGTGGCGTGGATTGCCGCAACGCTGGTTCTGGTGGCCGTGGGCGGAGTGGTGTTGGCCTTGTGGGGCCCGTGGCCCTCCGCAAAAACGCTCTTCGCCGGCTCGACCCTCGGTGTCCTGCGGCTCGTGCAGTTGATCGCGCAAAAAGCCGAGATGCTCGCCGACCTGCTCGTTATCCAACTCGGCATCCTTGTGGTGCTTTTCGGCCGCCGCTTCCATGCCGGCTGGCGCAGCCACGTGCAGCAGATTGTGATCGGGCTCTCCACAGCGGCAATCGCGCAGTTAGGTGTACGCGCAATTTGGCAGGTGATCGCGCTGCACACGACCATTCACAGCCGGGCTGACTATGTGCGCGTGATGGGTTTGCAGGACAAGTTCTTCAATGCCGACAGCGTCGTTTTCATGGCCGCGCTGGTGTGGTGGATTGCGTGCCTCTGGATCGACGAGCCGGGAACTGCGGCCGCCGCGACGCCGGTGCCGGCGCCGGCC
Organism: uncultured Acidobacteriaceae bacterium; assembly: GCA_963848805.1. Taxonomy (GTDB): domain Bacteria; phylum Acidobacteriota; class Terriglobia; order Terriglobales; family Acidobacteriaceae; genus Telmatobacter. Next base: position 447,075 of record CAWKFD010000027.1, on the reverse strand, counting down.
TCTCCAGATGCAGGGGAATCTTTATCGCGAGCAGCCAGCCGCGCCAAGCGAAAACTGACCACTGACCACTGACACCTGCTAAATATGGCATCTCGCCAGCCCGCGCTTTTCCAGATACCGCTGGTGATACTCCTCGGCGCGCCAGAAGGTCTGCGCCGGTTCCACCTTGGTCACAATCCGCTTGGGCTTGAATCGGCCGTCGGCGGTCAGTTGTTCGATCTTGGCGCGGGCCTGCGCCTCCTGCCCGGGCGAGTGGAAGAAGATCGCGGAGCGGTACTGCGTGCCCCAGTCCGGCCCCTGCCGGTTGAGGGTGGTGGGGTCGTGGAACGAGAAAAACGCATCGAGCAGTTGCTCGTAGCTCACCTTTTCGGGGTCGAAGTCGAGCTCCACCACTTCGGCGTGGCCGGTCTGGTCGGTGCACACGTCTTTGTAGGTGGGCCGGTCGAGAGACCCGCCCTCATAGCCCACGGCCGTCGCCGTCACGCCGGGCATGGCCGCAAACGCCGTCTCCACGCCCCAAAAACACCCCGCTCCGAATGTCGCTTTTTCCATAAAAACAGCTCCTAGTTTCTAGCCCCTAGCTCCATTTTCCCGACGTTGAGGACTTCTTTTATCACTTAGATTGGGCGCTCAGCTAGATTGGATGCCCTGCCCCCTTGCATTGCTCGCTGAAGCGAGGGCTCGGCCTTGGCAAGAAAGAGGCCAGGAGCTAGTGGCAACAGGCGGATTCAGCCAAGCGGCGCCAGGTGCTTGGTGTTCTGGTAGGTGTAAACGATGCGGTGAACGACGGTAAAGGTCGAGAGCACGGCCAGCACCCACAACACCGGAGCCATCGCGCCCCAGTGGTTGAACAGCGCGCCCAGAAGGATGAGCACGATGCGCTCCGGCCGCTCCATGAAGCCCACCTTGCACTGCCCGATGAGCGCCTCGGCTCGCGCGCGCGTATAGCTGACCATCAGCGACGTAACCATCACAAACGCCACCAGCACTACATAGCGGAAGCGGTTGATGCGCCCGTAATAGACCAGCAGCCCGAAGAACAGCACCACGTCGGAGTAGCGGTCGATCACCGAATCGAAAAACGAGCCGAAGACCGTCACCATGTTGATGCGGCGCGCCACGCGGCCGTCCACCATGTCGAAGATGCCGGCGCCGAAGATCACCAGGCCGGCGAAGAAAAACATGCGGTCGCCGTTGGCGGCGTTGGCGTGGCCGAACAGGAACGCAGCGGCGATGTTGATCACCAGCCCGATGAAGGTGAGCGCGTTGGGAGAGATGCGCGTAAGCGCCAGCCCGTGCACGATACGGTCCAGCAGCCATCCGCAGCCACGGCCAAAGGCGCTTGTCCAGGTCATCTGAGCTTCCGGCTCCTAGCTTCCAGCCTTTAGCCTTCTTTTTGCTGGTGGTGGGTTTGTTGTTCACCCTGGGAGAGCCAGCAACTAGAGGCTAAAAGCTAGCGGCTGGTTTTTTCCTGCTACTTTGCTCGGTCGGCCGCGGCCTCATTCGCGTCGTCGCCGGCTTCGTCGTGGACCGTGATTAGTTTGAGGATCTCCAGTTGGCGCTTGCCGTTGGGCGTCACAATGGTAGCTACGTCGCCCACCTTCTTGCCCAGGATTCCCCGGCCGATAGGCGAGGTGGTGGAAATCAGCCCCTTCGAAATGTCGGATTCCTCGCTGGTCACCAGGCGATAAACAATCTCTTCGTCCTTGGTGGAGTCGTAAACCACCACCGTCGATCCGAATCCGGCCTTGTCCCTGGGAATGTTTGCCAGATTGACGAGCGAAAGCTCCCCCATCCGTCTTCTTGAGCTGGCCCAGCCGGGCATTCACAAACTCCTGCCGCTGTTTGGCCATGTGATACTCGGCATTCTCTGAAAGATCTCCCATGGCTCTGGCCTTCTTGATCTCAGCCGGTAGCTCGGAGGTCAGCTCATACTCAAGCTGTTGGATCTCCTCGAGAAGCTTTTTTTTGATGTGTTCGGGCATCCGTAGTCCGGCAGCGGGGAGCGAGGCGGCTCCGACCGCTAAAAATGAGCGTACCTTGAACCTTCATTATAAGGCAGGGAAAAGCAGAGATCAGAGAACAGAGATCAGAGATCAAAGTGCAAGTCAACTTTCTGCTTTCACTCCTGCCAGCATAGGAAGGTAAATGCTTAAAAGCATTTAGTCGGCGTCATTCTCCGATCTCTGTTCTCTGATCGCTGTTCTCTGTCTTTCATCCAGAAACGACTGCAGTATCAGCGTCGCCGCCACCTGGTCCACCACTTTGCGGTGTTTCTGCCGCTCGTGGCCGGCCTCATACAGGATCTGATGCGCCTTGCGGGTGGTCAGCCGTTCATCCAAAAGGTGAACAGGCAAGCCGGTGATTTCGCCCAGCGCGGCGGCAAATGCCTGCGTTTTTGCCGCCTGGGGGCTCACCTCGCCGGAGAGATGCACGGGATTGCCCACCACAATCCCCGCCACGCCAAATCGCCGGCAGAGGCGTGCCAGCGAGCGCAGGTCCTCGCGCCGGTTGCTCCGCCGCTCCAGAGTCAGCACCGGCTGTGCCGTCAGCCCTAATTCGTCTGACACGGCCACGCCGATGCGGCGGCTGCCGACGTCGAGACCCAGGTAGCGCAAAGGTGCGCTCGCTTCCAATGTGCTGCTCCCTTCATTCAGCTTACGGCTCCGTGCCGGATTCTAAGCGTCTGCAGCCAGCTTGCGCCCGATACAATCGAAGACAGCCCCTGAGGAACTCTCAGCGTCCTAAGGGATTGAAGGGTAAAGAATAACGGAATGGCAAGCCGCAAAAGAAGAAGCAGCAGGAAGAAGCGTTCTGGCGCGGCGCGAGCCCTTCTGTTTGTTTTCGTTCTGTTGTTGCTTGGGGCAGGCGCGGCGGCATGGCTGGTGCTCGCGCCCTATGGGCCTGAGACCGAGACATTCGTCAACGTGACGCCCGGCTCTTCCGCAGTTGCCATGGGCCGCAAGCTGGAAGCGGCGGGCGTGGTGCGCAGCCGCTATGCCTTCGACGTGTTGCGCTGGTTCCGGCATGGAACGCTTCAGGCCGGCGTCTACCGCTTCGACCACCCCGCGCCGGTCACCGAAGTGTATGCGCGGATTGCGCGCGGTGACGTATTTACCCTCACCTTGACCGTGCCGGAAGGGGCGAACATCTTCGACATTGCAACGCGCGTCGAACAGGTAGGGCTGGGCACACGCCAGAGTTTTCTTCGCGCGGCGGTTAGCCAGAAGAATCTGGTGGCGGATATGGATCCCGAAGCGGTGAGCCTGGAGGGCTACCTGTTTCCCGATACCTACCGTTTTTCGCCGACAGCTACCGCTCGGCAAATTGCCGCTGCCATGGTGCGGCGGTTCCGCGTGGTGGCCGCGCAACTGGGACTGAAGGAGAACGTGCATCGCGTGGTCACATTGGCTTCGCTGGTCGAGCGCGAGACGGCAGTGGATGCCGATCGCCCCCTCGTGGCCAGCGTCCTTGAGAATCGCCTTGCCAAAAAGATGCCGCTCAATACCGATCCAGCGGTCATCTACGGGCTGGAGCTGACCGGCCAGTGGCGCGGCGCGATTTACGAGAGCGACTTGGCCCGCGATACCCCCTACAACACCTATCTGCATACCGGTTTGCCGCCGGGTCCGGTGGCCAATCCCGGCGCCCCGTCGTTGCGCGCAGCCATGAATCCGGCCAAAACGAATTATCTTTATTTTGTGGCCGCCGGAACCGACGCTCAGGGCCATTCTCTCTTTGCCGCCACTTTAGATGAGCACAACCGCAACGTCGCCACCTACCGGCGCGCGCAGAAAAAGGCAGGTCAGCGATGAGATCCGTCGATCGTCTCGTCTGCGCCGCGGCCCTGGCGTTTCCGCTCCTGCTATCGGGCTGCAATATCCTCCCCACCACGCGGCATCTGCCCGTGCCCAAAGCGCCATCGCTGGTCCAAACGGCAACCCCGGAGCAGCTGGTGGCCCAGATCGACAAGCGCTGGAACGCGTTGAATACGCTCACGGCAACTGTTGAGATCAAGGCCACCGCACTCAATCCTGCCCAAGGCCTGGAAAAGGATTATCCCTCCTGCCGCGGATTTATTCTGATGCGCAAACCGAAAATGCTGCGCGTCGCGGGCACCTATTTTGGCGTCAAAATCTTCGATATGGCCAGCGATGGCGATCACTTCACGTTGGTGATTCCATCTAAGAACCTCGTCATCGAGGGCTCGAATACAGTCAAGGAAAAATCGGCGAACCAATGGGAAAACCTGCGCCCGGACTTTTTCCTGAACTCGCTCGTCGTGCGCGGCCTCGACCCGGATAACGAGTACATGATGACAAACGATACACAGACGTTTGAAGACGCCTCGAAGAAACACCTATACACTGTGCCGGAATACGTCCTGAACGTCATGCGGCCCAAGGCGGGCAACGAGGTACAAGCGGTGCGTGTCATCACACTTCATCGCGATGACATGCTGCCCTATGCGCAGGATATTTATGACAGCAGCGGCAACCTTGAGACGCAAGTTTCTTATGTCAACTACGCCGATTTCGACGCCGGAAAGTTCCCTTCCATCGTGACCATCAAGCGGCCGCAAGAGGGGCTTCAGCTTGTGCTGACGGTCGAAAAAGTCGAGGAGAATGTGGATCTTCCCGACAGCCAGTTCAAGGTGGATATTCCCTCAGGCGCCAAGATCGAGCAGAAGTAGAACCGTGAAATGGCTTATTGCGCGCCGTTGGCCCGCAGCAGTGCTTCGACGTCGGAATGTTTCTGGTCGATGGCCAGACTCAAAGCTGTAGTTCCATCTCTGCTTTTGTCGTTCACTTTCGCGCCGTGACCGACGAGCGCTCGAACCATCTCAAGCTGCCCGCCGCCTGAGGCCGCCATCAGCGACGTAAATCCATTGCTGTCCTTGGCTTCGACATTGGCTCCATGGTCCAGCAGCAACTTCACCAGATCCGGCGAGCCGGATACGATGCTCCGCATCAGCGGAGTGAAGCCGTCCCCATCTAGAATGTCGATCCCCGCGCCCTTGTCCAGCAGCAACTTCGCCTCCTCGATTTCGGCGGTCATCGCAGCGAAATGCAGCGCCGTTTCGCCACGATTGTCCTTGGTGTCGGTTTTGGCGCCTTTGTCGAGCAGCAGCTTGACCACATCCGCATGGCCCATCGCACAGGCCACAATCAATGGCGTCTCGCCTGTCAATCCCTGAGAGTTGGCGTTTGCGCCCCGATCGAGCAATTGCCCGGCGGCCGTGGCGTCGCCCTTCTGCGCGGCGTCATAAAGTTGATCGTCAACGCTCAGCGCCGCGGTCTGGCCCGCTGCCATCGCACTCAACGAGAAAACAACGGCGAAAAGCACAAACGCCGGCAAAGCCTTCTTCATATCCGTCTCCTTACGTGGTTTCTTCCTTATCAAAAAGCCGCCACTTTCAATTTCAACGATCTCAAGTGGGGCGTAAATCCTGAAAACGGAGCCGTTGGCGTAATTGCTTCTCCCCGCGATCCTGGAGCAGCTTAACCACGACCGTGGGCGCTCGAACGGCGCGCAGCGAACGAACCTGTTATTGGGCCTCATGGTCCCTGAGCTGGATTTGCGAATATTTCAGAATTCTACCCCAATACCGGCGAATGCGCGAACAGGCCGGAACGCCGGCACGCGCTCTAACGCGGAACCGGAGCCGATGTACCCCCGGAAGCACTCCCGCCAAGTGGCTTTTTCCTCATGCGATTGGCCGCCTCGTTGTACAGCTTGCCTATACATTTCGAGCGTTTGACCTGGTATTTACCGTCTCTGCTACTTTTCCTCAACTTCCAATTCCCGCCGTCTTTCTTCACAGCGCGCTCCTGGCTCGATCCGTCCTACACTCTTCTGATATGGCCACCGTCCCCGAACTCACGCTCGACGCCGGACTGCCCGCGAACGTGGATGCGGAGAAGACGATCCTTGGCGCGATCCTGCTCGATAACGCCGCCCACGCCGAGGCTGCCGGAGTCATCAAGGCTGAAGACTTCTCGCTCGACTCGCATCGCCGCATCTTCTTGCGCATGAGCGAGTTGATGGACACCGGCCGCGCTGTGGACATCGTGACGCTGGCTAACGATCTGGCGCGCTACAAGGAGGTCGAGGCCGTCGGTGGCGTCGCCTACCTGGCCTCGCTCACTGAGGGTTTGCCCCGGCGCCCGGTCATCGAGGACTACATCCGCATCGTCAAGGACAAGAGCTTGCTGCGCCGGCTCATGGGCATCTGCTCGGCCGCCATTGCCCGCGCCGCCGACCAGAGCGACGCCGCCATCGAGGTTCTGGATGCGACCGAGGCGCAACTGCTCGAAGTGAGCGAGGCCGGCCTCACTCAAGGCTTGCAACCTGTTGACATCATTGTCCGCGACTCCTTCGGATCAATCGATAATCTTTATAAGCACAGCCGCGCGATCACCGGCCTGGCCACGGGTTTCTACAAGTTCGACGAGATGACCAGCGGTCTGCAAAAGGGTGAACTCATCATCATTGCGGCGCGGCCCTCCATGGGCAAAACGGCGTTGGCCATCAACATCGCGCAGAACGCGGCTGTGCAAGACCGGGCAGTCGTCGCCGTCTTCAGTCTGGAGATGAGCAAAGAGTCGCTCCTGCGCCGCATGCTGGCGGCGCAGGCGCGTGTCGATCAGCGCAATTTGCAGACCGGCTTCATTGATCGCAACGATCACGGCAAGCTCCAGGCCGCGCTGGGCCAACTGGTGGAAGCGCGACTCTTCATCGACGACTCGGCGGGCGCCACGCTGGGAGAAATGCGCGCGCGGGCTCGCCGCCTCAAGCAGAACGCCGGCAGCCTGGATCTGATCGTGGTCGACTACCTGCAACTGATGTCGGCCACCCTGCCGGGGGTGGGACGAAAGAACTACGAGAACCGGGTGCAGGAGGTATCGGCGATCTCTCGCGGCCTGAAAGCCATGGCTAAGGAATTGCAGGTGCCGGTGGTCGCGCTTTCGCAGCTTTCCCGTGCCAGCGAGCGCCGCGGCGATGACAAGCGCCCCATGCTAAGCGATCTGCGCGAGTCCGGCTCCATCGAGCAGGATGCCGACGTGGTCGCCTTCATCCATCGCGAGAGCTACTACAACCGCAGCGAGGAGTTGACCGAGTCTGAGCGCGCCCAGTCGGAGATCATCATTGCCAAACAGCGCAACGGACCCACCGGCACCTTGCACCTGAACTTCATCTCGCGCTACACCTGTTTTGACAATCCCGAGACCGCGCACGAGGTCGAGTGAAACTGGGCGCTGTCGAGCCCACGCGCCTTGCGCCCGCTTCCCCGGCATCGCTATCGTTGTCGAAGCAGCTTTAGCAATTCCCGGAAAACTTCATGGACGTTCTCAAACGGCTCTTCGAGCAGCATTACCGGGCGCCGGCGGTGCAAGTGCAGCCGCTACAGGGCCAGCTTGGCGGCTCGGGACGCGTTATCGTCCGGCTCACCGGTTCCGGGCAGAGCGCCATCGGCATTCTCTACTCCGTGCGCGAGGAGAATGTCGCCTTTCTTGAGTTTTCCCGCCATTTTCGCCGCCACGGACTGCCCGTTGCGGAGATTTACGCCGAGGACCTGAGCCAGGGAGCCTACCTCGAAGAAGACCTCGGCGATACCACACTCTTCGAGTTTCTTCAAAAAAATCGTGCCCGCGATGCCATTGCTCCGCTGGCCATTGAAGCCTATCGCAAAGTTGTCGCCCTGCTGCCGCGCTTCCAGGTTGAGGCTGGCCGCGATTTGAATTACAAGGTCTGCTATCCGCGCTCGAGCTTCGATCGCCAATCCATCGCCTGGGACCTGAACTATTTCAAGTATTACTTTCTGCGCCTGGCAGGCGTGCCCTTCAACGAACAGGCGCTCGAAGTCGACTTCACCCACCTGACAAAATTCCTGCTCGCCGCTCCTCACGATTACTTTCTCTATCGCGATTTTCAATCCCGCAACGTCATGCTGCGCGATGGGCGGCCTTTCTTCCTTGACTACCAGGGCGGCCGCAAAGGCGCGCTGCAATACGACATTGCGTCTTTGCTTTACGACGGCAAGGCCGATCTGCCGCCCGATCTGCGCCAGCAGTTGCTCGACTACTATCTTGACTGCCTCGCCGGCTTCATCGACCTCAAGCGCGAAGCCTTCATGGAGCACTACTACGCCTACGTGTATGTGCGCATTCTTCAGGCATTGGGTGCATACGGCTTCCGCGGGTTCTATGAGCGCAAGCCCCATTTTCTTGAAAGCGTGCCCTACGCGCTCAAGAACCTTCGCTGGCTGGCCGAAAACGTAAAACTCCCCATCGCGCTTCCGGCTGTGCTCGACGCACTCGATCGCATGTCTGCGTCGGAAAAACTGCGGAACCTCGCCGCGCCCCCGGCTGGTTTGACGGTGCGCATCTTCAGTTTTTCGTTTCACCGCTCAATGCCCGCGGATGAAGCCGACAACGGCGGCGGCTTCGTCTTCGATGCCCGCAGCCTGCCCAATCCCGGCCGCGAGGAACAATTCCGACAGTTGACCGGCCTGGACGCACCCGTGATCGAGTATCTTGGCCGGCAGGAAAGCGTGCGCGAGTTTCTCGCTCATGCCGTTTCGCTCGTCGATGCGAGCGTCGCTGCCTATCAGCGCCGCGGCTTCAACAATCTGATGGTCTCCTTCGGCTGCACCGGCGGACAGCATCGCTCAGTCTATCTCGCCGAGCAGTTGGCCCGGCATCTGCGCGCCACGCAGGGCCTGGAGGTCAAGGTCCGGCACATCGAGCTTGAGAAGTCAGGCAAGCGAGGAGAGGCCGAGTAAATGAAGGCCATGCTGCTTGCCGCCGGACTGGGTACGCGCCTGCGTCCGCTCACCGGCGACCGCCCCAAGGCGCTGGTCACCGTCGCCGGCCGTACGCTCCTCGAGATCGCCCTCGCGCGCCTGCGCTTGTTCGGCGTGCGCGAGGTCATTGTCAATGTGCACCATCGCGCGGAGATGATCGTCGATTATCTGAAAGCGAACCAAAGCTTCGGCATGAGGATCGAGCTCTCCCGCGAGGAGGTTTTGCTCGACACCGGCGGGGGCCTGAAAAAGGCCGCATGGTTTTTTCTTGAGAGTGGCGCGGATTCCGCCCGGCCAACCAACGACCCAATCGACGCCCCGTTTCTCGTCCACAATGTCGATGTCCTCAGCACCATCGATCTCGCCGGTATGGTGCGGTATCACGCGGAACACAACGCCCTGGCCACGCTGGCCGTCGAGGACCGCGAGACCTCGCGCTATTTGCTCTTCAACCAGCAGGGCCATCTCACGGGTCCGCGTGGCGGCTCGCTCTCAAAGACTGAAGCACTGAAGGCCGTCCAATCGGGAACGTATCTGTCCAGGACAAGCCCCGCTTCGCCCGCGCGTCCAATCCAGGCCCTCGCCTTTTCCGGCATTCACGTCCTCTCGCCTCGCATCTTCGCGAAGCTTGAAGAAGAAGGCGCCTTTTCCATCGTCAACGCCTATCTGCGCCTCGCGGAAGAGGGCGAAAAGATTCTCGCCTTTCGCGCCGATGGCGCCTATTGGCGCGATCTCGGCCGGCCGGAAAACCTCAACGAGGCTGCCCGCGATATGGCGAACGGAACTTACCGGGAAAGTTGAGGGTTCGCCGGTCATTCTCAGCCATTGCGCGCCGGCACATTCGCCCAAGACGGCAATATGCTCACAATTCATTCACAATCAACGCAATCCTTCCTGCCAGCAGATTGTTCGGTGGTTCTCCCGGATCGGGCTCGATCAGCTCCACCGGAAAGGCAATGTTGTAAGGACGCAACACCAGCCGCCCGGAAAGATAATCCACATAGCGCAGCGTCAGGTGCGCGCCGTGGCGAACCGCGTAAAGATTCGGACGGTCGGGGCGGTAAGGCAACAGCGAATTGTAGTGCCGGTCGATCAACACAATCGCCTCGGGCAGCAAAAGCGGCTCCATCGGCAAGGCGTCGGCGCCGGGCACGCGGACGGCGACAAACCGTTGCCATGCACGGCGAGGGTTCGAAGCACGGGGGCGGGCAGACTCGAGAGCGGCAGCGGGCAGGTGCAACAATGACTGAACAGCCGAGGGCCGGATTTGGGGTTCGAACAGCGCGGCGGCGTGCGACACGACGGGTACAGCGCTTTCCTGCTCGCCTTCCGGCAGGAGCCCGGCCCGATGCCCGGCGGGCAGCATATCGGCAACCGTCAAATGTTGCGCGGCCAATATGCGATCCATCGCCTCGAGCGAAAGCTGGCGCCGGCTGTGCAGGAAATTCGATAGATGCGCCTGGCCAAACCCCGTCTGCCGCGCCAATAATGAGACGCTCAGCGTGCCCCGCTGTATCCTGCGCAGCAGTTCCAGGCGGAGCCGATCGTGCATTTGAGTAAAGTTCATTGTGGAAAATTCGCCGCCAGCAATGGGTGCGAATCCCGCAACTTTCTCCTGGAAAAGCTATCAGGCGTGATTTGCCTTCATTTTGAGCGTCTTAGTCAGAATTGAAAAGTAGTAACGTGCAAGATGGTTACCAAATATTGACGTAGAACTTGTATCTGCCTAAATTTGGTCTACTGAATCACACATTGGCTTGTGGGAATTTTTTGGGAAACGTTCATCGTCGCCAGATTGAACGGAGGGGGAAGACTCCCCCTCTGCGGCGTCGCATGGGCAATGGCCGGAGAGATTCTTGATCGAACCGGATTTTTCCCGCTCCCGTCCCGAGGCGCCCCAAGAGGACGCCGAGGACAAGCCAGTCGAAAAAAATTCCAGGATCTGCGCGCTGTGGTCATGACAAAGAACAAGAGAGCACAGGCGGCAATCCCCCATCAGGGCAAGAGAACCCTGAGTTGCCTTGCCTGGTTCTCTTCACCCCGCGGAACAACCAGCACCACAAAAGTCCGTCGGGAGATGAAACAAATATGGAGAATCAGTCATGGAAATGCGCGTGCAATTGAAGGTTTGCGAGAGTTGCGGTTGTCTTTGGTACCGTACACAGAGTGAAGGGAGCGTGTATTGCAAGGGATGTGAGACAAAGCTGAGGGACTTTCCATCGCCGGAGAGCCGAAAGCGGCGCGGACGGCCAAGCCGCAAACAGCTCGCCAGGGTTTGGGCGGTGGTTGAGCCCACCCCAATGACGAAGACCTGTCATTGGGAGCCCCGCGCAGCAGGAGGTACGCTATGAGCGCAGCGCTCCAGTTGCCGATGGTTTGGGAGACCAGCACTGCCAGGACAGTTTGGGAAATCGAACGGAGGAGACGCGAAGAAAAACCAGCGGCGCAGGTTGTAGCGGCGCCGGCGAAGGCGCGGCAAAAGCCACCGGCCAGCCTGGCCTTCTACAGGAAGCACACAGAGAGCCTGTTGCGGCGTTACTTGTACGCTTCAATGCAGGTAGGCAGGGCGCCGTCGATCCTGAGCGACCCCGTCGCGCGAGGATGGGCGTCAAGCCGCCCGGTTCGCACCTTCGAGGATGCGGTCATCTTCGTCCTCGATATTGAAAAATGCCTGAACCGGCTTAGCTTGTTGGATCGCGAGATGCTGGGCCGGGTGGTGCTTCAGGAGTACACGCAGGTCGAGGCTGCCAGTATGCTCGGCATGGGTGTCCGCACCATTTCATACAAATTTCCGTTGGCCCTCGACCGGCTGACGGAAAAATTGCTCGAAGCTGGCCTGCTCGTCTTACCGCACTGAAGGACAGAACAAACGGCACAGGAGGGCGCATATCGCGTTCTCCTGTTCCGCACTTTGCTGGAACGATCCCGCCCCTATCAGGGCGTGACTTCCAGTCACGCCGCTGCCCTATACGTACATTGGATTGATTAGTGCTTGTTCTTCGCGGTCGGCCCTGGAGACGGCGCTATTATCGACCTCGTTTCCCCACGAATCCCAATTTGGGCGACTGTGCCTAGCGAACAGCTCAATGAAGGGCCCGTAGCTGCAAGCCTCAATGATTGGGTAGATTTCGTCGGGCTTTCGGGAATGCTCCCGCTTCCGCGTAGCCAGGAAATTGACCTGCCTGCGCCCGGCAGCAGCGGTCCGGAGGCTACCGCGCGCACCGAAAAGAATTAGCTCTGTTACGTTCCTAAAGTAGAACCCTACGCCGCGCCCGTCCGGTCCCCCGTCCTTGCGAACCTTATGCCACACGATGTTCGTCTTGTAGGTGAATCCCCACCTTTTCATGACTTCAAGGCCCTCAAGGATCAAGGCATTCGGAACCCAGAGGTACAGATGGGATTGTGCAGCCGCAACCCTCGACACTGGCAGAGCCTTGATCTGATCCAGTGTCATTGTGCCGTAGCGTCCCAGTCGCTTGTGCTCGGGTGCGACCTTTCCTGTCCGGTTCATAAACTGCCACGGCAACGCAGTGAATTCTAAAAGGGGCGTTGACGAACGAGAACCGAAGGCTTCATATTAAGGGTTCGCATCTCAGATGCAGCCCGGTCGCAATTCCCATGACGCGGCTGCGCCCTTGGACGGTCAAATGAGTATGTATCATTCATCAATTGCATTGGCTCTGCCGGAGGCAGACCCTGCGGATTACCCGGAGATCGAGGAGATTATGCGAGCGGACATCCTCCATTCAGAGTTGGATTGGGTGCCCGACGATGTTTTTTGCGAAACGGCTCGTCTCGCGTATGAAGTTGTGCTCGCGATGCGAACATAGCCCGCAGGTAGCAGAGCGTAACAGCAAGGCAGTGAGCTTCGGCCGAATAGTCGGCACTGGTCGCATCCACCGCCCGATTGCATACGCTTAAGCTTTATCACCCCGGACCGAGCCGCGCTCAAGACCAAGTTTGCCCCTAACCGGATTCAGACCAGCGCGCGGTAGGTTCCGCGTCCCAGAAATTCCAAATACCCCAGGTCGCGTAAGACCTGTAGCTGCTGCCGGATTTTAGCCCGGAGATTGTTATTGCTTGGATAGATTTGGGCGAAATCGTCCTCCCGATCGTATATGTCTTTAAGCGTAAACAAGCGTGTGTGTAGGCCCAGAACAACGCCAAGGGTCAGGGTCGTCCAACCTCGGCTTTTTGGCGAGACCGATTTGAGATTTTCGAACCTCTGAAATGCGCCGCGCACCGCCCTTGGATCCTCTACTTTGCCCGATGCGATAATTGAGATTTTTGCATCGGCGGCGATCCTGTCTAAGCGGATTTTGCAGCCAATCCATCCAGCCCTGCGAGCGGTGTCGGAAAGCGGCTTGCGTTTCTCGACGACCTCCGGAATCAGAAAGAGGTGATGGACAGCGGTGAAATTCTGAATTTCCCAATTTGCATTGCGCTCAAGCATCATTAGAGTGGGCGCAGACCCGCTCAGAATCCGCCCCATCAACGAATTGAACGCACCGTCCACTAGCGATTTTTTAGGCTGCACGCGGAACGCTTTCAACTCGTAGTTCTGGCTGCATCCCGGACAGATAAAATCTGTCGCCCGCGTGTTGGCGCGGGTGCGCCGAAGGATCGCACCGTCGCACGCTAGGCAGTAGCCATTCGTTTCGAGCCAAAGCTCCGAGAGTATGCGGGACCGCTGGGGGCCGCTCGTATATGCGTCGGCAAGAGAGGTATCGCAGCGCAAGAGCATCAGATTCTCGATGTCGATAGACATTTCTCGGTGAACTGGGAAATCATAGCACCGGGTCGTACTAAACAGGACGGAATCTGCCTGGCTCGGCACTGAACGACCTCAAGCGAGCCCCTACACCACCGCATTCCGCGCAATCACCTCGCGGTACCACTCGGCGCTCAACTTCGGAATCCGTTTCTCCGTTTTGAAATCCACATAATGGATGCCAAACCGCTTGCTGTACCCATCCGCCCACTCAAAGTTGTCCATCAAGCTCCAAAGGAAGTAGCCCTTCACGGGAAAGCCCTCTGCCGCGGCGCGGCGCAGGTGCGTCAGGTGGTTGCGCAGATACATTACGCGCTCGGTGTCTTCAATGCGTCCCGCAGGCGTCACCACATCGTCGGCCGAGCAGCCGTTCTCAGTGATGTAAATGGCCCGCGGATTCCAGATCTGGCTCACGTTGCGAACCGCCCAGTAAATGCACTCGGGGCCGATGGTCAGCCACGGCGAAGCCATGCGCGGATACGACGCCTGCGGCTGCTCAATCGCGTAGCCCTCGGCCGAGCTGTCGGCGCGCACATAAGTGGGCGTATACACATTCAGGCCCACAAAATCCAGCGCGCTGCCGATGGCCTTCATGTCGCCGGGCTGAACGCGCGGCGCATTCGCGCCCTCGCGCTCCAGATAGCTGTCTGGATACCTTCCTTCGAGCAGCGTGGTCAGGAACGGTGCGTTTTCCTCGCGCGTCGCGCGCCGCGCCGCTTCGATGTTCTCCCGGTCCTCAATCACCGGCACGCAGACGACCGCATTTTCAGCCAGTCCCACCTGCGCCGCGGGAGCGTTGGCGCGGATCGCTTTTACGCCCAGCCCGTGCGCCAGAATTCCATTGTGGCGAACCTGGTTTACTTGCGCCGCCGGCAGCCGTAGCCCCGGCGCAAACTGGCCGTCGCGATAGCTGAGGTCGGTAAAGCAGGAAAATTCGTTGGTGGTCAAAAAGTGATGAACGCGATCCGACAACTGCCGCGCCACGTAACCGGCATAGTCGGCAAAGGCCAGCGCCGTGTCGCGCGATTGCCAGCCGCCCGCGAGCGCCGCCGGCAGGTCCCAGTGGAAGAGCGTGACGTAAGGCGTGATGCGATTCGCAAGCAGTTCGTCCAAAACGCGCTTGTAGTAGTCCAAGCCGGCTGGATTCGGCTGGCCCCTCCCCTCAGGGAAAATCCGCGGCCACGCAATCGACATCCGGTAGGCGCCCACGCCCAGATTGCGCAGCAGCCTCACGTCTTCCTTGTACAAGTGATAGGAATCGTCGGCCACATCGCCCGTGTCGCCGTTATGGGTCTTGCCCGGCGTGTGCGAGAACACATCCCAAATCGACGGCGCGCGCCCGCCTTCGTTCGCTCCGCCCTCAATCTGGTACGCCGCCGTGGCGCAGCCCCACAAAAAGCCCCGCGGAAATTGCCGGTCGCTATGCGTCGTCTGGCCAAACGAGAACTCGGGCAGTCCCACCCCAGCCAGCGCGGCTGCGGCAGCCGCCGTTTTTCCAAATTGGCGGCGCGTAAGGTTGCGCATGGTGAAATCACCCCCGGAATCAAAGGGCGATTATAGCCGACTGGCCTTTTGGAACAGTTCCGTATTTGATCGAACGACGCCATCCGGAGTGTGACGCATTTCAACCCGCCACCAGTTCCATCTCTTTGAGCGAATTGGCGTAGGGCGCGCGCAGGACGCCGCGCTCGGTAATGATGGCGGCGATGTACTTGGCCGGTGTCACATCGAAGGCGGGGTTGCAGATGCCGACCCCGTTGGGCGTCAGCTGCTTGCCGCCGTGGTGCGTCACTTCGCGGGCCGGGCGCTCCTCGATGGGGATGGAATCGCCTTGAGGGGTAGCCAGATCGATGGTGGACCACGGCGCGGCCACGTAGAACGGGATGCCGTGCTCGCGCGCCAGAATCGCCAGATTGTAGGTTCCGATTTTGTTGGCGGTGTCGCCGTTGGCGGCGATGCGGTCAGCGCCCACAACCACCGCCTGGATGCGTCCCTGCCGCATGAGGCTGGCGGCCATGTTGTCGCAGATGACCGTGGTGGGAATGTGGTCGGCCATCAGCTCCCAGGCGGTGAGGCGCGCGCCTTGCAGAAAGGGGCGCGTTTCGTCGGCATAGACAAGGATGCGTTTGCCCTGTTCCACGGCTGAACGGATGACGCCCAGCGCCATCCCATAGCCGCAGGAAGCCAGGGCGCCGGCGTTGCAGTGGGTGAGGACGCCGCCTTCCTCAGGCAACAGCGCCGCGCCGTAAGCTCCCATGGCTTTGCAGGCGGCGATGTCTTGCTCGTACAGGGCGTGAGCTTCGGCGAGCAGCTTTTCTTTGATCTCGTCCAAAGGTGCGCCCGACCCGGTCAGCGAGGCAAAAAGCGCCTTCATGCGGCCGATGGCCCAGAAGAGATTGACGGCCGTGGGACGGGTCGCGGCCAGCCTCGCACAGATTTCTTCAAACTCCGGCGCGAACTCTCGAGCGGTCGTGGCTTTCGTGTTTTTCGCGCCCAGCGCAACGCCGTAGGCTGCGGAAACGCCGATGGCCGGAGCCCCGCGCACCACCATGGTGACGATGCACTCAGCCACCTGTTCGTAGCTGGTAGCCACCACGTAGCTCTCTTCGAGCGGGAGTTTGGTCTGATCGATAAAGCGGACGCCCTCAGGGGTCCAGGTAAGCGTAGAAATCATGCAGTTTCAGTGTAAATGGTGCGTTGTTCTCGGCTGCCAAAGTAGCCCGAAGGGCGCAAGAATGTCTTCCGTGAATTTCGCACGACGCCACGCCCCTTTTGCGACCGGCTTAACCGCGCAGCGAATCCTGCAAATGTTGAGTGCTTGAGCCCTCCGCCAGCCGCCGGAGGGCTTGCCGTCTTCAGAGGCGGAGCGATGCCTGTGACTTAAAGCGAGACAAACGAGTGCGCCGCATCGCGACAGCGATTGCAGCGCATTGCGACAGGGTTTGCCCGGAGTCGCGACAGGTTGATTTGGAGCGAGACAACGTGGAGCGGAACGAATCTTAAAGAAAATGACTAAAGTTATTTCGCGCGGGACCGATGAAAGGGGTGGATGCAAAGAGGCCCGTCGGAAGAGGCAGCGGCGATCGTGGATTGCGCGAGGCGCGGCGGAGGGGCGAAGGAGAAGGCATCCGAGAAGGAGTTGACCTATGGCCCTCGGTGTTTTGAACAACCTTTCGGCAATCTACGCGGAGAACAATCTCAACAACACGAATGCCAGCTTGCAGACAGTTCTGCAGCAGTTGTCGTCGGGGTCGCGCATCAATTCCGGGGCGGACGACGCGGCCGGCCTGTCGCTGGTGAACGGCCTGGCGGCGAACTCGGCGGCGCTCACCCAATCTGAGACCAACGCGACGGAGGGCGTAGGACTGTTGCAAGTCGCCGACGGCGCGCTGTCCCAGGTAACGAGCCTGCTGAATCGCGCCATTACGTTGGCCACCGAGGCCTCGAACGGCACGCTCAACAGCACGCAGGAAGGCGCTGCGAACCAGGAGTACCAGTCGATACTGGCCGAAGTGAATAACATTGGGCAGACGACCACCTACAACCAGGAGCAGGTGTTTGACGGGAGTACCATCGCGATCTATACGGGGGACTCGTCGACAGAGGGATCTTCGATCGATGATCTGAATATCCGTACCCTTTCCGAATCGAGCGTGGGTGATACCGGCGGCGCGATGGCCTATAGCAACGGATCGAATAACGTATTCATCGATCTGTCGAACGGCGGCACGCTTGCTACAGCCAACGATGCTCTTGTTAATCCGACGTCCACGATCGTCGTGGACTACCTGACGCAAGGGGCGAACGGCACCGTAGTGACACCGACGACTATCAGTGTTGGTGCTGGCGAAGCCTCAACAAATGACACGGCCCAGGGACTTATCAACGCCATCAACAACTCGGGCCTTGGCCTGACCGCTAGTTTCACGACCGGAAAGGCAGCGGGAGACTCCGCCGCCGGCGTCGATACTGGCATCGAGATTACCGGAGCTGGAGCCGGCGTGGGCAATGGAATTCAACCAGGCCTGGTGGGCAGTTTGACTGACACCGGCAGTGTAACCGCCGGTACGGATGTTCTCACCGGCACACTCACGATCAAGGGCGCTGACGGCAGCACCAGCACGATTAACCTGGCCACCGGAAACGGCGGGACCAATTACACGGTAGCTTCGTTGTTGACGGCGATCAATAATGGCGGTTATGGCATCACCGCTTCACAAGGGGCTAACGCAGGCAGCCTGGTCTTTACGTCGGCCGACTCATCGGTCTCAATCGCCGGCACGGGTGTCTCCAGCACAACTGTCAATGCTACAACCGCGTTTGTCGCTTCGCCGGAATACTATACGGTCGGGGTGACAGACTCGACGGTAGGATCTGGACTTGACATTGCGGACTCTCACACCGTCCAGACAAGTGCGGCTCCCGCAACCTTCGCCGGTAACACCGGAGGATCGGGCGGAGTGGCCACGATGAGCTACACGGACGGAGCCGGCGAGGCGCTGAACACGACCGACCTGACCAATCAGTCGGATGCCGAAGAAGCGCTAAACATGCTCAATGTTGCGATCAGCGACGTAGCCTCACAGGATGGCTACATCGGCGCGCAGATTAACACGCTGACTTCGATCAGCCAGGTGATGAGCACGCAGCAGGAGAACGTGGTCTCGGCGCAGAACGCGGTGCAAGCGACCGATTATGCTTCGGCGACTTCGAACATGTCGAAGTACGAGATTCTGAGCCAGACCGGCATCGCCGCGTTAGCGCAGGCTAATAGTGTGCAGCAGGAAGTGACCAAGCTCTTGCAGTAAAGCAGGGAACAATGGTATCGGGCGCGGAGGAATCTGGGACATGGTTTCTTCAGCTGAGGGCAAACAGTTTTTGAGGACTGCGGTACCTTCAAGACAACCCAGGGACAGGGCGGCGGCAAGAATAACTCTTGCCGCCCATTTTTTTTGAAGGATCAGGGATTAGTTTTGGGTCACAGGCTCCCACACGCCACTGGTCAGGTACTCGTTGATCGAGGCAGCGGCTTTTCGGCCTGCGCCCATGGCCAGGATTACCGTGGCGCTTCCGGTGACGATGTCGCCGCCGGCGAAGACACCACGCTTCGATGTGCGCATGGTTTCGGGGTCGGCAACGATGTAGTTGCGCTTGTTGGTGGCGAGGTCGGGCGTGGTGCTCTGGATGAGCGGATTGGCGGTGGTTCCCAGGCCGATGATGGCCACGCTGGCGGGCAAAACGTACTCCGAGCCGGGGATGGGGACAGGCTGGCGGCGTCCGTCCGCGCCGGGCTCGCCCAGCTCCATGCGCACGCAGCGCGCCCCTGTCAGCCAGCCCTTTTCGTCGCCCAGGAACTCGACCGGGTTGGTCAACATGCGGAACTCGATGCCCTCCTCGTGGGCGTGGTGGACCTCTTCGCGGCGGGCGGGCATCTCCGCCTCGGAGCGCCGGTAAACGATCGTGGCCGTCTTCGCGCCAAGCCGCTTGGCGGTGCGCACGGCATCCATGGCCACGTTGCCGCCTCCCAACACGATCACGTCGCGGTCGCGGCAGTCGTAGATCGGCTCGTCGAACTCAGGAAACTGGTAAGCGCGCATCAGGTTGGTGCGGGTGAGAAATTCGTTGGCCGAGTACACGCCGTTCAAGTGCTCGCCGGGCACGCCGAGAAACATCGGCAGTCCCGCGCCGGTGGCGACAAAGACCGCGTCGTAGCCTTCCACGCGCATCAGCTCGTCGAGCGTGACGCTCTTGCCCACTACCACGTTGGTCTCGAACTCGACGCCCATGCGGGCGAGGTTGTCCACTTCTCCCTTGACGATCGACTTGGGCAGCCGGAACTCGGGAATGCCGTAGATGAGCACGCCGCCGAGCTCGTGCAGCGCCTCAAAGACGCGCACACGATGGCCTTTTTGGATGAGGTCGCCGGCGGCCGACAGACCGGCCGGTCCGCTGCCCACGATGGCCACGCTTTTGCCTGTGGGCTGCGCGATGGGGGGCATGCCGAGCTTGCCGCTCTGGCGCTCAAAGTCGGCGATAAAGCGCTCCAGGTTACCGATGCCGACAGATTGGCCCTTTTTGCCCAGCGCGCATCCGCCTTCGCACTGTTTCTCCTGCGGGCAAACGCGCCCGGTGATGGCGGGCAGTGCGTTATCTTCGCGCATCTTCGACGCCGCGGCCAGAAAATCACCCGCGTAGATCAGGTCTACTACCTCTCTGATCTTGACACCCACGGGACAATCGACCTGACAGCCGGGCTTGGCGCAGGCAAGGCAACGCGAGGCTTCATCGATTACAGCGAGACCGGACAGTCCCTGATTGACTTCCTCGAAGTTTTGGGCGCGCACTTGCGGGTCGAGTTCCGGCATCTTTGCGCGCGGAATTTTCATGCGCTCTTTGAGCGGAAGCGAGTTCGTCTTAGGCATGGGGCTTCTCCTCTCCAGCGACATGGGCGGCGAGACTGGCGCGCAACTGCGCCGTTTCTTTTTCTCTGGTAGCGATGCCGGCGCGAAGCTGCGCCAGCTCTTCCTGCTTGTGCTCCTCAAAGTTCTTCAGCGACTGGCACTCCTTGTCGCGGTACATGCTGTTGCGCTGCATGAGAACCTCAAAGTTCACCTGCGATGCGTCGAACTCGGGGCCGTCTACGCAGGCAAATTTGCTCTCGTTGCCGAGCAGCACGCGGCAGCCGCCGCACATGCCCGTGCCGTCGACCATGATGGAGTTGAGGCTGACCATGGTTTTGATGCCCAGCGGCGCGGTGATCTTCGCGACGGCGCGCATCATGGGCACGGGGCCCACAGCGAGCACAAAGTCCGGCTTGCGCCCGTCGGCGATCAGGTCATTGAGCTTCTTGGTTACCAGCCCATGTTCGCCGTAGCTGCCGTCGTCGGTCATCACGTACGCCTCGTGGCTCGCGTTGCGCACTTCGTCTTCAAACACCACCATCTCTTTGCTGCGCGCGCCCTCGATGAAGACGACGTGATTATCCGCCTCCTTCAGCGCTTTGGCCGTGGGCAGCGCCATCGCCGTGCCCACGCTGCCGGCCAGAATCACCGCCGTGCCGTAGTTTTTGATCTCGGAGGGGTGGCCAAGCGGACCGACGATGTCGAGAATCGAGTCGCCCACCTCAAGGCAGTTAAGCAGCGAGGTGGTTTTTCCCACGCCCTGCACGCAAATGGTGATGGTGCCGGCTGCGGGATCGGCACCCTTGATGGTCAACGGGATGCGCTCGCCTTTGTCGTGCAGCCGCAAAATGACGAATTGCCCCGGCCGCTGCTTGTGCGCGATGCGAGGTGCCTCAATCACAAACTGCTTGATGTTGAGGCCGACAGTACTGGCTTCCACAATCTTGAACATTTGAAAACTTATCCTCCGGTCCGGCCATCCGCTTAGGCGCGGGAATGCGCCGCCTGGTAAAAATCGCCCTCGCGCAATGCCGAAATGACAGAGGGTCGCGCTGCTGTCGAGGAACATGCCAGGATCTGGGCCCAGAGCCGGGCACAGCCTAAGCGTGCTCCTCGTTCAGCATTGATTATTCAGGAATTGGGCAACGGTGGTGTGTGATGCAGGTCACAGGAGCGGTGGGAGCAAGAAGATCAATTACGGCGATTCCAGCGTTGCTATGGGCCTTCGGGTATTCGGCCGTTCGCTTCACCCCTGGCGAGCCTTCCACAGCAGATACAGTCCCCAGGCCGCGAGCGTGCATTCGTCGCGGATCGCCCCGTCCACCATCATTTGCTCAAATTCGGCGATGGGAACAGAGTGGGCGACGAGATCGTGCTCTTCCGCGTCTCGTTTGGCCAGGACGGGCGAGAGGCCGGTAGCCAGGAAGACGTGCAGCTTTTGGCGGGTGAAGCCATAGGCGATCCAGAGAGTTCCCAGGTGCGTCATGTGCGCGGCGTCGAGGCCAAGCTCCTCCTTCAGTTCGCCGCGCGCCAACTCCTCCGGACTATCGATCTCCATCTCCCAGCCGCCTTGGGGCAGCTCCAGCGCGCGCTCCTGAACGGTATAGCGGAACTGCTCGACCAGCCAGACGCGCCCGTCGTCGATGGGCAGAATGATGGCCGCATCGTGCTTTTCGACCACGCCGTAGATGCCCTTTTCGCCGTTGGAGCGCAGGATCTCGTCCTCGCGCACGCGCATCCAGTGGTTGCGATAAACTTCGCGGCTTGAGAGCGTGGTGATGGTGCGGCCGGAGCTGCGGTCGATTGGATTCACGTGTCAAGAACTTCAGGGACGAAAGACTCAGCAATTCACCACGGCAACCGAGCAAGGCGCAGTGCGGCGCCAATGCGCCAGGAACTCGGTCACGGAAGATGATTCCATACGGCGCATGGCTTCAAACTCGCCACTCTTCTGGCTATAAAGCAGCGCGCCGTGTTCGCTCAAGACGGCCAGCGCGGGCACGCCCTTCTCCAGTGGGACTCCGTACTGCTTGGCGAGGTCCAGGTTGGCGTCGATATGACCGACATTGATGTGAACCAGCACAAAATTCGCGTCCAGCAGAGGCTTGTTTTGGGCGTCGTGAAAGTAGAGGTCCAGTACCTGGCAGTCCCCGCACCAGTTGCCGCCAAAATCCAAAAGAACGCGGCGGTGAGTGGCCGCGGCGGTCTTGAGGGCGGCGGCCAGATCGGCCCTGGCCTGCGCCGGATCGGGGTAAATATCGCGTTCGGCGGAGTATGCCGCGCCGGCGGCCAGCGCCATCAGCGCCGCTAAAACAAACAGCTTCAAGGGCTTCATTGGAAAACCTCCCCGACTGTTCTCAGTCTGCCACAATGGGCCGCCGAGAGGCATCTTTCAGAGCTTTTGTGCGACAATAGAGAGTTGTGAAAGCGCGCGGGGCACGTTACGCCGGTTTCAGGTAGCTAAGGGCATTTTGAGCGTCTTCAAAGGTCGCTTTTCCCCTTGTGGCCTGATCGGCTTGAGTGCAGCGGCTGCGGGGTACATCACCCTGAAACCGCTCGAGCGCGCGCGGAGGATAAAGTTATGGGAGATCTTTTTCAGCCGTGGCATCTGGTGCTGATCGCGATTGTTTTCGTGGTGCTGTTCGGGGCCAAGCGCATTCCGGAGCTGGGTAAGGGATTGGGCGAGGGATTGAGGGGCTTCAAGGAGGGATTGAAAGGCATCAGCGATCCGCCGCCTCCAGCGCCGGTTGCGCAACAGACTACCCCTCCCGCGCCCCCGCCTGCGTCCAACGCGCCGACCGAACCGAAGCAGAGCTGATTTGGCGGTCTTGAGCGCCGCGGTCTTCGCGTTTGCGCTCTCGCCGTATGCGCTGCGACGCATGACAACCTCACGCAAAGCCGACAGGCCTGTGCGAACGCACAGGCCGTTGTATTTTTGGGAAACAACCTTCGATAGGTCGACCGGCCTGTTCCCTGGTTCCCCGTTACTTGTAGTCCTGCGCGGAGGGATAATAGCCAGGCTTGGCGGTAACTACCACGTTGGGCCGGTTGACGATGACGTTAATGCTCCGGTATTTGGCGTCGTAGATGGATTCGTGGCTCAGATAGCCCAGTGTGTACTGGGTGCGCGCCTCATCGGCAATCTTGGCGTAGCTCTTCTCAATACCGTTCACGCCGCCCTCGGCATACATATCGCCGCCGGTGTTGGCGACATATTTGTACAGGATGTTGTCGTACATGGTGAAGGGCAGGTGGAAGCGGTCGAGCCACTCCTCGCCCCAGCGGGCGGAGTCGCCCACCAGCGTGGCGTAGACGGCGATCTTGTTGGTTTGCAGGTAGCGCACCACCTCTTTCCATGTGGCCTTGCTGCCGTATTCTTTACCGTCGGAGACGACGTAAATAATGCGCAGGCGATCTTTGGGGCGGGTGGAAAGCTCTCTGGCCGCCTGCAAAATGGCGTCGTTGAGGGTGTGAATTTCCTTCGGGATGGTGATAAACGTGTCATTGCCGCTGGAACGGCCTGGCTGCAGGTTAGGATCGACGCAGTTGCCGTTTTCGCGGATGCTGCAGCCCGCCAACGGACCGCTATTGACCGGCACCATGGGATCGGTGCCCGTGGCCTGGGCCAGCGAAAGCACCGCGGGCAAACGCGCGCCCTGCGCGCCGGTAAAGCCGGTCCACTCCTTGGCGCCGTTGGTGTAGGTAAACACCGCGGCCTCGTCGTAGGGCGTCAGCGCGCCCTGGATTGCGCCCAGTGATTCATTCACCTCGCGCATCACATTCGAGGGCAGAGTCTGGTCGACAACAAAGGCAATGGAAAGCGGCCTTGGATCGACGCTGAAGAGCCGCAATTGCTCGCGGACATTGTTCTCATACACGGTAAAGTCACGCCAGGTAAGGCCGGCCACAAGATTTCCCTTTGAGTCCTTGACCGTGACGGGCACCTCGACGAAGTTGACCTGCACGACAAACCGCGCCGCCGCGCCATTGCCCTCTTCGGGCGGGGTGGTCTGTACCTGCTGCTGAACTCGTGGCTGGCTGGCTGGGCGGGGCGGACGGTTGCGCCGGCGCAGGCTCCGGCGTCGGCTGCGGCTGGCCGGTGGTAGAGGACGAGTTGGGACCGGATGGCCCACTCAGCGCCGCTTCCGGGTGTGATGGGACCTTCAGTGCCCGGCAGTTCGGTGGGCGCCTGCGGCGTGGGCGCATCGGGCACAGCAGGCTGCTGCTGCGCCAGAACGGCCGAAGCCAGCGCCAGCCCCACGCACGAAACCGCTGCCAGCGCGATGTCTCTCGATGCTGCTTTCACCGCGATTTCTTCCTCCCCCAAGCCCTTCCGCGTATGCTTTCGAACGTACCGAAAGCCCCAAAAACAGAACCCAACCGACAGAGTATCAGACGCGGCGGAGGGACGCAGGTTGCCTGCCAATCGACAATCGGTCGCGGTATGCTTTCTTAGAGGTTGTGGCTTCGTCTAACGGACTAGTTTGGTGTCCCGGAAGTTTGTCGCATAATTCCGCAAGCCCAGCCGCAGGTTCTTCCTGCTGCAGGTGTCCGCAATAGCGGCTAAACTTCGCCAACGATGACAATGCTTTTAATGATGCGAAATTGAGAGACAGGACACTAGCATGCTTTCCCGGATTGGAATCGCCGTCCTTTTGCTTGGCCTGCCGGTCCTCTCGGTTGCGGGATGGGGCCAGCTTGCGCCCTCGCCCGACGCCTCCCCAGTCAGCAACGCTCCGGCCCCTCCGCCCGATGAAACGCCGGCTGCGACCTTCAAGCAGACTGTGAACCTGGTAGACCTGTTCTTCACGGTCAAGGACAATAAGGGCAACCTGGTTCCGCATCTGAACCAGCAAAACTGCTCGGTGCTTGAAGACAAAACGCCGCAGAAGCTCAAGAGCTTTGTGGCCGAGACCAACCTGCCGCTGACGCTGGGCATTTTGCTCGACACCTCGGGCAGCCAGCAACGCGTGCTTCCTCTGGAACAGCAGGCGGGCAGCCAGTTTCTTGAGGAGGTCCTGCGCAAACAGGACGAAGCCTTTTTGATCAACTTCGACGTGAATGTTGACCTGTTGCAGGACTACACCAACAGCCCGCGCCTGCTGGCGCACGCCATGGACAAGGCAGAGATCAACACCGCCGGCGGCAATGGAGGAGGCATTCCCGGTCTCGGCGGCGGGCCAGTCCCGACAAGCAATCCCAAGGGAACGGTGCTATACGACGCGATCTACGAGGCCTCCTACGACAAGCTCAACCAGGAAACGGGCCGCAAAGCCATGATCATCCTCACCGACGGCGAAGACGAGGGCAGCGATCACAAGATTGGCGATGCCATTGCCGCCGCGGAAAAGGAAAACGTGATCGTCTATGTGATCCTCTGTGCCGACCGCGCCCTCTACTGGAGCCAGGGCGAGGGATATTACGGCTATGGCTACGCCAAGCGGATCGCGGATGAGACCGGCGGCCGCCTTATCGACGTGGGCAACAACGGGGCCAAGCTGGAGGCCGCCTTCCAGCAAATTCAGGACGAACTGCGCACCCAATACGTCGCCAGTTACACGCCCAGCAACGAGAAGCAGGACGGATCCTTCCGGCACATTACCGTGGACTGCAAGGGCGACAAAGACGAGAACCTGAAAGTCCAGGTACGCAAGGGCTACTACGCTCCATCGCCGGGAAACTAATGTCCTGTTTCTATGGAGGATATCGGCATGAAGACCGGCATAGTCGTCGCCGTGGCATTCGCCGCGCTTACTGGCATCCCCCTGTTGGCGCAACAAGTCGAGGCAGCCGTCGACGGCTCGGGCTCGCGGGGCGCAGCCGGATTTGGCGACGAGGCAGCATCCCACGAGTGGGAGATGAGTTCGGTTTCGGGCGAGCTCGAGGGCAAACTGGATTCGAAGACGGCCAAGGTGGGCGATCGCGTCGTTCTCAAGACCACTGAAAGGGTGCAGACCTCGGACGGAACCGTGATTCCCAGGGGTTCGCGCCTGGTGGGCCATGTGACCCAGGTGCAGGCGCAAGATGACGAACACGCCATCGCGCAGATGGGTATTCTGTTTGACCGCGCGGAGCTGAAGGGTGGGCAAAGCGTGGCGATTTACACCTTGATTCGCGGCGCGCGCCCGGGCGCGAGCGCGATGGCCACGAGTTCGCAGATGAACAGCGGCGGTTTCGGCGCGCCCAACAGCAATATGGGCAGTATGCCTGGCGAGGAGCAGCCGATGGGCGGCGGCCGCGGTGGCAGCGGAGGAGTTTTCGGCGGAAGCGGCAGAACCACGAGCGGAGTGGACAATGCGACTGAAGACCCGTTCGACCGCGCCATGGCCAACCCCGCTCAAGCCGGCGTTGACGAGAACACAATCGCCGCTGTGCAGACGGCCGGACACGGCGACATGAACCCGAGCAGCGGCGCTCATGCGCAAGCCGCGGCCCGCGCAGTGCCCCACGCCACCGGCATTCCCGGCGTCATGCTCGCTGGCAGCAGCTCCGCCTCGGGTATGTTCTCCGCTCCCAAAAGAAATATTCAATTCGCAAGCGGAATCGAGATGCAATTGGGCATCGTGGCGGACCGGTAAAGACAGGTTCCAGGTGTCAGGTTTCAGCTCCTCTTGTGCGCCTGGCGCGGTGATCGCGATCTGCAAACGGAGATCTGACCCCTGAAACCTGAAACCTGTCCTGTTTCCGGACAGTCCATTACCGAAGTCTCGTTACACCGTAATCTGGCGCAGAGAGCGGGTCTTCGTTAATATCGGCAGCAACAGAGAAAACCTGAGGCCGCGGGTAAATAAATTTCCGGCCGCAGGCATTCCACACGAGGTGCTCGCCATGGCTATTCAATGCGCTGTCCACGAAGGCTTCGAGATCAGTCCGCGGTTCCGGCAAACCATCGAGGAGCGGATTGCGCGCCTCGAACGGGATGCTAATTACGACGAAGCACAGATCAATTTGCTGAACGATATCGACCATATCCGCAGGCAGATGCGCCTTGTGGCCGCCGAACGCGCCGAGGCACTGCGCATGCGGCTCTTTCTCGATCGCGCCAGAACGCGGCTGCCGCGCCCGCTGATTGCGCTCTGAGACAGAAGGCCCTCTGTCCTCCGTTCTCTGCCCTCTATTCTCTACTCTCTGTCCTTTCCACAGGAACGCGCGCTTTCCACATGCGCGTGGCGTGACGACTGCTCGTAAACTGATGGCACGCCAGAGGCACGCTCATCCGATGCCGCAACTCAATTACTTTTTCGTGGATGTCTTCACCGAGACGGCGCTCGCCGGCAATCCGCTGGCCGTAGTGATGAATACATGCGACGCGTCGACGGAAAGAATGCAGGCCATTGCGCGCGAGTTCAACCTCTCGGAGACGACGTTTGTGGAGCGCAGGACGACCGAAGTGGAACACGCCAAAGGCGTGCGGGTGCGCATCTTTACCACGCAAGAGGAGTTGCCGTTTGCCGGGCATCCCACGCTGGGGACGGCGAGCGTGCTCAAGCTTGACGCGCCCGACGCACTCGATGGCGACACCGTGACGCTCGATGAAAACGTCGGGCCTGTCCCGGTGCGGTTTGAGGGCGAAAGCCTGTTTGGCGAAATGACGCAACGCGATCCGGAGTTCGGCGAGGAGCTGGATCGCGCGGAGGCGGCGCGGCTGATGGGCCTTCGAGAGCAGGATCTGGAGCCAGGACTTTTGCCGCAAATTGTGTCGACAGGGAATCCGTTTGCCATTGTGGTGTTGCGCTCGCTTGAGGCGCTGGCGCGGCTGAAGGTCGACCACGACGCGGCGGCCGAGTGGCTGCGTGCGCGGGGCGGGCGGTGGTTCTATGTTCTTGCACCAGACCCCGACCAAAGCCAGAGCCCCATCGAGTGGCGGGCGCGTATGCAGTTTTATGGCGGCGAGGATCCGGCCACGGGCTCAGCGGCCGGCTGCGCCATCGGCTACCTTGTCGGGCGCGGAATTGTGGCGCCCGGCGCGCGCGTTCATGTGCGGCAGGGTGTGGAGATGGGCCGGCCCAGCGATATTTTCCTGTCCGCGAAAAAGGAATCCGCGAGGGTACGGGATGTGCGCGTGGCAGGCAGCACCGTACTTGTAGCAAAAGGACGGCTTTTCCTGACGTGATGCACATGGTTTCAACAGAAATTCATCTTCGCAAGTCACGCTGTGCGTTGGTTCTAGCCGCTTTCTACTTGTTTCACTCGAATTTTCCAGTCCGATCTTCGCCAGTATTTCTCTATTTACGAGGAGAGCCGGGACCCTTAAAGTTTGGAAACGTTGATCACAAATTCCACGGTGCGTTCTTGGGGAAGCCACCGACGCGCCAAAACGGTAAACACCTGACCGCGAAGTAAGGGTGGCCTGCCGAGGATCTCGTGCCGGTTGCCGGTCGGAGCGGCGGACCGCGCCCATTGGGCTGCGGACGCCCGCGCCGCGTGATCCGGACCGACGATCCGAAAGAGTATAGCTGCCTTTTCCGAATACCGGGCCAAGACTACGGACATGTAAACCCGCCTCGCGAGCGGATGGGGATTTTGTTCCCTGGAAACGGCCCAACAAACTGTATTAAGGAGCAAATCTCCAGATCATGCGCCCAAAGAAGGTAATTCTCTGCGTTGACGACAACGAACAAGAGCTTTCGGTACTCAAGTTCATGCTGGCCACCAATGGCTATCGCGTGCTATCGGCGTCGAACGGCCACGAGGCGATCTCCGTTTTTGCCTCCGCCCCGCAAATCGACCTGGTGCTGACCGACAACAACATGCCCCAGATGAGTGGGAGCCAGCTTGTGCAGCGGCTGAAACGCATGGCCGGGCATGTGCCCATGATCCTGCTCAGCGAAGCGCGCCCCGGGGCGCCGGGCGCCACATGGGCGGGCTCCGGAGAGATTCACGCAGCCGATGCAATGCTGACGAGGAAGAACTGCTCAACGCAAGAGCTATTGGAACGTATTAAAGTGATGAGCGCGCGCAAGCGCGGCCCGCGCAAAGGCGCGCAGCGGACGCCGCAGGTGGCCGAATTGGCCGCGGCGTCTTAAGAACAGGGATCAGGTTTCAGGGGTCAGGGAAAGGTGGGCCCGGCTCAAGAGCGGTGCTTCTTTTCCTGACCTCCCAAAGCTCTGACCCCCTCCTGAGCCGTTGGTATCAGCTTCTGATCCCTGGCACCTGACACCTGATCCCTGTTCCCTGTTCTCTGCTTTCCCAAACATCCTCTTGACGATTACGATGGGTATAGTCATACTCGGCAGTTGTGCCCGGCTGGCGCAATTTCTTTGTTGCCAGCGGAAGCAGGGTTTATGGACATCGTAGTTTTGCGCATTCTTTTTGTAATTTTGCTTGCCGCGGTTTGTTACTTCCTTCGCCCTTTCGGCATCCAGTCGGGGTGGTTGGGCATGGTTTTAGGCGCGGCTTCGGCTGGCGCGGTCATCGTCTTCGAACTGCGCGTGCGTGCGCTCACGCTGCGGCGGTTGATTGGCGCCCTGATAGGCAGCGTGCTGGGCATCTTCGGCGCGGCGCTGTTTTGCCTGGTACTACACTGGGCGCCGCTGCCGTCCACGAACTCCGCCGTCGTGCAGGTCTTCGTGCTTCTGCTCATGACCTACATTGGCCTGCTGGTGGGCGCGAGCAAGGGCGACCTGCTGAACCCGGCGGCGCTGGGCATGGTGTTTTCCGGCGACAAGCCCACGCGCAGGAGCGCCAAAGTCCTGGACACGAGCGTAATTATCGATGGCCGCATCGCCGACATCGCCGAGGCCGGCTTTATCGACGGCACGCTGGTGGTGCCCGAGTTCGTGCTGCGCGAGTTGCAGATTGTGGCCGACTCCACCGACGGCTCAAAACGCCAGCGCGGCCGGCGCGGCCTGGATATGCTGCAGCGGATGCAGTCCAGCGCCATCGTCCAGGTACAAATCGTGCCTGACGACTTTCCCTCCATCCGCGAAGTGGACCTGAAACTGCTGGAACTGGCCAAGAAATGGGAGGCCAAGGTGGTGACCAACGACTTCAATCTGAACAAGGTAGCCCACCTTCACCACGTGGATGTGCTGAACATCAACGACCTGGCCAACGCTCTCAAGCCCGTGGTGCTGCCCGGCGAGAAGATGGGCGTGCTCATTTTGAAGGAAGGCAAGGAGTTCAACCAGGGCGTAGGGTATTTGGACGATGGCACCATGGTGGTTGTGGATCACGCGCGCAAGCTGATTGGCAGGAGCGTGGATATCTCCGTCACCAGCGTGCTGCAGACGGCGAGCGGCAAAATGATCTTCGGCAAGCTGGACGAAAACGGAAAACCAGCCGAAGTGCGGTGAGCGGAGTGGCGCCCGTATTCGCTATTGTCGGCCACGTTCCTGTAGTGTGTACGTGCCCAAAACAGAATTGTCCGCGGCGTGGCGACTGCCAACAGTGTAGGGATTATCACCTGAGTGCCGGGCGGCCTCGGGAGCCTTACTGCGAGCGCAAGGCGGGGTGGTTTAAACGCGTCTTCGGCCCACCAAAATGGCGCGGTGATCTCAATATTTGGGCACCTTGGGGTCGATTTGATCGGCCCAGGCGCGAATGCCGCCGGCGAGGTTCTTCACATTGGTGTAGCCGTTCTGTGCCAGGAATTCGGCCACGCGCTGGCTGCTGATGCCTAACTTGCAGTGAACCACGATCTCGCGATCGCGGTCGATCTCAGCCAGCCGCCCGGGCACTTCGAACATGGGAATGAGCTTGCCGCCGATGTTGGCGAGCTGGTACTCCCACGGTTGGCGCACGTCGAGGACGAAGACGTCCTCGCCGGCGTCGCGGCGCTGCTTGAGCTCCCGCACGCTGATCTGAGCAATGCCGTTCTTGAATCCGCTCTCCTGAATCGTCTCGGGCACCATGCCGCAGAACTGCTGGTAGTCGATGAGCTCGGTAACTGTGGGATGGTCGCCGCAGACGGGGCACTCGGGATTTTTCTGGAGCTTGAGCTCGCGAAAGCGCATGGCCAGCGCGTCGACGAGAAGCAGGCGGCCAATGAGAGGCTCGCCCTTGCCCAGTATGAGCTTGATAACCTCGGTAGCCTGAATGACACCCACCAACCCGGGGAGAATCCCCAGCACACCGCCTTCGGCGCAACTCGGCACCAGGCCGGGCGGCGGCGGCTCGGGATAGAGGCAGCGGTAGCAGGGCCCCTCGCGCGTGGCAAACACGCTGGCCTGGCCTTCGAATCTGAAAACCGACCCGTAGACGTTCGGCTTGCCCGTCAAAACGCAGGCATCGTTGACCAGGTAGCGCGTGGGAAAGTTGTCGGTGCCGTCGGCGACGATGTCGTAGTCCCTGAGTATCTCGCGAGCGTTGGCGCTCACCAGCATGGTCTCGTGCTTCACCACATTCAGCGCGGGGTTGAGGGCGATGAGCTTCTCTTCGGCTGAGTCGAGTTTCTTGCGGCCAATGTCGTGCGTGGAGTGGATGATCTGCCGTTGCAGGTTGCTCGCGTCAACCACATCGAAGTCCACCAGCCCGAGGGTGCCGATGCCGGCCGCGGCCAGATAGAGCGCAAGCGGCGAGCCGAGACCGCCCGTTCCCACACACAGCACGCGAGCGGCCTTCAGCTTCTGCTGGCCCTCGACCCCTACTTCAGGCAAGATGAGGTGGCGCGCGTAGCGAGAGAGATCGGCGGTAGTGAGCTCGGGTAGCTGAGTGGGGGAAATTGTGACGGCCATGGCGCAGGCGCTCCGGTCATTCTTAGTTTATCTGCCCGGAGGGCAGGGTGGTAGGACGGCACAGCGCGAGCGGCTCTGCGAATCGCAGAGCCGCTCAGGTGAAAGGCTTTGTTGAGCCGCAGCCAAACTCTAATTCGCGGGAATTTGTGCAGCGGCAGACTCTGCGGGAGACGCCATTGCAGGCTTCGCCTGCCAGAAGTCGGGATCGGCCTTGACCCAGTCATCGGGCGGATAGCTCTGGCGCGGGTTGATCTGGAATAACTCCGAGTCGACGCTGTCGATAGAGGCTTGCTCCAGCTCGCGGATCTTCTTCAAGCCGTCCACGCCAAGGGCATCGTGGAATTGCTTGTCTTCTGTATAGCCGGTGTCGATTTCGGCCATGGACTTGTCGGCGCTGAACATGATGTACTCGTCACCGCCGCCGTAGGCTAATTCGTACATCGCCCATTGCGCGCTTGTGCCGCCTTTCTTGTTGGCATCGATCACCATCTTCATCGCGTCTGAAAAATCGCCCCTATGGCCGGGCTTAACCACGAATACCGTGGTCTCCATGTAGCGAATGTGTGCGAGATCGGGCACGGGGCGATAGCTTAATTCCTCGTCATAGTAAAGGACATGCTGATCCAAGCCGTCCAGCAGTTCGCCGTCGCTCAAGCTGTCCCGGTCGAGCTCGGCCGCTAGATCCTTGTTCTTGTCCACGTTGGCGTTGTCCTTCTCCCACGCGTCAAACGAGGAATAGCCTGTGATGTACAGGGCGCGCGATTTGCCTGAGAGCGAATTCATGGCCACGTAGTGGGTTGGCCACTTGGCTTTGTTCATTGCCGCCACAAATTTGCTTTCCGAGGTGTCGTGGATGGCGCCGGTCTTTCCCGGCTTGATGAATTCACGCGTAATCTGAATGACTTTTGGCGGACCTTGCATTTCCTGTGCCGCGGCCAGCGAACTTCCAACGACCGCGAAAGACAGTCCCAGCAGTACGGGGCTGATGATTTTCATGGCTGAGAATCCTCCTTGTTTTGTCCTGAGATGTCTTGCGAAGTGGGGATGGGGATGGGGAAACGCAAGTCTTCTAAGGCATAGAGATTATGGGTCTTGGAACCGGCCCGTGTAAAGATTTTTTTATTTTCTCGTGGCAGGCGAGCGCGATTTAACCCTGCTGTAACAGCTTTGGGCTGCCGCGACGGGGGTCATGCGCGTTAGGGATCGGCGGATCGATCCTCAATCTGGATGGTCTGCGGCGCAAAATGCTTGTCCTCTTCTCTTGCTCCCGCGAGCAGGAACGCGTTCGTCAGTGCGGCTTTTCCCCCGGCGACCTCAGTGATGACGTACGAACAGCCCAGCCAATGTGCTTCGGCGAGATCGATGGATGAAGGTTGAGCCGGGTGGCCGGGGTGAGAGTGGTAGAAGCCTGCGACCTCGAGACCTCGCTTGTCCGCCTCAAGCACGATCCCGAGCAGCTCCTCCGGAGCGATTTCGTAGCGGTCGCGAGATAAGCCGGCGCGGACATTCGCAGCGCGCACCAGCCAATGGACCTGCCAGCCATCCGGACCCTCTCCCTGGATCGCATGGCCCAGCAAGGCGCCGCAGCACTCGCAGGGCCAGGCTTCTTCGCCGTGGGCGCGGAGATCCAGGTAGACCGAGCGGGGCAGCCGAAGAACGCTCCCGCTTGCCCCACCCATGCCTCCAGCTGGTGTGGGGCCGGGTTGTTGCTTGCCAGTGTCCATGGAGAATTGCAGCCCACGCTCCCGCTGTGCGAGATTGGAGGCAGGGGACTTGTCGAGCCTGCACCCCATTCTTCCAGATCGGAACGCAATCATGAAACGAAAATCCGCTCATCCCAACTTCGATCAAACTCTGGAACTGCTCCGCGCCCACGCCTTCGATGTAACACCCTATGCCGGCGTGGCAGGGGGCATGCTGGTCAGCAAGCATGGGGCGGGAGCCGTGCTGGTGGCGGCGCCCGAGGTCAAAGGCCAGGACCAAATCGCGGCTGCGTATGCCATCCATCCCGGAGTGGTCGTAAGGGGCGAAGTGGCGCGCTTGCTGGACCGCGGCTACCAGAAATTTATAGAGACTTCAAAATACGAGCTTCCCGCGTCGGCCAGCCAATTGCAAACGATTCATGCGTTCGGCGAGGAGCTGAAGCAGCTTATCGGGTCCATCAGCCTGTACAACGAGTCGCTAGGCACCACCAGCGACGTGTATCGCTACGATCGCCTCGTAGGTCGAGAGATCGCCGAGGGCCAGGGCGGACCGGCGCAGCCCAGGCAGTTGACCAAAGCCCACTGACCTCGGGTCGATGATGAGGTAATATATTGGGCAAGGTCCAATTCAATGCCGCGCTCTTTTTCAATGGCCCGCTCTTTGTGCCTGCTTGTGAGCGTTGCGCTTGCGTTCCTTACAAGTTGTGGCGGCGGTGGCTCCTCGGGCGGCGGCAGTTCATCGCCTCCACCTCCCGCGGCCGACTTTTCGATCTCTGCGTCACCGAGTTCGGGAACGGTGACACCTGGCGGTACGTTGCTTGTCCAGGTTAAAGTGCAAGCCTTAAATGGGTTCACCGGGTCCGTGAACGTGAATGTAACCGGGCTGCCGTCGGGGGCGACGGTTTCCCCATCCTCTTCGTTCGCGATGTCTGCCGGCACACAGGACATCGTCATCAGCATTCCTTCTAATGCCGCCCAAGCCAACCTCACAGTTGGACTGCAGGCTACATCGGGAAGCCTTAATCACACCGCCGACATCGCCCTTCAAGTTCAAACCCAGACCTTAGCGGGCTTCTCAATTTACGTAGGGAATACCGAGCTTTCTTTGAGCCAAGGTGGCAACGCGAAGACCACTGTGATGCTCACAATAGGCGGAACGGGCAATACGAACTTCGAGGTTCAACTTTCGATTTCGGGATTGCCGACAGGAGTGCAGGCAACATTCGGACAGAATCCGCTGCCCTACGGCGCTCCTGGTTCAGAGTTGAGTTTCACCGCAAGTTCGACCGCCCTCGCCAACTACGCCCCCGTTACCGTGACGGCGACGCGCACTGCAGACTCCGTGCAGGAAAGCGCGCAGGTAGAGCTGAACATTTCGCCACCAGTGGGAACGCTCCCAGCGATTCGAACGGATTATGTTCGCGAAGATGGTATGCCGAACGCGGCGGTCTACGATGCGGCCCACAACGTGGTCTATGCGAGCAATCCGCAGTGGAACCGAGTAGACGTGATTTCGCCGGCGACGCAGCAGATTCTCGAAAGCATTCCGGCACCCAGTCCAACGGGAATGGACTTGAGCCTTGACGGCTCGCGTCTTCTCGTCGCAAGCAATGTGCAGCAGATTGTTTCGATTGATACCACTTCACTGCAGGTTGTTAGCCGAACAAGTGTGCCGGCGCAGAGCGGCAACCTTTCTTCGATTCCGGATCTCATTGCGAGTACTGCGAACGGCTCCACTCTAATTGGCATGACCAATAACTCTGACCCTCCTTCCTACACGTTGGAGCAGTGGAACCCGTCGGCCAGAACCTTCACTCCGTTGGCGGCGCCCGGAATTGGACCTTGGATCAATCACATGGCGAGAACCGGCGATGGCGCCAAAGTTCTGGTTGTCGATTACGGATCGGACCTGAACATGGCAGTTTATGATGCGGCCAGCAATAGCTTTACGGCCAGCGGGCAGTCGACGGTGGGACAGGTGCTGGGAGTGGCGGCGAGTCCGACGGCGCATCAGTTAGCAATTCTGGGGACGGCCGGATTTGCCTTTGTGGACAGCAACCTTGACGTGCTCGGGGGACCACAGTTCGGGGGAGTTTTCTGGGGAATGACTTATAGCCCCGACGGCACGAAGCTGTTTGTGAACATGACCGTTTCAAAGGGGTCGGTGTCGTATCCCGTCATTTTGACTATCAATGCCAGCAGCTATGCTTTGACCGGGGCTGCTCCTGCATATCAATTCAATTCACTGAACGCCAGCTCGGGGGCAATACCGCAGGCCGTGCCGTTGACCGCGGACACGACGGGGCTGGTTTATGGGACGGTCGGATATGGCTTTGGCCGTGGCCTGGTGATCGACGACGCAGCAAATCTCCAGAACGTGCTGAATTCTCCTGTTGGACCGCCTGCTGGAGGGGTTGGCACCGCAGATGAGGCGCCGCTGAATACGCCGTTGGCGACAACGCTGGGCCAGGCCGGATTCGATGTTCTGCCCGATGTGTGGTTTGGGAGTGCGAGAGGAACCAACATTGAGTTCAGCGGAGGCCCGCTCGTGTCTGTGACCGCGCCGGCATCGGCGACCGCAGGTCTTGTGAATGTGAAGGGCGTGGAACCGGACGGTTGGTTTTTCCTTGCGCCGCAGGCGTTCTCTTACGGCTCTGAAATTCTATTCGCAGGCGGAAATGCAGGCTCGACGCAGGGTGGGGCGTCGCTTGCCCTGATTGGCTACGGATTGATCGGGAATAACGGATCCGCGACGGTGACGATCGGCGGCCAGACAGCGAAGGTAACGGACGCTACGAAATACATCGATTTTAATGATTCCGGTGAAAATGCGTCGTACCCATTTGCCGACGTGGACGAATTGCTGGTGACAGTTCCACCGGGTTCGGCGGGGAAGGCGGACATCACGGTGACCAGTTCGGCGGGAACGGCGACACTCGCGAACGGTTTCAATTATGTTTCGGTGACGGACTATGCTTCGTCGGACACATTCACATATGCTCTCTACGATGCGAAGCGCGACTGGGTTTACCTGAGCGCCGGAGACCATATTGACGTATTCTCCGCCGCATCTAGCCAATTCCTGGTGCCGATCGTGCCGCATTCGCTTGGCGGCACGCGGCAAATCATGGGCCTGGCGCTAACGCCGGATAACTCCACGCTGCTTGCTGCTAATTTTTCCGACAGTTCAGTCGCAATCATCGACCCGGATAACCCAAGCTCTAGCACTGCTGTGCAGATTCCTGTGACAATTGCCAATACGCCAGGGGTCAACACTGTGGTTGCAACGAGTACCGGAGATGTCTTTGTCAATGGGACCTCGGCCACATTCGGCGGTTGCCAGCTTTGGGATTTGAAGCTTTCGACTCTCAAGGTGACCCAACGCACCGATCCGGGTGCTTCGGGATTCTGCGGAGATTTATTTTCAAGGGACAGCGTGGGAGATCTCGCTTTTGGGGGAGGGGCCATATGGAGCAGCGCAACCAATACATTCACACCAGGCTCCGCGATCTTAAATGAAGAAAGCTTCACGCAGTTGAGCGATAGCATCGCCGCTTCAGGCGACGGGTATTGGTTTGCCAGCGACTATACACGCCTGGATGCCCAGATGATCCAACATATCCAAGCTGAGCTTCCCGAATTCTTCACAAGCCCTCTTTCCGCCGCCGATATTCGCGGCGAAAAGATGAACGGCTCGGGGAGCCTTCTTTATACGCCGGTGCCAGGGGGCAATGGAAACGCGGAGTCAAACGGAATCCAGATTACGGATACGAATCTCGGCGAGGGAGCGGGGTACGTTCTCCTAGCCGAGCAACTCCCACAGTTAGCGCAGAACGTGATGGATTTCGACGAGGCTGGGAACCGGCTGTTCGTGATCACGAGCGCGGGTCTGACAGTTGTGCAATTGCCCAGCCCGCCTCTGTCCGTTGGATATCTCAGTCCTGCGAGCGGTCCGTTGAGCGGCGGGACAACAGTCACGGTCCGAGGCAGCGGATTCGAATCGGGAGCGACCGTCAGCCTCGGCGGAGCGGAAGCGAGCGCAACATTTGTTGATTCGAGCACGCTGGAGTTTGTCACGCCGGCAGGCCCCCAGGGCGGCGCGAGACTGGTCGTCCAGAATCCCGACGGGACTTCCTATGCTTTGGATGCGGGATTCACTTACGAGTGATTCCTGCTTCAGCCGCGATCAGGTCAAGGAGGGGTTTGCACGTCCACAGATCGAATGCTGCGTGGGGCCGGACGGTCAAGCATTTAGATCGCGACCGCGGATCAGTACCGATAAAGTCGGCTTCTCGAATGTTTTCGGGGCCTAGAGCCCAGTTCCGGGCGGATAACCGGCTATGCGGAAGTCTCATTTGCAGAAACGCGTACACTCAGTCTTTGCGATCAGGAGTAGCACCGTTGGCACAGAAATTTGCAAGCAGGCCACATGGCTGTGAATCTAAGGCGGTCCCACACCGCCGTTTTGAAGGGGCACACCTGATCTCTTCCAAACCGACCCACTACCTGACCTCGAGCGAACCTTCGCCAACATAGACTCCGAAGCGCCGCAAACTTGCGGCGTCCATTTTTTTTGAACTCCATCCAGCGTTCAACCACCTTGTGGTTGATAGACTTGTGTGTCCGTGGTTTCAGGGAGGGGTTTGCCGCTATGCCGGCTACCATGCAGGCCGTTGTGAAAGCTAAACCCGCGCCGGGGATCGAGCTGCGCGAGGTGCCCGTTCCCGCTCCCGGACCTGGCGAAGTGCTGGTGCGCGTCGAGACCGCCAGCGTGTGCGGCACCGATCTGCATATCTACAACTGGGATCCGTGGGCCAGGGGGCGCATCCATCCGCCGCTGATTCCGGGGCACGAGTTCTCAGGCGCGGTGGCCGGCATGGGCCGCGGCGTAACCACCGTGCGCGAGGGCGACCCGGTGAGTGCCGAAATGCACGTGGCCTGCGGCAAATGCCTGCAATGCCGCACCGGCCTCGCGCATGTGTGCCAACACGTGCGCATCCTGGGCGTGGACGCCGACGGCGCCTTCGCCAGCTACGCCATCATTCCGGAATCGAACATCTGGAAGCTCTCGCCTTCGATCCCGCACGACTACGCTTCGCTGCTCGACCCGCTGGGCAACGCGGTGCATGCCGTGCTGGCCGGGCCAATTGCCGCAAAGACAGTCGCTATCACCGGCTGCGGCGCCATCGGGCTGTTTTCGATTGCCGTGGCCAAAGCCTGCGGAGCGGCGCGTATCTACGCCATTGAGGTCAATGCGCACCGCAGGCAGGTCGCTCGGGAGATGGGCGCCGATCTGGTTCTCGATCCGGCCACTGACCATGCCCAGCAACGGATTCTCGAAGCCACCGGCGGCACGGGCGTGGATGTGTTGCTCGAGATGTCTGGCAATCCCGAGGCCATTCGCCTGGGATTCGCGCTGTTGCGCACCGGCGGGCGGGCTTCGCTGCTCGGCATTCCTTCGCGCCCCTTCGAACTCGACTTTGCCCGCGACATCATTTTCAAAGGCGCCATTGTGCAGGGCATCAACGGCCGCAGAATGTTTGAGACGTGGTTTCAGATGGAGGCACTGCTCTCGGCCGGCAAGCTGAACCTGGAGCCGGTCATCACGCACCGCCTCAAGCTGAGCCAGTTCAAGAAAGCAATGGAGCTGCTGCAATCGGGCGAGGCAATCAAAGTCGTGATGCGGCCGGAATAGGGAGTAGGGACAAGAACTGGATGCATGTGCGCCGTGAAAGGCGGCGAGGGCGCCTTTGCTGGTCCGGTCTTGGGGGCGCATATCGCTTACACTTCCGCGACAAGCCATCAGCTTTTAGCTTTCGCCTTCCCCGACCGCCTTAACTGCTCCCAATCCTTTTCCGTCTGGTCGGCGTAGATGACGCCGAAGCTCGCAATCGCCTCGGCAAAAGCGTTGCCGTTGCCGATGTAGCCGGCGATAACTTGCGGATCGCCGGAGCGGCCGTGGCCGCGCGCCAGCAGTTCACCGCAGACCTCGGCGTAGGCTCTGAGATTCACCCCGGCCAGGTCTGCAATCTCGATGGAACCTTTGTGATCGTTGAGCTGGCGGACGAGATACTGGCGGCTGCCGATGTGCGTCCAGCCGAGGAATGGGTCGATCTGGATTTGCATGGCGCGCTGGCCTTCGGCGACACGCTGGCCATTGTGCGGCGCGGAATGAGCGTCGGGCAAGTACGGTGCATAGGCGGACGCGGTCTCTTCCTTGATCTGCAAAAAGAGCGGATCGGCCGGGCCGTTGCCTTCCATGTAGATGCAATAGTCGCGAAGGCCCACGGAGCCGGTGCCGACCACTTTGAAGGCCACGTCGACGGGTTTGTAAAACGAGAGCAGATGCTGGCGCTGCGGCTCCAGCATTTCGCGGTAAGACCCAAGCGAGGCCAGCACGGCGGCGGCGCGGGAGCCGGTGACGCGCGTCAGCATAGGTTTCGATTCTTTGAAGCGGCGCGTCGCCTCGTTGTGCAGCAAAGCGCGCCGGCTCGGTTTGGCGGGACTCGTAAGCAGCTCCAGCGTGTGCTGCGGAGTGGCACGCTCGGCCTTGGTGAGCGCGGCGTGCACCGGCCGGGCCAAGTTGATGCGGTGCACCTGAAACCGGTTCACTTCGAGCTGCGTCATGCGGGTGAAAGCGCGCATCTGGTCGCCGTAGCGCGCGATGCAGGCCTCGGCGGCATTGCGCGCGGAGCCGTCTTTGTGTCCGGCGGCGCGGCCAGCCAGCACCAGCGAGGCCGCCATGCGTTTGAGGTCCCACTCGAATGGGCCGCGGATGCTCTCGTCGAAGTCGTTGATGTCGAAGACAAGGCGTCCGTCGGGCGCGGCGTAGGCGCCCAGGTTGCGCACGTGCGCGTCGCCGCAGAGCTGGCTGACGATGCCGGTGGAGGGAAGCTGCGCCAGGTCCGCGGCCATCACCGGCGCTGCGCCGCGAAAGAAGGCGAAGGGCGACTCGGCCATGAGCTGGTACTTGAGAGCAATCAACGCGGGCACGCGGCCGCGCATGGACCGCTCGACGATTGCCAGAGCGGAGGCTTGACGCGCCTTATGATCCAGGGCGTCGTGCTGATGGCGGCCCACCTGCTTGCGCCGCGCCTGGCCGAGAGCGTGACGTTCTTCAGGAGTTGCCCAGTGCATACAGCGGAACATACACCGTCTACCTTTATGGCGCAACAAGACACAGGCTGTGGTTTACACTTTTTTTGGTAGCCCCGCCTCTTTCCAACGCGGCCCGATGAGAGCCACTCCCGGCTCAGCTCCAGAATCCCGACCCAGGAGGAATTCCCTTTGACGCGAACGAACGTCCTGTTATTTCCTATCGTTGCCGCTTTGCCCCTTGTTGCCTTTTCCATTGCCGCGCAAGCGCCGTCGCCCCCCCTCGCTACGCGACCCCCGCGAAGCCATTGACTGTCGAAGCGATCTTCGCGCATGGACCGCTCATCGGCGAGCCGCCCGGCCAGCTCACCTGGTCGCCGGACGGAAAGCACCTGACCTACCTGGAAGGCGGGCAATTAATGGAAGTGGATGCGGCGACCGGCAAGGTGCACGTGCTGGTGAGCGCCGCCAAGATGGCTCCGCTGGACTCGAGCAAAGGCTCAGAGCAGGACCGCGACCACCGCATGCGCTACAACATGGCCAGCTACCTGTGGGCGCCGGACTCTGTGCACCTGCTCTTCGACGCCGACGGCCAACTTTGGCTTTACGATCTGCGCAACGGCACCGGCGTGCAGATAGGCTTTACCGGAGCGTCTTCCGGCGACGATCCGAAGTTTTCGCCGGATGGTTCAACCGTCTCGTTTATCCGTAATCACGGTCTGGCCGTGCTCCGGCTGCGCCAGCCGGGTACGCCCGCAAGCCAGTTGGTTGCGGCGCCCAATCCTGCCGCGAGTGGAGAGTCGATGCTCAACGGCGAGGTGGATTGGGTTTACGAGGAAGAGCTCGACGTGCGCAGCAACTACTTCTGGTCGCCGGACTCGAAGAACCTGGCCTATCTGCAGATGAACGAGACCGCGGTACCGCCGTATCCGCTTACCGATTGGATTCCTACACACGCGCAGGTCAAGTGGCAGCGCTATCCGCAGCCCGGCGACGCCAACCCCGAGGTGCACGTTGGGGTGGTGAGCGCGAAGGGCGGCAAGACGACGTGGATAAGGCTGCCCATCCAGGCCGGCGCCGACTACATTCCGCGCTTCGGCTGGGTGGACCCCAAAACGTTGTGGATTGAGACCCTGAGGCGCGATCACAAGCGGCGAACGCTGTTCTTCGCCGATGCCGATGACGGAAACGCACACCAGATATTGGAAATCGGCGACGAAAAGTTTGTGGACGAGAACTACGACGTAGCGGTGGGCGGCGGATCGATCGTGCTGACACATTGGGGCGATGGGCACAATCACCTTTATCTCTACAGCTACGACCAGGGGAAGCCTTTTGAGGGCCCCGCCAAGCCCGCGCTTCAACTGACCAAAGGCGATTTCGACGTGAGCGATGTGTACAACGTGGATCCTGCGCGTAAGGTGGCGATCTACGCTTCAAACGAAGGCAACCCGCTGGAGCAACAGATTTGGCAGGTGAGCTTCGACGGCCAACGCAAGCTGTGGAGTGCCGGCGCGGGCTTTCATGAAGCTACCTTCTCCCCCGATGGCGGTGTATTTGCCGAAAAGTACTCGACGCGCATGGAGCCGCCCCAGATGCGGCTTTGCGGAGGGCCGGCACCGACGGCCGCAACAGAGACTTGTCACGTGTTCTGGCAGACGCACGCGCTCGATGCCTACAACCTGCGCGCGCCGGAGCAATTTGAAGTGAAGGCGCAGGACGGTACCACGCTTTACGCCACGCTGCTGTTGCCTCAGGGCAGCGGAAATCC
Organism: uncultured Acidobacteriaceae bacterium; assembly: GCA_963848805.1. GTDB lineage: Bacteria > Acidobacteriota > Terriglobia > Terriglobales > Acidobacteriaceae > Telmatobacter. The sequence continues at coordinate 404,853 of CAWKFD010000027.1, read as the reverse complement.
GGCCACCGCGCCGCTGATCGTGAACCCCTACGGAGGGCCACACGACCAGGTGGTGGTAAACGAATGGAAGATCGGCCTGCTCTTCGACGAGGTGCTGGCGGAACACGGCTTTGCCGTGCTCCACGCCGACAATCGCGGCATGGGCGGCCGCGGGCGCGACTTTGCGCAGGCCGCGTATCGCAACTTTGGCCCCGTGCAGCTCGAGGACCAGTTGACCGTAGTCGATGCGGCGCTTGAGAAGTATCCGCAACTGGACCCCAAGCGCCTGGGCTGGTGGGGGTGGAGTTGGGGTGGCACATTCACGCTTTACGCCATGACGCACTCCGACCGCTTCAGCGCAGGCGTGGCCGTGGCGCCGGTAACCGACTGGCGCGATTACGACTCGATCTACACGGAGCGGTACCTCGGTCTGCCCGCGGAGGATCAGGAGGGGTATCGTGACTTTTCCGTAGTGAACTCGGCCGCACACCTGAAAGGACGGCTGCTACTGGCGCATGGAACCGGCGACGACAACGTGCACATCGAGAACACGGTGCAATTTGTCCAGAAGCTCATTGAGGCAGGCATTGCGTACGACCTGCAGATCTACCCGCGCAAGACGCATTCGATCGATGGACCGGATGCACGCACAAGCCTATACAACCGGATCCTGGAGCAGTTTGAGATTTATTTGAAGCCGGAGGCGCCGGCTGCCGGCGGACAATAAGCACGCTCAGAGCTTGTTGCTCATTTGGGGCAGGCTCTAGAGCTCGTGGTGTTTGAACAGATCGTCTTTCTCGCGGCACCCGCATTTGGTGCACCCGAGACAACAGACAAGCAGCACGGCCACGCCGGCCGTAACCAGGACGGCGAGAACGCCTCCATTCACTGCGATCCAATGGGCCAGGTGCTGCATCTTGTCACCGCTCTTGCCGGGCACTCGAGCGCCCACAACCAAATTTACCTCCGCAACGCGATGCGGACCTACTGTTTGGATGAAATCTCTCTTCTAAAGGTAACCCTACAGGTTTCGAGCCACGGAAGCGAGACTATCAGTTGCAAATAAGAGAAGAGAAAGCGAAAATAGTTACAATATGGCGTTGATTCCCAATTCGGGGTCCCCAACGACGGGTCTTGGTCGTTGGGGTGGGAATCCGGGGTCCCCAGCGACGGGTCTTGGTCGTTGGGGTGGGAATCCGGGGTCCCCAGCGACCGGTGAGAACCCCGGGCTTGCGCCCGTTCCCGAGGAGTGGCCGGAAGAGCTTGCGCACCTCGGAATCGGGGCCGGTGGCGCCGAGCCGGCGGGGGAGCCTACAGCGGAAGCGGGTTCGGCCCAAGGCCTGCTGAACTGGCTCTTCGTCGATCTGAACTCCTACTTTGCCTCGTGCGAGCAGGAGGCACGGCCCGAATTGCGCGGCCGGCCGGTAGGCGTGGTGCCCATGATGGCCGACACCACCTGCTGCATTGCGGCCAGCTATGAGGCCAAGGCTTTTGGCGTGCGGACGGGAACCATTGTTGCCGACGCCAAACGCATGTGCCCGGAGATTGTGCTGGTGGAAGGCCGTCACGAGCTATACACCGAATACCATCACCGCATTGTCGAGGCGGTTGAGAGCTGCGCGCCGGTGACGGCCGTCTGCTCCATCGACGAGATGGCGTGCCGGTTGATGGGCCGCGAGCGGGCTCTTCGTGCCGCCCTCGATCTCGGCGTTCGTGTCAAGCAAACAATCCGCGAGCGCGTCGGACCGATGCTGCGTAGTTCGGTGGGGCTGGCGACCAACCGCTTTCTCGCCAAAGTGGCCAGCGACATGGAAAAACCCGACGGCCTGGTGGCGCTGCCGCTCGACATTTTGCCCGAGGCGTTGCGCGGGCTCACGCTACGCGATCTGCCGGGCATTGGCGCGCGCACAGAGAAGCGGCTGAACGAAAAGGGCATTCACACCATGGATGATCTGCTGGCGCTCAACTGCGAGCAGGCCGGCGAGATTTGGGGATCGGTGTGGGGCGAGCGGCTGTGGCACTGGCTGCGCGGCGAAGACTTCGAGATGGCCGAGCTCGATCATCAAAAGTCGATCAGCCATTCCCATGTGCTCGCGCCGGAGATGCGCACCGCGGAAAAAGCCTGGGCCGTGGCCCACAAACTGCTGCACAAGGCAGCCATGCGCCTGCGCTCTCAGGGCCTGTGGGCCTCGAACATCGGGTTGGCCATCGGCTTTGCTGTGCCGCGCAGCGAGAACACGCCGGTGAGCCGTTTCGGCGTGCCCGCGCGCGGCTGGCGCAGCGAAATCAAGCTGAGCGAATGCCAGGACAACCAGACGCTGATTGCCGCGCTGCGCCGCCTGTGGGATTCGCGGCCCTCGGGCGCGCAGTACGACCATCCTTATTTCATCGGCGTGCAACTGAACAATCTGGTTCCCGACCGTTTGCACACTCTGGCGCTCTTCGATGGACTGGAAGAAGAGCAGAGCCGCACGCGCCTGCTGGCAACGATGGACCAGTTGAACGACAAGTACGGCATGAGCACGCTGGCGCCCGCCGCGATGCTGACTGCCTACAAGGCCGCGCCTACGCGGATTGCGTTCCATAGCATTCCGGACCTGTTTTAGGGACAGGGGTCAGGGTTCAGGTGTCAGGGATCAGAACGGGCCGATGTCAGCGCCTTCGGATTCAACTTTCCTATGCGCCCATGCGGGCCGACGACGAAGGGTAGCGAGAGCGCGTTCCAGTCGCGGTCGGCGTCGGGCGCTTCCTGCAGCGCTGGATCGGGATGGAGCGCGCGCCAGTTGCGTCCGTCGTCCGTCGAAATGTCCGTGCCATTCGGTCCCACGGTGATCCAGGTTTTGGTCGCGGCGTCGTAGGCCACAGCCGAACGGTAGCCGTGCGGCGGGGTTTGCGCGGCGTGCCATGTGTAGCCCCAGTCGCTACTGAATGTCGCAGTCTTGGCGGAATCGTTTGGCTTGAGGTAGTCCCCTCCCACGACAACTGCGTGCCTATCGCCCCCTTCGCTCTTCACATAAGGCCTCGCGGCAATCGAAAATGCACCCCCGGTTGGTCCTGCCGCGAGCGGTAATTGATTTCGCGACCACTCTGAGTACATTCCCTTCCTGTAGTCGATTCCGTGCTCCTCATGAATGATTTCAGGCTTCGTTCCTCCAGTTATGAACGAGAACATTCCGTCGCCGAAGTTGTAGATTAGGCCAGAATTGCTTGCCGCGAAGGCTGCCTCGCCGGGAGTAGCGGTAATCGGGTGTCCGTTCCAGTTATCCGAGAATTTGTGCCCTTCGCTCGTATCCGAGAACAACCGAAATTGCCCTCGTACCGGATCTCCGAGAATGAATGTAATGTCGTCGTCATCGATATAGATGAGTCCATCCCAAAACCCATCCTTGTCCGGATCCGTGAACACCAGCTTCCACGTCTGGCACCCATCCGTCGTTTTATATAGCCGCGATAAATCGCCTTTGTCGCTCGATATCACGATGGCGGTGTTGGCGTCGAAGGCCTGGATGCCACGGAAGTCGAGATGCTCGGCGCCGGGCGGAATCGCGCACGTCTGCCATAGATACCCGCCGTCTTCGGTTCGCAGAACCGTTCCGTTTGTGCCCGAGGCCCACGCCACGCCGCCGCCCACGTTGTTGATGCCGCGCAGATCGGCTGTGGTGTGGGAATCTTCCATCTGCCATTGCGCGTTCGCCGCGCCCCACGCCAACAAAAGAAACACGAGCAAACTTGCATGCCGATGCATACCGAACAGTGTAGTCCGTGCGGGGTTAGGGTGGGACAGCCGGGGTTCGCGCTGTCCCACCCTTGGCACAAAAACAAGGACGTGCCAAGGATGGGGCAACCCTGGGTTTGTGTTGAGTTGAGATCGGGTAAGCGAAGGTTCGTGGTTTCCCAGGTCCCCAAAGGCGAGGGACCCGGGGCACCCCGCGGGAGTGCCTGGGCTAGTCCGTGCGCTTCTATGGCGTGCGCGTCATCAAATCCACGAACATCTTCTGGAAGCGCGCCAGATCCAAATCAAGCTGCGCGTGGACGGGGCGCACGCCGGTAGCGGGCTTCAGCTTCTCGGGCCAGGTGAGCGTGTTGCCGTAGCTGGGGCCGTGGCTCAGGTCCACATCCATATACAGAACTTGCTCTTTGGTGATGAGCGTGGGGTCGATCCACGCGCAGGCGGCCAGCTCGTCCCACATGTAAAAGCGCTGCTGGCTCCATGCGGCGATGTAGCGAGCGGCGGGCGACTGCGACTTGGAGATCTCGTCAAGCAGGTCTCGAGTGAACGGCGCCTTGATGGAAATATCGACTGTGGTGGCGTCGATGCGCGGCCAATCGGCGTGCAAGACGATGTGCGCGGCCTCGGGATCGAACCAGAAATTGAATTCATGGCGAGGATCGGTGGCAAATTCGGGATCGGCGGTTTGTGGATTCAGGCTGCCGCCCATGAAGACGATGCCCTTGGTGAGCGCGGCGAAATCGGGATCGATGGAAATGGCCAGCGCGATGTTGGTGAGCGGGCCGGCGGCGTAAATGGTCGCCTGGTGCGGATGCGCGCGCACCTGCCGGATGAGGAAATGCGCGGCGTCTTCGTCGAGAGGCTTGGTGGTGGGCAGTCCCTCGGGCATGGGCGGAATCTCGTAGGGGCCGTGGGGCTCGAATCTTCCGGGCACGGCAGATGTGGCGCCGGGCGCGGCTTCGGTAGGCATCGACGGGATGCGGCCCCATGCGCCGAGCCATGTGACTTTGCCGTCGAGCGACGTTTCAAGGCGCGTCTGGTCCTGGGTACGGATGAGCGGAAACACCGCGCCCCTGGCCACGGGAACATCGGCGTGGCCGGTCAGTTCCAGCATGCGCAGGGTGTGCAGGGTTTCCTCGTCGCGCCAGGCGTCACCGGTAACGATGGTGATACCGAGGACCTGGACGTCAGGCGATTGCAACAGCGCCAGCATGGCCATCTGATCGGAACCGCCGGGGCCGGCCCCATCCTCGTCGATGAGGACGAGGCGCTTTTGCGCCGGGCTCAGCGTTACGCAAGCCGCCAGCAGCAGCGTGACAAATGCTTTTCTCATAGATGGGTATTGTGGCACAGCCCACGGGCCTTCAGTATTGTCAGCCCGCCTTACCGACGCCTGAAACCCGATCCCTGCCCCCTGCCTTCCCTGCGCCCTATGCCTCTGGGCTGGAATTGCGGGGTCACGGGCAGGTTGGTCTTACCCTCGGGATAGATGACAAGAAAGCGGTCCTGGCCTTCGCCTACGCTGGCGCTTTCAACGCCCGGGAGCGACCGGCAAACCAGATGCAACTGCCGCCGCTCGTGGCTGTTCATGGGCGGAAAGCTGTAGGGGAGACCCGACTGGCGGACCTTCTCCGCGGCGGTTTCAGCGGCCAGGCGCAGCTCCTGGGCGCGGAGCGCCTTGAAGTTGCCGGCGTCGAAGCTGACCAGGTTGTGCTCGTGCTGGTCGAGGCGAAGCATCTGCGCAGCCAGGGTTTCAAGCGCGCGCAGCATCTCCCCATTGTGGCGGGTGACGAGAGGCGCATCGGGGCCAGCCAGCTCCACATTGAGCAGGGGCGTCGCGCCGCCCTCCGCATCGGGCTTCCCATCGCCCGCTGCGATGCGGTACTTCAGGCGCAATCCGCCCAGCTTGTTCAGGGCGTTGAGAAATTCGGCAATTTTTCGGGCGGCTTGCTGCAGGTCGTCAATGGGCATAACAAACAAGTATCGCAGAGACGGGCCGGGAGGGGCAGCGCAAACAGCGAGAAAATTTCGGCCGGCCGCGCGCGACCCGACCTTTCCCGTTCCGCGCCGCGCGTCAGCGCCGAAATGCTACCTTGGATTGAGGAGCCCCTATCGCAATTGAAACGATGCAATCAATCGCGGAGAATCTCTTTTTCCCTGATGCGCCGCCTTCTTTACATTTTCTTATTGGTTTTACCGGTTGCGGGCGCGGCGCCTGGTCGCGCGCAGGGCGGGCCGCCGTTTATTACCGACGATCCCGCGCCCCCGGGGAACCATCATTGGGAGATCAACTTTGGCTGGATTGCGAATCACAATCCGGGCCAATCGTACTACGAGATTCCCGACGTGGACATGAACTACGGATGGGGCAACCGCATTCAGCTCAAATGGGAGCAGCCCCTGGCCGCCGGCACCAACGCGAACAACTCGACTGGAGTGGGGCTGGGCGAGTCGCTCGTGGGCATCAAGTTTCGCGCCTGGCAGCACTACATTGCCGGCAAGGAGAAGACGGACGACAACATCGACTTCTCCGTCGGAACGTATCCGCAGGTCTCGCTCAACACTCCCGCCGGCTCGGCGCAGCGCGGCATCGTCGAGCCCGGGCCGCAATACTATTTCCCCATGGAGGCGACAGCGCAGTTGGGGTGGTTGGCGCTGGACGGCGAGGTGGGGCGATGGATCGGAAACCGGAACATGCCCGACCAATGGGGGGGAGGCCTGATTGCCGGGCACGCGTTCAGCGATCGATTCGAACTCTACACCGAACTCTACGATCTGCAGGCGATCAATGTCGTCGATGGCCAACCCAAGCAGCGCTCGCTGACGCTGGACATGGGCGGACGCCAAGCGCTCGACCGCGCAGGCCATCTCCGTCTGCTCTTCATGGGCGGGCGCGCCATCCAGACTGTGACGCGCACCAACGGCGAGCCGAGTTGGATTGCGTACATTGGCGTGCAATTGCTCCTTGGGCCGAAAGACAAGGAATCGCCCGACAAAAAGCCATAGCGCGAGCTGTCTCCATGGTCTCCCGGCCACGACGGAACTATGGAGTAAGCACCAATTAGAATAGGCTCTGCCAGATTTCCATTACAGTCGATATGTCGCGTCGGTAGCGCATTATACCTGCCCAAAGCTCGTCCGCATTCGCTGAGTGATAATCGCCATATTGCCGACCGACTGGTGCTCTCGGCTGGTCGGCCTTTCGCGCAATTGAATCCTTCTGTTCTACTGGCCAATCCTCAGGCCACGGTGATAGTGTTCCTGTGTGCCGAATTCTGGCGTGGTTCGGGCTCATTCCCCTCTTCCCCTTCGCCGACCCCAAAGCAACCGCGCCCGGCAGCAGGAGGTTCTTTTCATGGCTACTCTGTCTATTGACTCGCGTCTCAGCCGTCGTACCGCCGACTTCGTGAGCAGCAATCACAGGATGCTCATTGACGGCCGCTTCGTCGCGGCGGCGTCCGCGAAAACATTTCCGGTTTACAATCCCGCAACCGGCGAAGTCCTCACCCACGTTCCGGAAGCCGAAGCCGAGGACGTTAACCGCGCTGTAACTGCAGCGCGCCGCGCCTTTGACGAAGGTCCCTGGCCGCGCATGTCGCCTTCGGAACGGGGGCGCGCGCTTTTGAAGATCGCCGATCTCGTTGAAGAACATCTGGAGGAATTCGCCGAGCTGGAATCGGTGGATAACGGCAAGCCCTTCTCAGTGGCACGCGTCGCCGACGTGCCGCTGACAGTGGACATGTTCCGCTATATGAGCGGTTGGGCGACCAAGATCTCAGGCAAGACTTTGCCCCTTTCGGCCGGATACGACTTCCACTCCTACACGCTTCGCGAGCCCATCGGTGTGGTAGCGCAGATCATCCCGTGGAACTTCCCGCTGCTGATGGCTGCGTGGAAACTGGCGCCCGCGCTGGCTTGCGGCTGCACGATTGTGCTGAAGCTGGCCGAGCAGACGCCGCTTACAGGGCTTCGGTTGGCGCAAATTCTCGATGAAGCTGGTCTGCCCGCCGGCGTGGTCAACGTGCTTACCGGCTACGGCGAAGGCGCCGGCGCGCCGCTGGCCGCTCACGAGTTGGTCGATAAGGTGGCCTTTACCGGATCAACCGAAGTGGGCAAGCTCATCGTGAAAGCCGCGACGGGAAACCTGAAGAAGGTGTCGCTTGAACTGGGTGGAAAATCGCCCGTCGTAATCTTCCCGGATGCGAAAATCGATCGCGCAATTCAGGGCTCAGCCAGCGCCATCTTTTTTAACCACGGACAGTGTTGCTGTGCCGGTTCCCGCCTCTACGTGCACGAGAAGGTCTTCGACCAGGTTGTGGACGGTGTGAGCCACGTGGCGAATGAGATCAAGCTTGCACCGGGAATGGATCCCTCATGCCAGATGGGCCCGCTTGTCTCGGACGAGCAGTATCGCCGCGTCGTCGGCTACATCGAATCGGGAATTGAGGAGGGCGCGAAGGTCGCAGCCGGAGGTCCCGTCTCCGGCCCCCTCTCCGGTCTCGATCGCGGCTGGTTCGTGCGCCCCACCGTGCTGACCAACACGAACCCGCGCATGAAGGTCGTTCAGGAGGAGATCTTCGGGCCCGTGGTGTGTGCCGTTCCCTTTTCCGACAGGGAGATCGATGCGATCGTCCGGCGTGCCAACGACACCATCTATGGTTTGGCCGCCAGCGTGTGGACCGAGAACCTGAGCCTGGCCCACAAGGTGGCCCGCGGCCTGCGTGCAGGCACCGTTTGGGTCAACTGCCACAACGTCTTCGACCCCTCTCTACCCTTCGGCGGATACAAGCAATCGGGCTGGGGCCGCGAGATGGGCGAAGAAGTCCTTAACAATTACCTCGAGACCAAAGCGGTAACCGTCGCTCTCTGATTCGACTCGAGGCGCCTGCTCCCGGCCCACCGTTCCGGGAGCAGGGGTGTTTTTGCTCGATTGCGGAGTATGCCTTCTGGGCCGCGAGCCAAACAGTCTGAACTTGCATTTTCCAGGGAGCAAGGGCAAAGCTACTAGCCCTCATTCAGCAGATGCGAGCCTTCCTTCAGGGCGATGCCCGTGAACTGGCGACGGCATGCTTCCGTCACATAGTGGCTTAGTTGAACGGCGGCAGTGAAGTAATCCAATCCTCCGATACGGATGTTGGAGATGCAGTTGCGCTCGGCGTCGATCCGGCCGGGTCGAGGTTCCCAAGTGATATAGACCCCGAGCGAGTCGGGCGAACTGAGCCCAGGGCGCTCGCCGATGAGCACCACCGACAGTTGCGTTTTAAGCGCCGCTCCGATCTCATCTCCAATGGCTACTCGTCCCTGTTCCACGATGGCAAGTGGCGCCAGCCGCCAGCCCTCCAGCCGGGGTAACAGCTCCTGAAGTAGTGGGGGAGCATGCCGCTCAACCGCAATCGCCGAAAGCCCATCGGCCACTATGAGCGCGAGCTCCCAATTTCCTGCGGGCAAGCAGGCACGACTGGCCTGGGCTAGTCTCCGGCCCAAATCTGGACGCTGCAGATAGGTTGTCCGATCCTTGGCAGCGGAGTGCAGCACCAGAACCTCTTCGCCTGTGATGGCGGCCAGGTTTGCCGCCAGAGACGAGACCCCCAATCGTGCGAGTACAGCATCGCGTGCCTGTGCGTGCGCGCGCTGGAAGTCCAGCAGGTCTCGAGTGTGCTGGCTGATTCCGGTTCGGCCCAGAGCCACGCGCGCCGGAGTCAGCGCGCGCAATCGTGCGGCAAAGCTGGCAGGCCGATCCGGAATTTCGCTCAGCGGATCCAGGATCTCGCTCATGCGAGCAGCCTCTCCGGATGTTGCGCTTCCGACGCCAGGCGATGAAAGGCGTCTCCAGCCAGCCACTGCTCGAACTCCGGAGCCGGCCGCAATCCGAGCACACGGCGCAAGTAGAGCGCATCGTGGAAGCTGGTGCTTTGATAGTGGAGCATCACATCGTCGGCGCCCGGAACTCCCATAATATAGTTGACTCCCGCCGCGCCCAACAGAGTGAGCAGAACATCCATGTCGTCTTGATCGGCTTCGGCGTGATTCGTGTAGCAAACGTCGCAACCCATGGGGAGACCAAGGAGCTTTCCGCAAAAGTGGTCCTCCAAACCGGCACGGGTAATTTGCTTTCCGTCGTACAGATACTCGGGACCGATGAAGCCCACCACGCTATTTACGAGCATGGGGCGGTATCTGCGGGCCACGGCATAGGCGCGGGCCTCCAGCGTCTGCTGGTCCACGCCATGGTGAGCGTCGGCGGAAAGCGCAGAGCCTTGGCCGGTCTCAAAGTACATGACGTCGCTGCCCATGCTCCCATCGGCGCACGTCGCGCCCCGCTGCAGGGATTGGCCCGCCTGTTGCGCTTCATCGAGCAACGCCAGATTCACGCCAAAACTACGGTTAGCCGCCTCTGTCCCGGCGATGGATTGAAAAAGCAGATCCACGGGAGCGCCTTGCTCGAGCGCCGCCAGTTGCGTCGTAATATGCGCCAGAACGCAGCTCTGCACTGGAATTTGAAAGCGATTGCGCAGGGCATCGATCAACCGCAAAAGTTGTGTTGTGGTGGCCACGTTGTCGCCGGCCGGATTGATGCCGATGACAGCGTCGCCGGAGCCCAGCAGCAGTCCATCCAGCATTGATACAGCAATGCCTGCAAGATCGTCGGTGGGATGGTTGGGTTGTAGCCGCGCGCTCAGTCTTCCTGCCAGTCCGACGGTGGTGCGAAAGCGCGTAACGACGCGAATCTTAGCCGCGGCTGTAATCAGATCCTGCACCCGCATCAGCTTGCTCACGGCGGCCGCCATCTCCGGAGTGAGTCCCGGCGCCAGCACAGCCAGTCGCTCGCCGGTTGCGTCTTCTGAGAGCAGCCAGTCGCGTAATTCGCCGACAGTGAGGGAACTCACGGACGCAAACGCCGCTGTGTCGTGCGTGTCCACGATCAGCCGTGTAACCTCGTCGTCTTCGTAGGGAACTACGGGCTCCGACAAGAAATGCGCGAGGGGAAGATCGGCGAGCGCAAACTGCGCTGCGACGCGCTCCTCCGCTGAACTCGCCGCCAGGCCGGCAAGCGCATCTCCGCTGCGCAAAGGCGTTGCCTTCGCCAGCAAATCGCGCAGATCTCGAAAGCGGTAGCCAATGGCGCCGATATTGCATGCAAAAGCCATGCGAGTGGATATAGATTAACCCGGCAGGTTGTCCTCGTTCCCTGCGGGACCGGCAAGAATCCAAACGAAGGCAAAACTCCGTTGTGCGGGGTCAATCAAGCGAATATTTATCTCTTAGCTTTTGGCCAGCGGAACGTCACCCAGGTTAATGTCCTTTTCCGTGTTCAGCTTGACGAAGGACTTGGCGGCAAACCCCCTGGCTTCAACAGTCAGGTCATAGTCGCCGTCGACCAGCCCGTGAAACCAGAAATCCCCGAAGTCGTCGGTCGTCAGAGTCGTGACAACGCCCGGCTTGGGGCCAGTCAGCGTGCAGGTGGCCCCAATCACTACCTCTTCTTCGATGGGGTCATAAACGGTACCGGCGATGAACTTCTTGGGTAAGTTCAGGTAATAGACGCGTGGACGTGTCCCCGCTTCCGGCTTCAGAATCTCGGCCTTGGCGATCTGGTCTTTAAATTCCGATTCCTCGCCGAACTTTATGGCCTCTGTGGGGCAGGAATCGGCGCAACGGGGTATTTTCCATTCGCCGCCGTCCAGCAGATGCGCGCAGCCGGTGCATTTTTGAGCAATGTTCAGGCTCTCATTGAAATAGATGACGTTGTAAGGGCAGGCGTCCGCACAGCCCTTGCAGCCGGTGCATTTCATTGGGTCGATAATGACCAGCCCGTCCTCTCGCGTGTAAATGGCGCCCTCGATGGGGCAGGCCGGGATGCAGGGCGCGTTGTCGCAGTGCTGGCACATCAGAGGAACAAAGTGCATCTTGACCTTGGGCACAGTCCCGCGGATGTACTCGTTCAGTTTCAGCCAGAACTGACCGGTGTCGGGCTGGGGCTTGGCAATTGGAGACCAATCGTTGCCGACATGCTCATCCTTACAGGCAATCTGGCAGCTGTAGCACCCGTTGCACGCGGCAACGTCGATCACAAAGGTTTTCATTTAACCTTTTCCTCCTCGATCCAGGCGTCCATGCGAAGCCCGGCGGCGTGATCGTACGGGCGAGCGAATGCCTCGGGATACTCGCGACGCCACTTGTCCCACTCTTCACCGGAAACCTTCTGAAGATCCACAAGGTAACCGCTCGTGGCTTGACCGCAGGCGTTCTTTGAAGTGAGGCCATGCGGCGAGATGGCGTTTATGGCGCCGCCTCTGTCGATCTTCGGGCCAATGGGATCGTGACGGGCGCCGTGGTCGATGTAAACGACACCGGCCATTATTCTTTCCAGCACCCGGGCGCCGCAGAGCACAATGCCGCGTTCATTGAACAACTTCACTACGTCGCCGTCTTTGATGCCACGGGCCGAGGCGTCCTTCGGGTTGATCCAGCAAGGTTCGTACTTGTAACCGTCGAAGCCATGCACTTTGCAGGTGGGAATTTCGCGCGTCCAGGTGATGTCGTCGCACTGGGCGTGCGTCCGCCACCGGCCGTGGTTGGACATAAGAAGCAGCGGGAACATGTCGGCTCGCTCGCTGGAGACGCGCTCGTCGTGCGTCTCGGTGCGCTCGAACCACTTGGGAATGCCTTGCCGCTCGTTATCGTTGGGGAAGAGCGTGGCCAGCTTCTCAGAGTAGAACTCCAGCTTGCCGGTGGGAGTCTCCAGCGGATGTTTGGCAGGATCTTCGTAGAACGGGCGGATGCCGATAGTGTCCTTTTCCCAGTCCTTGGCGGTGGGGAAGACAAGGTACTTCTTGTCCATGAACTCGTCGAAGGTCATGAATTGCCCGCCTTCCATGGCGTCGAACACCTCCTCCTCGAGCGTGCGCAGGTCTTTACACTCGGTGAACGCATCCGCCATGCCCAGCTTTTTCGCGATCTCGACCACGACCTCGTAGTCGCTCATGGACTCGCCAACGGGCTGGCAGGCCTGCTCCTGGATCCACATGGTCTGGAAGTGCACACCCTGCCGGATGTTGGTGACGATGTCCTCGACTTCGAGGGTGGTATTCGAGGGCAGGATAAGGTCGGCGTATAGCGTGTCGTTCTCGAGCCATGGGTGCTGGACGATATAGGTCTCTATCTCCGGTGAGTGATAGGAGTCGACGGTCCAGTTGCCGTGATTCCAGCAGGTAATTCGGCAAGGGGTGTCGCTCCAGATCATGTGGATCCTGGTGCCGCCATCTTCTTTGGCGATCGGATAGTCGTAGCGGATGTACTGGTCTTCGGTCAACGATTCCTGACCACCGGAACCGTGGAAAACCAGCTTGCCTTTGAATATGGCTTCCTGAACCAGGGTCTTGGGAATGAGTTGCTTGCCCCAGGCGTCGGAACTGGTCCGGGTTGGGATCCTGATGCGCTGGGGCATAAACGGGTTGAAGAAGCGATTGCTCCTGATACCCTCGGCCCGAGGCATGCCGCCGTAGCTGATCTGCCACTGCCAGACACCCGGTTTGCCCAGGCCCTGCATACCCAGGAGAACGCATTCCAGGCGCCCGGGTTCGTGCGCGAACGGCCCACGCACCATTGAACCGCCGAAGTAATGGACGATGGACGTGATCTGCTTGGCAAACTTGCGCGCCAGCGCCTTGATGGTCCAGGGCGGCACACCGCATTTCGTAGATGCCCATGACGGCGTCTTGGGTATGCCGTCTTCCTTGCCCAAGACGTAGTCGGCGATTTTGTCCATTCCGACGGCATGCGTCTCGACGTATTCCTTGTCCCACGTATCTTCCGTCAGCCAGGTGTAAATGATGGCGAGTTGCAGCGCGGCGTCGGTGTTGGGCAATACAGGAATCCATTTGTCGGCATGAACGGCGGCGCCGTAGTTCAAGTCGGGGCAAATGTAGATCTGCTTGATGCCGGCCTGCGTGAAGAAGTAGCTGATCCTGGTGGCGTACTGGCCGGTGAAGCCCCAGGGGGTGGTCTCGGGATCGCAACCCCAGAACAACAGCATCTCGCTGTGCTCGCTGATGTCTTTGATCAAGTTGCCATTGGGTGCCAGCATGCCCTGAAAGCCCTGGCCCCACACATGCTTGGAGCCCCAGTACCAACCTTCCCAGCTGTCCGGTTGGCGCACCTGCTGGGTGAAGCCGCCCATCATGTCGAGCAGGCGGGCACTGTGGCCATGCGGCGTGTGGATGGTCTGGCACTCGCCGTGCCCGTCACCCTGCACCAGGATTCCCAGCGGTCCATAAGTCTTGTGGATTCTCCTGATCTCGTCGGCGACGATGTTGGTCGCCTCATCCCAGGAAATGCGAACGTACTTGCTCTTGCCGCGATTCTGCGGGTTCCGTTCTCCCTTGGGATCCCAGTCGACCCGCTTCATCGGGTACTTGATGCGGTTCGGGGAGAAGGTGCGCTTCTTGTAGGCCAGCGAGTACGGCGAGGGCAGGGATTTCATCAATGGCGACAACGCGGCGCCATTACGCTCCAGCGTCCAGGGCCGAAAGCTCGCGCCGTCATATTTCCAGTCATAGTGGAAAGGCCGGATGCGCAGGACCTTGCCATTCTTCACGTCAAGGGCGCATTCGCCGCCTCCGCCCAGCATCCCACCCAGGGCAAGCGCCCTCATGACGGTCTTCTCCGGCTTCACGTCGACTTTCTTGGATGTTTCGTCCGTCATATGGCTTATTCTCCTTCGAGTTCGTGTAATAAATCAACCTGTCATCCTGAGCGAGGTCGCCGCGGCGACCGAGTCGAAGGACCTGTATTTCGGACCTCCAAATTAGACGATGAACCTCTGAGACACCACACTAGAAGAATATGGTTCCCAGGCTGGTGCTCTTCTCCATGTTTTGGATGGGTAGAGTCTTTGCCGGTTGGCCCTCCACGACAATCCGCACCGCGTAGTCCTCTCCCGCGACAAGCTGGTCGAAGCGGAAATCGCCGAATCCGTCGCTGACCGTCTTACCGGCTTCATGCCCGTTGTGCAAGAGATAAACCTCGGCGTCGGCAACGCATTCCTGGATGCCATTGCCCATCGTGGCCAGGCTGCCGCCAAGGAAGCAGGAGGTGAAGCGGTAGAGGTTCCGGTAGTAGACCCGGGGATTCGTTCTTGTATTCGGGATGCAGGCATTCGAGATTCTCGGCTTTCGCCTTGCGCTCGATCGCGCTGTCTTCGAGCTGCTCTATCGCGAGCGCTCCCGTAGGACAGGCCTGCACGCAGCGCGGCTGCTTCCACCCCTGGTCGATCAGGTGCGCGCAGAAGGTACACTTCTGCGGCGTCTGCTCCGCTTCATTCCACCAGATCTGGCCATACGGGCAGGATTTCACCAGATCGAGTCTGCCCTTGGACTTGACGGGATCGATCAGCACAATGCCATCCTCGCGCCGCTTGATGGCGCCGCCGGAGGCTATGACGCAGGGAGCATCCTCGCAATGCATGCACAGGACCGGCCTGTAGGCGACATCGATCAGAGGAAACTGTCCGCGTTCGGTGCGTTCGACGTCGATCCAGCGCTGCCCATGGCGCGGCTGGCCGATGGCGTAACCCGGCCAACTGTTATCGACGTGCTCGTCCTTGCAGGCCAGCGTGCAGTTGTTGCAGTCGAGGCAGCGGTCGATGTCGATGATCATGCGCCAGCTCTTCATCGCCGCGCCTCCTCAACTTTGGGAATCGCTACTCCTGCGCCGGGCAGCCATCTGGCCACCTCGACCAGACAGGAACACGGCGCCATGGCGTGCGATTTCTCAACCATCATGCGGCTGGGGGTGAGCTGGTTGATGCAGCCTCCGCGATCGGCCGACTGGCCCGGCTCTCCCAGCGGATCGTAGATCGCCGAGGCCTCGTAAGAGTGCACAATCCCCGGCGGAACGCGCTCGGTCAGTTGCGCGGCGCAGATCACCGTTCCCCGGTCATTGAAGACGCTGACGAGGTCCCGCTCTTGAATGCCGCGCGCGGCCGCGTCGCCGCGATTGATGCGCACAATCCAGTAGTAGTAGCCTCCGATCAGCACGCGATGATCTCTAATGTCGTTAATGGTGCTGTCTTTGCCGTCGCTCTGCGTGTGGAAGGTAAAACGCGGATGCGCGGAGACCAGGTGCAGCGGGTATTTGGCGTAAAGATCGGTGGCATGAGGCCCTTCCCATGCAGGAACGTACTTGAGGATGGGCAGCCGGTCTGGATCGTCGGGACAGAAGCGTTTGAGGCTCGACGATTCGAACTCGAGCTTGCCGGATTGCGTTTGCAAACCCTGGCGAAAATCATGGTTGTAGCTTCCCGGCAGCGGCGATGGCTCGGGTGTATCTTTGCGGCGGCCTTCGGCATACCAGCGATAAGAGACAGGATCGCGCATCGCCTCCGATGGCGCCGGCAAAACGTAGTAGCCCTTCTTCAGAAACTCATCCCACGAGATGTGACCAGGCAGATCGGTGGCCTCAAAGAGACGCCGGCACCAGTCCAGTTCGATCGAGCCTTCGGAATATTGAAAGCCCAGGCCGAGCCGCGTGGAAAGTTCCGTAAAGATTTGAAAGTCGGACTTGGACTCGCCCAGCGGTTCAATGCACTTTTGCTGCAGAACCGCCACGCGGTGATTGCACTGCGTGAACGAGTGATGGATGTATCCGCTGCAGTTGGCGAATTCGCTGATGTCCCACCGTTCGAAGTTGGTGCACGCGGGCAGAATAATATCCGCGAACTTGGTCTCGCCCTCCATCCAGATGGCTTGATTGATCACGCACTCGAGTTTGTCCGTGCGGTACATGCGCACATAGCGGTTGCTGTTGGGCATGGTGCCGAAGTTGGAACCGCCATACTTGTAGTAGATCTTGACCGGCGAGTGGCCGGGAGCGGGGTAATCGAATTTGAAAAACTGCCCTTCGATGGTGCGTGGATCGGTGGGATATCCCTCGCAGTGGCCATCCATGATGGCTTCGGGAATTTTGAGCCGCGGCACCCGTTGCTGCACGGGATTGTTGACAGGCAAATGCGGCATCCTCGAGAACAGGTTCCCGGCCATCGCCGTACCCGACAGATCGCCCGACAATCCGCCTTCGGAGTAGCCCGGGAAGTAGAAGCGCGTATCTACCGGCGAGCCTTGCTGAAGGCAGCCGATATTCACGCCCGGCTTGCCCAGTCCCTGCATGGCCATCAGGCAAACCATTCCCCGCGCCCAGTCGGTTCCGGTCGCTGTCCGGCATGCGGCGCCGAATCCATTGATTCCGCCGGCCGCCAGATACGTCCTTTTCGAGCCCCATTGACGGGCCAGCGCGCGAACATCCTTGGCCGCTACGCCGGTCTCGCTCTCCTGCCACTCGGGGGTCTTCGGGACACCGTCGTCATGGCCGAGAACGTGTTCCCGCCACTTTTCAAAACCCACGGTTCTGTTGGCTACGTAGTCTTTGTCGTACAGTCCTTCGCTCATCCACACCTGCGCGATGGCCAGCACCATGGCGCTGTCGGAGCCCGTCCGCGGCGCCAGCCATTTGCCGCCCAGCCAGGCCGCGGTGTGGTTGTAATAGGGGTCGATATGCACGCATGGAATGCCCAGGTCTTTCAGCCACTGGCGGCGAATCGTGCCTTCGTGCGCTCCATAGACCCCGCCGGTCGCCTCCGGATCGGCAGACCAGAAAACGACCATTTCGGCGTTCTTCAAGAGGTCCTCGACGGTGCCATAGGTCTCTCCGCCGCCGTTGTGCGCGCTGTAGCCCCAGTGATGCACCGCGCCCCAGGCCCAGCCTTCCCAACTGTCGGGGTTGAAGACCACTGTTGTGGTTCCGATGAGATTGAAGAAGCGATTCCGCGCGCTTAGAAAGTAGCCGAGATTGCCCCAGGTATGATGGGAACCGCTGCTGTTCATGATCGCGCCTGGCCCGCAATCGCGCTTTACCCGCCGGATCTCGTCAGTCACCATCTCCAGCGCCTCTTCCCAGCTGATCCGCTCGTAGCCGGAGATGCCGCGGTTCTGCGGGTTGCGCTCGCCCTTGGGATCGAAATCGACGCGCTTTAACGGGTAGAGCAGACGGTCTTGCGAATAGACCATCGACTTCCACGCCATCGTGTGCGGGCTGACGGTCGTCTTGCGCGGCGGCGTAAACTTCTTTCCGTGCGCTTCGATCGTCCACGGATGCGCGTCGCTCTCGTCGAATTCGATCGGCGTAATCCGAATGATCTTGTCGTCTTTCACGTCGACGAATACAGGCCCGCCGTTCGTGTTGTTGGTAAAGCGCTTCACCCCGCCGCCAGGGGACGTGCCGTATTCGACACCGGCGCTGAGGAGCATGTTGAGAGTTTCCGCTAACCAGATGGCCAGTTCGTCCGGGCCTTGCACCTCGATCTGGAAATTCTTCAGCGCATGCAGAAAATCCAACTGGTTGCGCTTGGGTTTCATCATGCTCGCTGCAAGTTCGGCGCTCTGGAACGACATCGTCACATCGGCGGGATGCACGCACGATTTCGATGTTACCTTGCCATTTTTAAAGTGGAAGCAGCGGCCCTGGGAGTTATCGCGAAGCTTGAACTGTGCAGCAAAGTCTCTTTCCTTCAACCGCGCCGCATACGCGGGGAAGCGCCGGGCGGTTGTCCGTAGAGCTTTTTCCAAATCGAGCAAGGCTATAAGAAAACGTGATTTTGCGAACATCGCTGTTCGCCCCCTGACTCATCCGTCCAGCTGTGGTTATTTCGTTTGGGTTCATCGTAGGCTTGCTGGAAAATGTTGAATAGTCAGATAAAATGAGTACCAGCTTTGCGCCAAACGCAAAGCTGGGGCAGAAATTCACCATGGCAGATGAAATCAGCGATCTCCGGCTATTTGCCGCAATCGTCGCGGCTGGCAACTTGTCGGCTGCGGCCCGGGCCCTGGACTCCTCTGCCGCCGCCATGAGCAGAAGGCTTACCGCGCTTGAGGCGCGCCTGGGAGTGCGGCTGGTGGTCCGCACCTCTCGCCAATTCGACCTCACAGAAGAGGGAACTCTTCTGCACAAGCGATGTTTGCAAATCCTTTCAGATATCGACGAGGCTGAGGCCGAGGCCACCCTGGGAGCGGCTGTTCCGAAAGGCAAGTTGCGTATCGGAGCGCCGATGGATATCGGCCGTAGACAAATCGCTCCCCTGATCTCCCGCTTCAGCGAGCTCTACCCGGCGATTCAGGTTCATCTTGCGCTATCCGACGCGGAAGGGGATTTAATCGACGACGGCATCGACATTGGACTTCGCGTAAACCTGCCCGAGGATACGAGTATCCTCGTCAGGAAGGTCCTGTCCACCAGGCGCGTGGCTTGCGCCTCTCCGGATTACATCGAGAAATATGGCAGCCCGGCAACTCCCGAGGATCTTCTGAAGCACAACTGCATTTGCCTGGTTCGTGGCCGGCGAGTCTTTGACTCCTGGGTTTTTCACAACGGCGCGAAGCGCTTGGAAATCAGGGTGAAAGGCAACCTTTCGACAACCAGCGGCGAGGTCATGCATGATTGGGCTCGGCAAGGAAAGGGGATCGCTCTAAAGGCCCTGTGGGATGTCCCGGAAGACCTCGCCAGCGGAAGGCTCGTGTCATTTTTCGCCGGGCACTGGCGCAACGAGATCGAGCTCTTTGCAATCTACGCCAACCGCGAAATTCCAGCGCGCATGCGTGTCTTTCTGGACTTTCTGTCGTCTGAATTGAAATCTCTCCAGTTAAGACTCCAAACCATCGAATGAAGCCCGCGCAATATAGTGTCGTTCGAGATCGCGTGTCTCAAAAGTGTGCTGTAAAGTGTGCCATGCCCAGTGCGCCCAAATGCGCCTCTAAAGGGCTTAGGCCTACCTGTGGGGAGTGCTTCCGTGCGGGCTTATGTTGGAGGTGAGTGCTGGATTCTAACTGGCTGCCCCCCAGGGATTCGAACCCCGATATGCTGATCCAGAGTCAGCTGTCCTGCCGTTGAACGAGGGGGCAATTCGCGCGCGTGGCGGCTGGTTTCGCTCCCCGTGCGGCTGCCGTTGCGCATGAAAGGTCAACTCATTCATCTTAAGGGCATTTCCAGGGGGTGGTCAACGGGGCCAATCCAGCCAGGATGCGGTTTGCTTGCCGCGAACCGCGTCGTCCATAGTGCGCGGTGCATTCCAAATTGAAAATCGAAGTCAGTGTCCATGAATCCCTTTGAGAATCTCAACCCGCAAGTTCGTTGTTCTGCGTCCAACGTTAAGTGCACGTTAAGGCACAGGGACTTTTTCGTTGACCTTCTTGCCTGATATAGAATTGGCATGTGGAATGGAGTTATCCCTCAATCTCGGTTGGGCGTTTGTGGCAGTTTGGATGCTGTGCGCGTGGGTGCGAATGGCGCCGCGCTCGGGCAGGGACTGCCGTGCGCAGTTTATCGCCTTGGCGGTCGTCATTCTGATCCTGTTGCCGGCCATTTCCATGACCGATGACCTGATCGCCGCCCAGAATCCAGCCGAATCCGACTCGAGCGTGTACAGCCTCCGCCGCGCCCACAATGGCTCCAGCCCTCATTGCATCGTTCCCGCGACCGCTGCGCTGCCGGCGCCGGCGTTCGCAGAGTTGGCGCTTAGATATGTTCACATGGCCGCGCCCGGCAATCTTCCCGTGCCTTTCGTTCGCCGTCCAGCCCTGGGCGCCCTCCAGAACCGTCCTCCTCCCGCCGCCTGATCCCTCCTCTCTGCCGGTTCCTTATCGTTAACGTTCCACTTCCCCGTGTCCGCCGCGCAGGCCACGGACAAAAAGGTTTTGTATGAAGCGGATGTGCAATTCCCTTTCCGCCGCAACAATAGCATTGCTGCTTGTCCTGTCAGAAGGTCATGGACTTGCACAGCAGAGCCTTACCTGGGACCAGGTGAAGGCGAAGTTTGAGGCCGGCAATCCGGCGTTGAAGGCCGATGCCGACAACGTCGACGAAATGCGCGCCGAAGAGATTACCGCATACCTCAGGCCCAACCCTCAGGTGGGATTGACGGCTGACGGAACCCAGATCGCTCCTCATAATGGCGTCTGGGAGCCGCTGGCGGGCACCTTCTTTGTGCCCAGTATGAGTTATCTGCACGAGCGCGATCACAAGCGCGAACTCCGCCTGGAAAGCGCTCGGGAGGGCACGCGGATCACCGAGTCGCAGCATCAAGATCTGCAACGAACCATGCTATTTACGCTGCGCTCTGCATTTGTGAACGCCTTGCAGGCAAAATTCGTGCTGCAAATGGCCAAAGCGGACCTGGAATATTACGACCACATTATCGACATCAGCCGCGAGCGTTTTAAGGCAGGCGACATCGCGGAGATCGATTTCGATCGCATCGAATTGCAGCGCGTGCAATATGAGTCAGAGATCGAGTCGGCGACCGTCAACTTGCGTACCGCGAAAATTCAGCTTCTGCAATTGCTCAATGACCGCACGCCGGTGGATCAGTTCGATGTGAACGGACCATTCGATTTCAGCGATGTGATTGAGCCTCTGGAGACTTACCGCGATGCTGCGCTGGCGGCCCGGCCTGATCTCGAGGCAGCGCTGGAAACGGTTCAGCAGTCGGAGACGAATCACAAGCTGGCGATTGCCAACGGCTCGACCGACCCCACCATTGGCGCCTGGTACACATGGAACGCATCGACGAACAATCCGGATGCGGACCAGACGCTCGGTTTGAGCATCAACATTCCGCTACGCGTCTTCGACCGCAACCAGGGCGAAAAGAAGCGCACGCAAATCGATATTGACCGCAGCCGCGAGGCCAGCCTGACCGCTCGCGCGCAGGTCTTCAGCGATGTTGACACGGCCTGGGAGCTGGTGCGCAGCAACGTCGCGCTGCTCAAGCCCTACAAGGACAAGTACAACGAAGAAGCGACGCATGTCCGCGACACCGTCAGCTACTCGTATATGCACGGCGGCGCCTCCCTGATGGATTTCCTGAACGCGCAGAGCGATTACCGGCAGGTGCAACTGGCTTACGCGCAACTGCTCGGCGCTTATCTTACCGCCGCCGCACAGCTCAATCTTGCCGTCGGACGCGAGGTGATCCCCGAGGTGATCCCATGATGAACGCTGCTGTTTTGAAAACCACTTGCTGCCTGGCCGCGTGCCTGGCGCTGGCGGGTTGCGAGAAGAAGTTCGACCCGGCCAATGGTGCGGCACCTTCCGCGCAGGTGGTTGAAACCGGAAACGCGGGGCTGGTAAGCGTTGACCACCCGGAGCAGTATCCGCTGGTTGCGGCGGGCCGCATCGACGAGCCGGACAAGCTGAGCGTCACGGGTACGGTTAATCCCGATATCTCGCGCGAGATTCCCGTAATCTCCATGGCCAATGGCCGCGTGGTCGCCATCAGGGCGCGGCTCGACGACAACGTTAAGAAGGGGCAGTTGCTTTTCAGCGTGCAGAGTCCCGATATCGCCACTGCGTTCGATGCTTATTTGAAAGCTGTGAACGACGAGCAGCTTGCCAACAAGGCCTACGTTCGCGCCCAGGATCTCTATAAGCATGGAGCCATTGCGCAGGCCATGCTGGAGCAGGCCGAAGATGCCGAAAAGGATGCCAAGGCCGATCGTACGGCGGCGGAAGAACAGTTAAGGATTTACGGTGTCGACAAAGACCACCCCAGTCCAATAGTGAACGTCTACGCGCCGATCTCGGGCGTCATCATCGCGCAAAACATCACCGAGGCGGCGGCAACAGGCGTAGCGCTCTCGGGATCGGCGACAGCCTTCACCATCGCCGACCTGAGCTCGGTGTGGATTCTTTGCGATGCCTACGAGAACGATTTGCCGAAGGTGCATCTGGGACAGGAAGCAAAAATAAAGATCACGGCGTATCCCGACAAGGTGCTGACTGGCCGCGTAAGCGACATCGGCCCGGTGCTCGACCCGACCATCCGCACTGCCAAGGTGCGCATCCAGCTTGCCAACCCTGGAATCTTGAAGCTCGGCATGTTTGTCACCGCGACGCTGGCGAGCCGCAACTCGGTAACACATGCCGCCGTCCCGGCCAGCGCGATTTTGCACCTGCACGACCGTGACTGGGTTTTTGTTCCCGCCGGCAATGGGCAATTCAAGCGCGTTGCCGTGGACGGAGGTGACATGTTGCCCGGCGGCCAGCAGGAGATCCTCTCCGGCCTGTCGCCCGGCCAGCAGGTGGTCAAGGATGTTCTGAACCTTCAGGAAACGATGGAGGCGCAATGATCCGCAGGCTCGTCGATTTTGCGCTGCAGAATCGCCTTCTCGTTTTGGCTATCGGAATTTTACTGTTCGCATGGGGCATCGTTTCCTTTCACCGGCTGCCGGTGGAGGCCTACCCCGACGTGGCCAACAATTATGTGGATGTGATCGCGCAGTGGCCGGGAATCTCAGCCGAACAGATCGAGCAACAGGTCACCATCCCGCTGGAGACGGTGATGAACGGCATCCCCGGTATCGCGCATGTGCGCTCATGGTCCATCTTCGGGCTCTCCACCGTAGAGATGGTCTTCGGCGAGGACACGACAAATTTTGAAAACCGCGAACGCGTACTGGAGCGGCTTTCGCAGGTTTCACTGCCTGCTGGCGTCACTCCGCAGATGGGCACTGACTGGAGCCCCGTCGGCCAGATTTACTTCTACACGCTGCGCAGCACCAACCCCTCCTACGACGTGATGAACCTGAAGACGTTGGAAACGTGGGTGGTGGAAAAAAACCTGAAGTCAGTGCCCGGCGTAGTGGACATCAATCCATTTGGGGGACCGACCCGCGAGTATCAGGTTCGCCTCGATCCCGACAAACTCATCGATTACGGGCTGAGCATCGCACAGGTGAAGCAGCAGATCGCAAATAACAACGCAAAT
Organism: uncultured Acidobacteriaceae bacterium; assembly: GCA_963848805.1. GTDB lineage: Bacteria > Acidobacteriota > Terriglobia > Terriglobales > Acidobacteriaceae > Telmatobacter. Next base: position 381,331 of record CAWKFD010000027.1, on the reverse strand, counting down.
GGGGGCGGCAGCTTTATCCAGGAGGGCCAGCAAGAGGTCAACGTGCGCGAAGTGGGCATGGTCCAGGACATCCAGGACATCGCGAACACCGTCATTGCCACTAAAGCCGGCACGCCGATCAAGGTGCGTGACCTCGGCGCGGTGGAACAGGGCCCGATGATTCGCCTGGGACAGTTCGGCGATACATTTCACCGTGAAGACGGAAAACTGGCCAACAACGACGATGTGGTTTCCGGTATCGTCGCCCTGCAAAAGGGCGCGAACGCGCAGCCGACACTCGAAGGGGTGAAAGAAAAAGTCAAGCAACTGAACGATCTGATTCTGCCCAAGGGCGTAACTCTTGTCCCGTTTATCGACCGCAGCCAGTTGCTCCACTTCACCACGCACACGGTGCTGCATAACTTGACCGAGGGAATGATCCTGGTGGCCATCATTCTCTTTGTTTTCCTCGGCAACGTGCGCGGCGCCACCATCGTCGTGCTCACCATTCCCTTCTCGCTGCTTTTCGCCGCCACCTGTCTTGACCTGCGCAACATCCCGGCTAACCTGCTTTCCCTGGGCGCGCTGGATTTCGGGATGGTCGTGGAGGGAGCCGTGGTCATGGTGGAGAACATCGTCCGTCATCTTTCCCATCAGGACAACAGCCGCAATCCTGCCCAGAAGATCCGCGACGCAGCCCATGAAGTGCAGCGTCCGGTCTTTTACGCCATCGCCATCATCATCACCGCCTACTTGCCCATCTTCACGCTGCAGTCCGTAGAAGGCCGCCTCTTCAAGCCGATGGCGTGGACGGTGGCCTTTGCGTTGCTGGGCGCGCTCCTGTATTCCATCCTCGTCGCTCCTGTTCTAGCAAGCATGTTACTCAGCAAAGGCGCAAAGGAATGGAGAAATCCGGTCATGGAGTACCTCAGGGAGCGCTACCGCACCGGGGTCACCTGGGCAATTCATCATCACCGCGTGGTGCTGGGCGGGGGGGTGATTGCGCTCGTCCTGGCTGTTTTTCTTGCCTTCAGCGGCGTCATCGGCTCGGAATTTTTGCCGCATCTGGACGAAGGCTCAATGTGGGTGCGTGGTTCTCTCGAACAAAGCGTCGGCCCCGACGAAAGCATCCGCATTGCCAACCAGGCCCGCGTTCTCCTCTGCTCGTTTCCTGAAACCACCGAATGCACCAGCGAAACCGGCCGGCCCGACGACGGAACCGATCATACCGGATTTTTCGACACCGAATACTTTGTGGGCCTCAAGCCGAAAGAACAGTGGCGGCCCATCTTCGATGAGAACAAAGACAATCTGATCGCCTCAATGAATCTTGCGCTCGAACAGAAGTTTCCCGGCGTCGTTTGGGGCTTCTCGCAGCCCATCGAGGACAACATGGAGGAAGCGGTCAGCGGCGTAAAGGGCGAGCTGGCGACCAAGGTTTACGGGGCCGACCTGCACACGCTCGAGGATATGGCGGGCCAGGTTGAGGGCGTTATGGGCCGCGTGCGCGGCATTGCGGATATCGGGGTCTTTCAGGTGACCGGCCAGCCCGACCTGGACGTGACGGTGGACCGCGCGAAAGCGGCGCGCTGGCAGATCAATGTGGCCGACGTGCAGGATGCCATCAATACCGCCGTCGGCGGCAATGCGCTGACCCAGGTGTTAAGGGGCGAAGAGGTGTACAACCTCACCCTGCGCTATCTGCCTCAATACAGAAACACCCGGGAAGCCATCGAGAATATCCGCCTGCTGTCGCCGTCGGGCGAGCGCGTCTCACTGGCCCAGCTTTGCGATGTGCGCGAGGCCGACGAGGGCTCCGAGATCTATCGCGAAAACAACGAGCGCTATGTGGCCATCAAGTACAGCGTGCGCGACCGCGCTTTGGGCGACGCTGTGCGCGAGGCCATTCAAAGGGTGAACGAACAGGTGAAGTTGCCGCGCGGTTATCACATTGGCTGGGAGGGCGAGTTCCAGAGCGAGGTTCGCGCCGAAGCGCGTATGGCCATCATCGCGCCGCTCACCGTGCTGCTGATCTTTATCATTCTCTATTCCATGTACAAGTCGTTCAAATGGGCGCTGCTGATTCTCGCCACTGTGGCCATGGCCAGCCTGGGCGGGCTGCTGGTGCTCCTGGTTACGGGCACCGAATTCAGCGTTTCTTCTGAGGTGGGTTTTCTGGCGCTTTTCGGAGTCTCGGTCCAATCCGGCGTCATCCTGTTGGAATACATCAATCAATTGCGCGCATCGCGGCCATTCGATTGAGGATGCGGCCGTCGAGGGAGCGGTGGTGCGCCTCCGCCCCATCATCATGACCATGCTGGTGGCCACGCTGGGCCTGTTGCCCGCAGCCATCTCGCACGGCATCGGATCCGATTCGCAGCGGCCATTCGCCATTGTGATTGTCGGCGGGTTGATGACCAACCTCTTCATGAGCGTCTTCCTATTGCCCACGATGTATGTGTGGATAGCGCGCAAAGACGATGTTCTGCCGGCAGAGGATACGGCCGAGGAGTTCTGAAAAACAGGGAACAGGGAACAGAAAAACAAAGACGTGGGAATCGCTCGGGGGACCGCGCCAGGCGCACTCTATGCGACGAAACCTTATCCGCTAATAAGAAATACCGCGCAAACTGGCCAACATACGAAGTCGCGAAGTGACGCGAACCTGCGAAATACCAAACCCAGCATTTCATCCACCGCGGGTCCACGTTGCCGATGCCCGGCTGTCTCTCCGCAGAATCTCTCTTCCACCGGATGCACCTGTTCCCTGTTCCCTATTCCCTGCTTTACTCTTCCCGCAGCACCTCGAGCGGGCGCAGGCCGAGAATCCTGTAGCTTGCGATCCAGCCCGTGGCCGTGGCCAGCACCGACGTTCCAGCGAGCGCCATGACCGTGGCGCCCCACTCGATTTGAAAGGCCACGTCGAGTCGGTGCAACAGCACGCGCGTAAGCAGGTTGGCGAAGACCACGCCCACCGCGCCGGCCAGCAGCCCCAGAACAGCTGAACTCCACGCTGAAGGTGCGGACGATTCTCATGCGCGTTGCGCCCAGCGTCTTGAGCACGACCGCCTCCTGCATGCGGCGAAAGCGCGTGCTGGCGATGCTCGAGGCGAGAATCGTGAGCCCGGCAAGAATCGAGAACCCGGCCAGCAGCCGGACCACAAACGTGATCTGGTCGACGACGCTTTCAATTCGTTGCAACGACATCGGCCACGTTGATGACGGTGATGGTTGGGTAAGCCAGGAAGAACGCGCGCTCCATCGCGGCCACTTGTCTGGGATCGATGTGCGCGCCGCCGTACCATGTGGACGGCTGGTCTGCGATTTGCCCCGAAGGCAAAACAAACTGCACGCGCGCGCCCAGGTGCTGGCCATCGGAGCGATAAATCGCCGCCACCTTCAGCGCCCGCGTAGTTCCTCCCGTTTCAAGTTCCACCTGGGAGCCCACGCCCAGGTGCAGCCGCCTGGCCACGCCGTCGCTCACTGCCAACTGCGCTGCGCCGGCATTGGTCCACCACGCGCCCTCGGTTAGTTTGTCACCCTCGGGCAGCTCATCGGCCCAACTCAGTTCCGCGCTCTCCAACATTCGGCGCGGGTAGTGCTGGTCTTTCATCTCTTCCACCGGCTTGCCGTTGATTGAGATGAACCGTCCCATCACCATGGGAATCATCGTCAGCGGCTGACTCACGCCGGGTTGATGCGCTAAAAAACTCTTTCACGCCCGCAACCTCGTCGCTACGCACGTCGACTAGAAACACATTGGGCAGGCGCGGCGAAGCGGTCTCGCGCAGATCGCGCAGAAGGCCTTTCTGCATGAGGTAAACCGCGAGGATGAGCATGACTCCCGTGCCCAGCGCCGCCAGCACCGCGGCGGATTGATTTCCCGGCCGATAGAGATTGGCCAATCCGTGGCGCAGCGACGACGGAATGTGAAGGCGCGTGCGATCGAGTAGAAAACGCACCGTGCGCAACGCCACAGCCGCCATGGCCAGCAGAACCACCAGCGCGATGGTGAACAGCAGCGCAAACCACGCGCCCACTTTGGCTGAATCCGAGAGTGCCCACGCGATGCCGCCTAACGCAACAAGCAACGACGCCGCGATGCCGAGCTGCAGGCGGCGCGTCCACCAGCGCGCAAACCAGACGCCGATTCCCGGCGGTCCCTCCTCGACGAGCCGGCGCAGCACGAGCACCGGCCTCACCGCGCGCACATCGAGCAACGGGGGCAGGCTGAAGAGCAGAGTGGTTAGCAGCCCGGTCGCCGTGCCGGCCAGCGCCGACCGCCAGGGAAACTGAAACGCAAGATGAAAGGTGACGAGATTGCCGAACGCCGCCGGCAGCGCCACCATGACACCCACGCCCGCCGCCACGCCCAACAGCGCTCCGGCCAACCCGAGCGCGAGCGTCTGCAGTAGAAAGATACGCAGCAGATCGGAGGAATCCGCGCCTACGGCCTTCAAAATCGCCAGCATGTCCATGCGCTGCTCGAGGTGCGCATGCATCGCCATGGCCACGCCGATAGCGCCCAACACCATCGCAACAAGGCAGATGAGGCTCAGGATTGACGTTGCGTTGTCGAGGCCACGAGTGAGCGCAGGATTGCCCTCGCGGTAGTCCATCACCTGCGCATCGGGCAGAGCGGCTTCCAGTTGCGCTCGCACCGCCGCGGCCTCGGCATCGGCGGTGAGCCCGCGCGGCAGCCCATTCTTGGAATTGTCCGGCAGCTTAACCAGCAAGCGCCAGCCCGCGCGGCTGCCCGGCAACAGCAATCCGGTGCGCGCCAGCGCGGCCTGCGAGATCATCACCCGCGGCCCAATGCTCACGCCGCTGCTGATGCGGTCCGGTTCCTCTTCGAGCGCCGCCGTGATGGTAAAGTTTCTTCCGCCCAGCCGCAGCGTCTGGCCCACGCGCGCATTCAGCCGGATAAGAAACTCGTCCGCCACGACCGCCGAGTCGCCCTTGAGGGCCTGCTCTAAGGGCATCGACGGCTCCAGGTCGGCAGTTCCGTAGTAGGGATACTCAGCAGGATCGACGGCCTTCAGCGAGACTAGCAGCGGCGCCGGAGCCGGCGGAACGGAGGCCATCGAGATCGTCTCTGTGACCCACGTGGAGCGAATTCCGCTGTGCGGGTTGGCAATCTCCGCAATTTTTTCCGCCTCACCGGCCGTGGGCGCGTGAAACATGCGCGCGCTCAAATCGCCGGCCAGCAGCGAGCGCGCCTCGGTGCTCAAGGATTGCCTGAAGCTGTCGCTCAACCCACGCACGCCCACCAGCGCGGCCACGCCCACGGCCACCGACAGCACGACAAATCCGAACTTGCCGGGCGCGGACTTCAGGTCGCGCCAGCCGATGGCCGCGGCGCGGCGCCAGCTCAACGCGCGCTTAGCCATTTTTCTCCTCGCGGGCGATTCGTCTCGGGCGGAAACGGATCCGGCTTGGAATCTTCCACCACAAGGCCATCTTTCAGCACGATCTTGCGGTCGGCGCGGCTCGCGATTTCAGCGTCGTGCGTGACCAGCACCAGCGTCGTTCCTGCCTTGCGATTCCGTTCGAGCAGCAAATCGAGAACCAACTTTCCATTCGCTGAGTCGAGATTGCCGGTAGGCTCGTCGGCCATCACGACAGGCGGTTCGGCCACAAACGCGCGCGCCAGCGCCACGCGCTGCTGCTCGCCGCCCGAGAGTTGCACGGGATAGTGGTCCAAACGCTCCCCGAGGCCTACTTCTTCGAGCACGCGGCGCGCCTGTCCAAGGCCGCTGCCTTCCATATTCAGTTCGTAAGGAAGCAGAACATTTTCAAGAGCAGTGAGAGTTTGGATGAGCTGATACGACTGAAAGACGAACCCGATTTTGCGCCCGCGAACACGAGCCAGCTCTGTTTCCGCCAGGTTGTGGATGGGCACGCCGTCCAGCCATATCTCGCCTTCGCTGGGCGTGTCGAGACCGGCAAGCAGACCCAGCAGCGTGCTCTTCCCGCTTCCGCTTGCGCCGACGATGGCCACAAATTGCCCGGCCGGAATCGCGAGCGAGATTCCTTTGAGAATCTCCACGCGCCGCGCGCCGTTCTGGATCCACCTCTTTACGCCCTTGACTTGAATCAATTTGCTCTCCCACCTAAACTCCCGAGTGTGAAGTTCGTTCAAAGAATGCGCTGTCATCCTGAGCGAAGTTTGCCGTCCGTCGCGGCAAACGGCAAACGCAGTCGAAGGATCTGCGGTTGTTCTTCAACGAACTTCCGATTTGTAACAATATCGAAGGTGCAGCCTGAACTTGTTGAGCCGATTCTCCCCGGGCTTCCCAGCTACACTCTATTATGTGGACGTTCGACGAATCGTTCCCGCCGCACTCTTTCTCCCGATTTTTTGCGTTGCGGCGCTCTATGCAGCCGACCCGCCCGCCGGCCAGCCGATCCTGGTCTGCTATGGCGACAGCATCACCGCAGGCTATGGCCTTCAATCTGGCCAGTCCTATCCCGACTTCCTCAAAATGAAGCTCGACGCGCAGGGCTACCGATATAAGGTGATCAACCGGGGCACGAGCGGCGCGACCACCAAGGATGCCCTTGCGGGGCTTCCGTTTCTGTTCGAACTGCATCCTGAAATCGCGATTGTGGAGTTCGGCGGCAACGACGGCCTGCGCGGCCTGCCCGTCGATCAGACGCGCGACAACCTGGACCAATTGCTCACCGCCCTTGAGCGCGCACATGTGAACATCGTGCTGGCCGGCATCACGCTCCCGCCGGATTACGGGCCGGATTACATCCGGTCTTTCGATCGGATCTTTCGCGATCTGGCAGCGAAGCACCACGTCGCCCTTGTGCCCATGCTCTATAAGGATCTCGTCAATGTTCCGGGAACGATTCAAGCTGACGGCATCCATCCCACGGCCAAAGGCTCCGCGATCATCGCCGATACCTTGTTCCCTGTGCTCCGCCCGCTGCTGCGCAAGGGCCCCTGAGCGCACGAGCCGCACCGTCGATCTGGCTGAAAAACCTTTCCGAGACTGCGTCAAAACAATACAGTGCTGATTACTTTGAGGGGTACGACCGATATATGTCGGATTTGCCGACTGCGAAGGTGGACGAGATGGGACGGTTCCCGGTTCTCAGCGCTGAATACCGAAACTGAATAGAGCGCACACCGGGCAAGGGCGCTACTGCGCCACGGGAATCGTTTACACCCAGAAGATAACTCCGGCAGGAAAACCGCCCAGTTCTACTTCTTCTTCGTTTTGGGAGCGGCGGCGCTGGTCGCCATTGCCTTCAGGCGCGCATTCAGGCGGCTCTTGTAGCGGGACACAGTGTTCGAGTGCAGAACGCCCTTTTGCGCGCTCTTGTCGAGCGCCGATACCGTTGCGCGGTACTGTTCCTGAGCGGTCTTCGCGTCACCCTTGGCAATCGCTTCGCGCAAACTCCGCAGGCTGGTGCGCACGCGGCTGCGGTTGGCGCGGTTCACTTCGGTGCGGGTCTCGGTTTGGCGGGCGCGCTTGAGCGCCGATACGTGGTTTGCCATAGCTTTGCTTCAATCTCCAAACCTGAATTTCAGGGAGTTCCCATCTTCAGGGAAAATGATGCGGGGTTGAAGGCAACAGGAGCCGCATCCCTCGCAATTTCTTAGTCTACGGGAATTCGAGGGGTGGGTCAATTGAGACGCGGTGCCGCGTGGCCATCACTTCATCTCAGGCCAAGAGCCCTCGGATGCTTTGGGCGATAAAGGCCGATCTCGCCACCCCCGAGGACTTCGTGGAAGAAAGCGCGGTCCGCCTCGGCGTCTTTGCTGGAAACAATTACATGAGCACCATTAATCATTTGTCCTCCCGAAGAAATGCAGCATTCTTTGAATCTCGAAAGCTGAGATGATAGATCGGAGCGCTCCCGGTAGTGGATCAGTTCCAGGCCGTCAAGGCTTTCTAAAATGATGCTAATCGCCGTAAGGAGTTCAGAAAGGGGCTCGCTCAATGATATCGTCGAAGGCTTCGCCGGCGTGGACGGTTGAGGCAATCCCTTATCACCGCGCTTCGATTCTCCTTCAGCAAGAGTTTGCCTCATTACAACGGCGTGCGTATCAGGTGCCCAGGCTGACGAAGACTTCCAAAGGGGCGCCGAAGCTGCACCATCCTGTTTTCGATGTTCTCTCGTTCTATATTTGTGCTGGGGATAGAGTGGTCAGCTATGCCGCAGTTGCTATGAAGCAGATCAGGCATGCCCGCCATACATTCGATATGGCGGGTCTTAGCTGCGTCATGACGGACCCGGATTATCAGAAGCGCGGTCTCGGATCGCGGACAATCGCTGCGGCTACCCGTTACTTAGAGCGGAGCAATTTGGACATTGGCATCTTTACCTGTGACCCGCCGCTTGTCCATTTCTACGAGCGGGCAGGTGCCTGGCAGGTCGCTCCGGATATCGCACTGGTTGGCAGCCGGGACGAAGCGGCATTGCGCAGCGATCGATTAAATAAAGTCGTTCTTGCTACGCCTATTTTCAAAAAAGGCGGCACGCCTGGTGACCCGGTTCAACGCGACAGTTAACCTCGACGTGCCAGTTGGGCAGTTTTTGTGAGATTCGACGGTTTTCTTCTGCTCCGGCCTGTCACTTGGACCCCAAGATGAGTCCCTCGCCTCTCTACGGAATGGCGATTGTTGTTGAGATGGGGGCTCCACGGAGGGTCGGGTCCTGACCATGCGGAAGCTCGAAGGCTCGATCATGCGCCAAATGAGGGCATCGCGCCGTTTGACCCGGTTTCGGCAGCCCGGTATACTCGAATTTGCGTCAAGCGGGAGTAGCTCAGTGGTAGAGCATCGCCTTGCCAAGGCGAGGGTCGCGAGTTCAAGTCTCGTCTCCCGCTCCATTCCGCATTGCCCCGGTGGATTTATGCTGGGTTGAAAGCGGTTTGGGACGATCCGAAACCCATGACGCAAGCAGCCCAAGGCGCGGTACCCAAGTGGTAAGGGAGAGGTCTGCAAAACCTTTATGCGCCGGTTCGATCCCGGCCCGCGCCTCCAAATCCTTCACCCCGTAGAATTTAATTGAGTCCGATTCCCCGTTCCCCTGGAGGCAAACCATGAAAACGATCTCCCTGTTGCTCTGTGCGCTTATCTTTACCTGCGTATCTGCGCCGGCCCAGGAACTCTCGCCGGCTGATCGAGACAAGGGCGTCATGTACCTCGAAGAAACACGCGACGGCGTGGTCGCTGCCGTCTCGGGCCTCTCCGATGCGCAAATGCACTTCAAGCCGGCTCCCGACCGCTGGTCAGTCGCCGAGTGTCTTGAGCACATTGCGCTCGCCGAAGACTTCCTCATGATGAACGTCTCGCAAAACGTCATGAAAGCAGCCCCCGGCGAGCCCGACCGCGATTTAGCAAAAATCGACGCCAATGTTCTCGCCATGATCCCCGATCGAAGTCACAAGAGGCAGGCGCCGCCACAGCTCGTCCCCACCGGCCGCTGGACGCCCGATCAAACACTCAAGCATTTCCTTGCCAGCCGCGAAAAAACCATCGAGTATATGAAGACCACGCCAGACCTGCGCGCCCACGTCGCCGACAGCCCCATGGGCCAGATCGACGCCTACGAGTGGCTGCTCTTGATCGGCGCCCATAGCAAACGCCACACCGAGCAGATCGACGAAGTGAAGGCCGATCCCAACTTCCCCAAAATGTGAATGAGCCGGGCATTTTGAACAAGCCCCGGCTCCGATTTTTGGAACCGGGGCTTCTCTGACCACTGATCATTGACCCCTGTCTCTAATACCTTTGCTGAAACTCCGGATCCACGGGATTTTCGAACAGCGAAGCATCGCGTGTGACAATCGTCAGACCCGAAGGCGTAACAAAATACCGCCGCTTGTCTTCCACCGGGTCGTAGCCGATTACCGTCCCCTCGGGAATGTGGACATGGCGATCGATAATCGACCGTCGGATGCGGCAGTGCCGGCCGATGTTGACGTGGGAAAATACGATGCTCGCGTCCACGTCCGAGTAGGAGTTCACTCGCACGTCCTGTGACAGCACCGAGTTGTACACCGACGAGCCGGAAATAATCACGCCCGCGGTGATGATTGAGTTCACCGCCATGCCCGAGCGTCCGGGCTCGCCGAAGACGAACTTCGCCGGCGGATACTGGCGCACCCGCGTGCGGATCGGCCAGGTCGTGTCGTATAGGTTGAAGACCGGCGACACCGAGCACAGATCCATGTTGGCGTCGTAGTAGGCGTCCAGCGTGCCCACATCGCGCCAATAGAGCGCCTGCTTCTTATTCTCGTCCACAAAGCTGTAAGCCATCATTCTCTTCTTGCCCAGCATATTGGGCAGGATGTTGTGCCCGAAGTCGTGCTTCGACTCCGTGTCGTCGGCGTCCGCAATCAGCGCCTTCAGTAGCGTGTCGGTGTTGAAGATGTAAATCCCCATCGACGCGTCCACGGCGTTGGGATTGAATGGCGAACGGAAACTGGTGGAAGCCGGCTTCTCCTGGAACCCGAGTACTTCCCCCGTTGCGCCCACCTCCACCACTCCATACCGCGAAACTTCGTCGGGAGGGATCGGCAGTGTCGCCAGCGTCACCTCCGCCTTCGTCTCGTTGTGGTAAGCCAGCATGCGACTGTAGTCCATTTTGTAAATATGGTCGCCCGACAGGATGATCACGTGTTTGGGCTGCTCGCTGCCGATCGAGTAAATGTTCTGGTATACGGCATCCGCCGTCCCCATGTACCAGTTGGCCCCGGTGCGCTGCATGGGCGGCATCAGCTCGAAAAACTCCCCCAGTTCCTGGGCCACAATCCCCGTCCACCCCTCGCGGATGTGACGGTTTAAACTCAGCGCCTTGTACTGAGTCAGGACGTACACCCGGCGCAATCCTGAGTTGATGCAATTCGATAGCGTGATATCGATAATGCGGTAATGCCCGCCAAACGGCACTGCGGGCTTGGCCCTGTCCCGCGTCAGTGGAAACAGCCGCTCTCCCGCTCCGCCAGCAAGCAATACTCCGAGCGTGTCTTTCATATCCATAGAACTCACACTCCCGATTCGCTTTTGATTCGCTCCAGGCCCGTGCGTTCCGGCGCGGCGCATGAGTTTCGCTATCCGGAACGGCATCCTTACGGGCGGCACTCTTCTTGAAGCCGCTGCCGAACGCAGGAGGATAGCACACAACCCATTGAACTTGGCAGCCCCGCCCGCTCTCGATTTACACCTCTTGAATTTATCGTGAAACGGCGCGGTCGAATGCCGGGGTGGAAATTCCGGGGAAGCAGTCTGGAATGCGGAAACGATCTTCAAGAGCGCGGCAAATGCCGCACGTGGTTCGCTACTACCAGCCGGAAACCCAGTTCGTCTTTTTCGTCGACCGCTTGATCCGGGTGAACTTGTATTGGAGCCCCACCGAGATGGCAAAGTTCACGTCATATTGTGAATACGACGCTGTTGATGGCGGGGGCTCTCTGAAGTTGTAGTGGGTCATCACCGCGTCGGGCGTTACCCGGAACACCCAATGCTCCGACCGGTTAAGGTCGAAGTGACCGCCGATAATCGCCGCCGGCGCAATCTGGTTGTAGTAGAAATCGAAGTATCCCGGCGCCTGGCCCAGCAGATCCTTTTGGAAATTGCCATAGACCCCGCCAAACATGGCATGCGCAATAATCGCCCCATGCTTATTGTGCGGCCCCAGCCACTCTGCGCCGCCAACGAAGAAGTACTGCTTCAGCATCGGCCCCTTGAGATCCCCGCCGTTCGCATTCTTGTCGTTCGGCGCAGTGCCGCTGGTGCCCACATAGGCTCGGCCCGAACCTTCGATCCCCCAGTTTCTGCTCAACCAGAATGAACCTTCCCCGTCCAGTCCACCCAGGTTCGACCCCTGCAGCAACGTCGGCCCCGCCTTCATGTGGTCGTATGCCATGCCGAGTGACGCGTCAAACCGGTTGTCGTAGCGCACGCGCGCCAGCGGGTCGAGCGGTGAGTACGTGCCATAGCTCTGAGTCTGGTTGTCCGGACTCTGCGAGCCAGGCGTTGGCGTTGGTTGGCTCTGGCTGTTGGAACTGGAGCTCTGCGCCTGCATGCTCACCCCGGCATAGAAGCACAGTGTGAGAATTGCGGCAAATGAACCGGAAAACCTAACTTGTCGAGGCATCACCAATCAGCTTACAAGACCCCCCCGATCCTGGACAATGCAGCCGGCGCGTTTCCTCCTGTGCTTATAGCTCACAAGGCTCCATCTGCCGCGACCACACCAGGTAGTGCACCGTCTTCAGGATCTCCAACAGCGTGGCCGCCGTCTCCGCCCCCGTGCGGGCCGGCTCCAGCTCCGGAGCAGCGTGCACGCGCCACACCACCGGAAGCCGGCTGAAGATCATTCCCGCGCGGGGCAGGTGGCCAGGGCTTGAAATCACCTCCGCCGACCGCCATCCGTGGCTCCGCATTATCCGCACCGAGTCGCAGGCGTTCTCGATGGTGTCTCGTGCCGCCGGCTCGACAAGAACCACCTGCTCCGGAATCCCCTGCGCTTCCGCAGTCCGCGCCATCACCTGCGCTTCCACAAAGCGGTTGTGCACCGCCCCTCCAGTAAAGATCATCCTTGGGGCAACGCCCCGCTCATACTCGTGTACCGCCTCGGTAACGCGCTCAAGCTGCGTCGGCGTCGGATTGCCATCAGAATCCGCCGGGTTGCCCAGCACAATCAGCACGTCAAATCGGCTCAGCTCCGTATTCGATTTCGGCGCCAGGGCCCGCGCCAGCACCGCCCACGCCACCACCCCCAGAGACGCCGCCACGCACGCCACAATTGCCCGACCGCGCCAGCTCAGCCGCCCACGCCGCATGGCGCCGGATCCGCCCCGCGAGCGCCCTTTCTGGCCGCCCCATCCGCGACGCGCCTTTGTTCTTGCGCCCAGGGTGGGTCCGGCAACCCGCCGCGCCCCTGCGTGCTTGCCTGGTTTTGTGGAACTCAAGACAGGATTGCCTCCCACTCCACTCTAATCTCCGGCAACCCCGCGCCGACCCGCCAACACGCGCGAAGCGTTGCCAACTCGCCAACGCCCCATTCCGCGGGCGGCTAGCTGGCTATCTCGCCGTTCTTCTCTTCCCACTCCGAAAACACAAACTCGCCCAGCGGCTTTCGCGTCCGCGGGCTCGTCTCCTGCTTAATCATCCCCTCGTCGCCCAACTTTTCCGGCTCGCCCTGATACCCCAGCGCAATCACCGATCCCATCGTGTACTCTTCGGGAATCCCAAACAGCTTCTTCGCCTTCTCCGTATCGAAGCCCGCCATCTGATGCGTCGCCAGCCCAAGTGCCGCCGCCTGCAGCGTCAAGTACGAGGCCGCCGCTCCCAGGTCGTACAGCGCAACCCGGTTATCCACGCCGTTATGGCTGAACTTCGTCTTCGCCGCGCCCATAATCAGCACCGGAGCCGTCCGCGCCCACTTCTGGTTAAACTCGCCCATCGCCTCGAAGATTTTCTTGTACGTGCTGTCGCCTCGCCGCCCCACCAGGAAGCGCCATGGCTGTTCGTTAAACGATGAAGCCGCCCAGCGCGCCGCCTCAAACACCTTCCTCAGCGCCTCCGCGCTTACTTCGCGATCGGAAAACGACCGCGGACTCCACCGCTCATGAAACAACGGGAGCACCCCTTCTACCGCGGGCGCCTTCTTCAGCTCATGAACCTCGTTTGCACTCAAACTTGCTTTACCCTGCTCCTTCACGGTCACGTCTGCTCTCTCCTTCGCCGAAACTTTCGCGCCGGACGCCCGGCTGAAAAAATTCTGCGCCAAAGTCCGTGCTTGTCATTGGATTCCGCCCAGCGCGCGCAAGATTCCGCAAGCCGCAGCAAATGTTGGAATTAGTGGTGCGGGCACCCAGGCAAATGTTCGCCTAAGTGGTTCCATTTGGCCAGCAAACGTTGGTTCGGGAGGGTGCGATTCTTCGAGACAAATACCTAGAAATTTCCCATTTAATTAGCAGTTAGAACCGAGAAAGGTTGCGAATAAGAGAGAGTGGCACCGAGTAATTTCTCGAAAGTGGGTCTAAACAGGCCTTAAACGGCCACTTTGGCTACACTTCCGCATGTTTTTGCAGAGAGACAGGGACCAAGGGAACAAGGGAACAGAAAGGCAGGAACCAATGGAACGGGGAACAAGGAACAGGGAACAGCGGACAGGGCCAGGGGTCAGATTTTTTGATCGATGCGGTTGTGCCGGGTTGGGACCGGGTTGTGAGCCGGGCTTAGTACCCCGGTCCCTGAAGGCGAGGGACCGGGGGCACCCTCATCGTGGACTGGAAAGGTTGCCGGGATCGGGGCCACCCGCCAATAAAAGCCCATGCGGAGGGGCGTTTTCCGGGTACTGATCGTGGATCGTGGTCCGCCTCCCGCCCAAGCAGAGCTTGGACGGGGCACCCCGATTGCGGGGGAACACTTGTGCAACCCGAACGTTCCCCGGAGACGGGTTGGCGATTTTCACTTGACAGATTGAACGAGCGCGGAATACGATGCGACGCAGGTTTTTCGGCCCCCTTCCCTTTTTCATCAAAGACCTCTTAGCCGTTCCTGAAGCTCGGTCCGCGCCGGATCACAGACTCTTACCCCGCTGCTCAAAAAAGCTTGGCGCGCGCAACGGCTAACCGGTCCAGCAATCTCAACCGGGGCTATGCATTCAACAAAAATTCAAGGAGGATTGGCCATGAATGGCATTCGCAGAGCTGGGCGTGGTTTCGAGTTGTCTCTTCTCGCTGGTTTTGTTGTTCTCGGGTGGTGCGGCCCAACCTGGGCACAGGCTTCCGGGCCAGCCGAGGCGGCTTCAACTACTTCCATAAAATCAACAAGTTTAGGGGAGTTTCCGCCGACCTTTGCGGGTCCAGCGGCCACTGGTTGCGCATCGGGTTGCTCTTTGCTGACAGGTCCGTTCTTCTCTCCGTCCACGGCCTCTCTCTCACCGGCCGATCCGGCTGTGACTGATGCAGTAGCGCAACCCGCGCTTACCCTGACCAACCCGAGAGCTATGCCGTCACACAGTCGTCTCCATCCTGCTGCCGCCGACCCTGCGCCTCCAACAGTTAGCTGCCAACCTTTGGGTCCAGGCTGCGACCACATTAGTTTGTCCTCGGGTGGCGCCATCGGTGTGAAAGGCCTGAACGCGGTCGACAGCGGCACGCTCCTCGGGTTTGACATCGAGCCCGCAGACCAGGGCCTATGTGCCGGGAATGGGTATGTCGTCGAGGATAACAACCTCGGAGAAATTCTGGTTTTCGACACGGCCTTGCAGAGGAAATCGCAGGTCATCCCCCTGGACACGGTTATGGGACTCACGAGGAGAGGATGGAGCAGTGGCGGAGACATCTCGTGCCTCTACGATTACTCGAACGGCGGACACTGGTTCTTTACCGAGTTTGTGTCTTCAACCAGTGAATCGAGTGGAGGAGCGCTTGCAGGTTGCTTTTCTGGCGTGGCCGACACCTGCTATGAAGGGATTGCGGTGAGTGAAGGGTCGAGTCCATTTGGCCCCTACAACGTCTACTTCCTCAATGCCGATTACAACCCCTCCGAGCCGGGCTACCCTTACCTGCTCAATGACTTCGCGAAGATCTCAACCACGCAGGACGCCTTCCTTTTGTTTTATGACGAGTTCCCGCAGGTCACACCTGGCCTCGGCGGCGGCGGTTTCAACGGAGCACAGGAATTTGCTCTGAACAAGAACGCGCTCGAGTGGGGACTGCCCGTCAGGCTGCCCGACGGGACGCCCAATCCTTACTTCACTGTCGCCATCGAGAACATGGGGCTCCTGCCGACACCAAATGGAACCTGTTTTTCGGATGATAAGTATGATTTGCCCGGCGTCACGTGCTGGTATTCCGTAATTCCGGCGCAACCGCCAGACCCCAGCCAGTACGACAACAGTCATGGAGGCTCCGGGTTCATGCTGGATTCGCTCGATTTTTATGGCCAGGGTGACGACCGAATCGCCGTCTTCGACTGGACCGGCCTGGAGAACCTGAACAGCTTCAATTGCAACAACTGCGGCGGGATCCATTTCGGCGGCCAGTTATTCTCGGGCACGTTGTTTTACTACGGCGAGGGATTCCTGGGTGCGCAAAAGAGTGGGCGAATACCCTTGGGCGACGAATGCGGAGCCGCCGGCTGGAGTGTGGGCTCCCCGCCGCCTGCTAGCTGCCCCGAGGGCGGAATCGCTACGAATGGCGACAATTTTACCCAGGTGTCGCAGGCGCAGCAAAAAATCTGGGGCGCCGTGAGCACGGAGATCGGCCAGACGTTCTCTTCGGGACCAAGCCCGGAAGTCCACCAGGGCGCCGCTTACTGGGTCATCGACACCAGCACTCTCAGTGTCACGAGCCAGGGATATGTTTCGCCGGCGCATGAGGACTTGGAATTCCCAGCAATGGCCGCGGAAGGCTTCAACGAGGACGGCGGAAATGGGGGCGCCATTATGACCTTCACGTTGTCGGGCAATGGCGGACCTACCGGCGCTGATCACGGAGGCTTTTACCCAAGCACCGCCTACGGCCGTCTGACCAGCACTTCCAACGGCCTGCTGGGATCCGCCATCAACATTGCAGATCTGGGCCAATCGCCTCAAGACGGCTTCACAGAGTATGCCGGCTATCCAGGTCCTACCGGCCCTCGTTGGGGAGACTACAGTAATGCAATCTTCCTACCGTGGTCAGGCGGTACGATCTATTTCTCCACCAATTACATCCAGTACCCGAACTGTGTGGGATCTGCGTTCACCCTCACACTGGGAACGTGCGACGGAACAAGGGATGGTAACGCAAACTGGGGAACCTCAGTGAACCTTGTCGTGCCATAAGTACCGGAGCGACCCACTGAACGAAAGTTTAGAACGAAAGCTGAGCGAGCCGACAGGGAAAGAACTCGCTCAGCTTTTCCCGTCGCGTCCATTCACTATACGACACAATCGTCTCCACTGAAGAGGACGATATCGATTCGCTCATTGAGGGCAGATTAGTACTGGAATGTCGGCCAGTGGGACAATGGACCAAGGAAACAAGGGAACAGAAAAGCAGGGACAAGGGGAGCAGGGATCAGGGGTCCGGGGTCAGTTTCCGGCCTGAAGCGTGGAGTTGTGCTGTCCCACATCTCAAAAGCGAGATCTCCACCCCACGGACGAAGACCTAACCTCACCCCATCGAGCAGAAATCGCTCAAGCTGGGGATGATAACTCCGAGCCAGCGATGGCAGCCAAGCGTGCGCCGCTACGACCCTAACCCGCCGGCCTGGGAGTACCCGGAGGGCGCCTGGACGCTCAAGGTAGATTGCCAGGGTACGACCGATAT
The DNA here is from genome assembly GCA_963848805.1 of uncultured Acidobacteriaceae bacterium. Taxonomy (GTDB): domain Bacteria; phylum Acidobacteriota; class Terriglobia; order Terriglobales; family Acidobacteriaceae; genus Telmatobacter. Next base: position 364,059 of record CAWKFD010000027.1, on the reverse strand, counting down.
CGCCGGGCTTCGCTGGCGAATCGGCAAAACTCTGGCCGGGGAGCGGGTGCATATCCGGCTTAAAACCGGGTTGTGATCCGGGCTTACTACCCCGGTCCCCGAAAGTGAGGGACCGGGGGCACCCGCCGGGGGCACCCGCCGGGGGCACCCGCCAGACCAAACGATTAGCGAACGTCTTCCGCGTTTGGCCCCAGGAACGGGGACTTGGCGTTCGGATCGCCCCACTCCGTATCCGCACTCCGAACGACCCCGTGGATCGGCTGCCCACCAAAGTGCTTGATCGCGGGACTCCCGGCAAGGAATTGCAGCGTAATGTTCGAGTAGGGAATCGAACCCGCATTTTCGCCGCCGGTCACGCAGACCTGCAACACGGAAGACGGAGGTTGCGTTTCGAATAGTGCGTTGCTCCCATTCCCTGTGAGCAGGCTGACAGTGCCCGTCACCTGAAAGCCTCCAAAGGTCGCCGGGCTTAACGCCGGACAACCGACCGTATTCCATGTCACCTTGATCTTGGTCAATTTAATGTGGTGTTCGTGCGCCGATACGCCGCCTTGAGTGGGATCGGGTGCGTTGGCCGCGGTTTTTCCGTAGCCCGACATCGTCATATCGGCTGCAAAATCGGCCGTGCCCGCCCGCTCGTCCAGGTCCATCGTCCATTGCCCATGCATCTCCCACGGCCCATTGGTTACAGTAGACGGCGAATAGTCGTTCAGCAAACCACTGAAGTGAACGAGAAACAATCCTTGGGCCGCCGCGCCCTGGCTCGCAAGCAAACCAAAGCAGGAGAGCAACCCCGCCATCGCGATCCATCGAATGCATTTCATGAGAAACCTCCATATCGAGAGTTGTGCCTCCACCGCCGGAAACCGTTGGGATAGGTCTGGCGCCGCGTCTTGCCCTCGCGGCTTCTTGACCTGAAGATCGCGTTTCGGCGATATCGCGCCTGGATTCCGAACTGAGAGTCAGCTATCAGTCCCGCGAGGTCAAGCGGCATTGAGCCGTGACTGTCCCCTGCGGCCTAATACCGTCTTTTGCCGTGCCGCATCTGCCGGAATACAATCGCTTAAGTCGTTGGCCAGATCCTCCGGAGCCCCTGGGATAACGCGATGACTGAAGCCTCCTTGAATCCGCCGCCTAAAGGAAAGTCCGCTGACAGGTGCCTGGACTCCTGGAAAGAAATCGCAGCATACCTCAACCGCGACGCCACCACCGTGCAGCGTTGGGAGAAGCGCGAGGGAATGCCTGTCCACCGCCATCTCCACGATAAGCGCGGTTCGGTCTACGCCTTCACCTCTGAATTGGATCGATGGACCGACAGCCGCAAGTTCCCGCTGCCTGGCGAAAAGGACAATGGGAACAACAAAAACAGCGTTAGCGCGCCGGCTCCGGCTCCGGCAGCAACATCGCACCTCACTCGGCGATGGAAATTCATCTTGCCGCCGCTTGCTTTTGCATGCGTTGTTGCGGCGTGCGTTCTGCTCTGGATGCAGAAAACCGACCGCTTCTGGCGCAACCCGCTTGCCGGAGCGCAATTTCAGGCGGTCACCGATTGGGGCGGCCGCGAGCATGCAGCAGCGGTCTCTCGCGACGGTCAATTCGTCGCGTTTCTTTCCGACCGCGACGGACAGATGGACGTGTGGGTTACGCAGATTGGCTCAGGCCAGTTTCATAACCTCACCCACGGCAGCGCCGCGGAGCTGGATAATCCCTCACTCCGTACACTTGGCTTCTCACCTGACGGATCTCTCGTCACCTATTGGATGCGCAGGCCCGACGCGTCACAGGGCACGGATATCGGCATCTGGTCGGTCCCAACTTTAGGGGGCGAGCCGCATCCCTTCCTTGAAGGCGCAGCGGAATACGATTGGTCCAGAGACGCGCGGCGGCTTGCCTATCACACACCCGGCCCTGGAGATCCCCTGTTTGTGTCCACAGGGAATCAGCAGCCGGCGGGCACGCCGGTCTTCACTGCGCCCGCCGGGCTCCATTCTCATTTCCCGCTTTGGTCGCCGGACCAGAAATTCATCTACTTTGTCCAAGGCTCGCTGCCTGACAAGCTGGACATATGGCGCGTCCCCGCCACAGGCGGAGTTCCCCAGCGGATCACGTCGCAGAACACGCAGTTCAGCTATCCGGTCCTCCTGGACCGGCGCACTCTGCTGTACCTCGCCACCGGCCCCGACGGTTCCGGACCCTCGCTCTACAGCATGGATGTCGAGCACCGAATTCCCCATCAGTTGACCACGGACCTTGAAAAGTACACATCGCTCGCTGCCAGCAGCGACGGGCGCCGCCTGGTGGTCACGCTTTCAAAACCAAGGACGAGTTTCTGGCGTCTTCGCATCGATGTGGCACACGGCGCGGCCTCCACGCCCGCTCCCATTACACTGACTACCAGCAGCGGGTTTCGACCACGGCTCGGACCGGATTTTCTTGTCTACGTCTCCGCCAACGGCACCGGCGAAAGTATCTGGAAGCTCGCCAAAGGTGCGTCGATGGAATTGTGGCGGGTTCCGGGGGCCACAATCATCGGCGGTCCGGCCGTCTCCAGCGACGGCCGCTCTCTCGCATTTTCAGTTCGCCAAAATGGACGCCCGCTCTTGTACGCGATGCAGGCAGATGGCACAAATCCTCGCGTCGTGGCTGACTCCCTTGATCTAGAAGGCGATCCTGCGTGGGCGCCTGACGGCAGATCGCTACTCACGGCAGCGGCCGATCATGGCGTGCCTCGTCTTTTCCGGGTACGGCTCGACGGCGGTTCTCCCGCTCTGTTTACTTCGGAGCCCGCGCTTGATCCGGCATGGTCGCCGGACGGCAGCTTTGTGCTCTTTTCCGGGCCGGACATTGGCGCGACGTTTCCAGTGAAAGCAGCTACGCCCAACGGATCGAGTTATACTCTGCCGCCGTTGGAACTCACGCGGGGAGCGCGCCACATGGTATTCATGGCCAGCAAATCTGCCGTTGTCTTGCAGGGAGAAATTCAGCACAAGAGTCTTTGGCTCGTCGATCTCGCTACGGGCGCCGAGCGGAAACTCGCCGAACTGCCTCCCGATTTCGAAGTTCGTGACTTCGACCTTTCGCCCGACGGCCGCGAAGCAGTTTTAGAGCGGGTGCAGGATCGCTCGGAAGTCGCCCTGGTAAAGTTGGCTCCGCGGTAGGGAATAGGGAGTAGGGATGGGTCAGATATCAGTTTCCGACCTGAAGCGTCGGGTTGTGCTTTCCCACACCTCAAAAACGAGATCTCCACCCCACAGACGAAGAACTAACCTCACCCCATCGAGCAGAAATCGCTCGATGGGGACCCCGATATCCGTGGGGACCCCGGTTGTGGGGCACCGTTGCTCAGAGCGCGGCGGGGTGGCGCAGGAAATTGAATGGAATTCCGAACTGGAACCAGAAAGAATTTCCGCGTGCCCTGTTTTGGACCAGCATATCGTGGTTCCACTTAAAGACCAGTGCGCCGTGCCGGCCCCAGGGAAACGTTACCTGGGGGCCGAGGTCCATTTGGCGGCCCTTGTTGCCGATCGACTGTGAGCCATCCACGTTGGTGGTTACGACGGTTGCGCCATTCTGCTTGTCGTTGGTGATCTGCTTGTAGTAGAAGCCCTCGATACCGAGGCTTGCGCCCCTGTGTCCAATGCGCTGCTGGGCGTCGAACTGCCAAAGGAATTCATTGCCGCTATGGTAGTGCGTCGCGTGGTCGACGTTGTTGACGATGTAGTCGAAACCGGAGGTGATGTTCTCGGCGCCGTGGTGGGGTGTCAGCGTAATGGCCGCGCCGGGAGTCATGGCCATGTTATGTTGCCCGACGTTGGATATCGATCCGGCCCGATATCCGGGAGCAATTTGCTCAAACTGGAGTTCATAGATCCAATGCGCGATGCCCTTGTGATTCAGGATGTCGAAAGGGATCACATTGACGTTGGATAAACCATCGTTTGAGCCGGTGCCGCCGCCGATGCGCAGGTTCTGGTAGAGAGACGGCGCAGCGACGTGGCTTTCCCATTCGCCGCCGAATATCTTGACGCCCCAGTTATGCGACAGCTCACCGGCAACCGCGTAGGCCTTGACGCTGAAATTCGTGGGGATCTTCTGGCCGTGGCCGTCCACCAGTTCGTTGGCGTTCAAAAACAAGGTGTACTCGCGGAGCATGGTGTGGCCGGGGCCCGGCACGCCGGCGGCAGTGGCGTAGGATTCTGCGCCGAGGGGCCAAACGCTTCCGCCATTTTCGGTGGCGCTTGCTGCCGAAGCGAGGCCGAGAAGAGCGAATGCGACGATGGCGAGGCGAAGAAAATTCTTATGTGCGGTAGGCATCGTAACCTCTGTTGAGCAAGCACACGACACCCGTTGACCAGCGGCATCGTGTTCCGTGCTGGTTGGAACTTGAGAAAATTTTGCTTTGCACGCCGGCCGGCAACTGATGCCGGAATCGATCGTGAGCAAGCCCGATTTAAATTTCGGCGGATCGGGCAGCGGGTAATTCAACAAGCGAACCCATTTGCCGTTCGCCTCGACGGGCGCGCTTGGCGGCCGCGAGAATCACTCCCAGGAAGAGAGAAAGCGAGGCAGCATAGAGCAAGCGGTAATCGGCAGGAAGCAGGAAAGTAATGGTATGAGCCGGGATCCAGAAGAATACCAGCATCCTGATGCAGACGAACTTAATCAGATCGGGCCACTGAATATTTTCGATGACTCGCTCAAGTTTCACGGTACGCAGTTTCGCGAGGCGTCCGCCGGCGAGGTCGATGTAGGTATCGAGAATGCGATGGCCGCACATCATGACCGGGCCAAAGGCAAGGTTGAGAAGAGCGCTGGTCCAAATAGCGCGGATGAGCGCCGAGCTGGAGTTTCCTTCCGGCAGCAGCCCGAGTTGCAGCGCGTCGGCAACCCCGCTCGAGAAGATAGCAAAAATTGCCACCAGGCAGAATCCGATGAAACCCCAAACGAAGGTGCGGTAGATCATGCCGCAAGGGAGGCTCCAGCGCCGATCGACCACTCGCACCGCAAGAAGCTCGCCGAGACTGGCAAGAACGGCGAACTTAGCAAAACCCATCAGAAAAGGATGAAGCCTGGTGGCGTGCATGATGGGGGCGTGCGTGTTGGGATTCAGCAGCAATCCCACGATGGTCATCAGAGCCACGGCCCATAGATAATCACCACGTTTCAAGCTTGCGTCTCCAACTTAGGATCAGGTTTCAACAATGAGCCACCTCTGCTCGGGGTACAGCTACCAAGTAGCTCAATCTGAAACCGTATCTACATTGAAATCCAGTTTAGAATGCGCGTCCAATATCGTTTTTGGCGGCTAATGATAACTAAAGCGTATGGATTTTCCCGAATTGATAAGCTGGCGTATATAACGGAAAAAAGAGGAAGTTGAATGCGATGATCGAGAATCGGCAGCTACGCTATTTTGTGACGGCTGCGCGCCTGCTGCACATTACCCGTGCGGCGGAAGCGCTGCACATTGCACAGCCGGCGCTTACGCGAAATATCCATCAGCTCGAAGAAGAGCTTGGAGTTGCGCTCTTTCATCGGGTGCACAAGCGTATTTCGCTCACCGAAGCCGGACAGACTTTTTTGGGGGAGGCGGAACGCCTGCTGCAGCAACTTGAAGAATCGGCGACGGCAGCGCAGAAGGCGGCTCGCGGCGAGCTGGGAAGACTGGTGATTGGATTTGTGAGCACCGCGGGACTGGTCGCTGTGCCGAAGTTGATCGCGGACTTTCGCAATCGCTATCCCGGCCCGAGGATCGTATTGAAAGAGCTTGAATCGGAAGAGCTGTACGAAGCGCTGCGCAATGGAGTCGTTGACGTGGGGCTGCAATATGGCCCGTGGGAGGAAGGCGAACTCTCGGTCCGGCTGCTCGAAGCGGATCACTTCGTGGCGGCGCTGCCCCACGATCACCGCCTCGCGACCGTCGACCGGGTGAACCTGCGCGATTTGGCGGACGATTTTTTCGTGATACCGAACCGCGCCACCGGCGGCCCGATGACCGATGCGATTGTGGAAGAATGCTTGCTTGCCGGATTTCGGCCGCGGACCGGGCACGAGATTACGACGACGACGATTCAAACCACGCTCGGTTCTGGTGTCGGCCAATATAGGCGTCTCATTGATTCCGAGCGCCTTGTGGCCATTTTCGAGAAATGGCGTGGTGTTCCGGCCAATCGCAAAAACACGCGTGTCGCTACACCTGAATCTGTTGTGGCGCCGGCAGAACACAGCCGCTGTGCTGCGCAACTTTCTGAGCACAGTGGACGGAATGAACGCGTGTTAGAGCAGAACCAGGATTCGTGCTATCCCACATCTCAAAAGCGAGATGTGGGCACCCGTTGCCCTATCGCACATCTCAAAAACGAGATGTGGGGCATCCGTTGTCACGGGTACATGCGGTGCAGGGTTCTTGCGAAGGGGATGGTTTCTCTGACGTGGTCGAGGCCGCAGACCCAGGCGACCACACGCTCGATGCCCATGCCGAAGCCGGAGTGCGGCACGCTGCCGTAACGCCGCAGATCGAGATACCACTCGAAGGACTGGCGGGGAAGACCGTGCTGGTCGATACGCGAACTCAGTAGCTCATAACTCGATACGCGCTGCGAGCCGCCGATAATTTCGCCATAGCCCTCGGGCGCGAGCACGTCGACGCAGAGCGCGTAGCGCGGGTCCTTTGGATCGGGCTCCATGTAGAAGGCCTTCACATCGGCCGGATAGCGGTGCACCATCACGGGCCGGTCGAATTGCGAGCTGAGCCAGGTCTCGTCGGGCGAGCCAAAGTCGTTGCCGTATTCGAAGGGCGCCTCGAGATGGCCGTCCTGGTGCGCCTGGTTGAGCATTTTTGCCGCTTCGTCGTAACGCAGGCGCGGGAACGGCCGCTGGACCGAGGCGAGCTTCGCTACATCGCGCCCGATCACCTGCAACTCCGGCGCACGATTTTTCAGGACGCTCTGGACGATGTGCGAGATGTAGTTCTCGGCGAGATCCATCAATCCGTCGAGGTCCATATACGCAACTTCGGGCTCGACCATCCAGAACTCGGTCAAGTGACGCCGCGTCTTGGACTTTTCCGCGCGGAAAGTTGGCCCGAAGCTATACACCTTGCCCAGCGCCAGGGCCGTTGCCTCGACGTAGAGCTGGCCGCTCTGCGTCAGGTAGGCGGGATCGCCGAAGTAGTCGACCGGGAACAGGGTGGACGTGCCTTCGCAGGCGGCCGGCGTCAGGATAGGCGGATCGGTGCGGACGAAGCCGTTGCTGTCGAAGTACTCCGCCGCGGCGCGCATAATCTCCGCGCGAATGCGCAGAATGGCCGACTGTCGTGGGCTGCGCACCCACAAATGCCGCTTCTCCTGCAGAAAGTCGACGCCGTGCTCCTTGAGCGTGATGGGGTAGGGGTCGGACTCAGGCACGCGCTGCACCACCTCGACGTCTTCCACGTCCAGCTCATAGCCTCCCGGCGCGCGCTTGTCCGCACGCACCTTCCCGGTGACAATCACGGACGACTCCTGGGTCAATCCTTTGAGCGCCGCAAAGACTTCCGGCGTCACGCTCTTCACATGCGCGACACCCTGGATTGAACCGGTGCCGTCGCGAAAGATGGGAAAGAGTAGCTTGCCGCTTTCGCGCAGGTTGTAGAGCCAGCCGCGAAGGGTGACGGATTGGCCCTCGTGCCGGCCGATCTCGGCGATGGTGGCGATGGGGGCGGTTGGCTGAGCGGTTTCGGGAGCGGTAGAGGCGGTTTCTTCAGGCATCATGCTTCCTTCTTCCTTAATGACCGTGCGGCCGGACGTTACAGAATAACGCGCATTGGGGCGGCGTGCGATGCGCCACGGGCTCGACGCAATATTTGCGTGGTACCGGAAAATGTTTTGATCTGGACAAAAATACCTCTTTGGCGCATCCTAATTTTGTAAGCGAGGAGAGCATGGGCGAGCCGGCGCAAGTGAAAAACGAAGAGCTGCACAAGACCGTCGCGGATTCCGGTACTGCCGAGCGGTTCATAACCGAAAAGCACATCGGCGAGCGCATCCGGCGTCTGCGTCTCAAGAAGTCGATGGGACTGGTGGAGTTGGGCAGGCACACGGGGCTTTCGGCGAGCTATCTGTCGCAACTGGAAACGGGCAGGGTGGTGCCGACGCTGCGCAACCTGGCGCGCATCGCGATGGTTTTTTCAAAAGACCTTGCATATTTCTTTGAAACCGAGCCGGCGGCGATGTTCCGCGTGCACCGCAGGAAAGACCGCGTGCGCATGCCGCAAACCGGCGTGGAGCCGCCGGCGTATACATTTGAGAGCCTGGGCTACATGGTGCCGGACCGTCACATGGACCCGTACTTCGCGGAGTTTCTTCCGCTGCCCGAGAACGTGGAGCCGAAGGGGCACCAGCATGCGGGATCTGAGTTCCTGTATGTGCTGGGGGGCGAACTGGCGCTACGGCACGGCGATCAGGAAACGGTGCTGGGGGTGGGCGACGCCGCCTACTTCGACGCGAACACGCCGCACTCCTACCGGAGTTTGGGAGGCAAACCGGCTGAGGCCATCATCGTCACCCTGCATCAGGCGCCGGCAAGTCACGCGCTGCCACAGCGCCCGCAGGCCACAACGGCCCTGCAGCCCCATCCCGCCGACGGCAAGCACGGCGGAGCCAAGTAGAAACTCCGCTTCATCCCCACTTGAGGCGAGTCCGCATGTTAACCAAACAATAATTGAAGAGTTACCGGTAAATTGCCAGGAACTCGGAAGAAGTAAAATCGCTTATGCGATTCCTGCGTCGCCCCACGATTTCTGAAGAAAGATGGGGAGTAGTTTGCTCGCTAGAATTCCATGCGCTCCTGCCACTCATTTTCCTAACCGCGATACTCCCGACAACCGGACCTGGTCAGACTGCTGCTTCCGAGAGCCAGGGTCGCAAGTTAGCCGACGCCATAAGACGGGTGCAAGAGAACGACCTAGGAACCGGGTCTGTTGATGCCCTCTTCTACGTACACTTGATCGCCGATGCTCAGGCGGCGCAGGCTCTCCCAATTCTAGAGCAGTATTATGCACGGACATCGGACCCGGAGATCAGGGCAGGGGTAGCGTCCGCCCTGGTCAGGATGGGCGACAAAAACGATGACTACTGGAACTACCTAGTCAAGCTCGCGACCCCGGCCGCAGAGAGCGACGCCCCTTTCCCGTTCGACGAACTCGCGGGGAAGGGTGATAAGGACATCTACTCCCCGGAGTTCAAGGCTTGGGCCGGTGCCCACAACCTACCTGTCGAAGCCGCCATGAAGTTGGTTATGATGGGCCTGCCCGGCGACCTAGCTCCGCTAGCGCAGGCCGGCGATCCACGCGGCGTGCCCCTGTTACGCAAAGCGCTCATGTCTCCAAATATCCTTATCGCATCCCTTGCGGCAGCGGGGCTGGCACAGGCACGAGACAAGGATTCGATCCCAATGATTATAGGCGCCTGCAAGAGGGCGACCCCGAAGATGGCTCACTTCCTTGCTGAACCCTTGCTATTCTTCGACGATCCCGACGCGCAGAGTACCTTTACCTTTTACTTTCCCGACGTAAATGTCCAGGAGGCCAGGAAGTTTCGCCACAATAGCCCATTCGTGCGGTTTGCCGCCCCGGAATGACGGCGCTTCCCAACCGGCAAAGAAGCGCCATTTGGATACCGATCAAGAACGAACAGGCATGAACCAATAAGTGATTGCGCCTCCCGCAATGCCTCGTTTCTCGTAAGTTGATCTCGTCAGTTGCTGAAAACAGCAAGAGTCAGAATTCCGAGTTGCGAACGTATTGTCGCCTACTCTTCATGAACTCTCTGGCCAACAACTCATAGCGGCAGGATCCATTGAGTTCGCCGGCTAAGTGCCAAAGGACCTAAGACGAACCGGCGGCGGGCTATCGCTGTTTAGGGTGGCAGTTCAGTTGTATCTCGCCGTTCCTGCCTATTTCTTCGCGTGGTTCAACTCGTCATACGTAGGGTAGGGCTCGGGCTCCGAGCTGGTGGGCATGGCGGCCAGAGTTTTCAGGTCGGCCTGGACCCGTTCCCACTCCCCTTGATTCCGCTTGGTGACGATGGGCGCGTTGGGATCGGAGTAGTAGGCTTCCACATCGCTCTTGATGCCTGGAGGAATCGGCAGCCTGGGGTCGCGGGTGAGGCGGTGAAGAAGATTGGCATAGGTCTTGTCAGTCAGAGAGTAGCCGCCGGGCTTGACCACCTGGCCGGTGTCGAGATCGCGATTGGGCAGAGGATGCCGCGGGTCGAGCAGTCCCAGTGTCGGAATGGGACCGGTGGCGCCGGCCGGATGCGCCCGGCGATCCTGGACGGGCGTAAAAAGGGTCAGTCGGTCACGCAACAGGGTAGTGGAATAGACGACACTGTGCATGTAATCGGCTTCGGCGGCCGGGGTAGGGCCTTTCACAGCGACCAACGCGAGCGGACCGAACTTGGGCAGCACGAAAAGCAGGCCCGCAAGCAGGCGAGTCTCAAGACTGGTTCTTTTGTGGCGATAGGCGGCCCAATTGTAGAGCGTGGCGGCAGCAGCGGCTTCTTTTTCAATTTCCGCGGCGTCGGGCGTATCTGGTTCCGGTGGCTCCTGTTCACGATGCAGGAGAGTGACGGCGTAAGCTATGCGGGGAATCAAAGTGCGCGTGGCAAACCTGTAGCCGCTCACATTGAAGCGGCGGCCATGTCTGACGCCGAAACTTTCGGTTATTCCGTACGTTTGATAGAGGGCCAGCCCAAGCTGGCGGGTTGGAACTTTAATTCCGATGTGGCGGAGGTAGCCCAGCGGAGCCAATCGGTGCTTCGCGATCTCATCGATGTCGAAGGCGAACTCGACCTGGACGTGCTGATGCTTGCCCTCGGCGTAGTTCACATTGCTGCCGTAGCGCGCTTCCAGTTTGGGAAACTGCTGCGCCACGGCGCGGTTGGTCGCCAGGGAGTGACCGAAGGAATCGCCCACATAATGCGAGAGCGCGCCCACGGCAAAGGCGAGCTCATTGGCGTTGTGCGCGTTGCGGAAAAGGTTGAGAACAAAGTCTCCGCTGCGAACGTAGTGAGTCAGGTCGGAGAAGAACCTGTCGCCAAACGGATAGTAGCCCATGTCCTGGATCACGCAGCCGCCATAAGCATAAGCGTGTGCGCGGTCCAGATCGGCCGGCGTGAGGTTGGGGTAGCGGCTGAGCAGGAGCGGAACAATCGAGTCCTGCCAGGTCAGGTCGATGAGTTGCTGGTGCGTGAGCGGGGAATAGGCGGCCGCATGCTGCAACCATAGGATGGGCAGCAGCAAAAGCAGCAGGGAATCGATTCGCAGGTGTTTGAAATGCATCGTAATCGGACCGGGCGAAACGCCGTTCTGGGCCTGATTGTGGAATGAATACCTGAGCCCCGAGCTATTGGATGCAAATTGCCTTGCCGTCCACCAACCGATCCCGCGAACACGAAACCAAGCCCTTGAAGCACGGAACCAATGTTTTAGGGCTGCAAACTGCATGGACGGCGATCGGGCCGGTTCAGGGGCCGCGGTTTAGTTGGGCTTACCGGATGATGCGCCAGGCTCCGCCAGATCCGGCTTCACGATCTCTTGCATCTCCGCTTTCATCTCGTCGGCCATAGGCTTCATGAGATCCTGCATATGCCCCGTCACGATGGCCATGTATTCGCTTGTGATTGAAGGCTGTTCGTCCAGGATGCGCTGGCCGGCCGATGAGCTGTAGAACGCAATGACGGCGTCTGCATCTGTCCGGCTGATGTGACGCTGGTAGACCGGGATCGCATCGGCAATCATTTCATCCACCGGGTAAACCTCCGTTGCCCGCTGCATATATTTGTTCATGACCTTCTCAAGCGCGGCTTGATCCTGTGGCATGAGCCGCTTGCCGGGCGGCAGCGTCTCGTTAATGTTCTTCATTTGCGTCTGAAACGATTGCAGAATAATCTGGGGCATCATGCCCATCATGGATTGCATCTGCTTTTTCAGCCGCAGTACTTCAAAGAGCTTCTCAATTTGCTGCTTCGTGGCCTGCTGATCGGACGGGATCACGGAGGCTGCAGCGGGTTGGGCCGCGGGAGTCTGAGGGCCTGACGGCGACTGCGCAAACGCCGTTAACGTCATTAGAGCGAGTCCCGCGATGATAGCGGTTAAGCGTCCTGTCTTCATCCTGTCTCCTCGATCCGTTATTTTACGCCTGCCTTTGCCGTTTTTTGGTAGTGGGTCAGTTTGGCGATTTTGCCCCTCAGGGGATAAAGCCCAAGTTGAAATGAAGAGTTTGGAATGTACGGGCTGAAGCCCGTACCCTTCAAACCGACCCACTACCCGTTTTTTTCCGGCCAACACCAGCTCGAAACGAGAGCGAATCTACGGGCCGACCTACGAACCGGCCGCTTATCCCTGACCCCTGACACCTGTTTCCATCATCCGGTCCAGCGCCACGCGCGCCCAGTGCTTCACCTCGTCCCTCACCTGGACGCGATTCACCACGCGGCCTTCGACGAGATTCTCGAGCGCCCACGCCAGATGCTGCGGGCTGATGCGGTACATGGTCGTGCACAGGCAGCCGGTGTCATCGAGGGTGATGATCTTCTTGCCTTCGGCGGCAAAGCGGCGCGCCATCCGATTCACCAGATGAATCTCCGTGCCAACGGCAAACATCGATCCCGCCGGCGCCCGCTCCACGCATGCAATCAGTTGCTCTGTCGAGCCCAGCGCGTCGGCCTTCTGGCACACTTCGTAGCGGCACTCGGGGTGCACGATCACCTGAATGCCCGGATACCTGGCCCGCACCTGATCGACGTGGGAGGGAAGAAAGCGCTGATGCACCGCGCAGTGACCTTTCCACAGCAGAATGCGGCTTTCGGCGAGGCGCTCCGCGCTTTGACCCCCTGCGGCCCAATCGCCCCGCATGAGCACAGCCCACGGATCCCATACCACCATTTCATCGAGGGCAATTCCCATGGCGTGGCCCGTGTTGCGCCCCAGATGCTGGTCAGGCAGAAAGAGAATCCGCTTGCCGCGAGCAAATCCCCACTGCAATGCCGTTCGCGCGCTCGATGAGGTGCACACCAGCCCGCCATGCTCGCCGCAGAAGGCCTTAATCGCCGCGGTGGAGTTGATGTAGGTCACCGGTATTGTCTCCGCCGTGAGCCCTAAGCGCTCAAGCGCATCCCAGCAGTCTTCAACCTGGGAAATCTCTGCCATATCGGCCATTGAGCAGCCGGCATTCAGATCGGGCAGGATCACCTGCTGGCCGTTCCGCGCCAAAATATCCGCGCTCTCGGCCATAAAATGCACGCCGCAGAAGACGATGTACCTGGCGCCGGTCGCGGCTGCCGTCTGCGAAAGCTTGTAGCTGTCGCCGGTAAAGTCGGCAAAGCGCACCACCTCGTCGCGCTGGTAGTGGTGGCCCAGAATCACCGTGGTTGCGCCCAGCCTGGCTCGCGCCGCGGCAATGCGCGCGTCCATCGTGTGGTCGGGGAGAGCCAGATAATTTTCCAAACTACAGGTTTCACGTGCCTGCGCCGCAGGCGCTGCCAATACGTCAGGAGCCAGGGTCACAATACTCCGCCTTCAGTCCATTTCGGACGGGGGTGTTGAAAGCTAATCGGCTGCAGTGAATGCGTTTTTACACGGAACTCAAAACGGTGGGCAGTTCTCTCAGCACATCGTTCAGAACCCGGAAAAAACCATACACGGGGTTGTTGCAGCCCTTTGATGCAATGGATGCGGGAAAAAGCCGGGGGCTTCGCCTCGCCTCACCCGAATCCATCTGCGCTTATTGTAACCCGAACGTAATAAACGCGTAAAAATTGCGCCGTTTGTGACCGCCGTGCGACGGCAGTTATCATGATCTTTCATGGGAACTCCGTCGCCAATGATGATGGCCAACCTCGGAATGGCCGACACGCTTATCCTGCTGGTGCTGGCGTTGGTGGTGTTCGGCCCGCGCCGCCTGCCGCAGATCGGCCGCCAGGTGGGCAAGCTCATGTACGAGTTCCGCAAGGCCTCCAACGACTTCAAATTCCAGATGGAAGAGGAGTTGCGCACCGCCGAGGAGGCTGACCGGCGCAAAAAGCAAGAAGAAGAACGCCAGCGCGCCCTCGCCGCCGCGCCGCCGCAACCACGACAAGTAGAGCAAACGACCTCGCCGGCACCGGAGTCCGACGCCGCCGGGCCGGGGTCGGGAGCACACGCTCCTGCCGCTCCCGAAAGCCCGTATCAAGACCCGTACGAAGGCCTGTATCAAGGGTTGCAACAAGGCGAATCGTCGCCTTCGCCTCGCGACGACGCCGGAACACCGCAGGCCGAAACACCGCAGGCCGAAGCCACCGAAGCGCCTGCCGAGCAGCCTTTCGTCCCGCCCTTCATACCGCGAATTCAGCCGCCCTCGACCGGCCAAACCGTTTCGGCCGAGCGTCCCGGCGCCGAGCCCAAGCAACAGGAACTTTTCTCCGCCGTGGCGGGCAACGCCCCTGAAAGCGCGGACTCGGAAACAGCAGGATCGGAGCCTCAAGCCGAAAGATCGGAGCCGGCCGATCACCATGGTTGATCCGCAGGAAGCCATCGAAAAGGCGCGCAAAGCCGTTACCGAGCGCGTCGAACTCCCCGGCATGAGCCTGATGGAGCACCTGGACGAGTTGCGCAAGCGCATCGTCCACTCCGCGGCTTATCTCGCTGTCGGTTTCGTCGTCGCTTATGCCTTTCACGAAAAGCTGTACGGCCTGATCCAGGCCCCGCTCGACAGGCTGGGCATCAAGCTCAACTACACGCATCCCATGGACCCGCTGAACCTCTACCTCCAGGTAGCTCTAATCGGCGGAGCCATTCTGGCCTCGCCCTTCATCCTCTATCAGGTGTGGCTCTTCATCGCGCCGGGCCTTTATCAAAAAGAACGGCGCTTCGTCATTCCCTTCATGGCGGCCACGGTGGGCCTGTTCCTCACCGGCGCCGCCTTCGGCTACTTTTTTGTGCTCCCCGGAGCGCTGAAGATTTTAATTCTCGGTTTCGGCTCCAAGTTCAACCCCGTTGTGACCATCGAGGAGTACACCGGATTCTTCCTCTCGATCATTCTCGGCCTGGGCATAAGCTTTGAGCTGCCCATCCTCATCTTCTTTCTCGCGCTGTTTGGCATCGTCAGCCCGCGCTTCCTTTGGAAGAACATTCGCTACGCGATCCTCGCCGTATTCATCGTGGCGGCCATCATCTGCCCCAGCCCCGACCCCGGCACGATGTGCGTGTACGCGGTTCCCATGCTGGCGCTCTACGTCCTCGGCATCGGCGTAGCCTGGTGGGTACACCCGTCGCGCAGAAAGAAAAAGGAGGTTGCGGGATGACGATTGGGAAGCTGATTGCGGCGCGAACCCCGGGCGCCCCATCCTTCGAGCGTTTTCCGCTCGAAGGGCGGGAAACTACAGGCCGGCACTCGGGCTTGCGTCTCGTTGAAACGTTTTGTAAGAGGGCATGACTTCACAGGCTGCAGAAAAGGGCCTGAATTTGGATGAATTCCGCAAAGAGTGTCCCGCAGGGGCTAAAGCCCCAATGATTCGGTTGGGTTTATCGGCACGAGTAAACTCGTGCCCTGATACAAAGCACTTCGCAGTTGAGTTTTTCCGCAGCCTGGTCAGTCATGCCGAACCAGGGTAGCAAAGCACCGGGGCTTCAGCCCCTGAAGTCATTAACAGGAGCAAGCAATTGGCCAACGCAGAAATCGGAATCATCGGCGGCAGCGGGCTCTACTCCATGCCCGGATTCACCAACATTCATGAAGAGCGCGTGGAAACGCCCTTTGGCGAACCATCTGACGCGTTCGTGCTCGGCGAGCTCGATGGCCGCAAGGTTGCGTTTCTGGCGCGCCACGGCCGCAGCCACCGCCTTCTGCCCTCGGAGCTGAACTTCCGCGCCAACATCTACGCTTTCAAGAAGCTCGGCGTCGAGCGCATCGTCAGCCTTTCCGCCGTCGGCTCGCTCAAGGAAGAGCACAAGCCCACCGACTTCGTCATTCCCGATCAGTTCATCGACCGCACCTTCGACCGCACCGCGACCTTCTTCGGCGGAGGCATCGTGGGCCACGTGGCCTTCGGCGATCCGGTCTGTTCGACTGTGGCCAAAGCCGCAGCCGAGGCTTGCAAAACTGTCGGCGTTGCCGGCAAGCTGGGCGGCACTTACGTCTGCATGGAGGGCCCGCAGTTCTCCACCAGGGCCGAGTCGAACCTCTACCGCAGTTGGGGCGCGGACGTGATCGGCATGACCAACCTGCAGGAGGCCAAGCTCGCCCGCGAAGCGGAGATCTGCTACGCCACCGTGGCCATGGTCACTGACTACGACTGCTGGCGCGAGGGCCACGACGCCGTCACCGTCGAAGAGATCGTCGCCGTGCTGCACAAGAACGCCGACAACGCCTGCAAAGTGGTGAAGGCCGCCGTCGCCGCCCTGCCGCGCGAACGCAATTGCGCCTGCGCATCGGCGGCAAAGTTCGCCGTGCTCACGCATGCCGATGCGATTCCGGCCGAGGCGAAAGAGAAGCTGAAGCTGCTGTTCGGCAAATATCACGGATGGTAGCTGCATGGAATTTCTTGAACCATGGTTCGAATGCTCAGGCTCGGGACTCGTCGACGAACTCCGTCGCGAGAGACCACCAGGCCACGTTCTTGAGGCCGTGGAACTGGAAAGAGCAAAAAGCTAACCGAGGAGCGTTGCTTTGGATTTGGAGTTCGTTGGAAGGCAACCGCAGATCCTTCGACTTCGTTTGCCGCGAAGAGCGCGGCAAACTCCGCTCAGGATGACAGAGTAAGTTTTGTACGAATTTTAGTGAGACTGGAAAGGAAATGCATGTCCATTACCGTCGTCGGCAGCGTCGCTTACGATTCGATTGAGACCCCCGCCGGACGCCGCGAGCGCTGCCTGGGCGGCGCGGCCACTTACTTTTCTCTTGCGGCCAGCTTCTTCACCGACGTTCGCGTCATCGCCGTCGTCGGCGAGGACTTCGGTCCCGAGCAGGAAGCTGTCTTCGCCGCCCGCAACATCGATACCCTTGGCATCGAGCACACGGCCGGCAAGAGCTTCTTCTGGGAGGGCTCCTATCTCGAAAACCTTAACGAGGCTCAGACGCGCAACACCGAACTCAACGTGTTTGCGTCCTTCGAGCCCAAAATCCCGGACGCCTACCGCGACTCCGACTTCCTCTTTCTCGCCAACATCGATCCCGTGCTGCAACGCCGCGTACGCGACGCCATGCCCGGCGTGAAGCTGGTCGCCGGCGACACCATGAACTACTGGATCAAGGATCATCGCCCCGCGCTGCTTGAAGTTTTGAAGGGCCTCGACGTTCTCCTCATCAACGACACCGAAGCGCGCATGCTGACCGGCAACCACAACCTGGTTCAGGCCGCGCGCGCCGTCATCGCGCTTGGCCCACGCGCGTTGGTGGTCAAGCACGGCGAGTACGGCGCCACATTATTCCACGAATCGACTCCCAAAGGTAAGAAAGCGGAGCTTCGCACCTTCAAGGCTCCAGCCCTCCCGCTGCAAGAGGTCATCGACCCCACGGGCGCGGGCGACAGCTTCGCCGGAGGATTCTTCGGTTATCTCGCTTCGCAGCCCGAGCACCCGCCCGCCGCGTGGCGTCACGCGATGTATTACGGCAGTGTCATGGGCGCCTACGCTTGCGAGCGCTTCGGCACCGAGCGCATCGAGCAGCTGTCGCGCGCCGAGATCGACGCGCGCTTCAATATTCTCCGCGAGCTCACGCACCTTGACTGAGAAGAGCATCTCGCAGGCTGAAGGCTGGGCGGTACTGGCCTGTTGCATGATAGCGTCTATGGCCGCCATTGTCTGGAGCTGGCGCAACGGAGCGATGCTCAACTACGGCGACGCCATCGCCCATCTGCACATCGCGAGGCGCGTCTTCGACTCGCGGACCCCACGTTTCTCCCAGCTCGGCTCGGTGTGGCTGCCGCTGCCGCACATTCTGCAGATTCCTTTTGTGCAGAATTACGAGTGGTGGGCCACCGGACTTGCGGGCGTCATCCCTTCATCGCTGGCTTACGTGGCCTCCTGCGCCGGCATTTACCGCCTGGCCCGGCGCTGGCTCAGCCCCGCCGCGGCCGCTCTGGCACTCATCTTCTTCGCTCTCAATCCCAACCTTCTTTACCTCCAAACCACGGCCATGACGGAGCCGCTCTTCCTTTGCGAGACGATCTGGATCGTGGTGTTGCTGGTGGAGTGGCGCATGGCCCTCGAGGAAGAGACTGAAGCCGCCAGCTACACGCTGCCGCGCGGCTCTTCCGCTCTTCCCGGTTCCAGCCGCCGCATTGCCTCTATCGCCCGCCGGCCTCCGCGCATTTTCGAAGCGCCAGGTCCGCGCCGCGGCGCCTGGCTCGCAAATCCGCTGGCGCCGCGCCCTGCGAGGACGAACATTGTCATCACGCGATCGACCAGCATACAAGCCTGTATCGCCGCCGCGCTGATCGCGGCTATCTTCACGCGCTACGACGGCTGGATCATTGCCCTGCTGGCATGGGCCGGGATCAGCCTCACCCTGTTTAAGCGCGCCGCGGCGGGCGAGCGCGGCCGCCTCAGTTCGCCCGCTTTCTGGCTGGCCAGCCTCGCCATTGCCGCCGCGCCCATTCTCTGGTTTATTTACAACTCCGTTGCCTTCGGCGACGGGCTCTACTTCGCGCGCGGGCCATACTCGGCTGCAGCCTATGACCTCGAAAACACAGTTCCAGGTTGGCCGCCGCATCCCGGTTGGCACAATCTTTGGGTGGCGCTGCTTTTCTTCCTCAAATCCACTCAGCTCGATTCCATCGCCCCGGCAGCTCGCGGCAATGCCGCAGCCAACCTTGTACTGGCGCTCGCCGTGCTGGGAACGGCAGCCGCATTCTTCGCCAAGAAGGCGAATGACCGCCGCGCCCTCGCCTGGACGCTTCTTCTCTGGCTGCCCGTCCCCTTCTACACGTACTCGATTGCCTACGGCTCTGTGCCCATCTATCTCCCCGTATGGTGGCCGCACACCTGGTACAACACGCGCTACGGCCTCGAGCTGCTGCCCGCGCTCGCGGTTGGGCTGGGCTTCGCGGCGCAATTCGCCGTCGGCCTGTTTCGCCGTCTTCCCTTTGCGCGACTCGCCCCGCGCCTTCCCATTTTTGCCTTCGCAGTCCTCTTTGCGCTCGCCGGCCTCAATTTCTATTCCATGCTTCGCCAGGATCCAGTGGTGTACGTCGAGAGCACCAAGAACCTCGACGCGCGCCTGCCCTATGACGAAGCCATTCCGCCGCTCCTGCAAGAGATGGTCACGACCTTCCCTGGGGCGCCCGTGCTGATGGATACATCCACCTATCCTGAAATCGTCTCGCTCACCGGAATTCCTCTGCGCCAAACCATCAACGAGGGCGACCTGCTGCTCTGGCGTACTGCATTGTCCGCGCCCGCCTCCCACGCAGCCATCGTAGTGGCCTTCGACGGCGATGCGGTAGACCGGGCGGTCAAGGCGCATCCCGCCGACCTCTCCGTCTCCGGCCACTTTACCGCCAAGGGGCAGCCATCGGCGACGGTTTATCTCTCCGCGTCGTGGGTCGATCGCCTTCCAAATCTGTTTTGAGCGGCTCACGCCGCATCCAGGGGCTTAGGTCGCCGCGCATCTAACATATTTGCGCGCCCCGAAGGGCCGCGCCAAGGCCTCAACAACCAGCCATGCACGGTGATAGCATCGGGCAAGGAACCGGCACGAGCACGTAACAGACGGAAAAACCATTTGTGGAAGCGCTCTGAAGCAGCCATCGGCGCGCTATTTGCCTTTCGCAGAGCGGAGGAAGATTGATTCCCTTTACCAAGGCCCACGCATGCGGCAACGATTTTCTGATCGTTACCGAAGAAGCCGCGGGCAACCACGATCGCGCTCGCCTGACGCGGCGTCTTTGCGCACGCTCGACCGCCATTGGCGCCGACGGGATCGAGTTTTTTGCCGCGACGGGCCCAAGATCCGGCCGCGCCCGCCTCTATAACGCCGACGGCTCGATCGCCGAGATCAGCGGCAACGGCACTCGTTGCGTGGCCGCGTGGATGGCCGAGGCGCTCGGGTCGCGGCCCGGCGACGAACTGAAAATTTCGACCGATGCCGGCCTGCGCGTGTGCCGCATCGACAGCGTGGAGCGCGACGGCGCATTCACGGTGGAAATGACCACCAGCATGGGGGTTCCCAAGTTTACGCCGCACACGCTCAAGCTGACCGACGGCTCGGAGGTTGTCGGCGTCGAAGTCTCGACCGGCAATCCGCACTTTGTCATTCTCGTCGACAATCCGGAATTCGCCGTTGGCGGTAAACCGTGGCAAACCATCGGCGCGGAGATTTGCGTGCATCGCGATTTTCCGCAACACACCAATGTGGAGTTTGCGCGCATTATGAGCGAGCGCGAGATTGAGATTCGCATCTTCGAGCGCGGCGTGGGCCCCACGACCTCTTCCGGCACCGGCACTTCGGCCGCCGCCACGGCCGTGCTTGCGTTGCGCCGCTGCATATCTCCACTCAAGATCGTCGCTCCCGGCGGCGCGCAAACCATTGCATGGAGCGGACCAAGCGAAGAGATCTTTCTAACGGGGCCCGCGACGCTCATTGCCCGCGGCGAGGCGTGGTGAGATGGCGCGCTTAATGAAACCGCCGGCCGTTGCCTCCGGCGCCGCCATCGGCATTGTGGCGCCAGCCTCACCGGCGCAGCCCGAGCGCGTTGAGCGCGGCCTGGCGGCGCTGCGCGCCCTGGGCTATGCACCGCAGCCAAACCAACACGCGCTCACAAACGGGCCCCTCTACTTCGCCGGAAATCCCGCTCAACGTCTCGCCGACCTGCACGCGGCTTTTTCCGACGAGAGCACCAGCGCCATTATGGCCCTGCGTGGCGGGTACGGATCGAATTACCTGCTCGACGGCCTGAATCTTGAAATCATCGCCGACCACCCCAAACCCTTCTTTGCCTATAGCGATCTGACCGGCATCCAATTACACCTGCTCGATGAGTGGGGCCTGCCCGCCTTTCACGGCCCCATGCTGGCCGCGGATTTTTGTCTTCCAGACGGCGTACATTTGGACAGTTTCCGCGCCGCATTGGCAGGCGAGCCCTACAGCGTGGGCGCAGCCGAAGGCCTGCGCGTATTGAAGCCCGGCACCGCGCGGCAAGCAGTGAAGGGAACTCTCTATGGCGGCTGCCTGAGCATTATCGTTTCCTTGCTGGGCACGGTCTGGGAGCCGAGTACCGAAGGCACGCTGCTTTTTCTTGAAGACACAGGCGTGAAGCCCTACCAGATCGACCGCATGCTGTGGCAACTGCGCGCCGCACGCAAGCTCTCGGGCGTTTGCGGCATCGTCTTCGGCGAAATGGTCAATTGCGCCTCGCCCGGCGCCCCACCCGATCTCCTCGAACGGGCGATCTTAAGCGCGCTCGAGGGATTCGACGGGCCCATTGCCATCGGCCTGCGCAGCGGGCACGTTTCGCGCCAGAATGTCACGCTCACTTTCGGCGTGGGGGCGGAGCTTAGGGTGGGCGAAGAAGCACGCCTCAATCTCCTCGAGCCGGCGGTTGCCAGGTGAGCGGGCAATCCCCGGCCGCCATGTATTCTTGACCCTTGATGACCCGTAGCTCGCCAGACTATTTCCGCGCTTGACTTCGCTTTTAGCTATATAGCATGATATATAGCAGGAGGTCATGTGGTGGAAAAGGCTGCAAGGGCGAGAGTTTTCATGAGCGGCAGGAGCCAGCACGTGACGATTCCACATCGCTTCCGCTTTCACGCTTCGGAAGTCTCGATTCGCCGCGATCCCCGCAGCGGTGACGTTATCCTTTCCGAGGGCCCCGGACCCTGGAGCAGGGTTTTTGCCGCTCTTGACGCCGCCGATGTGCCAGATGACTTCCTGACTGAGGACGAACGCGACAGGCGGCCACCCGCACGCCGCTCCGCCCTCGACGAGCTGTTTGCTCGAAGACCGGCTTCGCACAGGAAGCGGAAATGAGCGTCATTTACCTGCTCGACACCAACACTCTCAGTTACATCGTGAAAGGGAAGTCAAAAGCCGCACGGGCTCGCCTTGAGTCTCTTCGTGCGGGCGAAACTGTGTGCATTTCATCCATTACTGAAGCGGAGGTGCGCTATGGCCTGGCCAAAAGGCCTCAGGCGCAGCGATTGCACGCCGCAATCGACGCTCTGTTCTTCAAGCTGCAGATTCTCCCCTGGGGAAGCAAGGAAGCCGCTGCTTATGGAAAGCTGAGAGCAAAGCTCGAAGCCGCTGGCACCGTCTTGTCGGAACTTGATCTGCAAATTGCGGCTCACGCTATCGCAGTGGGCGCGGTACTCGTCACCCATGACAACGCTCTTCGACGCATAAAGGAACTAAATGGAACCGTCAACTGGGCGCCCGATGTCTAACAGCGCGCGCCACATTCATCTCAGCGGGATCTGCGGCACGGCCATGGCTTCGCTGGCGGGCCTGTTGCAGTTGCGCGGACATCGCATCACCGGCTCGGACAAAGCCGCCTATCCGCCCATGAGCGATCTGCTGCGCTCGCTCGGCATTCCCGTCATGGAGCCTTACGCCGAATCGAATCTTTCGCCCGCGCCCGATCTCGTGGTCATCGGCAATGCGCTCTCCCGCGGCAATCCCGAGGTTGAGCGCGTGCTCGACGAGCGCATTCCCTTCACCTCAATGGCCGCGCTGCTGCGTGAGGAGTTTCTCAAGGGCCGCTCGCCCCTGGTGGTGGCCGGAACCCATGGCAAAACCACCACCACCAGCATGCTGGCGTGGATCTACCAGGTTGCCGCGTGCCAGAATCCCACGCTGGAACCCTCTTTCCTTATCGGCGGCGTGGCCGAAAATTTCGACTCCAGCTTTCAGTTGCGCCCCACGCGCACCTTCATCGTCGAGGGCGACGAGTACGACACGGCCTTCTTCGATAAAGGCCCGAAGTTCCTCCACTACTTTCCCGATGCGCTCATCTTGACTCATGTCGAGTTCGATCACGCCGACATCTACGCCGATCTCGACCAGGTAAAAACCGCCTTCAGGCGCCTCGTCAATCTGGTGCCGCGCCGCGGCCTCATCGTGGCCTACGACGGCAGCGAAAACGTAACCGAATGCGTGAGCCGGGCTTTTTGCCGTATCGACCGTTATGGTTTCAGCGAGTCCGCCGATTGGCGAATCCGCAATCTGCGCCATGAGAACGGCCGCACGCGATGGGACGTGATTCACAAGGGCGTGGCCTGGGCCGAGCTCGAGATGAACCTTGCCGGCGAGCACAACGCGCTCAACGCCACAGCCGCCGCCGCGCTTGCCGCCGGCCAGGGCATCGCCACGGAAGCCATCGCCGAAGCTCTCGCCACCTTCAAAAGCGTCAAGCGCCGGCTCGAAGTCCGCGCCGAGATCGGCGGCATTACCCTCATCGAGGATTTTGCCCACCACCCCACGGCCATCCGCGAAACCCTTCGGGCGCTGCGCTCCGTCTATCCGAATTCCCGTCTCTGGGCAATATTGGAGCCCCGCTCGAACACGCTGCGCCGTAAGGTGCTCGCGGCAGATCTGGTCCAGAGCCTTCTTCTTGCCGATCGCGTCGCCCTCACCGCGATCTACCAGCAGGAACGCATCCCGGAGGACGAACGCCTGCAGCCGGAGGAAGTCGTCCGCGCCGTCAATGAGGGTGCGGAGGCCGAGGGCGTCAAGGCCGAACTGTTTCCCGATGCCGACGCCATCGTCAACAGCCTCGCGCCGCGCCTTGCTCCCGGCGACGTGGTGGCCATCCTCTCGAATGGCGGCTTCGACGGCATCTATGAAAAACTTCCCGCGCGCCTGCGCCAGCGGTTTCCCGCGGCATCAAACTGAGGCGCGCATGATCTGGTCGCTCATCTTCATCGCCAACATGGTTCTGCTGGGCATTCCCTCGGCGCTGCTCTTCATTCCATGGTGCTGGATGACAGGCAACGTGCTGCCGCTCTACAGGGCCACGCGCTTCATGCTCTCGTCGAGTTGCCGCCTGGCCGGAGTGCGCATCCGCGTGGAAGGTCTCGATCGCGTGCCCCGCGGCCGCGCCTGCATCTTCATGTCGAACCATGTCTCCAACCTCGATCCGCCCGCGCTCATCTCCATCATTCCCGGACGCACATCGGCCTTCATGAAGCGCTCGCTCATGCAATTGCCCATCCTCGGCGCCGGCTTCCGCCAGGGCGAGTTCATCGCCGTCGACCGCAGCGGCAGCCGCGCCGATGCCAAGCGCAGCGTGGCCGAAGCACAATGCGTGCTTGCCAAAGGCGTCCACATTACTACATTTGTTGAAGGCACCCGCTCGCCCAATGGCCGCATGCTGCCCTTCAAGAAAGGCCCGTTCTTCCTCGCCATGGACGCAGGCGCGCCATGCATTCCGGTCTCTATCCATGGCACTGAAACCATTCTGCGCAAGGGCAGCATGCGCATTCATCCCGGAGTTGCGCACGTCGTGTTTCACGAGGCCCAAGACCCCGCCGCCTTTGCCACGCGCGAGGAACTGATGCAGGCGGTTCGCGCGGCCATTGCCTCCGGCCTTCCCGAATGGATGCGGACTTAGTGCTATGACATTGTTATTCGGTAATCGTTCCAAGGCAAGTGCGGGCCGGGAGGCCCGCACGACAGCCGGTCAGGAGACCGGCGCTACGTAGCCCCTGCCTTCAGTGCGATACTCACACTTGCGCACCCATATGACCCGATGATTGCTTCTCTCCTCGTCTTCGTCACCATCGTCGTTCTTGCCCTTCCCGCGGCGGTTGTCCTCATTCCGTTCGCGCTCGTCACCGGCCGCGTGGGTCCGCTCTACGCCGCCGGCTGCTTCATCGCACGCACCGCGATTCGAGTCGCGGGCATTCGAATTCAAGCGCAAGGCCAGGAAAAAATTCCCGCCGGCCGCGCGTGCATCTTCATGGCCAACCATGTCTCCAACCTCGATCCACCGGTGCTCCTCACCAACCTGCCCGGCCGCACCTCGGTCTTCTTAAAGAACTCGCTGATGAAGATTCCAATTCTCGGCTATGCCTTCAGGCTGGGCGAATTCATACCGGTGGAGCGGGAGGGCAACGTGGAAACCGCGCAGCAGAGTGTCGCCCAGGCCTGCCGCGTGCTCGCCGGGGGACTGCACATTACCACATTTGTCGAAGGCAAGCGCTCCCGCGACGGGCGCATGCTGCCCTTCAAGAAAGGCCCGTTTTTTCTGGCCATGGAATCCGGCGCGCCGTGCGTCCCCATATCGATCTACGGGACGGAGAAGATCATTCCCTGGGGCAGCCGGCACATTTACCCCGGAACCGCGCACATTGTTTTTCATCCGCCGCTCGATCCGGCGAATTACGCGACGCGCGATGAGCTGTCGGATGCGGTGCGGGCGGTGATTGCGTCAGCGCTGCCGGAGTGGATGCGGAGCTAGCGAACCTACTGTTGAACTTCCGCGTTGTATCCGTCGCCCAGCAGCTTATTGCGCCAACGGTTGGCCTCTTCGCGAGTGCTGAACGGCCCGATGCGGACGTGAATCAGCCCATCCGCCGGCTCGCGGCGCGACGTCACCGTGTAACCGCGATTGCGCAAAGCGCCCATCAGCACATTCGCATCTTCCTGGTTCGACACTGCGGCAATCTGCACCATCAGCTCTGCTTGCGCGGACGGATCCGCATGCCCGCTGGAGGGCGCCGTCTGCGCTACGCGTGGCGTATTGGCTGGGGAAGGCACAGCAGGCGTTGCCCGAGTCTTCGCCGGCGCCGCCGGTGCTCGCGGCGGCGGACTGTTATGCCTGGCCGGCGCCGGAGTTGGCTGCGCAGGCGCGGGTGGGCTGCTATGCCCGGCTGGAGTTGGCTGCGCAGGCGCGGGGTTCGCGCCCGCGCTCTCGTCGGGTGCAGAAGGCTGCGCACCGTTGTCCGGCGGAGCCGACGGGGGCACAGGGGCTTGCGCATCCGCTGAGGGCTTGGGAACTATGCCGCTCGCCTGCAACGGCTCCTGATCGGGAGCCGGGATTTCGGAGGCAGGCCGCGTGGCGGAGGCCACAGCCGGTGCGGAACGGCGCCTGCCCAGCGTGTATCCAATTCCGAAACACGCCCCGCAAATCAGCACCAGGCAGAAAACAATCCCCACCAGCGTGCGCCAGCTCAGTATCAGCTCGCTGTGCCGCTCCGCTTCCTCAGGCTCCGGTTCCTCAGGCTCCGGTTCCTTCTCATCGAAATATCCACGCATAGATCGCCCCTGAACGAATGACCTCTGGCTTCTACGGCATTTCCCGGCCTCCTGTAGAAACATCAAGTAGCGTGCAATGCAGCGGTTTCACAAGGAAAACGCCACTCAAGGGTTGCGGCTTTGCTCTGCACCAATTAGAGAACTGCTATAGCCTTTCACGTCTCGGTTCTCGTCATCCACTCTGGCGGCTATCGTCTCAGGTCTTCGTCCCGCGCACAATAAGCAAAGAGCGAAAAGCTGGAAGCTGGAAGCCTCTTCGTCACGGCTGCCCCGAGACCGGCTTGCTTGAGGCTGCGAGCTTGTTGAGCAGCGTCATCATCTCCAGAGGCAGCGGAAACACGATGGTCGTGTTCTTTTCGACACCGATGTCGGCCAGGGTTTGCAGGTAGCGCAACTGCAGCGTCATGGGCTGGGTCGACATTAGCGCGGCGGCGTCTACCAGCCTCTGCGCGGCGGCGAATTCGCCCTCTGCGTGGATGATTTTGGAGCGTTTTTCGCGCTCCGCCTCGGCCTGCTTGGCGATGGCGCGCAGCATCTGCTCGGGCAGGTCCACCTGCTTCACTTCCACCGAGATGACCTTGACGCCGAACGGCTCGGTGCGCTGGTCGATGATGGACTGAATCCTGAGGTTAAGTTTGTCGCGATGGCTCAGCACCTCGTCCAGCTCCACTTCGCCCAGCACTGAGCGCAACGTGGTCTGGGCAAACTGCGAGGTCTGGTAGACGTAGTTGGAGACCTTAATGGCGGCGTCGTTGGGATTCACCACGTACAGCGTTACCACCGCGTTCACCTTCAGGGTGACGTTGTCGCGGGTGATGATGTCCTGGGGCGGAACCTCGAGCACCTCCTGGCGCAGCGAGAGGCGCACCATCTGGTCGATAGGCCGGAAAACCAGGATGATGCCCGGCCCCTTCGGCGATCCCAGAACGCGGCCCAGACGGAAAATCACACCGCGCTCATACTCTTTCAGGATCTTGATGGAGTTAAGCAGGTAGAGGACGACGATGGCGATTACGACCAACACGGGAACCGACATATCACCTATGGACATTGGACTTTCCTTTCCTCAGCACGGATTCTACTCCAGCGCGGCGCTACCGTAAGCCAAACTGCGGAAAAATCCGCTTTGGGCGCCTCCGAATGGTGTCCTGGGAAAAGCATCCTCGGGGGCTGAAGCCCGCGATTTTGCCGGCCTTTTCGGCACGACTAAACAGCCTGCGGAAAAACTCCTCATTTTGCGCCGTACGGTGTGCAATGGGCCTCCGGGCCTGAAGGCCGGAGAGTTTTTGCCGGGAAATTCAGGGGCCTGAAGGCCCCTGCTCCCTCCGGCGAATCCTTTTACCGCCTGCATGCGAGTTTTTCCGCAGCCTGTAAAGTCGTGCCCTTTCAAAGTGCCATTTATGCAACCAGCTCCAGGAGTGGTATTCTTGGGCTCCCGCAGGGAACTGAAGGAGAACGGAAATGAAGGGACCAGAGGGAGTTCGAAACAAGAGTGCGTGGATGGTGGTTCTCGCAATGTTGTTCGGGTGCGTGGGCGCCAGTGCGCAGAGCGGTACGTGGAAAACTTACAGCTATCCGGCGGACGGATTCAGCATCGGCGCGCCGGGCGAACCGCAGATGAACAAGCTGGATGTGCCCACGAATGCAGGCACTTTCACAGTTCATATGTACTCTGTGTCTCCGGGGAACGTGCAACTTATGGTGGCGATGAGCGATTACGGCAGCGCTGTGAACGGCAAGGATCCGAAAGCGGTGGTGGATGGAGCGATGCATGGCGCTGTTACCAACGTGAACGGTCACCTCATTCAGAGCAGCAGTATTACCATCGGCAACAACCCGGGAAACAGCTTTGAAGCGGAAACCGATCAAGCTCACGTTTCGGGCAGAATCTACTTAGTGGGCAGCGTGCTCTACCAGTTGATGGTGTTTACGCCGCTCAACCAAAGCTACGCTGACGCCGCGCGTTTTTTTGACTCCTTCCAACTGATTCCACGCGGCCAGAGCTGAGATGTCAAAGATCTGACCCTCATTTTGCCTGCGGCTCGACCTGCAGCAGAAACTGGTCGTGACCCACAACGCGCAACGCGGTTCCTGCGGGCACCGGCGCGCTGGCCACGGCCCGCCAGATCTCGCCCTCGACCAGCACGTGGCCCTGCGGCCCCAGCGCTTCCATCGCGGTAGCCGTGCAGCCCACCATGGCGTCGGCGCCAATCCGCGCTTTCCGCTGCCGGGCGCGCACGACCAGGCGCATCAGGAATACGGTAATCGCGCCAAACGCCGCGCTTACGCTGACGGCGACCAGCGGACTTACGCCCATCTCAGGCACCGGCGCAGCCACAAGCGTGAGCATTCCAAAGGTCAGGCACACGATGCCCGCAATGGCCAGTGCGCCGTGCGCGCCAAACTTCGCCTCCAGCACCAGCAGAACCATGGCCCCCACCAGCAGCATGACCGCGGTGTAGCGGACGGGCAGCAGATTGAGCGCGAAAACCGCCAGCAACACCATCAGCGTGCCCAGAGCGCCGGGAACAATGGTGCCGGGCGAGTTGAATTCGAGATAAATCAGCAGCGCGCCGCCCACCAGAAACAGGAGCGCGATATTGGGATCGACCAGCCACCCCAGCAATTTATCGCGCACCGTCGCCTGGATGACGACAATGCGCGCGCCCGCCAGATGCAGAGTCAATTTCGATCCATCCATGCGCGTAATCTCGCGGCCCTCCAGCGCATTCAACAACTCGCGATCATTGTTCGCGATGAGGTCGATCAGGTGCTGATTGAGCGCCTCCTCGGCCGTGTAGGAGTGCGACGATTCGACCGCTGCCGTAGCGGCCTCGGCATTGCGGTTGCGCCGCGTGACGTAGGAGCGCAGAAACGCCTCGGCGTCGTTCTCCACCTTTTGTTCCTCGGTGGTGTCGGGCTTGCCCATCTCGAACACCACGTGGGCAGCGCCCGCCTCGGTTCCCGGAGCCATGGCAGCCACGTCAGCCGACTCCATAATGAAGAACCCTGCCGAGCCGGCGCGGGCGCCAGAAGGAGAGACATAGACGATCACGGGAACGCGCGAGCCGAGAATCGCACCGACCATGGCGCGCATGGATTCCAGCAATCCACCCGGCGTGTCCATCTCGATCAACAGCGCTCGCGATCCATCGCTGTTGGCGCGCGCCAGCGCCCGCTTCAACTGGTCGGCGCTCACCGGCTGAATGGTCTCGGAAAGAACCAGTTTGTCAACAAACGCCTGAGTGGCGACCGGTTGCTGGGCCACGGCATGAACGTTCAAACACAATCCCAGAGCGGTCCACAATGCGGCGGCAATCAACTCCGCAACTGTGGCGCCTTTTCCAAAAATCCGTCTCATAGCTCGTCACTTTCAAACCAGCAACTCCGCTAACTCCGCTGCCTTTCTACTTCTGCCCCATCCTCGCCAAAATCTGCCGCAACAACTCCGCTGCCGCCGAGCTTGCCGGATCCAGCTTCAGGGCATTTCCCGCTTCCGCGTCTGCCTGGGGTAATGAGCCGGCAGCAAGATCCAACTGCGCCAGCACCAGATACGCATCAGCGGAGGGCCCCAGTTCCAGGGCCGAGTGCGCCTCTTTGCGGGCAGCATCGCCGTCGCCGCTGCGTTCGCGCACCTGGGCCAGACCGGCGTGCGCCTCCGCGCTCTTGCCGTCGGCGGCCGCGGCGGCCTGATACAGCCGCTCTGCCTCAAGCAACAGGCCGTGATCAAGATAGTTCTTCGCCTGCGCGCAGAGGGTTCGCGCCCGTTCGCGCGGAGTGAGCGCAGCCAGCCGCCCGGCATCGATCTCGTACAGCATCGCCGCCGCCTGCCTGAAGGCGGCCGCGTCAAAGGTGCGCACAATCCGCTCCAGGGGATCGGCGCCCGCGCCCGGATCGGCAGGCCCGCCGGCGGCTGCCCCCGCCGTGGCCCCCGGCAGCTTCCATTCCACAGCCAGCGACTGCGCCTCGCTGTCGTTCGGCCGCAACTTCAGGCACTGCGCCAGCTCATTGGCGGCCGCCGGCGAATTCCCGTGACGCTTCAGGCTCACGGCCAAATTGAAGTGGTAATCGGCGGCGCTGGGGTCGGCGGCCGCAGCCTGAATAAAAAGTGACGTGCCGTCGTGGCCCTGGCGGCTCTGTGCCACTGCCTCGTTATTCAGCACCTCGGCCAGCGGCAACACGCGGGCCACGTCGGCAAATGCCTGCTCGGCATGAGCATAATCGCCCAAAAACAGCAGCGATAGTCCGCGGTAAAAGTCAGCTTCCAAACCATCCGTCGCGTTGCGATCCACCTTGGCGAATGCCTTGGCCGCATCCTCGTACTGCTTCCCGTTATATTCCTCCCGGCCCAGCGCCATCCATGCGGGACCGAAGCCCGGGCTGAGCTTCACCGCATTTTCCAGATGCTTCAACCGCTCCGCCTGGTCCGGCTCCGTGATGCCGCGAATGTACTGCTCGAAGGCATCGAGCCTGACGCCGTTGCCTGCGGCGGCAAAGGTCTCCTCGGCCACGCTGAACGACGGATCGAGCTGCCGGGTGAGCTTCCACGCCAATGCGCCGAACACAGCGATCAGGTCTTTCATCTCGCCGCGGGCGCTCACCTCCGGCGTCATGCGCAGTTGCGGAACGTCCACCAACCTTGCCACGGCCACAATTCCGCTCCCGTCGGTCGTGTAGCTGCCTACCACAATCGAATCGGCGTCGAGGGTCTGCGCCAGCTTGAGCGAACTGGCCCGCGAAGGCTGAAAGCCCTGCGGCAACCCCAGGTGGTCCAGCGCATAAATGCGGTCCTCGCGGCTGGTGGGCTCAAAGCCCGCCGAGGCGAAGCGAGTGCTCAGGATCTCCGCCGCCGCCTCGCGAATCCACTCCAGGCTGGGCTGGGCGCTGCGGTTGTCGAAGGGCAGCACCAGCAGCACGCGCCCGTGACTGGCCGAGGAGGCTCCTTGCCCACCACCGCCCGTTGTGTCCGGAGCCGGACCGCCTCCCGATTGCCCCCACGCGCACACCGCCGGCAAATAGCCAAGGAGAACAGCAAGAGACGCGCCGGCGGCGAGCCGCCGCACCAACCGAAATCGCAATCGAAATGCAGGAATCACAACAGAGAAATTATAGGCGTTGATGCCTTCCCGGGGGCGCAATGGGACTCCGGCCGCGTAAAGTTGCGCCCCTCCTCGCGGTTCGGATGCGGTAAAACTCGATTTCGCTTGGGCTTGGAGCGCCTGCGCCGTTATCATCTCTGCATGGCGCCGCTTCCCGCACGCCGGAGACCTCATCCGCTCTGGCGAGCGTTGGTCGAAGTCGCGTTCATCGACTTCCTCTTCTATTCCAATCTGCTGATGGGCGAGTTCACGGGGGTTAATGGCCAGGGCAAAACACTGGCCTTTGCCCTGCATGACATCTTCACCGCCGTCAACTTCCTCATCGCCATTGTCAGCGCCATCATCGGCTACGCGATCGTCGAATTTCTGCGCCGCAAGCTGTGAAGAACAGTGGTCAGTGGTCAGTGGTTAGTGATCAATGATCAGAGGATACTTCGCCATAAAAAGCGCGTGGTGCCCATTGGAAACGGTTTCCACTCAATCGTGAGCCCCTACCGAGCATGCGATGAAAGCTGAAGGCTGAGAGCCGTGAACTGACCACTGATCACGGACCACTGCTTTTTCAGTCTGCGTACTCCACTTCCTCCACCTTCGCCGCCTGGGTCAGCTTCACCGGATAGTAGGAATTGCGCGTGTACTGCTTCACCATGCGGTTGGTATTAAAGTACGAGCCATTGAAGGCCAGGGTCGTCCGCATCACTCGCGCCCACTGCTCCGGAGCCGCAAGATACAGCGGCACGACCGCCGTTTCCAGCTTCCGGTAAAGCGACTGCGCCTCTTCCGCGTCGTTGGCGCCGTCCTCAATCGCCCATCCCGTCACGCCCTCGATCCAGCCTTCGATCCACCACCCGTCCAGAATCGACAAACTCGGCACGCCGTTCATCGCCGCCTTCATGCCGCTCGTGCCTGAGGCCTCATACGGCCGGCGCGGCGTATTCACCCACACATCGACGCCCGCGGTCAGCAGCGCGCCCAGCTTCCAGTCGTAATTCTCGAGGTAAACGATGCGCAAATTCGTGTTCGAGTACTTGCCCGCCTCCGACACGACCTGCTGGATCAGCGCCTTGCCGGGCTCGTCCTGCGGGTGCGCCTTGCCGGCATACAGAATCTGCAATCCTCCCGCTTTGGCCGCAATCTCCGCGAGCCGCTCCGGATCGGTGAACAGCAGGTTGGCGCGCTTGTAGGTGGCGACGCGGCGCGCAAACCCCAGCGTCAGCACCTTGGGATCGAGCACCAGCCCCGTCCGCGAACCCACTTCGGCCAGCAAGTTCTCTTTTGCCCGGGCGTGCGCGGCCAGAATCTTCTCCTCGGGCAGGTCGATGGCATTGCGCAGGTAAAGATTGTCGCGCCGCCACGCCGGAATCTGCTCGTCCAGCATCTTTTGCACGGGCTCGGAGATCCACGTAGGCGCGTGCACTCCGTTGGTGATGGTGTCGATGGTGAACTCCGGAAACATGGCGCGCGATACCTTGCCGTGCTGCATGGCCACGCCGTTCGCGTAGCGAGAAAAGCGCAGCGCCACCAGCGTCATGTTGAGCAATCCGTCGCGGAAACATCCCAGCCGTTCCAGTCGCGCCGTCCGGTCACCGCCCAGGATGCGAATCGCCTGCTCGGTCGAAAAGCGGTCGTGGCCCGCCGGTACCGGCGTGTGCGTCGTGAACACGCACTTGCGGCGCACCAGTTCGATATCCGCTTCAGTTGCCGCGCCCGGGGGTCCCCCGCCCATCTGGCTTTCCAGCAGCGCCTGCGTCAGCAGCGCCGCGTGTCCCTCGTTCATGTGATAAACATTCACGTGCAGCCCCAGCGCACTCACCATGCGCGTGCCGCCCATCCCCAGTACAATCTCCTGCTGCAGTCGGTAGTTGGTGTCGCCGCCATACAGGTGATCGGTCAGGCCCCGGTCCCACCCCGAGTTTTCCTCCAGGTCGGTGTCCAGCATGTAAATCGGCACCACGTGTCCAAAGCACCCCTCCAGGTCGTAGCGCCAGGCCCGCACGGTCACCACCCGGCCTTCAATCGCCACCGTCACCCGCGCCGCTTCTTCCGTCGAAAAATCCGCCGGGTTCCATGGCTGCACGCTTTCAGTCTGCATGCCGGTAGGGTCGAGATGCTGCTCGAAATACCCCTTGCGGTGCACCAGCGTGAAGGCAACCAGAGGAACGCCCAGGTCGGCCGCCGAGCGCAGCGTGTCGCCGGCCAGCACGCCCAACCCGCCCGAATACGTCGGCATCGACGGATTCATCGCTACCTCCATCGAGAAGTAGGCAACCTTGCCGGCGTTGGGGAATGTCTCGTGGAAAAATGGTTTGGGCTGTGTCGATGGCATATTTTCTATTTCTCTTGAGCGCCCCCGATCAGCGAATTGGCTTTAAAAATACACAAGGCAACCAAAACCGGACTGAAGCGCGCGCCCCCGCTCTCTTTATCGGGGCAAACATCACTCAAGTTTAACAAGGAAGCCGCCTTGATTCGCACAGTCGCCTTTGTATCAGATACTTACTAAAAATCAGCCCCTTGGCAATACCACCAGCGCTTTATTACGTAGGTAACGAACCTTCGTTCCAGCCGGCTTGGGCGGCGCTTCCCGGCTCGATAAGTGCACCCAGCGGCGCCCTTCCGGGCTTCCACTTGCCCCGGTCAACCTTACATCTTTGGATGGTAGAAATCGGCGGTGCGGACCCACCGTGGGTGAAATGCGTTGTTTAGTATTTCGCAGGTTGGCGCCGCTTCGCGGCTTCGCAAGTTGGCGAGTTCGCGAGTCGGCGAGTCAGCCGACTTGCTATCCCAGCTTGCCCGCCCCTCCGGATGCGTGGCAAATGTGAATCTGCGGCACGATGCCCGTCCGCGCCGCGTAGCGCGCGCCCAGCGCCTCGGCAAACCTGGCCGCCTCGCTCTGTTCCACGAGATTGATGGTGCAGCCGCCGAAGCCGCCGCCCGTCAGCCGCGCCCCGATCACCCCCGGTAAATCTGCGGCGAGTTCCACCATGGCGTCGGCCTCCACGCAACTGCCCTCGAAGTCCTTGCTGTAGCTCCAATGAGCCTCGCTCATCAGCCGCCCCAGCTTTTTCATGTCGCCGCGCAGCAGCGCGTCACACGCGGCAATTGTGCGCAGGTTTTCGCCGATCACGTGCCGCGCACGCATCAGGCTCCTGGGCTCCATCTCATCACCCCACTTCTCCAGATCTTCGAGCGTCGCGTCACGCAGGAACTTGACGCCCGGGCGGTGGCTGGCAATGACCCCGCACGCGGCCTCCGATTCGCGCCGCCGCGTCGGGTAATCGCCGCCCGCCACCGAGTGCTTCACCATGGTGTTGGCAATCACCAGTGCCACGTGGGCAGGAATCGGCGCCAGCTTGTAGCTCAAATCGCGGCAATCCAGCAGCAGCGCGTGATCTTTCCTGGCGTTGAGGCTGATGAACTGGTCCATAATGCCGCAGTTGGCGCCGACAAACTCGTTTTCCGCCCTCTGGCACAAACGCGCCAGCACCGGACCCGGATAGGTCGCACCCACGAGCGAGAGAAACGCCAGCGCCGCCGCTACTTCCAACGCCGCCGAGCTCGACAGGCCCGACGCCAGCGGCACATCGCTCCAGATGCTCAGGTTGAATCCGGGAACCCTGTGACCCTCTGCGGCCAGGATGGCCACCACGCCCATTGGGTAATCGGTCCAGTGCGAGCTCCGCTTCGCCTGCACCCCGTCGAAAATTTTCTCTTCGCCCTGGTTCTCTGAATAGAGAACAATCTTGCCGTCTTTGCGCGGCGAGATGGCTGCCAGCGTGGCAAAATTGATCGCCGCCGGCATCACAAAGCCCTCGGCGTAATCGGTATGCTCGCCGATCAGATTTACGCGTCCAGGCGCCGCAAAGATGGCGGGGTCGGCAAGGAACCGCTCGCGGTGCATGGAGCGCAATGTTGCTGGATCGTGCACTTCTTCATCCCCTGCGTGAATTCAAACGAAGAACTCTATCGCGTCGGCTGGCGAGTTGGCAGGCAGGCGCGTGCGTGGCGAGTTGAGCGGAGAGCCATTCGCTAATCAAAAACTTCCGCGCACGCCGCGCTCAATCGTTCCCAAATCTCGCCCAGCCACGCTTCGTGCTGCGGTTTCATCAGTACCGAGCGCAGGCAGGTAACTGAGGCGCCATCCTTGTTTGCGCGCTCGGGAAAACCAAACCACGACTCCGGCAATTCGACGAGAGCCAGGTGAAGTCCGCGTCGAGCGCACGCGTCGAAAACCTTGCGCGCTCGCTCGGAAGCCTGCTGGGCGTTTTCCGCATTCAGCTTCCACACCACAATGTCCAGCTCTGGTCCGCCGCCGGCCAACGCTTCAAATCGCCCGTCGCCGCGCAGCCTTCGGTCCAGTTCCATGGCTGCCCTGCGCCCGCGCTCGAGGCCCCGAGCAAACTCTCCGCCCGGCTGCAACGGCAGCAGCCTCTGCGTCGCCCACAGCGCTACGGCCGCGGCTCCAGCGCGCGAGCACTCCAGGCTGATCTCGCCCAGGTGCAGTTGCTTCGATGTGAAGTAGGTATACGGCGAATCGTGCTTGTAGTAGCGCCCCACGGCCGGGTCGCGAAACAGCACGCATCCGCAACCGTACGGCTGCAAGCCGTGCTTGTGCGGATCGATGGCGATCGAATCGGCCTGTCCCGCGGCCGCGTAAGCACGCCGCGCCGGTTCGTCGAGCGCCTCGGCAATTAGCCCAAAGTAGCCGCCATAAGCCGCATCCACATGCACCCTGAACCCGTACCGCTCCTTGAGCGCCAGAATCTCGTCCAGCGGATCCACTGCTCCCAATGCCGTCGTGCCCAGCGTCGCCACCACCGTGCCCACGTCGCCCTTGCCGAGCTCGGCCTCAAGCGCGTCCAGACTCATTCGTCCCCGGTTGCCGGTGGCAATGCCCGCATACTCCAGCTTCAGCACTCCCGAAATCCGCTGGTGAGTGTAATGCGCCTGCTCGGAGCCCACAACTCGCCGTCCCGGCGCCAACTGCCCCGCGATCCACAGTGCTTCCAGGTTGGCTAATGTACCGCTCGAGGTCAGGTGGCCCAAAAACTGCTTCCACCCAAACATTCCGGCGATCTCCCGAACCGCCTCGACCTCCATCCCCGAGCTGGCCCGGCCACCGTCCCTGGCGTGATTGTTGGGATTGATCTTCATGGCCAGCGCGTAGGCCGCCCGCGCCACCGGATGCGGCGGTTTCAACATCTGGCCTGCATAGAGCGGATGGAAGTACGGGTAGTTATCCCCCAGCCGGTGCGCGACGGTCTCTAAAAGGTCCGCCATCGCTTCGGCGTTGGGGCCGGATTCAGCGTCGAACGCCGGCAGCGCGCCGAACTCCGCCTCCAGCACCTCGGTGGCGTGGGAAAGC
The DNA here is from genome assembly GCA_963848805.1 of uncultured Acidobacteriaceae bacterium. GTDB lineage: Bacteria > Acidobacteriota > Terriglobia > Terriglobales > Acidobacteriaceae > Telmatobacter. The sequence goes on along the minus strand of CAWKFD010000027.1, from coordinate 327,386 downwards.
AAACTGGGGACAGGATCTTGAGGCATGGCCCACCTTACCACAGGCCGCGGGGGGTGTTAATTCCCGTATTGATCAATCGGTTCCGAATCAGGAAATCGAAAGTCACGTAGGGAAGCACCTTGCCGCAGATATTTTTTGAGGGGGATGATACAATGGGATAGCGTTAGAAACGAACCGGGCGTTAGCAGCACTCGCCCAAAAAAGCAAGATTCTGCCAGTGGCTCCGATTCATCCAGCGCAATTCAATTCAGGAAATACGAACACAATGGAACAAGGTACTGTGAAGTGGTTTAACGACGCAAAGGGCTTTGGTTTTATTTCGCGCCAGAACGGCGAAGATGTCTTCGTGCACTACTCTGCGATCAACTCGAGTGGTTTCAAGAGTTTGCAGGAAGGCCAAGCCGTGCAGTTCAACGTAGTAAAGGGCCCCAAGGGCTGGCAGGCGGCGGACGTACAGCCTCTCTAAGCAAGCCTGTTAGGTCGGATTCCGGCAGAATCTGACACATTCGACAAGAGGGCTTGGTGCGCTCCTGAATCTTCGGGCGCGTGCTGAGCCTTCTTGCGCCTTCTCTGTGCGGCCTGCGGATCACAATTTGGCCGCTCCTCCCGGGAGGGGACCGCCAGCCGAGATCTCAGTTCAGCCGCCAGAAAGCGGCGTTCAGCACGGTCGCGAAAGCCACCCAGACCAGGTATGGCGCCATCAGACATGCGGCAAGCGGCGAAACCCTGCCGAATTCCAGGGTCGTCGCGCCAATTGCCAGCCAGAGCAGCACCGCCTCAACCAGCGCGGCGCCCAGGGCATGTTGGTGAAAGAAAATCCACGTCCAGGCGAGATTGAACGCCAGTTGCAGCAGGAACAGGGCCAGCGCCCAACTACGCGCGTGCGTCGGCGCAGTGAGCCACACCTGCCAAGCGGCCACAGCCATCGCTATGTAAAGAACGGTCCAGACCGGGCCAAACACCCAGTTCGGCGGTGCAATCGCCGGCCTCGTCAGCGTGCGATACCATCCCTTCACCTCGCCGGCCGTCCATCTCCCGCCTACGCCCGCTACGGCAAAGCAGAGTGCCATCCACAACAGCAATCCAATCCAGTGCACTGCCGTTTCCTCTCGCCATCAAGATTTAAGTGCGCCCCCCTGGAACCGGCGCTCGACGTCACCCACGCCATCCTTCTATCCTCAAAGTTAGCTCTCTCGCCGCGCGCGGCCAAAATGGAATCCAGCACATGAGCAAGAACACGATCGCCGTACACCTGCCCGACGGGGCCATTCGCGAAGTGCCTTCGGGCACAACGCCGCTCGAAATCGCCAACTCGATCTCGCCGCGCCTGGCCGCGGCCTCGGTGGTTGCGCGCCTCACTCCGCTTGACGGCGCTGCCGCCGCGAGGCCGGCCGACGAGCCGTCTGAGGCCGCCATGTACGCTTCCGAAGATTCGGCCGCCCCGCGCCTGGTCGATCTCTCCGCTCCGCTGACCGCCTCGACGCGCCTCGAACTCGTCACCGAGCGCGATCCCGAGGCCCTCAAAGTCGTGCGCCACTCCGCCGCGCACGTGCTGGCTACGGCTGTCCTCGAGCTCTTCCCTGAAACCAAGCTTGGCCACGGCCCCGCCACCGATTCCGGCTTCTTCTACGACTTCTATCGCGCCCAGCCCTTCACGCCCGAAGACCTCGCCGCCATCGAAGCCAAAATGGCCGAGGTTGTGGCGCGCGACGAAAGGTTTGTGCACGAATTTACTCCAAGAAGTGAAGCGCTGGAAGCGTTTGCCAAAGACGGCGACTTCATGAAGACCCACTTCGTGACGAAATTCACCACGCCCGGCGACCAGGTCAGTTTCTACCGCAACGGAAAATTCATCGACTTCTGCCGCGGCCCGCACGTGCCATCGACAGGCCGCGTGAAGGCCTTCAAAGTGACCAGCCTCGCCGGCGCCTACTGGCTCGGCGACGAGAAAAATCCCCAGCTTCAGCGCATCTACGGCACGGCATTCTTCTCCAAAAAAGATCTCGAGACCCACTTCGCCCGCCTTGAAGAGGCCGCGCGCCGCGACCATCGCGTCCTGGGCAAGCAACTTGACCTCTTCAGCATCCAGGAGCTGGCCGGCGCCGGCCTCATTTTCTGGCATCCCAAGGGCGCCATCATCCGCAAGGTGATGGAAGACTGGATGCGCGACGAATGCCTCCGCCGCGGTTACCAGCTTGTCTACACCCCGCACGTCATGCGCCGGGAATTATGGAAGGTGAGCGGCCACGAAGGTTTTTACTCCGGCAATATGTACACGCCAATGGAACTGGATGATGCCGAGTACCGGCTCAAGCCGATGAACTGCCCCGGCCACATCCTCATCTATAAAAACTCGCCCAAGAGCTACCGCGACCTGCCCCAGCGCTACGCCGAGCTGGGCAATGTATATCGCTATGAGCGCTCCGGAACCATGCACGGACTCTTGCGCGTGCGCGGCTTCACGCAGGATGACGCGCACATCTTCTGTATGCCATCGCAGATCGAAGGCGAAGTTTCGGCCTGCATCGACTTCGCCGAGGCCGTGCTGAAAACCTTCGGCTTCCCGGAGTTCAAAGTCGAACTGTCAACATGGGACCCCAACGACCGCGCCCACTACACTGGCGACGACGACAACTGGAACCTTGCCATTCGCTCTCTCGACAACGTGCTCAAGGCGAAAGGCATCGCCTACAAGACCATCCCCGGCGAAGCCGCCTTTTACGGCCCCAAGATCGACGTCAAGCTGGTTGACGTGCTCGGCCGCCTGTGGCAGCTTTCGACTGTGCAATTCGATTTCAATCTCCCCGCGCGGTTCGAGCTTGAGTACGTCGGCGAAGACGGCGAGCACCATCAGCCCGTGATGGTGCACCGCGCATTGTTCGGGTCGGTTGAAAGGTTCTTCGGCGTCCTCATCGAGCACTACGCCGGAGCCTTCCCGCTCTGGCTCGCGCCGGTGCAGATCGGTCTTGTGCCCATCAGCGAGCGCCACGCCGCCTACGCAGCCAAACTCGAAGCCGAACTCACGGCCGCTGGACTCAGAGTGGAAACCGACGCGCGCAATGAAAAGATGAACGCCAAGATCCGCGACTTCGCCAACCAGAAGACGCCCTACATCCTCGTCTTCGGCGACAAGGAAGAAGAGGCCGGATCGGTCAGCGTCCGCGTTCGCGGCAAAGGCGATCAGGGCTCGATGCCGCTGGCCGAGTTTATCGCGAAAGCCAAGGCGTTGGTCGATATGCAATCGATGGAACTCTGAAGTTTTGTATCAGGGCACGAGTTTAGTCGCGCCGAAATGGCCGTCAAAAAAAGAACCGAGCTTTAGAGCCCCTGTGGGATGGATTCTGTTCAACGGACCACTTCATCAGAGCTTTCTTCGTTTTCCGCGAGGCGCGCCCCATCCGGCCGTCGCGCCGCGGACCGAGTACGATGAAGCCATGAACCAGCCTGACAGCGCTTACCCGCTTCAACCCGGCGAGGGGGCTCGGCGGGTTGCATCGCGCGTGGCCTTCTTCGGCGGAAGTTTTGACCCACCCCATCTGGGCCATCTGGCGGTTGCACGCGCGGCGCGGGCCGCCTTCAAGCTGGATACGGTGCTGTTTGCCCCGGTTGGCGTGCAGCCGCTCAAGTCGGAGGGGTCGGCGTCCGGCTTCGAGCAGCGGCTGGCTATGACGCGGCTGGCTATCGCGGGCGAACCGGGCTTCGAGGTTTCCCTCGCCGACGCGCCCAGGCCCTCAGGAAAGCATGACCTTGCCCCCAATTACACCTTCGACACTCTGCAGGGCCTGCGCGCCAGGCTCGCGCCCGATTGCGCGCTCTATTGCCTGATGGGCGCCGACTCGTTCTTTGGGTTGCGCCGCTGGCATCGCGCCGCGGAGATCCCCTTTGTCGCGCCGCTGATCGTGGCCTCGCGTCCGGGGCAGCCGGCAGGAGAGATGGCCGCCGGATTGAAGGCGGCATTGCCGCAGGGCTTGACCATGGAACACGCGCCGGCCAGCGACACGACTGAATCCGGCGTCGAGGTCCGAGCCTTCATTTTGGTGAATCAGGCCGGAAACCGAGCGCCGTTTTACCTGCTGCCTGGGCTCGACGTGGAGATCAGCGCGTCAGAAATTCGCGCCCAGATCCACGCCACCCCCGAACACCGATCCAGCGACCGGCTCCTACCGGTATCCGTTGCCAGGTACATTGAGTCCCATCACCTCTATGGTTGAAGGCTTCGGACCCTGCTCCCTATTCCCTATTCCCTAGTCCCTGCTCTACCATGGGCTTGGAGACATTTCCTATTCGCATGACAAATTCGCCGGCGCACAAGCAAACGCGCATTCCACGTGAGACGCAAATTCTGGTGCAGGCCGCAGCCGCGGTCTGTGAAGAGAAAAAAGGACAAGACACCCGCATTCTCGAACTCGATCCCGTCGACTCGGGGCTGTCCGATTTTTTCCTGGTTACATCGGCCGCGAACACCCGGCAGGCCGTCGCTATCGCCGACGAGATCGAGTTTCGCCTAAAGCGCGATTTCGGCGCCTACGCGAACTCCGTCGAGGGCCGCCGCAATGGCGAGTGGATTCTGCTCGACTATGTGGATTTTGTGGTGCACGTCTTTCTCGCCGAGCGCCGCGCATTTTATGACATCGAGCGGTTGCGCAAGTCGGCGCGCCCGCTCACGCCGGCCGAGTTCGACGCTGAGCTGAAGGCCGCGCTGGCCGAGAAGACGCGCGCGGTGCGCAGCAAAGCCACCGGAACAGCGAAGAAGGCTTCCGCCAGAACCGCAGCAATGCCCGCCTCGGCGCGAAAGCCCAAGGGGACTGCCGGCAAGACCGCGGCCGGCGCGAAAAAAGCTCCGTCCCAAAAAGCGCCTGCGAAATCCGCGGGCAAGACAAAGAAGAGCGCAGCCAGCAAGGCCCCGAAGCCGTAGCTCAAACCCTCCCGGCCAGGAAATCGCACGGGGAGATGGAGGGGACTTACACCCCAAAGCTGTTAAACATGCTCGGCACACAAACAAAGGGCGCCCCGTTCGGGACGCCCTTTGTTTTGCTTTCTGACGTTTGCCGGTTAGAAAATAATCTTCCCGGTGAACTGAACGTTGCGGTTGCCCAATCCCACCGGATAGGACCCGTACTGATTAGCGCTTATCGGATAGCCCGTGAACAACTGGGATTCAAAGGTGCCCGACAGAGCGTTTTCCACAGCGAGGTTGGGGTTTTGGTAATAGCCGCGATTAAGAATGTTGAACACGGTTACTGTCAGTTGCGTGCTCACTCGCTCGGCGATCTTGAAAGTCTTGCTTCCCGACGCATCGACCTCCTGCGAACTATCTCCGCGGAGGATGTTGCGGCCGACGCCAGGGAAGGGTTTGTTGAGGGCAATCGCCTCGTACTCATTGCTCCAGATCCAATGCTCGGAATCCCGGGAAACGGGGCCGCCGGTGACGTAGTCGACATACCCGCCGGGACCGAGATTAATTCCGACCGAACCCAGCGGCGCTTTGGGGTTCGACAAGACCGGACGGCCCGACGCGCTGAATCCGGCCGCGAAGCCGAGGTCGGAGAAGCCCTGCGATGCCTCAGTTGCGTTAATACTGAGCGGCGCGGGGGTGTAGATGCAGTTCGGTTGAGTCTTCGGGTCTGGCGGGGTGTCGGTGATGTCGTCAGCCACACAACCAGATGTCACCGTCGGCGAGTTCTGGAGAGGGTTGTAAGGCTGGCCGGCCTCGCCCGAGTAGAGGATGTTGATCATGTAGCCGCCGAGCGCCCGCCCCAGAATTCCGTGCTGATCATGAAACCAGGGTGTGTTGTAGGTCAACTGCGCGCCAAAGACGTTCGGGTAGGAGTTGGCGTCGACACCGCGCTCGCCGATATTGGGGCTAAGCGGGTCCTGGGCAAACGGAGAGGCTTGGCCACCGCCGACGCCGTTGGCTGCGTAGCCTTCTGAGAAGTCGCTTGTATTGGAGATGTCACGGCTCCAGGCATAGGAGATGATTCCCGAGAGGCCGTGGAAGCTGCGCATGGTGAGCGAAGCCTGCAAGGCGTCATAGATGGAGAATGCGCCATTGTCGTAAGTTTCCAAAGGCCCATAACCGCAGTTCGGCCTGTTGGGGTAGCCAGGGTTTGGATTGCCGGTTATGGAATTTACTGGAGTTGAGCAAAGGGAAATCCCCGCACCGTAACCGGGGAAAGCTGCCTGCACGTCGCCGATATCCGGGTTCGAATTGACAGCCTGGAAGTTGCCGTAGGTGTGATTGCCAACATAGCGAATGTCGGCCACGGCAGCCGGGGTTACCTGGTACTGGAAGCCGAGGCTATAAGTTTCGCCCTGCGGGCTATGGAGGTTGTTGCTGACCGTCTGGATTGGACTGCCGGAACCCGTTATGACGTTATAGCGGGGATCGCCGCCCGTCGGAATGTACATATCGTCGGCCGCCTGTACTGTCGCGTAGGTCAGCCCGCCGCCTGGAACGCACGTAACGGTAACACCGTCGCAGGCGAAGGCACTCGAATTGACAGCCGGAGCGGAGGTGCCCAGGTCAACGAAGATCGAATAAAACTCAGGATCGGCGTTGATGGAAAAGCCACCGTGAATAACCATCTTGGGTGCAAAGGCAGGAGTGTATGCGAATCCAATGCGCGGCTCTATGTTCCTGTAGAAGTTAGGAATGGAGGGAACGGTCGTCGCGGAAAGCGGCAGGGCGGTGCTCCAGAAGGCTTTGGAGCCGTTTTGCCGCGCTACCGTCTCATTGTGCAAGTAGTCGATGGCCTGCCCGTAGAACTCGTAGCGAAGGCCCAGATTCAGGGTCAGGCGCTGAGTGATCTTGAAGTAATCCTGAAAATAAAGGTCAAAATCATTTTCCTTGAAGGGAATCGTGGGGTTGCCCTCGGCCAGGCCAAGTTCGCCGATGCCCTCAAGGAAGCCCGTGAGACCATTGTCGCAACTGGCTCCGCAGTCTCCCAAATTAAAGGGTATGCCGTTGGGGTTGGCGGCATTGACTCCCGCGAGGGGGGAGAAGTTGAAAGCCCCCTCGTCGTTGGGCAACCAGCCCCAGGGCGAGTCCTGATAATCGAATTCCCCGCCGATGAGAAGCGTGTGGCGTCCTTTCGTCCAACTTGCGTTGTCCTGAAACTGATTGACCTTGACGAAGCGGCCCTGCGGGAAGAAACCACCGAGGTCGTAGCCGTAAGTCGTTAAGGGCGCACCCAGTGTGACCGCGGAGCTGCATGGACCCTGAATGCTGATGGTGCAACCGGGGATGCCGCCGCCGTAAAAACCAATGCTCGACTGCTGGAAGGCATAGCGCAGTTGGTTGGTAATTGCGGGAGTGAACGTGTGCGTCCAATCGCCGCCTGTTTCATAGGTGATGCCGTAAACGTTGGGATAGGCGCCGCCGGCCGCCTGAGCAGGGGTGGTGAGGTAAAAGGCCGGGGCATAGGGATTGTTTTGATAGTTGTAGCGCAGGTAGAGCCGGTCCTTGTCGGTAAGCTGCCAGTCAATCCTGCCCAGGTCTTCCTGGTCGGAGATCGCACTCGGGAAAGTGCGCTCATATTGTGCGACCTCGACGTCGGCAACAGTAGTGCCATCCGTAACCGAATCAATCTGTGTAGTCTTCGGGACTGCTTGCGGATTGCCAGCCTTGGAACTGTAGGGTCCGTTGGCCACCATGGCAGCTACCGCCGGATTGTTGGGGAATGCAGCCTGTAGCGTGGCGAGGCCGGTTGGATCCGGGAAGAGCCCGCCGCCGGAAGTCAGGGTCACGCCGCTCTCATACGTTTTGTCCCATAGCGTAGCGCCAAAGCCCCATATCTTGTTCCGCCAAATCGGACCGCCGAGGGTTCCACCATAGTTGTTTTGAACGAAACGCGGAGTAAAAGTCAGATTGCAGCCATTCGCGGCCGCATACGCCGCGTTTGATCCGCCCGGGCACCACCCATCTTGCGGGGCCTTCTGGCCTTGCGACAGTGAGGAAAGCCAGGAGCCGGTATAGATTTCGAAACCCGTGCCATGGAACTGGTTGGTGCCGCTCTTGGTGATGTAGTTCGTGATTGCGCCCATGTTGCGGCCGTATTGCGCGCCCATTTCGCTTGTGAGGAACTGCACTTCCTGGATGGAATCCTGATTGGCGAGGAAGAAGCTTGGGCCGCCGATGGAGGTGTCGTTGTTGGTCTGGCCGTCGATTTCGGAGTTGTTGGAGCGGCCGCGCTGCCCGTCAACGGAGTAGTTGACGCCGTTGGTGTTCGAATTAGCGATGGCGCGCGACCACACGACACCGGGGGAGGCAAGGGCGAGGTTGTCCATCGAGCCGGCGACTGGAGCGGTTGTCAACTGCTCGGCGCTGATGGTGGTTTCCACTTGCGCCGACTCGGTGTTGATCAACTCAGACGCAGAGCCTTCGACCTCGACGGTCTGCGCCTCTTTGCCCAGGCTGAGCGATACCTTGATCGGCGTCTGGTTGCCCGCGACCACGTGGACCTCTTTGTACGTCTGGGCGCTGAACCCGTTGGCCGTCACTGTCACGGTGTATACGCCAATCGGGAGATCGGCAATATAAAAGTCTCCCTGGCCATTGGCCGTCGCCTTGAAGGTCGTACCGGTCGCCTCACTGGTAGCCGTCACATTGGCTTTAGGAATGACGGCGCCAGTCTGGTCGGCCACGGTGCCGCTGATGCCGCCGGTGATGATGCCCTGGGCGGAGGCAACCGGGATCGAAACACTTGTCAAAAGACCGGCGAACGCCAACAGGCTGAGCGCCAATGCCGCGGAGCGTAAATTGCAAAATCGCATTTTAGACCTCCAAAGGTCAGGTGAGATAAGGACTAATCCCTACGAGGGCGACCGGAACAATCCGTATACGGTGAGACGCCCACGTCTTGCGTTAAAGTGCGAAAACTTGCACCGAGGATTCGGCCAATTTGCCCGTGCGCGTTACTCCGCATCGGGAGCGCCTGCGCGCGAGAAAGAACATTCCAGTTACCTCTAGCACGCTGGGTGCCATTCCGGCCGTGGCGTCTTATCGTGTGTAATATAAAGAAAACACAAGAGTTGTCAATCAGCCATTGGTATCGGCGTCACACCGCCCTATGGATTTTCATAGAATTATGCTGGTCCCGTTATGCGAATGTAATCAAACGCGGGATCGCTCTCCAGCGTAAACGCGCCTCCTGTCTTCTGCTGAATCATCCGGAAAGCGGCCCCTTCGCCACGAAATCTCACACCAACCTAGAAGATGATCTTGCCTCCCAGGATGGCGATTCTGTTGCCGGAGGTATTGCCCGGAACATTCGTTCCCGACTCATTGTAAAGATTGCTCGTGAAGAGAGGAGAGTTCACGACGGCCACGCCCGGCCCGAGATATTGCTGGTTCAATGCGTTGTAAGCCGCGAATGAAAGTTGCAACGAGAGTCGCTCCGTGATCCTCGTCGTCTTGGCCACCGTTGCGTCCAACTCGCTGAGGATCGGTCCACGCAGAAGGCTTCTCGACGATCCGGGATAGGGATTGTTCACCGCCAGCGCATACGCCTGGTTGTTGATGATCCAGCGCGTCGAGGCGGGATTGACCGGCGTCCCTGGATTGTAGGTGAGGAAAGCGCCAGTGCTGGGGTCGAAGGTTGCGGAGTCGCTGTCATAGACCACAAACTCCGGCGTGCCTGTGGTTGGCAGGCCGCTCACGATTGGACCCGTATAAGGATTCAGGTAGGCGACCGTGTTGGCCGGCGCGCTCTTGTTCGAGAGCACCAGCCGGCAGGTGTCGTTTCCCAGCACCGCGGCATTGAAAGAGCCATCGCAAAAGCTCGTGTCGCCGGTGTATCCATCGAGGGTGACTGGCTGGTATGGCGTGTACGGGAGCCCGCTCGAGAAGCGATATACGCTACTCAGCATGTAACCATTCGTCAATCTTGAGATAAAGTTGTCCTCGTGCACGAAATTGGGAAGGTTATAGGTGAATTCAAGGCCCACTACGTTGGGGAAATCGTTGCCGCTGAGTCCCCGCTCGCCGGCGCTGGGGTTCAATGGATCCTGGGGAAAAGCGACCGTGCTCCCTCCCGAGTGAGTGCTTGCAAATGCGTCGGTGGCGTTGTTCATGGCCTTGCTGAACGTATAGGAAACGGTGGACGTAAGGCCGTGGAGGTTCTGTGTGCTCAGGTTCAACTGCAGGGCGTTGTAATTGGCCCAGCCTCCATTGGCGGTCTCCGTGACATTTTGGTAGTTGCAGTTGGGGCGTCCGTATCCGTCGGCAGCCGGGTTCGTGCAAAGCGACAAGCCGGGGTAGAAGTTCGGAAATGCCGTGACCACTGGCAGCAGGAATGGATTGACATCGAGCGACTGGAAGTCGTCGGTGGTTTTTGAGCCAACGTAGCGCGCTTGCCCGACAGCCGCCTTGCCTATTTGATGCTGGATGCCGAGCATCCAGGTTTGCACATAGGGCGTGCGGAAGTTGCTGGGGACCGTATCCACGAGATCCAGACCCGGATCTGTGCCGGTGGGCAATGTAGGCAAGTTGAGCGTCCGAAAGTCGCTGCTCAGAATGGACCCGTTTGAGGGAACGCAGGCGTTGGCGCCGCAGGGGAATGCGCCAGTGTTAGTCGCCGGCGCATAGTCGTGGATGAGCAGAATGATGTTATAAAACGAGGGGTTCGCGTTGATGGCGTAACCGGCGCTGACGACGAGTTTCTTGTCGAACTCAGGATTCCACGCCAGGCCGATGCGGGGCTCGAAGTTGGTATAAATCTGCGCGACATCGGGTACCGTGCGCTCGCTGAGAGGGTACGCTGTACTCCAGAACGCGGTGCTCGGATTCGACTCGCGGGCCACCGTTAAGTTGTGCAATGCGTTCACGGCCTGGCCGAAGAACTCCCAGCGGATCCCCAGGTGCAGCGTCAATGTGGGAAACGCCTTCCAGTCGTCCTGGAAGTACGCGGCGACGTCGGGCTCGGTGTAACGAACATTCAGATTGCCGTTCGCCAGAACCGAGTAGCTCGACGCGCCCGGCGCGGCAAACTCGGCCTCCACCTCAGGGTCGGGCGTTCCCATCAGATTGCTCAGGGTTCCGTAGGTCGGATTGCCGGTGTAGAAGAAGATTCCCGTAATCGGCGTATTTTGGTAATCGAACTCTCCACCAAAAAGAAACGTTTGTGCGCCATGGGTCCAGGAGCCGTTGTTCTGCACCTGCGTCACCTTTACCGTGCGCCCTTGCGGGAAGGAGACGTCTCCGCCGAAGTTCAAATCGTTGTTCGAGCCGCTGAACACCATCTGCGCCGGGCACGCGCCAAAGTCGGAGTTGACGCAGTTTGGAAAGGCCCCGCCTTCGAAGGGCACTTTGGATTCCTGGAAGCCGTAGCGCAACTGATCGACAATGTTGGGGGTAAAGGTGTGGGTCCAATCGGCTCCCACCGAATAGTTGACCGAAGGCACGGTCACCCAGTCGCCGGCGGCGATACCGTCGCCGCCGGCGTCGATTCCAAATCCGGGCTGGTAAAAATAGCGGACAAAGAAGCGGTCTTTTTCCGTGGGCTGCCAGTCGACGCGAGCCAGCTCTTCCTGGTCGTTATAGGGTAGGGCAATGGAGCGCGTAACGGTTTGTTCCTCGACCATGGCCGAGTTTCCCGCAGCGTCCGTGACCGGTTCAAAGCAAAGGCCTGCCGATGTGTAGGTGTCGGCAGCGGGGCACAGGCTTGCGGGCGCCGGAACCGGCTGCGGGTTGCCTGTCTTGATGGAATATGGGCCGTAGCTGATGAGCGCGGCCGCGCCGGGATCGCCGGAGAAAGTGGATTGAAGGGTCGCCAGCCCGTTCGCATCGGGAGTGAGACCCGAAGATATGGACGGTGTCACACCTGTGCGGATCCTATCCCAGTAAGTGCTATAGAAAAAGAAGAGCTTGTCCCTGTAAATGGGACCGCCAATCGTCGCTCCGACGCGATTCTCGACATAACGGGGCAGCACCGGCGCCGCGCAACCCGTCGTCGGACTTACGCCCGGCGGGCAGAAACCAAAGAGAGGGTTCTCTTCGAAGTTGTAAAGCGAGCTCAGAAATTGGCCCTGATACATCTCGAATACGCTTCCATGAAAAGTGTTTGATCCCGATTTGGTGATGTAATTCACCACTGCGCCGGCATTGCGGCCGTATTGGGCGCTGTAATCGTTCGTGATGACCTGGATCTCCTGAATCGCGTCTTGGCTGCCAAAAAATGCGCTTGGTCCGTTTATCGTGTTGTCGTTGTTCGACTGACCGTCGATCTCGAAGTTGTTGTAGCGCCCGCTCTGGCCGTTGACGGAAAAGTTGTCGCCGTTGGCATTGGTGAAGCGATCGCCGTAGACGTCGCCTCCCGTCGTCACCACTCCGGGAATCACTTCGGCAATGGTATCGAAGCCGTTATTGAGCGGCAGGTTCTGAACCGATTCCGTGGTGAATGTCGTGGTGACCTGGGAGTCGCTCGTATCCAGCAGCGCTGCGGCCGAGCCGTTGACCTCGACCACCTGGGTCTGCCCGGTTGCGACCTTAAGCTTCACTTCCTTCAAATTGGTGGCCGTTCCGGCGACAACCCGAACGTTGTCTATATTCTCAGTGGCGAACCCGCTGGCGGTGATCTGCGCACGGTAGGCTCCGATGGGAACCAGGGAGAATTTGAACGAGCCATCGGCGGCGGACTTCTGGTCGAGCTTGACGTTTGTCGCCATATTGGTTAGCTCAACTTGCGCGCCAGGAACAACGGCCCCAGATGGATCTTCCACTGTTCCAATAATCGTACCGGTCGTGATTCCCTGGCTGAACGCCGGCGGGGTGACGGAGATCGTGAGCAGGCTAAGAGCCAACGCCGCCAGATGGATCCGGAAAAAACGCATTTTGACCTCCAAGGTGGTTAGTCGGAAGGGATGAGGAACGGCCTTTACAAAGGGGGCCGCGCTGACCCATGTATGGCGCCTTAACGCCATGGTGCAAAACGCCGTCGCGGCGCAAAACGCCCACATATTGCATTAAGAACAACTCTTGCGCGGGGGATTCGGCTAACCCGCTTTGCACGCAATCATTTCGTATCGGCGCCCGCGTGCATGGGGAAAAACATTCTTTGCTCAATCAGCACGATGCGTGCCATTCGCGATCATCCGCCTTACTAGTGGCTAAAATATAGAAAATAAAATAGTTATCCATCGATCCCTGGCAGTGGCGTTGTGCGGCTGGTATGAAACTTCATAGATTTTCTGTTTGCCCTCATATATTCTCAGCAATGGCTTAGCTCTTGATCCTGTTAGGCTTGGCAGCTTCGGCAACGCTGCTCATTGGGGTATCTGCGGTATTCTCCTCAGCATGCGGATGATGCTCGCCCATATCGGCGCCCGGCCCGGATCGAAAGACGCGTACGACGCCCTGGTTTCGAGCTATCTCAAACGCTGCACTGTACTTGCGCCATGCGAGGCGGAGGCATTTCGAACCGAGAAGGCGCTGCTCGACTGGCTCGGCCGGCAGCGGGGCCGCACGCAAACCGTGCTTTTGATGCTCGACGGGCACGGCCGGCAGATGACCTCGGAGGCTTTGGCCGCGTGGCTGGGAAAGCGCCGCGACGAGGGCGCACAACAAATCGTCTTTGCCGTCGGTCCGCCGGATGGATGGTCGGACGAGGCTCGTACGGAGGGCGCTCGCCGCGGCGGCCTGCTCTCGCTCGGACCCATGACGCTGGCTCACCAGCTGGCCCGCCTGGTAGTGGCCGAGCAACTCTACCGGGCATGTACAATTCTCACGGGCCATCCATACCACTTAGGACATTGAAAAACAGTTCGCAGTTCAGATTTCCCAGTTCTCATAAACCCCGCGGCGTAAACTGCTAGCTGCGAACTTCGGACTGCATCAACTGTGAACTTCAAACTACGAACTGTGAACTCTGACACTTATGACCTCTGACCTCTCCTCTCGCAAAGGCCTCATCCTGATCAACACCGGGCCCGGCAAGGGCAAAACCACCGCGGCGCTGGGCACCGCTCTGCGCGCCGTCGGATGCGGCATGAAAGTGCTGATGCTGCAGTTCCTCAAGGGCTCGTGGCACTACGGCGAGCTGGATGCCGTCGAGGTCTTCGGCGAGAACTTCGTGCTGAAGCAGATGGGGCGCGGGTTTGTGAAGATCGGCGGCGCGGAGACCGATCCTGAGGACATTCGCATGGTTGAAGCGGCGTGGGCCGAGGCGCGCGAAGCCATCTACTCCGGGGAGTGGGACCTGGTGGTGCTGGACGAGATCAACTACGCCATCAGTTACAAAATGCTGGACCCCGCGATCGTGGCCGAAGCACTCAAGGGAAAACCGGAAATGGTGCATGTGATCTTGACCGGGCGCAATGCGCATCCGCTGCTGGTCGAACTGGCCGATACCGTCACCGAAATGCGCGAGGTGAAACACGCCTACCAGAAGGGAGTCCTCGCGCAGCGCGGCATCGAGTATTGACCAGCGCGGGATCGAGCATTGACCAGCGCGGGATCGAGTATTGAGCACGGAATCGAACAGATGGGGGGCGACTATGGCCGAGACCAGACATCATCGTTGGACCGATATTGCGCCGGAGCAGTTGAACGCGCTTGTGACGCGGCAATATGTGGTGGGTACAAACACCATGCTGGCCCGTATCGTGCTGAAGAAAGGCGCGCTCGTGCCCATGCACCGCCATTTTCACGAACAGATCAGTCACGTGGTGGAGGGTGCGCTCCAATTCCTCATCGAGGGAAAAGAGACCACGGTGCGCGCAGGAGAGATCCTCTGCATTCCGCCCGATGTGCCGCATGAGGTGACGGCCCTGGAGGACTCGGTGGCGCTGGACATCTTCAATCCACCGCGCCAGGACTGGATCGACGGCGACGACGCGTACCTGCGTGCCGCCCCGGCGGGTGGCCCTCCCTAAGCTGGGGTGCCCCGTCCAAGCTCTGCTTGGGGCGGGATTCAGGTACACGTCGGGCGGCCAACCCTGATCCGGGGTGCCCCGTCCAAGCTCTGCTTGGGGCGGGATTCAGGTACACGTCGGGCGGCCAACCCTGATTCGGGGTGCCCGTCCAAGCTCGGCTCTTGCCCCGATTCAGGAGCGCTGCACAGCCTATCCGGTTACAATTGGGTTCGATATGTCCTGGTTCAAGCGCGAGCGCAGCGAGTACGAGTCTTCGGTGGGCGGGCCGGCCATCGAGAACGGTCGCGACGCGAGCCCTAAGAATGTTCGCTCCGAGGGCCTGTGGGTGAAATGCCCCGGCTGCCGCCAGCCCATTTATAAGGCCGATCTCGAAGCGAACCTGAACGTCTGCCCCAAGTGCCAGCACCACTTCAAAATCGGCGCCCGCGCGCGCATCGAAATGTTTCTCGATCCCGGCTACGAGCTGGTCGACACCGGCCTGCGCTCCAACGATCCCTTGAACTTTACCGACGTGAAGCCCTACAAACAGCGCTTGCGCAAAGCGCGGGAACAGACCGGCCTCGAGGATGCCATCCTCAACGCGCTGGGGCGATTGGGGCCGCACCAGGTCGTGTTGAGCGTCATGGAGTATGCATTTATCGGCGGCTCCATGGGCGCCGTGGTCGGCGAGACGATGGCGCTGGCCGTCGATCGCGCCCGGCTGACGCGCAATCCGCTCATCGTGGTGGCTGCCTCGGGCGGGGCGCGCATGATGGAGGGCGTGGTAAGCCTGATGCAAATGGCCAAGATCTCCACCGCGCTGGCGCAACTGGACGATGCCCGTGTGCCCTTCATCTGCGTGCTCACCGATCCGACAACCGGCGGCGTGACTGCCAGCATTGCCATGCTCGGCGACCTCAACATTGCCGAGCCGGGCGCCTTGATCGGCTTCGCCGGCCCCCGCGTTATAGAACAAACCATTCGCCAGAAGCTGCCTGAGGGATTTCAGCGTGCGGAGTTTCTTCTCGAAAAAGGTTTTCTCGACGCCGTCGTGCACCGCAAGGATTTGAAGCAGTATTTGATTCGCGCGCTGGACTTCCTGCAGACCCCGGCGGCAGCGTAGAGGCCTGAACTTTCCCCATCCATACCTATATGAAGTAAAACAAAAAGCAATGCCACGGGAGCAGACGCGCTCCGCTTCAACGTGGGGTGCGCTTACGAACTGTCTTGCGAGGGAATTCGATGCCGCTCCAGAAACCTATCCGGTTTATCTCTCCGTTGGTTCTCGCGCTCGCTATGTGTGCGCACGGGCAGAACAGCACACCTTCGTTGCCCGACGCGCCGGTGCCATCGACCCAGTCAAACGACGACCCGGTCACCCTCCACAGTACGCCGCGCCACTTCCTTCGCGACCAGGAGGCGATCTGGACCAGCCCAGCCCACATTCGCGAGTCGAATGCCCTGGGCCCGGTGGTCCTCGTTCTTGCCACCACCGTCACCATCGCCACCGATCATCAGGTTATGTCCTCCTCCCGGCTGATTGACCCGTCCCTCAATAGCCACGCGTCGACCGCCTCGAATGGCCTCCTCGGGGGCTTTGTCGCTGCGCCCGCACTTATCTATGGCATTGGCTTCCTCCATCGCGACGCGCATGCCACGGAGACCGGAATTCTTGGCGGCGAAGCAATGGCCGACAGCCTGGTGGTCGACGAAGTCATCAAGCTTGTCTCGCTGCGCGAACGCCCCACCCTCGACAATGCCCGCGGAAAGTTCTTTCAGACCGGCGTGGGCACGAATTCCTCGTTTCCTTCCACCCACACCATGATCGCCTGGTCCTCTGCCGCCGTCCTCGCGTCGGAATACAACGGTCCGCTAACCCGCATAACCGCCTACGGCCTCGCCACGGGGGTAAGCGTAACGCGCGTCTTAGCTCGCCAGCACTTCCCATCCGATGTCCTGGTGGGAAGCGCCGTGGGCTGGATGATCGGCCGGTATGTCGTCCATCGCCGCCACCGCGCAGACTGATCCGCCGGCAGCAGTTCGCGGCAGAATTCCTGCTTCTCGTGAGGTGCCGCCGCTCTCCGACGAACCTCACCGCTGTCGGAAAGCGGTTGCATCGGTCAGAATAGAACTCGATGGCGCACTTGCTGACTATCTGGTCGACCCGGACGGCGCCGTGCCTGGTCACTGCCGCTTTGCTGCTGTGCGCAATTTCGGCCGTGCGAGCGCAGACCGATATCCATCCTCCTCTTCCATTCCCGACGGAGCCGCCGCTGCCGCCCCGCCCGCACAAAGAGCCCAGGCTCATAGACAAGTATCCCGAAAAACCCAGCCTCCGGCCCGCATTCACCATCCCTGTCGGCCCGCTGGGCTTTTTCACTCCCGGTTCGTATTACCTTCTGCGGCGTCAAAGCCTGGTTAGCCTTGATTTTCTCGATGAGAATCGGCTGTTGTTCAGCTTTCAGGCGCAGCGGCGACTCATTGAACGCGATGATACCGGCGATGCGGAGACCCCCAACGCCGAAACACCCAGCGCTGAAACCAGGACCCGGCAGATTCGAGCCGTGGTCCTCGCGCTGCCTGATGGAAAGATCGAGTCTGAGACCCTGTGGGCCGTGCCCGGCCGGTCGCGCTACCTGTGGATGCTCAAGGACGGCCATTTTTTGCTGCGAGACTCGGACGGTCTTGAGCAGGGCGACGACAAGCTGAAGATCGCGCCGTTCCTGCGTCTGCCGGGGCGCCTGCTCTGGCTGGCTATGGATCCCGCGCAGAAGGTGATGATTACCAACTCCCTCGAACCGGCAGACCCGGCGCAAAAGCCCACCGAGGCCGCCGGCGTGGCCGGGGACCCAGCCAAACCTGCCGGTGACAAGCAGAATCCCGGCCTGCAGTCCACGCTGGTCGTGCGCACCCTGGTCGTGCGCACCCTCGATCGGGAGTCGGGCCATTTGATCCGAATGACCCGCGTACCCTGGACAAACCAGACTACCGATTGGCCCGTCAGCTCCGAAGGCTACCTTGAAAGCGCAAAGGGCAGCGGCCGGCAATGGCTCTTGAAGCTGAATTACTTCGCCGGCGGAAGCAAAGTGGTGGGCGGCGTGGATTCCAGTTGCTCACCCACCGCGGAATACGTCTCCCTGGCGGAGCTGCTCGTCACCACGTGCGATCCCAGCGGCGGAAGGCTGGTGGCGATGTCGGCCAGTGGCGCTAAGCTTTGGGAAGCGAGAGCTTCTTCGAATGTAATGTGGCCGCTCCTGGTGATGGCGCCCGATGGCTCGCGGCTGGCGCGGGAGACACTTGTCCTCAAACGCGCAGTAAACGAATATAAACATAAGCCACTACTGAGCGCGGACGATCTGATGGGTCAGATGGTGAGGGTCTTCGATGCGGCTGACGGCAAGGTGATGCTTGAGGCGCCGCTCAGCCCAATGTTAGACGGAGGTGGCAATGTGGCGATCTCGCCGTCAGGGCGGCGCGTGGCCATACTCAACGCAGGCGCCATTCAGGTTTTCGAGCTGGCCGCGCCAGCCCGATCCGCGGCCGCGAACCATCCGGCGCACTGAGCACCTCTGGTTTTGCGATTGCTGAGGAGATAGCGCATGAAGAAATCCGTTTTTGCCTTTTCAATATTTCTGCTCGCCACAGTTCTGTGTTCTGCACAGCAGAGCAAGATCGTCATAAGGTTGCTGAATGGGAAAAACGGTCATCCCATCGGCGATGCCAGCGTAAACGTTTGGCTCGGCAACGAAGTGTCGGCTCTGCAGAAGATCCCCGATGCGAAAGACGAAATCGGTTTGGACTCAGCCGGCGTGGAACCGCGCATTATTCGCGTCATGCCGAACATGCGTATGGACTGCCGCTCCTCGAATGGCCACTCTCCCGACGGAGAAAAAATTCCGTATTCGTTGGACGAGATCCTCTCCAAAGGGATCGTCGGCGGGAATGTATGCGGTAAGGCGAAGGCGTCGCCCACTCCGGGCGTCCTGATTCTCTTCTTCCGCCCCATGAAATTCTATGAGCGGTGGATGCTGTAGCCTGCGGAATCAGTCCGGGCCGCTGCGCCCCGAAGGCGGAGCCGGGCGATGTGGAGCGGATCATCGCTGCCTGCCTGCGCTGTCTCATTCTCAAAATTCCGGTCCCGGCCCCTCAACGCTGAAAGATGTCAATCGGTTGGGTGAAGTCGGTGACGCGGATCTGGCGGGCGAGGGCCGGGTGCTGTCGTTCGAGGGCGAGGTACATCTCCCACGCCACGCGGCGATAGCTGAAGTGGCCGGCGGGCGCCGAGCGCAGTTCGCAGATGTATTGGGCTTCGGCGAAGTCCATCTTGAACAGCGCGCGGACACGCGTGGCCAGCGGCAGCAGGTAAAGGGCGGAGTGGCGTTCGTGCTTCCCTTCTCCCGCGGATTCAGCGATTTGGGCGCTCGCCCTGTGAGCCGATTCGATGGCGGAATGGTAATCGGCGAGGACGCCCGCTTCGGCCAGAATGTCGATTTCGCGGCCGGATTCAGCCGCCAGGTCGGCGGCGCCCGGGCACTCGTAGCCGTGCAACGTGGTAAACCCCTGAATGATCTGCGTGCAGCGGCGATGGCGATGCATGTCGCGGAAGCCGCCTATGTCCATGAGAATGTCGAAGCGCAGAGCCGGCGCCGGCTTGAAACGCACGGAGTGCCTCGTCGTGTTTGCCGCGATGGCGGAGGCCAATGTCGATGATCTCTGTGATGCGAGCGACGGGAAACCCGGCCAGGAGGTCGCGAATCTGGCGGTAGGGGTGGTGCGAGGCGGAGTAAATAAGCGTAGCAGCGAGCTCGACTTCGAGCGACTCGCTGCGCTCGATTAAATCCACAAGCGGGGCATTGGCGATGGAGACGTCGCCGAGGAGATCGGAGGCGGCCTGCGCGAGTTCGACCTGCGTCCGGATCAGGTAGCTATTGGGTTCCGCGTATTTGACGAGCGTGGGAGCGGAGTTGACCACGCGGGTGAAGAGTTGTGCGGCTTCGCCGGCGAGGCTTCCCTCAGGGGCCAAAGCCCTTTCCTCTGATTCTGCCTTTCGGGCACGCGCCCCGCTCACCGGGTGGGTGTTCCGGTCGCGCCCCTTCAAATCCTCCTCTCCTGACTCCTGACCCCTGATCCCTGATCCCTGTTTTTCGGCGGCGGCGAGTTTGTCCACGAAGGCTTCGGCTTCGGCGGCGTTCAGATTCCAGGCGGGTCCGGTCGCGGCTTCACGCAGTTTTTGGCCGAGAAGGCGGACCTCGGCGGCGGGGTGGGAGAGCAGGCGCGAGACCTGAGTCTCAAGGGTGCGGGCGCTCACGATTTGGCCGAGCGAGGTGTTGGTGGCCAGCGGCAGCAGGTAACGGGCAACGTCGAAGGCTCGGGCGCGGAGGGTACGCTCGTAGGCTTCGGGCTTGAGGGCTTCAGGGCGCGGGATACGGACGCGGAGCAGATCGAGGACAGCGGCGCTGACGCGCTGGTAGGCAGCGAATAGGTTCTCGATGGTCTGGGAATAGAGCCCGGCAGAGGCGGAATCCTTTCCGAAATCAGGAAGATACCAGCCGGACTGGAGGAAGTTCTGGTACCGGGTGGAGCGCTCCTGGCCGTCCCATCGGGTTTCGTCGACGAGCACGATGGCGGCCAGCAGCGAGAGGCGCTCGACGGCGAAGGCGATGTGGGCAAGGTCGGCGATGGAGCGATGCCCGTACTGAAAATAAAAGGTCGAGAGGAACTGGCTGGCGCGCTGCGAGCTGATTTCGGCGAGGGACTCGCGCATGGAAAGCGCGGAGCGCGAGTACTTTGCCATGGCGAAGGCCAGGATTTCGGGATCGGCGCCGTGGACGGCGAAGACCTCAGTCTGGTTACGAGCGGCGGGAGCGGAAAAAGTTTCGCTGGACATGAGCATGGTCTCGCGGACAGAATACGGCATAGGAGGGTGTGGCGCGGGCCGCTCGCTTTGGAGCGGCGGAAGCGGTTAGCATTTTTCGCAGTGTTGGATCGGCTGGCAGGCGCCAAAGGCGGCCAGAGCTCCGGATCGAGCGAGCGCAATGCGAGAGATGCCATAGAGCGGGAGCCCCCAGGTTCCTGGGAGCAGCCATGCGGGAGTATTTGGTGCGCACTTCGCACAAGCCGCGGCCTTTGCCGGCGGGGCGCTGGGCGATGACCCAGCGATGGAACGATTTACTTTTTGCGCACTGGCCGATTCCCGTCAAGTCGATTGAGGCGCTGCTGCCGGAGTGGCTGGAAGCCGACACTTTTCAGGGGTCGGCGTGGCTGGGCGCGGTGCCGTTCTGGCTGGACCGGATCAAAATCCGCGGCATGCCTTCGATCCCCGGCTTGCGCAGCTTTCCCGATCTGAATTTGCGCACCTACGTCCGCGACCGGTTCACGGGCACGCCGGGCTTTTATTGCTTCTCAGTGGATTCCAGCAACCTGCTTGCGGTGGCGGCGGCGCATGCCGTGTATCACCTTCCCTATTTCCTGGCGGAGATGCATCTGGAGCCGAGATCGGAGCGGGAGTTTGCGTTCTACAGCCGGAGACGGTTCTCGCGCAAGCAGGTGATCTTCAAAGCCCGCTACCGGGGATTGGGGCCGAGCCGCAAGACGGCGGAGGCGCGCGCAGGGACGTTCGAATTTTTTATGGCGGAGCGCAACTGCGTGTTCAGCACCAACCGGTCAGGGGAGCCGATCCGCGCAAATTTGCATCACGTTCCGTGGCCGCTGGAAGAGGCGGAGGCCGAGATTGAGCGCAACGACCTGGCGGCGGCGGTCGGGATCGAGTTGCCGAACATGGAACCGGTGCTGCACTACTCGCGGCGCCTGGCGCTTTACATCTGGCCGGCGGAACTGGTGCGTCCCGCGCTGGCCGGCCGGCCAGTGACGGTGGCGGCGACGCCGTCGTAAAAAAGGGAGGCAGGTTTCAGGGGTCAGAGAACAGCTTGTAGCTCGCAGTCTCTGTAGCTTGTAGGTTCTGGCTTGTCACTGCTGGCTCCTGGCTACCGGCAACTCACTCCTTTCGCCCAAATCCACCCCATTTATTTCGCCCGGAATGTCCCATCTATAATGAGCGCTGAAGGAATGAGCGCTGAAAGGCGCGGCTTGAGCCGAGGAGCGCGCGGAGAGGTCCAGGGAAAGACATGGCGGATTTGCAGGGAAGAATTGCGCTGGTGACGGGCGCGGCGCAGGGGATTGGGCGCGCGATTGCGCTGGAGCTGGCGCAGTCCGGAGCCGCGCTGGCGCTGGCGGATATGAACGAGGCCAAGCTGGCCGAGACGGCCGCGGAACTGGCTGCGGCAGGCGCGACGGCCGCGGCGTTCACCATGAATGTATCGAGCCAGGAGTCAATTGAGGCCGGAGCAAAGGCGATTCTGGACAAATTCGGCAAGGTGGAAATCCTCATCAATAATGCCGGGATTACGCGCGACAACCTGATGCTGCGCATGAAGCGCGCCGATTGGGACAGCGTGATCGGCATCAATCTGACGGGAGCATTCCTGCTGACCCAGGCGCTGCTGAGCCCCATGCTGAAGAACCGCTGGGGACGGATTGTGAACATCGCCAGCGTAGTGGGACGCGCTGGCCAGGCGGGACAGGTGAACTACGCGGCATCGAAGGCGGGGCTGATCGGGTTTACGCGGTCGCTGGCGCGCGAGGTGGCTTCGCGAGGCATTACCGTGAATGCCGTGGCGCCGGGATACATTGAAACTCCCATGACGGCGGTGCTGAATGAGCAGCAAAATGCGGCCATGATGGCGACAATTCCCTTGGGCCGCCGCGGAACGCCGAACGATGTTGCGCAGGCGGTGAAGTTCCTGGCCTCTGATGCGGCGTCGTACATTACCGGGCATGTGCTGGACGTGAATGGCGGCATGTTTATGGGCGGGTGAGGCCTCACGGCCGTGGGGCTCATCTGAGAGAATGATGGGAGTGAATCGACGGCATTATTTTGTCTTCAGATGGGACGCGGCGAGGCGGGCGGCCGTTTTGGTTGCCGCCATCGGCGCTGCCTTGGGCTCGTGGGCGCAGGCTCAGAACCCGACGTCGGCCACCGATCCCTTTTCGGGCAGCGTGACGGCGCAGCTGGCTACGGCCGAGGTACTGAAGCTGTCGCTTGACGATGCGGTCGCACGTGGCTTCAAGAACAATCTCGGGCTGAAAGAGGCCGAGAACGAAGAAAAGTCGCTGCACGGCGAAAAGAACGAGGTAATGCAGGAGTTTTTGCCCACCATCGCGGTGACGGGCGACACCGGCTACCACATGATCGACCTTGCAGCCGTCGGCTTCAGGCCCGATGAGCTTTCGAAGTTTCCCGGGGGCAAGATTCCAGCCGGTCTTACGAACATCGTGCGCGTCAACTTGACCGACGGACAAATCCATTACAACGAGATCCTGTTTTCCGGACCGGTGATTGCCGGGTGGAAGGCGGCGGGCGCGGCGGAACGGTCAGCGGATTTCATCAGGATTAGGGCGCGCGGCGAGGTCGTGCAGCGCGTTGCGACGGCGTATCTGCGTGCGATTGCCGATGAGAGCGAAGTTGAGAACGCGAAGGCGCTGGTGGCGCAGGCACAGGTGCTCGAGGATCACGCTCATGCCGAGCACGAAGCCGGCACGGCGGCAAATCTTGACGAACTGCGCGCGCGCGTCGAGTTGCAGGCGCAGCGGCAGGCGCTGATCGCTGCCGAGAACCAGCAGGCGAAGGACCTGATTCTGCTCAAACGCGAGATCGGCGTCGATCCCGGGCAAGTGATTACCCTGACCGATCCAGCGCCCTACAGCGAGCTGGCTTCCGAGACGCCGGAGGAGCTGCGGGCTATCGCATACAAGTCACGCCAGGACTACCAGAACCTGCAGAGCCAGGTTGTTTTGTACAAGGCGGTGCACGCGGCTTATCGCAGCCAGCGGCTGCCGACCCTCAGCTTTAACAGCTATTACGGCAGCACCACGGTGGACGGAGCAGGCACGCATGGCAACTTCTCCGCTGTGGGGACGCTGAGCTTTCCCCTCTTCCGCGAGGCGCGGCTGCGCGGCGATGAGGACGCGTCGCAAGCCCAGTTGGACGCCGTAAAAGCGCAGCTTGCCGACCTGCGCGACCGCATCGACGAGCAGGTGCGCGCGGCGCTCTTGGACGTCAACGCGAGCAAGCAGCTTGTGGACGTGGCGCGTTCGAACGTAGACCTGGCTACGCGGGCTTTCAGCGACGAAACCGACCGCGTGAATGCCGGCGTTGACGACAACCTGCCGCTGGTGACGGCGCAGGCCACGCTGGCCACCGCGGAAAGCAACCTGGTGGAGAGCCTGTACCAGTACAACGTGTCGAAGCTCAGGCTGGCGCGGGCCGCGGGCGTGATCGAGACGCAGTACCGGGTGTATTTGGGGCGCTAGGCCCGGTCCCGGTCCCATTTGCTCAACCGAGCAGTGCAGTTGCCCAGTCTACGGATAGCTCCGGCAAACGGTATACTGAGCTTGCTCCTCGACCGGGCCGCTGCGGCGCCCTGCCACGCCGAATGAGCAACACTGCGGCGTGCTTGAGCTTAACCAGTAGGCGGCCTCCGAACACCAGACGTAATGCGTCGCGGCTAAGGCCCCGCATTCCTTGTTGCGTAACTTGCGGCACGGCTAAAGCGGTAGGCTGACACGAATTTTGGATATCATTGGCACGGGGCTCAGTGGGCACCCAGCCGTACCCTTTCAAAACCCTGTTCTTGAGCGCCAGTTTTTGGACAGGTTCTGAGGGAGGAATTGAATGATTCTGGCAGGCGATGTAGGCGGCACCAAGGTTCACCTGGCGCTGTTTGACTTTATCGATGGCAACCTGAAGAACGCGCGCGATAAGCAGTTCCCGGCCAGAGAGTATGCGGGGCTGGAAGCGATCGTGAGGGAGTTTTTGGTTACGGAAAAGGTCACTGCGGCGTGCTTTGGCGTGCCGGGGCCGGTGCGGGATGGGCGGTTGCGGCTGACCAACTTGCCCTGGACGCTGGACAGGCGCGAGCTGGCGCGTGACCTGAAAATTGATCACGTATTTCTTATTAATGATTTAGAGGCGAGCGGGTACGGGATTGCGGAGCTTGATAACGAACAGATTTACACGCTGAACGAGGGCGACGCGCGCCAGGTGGGCAACCGGGCACTTATTTCGGCGGGAACCGGCCTGGGCGAAGGCTTTATTATCTGGGACGGGCGAAATTACGTTCCTTATCCCTCTGAGGGCGGACACGCGGACTTTGCGCCGCGCAACAGGGACGAGGTCGACTTGTTGCACTATCTCAGGAATAAGTACAACGGGCGCATCAGCTATGAGCGCGTAGTGAGCGGGATGGGACTGACGAACATCTACGAGTTTCTGCGCGAGGTGCGGGGACTGGAAGAGCCGGCGTGGCTGTCGGAGCGGATGACGCACGAGGATCCCAATGCGGTGATTACCGAGTCAGCGCTGAAGGCTAAGAGCGAGATCTGCGAAAAGGCGCTGGACATGTTTGTATCGGCCTACGGCGCAGAGGCGGGCAACCTGGCGCTGAAGCTGATGTCGGTAGGCGGCCTGTATGTGGGCGGAGGCATCGCGCCGCGGATTCTGGAGAAGTTGAAGGACGGCACATTTATGAAGGCGTTCACCGACAAGGGGCGGCTGAGTCAGCTGCTGGTGAACACGCCGGTGCGCGTGATTCTGGAGAACCGCACGGCGCTGATCGGCGCGGCTGCATATGCCGAGCAGTTGGCGGCAGTGGTGAGCGGGATTTCGCCGCGGGCGGCGTCGGCAAAATTCTAGAGCTGGTTGCATAAATGGCGCTTTGAAAGGGCGCCACTTTAGTCGAAAAGGCCAGCAAAATCGCGGGCTTTAGCCCCTGAGGGACGCTTTCGGCCGCCTCGGAGGGTTTATGCAACCAGTCCTAGAGCGGAACCAGAGTAAGCGTGTCATTGCAATGTTGTTGAATGTGCCTCGCCGCGGCGAGCCACGCGACTGATGAGCCTTCCGGAGACGTCTGGTTCCGCTGTAATCCAAAATGAATCGCAGTGCGCCAGTTGCAGGCAACGCCGGCGATACTGACCGAAGCGCAGGCTGACCGGCGCAGGACTGAAGGATCTGGCCCGGCAACTCGAGGAGAGAGAACGATGATGCGTTGGCTGGGCCTGTGGTTCCTGCGCGCGCTGGTGGCGTTCGCGGCAGTAACGCTCGTGGCCTATGCGATCGACTGGGCGGTTTACAAGCTGCGCGGCTCGCCGCAATCGACGGTCGCCGTTAGCCGCTTTATGACGATTCCGCTCAAAGGGCAAAAGACCGAGTACGACTATCTTGGGACGGCGAACGTTTCCTGTGCCGTCTCGCTGTTTCCCCACGGCGATGAGGATCCCTGCTGGCATCTCCAGCGCAACCCGAGCCAGTGGGAGAATGTGGGCGCGCCGGCCTACTGAGAGAGCCGTGCCGGCGAGGCGCGAAGCGGGTTAAACATGCGATGGTGATGAAAGTCACTCCCGGTAGTTTGAGGCGCGGCTAAGATCGTGGAGTATTTCCTCCGAACCCCATGTATAGCCGCACACAAAACGAAAACGGCACTTACAACACCCGCTGCCTCGACTGCTTTATTACCATTGCGTCGTGCGTGAAGACTGAAGCGGAGCTGGGCCAGCGCGAAGCGCGCCATCTCTGCCCCGAAAAAGTACTTGCCCAATTGCTGGCGCGGGAAAAAGCCTTTGCAGCGCACGCAGCGCGCAACTAGTACCGTGACCAGGTGATTTCGTAACCGTCCCCACGAATTCGGGTGCCTCATGTCTCGATTTTGAGACATGGGAAAGCACGGTCACTCCATAATGGCTAATTTTCCTGATCGAGAGAGGCCGGTGTCTGGTCGTTGCCTTTAATCCAGCGCTCGGTTCCTGCGGTATCGTCCACGGCGTTCTCCAGATCCGAGATCGCCAGCGGCAAGCCAACCTCGATGCCCACATAGTCCGTCACAGTCTTTGTCTTCCCGCCCACGGTCAAGGTCAACGTGTAGGTTGGGTTGTCCGTAACTTTGGCGATGTATTGGTCGCCGGCCGCGAAAAACTGCGCCTTCTCAAACTGGCTCACCAACTCCCTTACCGCCGCGGGAGAAATCTGCGCATAGTGATCGCCTGGCATCAGAACGTACCTCCCTCCACTGAAATGGACCTGCCCATCTCCCCGAATGGTGACCGAATAGGCCGGGCATCTTCCTAAGCATTGTGTACGCGAAAGCTGAATCTTCACGCCCTTAAGGCCCCACGGCTCAGGAAAACTGCGCGGAACCAATGCCCACCGTTCCGGTGGAAGCAGCGCCACGTAGTCTGTCGCGCTCACGCGAACGCTCTTGCCCTCTCGCGTCCACGGCTTGAACGTACGCGCCAATTCTATGGCCTGAGCCTCTTCGAGATGCCGCTTCTCATCTCCGATTGGCTCAGCGGACTCTACACGGCCTTCGGCGGTAACCACAATCTCGAAGGTCAGATAAGTTTCAAAGCGAAGCGTGCGGGCTTCAGACGGGCTCACATGCACAGCCGTCGTCGGGCCCAGCCGGTGGTCCCAAAGCCTTGCCTCGCCCGGTTTGAGTTCCACGATGGGCTGGCCGGCCGGCAATGTCTGATGGGGCTCTTGAGTTCGAACCGTGGCCGCTCCGAGTATCAGGAGGCATCCGGCGAAGACCGGCAGTCCACTCACGCGCATCGAATTGCCCTCGGGCTTTGACAGCAAAAGCCTGCGCCGATATCTCTGCTCATCGATTGGACTTCGAACTCCGAACGCGGTAAGCCACTGTTTTCAGGAATTGTCTCTTGCTGCTAAGATAGATACATTCGTGGGGCTGTAGCTCAGCTGGGAGAGCGCCTCGTTCGCAACGAGGAGGTCGCCGGTTCGATCCCGACCAGCTCCACCAACCTATTCCCCGCATCTGCTTCAGCCGCACATCTCCAATTATCCCGGCGGATCCCACCTCTTCACTGCTCACAGCCGTGTATACTTGACCCGTTCCGGACCATGAAGCAGTCCATCGCGCCCTCCAGATAACATGGCCGGCGCAGTCCGGAGCCGCATCCTCATTCAGTGAGCTAGCCGAGGTAAGGGGTTGTCTCAGGTCGTCTCCAGTCCGGAAGCCCCCGTTGCAGCACTGCGGCCCCTCTGTGTCGATCTCGACGGATCGCTCGTCAAATCCGATACCCTCATCGATTCCTTTCTGGTGCTCGTGCGCACCCAACCGGCGCTTCTGTTCGCCTTGCCGGGCCGCCTTCTTCATGGCAAGGCCGCGTTCAAAGCATTCATCACCGCGCATATCCCCCTCGATGTTGCGCATCTGCCGTACAACCGCAAGCTTGTCCAATTTCTTCACGAGGAGAAGGCGCGCGGCCGAGCCATCTATCTCGTCACCGGCGCGGATGTGGGTCTTGCCCAGCGGGTCGCCGCTCACTTTGGCATCTTCACCGGCGTTTTGGCCAGCGACGGTCAGGTCAACCTGACCGGGACCAGAAAGCTCGATCGCATGCGCGGCCAATTGGGCGACGGCGCCTACGACTACGTCGGCAATGACGCTCCCGATCTGCCGCTGCTGGCTCACGCAGCCGAGCCCATGGTGGCCAATCCCAGCCTTCGCTTGCGGCTGAGGCTGCGCATGCGCGGCATTCGCCCCGCGCGCACATTTACTGAGCGTGCCGGTCCGCTCTGGTCCGTGTTGATCGCCCTGCGCCCGCATCAGTGGGCGAAGAATCTGCTCATTTTTCTGCCGCTGCTGCTGGCGCATGTGATTGCTGTCAATCGGCTCCTTGATGCGCTGCTGGCCTTTTGTTGTTTCTCGCTCACGGCTTCGTCGGCTTACATCGTCAACGACCTGCTCGACATCGAGAGCGACCGCCGTCACGCGCAGAAACGCCAGCGCCCCTTTGCCACCGGCGATCTCTCGGCCTTTGCCGGGATTGGCATTGTGGCTCTTTCGCTGCTCTTGGCATTCTCCGCCGCGCGCCTGCTGCCCCTCGGGTTCTACAGCTGGCTGCTTCTTTATCTTGCGGCGACGCTGTCCTACTCCTGGTATTTGAAGCGGATCGCGCTGGTGGATGTGCTGGTACTTTCGGGGCTGTATACCCTGCGCCTGCTTGCCGGAAGCGCCGCCACAGATTCGCACATCTCACCCTGGCTTGCCGGCTTCGCGATCTTCCTTTTCTTCTCCCTGGCAATCGTCAAGCGTTTTGCTGAACTCGAGAACCTGCGCAGCAGCGGGCTGCCGCCGCGCAATGGCCGCGGCTATCTCGTGGCCGATATCAATCAGTTGCGCAGCTTCGGCACCTCCAGCGCCTTCGCAGCGGTCATGGTCTTCGCCATCTATATCAGCAGCAGCGACGTGATGAAACTCTACCGCCGTCCGCAACTGCTGTGGCTCATTATGCCGTTCATGATTCTCTGGCTGTGCCGCGTTTGGCTGCTGGCTTCGCGCGGCGAACTCAACGAGGACCCTCTCGTCTTCGCATTGACCGACCGCATGAGCCTGGCCATAGGCGCCGCGGTCGCTGCCATCGCCCTGCTGGCCATCTGAGCGGAAAACAGCCAGTATGCGAGTCAGCTCCCAGCGAGGGAAGAACCCCGCAGCGAGCGGGTCCCACTGACTGTTGGACTTGAAGTGCACTCGAGACCCAGGGCACCCAATTTGGCTGTGAGTTTTTTGCTGACTCGCTGACTTGCTGACCTGCTGCCTATGAGAACAAATCCTTCATTTTTTCCATCAGGCTGGGCGAAGTGGGCTTGTTGTCCACATTCATGGTTTCGGCCAGCTTTGCTACCAGTTCCCGCTGCGCGCGGCTCAGCTTACGCGGAATCTGCACCATCAACTTGACGATCAGGTCGCCGTTGCCCTTCTCGTTAAGGTAAGGAACCCCGCGCCCGCGGACGCGCAACTCCCTGCCGCTCTGCGTGCCCTCGGGAATCTTGATGTTGATCGCGCCGTCGATGCCGGAAATCTCCAATTCCGCGCCCAGAGCAGCCTGCGGAAAGCTGATGGGAAGCACGCAATAAAGGTCGTGCCCGTGGCGCTCGAAAAAATCGTGCGGGCGGATGGCAAGAATGACGTACAGGTCGCCTTTTGGCCCGCCGCCGCGTCCGGCATCGCCTTCTTCCGTGTACCGTATCCGGGTTCCCTCTTCCACGCCCCGCGGAATCTTCACGTTGAGCTTCACCTCGTTCGCGACGCGGCCCTCCCCGCGGCATGTCGGGCAAGGATCGCTGATCACTGTGCCGGCGCCGCCACAGGAGCCACAAGTGCGGGCCACGGAGAAAAATCCCTGCTGATAGCGAATCTGGCCGCGCCCCTGGCATTGGCTGCAAACATTGGGGCTCCGTCCTGACGCGCTGCCGTGGCCATTGCAGGAGGCGCAGGTTTCCAGCCGGCGAATCTTCACTTCAGTCTCGGCGCCGAAGATCGCGGCTTCAAAGTCGATGGTCAGGTCGAAGCGCAGATCGTCGCCGCGCTGTTGCCCTCTCCCGCGCCCTGCCCCGCGCGCCGCCCCGCCCATCGAGAACATCTCGCCGAACAGATCGCCGAAGATGTCGCCTATGTCCACGCCGCCGGCAAACGGACCCCCGCCAAAACCCTGAGCGCCCAACCCCGCGTGGCCGTAGCGATCATAGGCCGCGCGTTTATCCGCATCGCTCAGCACCTGGTACGCCTCGCTGGCCTCCTTGAACTTCTCCTCGGACGCATGGTCTCCTGGATTGCGGTCCGGATGGTACTTAAGCGCCTGCTTGCGGTATGCGCTCTTCAATTCCTGATCGCTGGCGTCGCGCGACACGCCCAAAACCTCGTAATAATCTGCTTTGCTCACTCTTGTATTAGAACTCACTCGCTCACCTGTTTGGGGTTGTGGGCCACGCGCACCAGCGCCGGACGCAGCAGCCGCTCGCGCAACTTGTAGCCGCGCCGCACCTCCTCCGCCACGTGCTGGTCGGGTATATCATCGCGCTCTATCGTACCCATCGCCTCATGGATGCGCGGATCGAAAGCCTCGCCCACCGTGGGAATCGCATTCACCTGCATCTTTTCGAGAACCTCTCCCATCTGTTTCACGATCAGGCTCACCCCGGAGCGCAGTTGGTGCGCCGTGCCAGTCGCCTTCAGCGCCAGCTCAAAGTTGTCCAGCACCGGCAGAAACTTTTCCACCACGCTGCCGGCCGCATAGTCGCGATACTCAGCCCGCTCGCGCTCCGCGCGCTTCCGGGCATTCTCGAACTCAGCCTGCAGGCGAGCCAGGCGATCCAGAAGCTGATCGCGTTCCGCCTTCAATCTTTCCACTTCCGTTGGTCCAACGCCCTCCCGAGCGCTGGCCGCCTCCGCTTCCGCAATGGACCCGGTTGAGGAAAGATTTTCTCCGGCGGGCGGCGGAGGCAGTTCAGCCGTGGGGTCGATGTTCGTCTCCTGCCCACGCGCCTCAGGTTCCTTTGAGTGCTCCGCGGCCAATTTTGTCTCTTGCTTCAGCATGATTCAGCACATTCTCCGAAAGTATCGATGACATCCTGTGTTGGATGATTCTGCTCTTGCATTGGATGATTCTGCTCTTGATCGGCTACAGTTTTCCGTCCCTGCCAAGAGCGCGCTCCAGCCTGGAATGGGCGAGCCGATCGCCGGCGCCGGCTGCCGCGCTTACGCAGCCGGCAAATCGAAAATGCGCTCGGAAAGTCCGGCAATATAGCGCACCGCCTGAATCATCTCCTGATATTGAATGCGCGTGGGTGCGATCACGGCCACCGTGCCCACATTGGCGCCGCCCAGCCGGGCTGGAGCGCCGATCAGCACCAGGTCCTGCATGGCCGGCGAAGCTTCGTCGAGCCCCACCACTACGCGCACCTCCTGCTGCCGGCCGTCCACATAGGCGTTCAGCAGTTCCACCAGACGCTGTTTGGCTTCCAGCGCCAGCAGCATCTGGCGCAGGCGTTCCCGATCGTGCCCGGCCGTTATGAAGTTCGCAATTCCCTCCACAAAGATTGTTGGTCCCGCCTCGCCGCCGGCCAACGCGCCCTTGCGGCAGAGCTCTTCGACCGATGTCAGCAACTGGCGATAAGCCTCTTGCTCAATCTCCATGCGGCGCGCTACCTCCGCACGGATGCGCTCGATAGGCCAGCCACGGAAGCTCTCGTTCAGATAGCGGCTCGCGGTATCCAGGTCTAATGCAGCCATTTCACGGTCCAGAGTCAACACGCGCTCCTGCACCGCGCCGGCCTGCGTAACCAGGACCGCCAGCACGCGGCCCGTTGAAAGGCGCGAAAAGTGAATGTGCTCCAGAACCTGGTCCGCCGTGGAGCTGGCCAGCGCTACGCCCAGCCCGCGGGAAATCAGCGCCAGCACGTGCGAAGTGCGCTCCAAATACTCATGCGAACTCGTTACACCGCTATAGCTCTCCTCAATCTGCCCGCGACGCGCTTCGCTCAATGGTGAATCCCCACCTCGCGGCACGGAATTGCCGCCATAAGCCCCCGCGGCCGAGTGCCCCGGCTGCGTTATCTGCTCCACGTAATAACGGAATGCGGCCGCCGTAGGAACCCGGCCGGCCGAAGTGTGCGGCTGTTCCAGTAATCCCGCCTCGGCCAGCGCGGCCATCACGTTGCGCACGGTGGCCGAGCTGAGGCCCTCGCGATGGACAAACAATTGCGCGATTGCCTGCGAGGCCACCGGCTCGCCGGTCGCAATGTATAACTCGATGATGGCGTTCAGCACCAGCCGCTCTCGCGGGCTGACGCGCGCATCGTGCATTCTCTTTAGCTCTCCATTCGGTCTGGTACACGGAAAGCATTTGCGTCTTTCCCATGCTTCCCGGACCGTGCTTCTGGCCGAATAAGTCCTGTTTATACTGAGGCTTACGCCAGAAAATTACGGAGTTCCCCAGTTAAGTTTAGAGAGTACGGTCCAGCGCTGTCAAGGCGAGGCGGCAGTTGGCGAGTCAGTTTGAAAATCGGCGACTCGGCCCGAGGGGCGCGCCTGCATGATCGTCGTCCGGCGGGGCTGTCAGTTCGCAAGCATGTGCAGCACGACGATCGCCAAAATACCTGCAGATGTCATTGTCGTCCCAGCGACGAAGAGCGCTGCGAGGGGTGCCGAGATCATTGTGGCGAGCGATTGCCGCCCCGCGCGCGGCGGTTCGACGACAATGTCCCAGCTACGTACCAACGTGAAGGAGCCGGAGATCATCACGGCAAACGGCAGAGCCAGCAGCAGCAACCACAGCGTCCACATCCGCGCCGAATACCACATGACAATCCGCTGAGCTATGCGGGCTAGGTCGTATTGCGGCGCGTCGCCCGCCCCCACGAGAACCGCGGTCAAGAAGAGAGCGGCAGGAAAGATGAGCGCCAGTTGCATCGCCGCGACGATACGTGTCAGCGTGCGCATGAGCGCTTTATAACACAAAATTGAAGCATCCGCGAGGAGATGGCGCAAGACCGATGAGTTCGCCCAATATGACCACAGCCCGAATCTGAAACTGACCCCCTACCCGGCCGTGGCGGATGCCTGGCCGCGCATCCCGCCGCGCATTCCCTCCGCTCCATTACCTCCGTAATGCTCCACGCTAAATGGCCGCCCGGCAACTGCGTTTGATGCTATTGTGGAACACACTGACGGTTACCGCGGCTCCAACTTGAACCCGAAGATTGAACCGCAGTCGATGCACTTTTTTTCGAGGAGGGCCCCCATGACCAGATTTTTCGGTTTCTTTGGTCGTAAGTCGCTCGTCGTCGTTGCCATTGCCATGGCATGGATCGCCACCGTCGCTGTCAGCCAGGCGCAATCGGCCGCACAACTCGACAAGCATGCGCGCAAGATCGAAAAGCGCCTCGCCAAATATCATACTGGCACGGTTTTGCAGGTTGACCTTCGCGACGACTCAGAAGCCCTGGGCTCTTTGGGCCAGCTCTCGGATGCAACCTTCCTGCTCACGAGCGCCGACAGCAACCGGAAGATGACAATCGCTTATGCCGACGTGGCGCAAGTGAAGAAGGGCAAAGAGTACATCGGCGAGGGCTCCGAGCCTGGGCGGCATTTACCCCGTCTGGTGCCCATCCTCATTGGAGCTGTGTTTGCCGGCGCAGCCGTCGCGCTGGTGGAGACAAAGCCGTTCTAGGCGGGGCCGGGCGAGACGCAACGGGCCAACGTTGCTTCGTTCTGTTGGTGGCGTTTTCCCCCTGTTTGCGGCTGGTAAATTTCTATTAGGGCCGCGCCGCGCCGCAATGGAGCTATGTTCCATCTCACTGAAGATATTCGCATTCAATGGACCAAAGTGGTCCTTCCTCCCGTCTTGCTTGAGGAGGAGATGCCGGTCACCGAAATTGCCTCAACGGCAATCTTCGACGCGCGCAACGAAATCACCGAAATTCTGAATGGCCGCGACGACCGCCTCCTTGTTCTCGCCGGCCCGTGCTCCATTCACGACCCCAAAGCGGCGCATGAATACGCGGCCCTGCTCAGGGATGCGATCGAGGAGTTTTCCCCTGAACTGCGCATTGCGATGCGCGTGTACTTTGAGAAGCCCCGCACCACCATCGGTTGGAAGGGGCTCATCAACGACCCGCATCTCGACGGCACATTCAAGATCAACGAGGGCCTTCGCCTCGCGCGCCGTCTGCTCCTCGATCTTGCCGAAATGGGCGTACCCGCGGGAACCGAGTTCCTCGACATGATTTCGCCGCAATATATTGCCGGCCTGGTCTCGTGGGGTGCCATCGGCGCGCGCACCTCCGAAAGCCAGGTGCATCGGCAACTGGTCTCCGGCGTGTCGTGTCCCGTGGGATTCAAGAACGGAACCTCCGGTGACGTGCAGGTGGCCATTGACGCGGTGCTGTCCGCGTCCTACTCCCACACCTTTCTCGGTCACACGCATAACGGGCAATCGGCCATCTTCGTCACCACCGGCAATCCCGATTGCCACATCATCCTGCGCGGCGGCCGCAAAACCGTAAACTACACCGCCGATTGTGTCGCCGACACCACGGCCCGCATGGAAAAAGCCGGCATCCGGCCGCGCATCATGATCGACTGCAGCCACGCCAACAGCGGCAAGGATTACCGCCGCCAGGCCGCAGTTTGCAAAGATGTCGCCGCCCAGATCGCCGCCGGCAACCCGAACATCCTCGGCGTCATGATCGAAAGCAACCTGGTGGCGGGCGCGCAAAAGCTCACCCCTGGCAAGCCGCTGGTGTATGGGCAAAGCATCACCGATGGCTGCATTGACTGGGCGGAAACGCGCGGGCTCCTCGCCGAACTGGCGAATGCCGTCAGGGCAAGGCGTGCACGAACCTGACCAATCATCTGTCATCCTGAGTGACCGGAGCGCGGCGAAGGGAATCGAAGGATCAGCGGTTGCCCTTCCCTTAAACATCGAATTATGGTGCGCCGCTCTCCTCGAGCCAGGCTCGTTCTAAACTCGCTCATGCGCCCGCACGATCACGGTGTCCGCGCGATACATTGAAAGGTTGTGCATTTCCGCGTTTCTATCCTTCGCTTGCGGCAAAGGTCGCTGGTGCGCGCTATCGTGCTCTCGCTGGGCGCGTTCGCGGCCAGCCTGCGGCTGGCCGGTTTTCCCTACATTGAAAATCTGCACGGTTCGCGCTGGCAGTTTCTCGCCTTACTGTTCGCTGCGTGGGGCATGGCGGAGACGGCGCGCTGCCTGCAACGCCGCTGGAGCCTTTATCATGCCGGCGTGCTCATCCTCCTCTATGCCGACCTGATGATTCTGGCGGCAATTGTAGTATTGCTGGCTGTACCGTAATCGGGCCGAGCAACAGTGCGTAGCGGGTGCATCGCCGTGTACGATGAGCAGAGCGCACGCTTGACCGGCAATCTTCGCGGTAACCCCGGGCCCATCCCGCCACGAAGCCGGTTGACCTTATGCTGCGCCGGAGGAAGAAATGCTGAAAGGATTTCGAGATTTTGTTTTGCGCGGAAACGTAATGGACCTCGCGGTCGCCGTGATTATCGGCGCCGCGTTCGGCAAGATCGTGGGCTCACTGGTCAGTGACATCATCAACCCGTTGATCGGCGCCACGGTGGGCAAGCCGAACTTCGGCTTTCTCGTGATTCACATGGGCAACGGCGTGATCACCATCGGCAACTTCATCAATGC
Organism: uncultured Acidobacteriaceae bacterium; assembly: GCA_963848805.1. Taxonomy (GTDB): domain Bacteria; phylum Acidobacteriota; class Terriglobia; order Terriglobales; family Acidobacteriaceae; genus Telmatobacter. The sequence goes on along the minus strand of CAWKFD010000027.1, from coordinate 291,458 downwards.
CGTCATTGAATTTGTCATCGTGGCGGCCGTGATCTATTTTGTCTTTGTGTTGCCCATGAATTCGTTGCTGGCGCGCATGAAGAGGAAGGAAGCTCCGGCCGCGGCCACAACCCGGCCGTGCCCGGAATGCCTGAGCGATATTCCGATTGCGGCGCACCGCTGCGCGCATTGCGCACAGCCTGTGGCCTGATGCCTGGAGGTCGATAATTGGTTCAATTCGCTTCCGGAGGCCATTCGATAAGCCTGCGCACGGTGCTTGCATTTCTTTTCTTTCCCGCAGTTTTGACGGTGGGCCTGCGATCCGGCTTGTTGCCGGCGCAGGCGCCTGCGCAGGCCGTCCTGGGCTACGCCGACTTCAGCACGGAAGCAAAGATCGAGGAGAAGTTCCTGGCTGTGCCCGACCCGAGGCTGGCCGGCGAGGAACTCGAAGACGCTCACCGCCGAACCGCACCTGGCGGCGACGCCTGAAGACCGCAAGACCGCCGAGTATGTGGCGCAGAAGTTCCGCGCGGCTGGGCTGGAAACAACGATCGTTCCCTACCGCGTGCTGATGAACCGGCCCAAAGTCGTCCGCGTGGAGGCCTACGACCCTGCCGGCCATCTGCTGATGACCGGACCCGCGCGCGAACACGTCGAAGGCGACCGCTACCAGGACGATCCGCGCGTGGTGATGCCGTTCAACGGCTCCTCGGGTTCGGGAGATGTCACGGGCGAAGTGGTCTACGCGAATTACGGGCGTCTCGAGGATTTCAACGAACTTGCGGCGCAGCATATCGACCTGCACGGCAAGATTGTCATTTGCCGTTACGGCTCCAACTTCCGTGGCGTCAAGGTCTACCTGGCCGAGCAACGCGGGGCCGTCGGAGTGCTCCTCTATTCCGATCCGCAGGACGACGGTTACTACAAGGGCGATGCCTGGCCCATCGGACCGTGGCGGCCTGAGACCGGCGTGCAGCGCGGCTCAGTGCAATATCTGTTCAAATATCCAGGCGATCCTGAGACACCTGGCGTGGCCTCGACTCTCGACCTGCCCGACTCTGCCCGCATCCAGAAATTTACCGGTCCCGAGGGAGACCAGCCCGGCATCATCTCCATTCCCCTCAGCTATCGCGATGCGTCCCCGATTCTGCAAGCGTTGAAAGGACCCGACGTGCCACACGACTGGCAGGGCGCGCTGCCCTTCCATTATCACGTGGGGCCCGGTGGGGTGAAAGTGCACCTTGTCTCCGAGCAGGATTACCAGCGGCGGGTCATCTGGGACGTGATTGGAAAGATCGAGGGCGCGCAGGAGCCTGACGCCTGGGTGATTGCCGGAAATCATCGCGACGCGTGGGTCTATGGCACGGTCGATCCCAATAGCGGTACCGCCTCCATGCTGGAAGCGGTACACGGCGTGGGAGTTTTGTTACGCCAGGGCTGGCGGCCCAAACGCACCATCGTCTTTTGCAGTTGGGACGCCGAGGAGGAAGGCCTTATCGGCTCAACGGAATGGGTCGAGCAGCAGGGTCGGCTCCTCGATCGGGCTGTGGCTTACTTCAATGTGGACATTGGCGTCTCCGGCCCGGACTTTCAGGCCTCCGCCGTACCTTCGCTCAAGGAGTTTGTTCGCGGCATCGCGCGTTCAGTTCCCAGCCCGCTCGGCGGGACGGTCTTTCAGCGTTGGCGCGTCAGCCAACCGATCGCCAACGAGCATCACGGCTCAAATGCACCGCCTGTCGAAGGCGAAGAAGTACACGTCGGCGATCTGGGCTCGGGCTCGGACTACACGGCCTTCCTACAACATGCGGGCGTGCCCGCCACCGACATAACTTCTACCGGCCTTTACGGCGTATATCACTCGGTCTTCGACGACTTCGCCTGGTACACGCAAAATGCCGATCCGCACTTCGTTTATCTCCAGGAAATGGCGCGCATCCTCGGCCTCGAGGCGCTGCGCATCGCCGACGCCGACGTGCTGCCCTACGACTACGTGGCCTACGCACGAGAAATCTCCGCCTATATTCAGGCGGCCAAACGCAAAGCCTCAGACAACGGCCTTTCAGCGCTCAACTTTGGCCCGGCGGAAGCCTCTGCGGCCCGCCTGCTGGCTGCCGCGCAACGAGACTACGCCATGGAGGCCGCTCCATCGGGCAATCTGGCCAGGTTGAATCTCGCGCTCAGGCAAACTGAGACCGCCCTGCTGACCGATGCGGGATTGCCCGGCCGCTCCTGGTACCGTCATACCATCTACGCCCCCGGCGAGTTCACGGGCTACTCCGCCGTCGTCATCCCCGGCGTCAACGAGGCCATCGATGCCAGGAACTCCGGCCTGGCCGCGCAACAGTTGGAAGTTCTCGCCCGGGCGCTCGATCGCGGCGCAAAGGCCCTGGATTCGGCACGCTGACGCGAAGCCGGGGCTCTTGCCGGCCATAGGCCCCCCTACTGGTTTTTAGTTTAAGCGCCTTTTCTTGAGCAAGTTAAGGCCGGATCATTTACTCCAGCCCACTGATAACAAAGGGCTTATTTCGTACGATCGTCATAGTAAAGGGGTTACGACGCCTTTCTCAGGCCAGGTGTTGCTCTTTCGTCCGCGTTTGGCGGTCTTTTGACCGCGGGGGCTGCTTACGGGCAGGGGGCTTGGCGTAGAGGCAAATCATGGAATGATTGTGTGCCAAAGAAAGGAAATTATCTGCAACGAAAAATATCGGCTATAGCATTTCTAGGAAATGAATATCAACTTACCTCCGGCACAGCTCAAATCGAGGGGAGCAGGATGCGGTTGCTGGTTCTGGGGCAAATTGGTTTTCATGCGGAGCATTGGGCGCCCTGGCACCCGGTCTGGATGCCTTACTGCCCCCAATCCGCCATGCTCACCCCCCATAGGAGTGATTTCCCACTGCCTCAAAGCAGCGTTATCGTACGGAATCAGGCCCCTGAAGAGGGCCTTGTGGGTCGAAAATTGTGGAGGTGCTTCCATGTATGAGCTGGTGATTGAACTTGTCTTGGTCGCAATGATCGTCGTTCCGGCTGTTTCGAGCTCCCTGCAACCGGCCAAAGCCATCTCTCACTGTCGCCTCAGTGAGCACAGAAAATCTCGCCGCGGCGCCTGACATCTCAGTCGATGTTTCTCGCCGGAGCCCGTGCTGAGCCAATTTGAAGGACGTCTCGCACCCCTCCGGCCTCTAGTCCCCACTTCGTATTCCCTTGTTCCCTTGTCCCCTAGTTCCCTCGTCCCTTTGTTCCCTCGTTGCTTGCCTTCTTGACCCCGCGCCTCGCTCCCCGTATCGTTAAAGGTGGAGCATTATGAAGGTTTCATCGAACACCCTGCGCATCGGCATTGCGGTTGCCGTCATCCTCGTCACCATCGGCTGGCTGGCCTACACAGGCTACGGGTCGAGCAAGAGCTATTTCGTGCACATTGCCGAGCTACACGCCATGGGCGACAAGGCTTACCACAGCAATCTGCGCGTCGATGGCTTCGTTCAGCCCGGCTCAATTGAGCAGAACGGCACCCACGTGGATTTTGTGCTCAATGAATATGAGAGCCACTCGGCCAAAGCCGGTGGTGGACGCCTGCTCAAGGTGAGCTATAAAGGCTCGGAGCCCCCCCCGGACACCTTCAAGGACGACGCCGAGGCGCTGGCCATTGGCACCTATGGGCGCGACGGCGTCTTCCATGCCACAGAACTCCAGGCCAAGTGCGCCAGCAAGTACGCCCCCGCGCAGCCCGGCACAACGCCACCCGCTCCAGCCGCAACAAAGCCGTCCACTGCATCGACGAGCGCGGCGCCGCCTCCTTCCCCCACAACCCAGACCGCCGCAAACTGATCGAATGAACGCCACCGACTCCCAGGCCGGCCGCACCACATTCTGCGCCCGGCTCGATCAGGTGTCGAAACTCTTCGGCAGCTTCGCCGCGCTCCGGCAAGTCTCAGTCGATCTGGAGCCCGGCCGCTGCTACGTGCTGCTCGGCGAAAACGGCGCGGGCAAGTCCACTCTTCTGCGCATCCTCGCCGGTCTGCTGCGCCCCAGCCACGGCAAGGTCCGCGTGTTCGGCAGCTCCGAACCGCAGCAGGCGCGCGCCCGCATCGGCTACATGAGCCACGCGCCGATGCTCTACGATGAGCTCACCGCGCAGGAAAACCTCAGTTACTTCCGCAGTCTTTATTCCGGCCGCGCCTGCCTCACTCCGTCCGAGGCCCTGCGCCAGGTGGGACTCGACCCTGGTCTGACGCGTCTCCTCGGCCAATACTCGCAGGGGATGCGGCAGCGCACCTCGCTGGCTCGCGTTCTGCTCCCCGCGCCCGAGTTGCTGCTCCTCGACGAGCCTTTCTCCAACATGGATGTTGAAAGCGCCCGCCAAATGGTCGCGCTGCTGGCCGGCTTCCGCCAGAGCGACCGCACCATCGTGCTCACCACTCACCAGCGCGAACTTGCCGCGCCCATCGCCGATTGGGTACTCACCCTGCACGCCGGCCGCGTGGCTTCATTTGAGCCGGGGAGCCCTACGCGATGAAGACCAACGGCGCACGCTTTCTGGAATCTCTCGGCATCCCATTTGAGCTGCTCGAGTACGAAGTCGACGAAAACGATCTTTCGGCCATCGCTGTCGCAAAAAAGATCGGCATGCCCGCCGAGCAGGTCTTCAAAACGCTCGTGACCACCGACGGTCGTTCCGATTTTGCCTTCGCTGTCATCCCCGGCGACGCCGAGCTCGACTTCAAGAAACTCGCGCGTGCCGCAGAATGGCGAAAAGCCGAAATGGCTCCGCTCAAGGACGTGCAGCCGCTCACCGGTTACATTCGCGGAGGCGTTACCATCTTTGGCGCCAAAAAACCCTACCCGGTCTTTGTCGATGAAACCGCGATCCTCTTCGACAAGATCGCCGTCTCCGCCGGAACCCGCGGCACGCAGTTGATCCTAGTTCCCGACGACTATCTGCGCGCCGCCGCCGCGCTCGACGCACCGGTCGCAACCGCCGACCTGACGAAGGATAAGACAAATGAGGGTGCCCCATCCTATCCGCTTCGCGCCTCAAGCGAAACGGATAGGGGGAGAGGCAATGCTGGCTCCTCGACAGATCCTCACTGGAGAGCACACAAATGATGCGCGCTCTCCGGACCCATCTCGCCAAAGATTTGCGTATCGAGTGGCGCTCGCTCGACGCCATGATTTCCATGCTCTTTTTCTCCGGTCTGGTGGTCGTGCTCTTCTCTATCGCCTTCGATCCGCGCGGCGCATTTTCGCAGCAGATCGCCGGAGGCGTACTCTGCGTGGCCACCATGTTCGCGTCCGTCAGCGCGCTCAATCAGGCGTGGGCGCGCGAAATCCGTCACCAGGTCATGGACGCGCAGCGCATGGTTCCTTCGCCTGCGGCGGAGCTCTACCTTTCGAAGGCAATTGCCAACTTCCTCTTCGTCACCATCGTGCAGGTCATCCTCGCGCCCTTCTTTGTCATCTTCTATAACCTGCGCATCGCGGGCGACGCGTGGCTGCTCGTGCTGGTGCTGCCGCTGGGCACATGGGCGCTGGTCGGTAACGGCATCTTCTTTGCCGCGCTCGCGATGAGCAGCCGCAACCGCGAGCTGCTGCTCTCGCTCATCCTCTTTCCCATTTTCATTCCCGCTCTGCTGGCCATGGTGCAGGCAACCACGGCAATCTTTACCGGCGAAAGCGACCCCACCCTTTGGATCAAGATGCTTGCCGGCTACGACATCATCTTCACGACTGCGAGCCTGCTGCTGTTCGACGTCGTCTTTCACGCCGAGTAGCCTGCTGCGCCGCGCGCGGAATAGCTCGCCCCCACCACCCTCCACTCTGTCATTTCTCAGGACGCGACTTCAGCCAGTCGAGCACGATCTGGTTTTGTAACAGGGCACGACTTCAGTCAGCCGAGCACGATGCGGTCTTGTATCAAGGCGCGACTTCAGTCGCGCCGCAAACAGCTAAAAATAGAGATAGGGCTTAAAGCCCGATCTTTATTTTCAGCTTCTTTCGGCGACTGAAGTCGTGCCCTGTTACAAAGCACTCCACAGGTGAGTTTTTCCGCAGCCTGTGAAGCCGTGCCCCTTCATGGCGCGGCTTAGTCAGAGTTTCCCTAAGCGCGATGGGCTAGAATTGGATCGGCACAAGTATTTTCGGAACGAATCTCGGAAATCTATCTCGAATCGTAGCTGCCGCCATGCGATATCTCATTGCGTTGTTGTCTCTCGCCGGCGTTCTGGTTTCGGCGCTGGCGCTTCAGGTTCACTACTCCACCGCAACCGAGCCCTGCTCCATCAACGAGCATTGGGACTGCGGGATCGTGAACCACAGCTCCTATTCGGTCCTTTTCCACGTCCCCGTGGCGGCCATTGGCATCGTGGGCTACCTGGCGATGGGCGTGCTGGCGCTGGCGCGGCGGCGCATTTTGCTCCTCATCGCAGCCCTCATTGGCCTGGGCTTCGCGCTGCATCTCTCCGATATCGAAAGAAACGTTCTGAGTGTCTGGTGCCTCTATTGCGTGATCTCGCAGGGAATCATCGCGCTGCTCACGCTGCTCAGCCTGGGCTGGCTGATCGGGTCGCAGATGGCGAAGCGGCGCCTGCCAAAGGCAGTTCCCGGCTCGTAGTTCACAGCCGCTGGCGCCTTTTTCGCCGCCGTCCTGTTCTCCGCCGCGGCGGATTCCCCCGGTCCCTTGTTCGCCGGCATCTCCAGCGCTGGTAAAATTGAATCACATTCATGTTGAGAGACTGGTACGCGCGCTGGATGTACGCATGGGAGACGCGGCTGACGACGCGCGACGAAAATCGCGTGGTGCGCCCGCTGGAGTGGGGTTTCGAGTGGATCGTGCCCTTTCTCGAAGCGCACGGCTTTGGCGATGCGGTCCCCGATCCCGACGTTGTTCGCGACCCCGCGGCGGCCGAAGCCGCCATGATCCGCATCAACCAGCTCCTCATCCGAAACAGCAGCGTGTTTTTCGGCTACGAGCGCCCGACGGATTTCCGGCTCGAAGAGCGCCATCCGCAGCTCTACCCCACCAACGTACGTCCTGAAACTCTTGCTCAGGAGGCTTCCATCCGGCAGCAGGCAGCCGAAGGAAAACTGCTGCCTGCGCAGTTTCTGCGCTTCACTTCGCCGGAGCGTACGCCGTACCCGGAAAACGACCTGGTGAATGCGCGCTGGTATCCCGCGCCGGCGCACAAAGATCCCGCGCGGCCTAAACAGGCTATCGTGGTGATGCCGCAATGGAATGCCGATGGCTTCAGTCACAACTCGCTGTGCACAATCTTCAACCGCATGGGCGTCTCGGCGCTGCGCCTCTCCAAGCCCTACCACGACATTCGCCGGCCCGCGGAGCTGGAGCGCTCCGACTACGCTGTGAGCGCCAATATCGGCCGCACCATCTCCGCCTGCCGCCAGGCGGTGGTCGATATCCGCTGCTGCCTCGACTGGCTTGAAGAGCAGGGCTACGAGCACTTCGGCGTGCTGGGCACCAGTCTCGGCTCCTGTTACGGATTTCTGGCCAGCGCGCACGATGCGCGGCTCAGAGTGAACGCCTTCAATCACGCGTCAACCGCATTCGGAGACGTGGTGTGGGCCGGGCAAAGCACGCGTCATGTACGCGAGGCTGTGCAGGAGGCAGGTCTCACGCAGGAGCGCGTGCGATCCCTGTGGGCCGCCGTAAGCCCCGTGAGTTACTACGAGCAATTTCGCGGACTCGAGGCCAACGGCCCCGGCAAGAATGTGCTGATGGTCTACGCCAACTACGATCTCACTTTTCCCAAAGAGTACTCTTTGCAGGTGGTCGACGCCTTCCGCCGCTACGGAATCCGATTTGAGCCGCGCGTGTTGCCCTGCGGCCACTACACCACCGGCGAAACGCCCTACAAATTCATCGACGGATGGTACCTGGGCTGGTTTGTCTACCGCGCATTCAAGGCCCTGCGGGAAGAGAAGGCGGCGGGCATGAGTCGCACAGTGAACTGCGCAGAACAAGAGAAAGAGGAGGTAGGAGCGCGGTAGTTCCGGAATTTCGAAACGGCCCAAACATGCTGAACGAATCTTCGCTTTAGCCAAGCCTCAGGCAACGTCAGACCGCCCGAAAACACGACGAGGGCCATTCCGTCGAAGGGGATAAAGATGCTCTGGAATAATGCAAAAAGGATAACCACCAAACCACATATCCCCCCAATCCACTTCAGCACCTTTACCCACGTTAGAACTCCCCGTAGTTTTGCGGATGAGGCTCTGGCAAGAAGATAAAGGGCAAGCCACAGAATCATAGGCGCTGCTATAAGTGCTAGTCCAAGAATCGTCGTAAATAGCCCGTTCCCGAATATGTTCATCGTTCCCACCCCGGATTCTTGAGCGATTGCAGGATTCTAGCACGATTTTAGCGCAAGACCCGAGCCCCTAACGCACGCTGTCCAAATCCATCCTCAACAGCTTCGCCGGATCCAAGTACGCATCCTCCCAGCGCACGGCCCAGTGCAAATGCGGCCCCGTTACGCGGCCGGTTGCGCCGCTCAGTCCGATGCGCTCGCCGGTCGCCACGCGCTGCCCCTCGTGCACGTCAATGCGGCTCAGGTGCATTGAGATCGTAAATAGTCCCAACCCGTGGTCGATGACCACGCAGTTGCCCTCGTAGTAGAGCGGCGCGGCGAGCACCACTATCCCGCTGTTTCCGGCGCGCACCAGCGTTCCCACGGCCGCGCGAAAGTCCATGCCCTTGTGAACGCTGGCCAGCGTGCCATTGAAGACGCGGCGCGTGCCGAAGCTGTCGGTTGGCGGGGCTGCGACCGGCGCGCGAAAATCTCCAGACCAGAGCGGCTCGGGCGCGCTCGCAGCAAACACCTTCGCTTTCAGCTCGCTCTCGGCCTTGATGCGCGCAAGCTCCTCGGGCCCTGGCGCGACAAACTTCGGCGCGACCGTCAGGGTGCTTGTCCGATAGTGCGCGGGATGTATTTCGACGTTGCGGCTCAGGTCGATCGCACCGGTTGCGCCCGTGGTCCGCACGGAGATTCGCAGCGCTGAAGCTCCCTCAGGCGATTCCACATCCACGCCAGCCAGCGCATACCAAGCCTGCCCGTCGCGCGAGCGAAAGAACTCGAGCTTCCTGCCCAGCCACTCGCCGTCAAGGGTTGCGCCAGCCGGGGCGTCAGCACGGATCAGCTCCGGCGCGCCGGATTCGACGACCGCCGGTGTGAGGCTTACGGCGTCTAGAGGGGCGGAGGGCGTCTGCGCCGATGCAATGCCGGCCGCAAGAGCGAAAAAGAATCCGGACCGCAGAATGCAAGAGCCGGTCATGCGTTCAGCATACCTGCTCGTGCCGGCCAATCATTTGTAACCGGTGCGCCTGGCACGCGATCATAGGATTGTATGGCTTCCCCGATGCTTCGCCTGCACTGCGCCGCGCGTGTCGGGCTGTCCCTGGCCGTCGCAGGCTGGTCTGTTCTCGCAGCCTTCAGCCAGACTGCCCAGCCCCCAGCGCAGCCCGAGCGCCAGCCGGTCCTTGTCGAGCTTTTCACCTCCGAGGGTTGCTCCGACTGCCCGCCGGCCGACGCTCTGCTCGCCGAACTCGACACGCGGCAGTTTGTTCCCGGCGCCGATGCCATCGTGCTCAGCGAGCACGTCACCTACTGGAATCATCTCGGCTGGAGGGATCCTTTCTCGTTCGCCGCCATGGACGAGCGGCAGCAAAATTACGCGCAGCAGTTTGCGCTGGACTCTGTGTACACTCCGCAAATCGTCGTGGACGGCTCCGAGCAGTTGGTGGGTGGCAATTCCGCCGCGCTTACCCGCGCCGTGACTCGCGCCGCCGCAACACCCAAGCTCGCACTCGCCATCGCCGATGCGCGCCGCGCGCCGGATGGTTCCGTGGACTTCTCGGTGCGAGCCGCTCCCGGCGCCAAAGGCACCCTGGTAGCCGTCCTTGCTGAAAACGCAACCCGCTCCGAGGTTGCCCGTGGCGAGAATGCCGGCCGCACGCTTCACCACGTGGCCGTGGTGCGCGTCCTCAAAGATTTTGGTTCCGGCGCCACGGATGGGCGGCGGCTCGAGCTCTCCAGCCCCAGCCTTCTGAGCCAAAAAAAGACGGCGAACCGTTACGGCTCGTCGTCTTTCTCGTCAGCAATTCCAAAGCCCGCGTTGTCGCATTGGCTGAGCAAACGCTGCCGTGATGAGGCTCAACTCCGCGGCAGCTATTTTTAGCTGTGCTTCTGGCGATAGATCTGGCGGCTGGCGCCATTCTGTTCGCGATTGATTTTTGCGTGCTCCTGCCCGGTCAGCTTGCCGCCGTTGCCCGCGCGGTCGGCACGAACCCGCTGGTTGATGCCCTGCTCGCGATTCTCATCGCGCGCGGCCTGGCCGGCAGTCATCTTGTCGTTGCGAATGCCGTTGGCAATGCGGTCCTGCTGGTTCTCGCGGCGCCGGCCAACCTCATTATTGCCGTAGTGCGCCTGGGCTGCGTTGTGCTTGTCCTGGTAGATGGAATGGCTCATGTGGTTCTGCTGATGGTTGACCTGCTTGCGCTCCGCGGGGGTCAGGCGCCCGTTGTCGCCGGCGCGGTCGTCGCGGACTTCGCGATTCACATTGGCTTCGCGCGATTCCAGACGCTTGGTTTCGCCGGCCGTAAGCTGGCCAGAGTCGATTCCATTGGCGATGCGGTCCTGCTGGTTTTGCCGGCGTTGGCCAACGGTGGGGTCCGGCTTGTTCGGCTGTGGTTGGCTCTGTTGAGCAAAGGCCGGTCCCGAGGCGATCAGGGCGGCCACGGCAAACATGATCATTCTGCTTTGCATGTCGTTCCTCCGCGGGCCAAATGATTTTTTTGATTCCCGGCCCATGTCACACAAGACACGCACCGCACAAAGTAGTTGTGCGAATCGCAGATTTTTGCAACTAAAGTGCAATGTCGCGCGCCGCGATTTTTTTCTGTGCTGTTTTTTGGTGGTTGCGCGCAACTTCTCTCTCGCTGGCGGTGTTCAAGAGCTTTCGCTGAGAGGGCTCGAAACGGGACCCGGTGATCGTCCAGGTCTTCAAATCCGGCGCGCAGCGTCGTCGCGGGCGTGTTCGACTCGCACACGCTTCACGCCACAACGCCCTGTTCAAACAGGATCAGCCCCACGTACGAGACCGTGTTCTTGCCGTTGTAGTACGGGATCCCGGCGCTCTTCTCCAGGGACATCACGTCGATGCCGTAGGCTTCAACGGAGGCAACGGCAACATCCGGATGCCGGCACGGTTCGTTGTCGAGATAGGCGCATCTTTCGCAAATGGAGCAGCAGCCGGCATTGAGCGGCAGCAAGTCGGGGAAATCGTACTTGCTCTTGATTCTCGCCAGCAAGTTCCGAAACACCTGCTCATGGACTTTGGCGCCGGCCACCATGCCTTTCCAATCCGTTGAACTGGTCAGGTGGCAGACGGTCTGGAACAACAAGCCCTGCTTGTACTTCCTCGCTCTTTCCGCCAGCTCCTGAACAGACCCGATGGCAGGAGGCCCCATCCAGTTGGTAGCGTACTTTCCGCAGGCGTTCCTTTCGCACGCCTTCCGGTACTCTTCATGAAAGACCAGGTCTGAGGTGTCGGCAATGGCTGCATGGGTGGCTTTTGCTTCCAACGCATCCTTTACCAGATCGTCCCAAAGTGTCTGCGACATAGACTCCTCTTTTGCTGCCGACTGGAACGAGTTCCAGCGAGATGGCTCGAAGCAACACCTGACATCGCGCGGCCAGAGCCCGCGCGCCGGAGGCGCAACGTTTGTCAGTCCCGCACTTCAATGCCCTGAATTAGTGTAGGGTAAGTTGACGCTCTCAAATCGCTCCACCTTTACTGTAAAATTCTTATATGACTGAATGGATGTCTCGCTCCCTCGCCCAGGCCGATCCCGATGTAGCCGCCGCCATTGACCAGGAAACTCTCCGCCAGCACGAGGGGCTGGAGATGATTGCCAGCGAAAACTTTGTCTCCGAAGCCGTGCTAGAGGCGGCCGGCTCGGTCTTTACCAACAAATATGCCGAGGGTTACCCTGGGCGCCGCTACTACGGCGGCTGCGAGTACGCCGATATCGTGGAGAACCTCGCCCGCGACCGCGCGCGCCAGCTCTTCGGCGGCGAGCACGTCAACGTGCAACCGCACTCCGGCTCGCAGGCCAACGCGTCGGCCTACGCGGCGGTTCTGCAGGCGGGCGACACAATTCTCGGCCTCGACCTTTCGCACGGCGGCCATCTGACCCACGGCCACCATCTCAGCTTCAGCGGCAAGCTGTTCCGCCCCACCTTCTACCACGTCCGCCGCGACACGGAAACCATCGACTACGACGAGATGGAGGCTATTGCCACCAAGGAAAAGCCCAAGGTCATCATGGGCGGCGCCAGCGCCTATCCTCGCCTGTGGGACTTCGCGCGCATGCGCCAGATCGCCGACAAGGTTGGCGCGATATATATCTTCGACATGGCGCACATTGCCGGCCTTGTCGCCGGCGGCGTGCATCCTTCGCCCGTGCCGCACGCGCACATTACCACCACCACCACGCACAAAACCCTGCGTGGCCCGCGCGCCGGCTTGATCATCTGCTCGCAGGCTCAGGCCGCCGCCGTCGATAAGGCGGTATTTCCCGGCCAGCAGGGCGGTCCACTGGTACACATCGTGGCCGCCAAGGCGGTCGCGTTGGCCGAGGCGCTGCGCCCCGAGTTTCGCACCTATTCGGCGCAGATTGTCGCTAACGCCAAGACACTCGCCGAAGGCTTGCAACAGGCCGGCTTCCGCCTTGTTTCCGGCGGCACCGACAACCACCTGATGCTCGTCGATGTCTTCGAGAAGGGCATTCTTGGTTCAGAAGCCGAGCTGGCTCTGGGCAAGGCCGGCATTACCGTGAATAAGAACTCGATTCCCTGGGATACTAATCCGCCGCTCAAGCCCTCGGGCATTCGCGTCGGCACGCCCGCCCTCACCACGCGCGGCATGAAAGAGCCCGAAATGCGTACGATTGCCGCGTGGATCGCCAAGGCTCTCGAACAGCGCAGCGACGATTCCGCGCTCGCGCGCATTCGCGGCGAAGTCGCAGAGTTGGCCAACCAATTCCCGCTATATGGCTGGCGGCGCGCGCCGGTAACTGTCAGCGCATAAATCTAACTTCACCCAAACCCGCATAGGTTCGCAGGCAACAGCGCAACCGCCGTTGGCGGCAAAGCCTGGCCCGCAGAAAAAAAATGTGCGGGATTGTACCGCCATGTGCAAGAATGCCGAGTGGAATCAGTTGTCTTTGACCGCCCGCTCAGGTAGAGTCCGTTTTGAGGTGGCTTCTCCTGCCGGGCATCAGGAGGAATCGATGAAATTCATTCAGATCGCATTCGCAGCTTTGCTCGTATTTGCGGTACCGGCGGCGTTCGCTCAGCACGAGGGAAAACAGCCAGTCCACCAGCCGAAACCGCCTGCCCATGGTCCGGCCCCGCATAAGGGCAACCCCGAACCACCTACTCCGCAGCGTAACTACAGCGATAAGCCAGGCCACCCCAATGCTCCGCACGTGGACGGAAAGAACTGGGTTGGTCACGATACCGGCCCCAACGATCCGCGCTACCATATGGACCATCCATGGCAGCACGGCCACTTTAGCGGAGGCTTTGGCCCTGGTCATGTTTGGCATCTCGCGGGCGGTGGACCCAGCAGGTTCTGGTTCAATGGATGGTACTGGGATGTCGCCCCGGCCGACATTGCGTTCTGCGACGGCTGGCTCTGGGACTCGGATCAAATCATCATCTACGAGGATCCGGACCACATCGGCTGGTATCTGGCCTACAACGTGCGCCTGGGCACCTATGTCCACGTCGAGTATCTCGGCACGTAAGGCGTTCGATCGGGAAACGGCTCCGGCAACTTCAAAAAGAATTGCGGCGGGAGAAGATTTGACCGGCCTATCTCGCCGCATGATTCTAAGCCGCCGCCGAGGCTGCCCCAGGCTGTCGCGGGCTTATCTCCGATCTGCGCTGAATCTATGTGCCCCTTGCATACGGTTGAAGCGAAATCTGAGATTAGCACGTACGCAGTACATCCTTTGCAAGCTCGAACACTCGCAGCAATGCGATCGGCGGGAATCAACGGCCACAAGCCGGCGGGGAAAGCAACAAGCTATTGGTTATACAATGCAGGAAATTCGACGCTATTTCCCAAGTAGCTTCCTAAGTGAAGAAAATACATTGCAGAAACCTGTTCCGCTCTGGACTTTTTGAATTATCCTTACCTATATGGCGATTGAAAACATTCTTGCCCAAATTGACTCCGAGATAGCAAGGCTTTCGCAGGCACGCAAGCTGCTGGCCAACATCGGAACAACCACCACCAAAGCCAGCAGCACAGCCAAGAAGGCGCCGGCCAAAGCCAAGCCCAGGAAGAAGCGCGTGCTGAGCGCGGAAGCGCGCAAGAAGATTGCCGATGCGCAGCGCAAGCGGTGGGCCGCTCAGAAAGCCAAGGCCAAGTAAAGGGCCTGAAGCATTTCTCCGTTTGATATAAGGCAAGGCCCGCAGCCCTGGAGAAATCATTATCTTCAGGCTGGAACAAAGCTTTCATCTTGCGGGTCTCCGGGCGGCGCCGCAGTCATCTTGTAAGCGGGGTAAGCAGCAAGCCTGTTGTATCTCCCCCACGCAATGAACGGCCTGGTCCGGCCGCAGGGCGGGGTTGTCTCCGCGCATCCTCAGCGCAGCACGCAGGGGCCCGGCGGGCGAGATGATACCCACGCCGATGGAGGCCGTCCATGCGCCGTCGTCTTCTCGTTGCAACTGCCTTGCTGCCGTTGCTTCTCGCCTTGGATTGCGCGGCGCAAACCGGCGCGCAAAACACTCCCCAGGCGCTGAAAGCTACCTATGACCAGGCCATGCTTGCGCGGGACTGGCCGACCGCTGTGGCCGCTGCGCAGCAACTGGTAGACGGGAATGCCACATCGGCCAATCTGTACCTGCTGGGAAACGCGCAACTTTACGCCACAACCGGGCATGGCGACACAGGGCCGTTGGAAGTGACTCTTGCCACTTATGACCGCGCCCTCGGCGCGGCCGAGCGGGAGAAGCCCGCGGAGGGCCAACCGGATATTGCGTGGAAGGATGGAGTGTCGAAGATTTATGTCGGGAGAGGCAACGCGCTGCTCAAGTTGAAGCGCACTGCGGATGCAATCGATAACTATAATCATGCCGCCGAGCTATCCTCGACTCCCGGGAAGGCGTTGTTCAATATCTGCGCGACCTACTACAACACAGGCGACATTACAAACACGATCACGGCCTGCCGCAAGGCCGCGGCGGTTGATCCAACGAATGCGAATACGTGGTTTGTGCTGGGCTCGGCGATCTTTGCCGGCGCAGAGGCAGATGCTTCGGGTAAATTTGTGGTCACCGCCGAGGGGCGGCAGGCGCTCAAAAAATATCTCGAGTTGGCACCCGACGGTCCCCACGCCAAGGATGCCAAGGAGATGCTCGATATGGTTGCCCAGTAGTCGCTTCGCGGCGAGCGACCTGCCCCGCCCAGGCGGTTTACTCCGTGGCTCTTGGGTCGGGGCCGTGTTGATTCGCGCCGCGATTGCCGTCAAGAAAAAGAAAGACGGTCAGGATCGCTCCGCCGACAATGGGCGCCACGACGATGGGATACTGCAAGAAATCCTGCAACAGGTGATTCGCCAGGGGATGATCGGAAAACACCAGCAGCACGATGACTGGCACAAAAATAAGCAAAAGCCACCAGCCGCTTTTGCCGGTGTCGTGAAGCCGCCGCACTGCGCAAGCCATCATGGGAATGAACGCGGCCAGACCAAAGGTCCAACAGACAAGCAGCACCGGAACCAGGCCGGCATGCTCTTCGCCGGCGGACATGATTCCGAAAACAAACAGCAGGCCCCAAACCGTGAGGTTGACCAGCGTGAAGGTCCAATACTCCATACGGCGCGTCCGCCCGCCGAATTGGGCATATCTCTTCCATGGATTCAGATACCAATTCATTGCTATCCTCCGGGCCTGTTCGTTTGCCGAGTGGCTTGCTGGTTAGTGCCTGCGGCCGTCAAGCTCCGGGCGAACACCGCTGGCGTTCAATTGCGACCTTCCGGTTCCGGTTACAGCAGTTTCGTGAATACCGTGTCCGGAACCCACATCAGCCAAGTGGTTCGCCGCGGCAAGCCATATTTCACCGTGGCCAGAAACGGCTACAAAAATTGCGGAACCGCTCTAGCATACACTGTCCGCTTGTTCTTCGTCGTTATGTCGTTCGCGGCAATCTGCGCCGGGAACGTCTACGGCTTAATGCGGGAGTTACAGCCGGAATGGGATTCCCGGGCTTAGCCGAGCGCGCTCATCACCAGCATGCGCGGCTCAGTCATCTCTTCAATCGCCGAGCGCAGGCCCTCGCGGCCGAGGCCTGAATCTTTTACGCCTCCATAGGGCATCGGTTCAAGGCGCCATGTGGGCGTATCGCCGACAATCAGCGCGCCAACCTCCAGTTCGCGATACGCGGTAAGAATGCGGCCCGCGTCGCGTGTCAGCAGCCCAGCCTGCAATCCATACTTCGAGTGGTTAACTTCGGCCAGCGCCTGCTCGAAATCGTCGTAAGGCTCGATCAGCACCACGGGCCCGAAGACCTCCTCGTCGCGCACCTTCATGCCGGGCTTGGTTCCGGTCAGAATAACCGGCGCGATCACGGAACCCGTCCGCTCGCCGCCAGCGACCAGCTTGGCGCCACCCTCGACGGCCTCCTTCACCCACGCCTCGACACGCTCCGCATCGCTCAAGCGAATAAGCGGCCCCACTTCGGTCGCCTCATTGGAAGGGTCGCCCGTGGCCAGCTTGGCCGCGCAGTCCACCACCTTCCAAAGGAAAGTCTGAAAGATTGCGCGCTCCACAAAGACGCGCTGCACGCTGATGCACGACTGTCCGGCGTAGTTGAAGGCGGCGTGCGTGGTGCGGAGCGCCGCGTCGTCGAGGTCCTTCCAGTCGCTGTGCACCATGAGCGCGGCATTGCCGCCCAGCTCCAGCAGCACGCGCTTGCGGCCTGAGTGCGCCTTCAGCTCCCAGCCCACTTTGGCCGAGCCGGTAAAGCTCACCAGCTTGATGCGATCCTCTTTTTCTGCCAGCCAGGCGGTGTCGGCATTGTTCAACGTCAATACCGCCAGCGCCTCCTGGGGCCAGCCGGCCTTCAGAATCACTTCGCCCAGCGCCAGCGCGGTAAACGTCCCTTGTGGCGCGGGCTTGAGGATCAACGGGCAACCCGCGGCCATGGCCGGCGCTACCTTGTGCGCCACAAGATTCAACGGAAAATTGAAGGGAGTAATCGCCAGAACCGGCCCCACGGGAAAGCGCTGCACCAGCCCCCAGCGGTGTTCGTTGCCTTCAATCAGGTCCAGCGGAATGCTATCGCCGCCCATGCGCGCGGCCTCTTCCGCGGCAGTCTTGAAGGTCATCACCGCGCGATCCACCTCGATCCGCGCCAGCCGCACCGGTTTGCCGGCCTCGGCCACAATCAACTGCGCAAAGCGCTCCTTCTGCTCGATGAGCGCGGCGGCCACGTCTTCGAGAATCTCGCGGCGTTTCCATCGCGGCAGGGCGCGCGTGCGGCGCAGGCTCGCCGACGCATGATTCACGGCCTGGCGCGCGTCGGCCCGCGTCGCTATGGTCACGCGGCCCACCAGCCCCTGGTCCCACGGCGAGCGTATATCCAGCGCCTCTCCGTCCGTCCATTCCTTGCCGCACAGCAGAAATCCGGTTTGCGAACCCGGCCGCATCTTCATGGTGGAACTCCCGTCGAGAACAATCTACGTTCTTGATGGTAAAGGGGTCGGGCAGGAGTTGTCCGTTGGCCAATCTGAGAATTCGATGCGCATGGGGAGATTTTTCAGCCCGGCCTGAATGTTGTGGATTCTTCCTCACACAGATTTGTTCCTTGAGGCGATATGGATCGGATATAGTGGCTGCAACCGAAAACGGGCCCTGGATCACCCCAAGGGAGGAAATGACAATGCCTGAGTCACCATACAATCAAGCTCCGCAGGTCAGCCCTGTCGTGCCACAAGCGCCACAGCCTGTTGGTGCGCCTCCGCCCAAAACGGGACCCAGCGTCCTGAAGATTGTTCTAATCATTGTTGCAGTCTTCGTCGGTCTGGGCCTCATCGGCGCTGGAGTTATCGGTTACGGAATCTACCGCGTCGCGCGCGCCGTGCGCACCTCCCCAGATGGTCAAATCAGCATCAACACGCCCGGCGGCGGCATCAGCGCCAACACAAGGCAGCCAGTCAGTGAGAGCGATCTGGGCATTCAAATCTATCCCGGCGCCACGCAAGCGAAGGGAAGCCTGCACATGAACATCGGCGGCAGGTCCATGGTAACTGCCAACTATCTCACCACGGACTCGAAAGATCAGGTGATGGCCTTCTATAAGGACAAGGCAGGCCCCAACGCGCAGTCGATGACGACCGGCAACGGCGGACAGATAACTATAGTCAATGGCTCGAATTCGATATCGGTGACGGTGTTGCAATCGCCGAACATGAACGGCGGCGAGACGCAGATCACGATCGTTCACACCTCGGAGGCTTCGTCGAATTAAGAATGGTTGGGCCTCAGCTTGCCAAAGCCGAAATCCGCCTTCGCGCAGATCGCCATTGCTCTGTCACCATCGGATCGAATTGGTGCGTTACACTCCTTCCATGATTCACGACGTCCACCCCGGCCGCAGACGCAAACTTCCCTTCGATCCCGCCGAGGCCATTGCTCATCTACGCGCCAGCGACGCCAAGCTCGCCGCGCTGATCGATCGCGCCGGCGCCTTCACGCTCCGCCTCGATGCTTCGCCCTCGCCCTTCGAGTCGCTGCTTGAGTCGATCCTCTACCAGCAGCTGCACGGCAAGGCCGCGGCCACCATTCATCGTCGTGTGCGCGAGTATTTTGGGGGCGACCCCAGGCCGCAGCTTCTCATCGACACGCCCGACGAACCGCTCCGCGCCGCCGGCGTCTCGGGAAACAAGATTCGGGCGCTAAAAGACCTGGCTGCCCGCACCCTGGACGGCACCGTTCCGTCGCACGCGGCGATTCTCAAAATGTCCGACGCCAACATCGTCGAACGCCTCACCGAAGTGCGCGGCATCGGATCATGGACCGTCGAAATGCTGCTCATCTTCCGCATGGGCCGCCCCGATGTGCTCCCCGTAACCGATTACGGCGTGCGCAAGGGTTATGCACTCACATTCAAGCGGCTACCAAAGTCGCGCCCGCTCGCATCCAATGATTTACCGAAGCCGGATGTCGTCTTCCGGCGCGGTCTGCGCTGGGCGCCCTTCCGTTCCGTTGCCGCATGGTACTTGTGGCGGGCATGCGATCTGGCCAAAGACACTCAACCGGCAGGGCGCTCGTGCCGATAACACTCATGGCCGTAGAATAACGAGAGCGGCCGACACCGGCCGGGCGCGGTGCACCTGATTGGGACCCCTCATGCCACAAGGCAAGCGTTTTGTTTGCATTCACGGTCACTTTTACCAGCCGCCCCGCGAAAACCCGTGGCTGGAGACGGTGGAAACCCAGGACTCCGCCGCGCCCTATCACGACTGGAACGAGCGCGTCTGCGCAGAGTGCTACGCTCCCAACGGCGCGGCCCGCATGGTGAACGCGAAGAACCAGATCACGCGCATCGTGAACAACTACGCGCGCATCAGCTTCGACTTCGGCCCCACCCTGCTCAGTTGGCTGAGAGAAAACGCGCCGCGCACCTACCGCATGATCCAGAGTGGCGAGAGCCGCAGCCGCAAGCGATACCGAGGCCACAGCTCGGCCATGGCGCAGGCATACAACCACATGATTCTGCCGCTGGCCAGCACGCGCGACCGCGTTACGCAGATTCGCTGGGGCATGGCGGACTACGAGAGCAGCTTCGGCGCGCCGCCCGAAGGCATGTGGCTGCCCGAGACCGCGGCGGACACCGCGACGCTCGAGCTGCTGGCCGCAAACGGCATCAAGTTCACGGTGCTGGCGCCGCACCAGTGCAAGCGCATCCGCCCCTTGAAGAGTGAAGACAAAAAAACCGCCGGCCCGTCGAAGACCGAGGCCGAATGGGCCGATACGCCCGACGCCTCCGTCGACACCACGCACCCCTATCTTGTTCGGTTCGCTTCAGGCGCCTCCATCGCCGTCTTCTTTTACAACGGCCCGGTGTCACGCGCCATCGCCTTTGAAGGGCTGCTCGAGTCGGGCGACAACCTTGCGTCACGCCTCAAGGCGGGCTTCAAAGACGGCGCGCAGCCCCAGCTTGTGCACGTAGCCACGGACGGCGAGTCGTACGGCCATCATCACAAGTACGGTGAAATGGCGCTGGCGTATGCACTTTCGCTGCTTGAAAAAGACAAGGCCGTGAAGCTGACCAATTATGGCAGCTTCCTTGAACAATCTCCGCCCGAGTTCGAGTGCGAGATCGTGGACAACACCTCCTGGAGCTGCGTGCACGGCATTGAGCGTTGGCGCTCGAACTGTGGCTGCAACGGCGGTAAACCCGGCTGGAATCAGGAATGGCGCGCGCCCCTGCGCCAGGCTCTCGATGAGCTGCGCGACGCACTGGTCCCGCTTACCGAAGAGGAAGGCCCAAAGCTCTTCAACGATGTTTGGGCCGCCCGCGATGCTTACATCAAGGTCATCCTGGACCGGAGCCGGGAGTCCGTCGACCAGTTTCTGCGCGCTCACCAGACACATTCCCTCGGCGCGGAGGAGCGCGTGCGCGCCCTTTCGCTCATGGAGATGCAGCGCAACGCGTTGCTCATGTATACGAGTTGCGGGTGGTTCTTCGACGATATCGGCGGCATCGAGACCGTGCAGGTGATCGTGTACGCCGCGCGCGCGCTGCAACTCGCGGCACGGCTCTTCGGCGAGCGGGCGGCGGCCCTCGAGTCGGCGTTCGCCAAGCACCTGGAGCAGGCGAAGTCGAACGTTCCCGCTACGGGCGATGGCGCTCAAATTTACCGCCAGATCGTTAATACCAAGAAGCTGCACCTCGAACAAGTAGCCGCCCACTACGCCATCAGCTCGGTCTTCACGCCCTTTCCCGACGAGACGGAGCTTTACTGTTTCCGCGTGCGCCGCATCTCCTACGACGTCCACTCCTCGGGCCGCGGCCGGCTCGGCGTGGGACGCGCGCGCATTGACAGCAACCTCACCGAACACACCAGCAGCTTCTCCTTCGCCGTGCTTCACTTCGGCGACCAGAACATTACCGCCGCGGTGAAACCCTACGCGGAATCCGATGCCGCGGCCTTCGATGAATTCGCCGCCCGGGCCGCTGAGCAGGTGCAACGCGCCGACTTTCCCGAGGTCATTCGCCTCATCGACCGCGTCTACGGGCACGCCGACTACTCGCTCACCTCGCTCTTCACCGACGAGCAGCGCCGCATCGTGCAGCTCATCCTCAACTCCACGCTCTGGGATATCGAGAACTCGCTCACCAACATCTACCAGGACCACGCCAGCCTGCTGCACTTTCTCTCGCAGGCTGGCCTGCCCAAGCCGCCTGCGCTCACGCTGGCTGCCGGCTTCGCCATCAACGCCGGCCTGCGCCGCCTGCTCGAAAACGACCCCATCGACCAGGCGCAAATGCGCTCGTACCTCGCTTTGGCCAAAGCGGACGAGATTCCCCTCGACACCGCCACGCTCTCCTATATCGCCGACAAGCGCATGAAACGAACCATGGACGAGTTGCAAATGTCCGCCGGCTCTCTGGAAATGCTCGACCGCGCGCTGCCGCTTGCCCGCAACCTCGCCGAGCTGCCCCTCGACCTGAATCTCTGGCAGGCGCAAAACATCTGGTACGACATCCTGTGCACTTCGGGTTATGCGCTGACCGCATTGGCTGGGGAAGAACGTCCGCGCTGGGACAAGGATTTCAACGAGCTGGGTGCATACCTCACCATTGACACCGAAACCATTCGCGCAGAAGTGGAAGCCGCAGCGACCGCGGCTGCGGCTGCGGATTAGCAGTGGCGCCGGCTAAAGAGAGAGCAGGCCGGATGCAGACGGTGGATGAAACAGGTTGTTTGGTATTTCGCTGGTTGGCGTCGCTTTGCGACTTCGCAGGTTGGCGAGTTCGCGCGGTATTTCTTTCCAGCGAGTCAGCGGGATTCGCGGGAACCACAAATTATAGAGTCGAGATGCCCTAACCTGCCGACTCGCTTTTTTTGAGCTTCCCGTGTTTAAGGGTAAACCGCTCTCCGCGCCACACAATTGTGTTTCCGGCAAACCCAGCCATCCAAAGTCCCATAGCGATCGCATCGCGGACGGGCAGCAGCCACAAATTCTCAAGCACCTCGTGATCGCCCAGCACCTCAACGCCCACCGTCATGGCCTGCGCCAGCCGCAAAAAAAAGCTCAACCCCAGCAGCCACAGGCTCACGGGACTCAGGCCGCTGGCCAGCACATTGACGAGAGCCCACCCCAACCCATGCGTAAAGATCAGGCCCGCGTAGCCCCACGGCCGCGCGTCGCGCACCGTCCTCAGCCAGCGCAGCTGGTGATCGAAAAACCCGCGCCAGCTGTAGGCCGGCACTGCGGTCTCCACCACCTCGGCGCTCAACTCCACACGATAACCGGCCCGCGCCACGCGGGCGCCAAGCTCGTAATCGTCGGCCAGATGATCCACCAGCGGCAATAAACCGCCGGCCTTCTTGAGCGCCTCGCGCCGCACTGCAAGCGTGGAGCCCAGTCCGTAATGCAGCCCGCCCTCAATCATCTTTGAGAGCAGCACGCCGGCCTGGAAATCCGTGGCGATTCCGACCGCCTCAAGCCGTGACGGCAGCGTGCCATGCGCTTTGCCGCGATAGAGCGCGGTCACCAGTCCCACAGTCTCCGTCGCGAAACAACACATCACCCGCTCAAGATAATGCGGGCTCACCGTAATGTCGGAATCGCCGATCAGCAGATAATCGTGCTGCGCGTGGCGGGCGAGTTGCGCCAGCGTGCTCACCTTGCCGTTCGCTCCCAGCCGCTCGGGGCACTGGACCAGCCAGATGACCCGCTCGGGAAACTCGGTCTGCAACTGCTCGACTGCCGCGACGGCCGGATCGTCGGGCGACCCCACTCCAAACAGCAGCTCGAACTGGCCTCCGTAGTCCTGCCGGCAATGGCTGCGGAAGGCGTCCATCATACCGGGGTCGAGCCCCTTGAGTGACTTGAGAATGCTTACGCCAGGCGCGAACTGCGCCCGCGGCGCGCGCCGCTGATGAAGAAAAACCCGCGCCGCCACCAGCGCCGAAAGAAAGTATCCCAACCCGGCCACGGCCAGCGCGGTCGTCACGATCTCCACGGCCTGCGCCAGTGCGTGCGGCATCACAAAAGCAGTGTACAGTGATCAGTGGTCAGTGGTCAGATACGAAGTTGGCCGTGGAGGGAAGATGGAAGGCGACCACTGATCACTGACCACTGATCACTCGTACCTGAGCGCTTCAATCGGGTCAAGATTCGCCGCCTTCCACGCCGGATAGATTCCGAACACCAGGCCGATCACGCAGGATACGCCAAACGCGATCAAAACCCACACGAGCGAGAGCGCTGCGTGCAGGAACGACACGGCAAAGTGCAGGATCAAGGTAAACAGCGCACCCGCGGCGATGCCGACAATTCCGCCGACCATGCACAGAGTTACCGCTTCCAGGGTGAATTGCAGCAGGATGTTTTTCTTTGTGGCGCCGATCGCTTTGCGGATTCCGATTTCGCGCGTGCGCTCGGTCACGCTTACCAGCATGATATTCATCACGCCCACACCACCGGCCATAAGGCCCACGGACGAAACCGCAACCATGAAAAGAAAAAGACCGCCCGTGAGCTGATTCCATAGACGTGTGAGCGATTCGGGGCTGAAGATGGCGAAGTTATCGTCCTGATCGGCATGAAGCTTTCGCCGCACGCGCAGCAAATCGCGAACTTCTTCCGTGACGATCGACTTATTGGCCGGGTCGTCGTACCGGACCACAATCCAGAAATCGGTGATCTCGGAATGAATCTTACGGAAGGTTTCCAGCGGAAAGTACGCCGCATTGTCCTGCGTGTTGCGCCCGCTTCCGAACGCTTGCGGCTGCGGGCCCAGCACGCCAATCACGGTGAAGACATCTCCTCCGCATTCGACGTCTTTACCGATCGGCGACTCACCGGGGAAAAGATCTGCTGCTGCGTCGTGACCGAGAATCACCACGTTCGCGCGGCGCTGCTCCTCCGATTCCGTCCACATGCGGCCCTCGGTCAGCTCCACGTCTTGCACCTCCGTTACCGCTTCGGTGGTGCCGTCCACGATGGTGTTCTCAATCTTGTGCGTGCCGTGTTTCATCGAGACGCTGCCCAGTTGGGTTTGGAAATCCTGGTAAGTCAGCTCGGGATCGACGGCGACGACGTGCGGCAATGCGCGCAACGCCATGCCGTCTTCGTAAGTCAGCTTTTTGCGATTCAATTCCTCTGTTGTGGGGCGATGGCCGAAAGGCTCGAAATGGAAGATCCACAAATCGTTCGTGCCCAGGGTGCTGACGAAGTTACTGATATTGGAGTTGAGGCCGTTGATCGCCGAGGAGATCAGGATCACTGTCGAAATTCCGATGGAGATGCCGAGGATGGTCAGGCCGGAGCGCAGTTTGTTCTTGCGCAGGGTGTCCAGCGCCAGTTTTACCGCTTCCTTGGCGTCGCCCAAGCGCATTTTCAAAGCTCCGCCCTGAGCGCCACAATCGGGTCAAGCTCGCTGGCCTTGTGCGCCGGATAGATTCCAAAGAAGAGGCCGACTACAATCGCTGCAAACAGCGCCACCGCGATCACCCAGAGCACCATCACGAAGGGAAAAGCGATCGCCATCGTAATGAGCTTGGTCAAGGAGATGCCCACCACTATGCCGATTACGCCCCCTGCAAGCGCGATCAGTGCCGACTCAATGAGAAACTGCAGCAGGATGTCGCGGCGTCTCGCGCCCAGCGCCTTGCGCACCCCGATCTCCCGCGTCCTCTCCGTTACCGACACCAGCATGATGTTCATGATTACGATGCCGCCGATCACCAGCGAAACCGCCGCGATGGCCGCCACCACCGCGCCAAAGTCGTTCAAAATATTTCCCAGAAGATTCTGAAAGGTGGCGCTCGACTCAATGGAGAAGGCGTCCGGCGCATCCGGGGCGAGGTGACGCCGCGTCCGCATGATGGTGCGCAATTGATCCGAGACCGATTCCATCACCGCTCCGCCTCCGCCTGCGTCCACATAAATCTGCAGGCTGGAATGGGCGCCGTATGCCTCAAGAAAGTTTGTGAGAGGAATCGCCACCCAGTTATCCATGCTGCGGCCGAGCATCTTGCCCTGGCTTTCGCCCACGCCGATCACCGTATAGGGCGCGCCGTCCACGCGGATTTCCTTGCCGAGCGGATCGCCGGTGCCGAGCACGTTGTCGGCAATATCGGAGCCAACGATGGCTACATGCATCGAGTGCGTGTCCTCCATCTCGGTAAACGAGCGGCCAAGCGCGATATTGAGATTGGAGATCGGCGGCATGGTCCAGGTCCAGCCGCGAATCTGCGTATCGGTTGTGGACCGGGTTCCCCGCACAATGGTCCCCGACGAGTTGGTGCGCTGCGCTCCTACCGAAACGCAGGACTTGCAATCGGAAAGCACCGCCCGGTAATCGTCATAGGTGATATCTTTACGTTTTTGATATTCGATAAATTCATCGATGGTATTGAAGACCTGTGGCATCTTGCTGATGGTGATCACAGACGCGCCGTAGGTGTTGATCTTCGCGGTGACAAACTGCTTGGCGCCCTCGGTCAGCATCACGACCATGATGACCGTGGCAATTCCGACGATTACGCTGATCAGCGTGAGGACCGTGCGCAGCTTGTTTCCCCACAGCGATTGCAGCGCGAGTTTGAAGGCCTCTCGAAGTGGCATGGTCCCGTCTTCTAATGATACGGGCTCGCCCGGAACGCGGTTCCAGCCGGCGGGGCCCTAGCCCCGAAGTTCCTGCCTGTTTTAATTTCCCGAGCTGCCAAATCCCCTGGCCGCGCGCAGTGAGTCTTGCAGGCTCTCGACTTCCTCCACCGGTCCTGTCAACACAGGAACAGGAACCATCTGCGCGATTTTCTCTCCCGCCTTCAGGTCTACCGCCGCATCGCCCAGGTTGGTCATAACCACCAGGATCTCGCCCCGGTAACCGGCGTCGATCACGCCTCCCGTGGTAGCAATGCCTCGCGCCGCCATCGACGAGCGGTCGCGCACTAGCAATCCCAACGGCGCGCCCGTCTCTGGGTGCCGCGCTTCGACGGCGATGCCGGTGCGGACCTTCAGGGTTTGGCGCGAGCGCAGATGCACTCCCTCGAGCGCAAACAAATCGTATCCCAGATCCTCGCCCGGATGCGCTACCTCGGGCAGCCTCGCGCCCGCCTCTAACCGCTTTACTCGCAACATGAATTGATCCTATCTCAGCTCGCCTGGCAGTCCCGCTCCAGCAGCCTCAGCCGGTCCCGAAAAAAAATTTGAAAAATCGTCCGCACGATGCCGCAATGGGAGATAGATTTAATTGAACAACAGTAGCGAAGACACATCGTAATTTCGTGAATTTATGTTGAAAGGCAAGGTGGATGCACGGTTTTTCTCCTTCCGCACAATCCCGGAGGCGTTTCGCCTTACGGTTGTTTCTCCTAAGCTGCCTGGCGGCGATGCTTGCCGCTGCGCTTCCGGCCCAATCTACCTTTGGCGCCATAATCGGCGTTGTGCGCGATGCGAGCGGCGCGCTGGTCCAGGGCGCGCAGGTCACGCTGCTCAACACCGGCACAACGGCCGCGCACACCGAAGTGACTGACCCCGGCGGAAACTACGCCTTCAAGAACATCGACGTGGGCTCCTACAAGCTCGTCTTTGCCGCGACCGGTTTTGCCACCGAGTCGCTGCCTGAGATTGCGCTCACTGCCCGCGAAACCCGGCGCATCGATGCTACGCTCAAACCCGGCACTGAAACCCAAACCGTCATCGTCATCGACGACCCGATTCCCGTCATCACCACCGACGTCTCCAACCTGGCCGAAACCAAAGTGGGTGACGAGCTGGTCGCGTTGCCCGTAGCTATCTACTCTCGCTCCACCGGTTCCACCAGTCCCATCTCCACGCTCACCACCGAGTCTGGCGTGCAAACCGACGACAGCGGCAACCTGGACGTGCTCGGCACCACCGCCGCCCTCCTCAGCGTCACCATCGACGGCATTTCCTCGGTCGGCATCGAATACTCCGGCCCGGTCAACGAGATGTTTCCCTCCTTCAACTCAATTGAGGAGATCCGCGTCTCGGAGTCCAACAACAACGCCGAGTTCTCCGGCGTGGCCGATATCACCACCGTCTCCAAGGCCGGCACCATCCACTATCACGGCGGCCTTTTTGAGAACAACGAAAACACCGTCTACAACTCCAACAATCCCTTTGCGCTCTCCAAACCCCGCATCATCATGAACGACTTCGGCGGCACGCTGGGCGGCCCGCTCAAGATTCCCCATCTCATCACCGAGCCCAATCGCACCTTCTTCTTCGCGAGCTTCGAGGCCCTCCGCCTGCCGCGCGAAACTCCCATTCTGCTCAGCGTGCCCTCGGCAGACATGCGCGTGGGCAATCTCACCAGCTATTTGGCCAGCCAGGGTGTCGCAGCCATCTATCAGCCCGACGGCGTCACGCCCATCGACCCGGCCAACGTGCCCGTCAGCGCCATCTCCGCCAACGTCCTTCAATATCTCTTCCCCGCGCCCAACTTTGGCGCTCCCGGCTCCTACGCGAACAACTACCAGATCAACTTTCCCTCGCCCATCTCCACCAATCAGGGCGATATCCGCCTGGATCGGACTCTTTCCTCGCGGCAGTCGGTCTTTGCCCGCTTCTCCTACAAGAACCGCCAGGTTCTCACCGCGCCCTCGGCCGCCTGCACCTTCACCTACTGCGCTGAGGCGGGCAGCCCGCTGCAAGGCGCCTACAACACGCCAGAGATCGACGAAGGCCTGGCCTTCGCCCATAACTTCGTCTTCTCACCCCGGCTGCTCAACGAATTCCGCGGCGGCTTTAACGCGCAGCACACCTCAGAGACGCAGAGCTACTCCACCGCTGCCATGCTGGCCCAAACCGGCTTCACCGTTCCCCAGCCCGACACCCAGTGGTCTGAAGCTCCGCAGGTGCTCATCAACGATTTCATGTCCACTGGCGCCGGCAATCCCGGCATGCAGCGCGGCCAGATCATTCAGGCTCTCGACAACGTGACATGGACCCGAGGCAACCACACCTTCAAGTTCGGCGCCGACTTCAAGCGCCTCTCCGACCACGACGACAATGTCTACGGCAACTACCGCTCCGGCTGGTATGTCTTCAACGGCTCCTCGGATGTCGTCCAGTCCATCGGCGACCCCTACACTGCCTTCCTGCTCGGCAATCCCGATTACACCGAGGTCAGCTCCACCAACAAGCCCGAAATGGACGGCCTCGGCCACGCCTACGCCTTCTTTGCCCAGGACGACTGGAAAGTGACGCCCAATTTGACGCTGAACGTGGGCCTGCGCTACGAACTGCACCCGCCGCTCCGAGAAACGAACCTGAACACTGCTACGTTCCAGCCCACTTACTGCGGCCACCGTAGGTGGCCAACAGGTCGAAGGCGCGGTCGTGGTTCCCAGTACGCAGGCCTTGTCGTTCGAGTCCACCGATTTCGCCGCTGCCATCGCGCCCACGCCCATCGTCACCGCGTCCGAGGCCGGCATTCCCAGCTCGCTGCGGTATACCGTCCACACCGATCTCGGTCCGCGGCTCGGCTTTGCCTGGCGGCCCTTCGGCAACGACAAAACCGTCCTCCGCGGCGGTTGGGGACGCCTCATCGAATCTCCGCTGGGCTTCTCGCTGGTCGCCGGCTGGGCCGTGGCCGCCAGCTACGTGCCCACCTACAACCAGGACTACGTGACCGGCACGACCACGCCGCTCTTGTCGCTTGCCAATCCGTTCAATCCTGCCGCCGGCAGCTCCACCGGAACCGCGGGCTTCTACTACGCCTTTCCCGTCCACTACCAAGATCCCACCGTTCAGCAGTGGAGCCTGACCTACGAGCAGGACTTCGGCCACAGCATCGGCCTGCGGCTCTCCTACACCGGCAGCCACGGCCAGAATCTCGAAACCATGGAAGACCTTAACCAGGTGCCCGCCAACTCCGTCGGCTACAACAATCCCAGCTCCGCCGCTCCGGCCACTGGCGCCTGCATCACCGATGGCGGCACGCTCATCTCCGACCACCGTCCCTATCCCTGCTGGAGCATTATCCAGAGCGTCACCAACGCCGCCTTCAGTAACTACTCCAGTGGCACTGTCGAGCTCTCGCGCCACACTGGCGGGCTCACCTTCGACGCCAGCTATATCTACACCCGCGACCTATCGAACGATGGCGGCGCCACGCCCAACGCCTTCGCCGTCGCCGGCGGCAGCTATTTGACTGACCGCTTCCATCCCGGCCTGGACTACGGCAACGTCATCTACGACCGCCGTCATCGCTTCCTGGCTACCTATCTCTACGAGCTGCCCTTCGGCCCCGGCCGCCGCTGGTTTTCCGCGGGATCTCTGGCCAGCCGGCTCGCCGACGGCTTCCAACTCGGCGGCATCACCATCGTCCAAAGCGGTCCCTTCCTCACGCCGTTCCAGCAATCCGTCGATCCGGCCAACACCAACATCCTCACCACCGTGGGCCAGGCCCGCCCCGACCAGTTGCGCAACGTAACTCCCTACGCATCCGAGCGCACCACCACGCAGTGGCTCAATCCCGCCGCGTTTCCCTGGCAGAATCTCGCCGTCAATTTCGGCACGCCCAACCAAATCGGTATCGGCCGTTTCGGCAACGCTCCGGTCGGCGGAGTCGTCGGCCCCGGCACCGTCAACTTCTCGTTCTCGCTCACCAAGAGCGAATCGTTTCACGAGCGCACCCGCCTGCAGCTCGGCCTTGAGGCGGCCAACGCCTTCAACCACCGCAACTACGAGCCGCCCAACATGCAGGTGGACTCGGCCGGCTTCGGTTCCATCACTGCCCTGCAAACCGCCGAAGGCGCAGGCCCCCGCAGCCTCGAACTCACCGGCCGCATCACGTTCTAGATTGCATCGAAATGCGGTTTGGAGATCACTCGTCCATTCTCAAAAAGGTGTCATCCTGAGCACAGGCCGCCGCGGCGACCGGAGTCGTATGATCTGCGAACTATGGGTTGACAACTGTGAACTGCCCCCAAAATGGCCGGCCCCGATGGAGCTCATCCACCGGGGCCGTCGTTGTTTTCGGCAAAAGGACTCGTAAGCCGAATTCTGTTTATGCGGTCATTCCTCTAGGCGCCGCGTTGCCGCGGACACTCATCAGCGACCTACCCGGAGGTTTCGGCCATTGCATGGAGCAGCCTTTCGGCGCCGGGCCGGCACCGGGCACGGGCCTTGCTCCTTGGCCCCTGCTTCCCTCCCTATTTGGTCTTGCTCCGTGTGGGGTTTACCCTGCCACAGCCATTACTGGCTGCGCGGTGCGCTCTTACCGCACCATTTCACCCTTACCGCTGCGTGGGGCAGCCCTCTGGACAAGTCCATCGGGGGTCCCAGGATGCCCTCCCAAAGGAGGGGTAGCAGAGGCGGTATGTTTTCTGTGGCACTGGCCGTCCACGGGCCTTGACGCCCGCGTCCCGGACGTTATCCGGCACACTGCCCTGCGGAGTTCGGACTTTCCTCCCCCGGCCGCTCCAGGGTTGCCCCCAAAGGCGTCCGGCAGCGACCGCCCGGTCCTCCTGCCAGCCATTAGTTTACCGCGAAATCGAGTAACCAGCTGTGGCAGGAGGTTAAACACAACAGCCTCAACCTCTGCGATCAATTATCTGGAAGGGCATTGACCAAATGATTAACCCAATCCCTTGGCCAGACACCCCCAAAGGACTCATCCTCCGTTCTTGACGGCGACCGCCGCTATGAACGCGGCGCCGCCTGCTTCCGGCAGCGCAAGGTGACTGAATTCGATTTCGGCGACGGCGTCGAAGGGATTGTCGAAGGAACCGAAGGCAAGCGAAGGCGAGTTGCGCAGCCGCGGAAGTTTCTCTATGGCATGAAGCGGTCCAGTGAGCCGGTAGTGCCTCGCTGCAGTCAAGCGCAAGCAGCCCTCCCATACCACCATTCCAGGCCCGCGCCGCCACGCTGGTTTCCATGCTAAACTGCAAGTCAAAATTCAAGTTTCATTTGCATTCTTCCTTGGAGTTCGCATGAGCGAAAGACCGGGTTGGACAGTGCTCCTCCTGGCCGGGGCACTCTGTGCCGCGTGTCCGGCGCCCGGCCAGCAGGCAACGCCGCAAATTGACGTGATCGCGGTCGTGCATAACGTCTATCCTCAGCCCCCGGAGCCGGTCAAGGGCGTGCGCGTGACGTTGACCTATCTGGATAGTGCAGTGCTCGTAACCGACACGCAGTATCGGACCAATTCCCAGGGTGAGGCGCAGTTGCAGGTTTCGCCAGACGTAGCTCGACGCAGCGATCTGCGCATAGAGATCAAAGGCTCTGACAATCTTGCGATCTATGAGCCGGAGGACGGGCAATTGTCGGGGCTTGCATCCCCTATCAAGATCAGCCTGCTGCCCAAAGGCTCGTTCCGGCTCATGAGCGAGAAGGAAATCAGGGCCAGGCTCAATCGAGCGATGGTCGAGGTTAGCAATCTCCAGAAGGAGAATCGCGAGATCAGGGCGCAACAGGCGGCACAGCAGGGCGGCGCGCCGGACCATCTGGCCGCGGCAATCAGTGAGTGGTCAAGGGAGAGCGGCCTTAGCGAAACCGAAATCGAGAAGGACGTGAAGACATGGGCCGAGAATATTCTTGAGGGCAACAAACCGCCCGCCGGAAACGAAAAGGCTCTTGCCGAGCTGGCGTTGGGGCACTACGATGCCGCCACTGAGCTGTTCAACCATACCTACACCGATCAGTTAAGCGCTTTCAAGGAACGCCAGCGCCAAGAGCGCGAGGGCGACCTCAAGGCTTTTCAGCAATGTATAGAAAGTGCGTATCGGGCAGCCAATTCATCCTGGATGGGCAACAACTATCGCCAGGCCACTTCGATTCTTGAAGCGGCGCTCGATGAGGCGGCCGAACAGCACCGCCAAGCTCCGGAAGACACGGCCTATCGCGCCCTCTGGCTTGAGGTGCTGGGGCGGACCGCGGATGCGCGCGAGGAAGAAG
The DNA here is from genome assembly GCA_963848805.1 of uncultured Acidobacteriaceae bacterium. Taxonomy (GTDB): domain Bacteria; phylum Acidobacteriota; class Terriglobia; order Terriglobales; family Acidobacteriaceae; genus Telmatobacter. The sequence goes on along the minus strand of CAWKFD010000027.1, from coordinate 259,284 downwards.
CGGTTGGCGGCGCGGCCGCCGACAACGCGCAGCTGCTAACCCAGGCAATCCAGGATTACCGGACGTTGATCGACCAGTATTCCGATGCGGGCGAACGGGAACAATGGGCGCGAGTTGAAAACAGCCTGGGAAATGCCCTGACCGATCAGGCTATGCGGAGCAGCGGCGCGGACGCAACCGGTTTGCTGGCTCACGCGATCGACGCATACAACAAGGCGCTCAACGTGCAAACCAAGGCCACTCTGCCTGGGGACTGGGCCCGAACCGAGGACAATCTGGGCGTTTCTTTGTGGCGGCAGGGCGAAGGCGGCGAGGGCGCGCAGTCGATGGACTTCCTGAAGCAGGCCGCAATGGCCTTCCGCGCGGCGCTGGATGTGGAGACCAGGGGAGCAATGCCCGCGGACTGGGCCATGACGAAAAACAACCTCGGACTCGTTTTGACCGATCAGGCGGCACGCAGCAGTGGAGCACAGGCAAGGACCTATCTGGCCGAGGCTGCTGCGGTCTTAAACGAGGCGCTGCAGGTTTTCACCAGGAAGGACTACCCTCCTGACTGGGCCATGGCACAGGGCAACCTGGGCGTGGCTCTGCGCAATCAGGGGGAGCGCAGCAGCGGGGTGCAGGCAAACGATCTTTTGGCAAAGGCCGTCCAGGCCTTTCGCGCGTCGCTCGAGGTGCGGACCCGGGAGAAAGGCGACCAGGACTGGGCCCGTGAACAAAACAATCTGTGCCTGGCTCTGCGCGTGCAGGGAGAACACTCGAGCGGCGCACAGGCGATCAAGCTCTTTACCCAGGCCGTCGACGCCTGCAATTTAGCGCTTGAGGTGCGGAAGCCGGACAAGATGCCCATGGCTTTTGCCTGGACAAATAACAATTTGGGCAACGCGCTTCTGGATTTGGCAGAGCACAGCACCGGTCTGCAGGCCAAAACACTCATTGCCCAGGCTGCCGATGCACAGAATGCCGCGCTCAATGTGTTCACCAAAACCGACCGTCCGCAGGATTGGGCGGCCAGCCAGGATTATCTGGGAAACGCTCTTTTCGATGAAGGGACCTGGAGCAGCGGGGAGACGGCGGCGAACTTCTTTGCTCAGGCGCGAGAAGCCTACAACAACGCATTGGATGAACAACAACATCTTCCGCAGGCCTGGGCTGAGACACAATACGACCTAGCGAATGCTCTCAGGGTCAACGGGGAGCACAGTAGCGGAGCGGAGGCAACCGCGCTTTTCGCCCAGGCAGCCGAGGCCAACGAAAGCGCGCTCACAGTCTTCAGTAAAACGGATCTGCCCTACCAGTGGGTCAAGGCCGAAATCAACCTGGCAAGAACCCTGGCCGACCAGGGAGATTCTTCCGGCGCGGCCAAGGCGCTCGAAGAGTGCCTTGATGCTTTTCCCACGGACGCGAAAGTGATTCAACGCGCAGCGTTTGTTTATCACGACAGGCTGTATCAATATGGCCGGTCGCTCGCACTCTCCGAGCGGTGGGTCAAGTCGGATGCCTCGTCCGACGCCAGGTTAAGTCTGGTGGAAGACGAACTGACCGCAGGCCAATTTGAGGACTGCGGCAAACAGGCGGCGACGATCAGTGATGCCAGCTTTGCGGCGCCGGCCTTGCCGATGATCCTCATCCGCGACGCCATGAAGATGGCCTGCCAGTGGGGCGCAGGCGACAAGGCCGCTGCCCGGCAAACCGCAAAAACTCTCCTGCCCAAAGCCGGGTCAATGGAAAGGACAGGCTGGGATTTTCAGGGCACGCTGCACTTCCTGGAGTCATCGCCGGCGTTCAAAACCGGCCGCGCTTCATGGATCGGTTTGTTCCAAAGCCTTGCGAACGGCGACGGTCCCGGGATGGCTAGCGCTTTTGAGCAACTCCAGAGGGTCATCGGACGCTGACGCCAATGTTATGAACAGGAAAACAAATCCTTTGCATCCTCAGGAGACCAGCAGCCATCGATTGCTTACGGGGTGTTCCCCCTTCTCGTCGACTGCGGTTCTGGTGGCAGGCGCAGCAGATCCCCGAAGCCAATTCGATGGAGGGGCAAAACCATGAAGTACGTCACGATGATCGCCCGCGTCCTGCTAGGTTTGGTTTTTCTGGTCTTTGGACTCAACAAGTTCTTCAACTTCATCCCCTCGGGGCCGATGCCGGCCGGAGCCGCCGGGCAGTTTATGGGTGCCCTCTTTACGACCCACTACCTCATGGCCGTCGGCGTTTTTGAGGCTGTGGGCGGGCTCCTCCTGCTCATTAACCGCTATGTGCCGATGGCTCTTTGCCTGCTCGCGCCCGTTATCGTGAACATTCTTCTTGTCGGAACTCTGATGTCGCACGCGGCGCTGCCCTCCGGCATTGCGGTCACAATCCTCTGGATTCTCGTGTACCTGCGGGTGCGGCCGGCGTTCAGCGGGCTCTACCAGATGAGAACTGCCAACTGAGCCGCGCCGTCCCGGCGCTCCTCGGACTGGTTGCATAAATGTTCGAATCCGATGGAAAGACGTCCCTCAGGGGCTGAAGCCCCAATGATTCGGCTGGCTTTATCGGCACGAGTAAACTCGTGCCCTGTTACAAAGCACTCCGTAGTTGAGTTTTTCCGCGACCTGTAAAGCCGTGCCCTCTCAAGTCCGGATTTATGCAAGCAGCTGTAGCCTCGCTACAATCGCAGTAGGCTTGTGATCCGGTACATCTATCTCGGCCGCGTGGAATACGGCGAAGCGCTGCGCCTGCAAGAGGAGCTCGTCGCGTTGCGGCAGCAGGGCCGCATTGGCAATACGCTGCTGCTGCTCGAGCATCCGCCGGTGCTTACGCTCGGCCGCAACGCCAACCGGTCAAATATTCTGGCTTCCGGCGAGCTGCTTGCCGCGCGCGGCGTCACCCTCCACGAGATCAACCGCGGCGGCGACGTCACCTATCACGGCCCCGGCCAGCTCATCGGCTACCCTATCTTCGATCTGCGCAGCCTGCGCTCGCCCTCCGGCGGCCGCCTCCCACTCCAACGACAAGAGCCCGTCGTTGGGGGCCCCGGCCGCGTCGGTCCCGTGGACTTTGTCCGGCTCATGGAAGAGGCGCTGATCCGTTTGTGCGGCGAGTTTGGCGTGCCGGCCGGGCGCATCCGCGGCCTCACGGGAGTCTGGTGTGGCGTTCCCTTGTCACAACACTTGGCTGAAGGGGAGGCGTGCGCAGCACTGTCGAAGACCCTCGAGCCCGGAGGGCGCGAGCGCAAAATCGCCGCCATCGGCATTCACGTGGCGCGCGGCGTCACCTCGCACGGATTCGCCTTCAACGTCACCACAGACCTGCGCGACTTCGCCCTCATCAATCCCTGCGGGATCACCAATCGTCCCGTCACGAGCCTGGAACAAGAGCTTGTCATGGCAGTTGCCGGAGAAGTTCGAGAGGCGAAGTCCCTCAGCCTCGAATCCATCGCGCGCCAGGCAGCCGGGCAGTTCGGCCAGGTCTTCAACGAGCAGGTTTTGACCCTCGACAGTCTCGGCGCTCTGCGCCCCCACGCGCAGGCCGCGACAACCGCAGCGCCGGAATCTCCAGCCGGCGATTCTCCCGCTCCCGTTTTTCCCGCGGAAGACACGCCGCTCCAGGTTCCTCGCGAAATCGAGCGACTGCGCCAGGCAAAGGACCGCCCGGTGAATGCGTAAAGGCAACTCGGAGTTGGCAGTTCACGAAAGGCATGCCGACGTGAGGCACGCGAGATGCGAACCCGGAACTGAGAACTGGGAACTGAGAACTGTCTTCGATATAATCCGTCAGGATAAACGCGGCGCAACCCGGAGCCCAAGAAAGAGAGACGCATGCCAACTGACGTCATCATGCCCCAGATGGGCGAATCGATCTTTGAGGGCACCATCACCAAATGGCTCAAGGAGATTGGCGACGCGGTCCAAAAAGACGAGCCGCTCTTTGAGATCTCCACCGACAAGGTGGACGCCGAGATCCCCGCACCCGAGGCCGGCGTGCTCAAGGAGATCCGGTTTGCCGAAGGCCACACTGTACAGGTGAACACGGTGGTTGCCGTCATCGACGGAGCCGGCATCCAAAATCAACCGCAAAGCGCGGCCGCGCCCGACGCGGGATTTGCCGAACCTGGCCTTGGGCCTCCAGTGCCGGATAGGTCAAAACCTCCGCGCGTGGACCTTAGCGTCACCGACCTGGGCGAAGGGGTCTTCGAGGGAACACTCACCCGGTGGCTCAAACCGGTCCGGGCCGCGGTTCAACAAGGCGAGCAAGTCTGCGAGGTTTCCACCAGCAAAGGGATTGTAGGTATTCCCGCGCCGCTGAATGGCATTCTCATGGAGGTATTCGTCTCCGAAGGCGCGAAGGTAGAGATGTACGCCGTGATTGGGAGCATCGGCAGCGGGATTGAGATTCCCATCATTTACCCCTCAGGAACAGCCGCACCACTCGTCGAAAAGTCTGCCCCGCGGCAGGCGGCTGCCGCACCGGAGGTGGCTGCCCCCCCGCAGCCGCTTGGCCGCATACGCTCGTCGCCGCTCGCGCGCCGCATGGCCAAAGAGCACGGCCTCGACCTGGGCCAGATCGCCGGCACCGGCTCCGAGGGCCGCATCGGCAAAGAAGATGTTCTGCGCGTTCTGAGTGGGCCTGCATCCACCGCAACTGTCGCGCAAAAGTCCGCCGCACCGCAGGCGCCCCCACCGCAGCGGCCGCTGCCGCAGATCCCGGGGGAACTTGTTCCCCTCACCCGCATGCGCTCCATCATTGCCGAGCGCATGGTCGAGAGCATGCGCATCAGCCCGCACGTCCACACTGCTTACAAGATCGACATGACGCGTATCGCGCGCCTGCGCGAGCGGCAGAAAGCCGCATTTGAGCAGCGTCACAGAGTCAAACTCACCTGGATGCCCTTTATCGCCGCCGCCGCCATCGAGGCGCTCAAGCGTTTCCCCGTCGTCAACGCGTCGCTCGAAAACACTGCGAAGGGCCTGGCCATCCGCTACCACCAGAACGTCAATCTCGGCATCGCCGTGGCGCTCGATTGGGGCCTCATCGTGCCCGTCGTCCGCCAGGCCGAGCAGCGCAGCTTTGCCGATCTGGCGCGCACTATCGCCGATCTCGCCGAGCGCGCCCGCATCAAGAAACTTTCGCCCGAGGAGGTCGGCGGGTCCACCTTCACGCTCACCAACTCCGGCATCTTCGGCGATGAGTTCTCCACACCCATCATCAACCAGCCCGAATCGGCCATTCTAGGTATCAGCGGCCTCAAAAAGGAGGCTGTAGTGCTCACCGACGCCGAGGGCAACGACACCATCGCGATTCGGTCGATGCAGCACTTCACCCTCGGCTTCGACCACCGCCTCATCGACGGCGCCGACGCCTGCAAATTTATGGTTGAACTGAAGCGGGTGTTGGAGAGCTGGGAGCAGGAACTCGGCTGCTAGTGCATTCACAACAACCAAGCGAAATGAAAGATCTGGCCTCGAAACAACGGATTTAGGCCGACAGTGGAATGTGTGGGTCTACCACCCCAGCAAGCCAAAGCAGGCTTGCCGGGGACCCCGGGTCTGGAGACCCACACCACAGCCGGCCGGTTGGCCGGCGCTACACTTTCGTGCATCCTGTGGGAAATGCTGCTAATAGGGTGGAACCAGTATTCAGGCGGTTGCGCGGCGCTTCGCGCCTTGCAGGCGAATCGACACATGGACAAGCGAGAGCGCGGCGGGGGTGACGCCGGGAATGCGGCTGGCCTGGCCGATGGTGATGGGGCGGACGCGCTCCAGGGTCTCGCGCATCTCGCGCGAGAGGCCGCTGATGGCGCCGTACTCGATCCAGTCGGGGATGGCGACGGCTTCGGCGGCCTTGAGCTTCTCGATGGATTTTTTTTGCTGCTCAAGGTAGCCGGCGAATTTGATCTCGGTTTCGACGGCGCGCGCTTCGTTGCGAAGGGTGGCGCGGAGGATGGAAGTAGCTGTGTCTCGCGTATGTGAGCTGGAAAGAGCAACCGCAGGTCCTTCGACTCGGTCGCTGCGGCGACCTCGCTCAGGATGACAATCCGGGTGGAAGGAAAAATCCGCGAGGTGCGGGTCGCGGGCCAGGTCGTCGCAGAGCGCGGTGAGCAGCGGCTCGATGGTGACTTCGGGGCGCTTGAGCAGTTGCGCCCAGGTGAGGCCGGCGGTTGCGGGCTGTTGGCCCAGGCCGGCACGAGCTAACTTCTCTGGATCGACCTTGCCGGCGGTGAGCAGACGCGTGAGCGCGGCCATGCGGGTTTGCTTTTGCTCATATTCGGCCCAGGCCTGGTCGTCGATGAGGCCAAGGCGGCGGCCGTATGGCGTGAGGCGGCGGTCGGCGTTATCGATGCGCAGATGCAGGCGAAATTCCGCACGCGAAGTGAACATCCTGTATGGTTCGTTTGTCCCCTTCGAGATCAGGTCGTCGATGAGAATGCCGGTGTAGCCTTCGCTGCGGTCCATGGTGAAGGGCGGCTGGCCCTTGAGCCAGAGTGCGGCGTTGATGCCGGCCATGATGCCCTGGCAGGCGGCTTCTTCGTAGCCGCTGGTGCCGTTGATTTGCCCCGCAAGGTAGAGGCCTTCGATGGACTTGACGCGCAGGGTGCGGTAGAGTTCGGTGGCGTCGACGGAGTCGTACTCAATGGCGTAGCCGGGGCGCAGCATTTCGGCCTGATCGAGGCCGGGGATCGAGTGAACGATCTGCCACTGCACTTCCATGGGGAGCGAGGTGGACATGCCATTGACGTAGACCTCGTGGGTATTGAGGCCCTCGGGCTCGAGGAAGAACTGGTGCTGGGTTTTGTCGGGGAATTTGACGATCTTGTCTTCGATGGACGGGCAGTAGCGCGGGCCAATGCCCTCGATGCGGCCGGAATACATTGCCGAGCGGTGCACATTTTCGCGGATGAGGCAGAGCGTTTCCGGCGTAGTGAAGGCGATGTGGCAACTGACCTGTGGCTGCAGAATTTTTTTGGTGCGGAAGCTGAAGGGAGTTGGTTCGGCGTCGCCGGGCTGCTCCTCGAAGGCCTTCCAATCGATTGTCCGGCCGTCGAGGCGCGGAGGCGTGCCGGTTTTGAGTCTGCACGTCCGAAGGCCAAGGGCACGCAGCGCCTCGCCGAGCAGGACGGAAGCGGGCTCCCCGCTGCGGCCGGCGGGATAGCGCTCTTCGCCGCAATGGATCAGTCCGTTCAGGAAGGTTCCCGTGGTAATGATGGTGGCTCCGGCGAGGAGGCGCCGGCCGTCGCGGAGTTTCAGGCCGAGGACGCGGCGATGGGGGCGGATGGGGCGTGGGAGTTCCGACGGATCGGCAGACGTGGTCTCCCCGGTCCCCAAATGCGAGGGACCGGGGGCACCCAACTCCTCGGTTGAACCTAGGGCACCCGGTGTCCCCTCAGGGGCTAAAGCCCCTACGGATGTTGGTGGTTCAATGTACGGGCTGAAGCCCGTACCCTTCAAGTCAAGGCCTGTACCCCTCAAATCAAGGCCCGTACCCTTCAAGTCGAGGCCCGTACCCTTTGCCCGCATTTCTTCGACGATCAGGTCGACGACTTCGGCCTGGCGAATGTGGAGGCCGGGCTGCGATTCGAGGACCTCGCGCATTTTGACACGGTAGAGCTGCTTGTCACACTGCGCGCGCGGACTCCAGACGGCGGGGCCGCGGGAGGAGTTGAGCAGGCGGAACTGAATGCCGACAGCATCGGCAACCTCACCCATGATGCCGCCGAGCGCGTCGACTTCGCGTACCAAATGGCCCTTGGCCACGCCGCCAACGGCCGGGTTGCAGCTCATCTGCGCGATGAGATCGAGGTTCATGGTGATGAGGGCGGTTTTGAGGCCCATGCGCGCGGCAGCCATGGCGGCTTCACAGCCGGCGTGGCCGGCGCCCACCACGACGACATCGTATTGTTCGGTAAATGCCATCTGCTTCTATTTTACGGATTGGTTGCATTGGTGGGGGGAGGGAGGGCTCCGGTAACCGAATCTGGCTGACGCGAGGACTGGGATCTTGCATTCATACACAATGTTCTTGACACGCGCAGAAGCGCCCGATGGAATATAGGTGCATTCCTTGGCCGATCGCCTGTAGGATCCGTTTGCTGGCTCCAGCATTTTCGGAGATGCGGCTGCGCTCGAGGATTCGAAGTTCTTGAGCCAGCGGGCACCACGGTTCCCGTCGCTCCCAAGGAGGAAACATGAACCGCGCTCTTTCGCTTTGGCTCGGTGTGCTGGCTTTGGGAACGTCCCCAATCCTCGCTCAGACAGCCACGCCGCAAGGTTTCGTGCAGTTACCGTCAACTGTCGACTGCAGTTTCGGCAATGTCATGCAGTCAGGCGGGGCATCCACAGGGGGCGAGTTCGTTCCCAGCTTCGTTGGCTCGCTGGCCTGCGAGGCTTCGGGCTCCGGGCGAACATCTCCGCAAGATGTTCCGCTCGTTTCTGGCGAAATTCACGACAGATTGCTCGCCACCAAATCTTTCGGAGACTTCTTCGTAGGCGGAGGGGGGATGTCTCTGCAACTGTTTATACGTAACGAGGAATTGCAGTCATTCATAGAATTTCTTGGTGGCTCTGCCGGTCCTGGGGCTCAGCAGGCACCCGTGGCGCTGCCGGACAACGTGGTTCAATGTACCGCCGACGGCCTAAAACTAAAGGGAGTAGAGGACGAGGGGTGGACGCCGCAGACCATCAAAGGGTTGACCTGTCGGATGGCGGGGGGCTCACCAAAGGGTGTTCCATTGGCCTCTGGCGACATAGTCGACTGGGTGATCGCAACCAGCTCGTTTGGAGGCCTTACAGTAGCTCATGACTTGAGGATGCCCTTCAGCCCACTCGGAACAACATTTGCCGTGACCGACGAAAAGAGCCTGCAGTTGTCCATCGGCGAGGACAAATTGCAGTCATTCCTACAGTTTCTCGGGGGCGCCACCGGTACCGGGGCGTCCGGCACGCCCAGCGGTTGCAGGGTCGTGGTAGACCCTCAGACTGGAATGCACCTGCAATGCGACAACACCTCCAATACGCCCACTAACTCCACGCCCAATGCGCCCACGACCTTCACGTCGAACGATGGGCGATTCACCGTGAACTTCCCGCAAGCCGATGTCAAGCAGAAATCAAGAGCGTTCAAGCCCAAGGGAAGCAAGACCACGACGGTGCATGAGTTCTGGGTGGAGCTGGCCGGCAACAACATCAGCTACATGGTGATGTACTACGACTACCAGGGGGACCACGCCGACGGCGATCCGCAGGCGGTGCTGGCGACTACGCGGGACGGCGCGGTGCGCGGCAAGGCTCTTCTGTCGGACACAGCGATCAGCCTGAATGGCGTTCCGGGGCGTGAATTTACCGCCAGAGACAGAAGCTGGAACTACACGGTAAGGGACTACCTCGAGGGGAAGCGCTTCTATCGACTGATTGTCGTGTCGAATATTGGCCATCCCGCCACGCAGATTTCGGAGTTCATGAACTCGTTCAGGATCGAGTGAGCAGATTCCGGACCTTGAGCCCCCGAGTCCCCGCGGGCGCCGGGCCGTCGCGCGCTCCACGAGTGCGCCGGACGCGGTTCTCTTGACAACCTGGCGGGGCATCGATGGAATATACTACTTCCCACCGGCCGCTCGCGGCCGGAAGTTCTGCCGGCTCTCGTGAAAAAGCGAATTCCGAAGGGAAAGAGGAAGACCATGCGCAAGTTCGTGACTCAGAGTGCTGTTGCCGTGCTGCTGATTGCAGGCGTTGCCGCGGGCAATCCGCCGAGTGGCGCTGCCGCTCCCAAGCCCCCGCAAGCCTCTGGCGCGCTGGGCGACCAGTCTGTGTTGCAGCCATACACGTCAGCCGATGGCCGGTTCAGCGTAACTTTTCCCGGTGGCAGTCCCAAACTGGGCACGGAGAGCATCGACTTGAAGGGCGGCGGCACGAGTACCCTTTATGAGTTCTGGACAGAACCTGAGAACGGCAACGTCTCTTATATGGTGATGTACAACGATTACTCGGCGGACTACGCGAACGGTGACCCGCAAACTGTGCTGGCCACAACCCGCGACGGCGCCGTGGGTGGCAAAACGCTGCTGTCGGACATGGTAATCAGCCTGAACGGGGTTCCGGGACGCGAGTTTACGGCCAAGGACGATACCTGGAACTACACGGTGCGGCAGTTTTTGCAGGGGAAACGCCTGTTCCAAATGATTGTTGTCTCCAACGCGAGCCATCCCGCAACCCAGACTTCGGCGTTTCTTGACTCATTCAAGATCAATTGAGCCTGCGGGCAAAAGCGGACCTGCCAGGACGGAGAGCATCTGCCCTGGCCGTGCGACTAGGCCCGTGGGAACCGGCTCAAGTTCGATGCCTCCAATAGCGGTGGATGCGCGTCTAAAGCTCCAGGGAAGCTCTGATCAAGTGGTCCGCTGAACAGAAATCATCCCTCGGGGGCTAAAGCACCGTTGACTTTGTGACATTTACGGCACGGCTGAAGCCGTGCCCCTTCAAGGCACCGGCTTAATCAGAGTTTCCCTGGAGGGTATGGCTGTCCGCGAGGGCGCGGTGCGATGCGCAAAAATCGAAGACGGAGGGAAACCATGGTGCGAATGCGAATCGGGATCGCGGCCATTGCGCTAGGGGCGTGCGCCATTGCGGCCATGGCCCAGGATAAGGACAGCTTTACGCCGATGCCTCTGGATAACGGCTTCGGGCGAATGGATCTTACCGACCCGGCGATTCCGCCTGAGCAGATCATCAAGCAATTCTCCGCCAAGGAAACCGAATTCCAGGAGGCGCTGGACCATTACACCTATCGCCGCGTGGCCCGCGTGCAAACGCTGGACGAGGACAACAAAGTGACCGGGGAGTGGTACGAGGTGGACGACGTGATCTTCGATCCGGGCGGCGCACGCACAGAGAAGGTGGTGTACGCGCCGGCGAGCACTCTGGAGAAGGGAGGGGTGATGATGTCCCCCTCCGATATGCAGGACATTCAGCACGGCTACCCGTTTGTGCTGACCACCGCGGAAGTCTCCGCATACAACATCAAATACGTGGGACGCCAGAAGGTGGATGAAGTGGATTGTTACGTCTTCGACGTGAGCCCGAAAACCATCGAGAAGAACAAGCGTTACCTGCTGGGCCGCATCTGGGTGGACGCGACCGACTTGCAGATCGTGGTGACCAATGGCCGCATGGTGCCCGACGACACGCGCAAAGGCCACGAGGACCTGCACCCGCCGTTTATGACGTGGCGGCAGCAGATTGACGGGCACTACTGGTTCCCCGTTTATACCAGGGGCGAGGGGATGCTGCACTTCTCCGGCGGCTACGGGTACATGGCGCAGGACGTGCACATCCGCGACACCGTTAAATACACCGACTACAAGCGCTTTGGCACAAACTTCAAGGTTTTTTACGGCGGGCAGGACATCACCAACAATGGCCAGCAACCAGGCCAGCAGCCGGGCCAGCAGCCCAATACGCCGCCTCAGCAGAAATAAAGAGAAAATCACTCGAGGGTTACGAGCCAGCGCCGTCGTGCGCTCACCCCGATGTTCGCTCAGTTGCCAGTGAGCGCCCCGCTGGCTCGAATCCAGCGCAGGCGGCTTTTAACGTTCCTGCAACGTGGCGCGCTGCCGCAGATGATCTACTAGAGCCTGCTATGAACCCTCGCGCCAGTAACCGCCCGCGCACAGGCTCAGGCACCGAACGCGGGCCCGGAGCAGGCGGTGCTCCATCACGCTACATCACTTGAGGTACGCGTGCACCAGATCAATCAGATCTTCGGCCAGTTCCGGCGCAATCTGCTCTTTCGCGCCGTCGACCAGATGAAATCGGATGTGCGTTTCCAGCACCTCGGCCATCAGGCCGGTCACGCCGCCGCGTACCGCGGCCAGAAGCATCAGCTGTCCGCCGCACTCCTCATCGGCAGTCAACGAGCGCTCCACCGCATCGAGCTGGCCGCGAACTTTTCTCAACCGCTGCAAAAGCTTTACCTTCTCCCGGTCCTGGTGCGACATAGTGCAAACCCTCCGCTTGACAATACCATGCCCCGGTTTAGTATAAACCGAGTGGGGGTATAGTCCCCTCTTCTTTTTTTCTATGCTCGGCTGCCGCTCCAATTCGTTGCTTACTGCGCTGCTCAGTCTGGCTTGTCTGATTGTCGTGAATGCCGCATTCGCCGGACAGTCGCCGGGCGGCAATGGAGGCCCCAGCGCGCAGGCGACCCAGCCGGCTCAACCCGATTCCGGCTCAAGCGATCCAGAAACGCTTTTCCCCCATACTGAGACCGGACGCTATTGGATTTCAGGCCAGGCAAACGTGATTTTGCAGGGTCATCCGGCATTCCGCGAAGAATATAGCGGGCCGAACAGCCTGACCAACTGGGCACAGTCCGCAACCACGCACGTGCTGACGCTTTACACCGGCTACGAACTCACGCATACCACCGAAGTGTTCGCCGACCTGGAGGATGCGACAGGCGATGGCATCGGGAATGCCAACGGCCTGGCCGGCTACTCCAACATGGATTCGGTGCGGCTGGTGGAAGGCATGCCGCTTTCAAAGGAGCCCTATCTGGCGCGGTTCATGCTGCGCCAGATAATTCCGCTCACGAAGGAGCGCACCGAGGCGGACCGCGACGAACTGCATCTGGCCACTTCACTGCCCGAGCGGCGCATCGAATTCCGCGTGGGCAAGTTTGACCTGGTCGACTTCTTCGACTTGAACACGTACGGCTCCGATAGCCACCTGCAATTCCTGAACTGGACCGTGGACACCAACGGCGCCTACGACTACGCCGCCGACACGCGCGGCTACACCGACGGCGCAATTGTGGAGTACGACGATCACTGGTGGTCGGCGCGATTTGGCGAAGCGCTGATGCCGAAGATGGCCAACGGGCAATTCCTCGACGCCGACATTGCGCGGGCACGGTCGGAGAACCTGGAGTTCGAAGCGCGCGGAAACCGTGTCGCGCACCGGGCGGGGGTGGTGCGGCTGCTTGCCTACATGAACCACGCCGACATGGGGAACTATGAAGAAGCGAATGCGGAGTTCCTCGATCACAGGACCGCTAAGCCGGACATCATTGCGACTCGCGAGCAGGGCCGGCACAAGTACGGATTCGGCCTGAACTTCGAGCAGACGATCGCGCCGCAGGTGAGCGTGTTCGGCCGCCTGGGCTGGAGCGACGGGCACAACGAGTCGTTTGCTTTTACCGAAGACGACCGCACAGCGGAATTCGGCGGCTTCGCCCTGGGCCATTCCTGGCGCCGCCCGAGCGACCGTGCCGGCGCGGCTTTTGTGGCCAATGGGGTTGTAGCCGCGCATCAGCAGTACCTTGCCATGGGCGGGCTGGGCTTTTTGCTGGGCGACGGCGGGCTCACCTACAGCCAGGAAAAAATCGTGGAGGGCTTCTACACGGCGCACCTCTGGCGCGGCTTCTCCGTCTCATACGACTTTCAGCACGTGAACAATCCCGGCTATAACCAGGCTCGCGGCCCTGTGGCGATCTCCGCGTTTCGCTTCCACACCGAGTTTTGAAAAAGGCAGGGAATAGGCAGTAGGGAAGAGGGAAGAACGTGCGCCTTGCACTCGGTCAGCGGGCCAATGCGGAGGTTTCCCGGTCCGCGCTGCCTGCGCCCATGAGGACGAGCGAACGCTGCGCAAACGGCGAATAGACCAGAAGCGTGGTGCAGGCCAGCGCCAGCCCGAAGTTGATGTGGTTGAGGAGCAAAAAGGGCGAAAGCGACCACAGCACATCGAAGACAAACAGAACCAGCCAAAGCCTGAGGAATTTTTGGCGGAATCCCGGCGCGTGGAAGAGAGCTGCGCACAGAACGAAGGCGCGCGCGGGAATCAGGATGGCGGCCGTGAGGATGAGGACACGGAAGACGGCGCGTGCTTGAGGCAGCGCCGAGAGAAGATCGTGAATCTCCGCCAGATTGGCCAGCGCGCCAATATAGAACCCCAGGTACATCAACTGGAAAAGGACGAAGAGCGTCAGCACCACCGGATACGGGGTCCTGGGCAGATCCTCGGGGGTGGCCAGGATCTGGAAGCGCGGTTTGGTTTCAGGCTCGGCTGGGGCTTTGGTTTGTAGAGCCGATGCGGGTGTTGCGGCTTCGGCAGCCGCGGGCGAGGGCGTTTCGCCGGGGGCGATGCGGGCAGTGATTGGGTCGGCGGAGATCCGCTCCACCGGAGCCAGGAAGCGATAGCCGCGGCGGGCCAGGGTTTCAACGAATCGGGGACTGGCGGCGGTATCGCCGAGCGCTTCGCGGATGCGATTGACCGCCGAGTTGACGCCGTGCTCGTAATCGACAAAGGTTCCATCGGGCCAAAGCTCGCGGGAGATTTCTTCGCGCGTAAGCAGCTCGCCGGGCCGGGCAAGGAACATAAGGAGCACCTGGAAGGGCTGCGTGTTCAACTTCACGCGCAAACCCTGACGGCGCAGCTCTCCCGTGGCAGCATCCGCTTCAAAGGTTCCAAAGCGATAGCGCGGTGACGGGCGTAGGCCGGTGATGTTTTCCGCCATGTCTTTGGTCCAGTTTAGCCGATGGAGAACTCAACCAAGCCAGTCGTGTCACTACTGCTTTGTTAGCAGCGGCAGGTAGTCGGGACTGTCTGAAATCGTGTTATGGCCCGCGCCGGGCACGACCACATACGATACGACTCCGTTCCTGAAACGCGTTCGAAGCCGCTCAGTGCTTGCGCGAGGGACGAGTTCATCCATTTCCGCAGCGATGATCCGTGTAGGAGCAGTCACCTGCGGGGCATATTTCCCCGAATCGAACTTATCGAGCAACAGCCAGCGCACTGGTAAATACGGATATTGCTGCGCTGCGACGTCCCCGAGGCTGTCAAAAGGCGTGACAAGGACAAGGCGTGCGACGGGCCGCTGACTTGCCACGCGAACTGCAACGCCAGTTCCCAGACTGCGCCCTACAACAACGACGTTCTGGTGCTCAGCATGTACCTTGTCAAACAGCGCCAGACCATCTGCAAAGAAGGCGTTCTCGGATGGGCTGCCCGAACTTCCGCCATAGCCTGGGTAGTGAAGCAAGTAAATTGCGTAGTTGGGAAACGCGCCGGAAAGGCTTGGTATATCACGCGAAACATCTTCCGCATTTCCCCCGAAGTAGATGAGTGCATCGGGCCCGGCGGCGGGGCGGGTAGATACGAGTATGGGTCCGGCCGCAGTTGGCAGCGTCATGATTGTCGCGCCTGCCTGATTCGACCTTGGCTGCGGATAATAGATCAGTGATCGCTGAGTAAAGAACAGAACTCCACAAACAGCGCAATAAAGGATCGCTGCGGTCAGGAGCGCATAGGCGCATACCCGAATTCCACGTCTAATCGGCATTTAGCTCCCAGTTTAGCCGATGGAGAACTCGCACGAAGCCTGCCCTCCCAAGATACAACTTCCCGGAAGTTCAACGGCTGGAATATCTTGCACGGTGAGAATCAATCATCTAGAGATGAGATTCCATGCATTGCCTTTTGAAAGCGGGGCAGCGTAAGGTGCAGAGCATGAAGCACGCCCAACATTCACGATCGCGAAGGTTTTGGGTTGCCGGCGGACTGCTACTGTTTCTTGCCGCCTCCATTTTGGTTGCGGATGAGCCTACGCCTGCGGCGACCGCGGCTTTCAACTCGTATGTAAACAAAGTGGAGGCGCGCCTGGAACAGCAGCACCGGGCAAATCGCGGGACTGGGAATGGCTTTCTGGCTGCCGAGGATTTCGCGCGCCTGCAGCGGGGAGAGTCGATCGTCGAGAAGCTCACGCCCGCCACGGGCGCGGAGTTGCCGGGAGCCCTGCTGCACGATTGGCGCGGCACGGCCTTTGTGCCTGGCGCAAAAGCCGCCGACTTCGAGGGGGTGATGAGGGACTTCAATGCCTATCCGCAACGATATGCGCCGGAGGTGCTCACGGCTCGAGTGCTGGCGCAGCAGGGCGACCAATATCAGGTCGCGATGCGGGTCGAGCAGAAGCACATTTTGACGGTGGTGATGGACACGGCCTATGACGTGACCTTTGGACAACTGGATGAGCAGCGCGGTTACAGCATCTCGCGCAGTACGAAAATTGAAGAGATTGACTCGCCCGGCACTGCCCGCGAGCGGGCGCTCGGCCCCGGCGAGGAGCACGGCTTTATGTGGCGGCTGAACACCTACTGGAGCTACGAGGAGCGGGACGGCGGACTCGAGATCCAGATCGAGTCGGTTTCGCTGAGCCGTTCGATACCCACGGGCCTGGGCTGGTTGATTGGGCCATTTATTGAGAGCATTCCACGTGAGTCGCTGGAGTTCACGCTGCGCTCGACGTCGAGCGCGCTAAGGAAGTAGGGCGACGGGAACTGCACTGGGCAGGGCCGGTCAAAAAAGGGAGACGAAGATGAATACGCAATCGGCAGCAATCGAGAATGAAGCGAGGTTTCAAAGCGCGCCGCGCGTGAGTGAGGCACTGACGGCACGGATGGAGAAGCGGGCTTTGCTGTGGATGGCCAGGCGCGCGCCGGCGTGGGTGAGTTCGGACCAACTGACGGCGCTCGGACTGGCCGCGCAGGTTGGAGCCGGTGTTTGCTATGCGCTTACGCGTTACGACCGACGCGCTCTGCTGCTCGTGATCGTGTGTCTGGCGCTCAACTGGCTGGGCGACAGCCTGGACGGCACGCTGGCCCGCGTGCGTGGACACGAGCGCCCGCGCTACGGGTTCTACGTGGATCACGTTGTGGACATTCTGGGATCGGTGGCGCTGATGTGCGGGTTGGGCTGCTCCGGGCTGCTGCACTGGCAGACGGCGATCGCGATGCTGATTGCGTTTCTGATCCTCTCGAGCGAGAGCTATCTTGCCACGTATACACTCAGGCGCTTCAAGCTATCGCAAGGCATCTTCGGGCCCACGGAAATTCGCATTCTGCTGATCGCCGGCAACCTGGCGGCGCTGCGTAATCCGTATGCGACGGCGTTCGGCCACAAAATGCTGCTGTTCGATCTGGGAGGGGTGATTGCGACGCTGGGCATGGCGGCAATGGCGCTGACCGTGACCGTGCGCCACACCGGGCAACTTTACCGGCAGGAGCCGTTGCCGTGAGCAATATCCGCAAGCACGCCAGGCTTGCTCGCGCCCTTGATGTTTCATTTTCCGAAAAAGCAGTAACGTAAGCCTCCCTGCGGCCTTTGACGGCTACAGGGAGGCTCAATCCCGTTTCTCCCTCAAGCGATGCGGCAGAAACCGACGGAAGGCGTCGCTACTTCAGGTCGTAATGGCCCCAGACGGGCACCGCATTTTCAGGCGCACCCACTTCTGTCACTGAAGCCGAACGCCCCCTGATATATTCAGGCGGTCTCACGATCTCATAGCGAAGGGCGTCCTGCTTGCATTTGATTATGCAGAGACCGCATCCTTTGCACTTTTCTGCGTCGATCGCCGCTTTCTGCTTCTTTGAATCGGGGACCGGTTTCATATCTATGGCTTCGAAATGGCACCACTTGGCGCACTCTTTGCAGCCTTTGCATTTGTCTTCGTCGACGACGGCGAGAAAGCGGTTCGGCGTCATCAGCTCGTACCTCTTGTCGCGGGTTACAGGGTAGAGGATCTCGCAGGCGTGCTCGCAGCAATAACAGTCGCCCCAATGTACCAGGCCCGCTTCTTCCGCAGTTCGCACGATTTCGAGCGCCTCTTCCAGTGAAACTTCCTTGAGCAGCCGGCCCGGCTGATTGAGGTAGTACTCTCCTCTCGGCCGGTCGAAACAGGAAAAACACGTCATGAGCGGGTGATCGCAATTGCCCCACACGACGCGGCAGCCGCACGGCCCGACGATTCTCCGCTTGGCGTTCTCGATCTTCAGTTTCCAGTTCTCCTCCGGCAGCAGGTCCTCCGGACGGATGTTCGGGCTGCGTTCAAGCGCCCCTAAAGCCGGCCATATGGGGAGACTGCGCCCCGTTGTCTCCTTCAGCTTTGCCATTTTATCGGCGAACATGGAAGACATCTCGTTGCGAAAGAAATCCCCCCACAGCTCCTTGATGTGTTGCGGAATGGCATTAGGCCCGGTGTGCGGGGCGGTGTCGGCAACCGTCTCATGGTGAAAGGCAATGAGACTGGTATGGAACGCATATTGTGTCCTTCCTCTGGTGAGCATCCCGCGGTCCGTCAGCGAATTGAGCCTCTTCGAGAGCACCTTCTCCTCGACGCCCAGCCTGCCGGCCAACTCCTGACACGTGGCCGGATCAAACAACTCGCTGCAGACGCGGGCGTCTTCGGGGGTGAACGTTGCTTCCAGTATCTTTACAAAACGCTCCGAATCCGGTACGCCCAGCTTTTCCGCTAATTCGACATATATGCTTTTTTCATTCATAACCTTCCTCCTCATTCTTTCCAGCCGCATCCCCATCAGGGCGGCGCAGTCCGTTGACATCGTTTCCGGTTTTATTCCCTTCCCAAAACCACTTCTGTTTTCCCCACAATCGCATCTTCAAACCACGCGAACCATGCGTCCAGGCCCTCGCCGGTCTTGGCCGAAACCGGGAATATCTTCCCCGATGGATTAAGGCCATTTACCGCCTTTGAGAAAGCGGCCTCATCGAAATCGAAATACGGCATCACGTCGGTTTTACTCACCAGCACCACATCGGCTTCGGTAAACATCAAGGGGTACTTATGCGGTTTGTCGTGGCCTTCGGGAACGCTCAAGAGCATGACCTTCTTATGAGCGCCCAGGGCGAACTCAGCCGTGCAGATGAGGTTGCCCACGTTTTCGACAATGATGACGTCTATCTCCCCAAGAGCCAGAGCATCCAACGCTCCCCTGATCATGTTGGCGTCGAGGTGGCAGGCGCCGGCGGTATTTATCTGAACTACCGGGATGCCCAGCTTACTTATCTTGTCGGCGTCGATCGTCGAGGCGATGTCGCCTTCCACCACCGCAATACGGATCTTTTCCTTGAACTTGTCGATAGTCCGCGTAATTAGAGTGGTTTTGCCCGCCCCCGGCGAAGACATGACGTTGATCATCACCACGTGGTGTTTGTCGGCCCGCTCCCGGTTCGCCTGCGCATTCGCGTCGTTGACGCTCAGGATATCTTCCTTCACGGTCAGTAGCTTCACGCCCATCTATTCCACCTCGATGCTGTCGATATATAGTTCGCGTCCCGCGACAATGTCCACTTGTTGCTCTTTGCAAATGGGGCAATGCAAATCGTATTTCTCCGGCTTGAAAAATGTCTCGCACTCGCGGCATCGCATCTCCAGGGGAACATGCGTATAAGAGATGCTGGCCTCGGCGGCAATTGTGTTTCTGCTGACGAAGCCGAAGTAGAAATTGACGGCTTCCTCCTCGACGCCGGTGAGCTCGCCGACCACGAGACAGATCCTGAGAATTTTGCCGGCCTTTTCTTTCTCAGCCTTCTTGAGTGCCGTTGAGAGAAGGGAATCGACGATGCTCTGTTCATGCATCGAAAAACCATCCTTTTTGAGACCCCTCCTGCGGGCGAAGGCCCCTTGCGGCACACTCCAGGAAGCACCGGCACAGGCGCCGGCCCTTGAAGCGGGATATGCTTGAGCGGCCCGGCCAGTTCGAATACGAGGGCGCTTCTGCTTGCGCGGCCAATAGCCCCTTCAAGAGAGCTGCCGCGGGAGGAGCGCCGGGCGTCAACGCCAGTCTCAACGGCTACGTCCCTTTCCCCGCGACCAATGTCTGGAAAACCGATATCTACAATGCTCCGCTGGAGAGGGAACTAGTTGTCTGACCGCGTAAAGTAGTACTTTGGGTTCGTGCTCTCCCAGGTCTCAAAACCGAGACCTGGGCACCCAACATTGGTACAAAATCATGCGGTCAGAAACCTAGGTCTCTCGCTAACATGCCGCAGTCTACCGATTAATTAAGAATTAAGGTATGATAGTGCCGTCTACCCAAAAACGTCAATAAGGAAGCTCTGATTGAGTGGTCCGCTGAACAGAAACCATCCCTCAGAGGCTAAAGCCCTGTTGGCCTAGTGGCATTTACGGCACGGCTGAAGCCGTGCCCCTTCAAGGCACAGGCTTAATCAGTTTCCCTAAGGCGAACCGGTGCTTTCCAGCCGAATGGAAAGGCTGCGTAGCCGAGGGCGGGAAACAAGACGGATATACACTCGAGAATTTGTTTCAATCGGGATGCTAAGGAGGATGCGAGAATGGCGGGGAAGTACGAGCACTTCATCAAGCATTTGGGCGCGCCGGCAGCCGGACCTGAGGGTGCGCAAAAGGAAATCTCTCTGCGGGGCCGCGACCACCTGGAAGGGCTGGATCTAAACATCCGCTGGGGAGTTCACAATAGCCTTGGGGACTGGCGCACGAACGGGCAGGCACATTCCAATTCTTTTCCCGAGTGGCTATTTTTCGTTGGTCTCGATACGGCGAATGTCAATTACCTGGGAGCGGAAATCGAGTGCTGTCTGGGCAGCGAGAAAGAAACATACACGTTCAACGAGCCGACGGTCGTCATTGCACCGGCCGGTCTTCCTCACGGTCCCATCGCCACCAAACGATTGTTCAGCCCAAAAGGTTTTGGCTTTATTTCAGCCAGCCTTAACGGGATATCTGGTAACGGCTCGGCAGGCGAAAAGAGTCCGAGCCATCCTCCAGTCCCGGCAACGGGAAAATTTTCCCATCTGGTCAAGTCGCTGAAATCCGGCTTGATTATCGAGCGGGGAAAGCTCCGGGCCGCGGGATCAACCCCGGAGCAACTAGCCAAACGCGAGGAGATGCAAAGAAATGGATTCAAGCCAGGTCCCGGCAATCCGGATCACCTGACCTCGATGTCCGGGAAGGACCTGGGAGGGGCAAAGCTGAATGTCTCATGGGGATTCTGCAGCCAACCTGGCATCTGGCAGCGTGGCGTTGACGCCCACGTGCATCCCGCAGACCAGGTATTGATGTTCCTGGGCACGGACCCGAATAGCAACGATCTGGGGGCGGAAATTGAAATCGATCTCGGACCAGAACACGAGCGATATCTTGTCGACAAATCCTCGGCACTCATATGCCCCGCGGGTCTTCCGCACGCTCCGATCGTCACCCGGTGGGTGGACAAGCCGTTTGCGTTCCTGTTGTTTAACCTGGCTGCCGACATGGCGATGACATTCGCCTGAATGGCCGCTTACTAGGAGACGAAGAAACTTATCTGAATCGTCCGGGAGGAGAAACTGAGATGGCAACCGGGAAATACGAGCACTTATTGAAACCGCTGAAAATGGCTGAAAGGCCTGGGCAGGAACAGGTCTTCAAGAATACGGGAAATGCCGATGTCAATCGCTGGCTAAACGGCGCGGATCATCTGGAAGGAGTGGCCCTGAACTTCTCCTGGGGCTTCTATACCGGGCTGGGCGATTGGCACCCGGGCATGGACCCGCATATACATCCCTATCCGGAATGCCTGGTGTTTGTCGGGCTTGATCCCCACCGCCCGGAGTATCTGGGCGCCAAACTCCAGTATTGCCTGGGCCAGGAACTGGAAATCCATACTTTTGACAAACCTTCGGTGGTGATTGCTCCCGGGGGGTTCTCTCATTGCCCCTCGGTAACGCTGGACGTAACCAGTCCGGTCGGATATAGCTTTTTCATTATTTCTCTGGGCGCCAATCCCGCCACCCGCTGGCTGGGAGACGGGATAACGGAGGAGCAAATCAAGCGGATGACGGCGCCAACGCCTGAGGGGCTCAAGCCCCCCATGAATTCCACGTTCGGGAAGAGGCGGATCCATATCTCCGAGGAGACTGTAACCCACGGGCAGGTGAATGCCCGCTATATTAAGCCTCTGATCCCCAACACCATGGCCAAGCGTGAGCTGACCGCCGAGGAGAAGGCGCAATACGGCCAGATGGCCGAAGGCGGGCGCAAACCTGGGCCGGGAATGACGGAGAATGCCGTTTGGATGTTCGGCAAGGATCTGGAGGGCGTGAATGTCAACTTCTGTTGGGGCATCCAGACCAATCCCGGTTTGTGGTGGCGTGGTCCCGGGCGCGGGGCACATGTTCATCCGGTTGACGAAGTATTGATGTTCGCCGGCACCGATCCGTCCGATATCGATTACCTCGGGGCGGAGATTCAGATCGAAATGGGCGCTGAGCACGAGCGATACATCATCGACAAGCCGACCGCGGTGGTCTGTCCTGCGGGTGTGCCGCACAATCCTATTGTTACTCGCTGGGTGGATATAGCAGCCTCCCATAGGACCGTTACACTTTGATTCGGAAACTAGTAACGGAGTCCCTGTTCCGCCAGGTTCTGAGAATGAACATGCAAACGAGATGTCGGCATATGTCGATTATCATTGCACTAGAATTGGCAACGAACAGCAATACGAGAAAGTATTCTTTACTTTCTGTGCGTTGACATGGGATTACATCACTACACACCCAAGGGTAGCTAGGACAATACCATCTGCCTTCATCAGGGATGAACTGTTCATTTTTAGTTCACCATTATGTGCACAGACTGCCGCAGTGTGTATGAATATGGGTTTCCGTCTTCCAATCGACGAAAAAACAGGATATAGACTTAAACCCGATCTCTTTACGTTAGATATGGTATTATGTAGTCCAAATAGAGTCTCTTTCTGTGAAGAGTTATTTATAACACCACTACAATCGGATGCAGCTATCGTTGATACGTTACTGGCAAAGAGGGCAACCGAGATGGTTATACCATTGGATAATATCGTTTGTCTACTCAAATACGATATATTCTGGAAAGCCATCTCCGAATCTACTATACGTATACTCATACTGGAGCTTATCAGACACAACGAGGCTGGTTTGGCTGGATTGGATGTGATCGTAAAGAGTGCGGTGTTTGCCCCACCGGAAAACGGGACGGCTTGGCTGTACAATGTTCTACCTCAATGTACTGCCAGTAAATTACCTTCCATGTCAACCTCGAATCATGGATTCATGTTGAAATTCCTACAAAGTTCCCTTTTGGCTACCACTATGAATCCTGCACGAAAACTGCTCATGGCTATGCAGCATTGCTATTATTCCTTACAGTATGGGGGTGGTAGAGATGTTGTAGCATTTGCAGAGGAATTCGCTTTATTCAACGGAGGTGTTGTTGTAAACAGTGAATGTTTCAAGGGTTACAAGGCGATAGCCAAACACAATCCTACCGTATGTGCAGACACCATAGAGATTACGGGACCCGGATATCCCGTAAAGGAACAAGATGAAACATCTACAAAAGACGATAAAAACATACGTGCCAAGCTTCCATGGTTCCATAAGACACCCATGGCACGCAATGAACCTGTAACATATGATGGGACAGGCAAGAGAAAACTTCAAACGGTATTATATGATAACGAGACACATGTTGCGCTTATGTTACTACTTGGCACTGGAAACAAACATACCGAATTCATTGTTGCTAATCTTTTACGAGCGTTCAAGATTCTCATTCCTCTTCCCATGGCAACTGAATTACTCCTTACCTCCCTGAGATATCGTTTCATCTTTCTCGTTTGTTCACAGAAGATGCTTTCTGCTCGGTTTCCTCCCTACCAAGGTTCTTCTTTTGTGGTATTATGTGCACAAAACTTTACACCCAAATGCAATACGTTACCTGGAGAAAGAACTGCCTACATGGAGCTATTACAAGTGATGTTATACAGACTCATTCGTGTCGCATACCTGTATCACGACAATCAGGATGTGGTAAATAGCGTAAAATACGCGCTGTTATCCTCCATGATAGCTCTCTCTGCTAACTTGGACATTCTCGGATTCTTTACGATACATACGGCTTGTACTTGTCCCATCTTTATCAAGGAGACCGGTATCGACATAAGACCTACATTGGGAACATATGGCATAACACTTGGAAGCATTGTAGAACACGATGTGTTTGTAGAATGGCATAAGACAGTGACTGAGAATGTCTTGCAACTCATGAAGAAAGAACCGTCCCAAGGCTCCATGGACTTTTGGACCGTTAAAGATATGCCACCCTTTGCACCCTGCCTTACACTGGATTCTTTCTGTAAGGACGTGTTCAATCCTACTCCTACATCCACGACTACATCACCACCGCCACCACAGGTATAACATTCTTTTTTATTTTTGTATTTCTTTTTATTATAATATAAACTTTTTTACAACGCATTACGTTATGAATTTTTAAAATCAGTCACGTAAATACCAAAAGTTTCGAAAATTTTGGTCCGCGTCCCACTATAACGGCTTACGTTGTATAAGGTCCCCCTTGTATCTTCGTAACATCAATCAATTTGGATATTGATAATTATATTGATAGAATAAAACACAAAAAGATTTTTTCTGTCCTAATTTGGACAGATATTAATTTCAAATAAAAATCTGGTCCCAGGACCACATTACCCTAAACCCTACTTTTTTCGTCGGCTGTAAAAAATACGAACACTCGTGTCTACTTTTTCTTTTTTCCGCTGTCAACCATTGGAATTATGCCCGTTTCACTCTTTTTCACTTGTACCGTTGTGTTTACTATCATCCATGCCATCCAAGGACAAAAGACTCGTACCTGTAAGAGTTACATTAGCAGAAACTGGTGTATTTGTTGGAGAATTTAAGAGTCAAACGGATGCCGCTCTTGAACTGGACATCAGTGCTGCTTCGGTCCTTGAAGTTGTAACGGGTCGCAGAAAGAGTACAAGTGGATTCTGCATTGAACCAATAGGAGAATATATACGACGTAAATCTACAGTACATCTAAATCCTCGTATCATTAAACCAGTAGAACGTATTGACCCAAAGCCTGGAGAGATAACATACTACAACACTATCACAGAAGGAGCGAGAGCAACTGGATGTTCACCTTGTCACATTACACGGGTGTGTAAGGGTTTTAAAAAGACATGTTATGGTTTTGTATGGCGCTATCCAAAAAAGGATGAGGCTGCCTTGAGTCTGATTCCGGGCCGGAAGAGATTACAACATGTTACAAATAGTGAGATAATTGTATGATACATATTATTTTTGTATTTTTTTATTTGTAATGAACGTAGAAAAAGAGAGCACATAAATAGAGTTATAGTAGATTGATATTTGTATGTTGTAAGAAGAGTTCATAGTGTTGCGTGTGTGGCATGCATGCCACGTTTACTCTATCTAACATGGAGAGAGATTCCATGCTGCGATTGTCCTCTGATCCTATGCATATCTCCACTGCTTGTAGATTTGCTACGTAAGCCTCTGTTATAGTGTCGAATGTAATCTGATGCAGTGCCACAGAAACCCCCATACTTCGCGAGAAGAAGCGTAATATCTGTGTAATTATTTCATTCTTTTCTTCTTCTATCTTTTCTTCATTCACATTCATAGTGTCGGCTAGTATTGTCTCCATTAGACGACCCAACATAACATTTGCTGCTGCCCTCTGTTCTCCTTCTACGATTGTGTAGAGCTCTCCAGCAGCTTGTCTGACCTCTTCCGTATTCATTCTCGGTGGTAGCGTTGCCTGTATGTTTTCAGCAATGTACTTTCTATTCTGGTCCTGTTGTAGGTTGTTTTGGTGCACAAACAGGGAAGTCTTTGCCATCAACCCGTTCATATCCAAGAGACAGCTAAGAAGAGAAAGGAGTGATTCTCTTGTGCTGAGTGGTTCTCTATCTTCTGGATTAGGTGCTTGTTCTGCATCTTGTGCCAGTATCGTATCAGATATATCTCTTCCCATGTACAGAGGTACTATGTCTTGTAGATGAGTGCCGGCTGCTATTTTTAATCTATATCTGTATTCTTCTGGTGATCTGGTAGAGTTTGGTGCAACGGTAATAATGTCTACACTATCCCGTATTAATTGTGTTACAGCATCTGCTGAACGTGAGTAAGCTGCCTTTAGGTTTGCGCCCAATAATTGTAGGAATCGTATGTCGATGTTCTCTCTTGTGTGATTCCAATGCAAGGCTTCATTCAGCACAAATTCTGCTACTGTAAATTCTGCCGTAGTTTGTGTGGTTCGTGGGCACAGCAGGAGGAGTTGTCTTTGTTCTGGTTCTTCCAACTGTTTACCTTTTACTAATAGATTAAGTTCTCTTAGTTTTTCTTTTCTCTCCAATATACTCTCTTCTACTGTGAGGAAGGATACGGTAGTAAGGGCATTCGTTCTGTATCTAAAGTTCACGCTGTCCCTGGGTAAAACAAACACTTGTATATCTCCGTTGAGTCTTCCGTCTGCTAGCTGTATTGTAGTGTCTGTGTTTTGAGACAATGCCTCCCTCATCTCTTCTGTTCCGCTTGGTTCTTCTATGGTTAAACCAGAAGACTGTTGTTGAGCCAATTGAGCGAGTACCTCTATTATCTCACCAAGACCCACAGAGGCAATCAAGATACCATGTGTAGCTGCCATGTCAGACCGTCTGCGAATGTCCATATCATCGGTAAGTTTAGCTAGTAATTGTTTCCCTGATGGTAGTCTAGCAACATTGCTGTAACGAACTAGCAACGTGCGAAACAGTACCAGTTCGTGTCTTGTCGTTCTCATCACAATGGGCTTGTCTGGAGTGGCTACAGATCGTAGTCTCTCATACCAAGTGTCTTGTTCTGCAGCTTCGACTATGGCCACCGTCTCTTCTTCCAACTGTGTCTCTGTACTGGTATGGGCAGCATTTAATCCAAGTCTCTCTGGTGATGAATATGCCAACAACATTTCGTCTAGTATCATGAGGTCAAAGCTACGTGGTTCTTGTTTTGTAATGGCATCTTGTAACGTAATGTGTATTCTGCACATATCTCTAAGTCTCTCTATGAGTTCAGGTATTAATTTCTCCCTCAGATCTCTTCCATTGCCAGTCCACATGTAAGGGGATCGGGGATATATCTCTCTGCCTACAGCCTCGGCAAAGTTACCAGTCATGGCAAAATTGAGAAGAGCCTTGCGTATGGATTCTTGTTTGGGTATTAAAAATGTTGCTCTGTTTCCTATCACTTTTTCCAGTCCCAGTGTCGAGTGTAGGTATTTTAAGAGTCTGGCTCTCCCGTACACATTGTCGTCTGCCAGACTCCTCCGTTGTCTAGAACGTGGTGGTTGTTGTGCACCCGGGTCGTTTATGGCACGTTGTCTCTTGAGTTCGTTGATTACTACAGCTATAGCCAACATGTCGTTTCCAACACCATGACAGAGTCCACCCAGGTAAGATTCAGATAACCATGGTACAATCACAGTATCATTGACATACAATGCCAAGTTTGCCGCCTGTTCAGCAGTAATCTCCTTTGTAGTGTATGGATCGTAGCGAGGTAGTGTGATACCCACAGGGAAATCTACATACAATCTCCTCTTTGGTAGTGCACCCTTGGCAAATATCTCATCTGCTGTGGCCCAGGGTACAATGAGATATTCCATATCAGGCACAGGGAGACATACATTCACAGGTCTAGGTTCTGGTTGTGTTGCCTGAGCATCATCCATTGTCATTCTCTTTGCCTGTGCCAATAACTCTGTCACCTGGTCCTGTCTGAGGTTCTTGTAGGCACACCAGTTGAAGAGACATAACCATCTCTTCTCTGTAGGAATCCACATGGGAAGACGAGAGCATGGTCCATAAACCTCTCTTGAAGTAGCCGTAGATATTCTACAGTTGAACTCTAATAACAATACGGAATCTCTCACGCTCCTTAATACTGGATGAATGGAAAATGACCGTTGAGACGCCATTACTCTAGCCAATGCTGGTGTAGAATCTTCTATAAAAGATTCATCGAGTTCTCTCTGTTTCTTTTCATATACATCACGAGAAAAAGCATGCTGTATCTTGAGTGCCACGTTCTCTGATGAAACATCTCTCTGTTTGAGACGAAGAGCTATGGCAGGTGTCGGAGAGAGTTCATAGTAGGTGTCTAGTTTGGATGCATATAGAGAGTGAATCAGAGAACCAGTGGTAATCGTCTGACTAATGTGTGTAGCATTGAAATTGGACACTTTCACCACCTTGTATCTACCAAACAACATCTTAAAGTATCCGTCCACAAATGCATAGTCTATGTCTCTATTGGCAGCATTGGCTATCTGATCCACAAAACGAATTAACCAGTCCACAGGTCCCCATCTCAATCTACACAACAAAGAAGAGCCTTGTGCACTAAACAGCCATGGCAATAACTCTGCTTCTGTCTCCACTCGAATGGGTGTGCCTCTGCTACCGGCTGTAGAGAGCACAGAACGTGACCATACTGCAGTGAGGTAATCCTTTCCATCCCAATTATCCCGCAGGCACAGTAGTATGGGTTCTTTTGTTCCTCTCTCGGCCAGTAGGTCAGAATTAACAGATACAGAATTGCTATCCAACTGAGTGACTATACGAGGAGCTACAGCACCCGAGATGTTCAAATATTGTTCTTCGAATCGTTCTATACCCAACTCACGAGAACCTGTACGTTCTCCATTGGAAGGATCTAACAGACTGTTGTATTCGCAGATACGCAGGGTAACTAGAGTATCGTTTTCGAATTCTCTTGTTTGTACTTGCATGTTTAGATCGGTAGATGGAAGGAGAGGATCTAGAGAGATAGGCACGAGAAGATCTCCTTCTCTCTGCACACGAGCATGGACCTCTGATACCATTTGTATCACACGTGTGATATGTCTTAATCTCATGTCACATTTAAACATATCCTGTATGGCGTGTTGCACCTCTACGGGTAGTCTGCTTCTATTTCGATTATCAGGACTCATTATTGCCATGACCAGCGTGACAATGGCACTTGCTCTGGGTTCCAGTGGACTGTTAAAGTTTGCAACCAAACACGTCTCAAAGAACTCACAGATATCATAAAGAGTTTCAGAAGAAAGTAATAGTTGCAAAGGTTCCATCAACACGGTAAAGGGGTCCGAGGCTGTAGAAGAAGGATAGAGAACTGTGACTATCTGTATCAAGATTTGTATGACCTCTCTAGATGCTAGAGAGATGTATTTGATGTCTCGCATAGTCTGTTCGTCTCCAGAGAGGAAGCCATCCGGTAAGATCTTAAACACCGAATAAAACAACAGATCGGAGAGCTGTGATACACTATTAAGTTTGACGTTTTCTGTGCTGTGATATACCAACACAGATTCCTCCAGATTACCGCCCTGTTGTACGAGCTTTGGTGCCAGTGGTCTCGTTGTCTCAGATCTATTACCAAAGAGATAACTGTATGCATTGAGCCTCCTGTCAAAGCCACCTGCTTCCTGTTGAACATTTTCATCGATAACCAGTATGCTATTTGTCTTGTGAGGCAACAGAGAATCACTATAGTTTCGTAGGGCAGTGAAGATGGCCACTTGCACGTCATGAGGTTTCGTGTATATTGTCTGTGCTGTCTCTCTCAGTGCCTTGGTCCAACTATCTTCCGGTAGCGGCTCATTGGATCTATTTCCGTAAGGATCTGCATCACCTTCTGTGATAGCATGGTAATAGGCAGTCGAATACACAGATACACCCTTGTCAATGTTGGGTACTGCAGTCTGATCGTCTACTTTAGCACCTTCCAATCTACACAACGTAGGTGGTTCTTGCCATTCTAATAGTTCTGGTTCGTGTTCTGATTTCACTATGGACCTGCGATCTGTGACCTCATAGGCTATGCGTGTATGTGTGTCTACAGGCTCCCATCCACTCGTGTCGTCATAACGAGCATGGAGGACAACTCCGGATTGATCAAATAGCTGCCTGGCATCGTCATTATCGAGTCGTTTACCCACCACAGAGAGTGTACTGTCCCTTGCGGCGGATGTACCGCTAAGTTGTGAAGATACGAGACTTCTGTATTGTGTACGTATACCAGATTTCCATACGAAACTATTTGCTCCAAACGGTCTGAGTCTGGTAGAACCTAGTGATGTTCTTTCGTCTTCATGTACAACACTGAGAGAGCGAAGGTGACCTCTGTTCGGAGCGTTTCTCTGTTCTAAACGCACCGAGCCCCATTGGCCTGCATCTCCCAGGGCATCCTGTTGTTTGTCTGCATGCCATGTTATATTCCTTTGATTGGTATCTACAGAAGGGAGAGATACTCTAGCTCTCACGACATCGTAAGGTCGAGGTAACATCCCTTGTGGCATCAGTTGACCTCCATGTCTAAAGGTCCACTCTGAGCAACGGAAATCGCAGATACAGTTCCACCACGTGCGAGAGAGAAGAGATCGTAGAAATGTGGGAGCAGCATATCCTACTTGCAAGAGAGGTGCTCGTGTGTATAGAAATCCTTGGAGATAGATATCAAAGCAATCATACAATATCTTTCTCATCTGTGTTGCAGCGTACAGGAAAGAACCACCATCGTTCACGCCTACTGTGACTGCGGTAGGATCGGGTATGGCAAGATGAGGTAATAAACGTGCTGCTTCTGCTCTCATTCTATCCACCATTCTATCGCCATTCTCTACAAATGCACGTGCCACTTCAGCTCGTAACTCCTCTGCAGAACAGTAGCTATCTACGGCAATGTTTCGTGTGCTGCCTGTCTGTATGTCTGGAAATTGGGCATTCCTCAGAGGTCTAGATAACACCCTGTCTACATACTGCTCTAGTACAGCGAGAGGTGCGTCGTAAAATACTAGTTTGATTTGAGCTGCAGTGCTCTCAGGTATTGCTTCTCGTCGTGTGGTATTTTGTGGCCCCTTTTTGTCTGGATCTGCAGCTCGTATCCTGTCTATATATTCTCTAACGTCTGCGTCTGCCTTGACTAGTAATCGATTATTCTTGTTCTCTCTGTCTTCATCTATAGTCCTGATAAACTTGGTAAAATCCGTGTTTTTCATACCCTGCATGGCAGCAGCAAACTGGTATAACACTTCATCAGAGAGTATGCCCATACTGTGTACACTACCATCCTCTTCCACAGATACAGGAGGAAGCAGAGACATGGAAGAAGGATTGTCCACGTCTAGTCCCTCTCTGGGATCTCTCATGAGAGCATCCAGTTCTGCCATAAACCACTTTTTTGATGCAGCACCAAAGAGTCTTGTTATGTGTTCTAGGAATTTGTTTCTCTCTGCCTCTGACAGTGCTATCATTTCTGCGTCCAGAAAATCGAAACCTGGGTTGGAAGGTTTCTCGGTAGCAGAGATAGGTGAAGCAGGCGGTTGTTGTGGTGAAGAGATGGGAGAACCAAATGACAATACATTCTCCTGACCGCCCATAGGAGGTTCCGATTCAGATCCAGTGCTAGTGCGTCGCGACGATCTCAGGTAATCAAAATTGAGCAACTCCTCCTCAGTCTGCGAGCGCCGTTCTCCGAATGGAGACATTACGAGTTTTAGCGTTCCTTGTTTCGAATGATTGGAAAAGAAGAAATCGACCAGATCATTGGTTCCATGGCCAGGACCAGATCCGCCATGCTTTAACAGTGCAAGTGCAAAGAGCATAAAGTTCCATTGATGCATACGGACTATGCCAGCAGAGAGATCTACCATACACAATTGATGTTGAACAAAATCAAATCTACTATCTTCTACAATTTGTAGCCATCGAGATATCACTCTACTGTGACTAAAGTACAGACGAGCTATATCAGCATCTCTGATGTATGATGTTCTTTCCCTATACAGGAGATCGGCATTGAGGGCGTTGGCCAATTGCACACACACCACCACGGCTGCTATACTGGCAGAATCGAATATACCCTTTGTGGCCAACATGGCATTGGATTTTAGTTGCATTGTAGCATGCTGTGATAGGAGTGCCTGTCTCGCAGGTCTGTTCTCATCTCTAGAAGCCTCTGCCAATTTGTCTCTGGCATCTACTCCCTTGGCAAAGTAGCCCTTACCCACGCCTCTTGTAAAGGTAGAAGTAAGCTTACTAAGATCCCACAATTGAGATGCAGTATGTTCTCCCACTTCTCCAGCATCCGCGCTTTCTTCTTCTATCTCTTCTACTTCTGTAGTCTTTTTCTTTTTTTGCTTTTTCTTTTTCTTTTCTCCTCCTGTTTGTCTGTGTGATATCTTGTGCATGTACACCTGACCAGCGCCAGAGAGTTCCCATAGAAGCCAATCTACTCCCTGTTCTGCCACTTGTGGATTGGTGAGTATCTGTATCTCGTACTTGCGTATGACCCTCTCTTGTCGTCTATCGTCTTGACCAGCAGCGTCATAGGCAGCCTTGAACTCGGGAATATATTGTCTTGCGATAGCTATCATGTTGGGAGTCATTCTACGTCCAGCTCTCCATCCGTAGAGTATGAGCATGATACGAAGGAACCAATCATCTGAATCAGACAATAGTTCGATAGTGTACTGTTCTGCTTCCTTTTCTCCTTCCTTTTTGGTAGTGGTAGCTTTACGGAACGGATCGCTATGTAACAACCAGTACAAGTATGCCAAGCAGCAATCCGATGCCTCTGGTACAGAGCGAGAACTCTCACGCAAGGTAAGATTCTTGAGAAGGTGATTTCTTGTCTTTTCTTTTTGTTTCTCTCTCTGTGCCCTTTCGTGACGTTGTGCCGGCGTTTCTCCTGGTGTGGCGGGTTCTGTCACGATGGGTGTGTACAATTTAGAAAAAGCATTACGTTGATCTATCCAACCCGTAAATTCAAACTGTGTATCTCCAAACACTAGAGATAGAGAAGATTGAAGACCCCAATCACAGTCTAGAATGATCCTGGCACCGGAAGCAGGAATAACACGAGGCGAGACGATACGAGTCTGTGCAATGGCAATTGCAATCCTGTTACATACTAGACTAACGTAGGAATCATCAGATCGCCCTAGTTCTCTCAGTTGGGCTAGCGATAGCTGTTTGTTGAGTTTTGGTAATGGTTCTTTTCGTTTACCACTTCCATAGTTTTGTTCTGGTGTACAGTCGAGGTGTGAGAGGGAGACAGAAGCGACTCGTTTGTGCTTTGTGAAACATACAACAGCCAAAGAGATTCTAGGTCTATCCTCCAACATACGTAGTATGCAACGTGCACAGTTATCAGCAAACTGTTGTGTACTGATGGTGTCGATCTTATTGAATGGTCCTCCCCATGGACACCATTGGAAACCGTCCGTGCTCACCTTGGCTGTCTCTCTTGGTGCCCATGCAAACGATAGATCCGGATTTCTAAAGAATGAATCTCCGTTCACCAAAACCACATCAACCAATGTAGGAATCTCTCTGTAAACGGCATCTGTCCTATCGTCGAGTCCACCTGATCCTTTAGGCCATGTCTTGGCAACTTCATCTGTGAGTGGGGCAGTCTCATGGTACTGTATGAACTGATCAAACAGAACAGGAATATCCTTCTTTAGATCACTCTTGTATACTTTTTCTCTTCCTAGTATCGATCCCAATAGAGGTGATACCTCTGTGACACTGTCTTCTTCTACCTCAACAGAGTAAGTAGTTGCACTAATGGATTCAAATTGTGCCAGTGAATACAGATTTACATCTACCAAAGATAGCTCTTCCATAATCTGTGTAGTGTCTAGTTTCTGTGCCATTGTTTGATATTGTAAAGTGGTTATGGGTACAGTAACACCCAGTGCACTGTCCAATTTGAGCTTTTTCAGTGGTCTCGACACGTTAGATTCCTAACAAAACCAAAAAACGGAAAAAGCACAATGATAAATCAATACAGAATGAATGAAACGGGTTAAATGGAAACCGCAAACAAAAAACACAATATTACACAGGCGTGGACAGAAATAAAACGAACCATCCAAACAGGCATCGTTTTTATTGTAGTATGAAAAAAGAACAACAGCGAAAAAATTACGAGGTGACAAGAAAAATATAAAAATGGATAATATTTTCCGGTTTGTTACAAAAAGCCACGTTGCTCGAAATACAGTTATCGTTGCGGTGTTTTCATTCTTATTCTACATTTTTAACCCGTCTATATGCATCAAGAGCAAGAAAACGTGTGCTGTTTGTTCCTTGCTTTAATAGTGCTGGCAGCGATAGGCGGTATCATATTTGAGAGGGAAAGACAGATTAATATCCAGGTTTCGTGTGAAACTCCCCCCAAACAACCGAGTCTATCTCTTGCCGTGGATCTCACCTTTACTCTGAGACATCCCTGTGGTCTACAAGAGAATGAATTAAGTATGATATATAGGGACCTACGTCTTATGTTCCCAGATGTAAGGACACATGGACATAGCTGGGATAACGTGTATAATTTTACTATCGTCAAGACATTAACAGAAGTAGCAAAGAATGCCAAATGTCACGAGTATACGTCACTCTACAAACTTCGCGATTCCTATGCGTTCCGTTACGGTAATCCCATGTTTCAGTGCATGCAATTACTATTACAATCTCTTCCGACACCAAGACCAGACGACAATACAAAATATAGTTGGACTCTGTGTAAGCGATATCCAGAATTCGATTGTCCGGGTCAGGACTTCTCAGCGGCAATGCGTTTGATGTTGAACAAACAAAGGGAAGACTTACAATACAATATACCCGAAAAGACAGAACCAGAAAGCGGTGAGGTCTGGATGGAGTGTGACATACGTTATGGTGGATGTGGACTTCAAGGTATCAAAGATATGGTTGGGACCGTACAAATCCCAAGCAGTGTCATACTAGAAGATGTGGTTGGGACCGTACAAATCCCTGGAAAACTTCCATCAGGGTTAACACAACCGATACAAGGTGTAGCTAAAGATATAGTCGGAGAAGTTGTATTAATCCCTGACGGAGTTCCATCAATGCATTCAACACGAGAGCCAAAGTCTGATACAGACGAAAAGGACAAGTTTACATCACGTATCAAACACGAGCAATAGATTTGTGTATTGTACAAATAAAACAATTCATTTTAATTTATATACCAAACCATCAACACGCGTATAATAGTAATGTACAATAACCGTGTCGTAATCTGTAACGAAGCTATCCTTGTGGAAGAGAGGATCTGCCGGCTCTCTCCTCTTCCATCCATACTCTGTGGTCGTCTTTTCCACGACAATGTGTCCATTCTTTGTAAACTTTTTCATGTGATCTGCTAACCGATCTATCATAAGTTGTATGACATTACAAGTATGTTCTTCTCCACCATTCAGTGTAGTTCTGTTTACAGTATCACGCAATCGTTCTAAAATAAGACGACCCGGTGGTTTTTCTACAAACGTTGCAAAAAGTGGTACAGTTTTAAACTCGTCGGAATGAATGCTAATCCCTGCGTAATCAGTAGACTTGGCCATGTGAACCAAGCTATCTTCTATTACCTTTTCTAGTTCTGGTGTGAACAACAGTTCCCTGGGAAGTAGCATCATCTTTTGAATTATGCATGCCTTTATACATTTTAAAAAGACGTCGTGTTGATCAAGAAGAGGAATGGTTTGTATTGCCATCATTGCTTCATGTAGTCTATGCTCTACGGTAGTCATCGATAGATAATAAATACTACACGTTTCAATAGGCAAGTCGAAAACAGTTTACTAAAAGAAACATATACGAAAAGATCTCATCTGTAACAAAAATAAACTATTGTCTGAAAAAAATTAAAATGTAAATAAACCACTCAACTTTTTCAGTTTCTTGTTTCACCCCTACAAAACCTTTGTACGATGAGAATAATTCACCAAGTAACACCTGGTCCATTTGTTATAGAATCTATCACATGCCTAGTATGTAGATCTGAACTTGAAGTGGAGGAAACGGATCTCTTTAAGGTGGATGCACCTCCGGCAGGGATGCTCACAAAGGCAGCCGCTTTCATTTGTGTAGTTTGTAAAAAGACAAACGTAATACCAACGTCCATAGTACCCCAGGATATAATAGACAAACTTTTATGTGATTTTGAGTGGAAAGCAAGAAATACTATCGCTTCTTCACCATCTGTACCATCTCACGCTCCTGTTGGTCTTGGAGGACCGTTCTTCTCTGGTATGGTACATCGTACCGAATCAGATGAGCCTACTGATAGAAAGAAACGTAGACATCATTCACCAGAAATCAGAGAACCGCTCGACTTTACGTGCGGTGGTATCACTATGGTGAAAGCACCTGAAGGCACCACGCCTCCTCCGGTACATACTACAATGAGATCAAGCGAACGAGACGTGGAACGTGTTAGAGCTAGAGACAGGGACAGGGACAGAGACAGAGACGAACATATAGAAAAGTGGGGTTTCAGATAACTGTAGATAGTTTTAGCGCGTTTTTTGTTTTGAATGTATAATCATGATAATACAAGAGACATGCTAGTCCTTCATACTACATGTCCGTGACCTGCTTTGCCTGCAATGATCACAAATATGGAGCATACATTTGTTCTCTAGCAAGCTAAATACAGTCTCTGACGGTGCTGTGCTTATCCAGTCTGTATCTACGAAATTCCGTGTCTCTATAGGCTTTGTCTTTTCGATTTCTTCGACATAGGGTACAGTTCCAATGTTGCCATATTTTCCTTCCTTTATCTTGGTCTTTAATGTTTCCATCAGTGTTCTTTGATAATCATCTGAAAACAGCGGTAGTATAGGTACTTCTTGTGATTCAGAACGTAATATCTTTATCTGCTCGGCGGCAAAGAGGAGACCACGTGAGAACTGAGTCATCATGCGATTTGTGAGGATAAAGTTTGCATAGTCTGGTGCTCCCGAACCGTGCTCGTGGAATATAACTCTTAATTTTTCCATCACACTAGTGTCCCATTTCAGTTCCTGTTTCTCCGATAGTGCGGTATCCATTTTGCCTGTAGCCCAGCCTTCCTCCTTGACCATATTCATAATATCATCGTGAATGTCTAGATTGAGCAGTCTCTCCCTGGTGAATGTCACAAGCGCCGACACCAGATTTGCAGGCCACCATTTAAATCTGTCTTCTACTGGTATGCTTCCCATCATCTCTCTAGATTTCATACATGCGCTTGTCAACATGCTTACTTCAGAAGTACCATCATACACCAGACGGGAGGATGTTTCCAACACACACTTGGCATGTAATTGTCCGTGTTCATCCCTAGTAAACGGTCCACATCCATGTGTATCGGCACCGTTGTCTTTGCTGCATCCGAGTGACCTATGTAATATACGTAGATAACACTCTACTGAGTGTGCACAGGTCATACGGAAGCACATTAATAGTAAAAATAGACCCTCCTCTGTCAGTGTATTCAAAAGGTCTGTCAGTGTCTGTAACTGATCGTCTGTGAAATCGAATGCTCTCAATTCTGTGTTGTGCTCTTCACCGAGATTGTTTACAAAGGTATGTGTTCCTTTTAGTTCTTTTTTGTTTTCTGTAGTCTTCAAACAATGTCTCCACTTGATCCCCTGTTCCTTGCACTTCCATAGCAAACGCCATTGGTCTTGTCTTTTCAAAGAGTTTGATCCTGGCAGAAACATACATCCTTGTGTGTCCGTAGCAGTGGAAGGAGAAGTATCTTCGTCGAAATAGTATGTTAGAAGTTGTTCTTCTTTCTTTAGCATGTGTTCTACAGAGAGATCCCTGAGATTTTCGTCCGAGCTGCTGGTACATTCTTTTCTCGCACCAACTCCTGCAATTTTCTCTAGTTTGCTATCGGGTTCATCGACCAAAGGATACACGATAGCTTCCCCTTCGTAGCCCATATCAAAGAATAACTTGCGTGCTCGATTCTTTTGTTCTTTTAAACTAGCACTGATATAGTCTTTTACAGTAGGAGTCTTGTCTGGTAATGGTATCAATGCAGGAGGTGTTTGTGTAGGCTTTGCTCTCCACTGTTGTTGTGATTGTGAAGGAGGGATAGGAGGTGATGTCATTTTCTTCTTGTTGTATGCATCTTGTATAGCAGTAGCTGCATGTAATACGATAGTTGGTAGAGATGACTTTGTAGGTGGGTTGAAGTGCGACAATAGCTCTTCTATGGATTCTGCTTCTACTGCCAATACTGCATATTGTCCAAGGAATGGTGATGATGATGCTTTTTTCTGTTCTTTTTGTTGTATACGTTTCTCTGCTCTTCTTTGCCAGCGTGAGGATGGGGGAGGGCCACTCATCTTGTCACCCCGAAACACAGAAAAAGGACGAAAAGAGAAATGAAATTTATAATTTTCTCTTTAAACGTCAGGTGCGCGGAAAAGAGACACGAGCGAAAGTTTTTTGCTATACAAAAAGAAAAAAATAAGTCACTCTAGTAAAAAATTGAGATTCTTAACGAGTAAAATTTTGTCAGCTAAATTGTACGCATTGTCTTTTCGCGCGATTCAGTGTAACACGTATGTGGGTGGATCATAGATCGTTCGTCTGTTCTTTTTTTCTTCTACGTGAGAAATTATGATTAAAAAAGAAATCAAATGAAAAATAGATGCGCTATTCTACAGGCGTATTTGCAACTGCATCTTCCTCTTTACCGGTTCATCATTCTTCCATCCTCGCTCCCTCTGATATCTTTTGTCTGGTGAGTTGTTATTTCGCTTTCGCGTTGCTGGTGCTCTCCTTTACGGTGTTTGGCGGTGAAGACGACATCAGTGAAGAGGATGACGACGATTAAGGTCACAGGATATGTCTATGGTGCCAATGCAGCAGGTGGCTTAAATTTTCGTGTTCACAATAGTTCCAACAAGGATGACTTTCGTACCTACCTCATTCCACACCTCGGCTACTATTCCGAAAAAGCATCGCGCAGAGGAACCGTTTCCTACCCTTACCCCAGTGTTGAATTCACTGTATTACTACAACCAAACACACCAGATAGTGATAGTTCTCTCTCCCGTGTGCTGAGGATATACGAATGTAGACCAAGACACGAGATGTTGATAAAGACTCAATTAATCAATTATTTTCTGTATGAAAAGGGCTGTGATGACGATGTAGAACAACGATCTATCTACGAGAGAATGATGGCTCCCCTGCCCAAGACCATGTCTCTCACCTCGGACTTTACAGAAGACAAGTTCGCTGGCCCCAAGAGCAAGAAATGGTTATCACAAAAGATAGCAGACGTACTGGCACCACTCTTTTGTGCAAACCAGTCCGACTTGATGTTTCTCATGCGATACTTTCCTGCCGAATGGTTACTCGGTTTTCTTCCTCTTCAACTCTCTGCCATACGCTTCCTCCTCCAACACAAGCCATATTGCTTCACCTTTTGGGACACTGCACGCAAGATTCTACAAATTATCAAAGACCCAACAAAACCATCACAACCACTCTTTAGTACCACCCAGTCTCTTCTCAGGCTACAGCTTCCTCGAAACTACATTAGCTTTACACATGTGCGCGAGGACATATTGTCACCAGAGGGAACTCCTCTCTCTTTCGATCCCAAGACTCCTGTGATGAGTCTATGTAAGATGGCTTATCTGAAGGAGGATCTGAATGATCTCGCATCTATAGCTTCTCCTCTGATCAGTAGAGCTCGCCGCAAGACAGAAGCAATGGTGGGGGGAGAGAATGTCCTTCCATCTGATTCAGACTCTTATCCCATCGTACACGCTGCTCTCTCTGTCTACTTAGAAGCAGAAAAGGACTACTTTTACAAGGGAAGTACATTGTGTGACGTCAACTGGTACTTTACCAAACTCAAACTCAATCCCACACTGAAGCTGGGGACCTTGTTATTCCTGCAGTACCGGATACGGGCCATGGTGCCCTCTTGTATAGTGGAACCCAATGGATTCACCCAGAGACTCCTCAACATCGAAAGACACATGGAGGAGCTCAATTTTTGTGATGCGTTGGGAGAAAAGGTTGACACCTTACGTCTCATCACGTGCAACTTTTACAATGATGCCTACTTTATTAAGCTTCGAGACCTGGTGAATGCTGTAGGTAAACAAAATGGGGGTAACGTTCTATTGGTCGGAGCCAATGCAAACTACGCATCCTATCTCCAGGCAGTTCTCATGAGTAAAGGGGTTCACGTATATTCTCTTGATGCTGCTGTAGAAGAACTTAGGAAAAAAAAGTTAGAACTAGACAGGATAAAGCAGCAAAACGCTCACGTTAAGAACGGTAAACAAGAAATAGCGGCTTCGGCCGGAGAAATGGATATGGAGAGACCTATGGTCGTGATAGTAGATAGAGTACACAAACTAGGACCAACTGTGCTGTTAAAGCTGCTTGCACGATTACAACACAAATGTAGACTTGTATTACTCGGAGACCCAGCGGAACACCCAGCAACATGTTACAGGGGAGGTGGTAACATTGTGCGTGACCTCTCTGCGCTCGTGAGCCCTGAGGATTGGAATCAACACGTGAGAGAGAAGAACCCAGACGAACCCACCGTTAAATTATACTACAACGTTACTTGGAAAGAGATAGCAGAGCTGGACATTGCTCCCTTTGATCCAAAGGATGCAAAGAACTGCTGGCGTAAGATGAAGGCATTTATAACAGAACAGGAGAAACAGTATCCACTGAGAAAAACGGCAGGTGGTGGTGGGGGTGTGCTCGTATTCTGTTCAAGTGATTCTGACAAGAGGGATTTATTGAAAGGACTATATGACGTACAATCATTTCCATACCGTTTCTCTGTGGGAGACCGTGTCCACATACTCGAACACGATGTATGGGGGCAAGTGGAAGAAGTATTTCAATACGAAGGAGGACCGAAAGGTGCATGGCTAAATAACAAAGTATTAGATACAAGACACAATCTGTACCAAGTAAAGGTATCGGGCAAAATCTACAAACTGAACGAGATTGTGATGGAACGAGCAGAGATTGTTGTGGCATCTAGATATTCTGGTCCTCCTGTGGGTTTCGGCATCTTCTTCATCAGCGGAGAACATACAAATAGGATGGATGTACTGGGTAGTATCAAATACTGTCCCAATGGCATGCGATTCTACGTACCAAAGGGAGCAGAATTTGTACGTGCCATGGAGAAGACAGTGCGAGCACCCAGTACAGACCTCGGTAACAAACTATCCATCTTGGGGAAGTGAGAGAAGGGTATTATTGTAACCATTTTTAAATGAAATACGAAATATTTTAAATTTAATTATAACGTTTTTTTCATTTGTGTGTACAATAGTATATTTAATTCCATTGTTTTTCTTCTATGTTACCATACTTTTAAACCATGGAATATATGGGTATAGCTGCGTCACATGGCGCCCCTGCCATATTTGATGACTATTTTGGTCATGGTGCGAACTTGGACCTCAGTGATGAGACCGAACTGTTAACTACGTATGTGAGGATCAAGGGTGAACATGAATACGGCAATAAACTTGCGGCTTGGAAGGCAACCTTCACCTTATCAGCCCGTATACAGTAT
The DNA here is from genome assembly GCA_963848805.1 of uncultured Acidobacteriaceae bacterium. Lineage (GTDB taxonomy): Bacteria > Acidobacteriota > Terriglobia > Terriglobales > Acidobacteriaceae > Telmatobacter. Next base: position 218,206 of record CAWKFD010000027.1, on the reverse strand, counting down.
GTACGACTTCCAAAGCTAAGATTCCTCAAGATATCAGACGAAGAAGTATGTAAAGAACTGAGACGCCTCTCTGGGAGTGAAGTGGAAGTTGTCATAAGAAGTCGTATGCCAAATCTAAACGCTCGTGCTCTGACCGTGTGGAAGACTGGAATAGTACGATCCCTACGAAATTGGGTAGGCGGGGAGACACAATTGATGGAGTTTCTCCGGAATTCCATCATGATGAGATGTTTACCTATAATGGTATTGAACGTGAGGATTATTGGAAACTATACCAGTGACCAGACAAAGTTTCCACCTGCGCCGGAAGAAGTGGGAGATGATACACTGATAGATGATGACAATGTATACGGTGCTCCACCTGTCCAACGGGTACTACCACATCCAAAGTTTGGACAAAGAACCCCTCCTTTCGTTATGCAACCATGGGAAGATCAAGAAATAGTAGATGTATACAAACAAACTGTGGTAGAGGGAGATGCATCCGAGTTTGCAGAAGGGAAAGAAGAGGTCTAGAGGAAATACGATTTATGTTTACACTTACTATTTATTGTTGAATATATTTTTTATTGTATCGCCATTGTTTTTCTGAAATGTCCATACCCAACCCTCCGATAACCAGTTTCGATATCAACAACGCACAGGCAATAGTAACGTACATGTTACAGGGTATACCTCCAGAACTTTGCGTTACACTCAATTCAGTACGACTGGCACAATTAGTGCCCAACTCTGAAGGACACTGGCATCATACGCTAAAGGCGGACACAAGTGGTCAAATATCAAAAGCTCACGTTGAAGATTCGATAGAGACACTTGTACTTGCCACAAAGTCGCTAAAGTTCAAGTTCGCTGTGAATACTCTTGCCACAGTAACGGATTTAAACAACAACACAGTAAATGTTTCATTCTTTATTCTAAGACAGAAAAATTCGGCTATTCTGGTCAGACACCACTTTCGTACTATCTAAATTTTTCCATTGTAATAAACAGTACAAAAAACCACCAATGAACGAATATCTCAATGACGATGTGATACTTGAACTAATAACTTACTTGGATGCCAAAACCCTTGGCAGGTTCATGTCAACCTGTATGCGAATGTATAAATTGGGATTAAACTCTGGACATTTCAAATACGAATTGATCATCTGGTGGACTGGAGAAAATGGGTGTACACCTCCATTCCAGTTCGATTTTATGGGCGGTATTATTGAAACAGGTTACGATTCACCCAACTCACCCACATATAACAGTAGACATATTATCATGTAATAAAATTTACAAAATATATTACATTACACACCAGTACCGTATTGCCCGCGATGCACATAATAGGTTGGAATCGTGACTATAAGTGAGTGCAGTTTCATAAACCTTCGAGATACATCCACTTTGCGTAGTGTCTCTTGTTCCTGTATGTTTGTGGCAGCGCTCAGCAACTGTTGCATATTATCCAGATCACTGGCAGGTACTTCTCCTACATTGTTTACCCAAATGGTGACATCCTTCTTGGGTGGCTGTGTTGGTGTCAGTACAGTTTCGGTCTGTGGTGGTGCTTCTTGGCGTATCTCTGACTCTGGTGGCCAGTGTACTTGTTTCTTGGTCTTTTTGTTTGTAGTGTCTGGTGGTGTGCTCGGTGCGTCTTTTCTCTTCCCTGTCTTTTCTTTCTTTTCCTTCTTTGATTTCTTTTTCTCTTTTTTAATCAGTTTTTCCACTTCTTTTTCTTCTGCCTCTTGTATCACTTCTGATAATCCAGTAAGAAAATCCATCACAACGAAAATGACAGAGACTGATCCGTATCGTATGATGTGTGTTGCTATATTTGTAAATTTTATACATGATTATAGAAAAACGTAAAAAACTCAACACTGTATTGTTATATTCTGATGGAAAAATGTGTTCCTTCTCGATTGTGTGGTTTTTGTGCAACTGTATATTTTTCGTAGCAAGAATTTTTCGTAAATGTCTCTGAGCAAAGTGGAAACACCCAAGGCAAACGGTGCCAGGTTGTGGATCTCTGGAATCTTTTATGGCAAAGTTAAGGGTGACGATGGCATGTCTCATATGCCAGGGGAGATTCCACGTATGGACAAGGAGGGTAAATGGATGCACAAATACGTGTTTGGTTTCTCGCAACAAGATGTAAACAAGATCTCTGCTGTGGGCCTGCCCATGATGAGAGATCACGGCAATCATATTGATGTTGGTATGGAACAGGTGGGGAAGTGGGTTCACAGTTGGTCTGACGCAGAGGGCAATCGACATTCTCTCGGATACATTGATGTGTCTACCATGCATGGGTACAACACGGCAATGGATGTATTAACTGGCAAACTGGGTGAACTTTCTCTTGCTCACCATGCCCAAGTGACGAAATCAGACGATGGTAGCGAGATGAACGTACTAAAGATACCATATGAGATCTCTGTAGTAAAAGAGGGATACAGAGCCAACACTGTCATCACCAATACTCTGTTGGATGGATACGTCTTGAAAAACACAGAAATGATAAAGATGTTACTGAATGGAGGAAACGACCCTACTCCCTTTGACTTTGCCACTTTTGAACAAAACTACTCTGAATCTCATCTGATGCGTGATACCGACCTTCCTTCTGTCTCTTCTTCCTCTGCTCTCACTATGGTATCTGGTTCTTCTACATCTGAAAAACCTACAACAGAAACACCTCTTAATCTTTTGAACAATTCTTCTCCTCCTCTAAACATCTTGCAAAAAAATTCTTCTTCAATTTCAGATCCAATGACAATTGTACAAACACAATTACCAGCTCCAATTACACAAACAACAAGTGTCGACGCAATAAATATTGTGCGAGAATTTTGTTCACCACATCCACATTCGTTGACGAGTTATTTTTCTTCTTCGTCTTCTTCCTCTGTTTTTCCTACCAACAACAACACTGTTTTGGTGCAGGCATCAACAACTGAAATGCAAAACACTGCCGCCCCTGCCGTCGTACCCCCTCAACAGGCACCTGCTGTCCCCCAACAGCTTGCCGCCCCCGTCCAACAGGCACCTGCTGTTCCTCAACAGCAGCCTACCGCCAACCAGATGGATACCCTTGCCTCTATGCAGATGCTCAAAGCAAGTATGCAAGGCCAGACCCCAGAACAAATCCAGGCTACCGTCCTTCAGCTCGGTAGTGCTCTCGTAGATCGCAAGGCAGAGTACGAGGCTCTTCGTCAAGAGTCTGCCAAGAAGGATCTTGCCCTACAACAGTTGGCCAACAACCAACAGGCTTTTGTGCAGGATAAGAATGCATCTGTCGCAGATTGGCGTACCCAGGTGGCCAACGTTGCGAGAGCCACCGGAAAACCAGAACTGATAGCTGCAGCCGACACACTCGCCGCGGAAGCCCATACATTTAGCGACATTGGTGCTCTCAACAGTATGCAAAAGACATTCTCTGTTGCCGTCCAAGCAGCCAACAGCTGGAAAGAGAAAGCACTAGCTGCAGAGCAGCAGCTGGCGCAGTACGACGCAGAGACAGACCGCGGTAACCACAAACGTGCCAAGGGTGTTATGCAGCACATTGCAGCGACCAACCCTTTTGCATTTGGTACTCCCTCTTCCGCAGTTGTCACTCCCCAAAACATAGTGTCCTCTCTGCTGCAACCACCCAACGTACCTCCCATGAACGAGCGCTTCGTAGGCTTCAATGATCATATTACACCCAGCATTCTCGCCCAGAAACAACAGGATCTCCTCGCACAACAGTGGGCACAGGTACAGCAGATGGCACAGATGCAACAGTATCAAGCTTCCCCTCCCGTTGCTCAGACACCAACTCCCATGCAAGGAATCGTTCAACAGCCCGCAGCAGTCCCCGTCCAGCAGCAACAGCAACCTGTCGTTCAACAACAGATACCGTCCGGATTTGCAGCTCAACCACAAGCAACTCCCTCTCCACAGCACGTCGCAGCTGCCATGGCAGCGCAACAGCAACAACAGCAACAAATCGCAGCACAGCAAACTCAGTTTGCTCAGCAGCAATCACAATACCGCCTACCTCCTCCTGACAGCATGTTAGCCAACGTCATCAATGGCAGTCGTCACGCAGCTCTGATGTATCACGATGCCGCTGCTTCTGGTACTCAGTTTGATCCCAACAGTCTGAGCAACTTCCTCGGCATGCTCGAACCCGCTCCCGGCACCAAGCAGTAAAAGAGACTCTCTTCCTTCTTCTCTCTCTTTTTCTTATTGTATTAATGAAATTTGTGAAATAATACTTAGTCGTCTCTCCCAATACAATTCTCGTGTCTATTCTTATTGTTATTTCGCAGAGTCATCTAGTTTTTTAAAGAGTTTTTCGTCATGTACGAGAAAAAGACAAACCACTTGAATCGAAGCGCACTCTATATTTTCCTCGTCTCGTTGGCATTCGGACTAGCTTCTCACCTAGCATTTACCGTTCTATCCATAATAGAATGCTTTCTAAAGGAAGACATTATACTACTACCTAGACTCGTCTGGTTGGGATTATCCATAGCGAATGTGTCTCTGTGTATAGTATGGTTTTGTGTGTTTTTGTTTAATCAGGGTACACTACAATTTGACAAGAGACTATACGATTACTATCGCTACAGCATACTACTGAGCACCGCCAATGCAATATTTTTCGCTGGTGTGGTGATACCTGCGGCCACTCTCTTTAACCACGTGAATCCGCAACGCTTCAAAGACTGGCTACAGATCTATTACCTGGCGGCTATACCGTTTTTCGTAGCTCACCTCTGGTCGTGTGTACATGCATGTAGAATATGCTACGATTACCTTGCCATCATTGCTACCAAACATATACCTCTTGGTACAGTACCCGAAGAACGCCCGTAAATTGTTTTTATAATAGATACATAAACAAAAATATACAAAACGTGTTTATTGTCTTATCGCATGTGAGTTAGAGGTTTAATTCCATTCGGTAACAACCATCCTCTTGCTGCGAATTTAGACGCCTTGGAATCTATACCGACATAGAGGTAGTCTGGGTCCAGTGCTATGGTGAATACGTAGCTCTTGCTAGGTGTGTCTTTTGGTTGTACTAACGCATTCACAGCCAAATGATACGCATAAGCTCCACTTGTGATGTCAGTAGCTACGTAGATATCTTTGGGAGGTATCCTCACTGTCATGTGATACTCTTTACCGTAGAGCGTCGGTGTGGCTGTCAGTGGAATTGTCCTAAATATATCAGGGTCTATTTGTTCTTCTGGTATCACTACATCCACACGTATAAAATGCTCGGTTGCTCCCGTGGGTAGAGGACGGTATGTACCGACCATGATTTTAAAAGCCTTGATGCCCACCTCACTCATAGATCCATCCTCGTATACCAATTTTATGGTAGGAGGAGTGGTTCGAAGGTAATCGTGATGATAGTTTTGTGGGCGATGTTGTTTCACGCCACCAACCTGTCCCGTTGGTCTACCTTGTGTAATGTCTTGAAGTGGTGTCCTGGATGGTGCGTCTGTAGTATACGTATTATACGTTGCAGAACCCGGTTGTTTACTGTATCCAGCGATACGCGGGTCAAAGCCGGTGAGATCAGGTATGTAGAATGCCATTTTTCAGAGAAAAGAAAAAAGAAAGATACAAAAGATTACTGGCTAGCCAGTACAGTAAACATTATAGGAAAGTAGGAGAGTAAAACACGAGAAAAAGCAATTGTTCTATAAAAATACATTTATTGAAAAATAACGCGTGACAAAAACATAACGCATTACGTTATGAACTTTTAAAAACAGTCACGTAAATACCAAAAGTTTCGAAAATTTTGGTACGCGTCCCACTATAACGGCTTACGTTGTATAAGGTCCCCCTTGTATCTTCGTAACATCAATCAAAATTGGTATTGATAATTATATTGATAGAATAAAACACAAAAAGATTTTTTCTGTCCTAATTTGGAAAGATATTATTTTTATTTAATATCTGGTCCCGGGACCATTAAAAACCTAACCCTACTTTTTTCGTCGGTAGAAAAAATTATAGCCGACGAAGAACCGGGACGAATTCGGGACAATACTACTAACTCTGTCCGGGTAATTCCGGAACGCTTTGACGAGGAGAGGAAAAAGAATCCGACGAAAAAAACGAAGTGTAACAATTCACTTTCTTCTAGCGAAAAACAAACAACGTGACTCTTACTATTGTATTGTACGTGTTATTGTTTTTTGTTATTATCTTGTTTGTCTCATTGCTGCTACCCGTGTAGAGCTCTCCTTCCCATGTCGACAAAGAAATCGAAAAATGCGGCAAGCGTAGCGGAGACCACGAAGAATACAACCACAAAGGCCGAGAAGAGGAGTGCCATAAAACAGACTGTCATCAAGAACCAAAGTCCGGTATCCAAGACTTTGAAGGACAGTGCTGTGATAGAAACATCCAAGAGAAAGCCCAAGAATGAGGATTTATCCAAGATATCAATTCCCAGTTCAACTGCCAAGGTCTTGTTGGCCGACTCGCCGACAAAGAGCAAGAAGTCAGAGAAGAAACCCTCTGTCAAGGCACAGGACAAGGAAGTACAGACGTTGAAGCCCATGGAAGATGAAGAAATGCCCGATAAAGTGGTAGTTAATCTAAAGGGTTGGATTGCCGAGAAGCGCAAAGTTGAAGAAAAACTAAAGCTTGAAGAAGAAAAGATTGCCAAAGTCAACAAGACAAAGAAATCACAAGATTCAAGTGCACCAAGCGAGGCGAAGCAACGTATGTAACTATCACTTACATATTATTGTATATTTCTATGTTTTTATTATTTCTTACTTTTTTATTATTTTAGATGATGTACCTAGTATCTGCTGGGAAGCAAGTGATATCGATGTAAAGAGAGCACTAGAGCATCACGTGGACAAAGGAGAGGATTGGCAATGGAACTCTGCGTTGAGAGACGTACCTGAGGGTCACCTCCTCTATCAGCTCATTGATATCAACTCGCCCACTATTACTATTCCTTCTGCCATTGACACATCAGATCATGGACACCACATGGGATTAGAAGACGCCGAGTTATGTACTATGGAATTTCCCTTCCTCGACAGAGCCGACGACGACACGCAGTGCAAGGTCATTCTCTTCCCTCACAGTAGCAGATTAGCTTACGTGATCAATACTACGGACACGAGACTCCAAGAGATAGAAGATGAGATTGCAAAGCTGGAAGCGTTGGAGACAGCACGCGTCAAGGCAGAAGAAGCTAGTTTGGAGGCTAATGATGAGTTTGAGGAAGCTGGAGGAGCAACCAAGTTGGAGGAACTCGATGCAGAAAAGGAAGAACTCGGTATCACTGGTTACGGCAACGGACACTATGAGATGTATGTTGGGTCTGTGAGACTCAACCTAGAACACACGATAGAGTATCCGGTCAAGTTGGCAGAGGACGAAGAAGCACTGTTAAAGATGATAGCATTCGAGGATGAACGCCTAGTTGAACACCCTGAGATGGATTTTGACGGAGATGTTGAGAAGATGACGAAACATGTGCGTCAAACCATGAACCTCAAGTCACCCGCGGTTCATCTGGGGCTTCAGTTTGCCATTCGCACGGACTTGTTTCCTTCAATTGCACGCATTGATCTCCTAGATCACGCACAAGAAGAGATGATGGAAGATACAGATCATTACTTTTCATTCGATCAAAAGAAACACATCTTTAACTTCAAGCCACAAACATCCAACTTTGTCTGTTGTATCGACGCCATTAACAACAGACCCAACATTGATGAGTACCAGATCTACCTCACTCACCCTCAGCTCGGTGCACACATACGTTATCGCATTCAAGACAAGATCTACCTCGCCTACATCCGCTTACACATTGTAAACATCATCAAGGAGTGGGATGGTGACGGAGATAGTGTAGAAGAGGCATTGGAAGAAGAATACTTTGAACCCGAAGAGATGTAAGGAAAGAGAGATAAAAGAGAGCGATTTTATTGTAAGAGGTAAAAGTAATAGTAAAACGTGTTTTATAACACACATCTCTCACTTTGCCTTGGCCAATAGAGCCTGTACTTTCTTGGAAGACATAATCTTGGCCAAAGACTCCTTTGCTTTGGCCTTTTCTTGTTTCTTTTTCTCCTTTTGTTTCTTTTCTTTTTCCTTTTCCTTGTTCTTTTTTGTTGCTTCTTTCTGTTTCTTCTCTTTGGTTTTGATCTTGTCTGTGGGAGCGGCCTTCTTTGGTTTCGGTTTACTCTTTACGGATTCACCTGTCTTTTTCTGTTTCATCATCTCCTTCAGTACACTGGCCATCTTGGTAGGTGGCAACGATATCAATGCATGCATAGCAGCCGTAGTTCCAGACATGTTACCACTGTACTGATTGTAGGGGTACGTGTAGAGTGGGGGAGGTGAGGGTGCTGAGGAGAGTAAACTCGGTACTAAATGTGTATGTCTCTGTGGAACAGAGGTGACTGCATTCGGTTCGAGAGGTGGCGGATCATCAAGATTCTGGCATCTCTCTGAAATATACTGTATTGGTTGTGTGACAAAAGGTCTATTGTTTAAAGAAGATATAAGTCTAGCCGGTCCCAAAACGCTATCGCAATCATCCGGAATGGGACGTGGTACAGCAGGTTTAGGTTTATCTGTTTTCTTTTTCTCAGAAGGTGTTGTGGTTCTTGTAGTGTTACGGATTGTTTCCATGAGGCGTTCTGCATCCGCACTGGCAGCAATGGGAGGTATCTGTCTCTGTGTCCATAATTCGGCGTCCGCTATAAAATCTTGCATGTTGTGATATGGTGTTTATAGACAATACCACAATTAGACAAACAAAACATAGAGTAGCATAGGATTACAGTTTTATTTTCTAGATTAAAAACGAAAAACATAAAAAGTAAATCTTAACCTTGGTGTATTGGTTGCTGTTGAAGTGGATAGGATAACCGTAATTCTATTTTGTTTGTTTTAATATAGGTACATGCATAACCTATCCATAGACTCAGAGGTATGAGAAACACGGTATAACCGATTTCAAATGAATTTATATCTTCAATCGATCCGTATTGTATTAGTGTCAATGCAAGTGTGATAGGTCCACTGCACAATAAACCAATACCAAGTGCCATGAAAAGATGCGTGACTAAATATTGTTCCCGTGCCAACTGGCACCCTATCCTATAGGCATTCAAAGTAACAAATATCCACGAGTAATAGACCGTAGAGAATGACCTATCTACCACAATCCACAGATAGTTACATATGAAGAAGGCATATAATCGTATGAGCCACACGTGATCAAATTTCATTTTGAAAAAATGACAGCTTTCGTGATACAGTTGCGAATTTTATTTTTTTCAATAATAAAAGATGGAATTATTGATATTTTTATTGAATGAAACAATGTCGGTACATAAGTGTATTCACCTTGTGTTCATTATGCTTTATCGCAACAATCACAATGATGCAGGATAATCTACATTAGTTTATGCTATTATAACAGAACAACATTAGTTTATGCTATTAGCCTCTATCGTATGTATTCACACTGTAGTCGCTGTGATCTGGATGGTTATCTTGATATACGTACCGCACTAGCAAATCACAATGCAGTTGCTGCTACTATGCAACAACAATTTCCTGTTGTCGTAGCTGTACAACAAGGTTATGGCGGAGATAGATAGTTTTTGTACTTGATCTTTTTGTAAATATAAATGAAAATAATGATTGTACATATCTATCGTATTTTGTTTTGGGTGGTATGTCTGTATTTTTTATTTTCTAGTCTGAAAAATGGCAGCCGCTCAGCAGAAACCAACGCACATGTCTGTAGAATCATGGGCAACTCTATTGGACGAACTAAAGATTTATATGCAGAAAACAACAGATCTCAAACAGGGCTCCGTTGCACCTTACATTGGCAATCGTGCCGTACCTGACAAACTCTACAAACAAATAGGAGTGAGTACACTGTATGCTAGGTACAGAAAACCAGATGCAGAGTACAAGACAGCTGAAGCTGGTACTGACTACAATGTGATTCATGCAACTCAATTTGAAGCAAAGGATGTGGTAGAGGGAAAGAGAAACATCAAAAAGGATCACGATAATCTGATGGCGTTTCAACAAGCTTTAACAGCAGCCGGACTTTATGTACTAGCAGGAGAGTTTGTTGTGGCTACCACTGGGATAGCGTTCAACGACAATCCGGGTGGTCAGACGGGAGGTTGGTTTCATCCCCTCGGTATAATAGACCTTTTGATGGTGGATAGACGGGGTAATCTAGTGATAGGCGATCTCAAGACCTTGCCACCACCGTCGGCCAACGTGAGGAATCCTACCGTAGACAAGTACCTCATGCGTCAAGACTACTTTTTCCAAATGGAATTGTATTCTTTGTTACTGCAGTATGTGGCAGCAAATATGGGACGCTCAGACGTAAAGGTGGCATATCACGTACTTCTCACACAAGACACCTACGGAGGAGAAGTGAGAGTGAACAAGATACCACGCAACGACAGAAAATGGCTGGGCGCAGAGGGTATAGAAAACGATAGATTTCCTCTATATTCCATTACAAACATGAAGATAATACAGGGAGCACCGCTTTCTAGTAGCTCAGAGTCATCTTCCCCTTCCAGGCAAATAGAATCTCGTAAACCAGTTGTTCACACTCCCTCGGGACGTCCAGCGTGTCTACAGAGTTTCGATGAACTGGTTAAAAGTAATACAGATTTCGTAAGAGTGATCGAGACTACATCACAATCCCAGATTGTTATCATGTGCCTGCGTCCAGGGGAAGACATTGGCACCGAGATTCATTCTCAGGATCAATTTGTTTATGTGGTATCAGCTCGTGGCGGTAACGTCCAGCTCGGAGATAACACATGCAACGCCGACACTGGCTTTGCAGTAGACATACCAGGCGGCACACGTCACAACGTAACAAACAACGGAACTACAAACATGCATTTTTATCTTGTGTATTCTCCTCCTTCTCATCCAGCGGGTGAAGTCATACCTAGAAAGAGGGTATGATAGGGAAGAGATGTATTTTTGTTTTTACAAATTATATTTTTTAAAAAAGTATATACATGTTCTCTTACATAGTCAGGAAGCGTTCGTCTGCAAGGCTCTGCTCTATTCTCTCTGTGAACATTGCTTGTAGCTGAGAGTCATTGAGGTTGCAAAAATCTACCACAAAAAGTGGCATGTGGATCTCGTTACTACAGCTATGTAGTTCAGGATAAGCACCTTTCTCACCAACTCTCTTTATCATGCACGCTATACCCTTCTCTGGTATGCGATCAGAGCCCGTGCACATGTAGATAAACCTCTTGAGCTTGGCAGGTGAGTCGTTGATAGATTCTAGGTAATTGCGTAATAGAGATCCTATACAGTGTGTGTGTTTCCATTGTTTTGTGTCACAATTGCCACCTCCTGTATTACAGCTTGTTCCTAGCGTCATACAGTTGTACATTGGTTTAACTGTTCTTTTAACTCCATAGGGAGATGTAGATGTTATAACTTTCTTGTTACTTTGTCGCAGACATCCTTCATGTGACCTTTGGCCGTTTCCTGATGCAAATTCGTGGACAATGTTAATCTTTGATAATATCTTGATAAAATCCTCCGTATCCATACGTTCCGTGTAGGGGTTACACATTGCATGGCATATGGTATTGAAAAATTGATCACCGTAATGTGTGGGTACAGTCGATGGTATATACTTGATCGCGGTGCCAGTCATAATCTCTATTGCTTCCAAGAGTGACGTTTTGTTCTTTCCCTCGCCGAAGGAGGCCTGTCTGGCTATCTCTGTGTAACCATTTCGTACAGCGTGCCAAGATTCGTAGACAGTGCAATCTAATGCATCAGGCAATAAAGTAGCATGCACGAGCATACCCTCCATTTTAATGAGTCTCTGTGGTAACTCCATCTTCATGATACGCTGAATATCCTTCTCATCTTCCATACACAACATATTCCGCATAGCATTCTCATGTCCATCTACATCCAATAGTATCGCAAGCTTCTCTTGTGCACTCTTTTCATCCACAAATCCAAAAGCATGTAGATTGTTATACAGAGTAGGGGGCTCCCATTTTGGGTTCTGCTCCACCCAAGAACGTGAAGTGTAACTGTTGTGTCCAAGTAGATAGTTCCAGAAGCACGGATGAAATCGAGTGCGTTGTAGATCTTGTTGAAGTCTCCGTCTAAACGTGCTTTCTGAACTGGCACCGAATATGTTTATAGCGGCATCCATAGCTGCCAATGCACCTAATAACCGGTACATGCCTTTGATACTTTTCGCTTTCGTGTCGTGACAGAAATTGCTGGGTACACAATAATCCGTATCCCCAACTCGGTCTATAACCCTCAATTCAATCATGTAGTTCCAGAGTTTCCGCCATGCATACAGAGAAGGAGCCTTCCCTTCCCCGCTTTCTACTTGATATTGTTCATGATCATCTTTCGGTAATGTTTTGCCGTCCTGATTAGCCATAGACCATGACACGTGTTGCACGGGGCATAGATAACTCCATGCCAATGTAGAGTGTACTTCCTCTTCACCGAAATGGAGTGCCACTTCATCCAACATTTGGTTAGAGTTGCGAAGTACAGAAGCAAGTGTATTCTCCGCATCGAAACCAAGTTGTTCGCCAGTCTTTACGTTCACTCTACTGGTTACGTGAATCTTTATAGCACCCACATCGTCAGAAGGAACCAAGAGACCACTGGTCCAGGGCATGTTGCGCGCAAATTTACTCCATTTGTCATTCGAACTAGTTAGACCAAGTCCGTCCACATACAAACATCGCCTTTTAAGCTGGAACGTAATCCAGTGCTGGTCAACGTTATTGTGAAGTATTATATGTTTAAACGTATTAGAGAGTTGTACTCTGTTCTTTGGATCTAACGTGAGTAGGTAGGTAAGCGTTCTCCATATACCCGCATTCCATGTGTGTGGTATAGGTACACATGCTTGTAATGGTTTGTCCTGTAGCAACTTTGCGATACCAGAAGGAGTCACATCGAGTATCATGTCATGTATCAGAGCTCTAAGTGAGAGCTTGGCAGTTACGTATGATTTGGTCCATACAGTACCATTTAATACAGATCTACGAAAGGTGGGATGTTCCATATTGTGCCATTTAATATCGTGACAATGATGAGTGTCCGTAATCTTGCTACGTACAATTGGATCGGGTTCGTCTGCGTCCGCAGGTCTACTGTTCCATAATTGGGCAAAGAATGCAATAAAGATACCGAGATCCCAGAGGTTGGATGCCCTATTGTGACAAAAGAGCCGACTAGCAGGATGATTGTCCTGTTGTAGGGTAGCAGAAGAATCATTTGTACGTTTTACAGCACTACGCTTTGAAAGTTCGGGAGCCTGGGCGTAAAGAATAGATATCTCATCACTGGCAGAAGATGCTAGTCTTTTAACCCCTTTCGAAATGCTCTTTTCTTCTGTAGTAGTCGGGGAAGAAGAAGGAGTACGTGGTACTGTAATCAGTGGTTCCTCGGAGGTAGGAGGTTTCACGGTACGTGCGCGTGCATGCGGGCCACATATAATATCAGAACCTTGCGAACTCTTGCACTTTAATATAATCAGTGTAATTGGATCAATCATGAACGAACAGTGGTATTTAGGAGTATTGTCTCCTGTCCAATAGATTGCCATCAATGTAGCATCTTGTAAGAGTTGTGCATGTACAGTAGGTACACGGTCATAGGATGTGTTTGGACCATTTGGTAAAAAGGCTTGTAGCAACAGTTCCAAAGAGGGTTCTGTTTTGCTAAACAATCCGTACCCCAATTTAACTCGTATAGCATTCTGTATGTTTTCTCCGAAATTTGCAGTCTGGGTTTGATTGGGTAACACTGTACATGTTTCTGCATCCAGAAGACTTAGATGATCAAACAACGCCGCAGTAGACAGCTGTTTACAACCACCATTTTCTTTTGTCCACATCAACTCCATCAATAGCGATGCCAAATCCTTGACTCGGAAAAGAGAGAAGAGTCTAGCTTGTTTTCCCTTGGCTATGGGTCCAAACGGGGTACGATAATCCACTGTAACCTTTTCATTGGCAATGAAATCTGTTTCTTCTACGTCCGTTCTCCAGGTATAACCACCCTCTTTCTTTAAGCTTTGTAGTTTCCCAGTACGTTTGAATCGAAGGTGATAACAGCGTTCTCCTTTACCAGGTTCGCACATGGATATGCTCGTGAATCGTTTGGAAGAACTTAGGTCTGGATGTCCAAAAGTCTTTACGTCCACAGGTTCCAACCACACACATATCTCTGTGATGTTATGTAAACAACTGGAAGAGTCAACAAGCGTATGTATCAATTCCTTGCATTCAGAGAGAGTGAGACGCCATAGATCCACGGTGTAATCTGCCTCATTATCAGATATCCATCCCCAGTTAAGTGGATAGTGTCTAGGTACATGTAGCTTGTTCACATTGTTAATGTTACCGAGGTACGTCTCATATGCGCAAGTCAACGTCCTTAATGCAATCAGATCACCAACGGTAAAGTTTGTGAGTTTTCCCTTGGTGTCTCTACATGAATCAAACTTACTCCAGATGTCAGCTTTCCATTCACTTGGCAAGTCTCTGGATAAAGATGCAGGTAATATATGATTGAAGCCATAGACCGCGATGAAAGCACGATGATGACTCTGACCACCAAACATGTAATTCGCAAGTTCTTCTATTTCTTCGGCAATAGACTGTGGTAGTACGGTCTTTTTGTTGTCCAGTGAGATATCACATACCTCCACCGAATCCACATCGGTAAACAGAGCAAATAAGGATGGTGTTAGATGTACCATCTCCCGTGCTGGTGTATGTACACGGAGTTGATAACGACCGTTCGTTCCCTTTAGACTCTTCACCAGTAGTCCAAAGCGAATACAACAGAATAGGAACTTACATACCGAGGAAAAGTATCGTGCTCCGATCTCCACACTGATAGAAGGAATGCGATCATTGTTATAGTAGGTAACAATGTCCGTGGAATCTGCAAAACGATCGCCTTGATGGCTGAGATATGCTGTCTCTGTACCACAAAAGACAGAACCATCATAAAGAAAGTTAATATCATTCTGTAGAGGTTCACAGGATCGCTGTAACAGTCCAAGTTTGCCACATGTGAGAGCCAATTTGTCATAGGGAACTGGGAAGAACACTTTACTGTCTCTCAGGTCTTTGCCACCATTTGTCATGTAACTTTTCCCTTCTATGTCTAGATATAAACCGTCTGGAATAGGTGCGTAACATTCCAGTGACCATTGGTAACATAATACAGCAAAGCACTTGTCTCCTATCTTGTCTCTCAGATGTCGCATCAGAGTGAGCGAGTGTTTGGCTCCAATATCCAGTTCACTAATTTCTTGCATGGCGTTATCCACAGTTTGTTTGTAGTAAGCAATATTGTTACGTTGATAATCGAGCGCCTTCTTCGTGTTAAAGACGGCTATGGTCCCAAACAAATGTCCAAGTTCATAATCCACAACACCTTGTTCGTTTGCCAATATATCAAAGGCGCATTTGCGAAGTAATGAGTCCCGTTGCTTGATGTCTGTAAAATCGGGCATGAAGAGATCAGTACCACCAAGTTCTCTTCCTTCTACGTCAATCAACATGGGTGTGGTAGCAGTTGTGTGCTTCCGTTTAACACCAATGTTCTTGTCCTTGGGTTGCAGCTCTTTGACACCAGCCATGTAAGCTTCCGGTACACTTGATTTCTCATCGGTGCTAGACTTTTTCGATTTCTGTGGCGATGCATCAGGCGTTGTTTCTGTTGGTTTTCTTTTCCTTGTAAATGTAACGACTCTACCAGAGGGTAGTGTTTTCGAAACCTCTATAAAAGACGATGGAGATGAAGAATCGGAAGAAAGAGGTGTCTTTTTTGTCAGTTTCTTTGGCTTCTTTGTTTTCTTTTTTTCTGGTTCAGTGTCAGAGTCTAATATGGGTGGTTCTTCTGGAGTAGAAGCCAGGAGGCGTGAGTCTATAATGTCTGCCATCTTCTTGAGTATCTGATACATAAACCTACTATAATGTAGTTTACACTGTGCACCAAGGTACTGTTTAAGTTTCTCCTGCATGTCCTTGCCAATGTTTAGCACCTGATCTTCTGGTTCAGAATCAATGGCGGTATCCAGCACGGCAGCGAGTTGATAGAAATCGTTAATATTTATAATCGTTCGTATTGCGCCCAGGTCACGTTGGAGTTCAAGCTTGTACTTGGACGCTCGATCGTTTATCCGAGTTAACATGCGTTCCTTTTGTTCCAACTCCTTTACTATCCATCCTTGAGTAGATGCCAAGAACGCGGTTTCTTGTGTATGTGCTGCATACAAGTCTGCCGTGAGATACCTTAAATGCTCTGAACACGAGTATAGTATACTAGACATCTTGAAAGGTGTCCAAGCGTCATTGGTAGGAGGTGTAATAGGTGTAGTAACAACAGTATTGGAAAATGATGTGGTAACAGGCATCGGTTTGTTGAATGCGATACCATCCGTCCTGCCCACTCTTGTTTTCATCGCTTCTACCAACTGTAGTAAACTACGTGCTTCGAGCATATTGGTATGTAGAAAACCACTCGGAAATGGTTGCACTGGTTCGATGCTATCTGCATCTATCAGATGTCTTATCCGTGACAAAGTGCTGTTTAGATGTTCATACCAATGGAGGATAGAATAAACTTTGCTCCGTATTAGGTTCCACAGATCGTTGCGTTTCCGTAAGAGTTCGGCACTGTCAAACACTGCCGCCAATACAGTTGCGTGGGAAGAAGTCTCTTTTCGTGTGTTGTGTAATCTATCAAGTAGTTCTGCAGGGGAACCAGCTGCTGCTATTTGTCCATTGAGATCTGCTAAGATCTTCATCTTTTCATTTGCAACGTGCATGTCAGCTTCGACCGGTGCAGTTCCCTCTACCGTCATAAATGCATTGAGGTAGCCAGATAACAGAGATAGAGCATGTCCTGCCGAATCATCAGAGATAAATTTCATCGCGTTGCGTATTATTTGTCTATCCTTCATTTCGATATCAAACACATCTTTATCGCCAAAAGTCAGTGAGCTGTGATTCCATAATTTGTTTCCAGAGGTATCAAGACAATTACGTAATTGTATGAGCGATGTTTCCTCAGACACTGCATGCATCCTGTACATCACAGAGATATCCGAGTTGCCAGTCGTGACAGTAACAGCATTCATACATGTGCCTTTGCCCTCTGGGCCACAAATTCGTGCACTAGAATCTTGTAGACCAAAACCAGAAAAATGACCAGTCAATTCGCTGTGTCTGTGATAGTTTTGTCCAGGTGACATCCCAAGGTCCACACCTCTCGGTATACAGCGCAGACCTTGATTCCAGAAGGGAGAAACCTTCCACGGTGTACCATTGTATAATGCAGTAGCTGTAGCACGAGCGCTGATTTCAGCTTCTGAAAGTGCCGGCAGGTTTGATTTTTTTGTTGCATCTGCTTCTGTTATCTCGATAACAGGGATATTGGAACTAGATTGGGTTGACATAGCACGTAAACTCGATAGTATCGATTCCGCTTCGGCATGTAGCTGGTTGTGATCAATCGGCGGTGGTGCGGACGAGGGTAGAGAAAGATCAAGCGGAGTACCCAACCCCGCCTCAATTAGTGCCTGTGTGAAAGATCTACCCCGTGCGGGAACTGAATCCGGTCCAGTAGTGCCCGAACCAAGAGGTGTAGAAGTTACGTCTTCAATCATATCAGCTATACAAGACGTAAGCCAGTCTAGACGTCGTTCTATGTCAATCGGTGGAGTAGTAGAATCAGTTAATATTTGATTTAATAGTTTCTCCAACCCCCCTGCGGGATCACCAAGTGTAGTCGATTCAAATATTTTAAGTTGAGGACCACTCCTCCTGAGGTATGAAACTTTGTCCAATAACGTTTGGACCCTTTGTATGATAATAGATTTCCGTTCACTGTTGATTATATCTTGGTCTACAGGAACATATCTCGAAAGTTCTCTCAGTGTCGTAGGGGTCTGTACTGGTAACGTATCCGGCATATAGATCATACCACCACGTCTTCCTCTTCTCATTTCTCCGCCACTGCCGCTACCTCTGTCATCTGCTGCCGAGCTCGCAGCATTGGGCATAACCGGAGGTGTATCAGTCCCATCTTCCGCCATGTTGTGCGGCAAGACCTGGTTGTCTCTATCTCTTGCTACCATTTCTGCTATTTCAAGTGTAGTTATCATTTCATTGATGCTTACTCGTATGTTTTCTGTCTCTGTTTCTCGCAATTGTCCTCTCTCTCTTTCGGTTACATCTTCTTCTCTTCTTTCTTCTGCCTCTGCTTCCCTTCTTTCTTCTCTTTCAACGTCATCAAATTCAGAAAGTAATTCGTTGTCATGGTCTTGTTCAGAGAGATATTCTGAGAGTAATTCTTCATCTACCACAGTCTGCTCCTCCGTTTCCGCACGTTCCAGTTCAGAAGATATACTGGAACCACTACCATTACTCTTGTATCCATCATCCTCAGAATCGGAATCGGAACCAGGTACTTCAAATAGAATATCTAAAGGTATTGCCCTCTCATGTGGTGGCTGAGACATCCTATAAAACGATACAAAAGAAAGAACAATAGAGAGAAAACAAAAAAGAATAAAACAATAAATAGCGAAAAGAACGGAAAGGAATTCTTATTTTATCAGATAAAAATTACTCGCAAGAAAAAAGAAGAAGCGAAAAATGCTGTACCTTGCTGTTTTTTCTATTGTGCTGATTAAATAGAAAAGAACAGTGAAATCACACAGAGCTTGTGCAGACCAAGACCGTAAGGGTGATATTGAGACTTTTGGAAAACAGAAACTGCGTATCCGACGAAATATGTCTACACGGTTGACGTATCGGACGTCAAAGGCGTAGACGAGTTGAAACTTGCCTGATTTCCTAAAAAGGAAGGATGTTGACGTAAAGGGTCTGAATGGTCCTGGCCGGAATAGGAAACCCTAGAAAACCTTTTTACCCGGATTACTGACTTTTATGTCTGCCAGTGGTGACAGATTTCCTAATTAGGAAAGGCTGAACATGCGCACATAACTCCGTGACACATTGTCCCGAAAGTTGGAGCCCGTCACACTCGCGCTCTCGCGTTTTTCGTCGGACAAGAATTTCATTTTTCGTTCGAGTTCGTTACTCGGTTTTTCTAGGTGCGCTAAACCACTATCCTTGAATATCGAATTAACTTTTTGTGTGTTTTAAACTCGATATTATTCTAGGCGTAATAGTGTTTTGATGCGCACAACTCTCATTGTACTTCTTCTAGGAAAAACCGCATCATGGATGGTATCGCGCATTTATCTCTGGCGGAGGATGAATCATCGGGTGAAGGAGTACAACAGCACAAACCACTGAGCTCTCGTAGGATTAAAAAACCTCACATGTTGGATGTGGTGATTGCCAAAGTGGAAGTCGAATACTTTTGGACATCGCGAGACAACTTGTCGAAACAGACATCAAAGAAGGAACTGGGACGTACCGTCTACTTTTGGTATCTTCCCGTGTTTCATGATCAACATCGCGACGAACAACCGAACATATATCGTGGAGATCTATCAAACGTTCAACGTAGCTTTGTTCTAGATGATATCGTGCGCACCAAGTTCGTATCAGCCAAGAATGAACACTTAACTACATGCGAGAGTTGCAAGAACAAGGAAGCAACTACCACTATTGGCACCGAGTGTTGCTCCCCTCCCTCTTCTGACGCGGTAAAACTAGCCAAGAAAGAGAGATTACTCAAGATAGCTGCACGTGAGGCTACGCAAGTGGCAAACGCAGAGATTAGTGTGGAACAAACACAAAAGGCCTTTCACGACGAGGTAAAGCGCGCACAACAAACTCTTGTGCGGTCTGGGCGAAACCTAGACAAGGTGTTTGCTGCCACTGAACTCGCTCCTATTACATCCGAAGCATTACAAGATCCGGCGACGGCCAGAAGTGTTTACGATTCGAATCTCCCTGTTTACAGTACACTACTAGGGGATAAATCATGGTGTGACACTGTACAGTTTCAAACAAGAGACGAGTTTTGGGAGGCCTTTCATAGCAACTACACCAATCTTCGCTATTCTCTCTCTCCTGTGGATAGACAGAAACTAGATGATGACCCTTGGTTCTTTTCTCATTTTAACATGCCTGACGCACCGGAAACCGGCTGGAAACGGACGGAGGGTGATTACTATAACGTATCAGGTGCCTTCTTTGTGTCTGTATGTAAAGACAAGGCACTCTCGCATCGACAAAGAAAAGGCGGTGTTGCCTATCTGTGGTTTAGAAGTTCAGTGGACAACCTTCGTTTTGTAACGGACAACTACGAGCGTGCTCAACGCTACCTAAAGGATACATTTGGAGATATCTTAAACTATCAACGTGTGTGGCACTCGACACTGGGATTGAATTTTGGAAGAGCTATGGACATTGATGGTATTGCAGAAAGAGCACACAAAAAGACAGAAAAACATATCATGCAAATAACCGAAGTTTCAGATGCAATGAAAGTGGTTTCTGATCCCTCTCCCACTCACAAGGAAAAGACAACTACGATTGTTGTACCATCACAACATGCATCTACCCCTTCTCCTGCTCCTTCTGTGGCCTCCTCTCCTATTCACCATTCAGTACACAAGAATCCCTCAGATCCCATGATACCGGCCACTGCCGCAGAGTTATTACATGAGGAAGCCAAACGAGAAGCCGACATGCAGATGCTAGCGGCACAGAGACAGATGGAACGTGCTATTCCTGTTGCAGCTCGTGTAGCTATAGTAGAACCTTCCATCACTTCAATCCCTCAACCAGAACCTCAACATCTCGTGACACACACGGAACATGAGGCAGAGATAGATTTTGACGAGTACAACAATACATTGGAGAGAGATTTACATGAAATTACAGCTGCATTCTCTGACACGGACGCATCCTCTGCTGAAGATCTCGCTCACTTTCAAGGTTTCACTCATCCTTCTTATCAACAACCCGATCAAGCGTACCATCCTGAACCACAACCTCAGTCACACAAAAGTGTCACATTACCTCCTGGTTTCGAAAATGTGAGTAGATATGCCGCTGAAATGGCACAGAGTGCTATATCATCCATCACGGCACCTGTTGCCATTCCAAACACTCTTGTACTACAAGCACACATGCAAACTTACGTGCAACCTCGTGACGTATACCAGAAATCTCCAGTAGACACACGGGCACGCGCTTCTTCTCCCACCCTGCCTAATCCCCCCACAAAGCGAACTTTCGAAGAGGTTATAACATCGGAGGCACAGTTGAAACTCAAGGTGGCGCGCATGGAGGCACAATACAATGAACTCGTCAAGGAGAATCATAGTTATCGCCGTACTATACTCGTGTTGGATAAGAAACAATACATGTTTCAGGAATTTGCTTCTTATATGATAAATTCACTCGGTATGGCAAGAGATACACTGACACAGGTTTACGAGCAAGCAAGAACTTGCGACGTATGGGATCGAAACAAATTGGAAGAGAGTTCCAAAGCACTGGTGCAGAAGGACATGGAAAACGCCAGGGCTGCTCGCCAGGCTAGAATCAATGGTAGTAGTAATACTCAACAGATGCAATATGACTGGGAAAACAGTAACCTTCCTATGCCTCAAGAGGTACAGCGTCAAATTGCAACTCAATATGAACAAGAGTATCAACATACGAACGCACTACACTCTACTATCCAGTAAAAGAGAGAGTAGAAGCGATACCTTTTGTATTATGATAAACATCAACGTTTTTTTTTCTTTTTTATATTTTATTTGTGTGTAAAAAGATATATAGTGTTATTACAGGCAGAGAAAGAGCACGTGTGTGGTAGTATGAGGGAGGATGTATAAGCGTGTTGAAAACACACATTACTATTGTTGCAGAGGAACATAGCCACCTCTGCCGGTGTTGACGCTGGTCATCATTATGTTGTTCTGAGGAGGTGGTGCGGCAGTGTGTCTGTAGCTGAGAGCAGAGGTTGTTCCTGGGGCGGCAGCGTGCGATGAAAACACGTTGAAAGTAGTAGGTGCAGAAGACTGGGTAGGAATCACACGTTGTGCTCCAGTGATATTGTAATAGTTGCCGGGTATCTCCATTCCTTCCTTGGAGACTATCAGCGTACGCCAATGACCGATGTCGAGGCCAGGTGCAGCCATCTCATTTCTGTTCCAAGCAAAGTAGACCGCATGTACTAGCATACAGAACGCGGCAGCTGCGGCACCAGTCCAGAGACCACCGGCGAGTTCAGTCCAGTCCCATGCCCATATCGCGGCAAGAATAGATAGCGTGAGGATTGCAACGTGGTTTACAAAGTTTAGGCCCCACCATCCCCAACGGCAGTGAAGGATGCCTATCATGGCAGCGAGGAATGCATTCAACAGGAAGATGGTCTGTACTGCAAGGAACTTCCATGGATCGGGACTGGCTCCTCCTAGCGGTGCCGGGAGACCCAGGGCAGGAATGTTACGTAGACCTTCTCGCTCTACAATCCAGATGGCAAACGCCGAGAAAAACTCAAACGCAAAGATCCATAACACGTAAAAGTAGGGATGTAGCCACCACTGAGTATACCACCCGTTTTTCTGTAGATTTGCGTGCCAGGTGTTATATTCCTCTGCCCAGCAGCAAGCCAGGACAAACAACAGTGACACACCAGCGATAGCGAGTTCAGAGTTCAGGGGCGTCCATTCCAAGGGACTAGGACTCAAATCGGCCATGGTAGGGTTTTTGTTTTGGACTACAAGTTTAGAGAAAAAGGGAGATCAACACACACAAGATACGTTTCGTTTGTTAATGGCAATCAGTTTCTCAAAAAATCAACGTACATTTAAATGTTCTAAAAAAGTTTCACAGACGAAAAAAGTTCACTGTACACACACAGAGAATTAGAGAGCAGAGGAAACGGTTCATTTTTTATATCCCATTGCATACAAAAATATCGCTTTTAAAAACAAGAAAAAACAATAGAATTGAAAAATGAAGAAAGAAAAAAGAACTATTCGTGTTTCTTGACTTCGAATTGTATGTGTTGCAATCGTAATGTGCCCTCTGCGTTCATCCGTGTGAGTAGAAATTGTAGTGTGCCAGGAGATACTGTGAATTCGTTCACATAGGCAGGTAGCACTCCACCACGTTTCAACACAGCTATAGTAAGACGACTACATAGCCATGCTTTGAGTTCGGTGCCCGGAGTAGTACACATACCAGAACAGAGATAACATCGGAACGCGTTCATGTCGAAAGGTTTACCGCGCTGTGTCTTTCCCCATTCGTACATTGTGTTATATTGTTCTGCCGTGACTTCTACACTGTACATTTCCCAGTCTTCGTAACTGTAGTTTTTGTTACGTTCCAAAAACACCGGATTGGCACCATCCACACTGAGCGTCTCGTTGGTGACGGGGAAGTTTATCTCACAATGGATGAGATCGTTACGGGTGCATATCTGAATCAGCCTGTTCCAAATATTTGTCCGAGAAAATGCAGATTGATGCATAAACATGACGCGAATATGTTGATTCGGGTGAGCAAGCTCTTCAGAAGAAGGGCGTATAGGTTGGGGTTGATTTGAAGGATAGATGACAAGTTGTTGTTGCAGTGGTATAGGATAACTAGTCTTTGTATCTAGGTCCTTGTTCATCATAGGAACTGGCTTCACAGTCCTTACTGCATATTGTTGTTGTTTCTGTTGCGGCGGTAGAGTTAGTACACTTTGAGACCGCTGTGGTACACTGCCACCACTGGGTCTTGCAATACTGATACCACCGCTAGGTGAACTGCCAAGTCCTATAAACGATCCTGACCTATTGTGATTGTTGAATACATTGTATGTGTAAGAAGGCGGCTCTGGCTGAGTGGGTGGTAGCTCACGTTTCTCTCCCGTAAGCAGTCGTTGTTTCTCTTGTTCAGAGATCAATGGGCCAAACATGTAGAAAATAAAAAAAGTTGTAATAACAAATATTGATACATGTTTCGTTTTAATTCATAGCAGGTAGGTTTTTTAATCACAAGCTCTGTTTGGTAAGATTGTTTCTTTCTTTTATGCACGAGATAACAATAAGAACACGAGAGCTAGGCAAAAAAGAAAAGAGACACAGAGACAGATACAAAAACACAAAAATGCGGAGGAAATGGAAGGAGAAGACATGAACTGTTGTTGGTGTGCTTGTTGATGATCTATTCACGCATCAGAGTCATGTTCAGCGTCGCTGTCTTTCTTGTCTTCGTTGGCCTCTGTATCTTTGTCCTCGGCAGCGTCCTTGTCTTTTTCATCATCATCGGCGTCACTGTCCTTTTCTTTCTCCTTTTCATCGTCATCACTGTCATCCGCCTTTTCCTTTTCTTTCTCCTTTTCTTCTTCATCTTCCACTATCTCTGCTTTGTCTGCATTGGATGCACTGGCAGCCTCTTCATCCTCACCCTCTGCCTGTTCTTCTTCATCAGCCTCTGCATCTGGTTCCGCGGCACCCTTTCCTATTTTCTTGCGCTTCAGTACGCTGTCCATAAAGGTGTTGAGTGCAGTGGTCCCGGCTTTCAGAGCCTCGTGACGAAGACCTCCCTCGCCGGCACTGGCGTGGCATAGGAAGAGTCTACAAGCTGCTATCATCTGTGCTTCACCTACGGTCTTTAGACCACCCGTGTTCATAATCTCCACCACGTTTTGGTTGATTGCTCTTGCAGCGAGATGGAGCCAGTCGGTAGCTGCCTGTATGGTAGCAGCGCTCCACTTGGGGCGGATTCCCTCTGGATCATCCTCAGTGCGGTTGATGCGGATCTTTCCGGCGATATTGGAGATAAAGGTATACTGATCGAGCCTCACAGCGTCACGTCTTTGCACGCGAGATGCTTTCTTGGCTTTTTTCTTGGGTGCCTTTTTGTCCTTTCCCTCTCCACCAGAGGTAGTAGCATCAGCTGCAGTAGCAGCCGGTTTCTCGGATGTCTTGTCATCTTCGTCGGAGGAAGCACCTGCAGCAGATTCGTCTTTTTTTGGTTCTATTTCCATGGCATCTTCTTTCTCGTCATCATCTTCCTCTTCGTCTCTGACGTTGACAGGAGGAGGAACGTGTTTGGAGGAAGACTTGGTCTTGGACATTTTTAGGGGTAGTTGCAAGAGATATCAATCTTTCTAAAAATGGTTTAATGTTGCACACTTTGAAGTTGTACCGTGTGAGACACAATTAGGAAAAATGCCCAAGTAAAAAAGAAAATGAAAAAGAAAAATTTAACTGAAAACAAGAATTATTAGAAAAGCGGTTAAACTTTACCGCTTCGCTTACCTTACACATTCTGTCATTTTTTCCATTGCCTTATACAAAACTAGAGTATAGCCACAGGCATACTATACCTATTTTCATTGTCTAAAGTGAAAAAAGCTCCCTTTTCCACACATCAAAAAACATGGCAGCCAAAGGAAAGAAAGAATCGCCTGTACCAAAGAAATCGTCTGGCAAGAAGGCAGCTCCTGGCACGGCTAGATTAAAGGCAATCAAAAAGAAGAGAACACATGCATCTGCTGTTACGAATGCGGCATTCTACCGTATGGTACACAGAGGGCAGACTGAGCGCGTTGAACCGTCCACCAAGGCCATCGTAGACGACATGCTCTGTGACCACGTTGACAATGTAATCTACTGTGCTGCTAGTATCACAGAAGCAAGAGGAAACAATATGATCACCATGGAGGACGTCTGCACTGCTCTCAACATCTTGGGTCATCCTGTTGCCGGTAGAACACGCACCAAGGCCAAGCCCAAGAAAGTAAAGGAAGGAGAAGAAGAGAAAAAGGACGACAAGAGCGGCGGCAAGAAGGAAAAGAGCAAGGACAAGCCCAAGTCAAAGGAAGAAAAAACTTCCAAGAAAACAAAGTGATGAATACACACAGTTGTGTGTGTTCTTTTCCTTACTTTTTTGTAATAATGACTTGAATACAAAAAGTGACAAACATATTTTTATCATTTGTAAGTATCATTGTGTTTTTGTGTGTGAGATGGGAATCGTGATAACATTTACAAACACAGATCCAGTGCCTGATCCAACAGGATGGGCAGACTGGCTTACGTTGGTTGTGGTATGCCTCTACAGTATAGCGGTAGTTGTTGTTTGCACTATGATGATGATAATGAGAAAGAGGTTCTTCCCACTGCGCACTAAGAATCTGCCCAACACTCTGGCAATGTGTTGTTTTGGCTTGATACATTGCTGGTCAACGTTTGTAGGAAACAGGCATATCGATATAATGTCTGACAGTTTCAAAGAATACAGTTGCGGTATTATTAATTTTTGGTTACAATACCTTGTTGGTTTGAATGGTTGGTTTTGTGTTTTATATCTGAGATTACTGGAACAGACATTGAGATGGGACAAGAGTTACACCGAAGCCTTCTCTAAAGACGGCGGAGACCAAGCTAACATAGAGAGGAATAGAAGTTCCTATTTTCGTAGTCTTGCCTACATGCTAGTCAATGCATCATCATGGCCACTGGGTGTCATTTGCATACTGGTCACGGCATTGCACGGAAGCTATTTTGAAGAGGGTTCATGTCACACCTACCTTGTATACAAGGTATCTCTTGGTATATGGGTAGTGTCGTGTTCGTGTGTTTTGGCAGCGGCAAATCACCGTGTTAGCAAACATGTAGAGAGTCAATTCTTTTCAGAGTACCTAGCCTTAAACAGTATCGTAAAGGTTGGACTTGTGATAGTAGCCGTGAATGCAGCAGTAAATGTGACGGGCCTTGTTAGTTACTCTATTGGGAGGGCAATCTTTACATGTGCAGTGTGTTTTATGCATACGTTTACATTTGGAAGATTGTATGCAAGATTGGTGTACAAATGTATGACAAGGGACAGTATCTATCTTCAAGGCTTCATCAAGAATTCACACGTTCAGAGAGCACATGTCACACACATCAGGGACCTTGTTACCACTCCCATGTTACTCGAACAGTGTTTTGAATATTGCCAGAACACCGACACAACTCGTACAGCTGAGCGTATGGTAAAATTCTATCGTGCTATAATGGAATGGAAATATGGGACAAAGGGGGAACGAACAATAGATAAATTTGTTGGACTAGTGGGTGTCTATGTTAAATCAGATGGATTTATGTTTATCTCACTTCCTAGCCACTTGATAAGTAATCTAACGGCGATACAATCTAAACCGGAATCCCTAGATCCCAATGTGTTTCAATCGTGTGAAGAATGGATACTGGAAAGGATGCAGACTAGCTGGGGTGTCAAATTTTTCGACAGACTAGCAGAATCTGCGAAAACCCCAGAGGAATTGGCATTAGAAAAGGCAACATACGAGGCACAAACCATGAGCATGTTTCTTAGGGCTCAAAATGATGCACTGGAGGCACAGTCAAAATCACTCGGTCGCCAAAGATCTAGTGAAACGCAGGATGATCACATTTCTATCGATTTAGAAGATATGTCGGAAGAAACATTACAACGGAAACAAAAACAAGGTACAACAAAAGAGAAAACGATACAACAGCAATATCATTTCTATGCACCATCAAACGACTTTACTCACTTGTAAATAACATTATACGTTCTACACATATGTAAAAATCATATAAAAACATACATTACATCATTCTCTTTTTTCTTTTTATATATTTTCATGTGTTCTGTATTCAAATACACTGAATACATCATCTGTACCATCCTGATCTTTATTGTCGGTGGTTATGTGGGTAAAGGACTCTACCTTGATTCTGTAGACTCTGCCTTTTTGGGTATAGCTCATGGCACATTTTGGATACCCGATGGCGACTTTTGGTTGTTTGGCTTTATCACAGTAGTGCTAGTATGTGGCTTTGCCATAGTATTTGGTCTCTTTTTGGAATCGTTCTTCCTCGTTGCCAAGCGTATATTCCTCAAGGTTCTGATATTCGTATTGAGTTGTTGTTGTCCTTGTTGGTTCTGTCCTTGGAACGATGTGGACATTGATCCTATAGAAAGCATTACACTCAAACCAAACGAAAGAAGACAACGAGCAAAGAACGACATAGAGATGGAGATGGGCATGTTGGAGTAACGCATTGTTATTGTTGTAAATAATTAAAATCTTTTTTTCAGTCGACGAAAAAATTAGGGTTTAGGGTAATGTGGTCCCGGGACCAGATTTTAAATAAAAATAATATCTGTCCTAATTAGGACAAATAAAATCATTTTGTGTTTTATTCTATCAATATAATTATCAATACCAAAATTGATTGATGTTACGAAGATACAAGGGGGACCTTATACAACGTAAGCCGTTATAGTGGGATACGTACCAAAATTTTCGAAACTTTTGGTATTTACGTGACTGATTTTAAAAATTCATAACGTAATGCGTTATAAAAAAGTTTATACTACAATAAAAATCAATACACAAAAATGTATTATACATCTTCCTCTTCTTCCGCATCTTGTAGTTCTTCGAGTTTTGGCAGAGGTATACCATTACATCTTATCGCATGTACAGCAACAGTGTCTATGGTGGTGATGGCGAGATCTTTCATTTCTTGTATTTCTTTCGCCACTTCTACCTGTCTTGCTTCTAAATCTTTAATCTTTACCACCACCTCTTCCATCGCTTTCACTGTTTGAATCACCATCTCATCCACTGGCGTAGCAGCCAGGATATCATCAGCACATTTCCACATACCACCAAATGCACGTTCGTCTTTAGCTTGTAATTTTAAACCTGTGATAGTTCTATGCAGTTCAAAATGAAGTGATTGTGATGGAGTCATGTGGTGGCTGGTTGGTCCAAGGCGTGTTAATCCCGCGTCAAAGAGCTTCTTCATCTCATCGTACAAGGTATGTTTTTTCTCTTTTCTGTTTCTTTCTGCTTTCTTTGCACACCTCTCGCTATAGACTTTTAGAGCGGGTTCTTTTCTGGGCATGTTTAAGAGAGGCTGTTTTGGTGGTATACAACTTGTAATATGTATGATAACAAACAATACGACAAAAAGAAAAATATACAATTATTTTTATTTTTATTTTGGTATTGTCATCACGGGATCTGCCATCAATTTTCTACAAAGCTCTTTCTGTCTGTGTACTTCCGTCATCACCTTCTCCATGTTAACTCCCAACATAATATGTTCTTCCAGCAGTTGTCCACCGGTCTTCTTTGTCAATCCCATCGCCAATTGTAATAGATCAGTAACTGCGCGTTCATCTCTCATTCGTTGTCTTTGTGCGTTTACCACAGCGTCTGCATCGTCTATGAAGATACGAAGACGCAGTACAAATATAGTGTCTTTCTTGGGATCTTCAGTAATACCCATACGTCTAGATCCAATTTCGGGATTTTCTATACCGATTGCAATATTCTTAATACCAGTTTCTTGAGAATAACCTATAATAAACGCTGTAATCTGGTATTGAATGGACTTAATAGTCTCTATAGAAACTAGTTCTTCCATAGATATTTCATTTTTGCCTATAACACATCGTCTGTTACGTAGAGTCTTGTATTCTCCTAGTTCACCGGAACAAAACGTTGTGACATATATTCCATTTTTAGCTAGAGTAGAAATCGTATCATCGTTCATTAATCTAGTCTTTACATCCGCTTCCATGATAACATCCAAGATATCGTAGCATACAATAGAAACACAACACAGTTACACTGTATGTATAATAGTTAAAAATATAAATTTTATTTATATTTATTAAATAGGTGCGTTCATTATCAGTGTATGTGTTTGCCGCTGGTCTTGAAACACTCTTCTCATCACCTTGCCGATCTGCGCTCCTTGTTTCACGTGTAGTTCCATTAAATCTAATAAATTATTCCTCTCTCCGTGTCCCATTGCTGCTCTAAGTAATTCACTGTGTGCTCGTGCGTCTATCTCGATCTGCTTCATATTGGCTTTCACCTTGTCGGCGTCTTCTATTAATAAACGACACCGTACTGTCACTGCTTGATTTGCATCCCTTTCCATAGTAGTCTTCAAACCGATAACAACATGTTTACATTTAACTTTTTTAACATAGGATATGATGGATACCAACAATGAATGCTGTACTTGTGATAGTACATCATGAGTAAACACTGGACAAGGTAATGGGTGTCGTAATGTGTATCTAGTCAAACCATCCGTGCCACAAGCTTTTAATTCTTTGTATTTGAAAAATACCGAGTTCACGCCGAGTTTAGATAGACTTGTAAATAACTCATGATCCATGGATCTAGGCTTGTTTGCCATGTTTGTTTAACCGTATAGAGAAAGAAAACACGCTCGTAGTCTTTAGTTCATGTACGAATTAACTACAACGAAGCAGCCGAAAAAATAAAATCATTACAATAAGAATTTAATTTTTTACTTTTTAGTAGCCGCTTCATTTCCGTATCACTTCTTTTTTTAAAACAAACACACAATGGAACCTTTGCCGACTCCACCGAAAGACAAGAAAGAAGAGGCGACACCAAGTCTTCCTTCTGCGACGTTGCCACACAAGAAAAAGAGCAAGAAAAAGCTAGATGCCGAATCATTAGCATTAGAAGAACAGAAAAAACAACTACTCGCTACCAAACTGGCAAAATGGGCAGACGAGGTAGATGCTGGAAACTTACATGCAAAAAAGATAGTAAAGCAGTTGATGCTCTCTATGAATCCACCCGAGATCGTACCTGCCGACCAGACACGGGCACTAATGGGATTGGTAGAGATGTTTGGGTATCTCAAGCATTGCGGGTATACTGGCAAGGCATTGTGTAAGTTCTACAAACAAACCACACTCTCCAATCTACTCAATGCCAAGAATGTAGAGGTATTCTGCAATGCAGTGGCACACAATACTAGAGCCAAGTTATCACTGGAAGAGATACAACACAGCTGGGGGCTGATAACGGCAAACATCAAACTATGTAGAGAGCACTTGGACAAGATTAAACCAGTTCCAAACAGCACTGTTTATCACAGTATACTACAGACGTGCAATCAACAGGTGAATCTTGTCTTTCGTAACAGATGTGTGCACTCTGTTAATTGTAAACAATGGACTCAACGGTGTTATATCATCTTTCTATTGTTACTCGGCGAATATCGCCTTACCAAGGACGTACTGGAGTGGTTTGAATGGAAGGACGATTTGGAATATTTCAAAAAGAACAAGAAACTAGAAGGCGAAGAAG
This sequence comes from uncultured Acidobacteriaceae bacterium, assembly GCA_963848805.1. Taxonomy (GTDB): domain Bacteria; phylum Acidobacteriota; class Terriglobia; order Terriglobales; family Acidobacteriaceae; genus Telmatobacter. The sequence goes on along the minus strand of CAWKFD010000027.1, from coordinate 187,027 downwards.
AAAAGCTGAAAACTCTCATAGGAGAACTGTGTGCTGGTAACGGCCTGGACTTTGAACACTGGCTTATGTTTGATCTGATAGCCAAGTACGATATTGTCTATGAGAATCAAGTAAAGAGTTCACAAGAAGAGATAGACAGGGCAGGAACTGTTCTGATGGAACTAGCAAAGAAAGAGGTTGACATGCACAAGGTCATGAAGGCGTTGCACGATGTTATCGCTGAAGGGGAAAAGAAAATAGAAAAAGAAACAGCGGTCAAGACAGTGCGACCAGAGAAAGACGAGAACAACCAAGGCGGTCAGATATTCATAGAAGATGAAATTGACCAAAATGGTGAAATCAATCCTAATTCACCCTTTGATCCAAGCAATTGGGGAGTTGACAATAGTGGAAAAGAGATTAGACCTGGTGGATATGAAAGAGGTGCACAACAGACCATCATAAGAAACATAAAAGCACAAAGAGCAAAAGAAGAGCAAGAGGAAGAAGAGGAGGAAGATTACGCAAGACAAGAACCACATGTATCAGAATATGAAATCAGATCTGATGTACTCTCAGGAGGACTTCCCCGTGACGATCACGGCAATGAATTGCCTAACGAACTCCGTGCCACTCTGAATGAATCCTTGCGCGTGACGAAAGAAGAGGAGGAGGCATATGAACAGAAAATAGAACAAGAATGGAAAGACCATTACGATCAAACAGAACAAGAGAAAAAGCTAGTTGTACTTTCTGGCGGTCCCGACCGTGACAAACATGGGAGACTGTTACCTACAGAACTTATACTGAGTAGGGGAGCCTATGCAAAGGTATACGGTATCTCACAAGAAGATATAGATGTCAAACTTCAAGCCGTTAAGGATCTAGAGAAAAATGAAGAGGAAGATGCAACAACAAGTAAGTAAAATACAAAAATGTAGTGTTTTATTCATTTATAATTATAGGACGTCTCAAATCAAACGTTTATGGTCAAGTTCATATTCCATTGATGTGCGATAGATGTTCTCACTTGGGCAATATACCGGAGAAAGATCACTGTCCACACATGGGCGGACATATGCCTCCCATATAATACATATTTTGCATGTCTATTTATTGTATCTACAAATAGATAAAAAACATATGTATTGCTTCATCCAGTAGAACGATAGACACCGGCCATTGTTTTAAAGTGAAAGTGTGCAAACACGTTTTTGGCTTCCTTCATACTAAAAGGTGCTACCATAGTCGAACAGTGATCCGCATCATAGATACTGTATTCGTCTTCGAGAATATCTCCACTGAATTCCATGTCACCGGTATCAATAACATAAGTAAATGTATATTTAAAGTAACCTTGAAATACCAGGGTCTTTTTCGCTATGTAAGCGTCATAGAAGATGGTTGCCTCTTCCTTTGTAAGTTTTTTCTCTGGTACATGTGCTGCCATGTTGTTTGATCCACAGAGATTATGAGTCTACATTCGACATAGACAAGGATATATTTCAAAAATTAAACTTACTCATTCTTTATCTGTTTTATATTTTTCTCCCTGTAGCCTGTAGGTACTTTCTTGCGTTTTTCGTCCATCTTTCGTTTGCCAGTGTATCGTACCAGTTGATTATCTTCCTCTGGTTCTGTCTCTTCCTTTTTGCCATCATCCCACACTACACTAAACTGTGGCATGTTTGACTCTGCAAACAGATTGATCTGAGGATTCTGTATACTGCTAAACCTTAGTCCAGTGCTGTCCGCCACTGCTCCGGCCTGTGCTTGTGCCATGCACGAACGTTCAGTGAATCTGTTAAAGTGTCTGGCAATGTCTTGGAAGCCTGGTTGTACACCTCCTCCTTCCACGGCAAGTTCATCCTGTAGTAATTCTAGTTTACCCACAAACTTTTTGACTTGCGTTTCTTGTTGCCTGAGATCCTCAAAATATTCTAGATAGCGCAAGTCCATCTTTCTCTCTGGTTCCGGTAGGGCAGCGTGAGAACGGGCTGTACGTAACGCTTTACCCTTCTTGCCGCTCGCTTTTCCCTTTTTGATAAAATTGAGTGCAATGAAATAGATGCTGATCTGGTTGCGCCTCACATCGTCTCTCTTCTTACATCCTGTGATCACCACACCACCAGACTCATACACTAGAATCTTCATCTTGGGGTTGATCGCGCTCACCAAGATAGCAGCAGGGAACTTTTGATCCTTGTGTACACGTGTGCCCAGTATCTCCTTCATGGTTTCTAGATCTACCATGAACCCCAGACTCATAGAAGAGACAATGTTGCGTATGCAGAAATCGTTCATTGAACAATATATTCCCTGCGTTACATTGAGATGTCGCACTATCATGTGACCCGCTTCTCTAGCACGCTCATCATTGGGAGGTCCAGTCTCAACACAACTGCCTGTGCCAAACATGTGGCATGTCACCTCTCTCATGCCGATTGCGTTGAATTTGATTGTGTATGCAGCAAAACGATCCTTGTTGAACTTGACAGGCATCGTATCTCTCATAGTGAGTGCAACCTTACTGCCATTCAATGCCACGCCCACTCTGAATGTACTCACTACATTGACCATGTAGCAATCAGGTACACCTGGCGTCATTACGATGCTCAGTGCATCCGTCAACGACATGTCGTTTATGTGCTTGTCCGAAAGCTTGCTCATTTTTTCTAGTAGTATAATTTCTTACATTCTATTGTGGGTATGATGTTTGAATGCGATAAAATACACACAACAAGATAGGAGATGAAAAGAGAAAAATATTCAATTTTCACCGTGTATAATTATGCAACGTGGCACCGAAAAAAGGGAAACCTTTATTATCATTCATTCTTTTTTTGCAAAGACAACAACGATGCAAGGATCTGTGGTACAGACAAAAGATAAACATGGAGACGCATGTGCTCTTCTATTGTTGATGATTATAGCTTGGTGTCTATGGTCCATCGCCGGATCACTAAGTAGACAAGGAACAGATGCTCAAGAATTGTGTAGAGCACAGAAACAGTTTATGGATCGTGTTTGTTACAAGCAGAATCCAGACAACATCACACTTTTATGTACAGTGACAATAATCAGTTACCTAGACACCTGCAGAGCAGCCGGTGATAAGTTTACTAGATATAGTATACCAGAGAACCTTATACACCACTAACAAGAAAGAGAATGTTCTAGACTAAATAAATTTTTATACTTTTTACATGGGAAAAAGCATAACTTACAATCATGAAGAAGCAAGTAGTGTATGTAACGCTACGTTTGCCTCTGTCAATAGACTATCTGTGTCCCGTTTCCGTTTGCCAATGATACTTGTACTACCGTCGTGTCTTGTGGTATCGGTGAGTATGGAAGAAGAAATAAGAGGTTCGTCTATAGAACCAGGAACAGAGAGATTACTACAGGTCTCATCTGCATCGGTACTTGGACAATCGTCAAATGAACTAGAAGGTGAGAGTGGTACAGGAGTAGGAGGGTAGGAAAGATAGGATTCTAGATCTTGGTATAGATCGTCTGTTTCTTCCTCTATAGGAAGAGGAGGAAGAGGAAGAGGAGGAGGAAGAGGAAGAGGAGGAAGTGGAAGAGGAGGAGAAAAAGATACGGGTTCATAGTTGAAAAAACTGGGAATGTTGGTAGCTAGTAGAGACAAGGCTTGTTTCTTTGGTAACTTTCGGAGATGACGTGGCTGGAGACAAGGTTCGCGACTAACATGCCGTGTGCAAGTCTGAAGCGCCCATTCTTCTCCGTAGACGATTTCGCCTACAAATAGATCATAGGCAACGTCTGATATTCTATAGCTCTTGTTTTTGGAGTTTATACAAGATTGCTGGGCAGACCAAAGTAAACACGGTTCGACTATACCAGGGAATTGTGCTAGTCGTAGTTTCCGAACAAGACGAGATAGAAGCCCCGGCGTACAGAGAATGTGGGGTTCATCCCTAACTTGTATCCACCGAGAGAGATCGTAACCATTACTATCGATAGGTAGGGGCGATGGCGGTGGTTTCCTCTTTACAGTAACAGGCTTTACCCTCTTTTCCGGCCTCCGCATCTTTTTTAATTGATGTTCAAGTATCGTGCATGATTAATCATTGTGTGCCTCCTGGAGCTAGCAAAGAATACCGTATCGTATCTATTGTTACTCTATCAGTGACGAAATCGCAGCTAGCGTAGATCGCTCTATCGGATCTGATTCTTGGATGGTTCTGTCTTTTTTCCTTTTATCCTCAAAAATGGATAAAATTTTAATTGTACTGACAGTTGGCTAAAATTTGTACATGGGATCGCTAATTTAAAAATTGAAATTTTAATTTATATTTCCATCCCTGCTCGTTTTGTTTGATCCTCTAGATCGCCCAACATGTTGCACGCTCGTAGCTTGTTCTTTCGTTCATCTTCGGTAGTTTTTGTTGCACGCGGCATAAAACCACTGAACGCATCGAGATTTTCTCTTACTACTAATGTGAGACGGTTTTCTACAAAACCGGAAAAGAACTTGAGACTAGTCGAGTTTGAAACTATCAAAGAAGAGATAGAACAAGCGAGATCACTCACTACAGAAGAACGGTTTCGTTTGAAAGAGGCATATGTACATTTTCAAGAAGGCATTAAGCTACAGGAGAATGCAGCTGGTTTCGAGGATATGGGCACAGGTTTCATGTATGTATTATTATATGATATTAATTAGCTCATTGCTCTGTAGGTGGATGAGTGTAGGTTCATTCCTGTTCATCCGTCAGCCGAGTATAGGCACGGGATTTTTATGGGCGGTAGGCATGGGCTGCTTCATCAGACACTACAACCTTATAAAGAGGAGTGAACATCTGACAACAACGAGCAAGGATACTCTGAAACGTATCCGAGAAACCATAGAGAAAAAGAGTTAGGTATATTCTCCTATATTCAAAAACATAACATGTTTAGTTATCATTATACGGCAATGTATCCAATAGCTGTACACGTGAACTTCTCTCTTGTAATGGAACGTTTACATAAAATCCGCACATTCTAGCAAGCTCCTGTGCCTGTGTCATACGTTCCTCTGGCGTGAGTCCATCGTTGCGTTGCCTGAGAAAGTTGTCCATTGCCTCTGTTGTTTTCTTGTCTGTTATCTTGTATCCTTTGCGTTCCTTCATCAGTCTATTTCGTATCTCTTCTGGTAATAGATCCATCTTTTCCTTTCTATCGTACTTGTGCTGACATGGAAAGTCTTGATTGAAGCAAAACTGAGAAAAGGTGTGCGTTGCCAGAAAGATGTCGAAAGATACGTGATTGCTCTTGTGTGCTGCACCCTTTAGTCTACACAGATAACTGTTGCTGAGCAGCGTGATCTTGCTATACTCACTGGAATATGTAGATAGTTTAAAGTTGATATTGGTATCTCCCCATTCTGCACGTATACAGTCACACACGTGAGGAAGAAAATCTTTTACATCTTCTTCTCGTATCTTGCGTGCAGAAAGATCTACACTCTGAACGTTTCTGCCTAGAAGAGCATCATATCGTATTGATGGAGAAGAAGCCACACTGGCACGCAGTTCCAAGTGTGCTAATGTTTTATCCAGACAGTCAGATAACTGTTTATCAGTTCTGAATCTGTGGTTATCATTGGTACTCTTTGGATCACTACCATCCGGTTCTTTCATCTCTATAAGCGCATCGTCTGGATACACATGTTGAATGAGAGAACTCATAAATGTGCGCTTGTCTATCACTATCGTGGTGAGAGTCTGCGAGAGAGGAAGAAGCGGTCTAAACTCAAACGGTAACTTCCTTTTGCTACTCCATAATAGCCGAAACATACGATACTTGGTGTACACTGCCAGATCAGCCAGGAAACCGTACACTATTATCTCTTCCTTTGTCTTTAGATCTGTCTTGGCAGTGCGTACAAAGAAACGATTCTTGTGCTCTGGACCATGTTCGCGTATCGCTCTGTTGCATAGTCTACGCATAAAGGCACCACAGTGGAAATTGTTGACAAAGCTTCTGTTCTTGATGTGTACCACATAGTGGCGAGAGAACTTTTTGTCGTTGGACGCATCAGACACAAAGATGTCAATGTCTTCTTCCTTGCGCGCTGCATGCTCTTGCAACAGTCCGTGTATGAGGAAAACACGAAACTCTAGCTCTAGTTGTTCCGCCTTGGTCTTGTCAAAGGAAGGATTGTGTTCATATTCAAATTCCATGTCCACATACAGATTGCACGGTTTCTTCTTGTCTATCACTTCGTAATGATATCTCTGTTCCTTGGTCAATTCGTTTTTGTAATAATCGAATAGGGTATCATAGGAAGTAATAAGAAATCGCTTGGGTCCTACGTATCCGGGTCTGGGTGGTAAATCCTCTGCAAAGATGGGCATCCTCCAACCCAGTTGTTTGGGTAATCCCTGTTTCACCATGAAATTTTTGGATATACTGGTTGCCTGTTTTCTAGTAAACGCCCCGCCTCTACTGAAGAAACCAGCAGTATGAACCAACTCTTGTGCTTTCTGCAGTGCTTTCTTGGCATCTGCATCGCTCATGAAAGAAGGAGGTTGTTTGTGTGGTGACGCTGTGCTAGATGTACTTTCTAATGTAAGATCTTTTTCTGCGTCACTATCCCATTCTTCTTCCTTCTTACGCTTTGTGCCTATCGTTCTAGTGGGTATCGAGTTATCTTCTTCCATAGTGATAGCAAGGGAATGGGAAACGACTGAAAAAGAAGGAGGGATATAAAACAACAAGTAAAAATTTACTATAGTATATTTTATTTTTATTCTAGTTAATTATACATTGTATTTCCTACATGCCAATGGGAAGAAGTACAACACGCTTCGGACACCAGTTACGGTATTCTTCCTCATTGGTCAATCGCGGCACTCCCAAACTGTGAACAAAGCTAAAGGTATCGCGAAAGTTACCCATAAGCATATAGTTTGCATAAAACGGCATTCTGCAGGATGTTTTCTTCCCCATCTTAATCCATAGATCTTGAAGAGCAAAGAGTGATCCAATCGGATGGAAATCATATTCCTTGTCATATTTCATACGAATAGCAAAAGTTCCAGAACCAAAGTCAATTTGAAGTTTTTCGATTCTTGCTTCTAGTCCCAAGGAACTAACAGTAGGCCAATGTGGGTCCGACACACCAAACAGCCACTGAAAATAAAAATAAAAAAACATTAAAACATGTAATTGTGTATGTACCGTAATGAATTGCATTCTTATGGTCTGTTGCCAATCCTTATGTGGCTGTGCTAGTGGCCACGATGGGCTGTTTTTTGCGAGACAATAAGATCCGGCACAGGTTGGATCTCCCTCCTCAGGAGAACACGCGAGACATATCGCTCCATTGCTATCGTTGTAAAAATCGGCGTCACGTTTACAACACTTGCAGCTAATTGAATGTGCAACGAATGGAATCACTTTCTTTTCCTTCTTTCCGCGTGGCGCTTTCATAGGCACAAGAGGAACCTTGCTGGCATATTTTATACCACTGCGAGTAATCATGGATAATAGGATAATAGAAAAGAAAAAGTGAATTGTGTTGGTATTACTGAATTGAAAAATATTTAAAATTGTTTTAAATTTTTCAATTCCATAATACCTCTTATTATCATTCCTTCTCGTTGTGATACCTATTCTATAACCAAAGATGTCTGACAAATATGGCAACGTCGTGATGGGCATACTACCTCCCAATGTAGACATTCCTGAGGATAAAGAGGGAGAACTTATACGTAAGGCTCTTGCATTTTTTATCTATGATACGCCCATAGTCATTGGTGGAGTGGGACCTTTTTTGGCAGAGAAAGTGGTGGACTTTTGCAAAATTGACAATCCGACGGAGAAAGATAGATTCGAGGTCAAGTTCCACTTAAACACCCAGATTCATGACGAGAGGGAGCAAAGACATCCACAGATCATAGCATGTTACAGAATCGATCGCACACGCTTTGCATGTGGCCTTCTCCTACACGCTCTTATTCCCATGACTTTTGGAGACAATTGCCTCGGGATTAACAGATACACTGGAAAAGCTGTAGAGGGATTATTCTTTGGTAAATGTCCTAGTGTTGAAGATGTAAAAGCCCTCCATCATGACATCAAAAGAATTAATCGAGAGGTTGCAGAATTCGTGGATGACGTAGAACATCTTCAACGGTCTATTGGTTACGCAGCACACATACTACACAAGATGTCGGACAAAACATACAAGGAGATGACAGTCCATCAGCCTATGATTTACTTTGTGAATGCGTTACATGACCTATTGTACACACAAGATACACAGAAACAGAAAGACAAGAAAACAATAGGCACCAAAAGGAAGAGACGTGCTTGAGCAAGATACTTTTTTGTTTTATATTGTAATATGTAAAAAACATACTCTACTATTGATTTGTGGTAGTTCCTCTATGTCGCATTTGGGCATTGAGTGGAACTGTTTGTATTAGTGGTTGTATCTCGGATGATGGATTCGCCGGGAATGGTGCACGTGAGTCTCTGTATCCACCTGTTCCAGGGCGTGGATATGGAACGTTTACTGCCCGTACTCTTAGATACCATACCACTGCAGATATAACGACAAATAGTGTCAATGCACTGAATACTATTGCAGTGGCAATCAACGGTCCATTGGTTCCCGTTATACTGGATACTACCCCGGTAGTCGTGGTTGTTCCCGTTGTTCCGGTAGTATGACCTGTCGTTCCCGTTGTCCCAGTAGTACCAGTCGTTCCTGTCGTTCCCGTTGTACTACTCGTACGGCCTGTAGTCCCCGTTGTTCCTGTCGTTCCCGTTGTACCAGTAGTACCAGTGGTTCCAGTGGTTCCAGTGGTTCCTGTCGTTCCGGTAGTTGCCGTTGTAGTTGCGGTAGTACCAGTGACTGCTGTGGTTCCAGTAGTGCCGGTTGTTCCTGTCGTGCCTGTAGTTCCTGTAGTTCCCGTAGTGAATCCTGTACAGTTGACGCCAAAATCAGGTTTTAGTTGCGCAGGAAAGGTATTGCCGGGAGCACAATTGATGTAATCAAACTGTGGGAAACACCCTTGACTAAACACGGATACGAAATATGAAACCAATAGAATAGAAAATAGATTATTCATAACTGTAGAAAAGAAACAGGTATACACAGAAATACACACAGTATTTATCGATAATCTTATATCTAAAATTATTTTTCTAAAGGTTATCTACTTTTTGATTCATTTAATCAAGATCAATTCACCTGGAAATACATAACTCGCAATTCTTTATTTATCGTAATGGCCAAGAGACAAGGCGGTAGACGTGGCAGTAAGCGAAGTGCCAAACACCACAAAGCAGTACATTGGATAGCAAAGGCCCATCTACACAAGGGTACATACGGACATGTTACTCCGGCCAAACTAGAGAGGGACGAACATAGTAGCAATGTTACTACCCGTCGTCGTGCCTTTTTGGCCGATACTCTTACACACATGCATCATCACCACGGATAAGAGTTGATGTTTTTTACTGTTTGTATAAAACTAGTGTATTTGAAAAAGATAAAATAATACACAATGTTTTTTGTTATTTCAACGTCTATTGTGTATGATTATTATGTCTTTACAATTCAAACACCAACCTTTGATACGCACTGATTATCGTAGAATACGATGGCAGCGACTGCGACACCTGAACTGCCGGCTTACGACCCTGCTATACATTCCGACTGGGGTTCATCACCCTTGCAATATGGAAAAGAACCTTGTAAGGTGTTGTGGACACAGAAGAACATGGACTATATAGCCATACTTCATCAGGAAATAGGTGCCGCTCACCGTATTATGGAAAGTTCCATTGTGGCGTTAAGAAGAGATGGAGATAAAAGCGATTTGAGAATGACAAAGAATATCTTGGCTGAAATGATAAAACTGGGAACATTTCAAGCTAAAAGAGAGCTGCCCAAAATGGAACCGATGGTGAGGACTACGCCGGCTATGCCTGAGTATCCAGATCAAACTGTGTTAGTAGAAGGAAATGTAGAGGATGCAGAGTTCTCTTACAATATTCTACAAAAACGGTATGAACTCACCGTTACCGTGAACTATCCGGCACATCCGCCACTCGACATTGCGTCCGTTTTAAATGTTGTAGTGAGACAACCATGTCATAGACCTGCATCATCACAGACACAAAAGTTTTACGCACCGCAAATCTATGATGTCTACACTTGAAGAAATACAATAACATGTTTTTAAATTTATCGTTGGCTATTCGTTGTATGTTTTATACATGATAAACAGTTGTACACGCCATATATTTCTCTTTTTGTGGTCCTTGTGCCAAAAACATGCAAAACCTACGAAACGACGAGTACCTAGTGAGAATGGCCTATTTGGGACCCTCGGGAGAATCGTCATTTGAATCAGAATCTCTCTTTGACGTAGATCCTGAAGTGGGAATGGAGGAGGGTGCCTACAATCCATCTGGAAACCTTACAGAAAAGCGATACTGGCGTGTTGGTAATGTGACAAATGCACCTCCATCCGTACTATTATCCAGAGAGGCCATGGATATACTGAAACAGCACATGGCACGTATAGGACCGATGCGTATGTTTATACTAGAGATGATGGATAAATTATCCTACTCAAATATCCCAGTGGCACAAAATCTGGAAGGAGAGTGGATCTCCACGATCAATACACCGCTCACACAATTCTGGTCACAGACGATATTTGAAGAGCTGAAAGGTCTACCAGCACGTATATTACCAGAAGCTGCCAAGAATCTAGAGTATTCACCTAGCAACTACAAGCAAGGAATTATAGGAGAATTTAACATTGGTTATACCATACCAGAGACAGCTGACGTGTGGAAGTTTGAAGTACGTGTAGATTTTCCTGTTGCCGATCCGATCACTGGAGTAGACGCTCTAAAGGACGTCCTTGAAGGACCAGAAGATTACTATGACACCACAGAGGAAGAGAGTACAAGACGAGAGGTTCTTGGCTACGGCATGACATCACCATCTCCCTCTCCATTCAAGCCACATAATGTGTTTACACCCTTTGCAACGGGTGCACCTCCACGCTTTGCCATGGGAAGACACCATACCAGAAATGTTCCTCTTCGCCTTGCCCATAGCAGACAGATATTCATGGTCCGCAGAACACTACAGCAGCAACCAATACAACAATAATAGTTTACATTTCGAAATTAGTGTAATCGGTATCATTACTTACAAGAGATAGAGAAGACATGGGATGCTCTTGTAACACACGATATTCTCCACAACCACACAAACTAGCTGGTGCTCCTACGCTACCGCACTTGCACCACCATTCTTCTTGTATTTTTGACACTGCTACTAAAACGGTAGTAATCGCATCCATCTCTTTCGCCTGTTCTTGCTGCTCTTCTTCTAACCATTTCTTACTCTCTTTCATCCAAGCAAATATGTAATTACATCCTTGTTTACTGGGAGCGGAGAGAGATCGTTTCTTTGTGTCAATGACTATGGAAGTAGTCCGTATACGTGAGAAGATGGGATTTTCTAAACATGCTAGACATATAAGTATAGGTGTACCGCAATAATCTCTTTCGGCACACGATGGTGTAGGATAGATGGTAACTGTGCTCGCCCATTTCTGTAAGAACCCTTGTGTACATATTTCACATGTCGCTAGTATAGCCATTCTATCATCTTCTTTTGTCTCCTTTTTCTCCTCTCCTCCTAATTCTATTTTTCTAGATTCTTCCTCTATTTCCATCGTGGTAACGAGTTGGACAACAAGTACGTATGTATTTGATTAAGAATACAATTGGTTAAAATTATAATATGCCTTCTTTTTCGTCGCGATGAAAAAAGTAGGGTTAGGTTTTTAATGGTCCCGGGACCAGATATTAAATAAAAATAATATCTTTCCAAATTAGGACAGAAAAAATCTTTTTGTGTTTTATTCTATCAATATAATTATCAATACCAATTTTGATTGATGTTACGAAGATACAAGGGGGACCTTATACAACGTAAGCCGTTATAGTGGGATACGTACCAAAATTTTCGAAACTTTTGGTATTTACGTGACTGATTTTAAAAGTTCATAACGCATTACGTTGTAAAATGTTTTTCAACACACAAATCTTGACGTGTTCTATTTTATTGTATCTTTTGGAATCGCATCCGAGATACAGACTATAGATGTAGTTTACATGAAATGGTAAAAAAGAAAGATAGATAATAACATTAAACTCGGATGAAAGAAAGAAAAGCAGAGTATAATGTAGTAATAAGAAGAGTGTCGTTGTTGTGTGTTAATTGTCTTCCTCTTGACTACCGTTGCCCTCTGATGATGCGCGTAGATTCCTCTCTCTCCTCCCCAACCATACAGCATATTTTACTCCTGTTGTGTAATCCATGACAGCAAAGTTGTAGGATGCCTGTCGTTCTGTGTCTTCTCTCTGAAACCGTTGCATTTGTGTTCTCATGCCTTGTGTGCATACTGTACGTGCTCTTTCCGATGTCACTAGCGAACTAGCTTCCTGTGCTAGTTGGTGTGCTATAGATTCATCTATCGCCTCTTGCTCTTCGTCACGGTAATCGTCATCTTCCTCAGAATCATACGAATGAAAAGACATACGACAATGAAGAAAAGAGAACAAGAAAAAAAGTTTTTCACAAAGCTCACTGCAGGTGCAGTTTCTTTTCGTGTAGTAATACTAACCGCATAAGAAATCAAACGGAAAAACAAATTAGGGTGACTTTAGATTTCGGACAAATAGCACAGAGAACGAGAAAAATCAAAAAAATAAAAACCGTTTGCTATGATCTATTATTTTGTTTTGGAATAGTGTACAATACATTTTCATAGTTTGCCTAGTTTCGATAACTCTTGTCCCACCCTACAGATAACATTGTTCATGATCAGTTTTAGATCCTTTTGCAGAGCGTAAAATTCCACAGCCACTGGATGCATGTCACTAGAGCGTAACACCACAAACACAGCAGATGTATGATCAATATCTCGTTCGCAGATGTAACTAAGCTTTTCGTCCAGTGTAGCATATTCAGATTGTACTCGGAAGCGTAAGGAGCATATAGGATTGTCCAGATACGATATTGTTGATGTGAGTAGTTCGTGTGTGACTACACTGACGTCCATGGGTTCCATACACACGGGCATACCTCTGTCCGTACATAGAGGGGCGAAAGAGGCTGGTTCGTTTGGCTCTTGAACGTAATCCTTCCGTTTAGATCCCTTTCTTCCGCGTTTGGGTGGTTCCTCTGCCTCTAAGAGTAACATTACATCCTTGCTCATATTTATGCCATCTTCATGTTGTTCTACTATGTTGGGGACAATATCGTTTCTATTGGACATGTCATACGAAAATGTAATGTCTTCTCTTTCCAATAGAGAAGGTAATGTGGCATTGTACGCGTCTCCTTCTACAGAAAAGAGTATACCAATCACACCTTTTGCCTTGAACAACTTGCTGGCAACAAAATGCATGTATACATCTACTCCACATGTCTTGCCTGGTTGCCAGCACGCCAACAATGCTTTCCACGTGCAGTTGAGAAATTGTTCTTGTTCTTGTGTAGCAGTGTCGGAGATAGTTACAGCGTCTGCGTTTGTGCCTAATTGTTGCCGTAGATATTCAATCAGTATAGCTTCATGTGGATCATCTCGCAAGTGTAGGTCTTGTGCAACCTCTACATACTTGGTCGATTCGAACTCGGCAAGGGTCGTACGTTCCTTGTCTGCTCTCTTTCTATAGCTGCGTTTTTGTCTACCTGTGGGGGTAGTACCACTTTTTGCTGCTGTTGAAGAACGCAAACTCATTTCACAAAACAACACACATAAAAATACATGTATCTATCACACTTGTATTTTTTACAAGAGATCCGTATGTATGTAGAATGAGGTACGATTGTTTTTTACAAGTCCTTCTTTTTTTCCTCTATCTCTTTTCCTTTCTCTCTGGCGTCGTTAAAAATGGCAGGATTGAAAAATCTAGTGCTAAACGTCAGTTATGTGTTTGGTGTATTATTAGTTCTGTTGGGAATATGGGCAATCAAGGTCAAATACGGCATGTATCATGACGAGAGAATCACCGAGTGGACACAAGCCAAACGGCGATGGGACGAGGTGTGCAAGGGCAAAGATCCCGATTCACTTGGACTAGACTCGTACTGTAGTAGACATCACAAGATAATTGCCACCGATCCTTCTGGACTCGCGGCTCTTGATTTACTCTACATGTTAGTATTGTGCGATTACCTTAACTGTGTGGATCTAGCAAGTGTGTTGGCCGCAAACATAGGGAGGATATACTTTGGAATGATGTCACTATTGGGAATTCTGGCTTTTATAGTGTATTTTGGTTGCATAAGATCTCGTACCAGCGGTTTCCATGGCTATTCTCTACCTGTGGCACAGGGTAACTTGTCTATGGGTCTCCACCATTCCATCGATCCCTACTATGGCGGCGGACACGGTCAACACAAGCAAAAAGGACATTAATATAAAAAAGTTTTTTATTGTGTTGGGAGAATTTTGTATTCACTATTGTGTTGTTTTACAATACACTGTTCTTGTTGCTTTTGCAATGATAGGTGAGGAGAAGAGAGGAAGAAGTGGTTGTAACTTAGTCTTTCCAGACATTGCCTTGAATCTGGCCGGTGAGGATGGGACGGAAGGGAGGATCGAGATCCTTCAGGTAGCCGGTGCCATTCACAGTGTACACTACCTGTCCGCTCTCGTTGTAGTACAACATCTTGCCATGGAAGAGCTCTCCGCTCACGTAGGTGTGGCGACGAGAGGTCATGTAGCTGGTTTCATCCACGTGTTGGTTGCCGAATACAATGTCCAAGTCGAACAACCAACGCATGAAACCGTGACCGGGTATAGGTGCACTGCTTTCTCCAAAGATTGCACCAGGGTTCTGGTAGGTGAAGGGTAGCATCTTTTGCAAGTGCTTTCCGTTCATGGGGAGAGGGTTGGCTTCGCTGAGTTGTGTCTCGCGAGTGTAGTTTCCACCAGCGCTCAGGATGAGACAAGAACCGAGACCCTTGGCAGGATCGTTCTTGAAGGCACGTTGCGAGTCGTAGGCAGTCACGTTCTTGAGGATGCTGTTGTCCATACCTCTCACGTATTGTTCTACCTTGGCGTGCTTGGCGATGAAGAAGGCGGTGGCATCGATGACGTCGCAAGCCATCCAAATGGTGATGTGGGCCATCACTTTTTTGTGCTCATTGTCGTAGGACACAGCATTGTGATCCCAGTTGTATCCGAATTCTGCAACTTGTTCACTGGCAGCAATGTACATCACGGGTGTGGTGATCACGTCGATGCAGGGTTGCATGATGATGAATGTGCTGTTCACAGGCAAGACATCGCATTCTAGGAAGCGTAGATCTGCAGCACCGCAGCAGCGACAAAAGTTCATGAGGAGGGCACACTGCTTGACAATGTCGTCAATGTTGCTGTCAAAGATCTTTTCGATACGGTAGATGAGGTTGTTCTTCTTGGCAAAGATGGAGAGCTCAGGGAGAGGGCGACCGCGTTCGTCTTCGTATTGGACAAAGGCGTAACTGGGATCTTCGGTGATGGGGAGGCGAGAGCGAGGTACGTGCTTGGCGGCATTGCCAAAGGGGGTTGGATTGACCATGGCAACTTGCTTTTGGAGAGCGGCAGTGGCATCGTCTACGCGTCTGTACTTGGCGGCAGAGGAAGTGTGGGGGAGAAGAGGAGCAAAGTTGCGAGAGGAAGAGAAGACGAAGCGTTGGAAGGAAGAGCGAGAAGTGGGAGTAGAGAAGGCACGGGCACCCTTGAAGGAACCTATGGCAGTGGAAGCAGTAGCGTTGATAGAATTGACAAGAGAAGAACCTCCGGCTGCACCTGGATTCATGCCTCCTGCATTCAACAAGTAGGTGAAGATGGGACCATTAGGATTGGCAGGATTGGCGGGGCGCACGGGAATACTAGAGTAAGCTACGGCATCTGTGGCATTGGCGGATTTGCTGGTGACGATTTGTTCGAGACGCTGGAAGAGGATAGGATCGAGGGAGAGTCTACTGTTGACCCAGAGATCTCTTTGTCCTATAGCAGAAGTGGGAGCGAGTGCACCTGCTGCACCTACACGGAGCATGCTTCCGGTGGAGTCTGCGTCGTAGGTGTGTTTGCGGCTGGCTCTCAAGTTGACTATCTTTTGGAGATAGGTCTCGTCCAGTTTACGCAAGACTTTTCTCGACGTATAAGAAGAAGCGAGGAGAGAGTACACATTGGCAAACATGGCACGTGCGCGTGCGATGTCTTCAGTCTTGCCCTTGCGTAGCTCTGGTCTGATGACGAATTCGAAGAACTGAGAGAATTCCTTGTTTCCTTTTACTACATTGTTGTTGGGTCTGTTGACGAGGGCAGTGTTGAGACTGGCACCGAGTTCACTGTTCTTGAAGAAGTCAAAGTAGCTCTGGTAGGTGGCGGGATCACGGAGTGTATCAGCTACAGTTGGCTCCATAAACTCTGAAGAGGTGAGACTCTGTATAAACTCTCTAAACTGAACGTCATTGGCGAGATTGGCTGCCTCTATCTGGTTGTAACCGGATGCGACGAGGAAGTCCTCTACGGCTTGCGGACCCAGAGTCTGCGTGTGTGCAAACGGCTGGGCCGCTTGGTCGGTATTACGAGAGTTTGCAACGTCCAACGTGACAACTCCGAGAGCTTCAACCGCAACATCGTTCAAGTAAGAGGGTGCGATGGAGTAGAGAGGAAGTTTGTTGTCATCTCTGGTGAAGGCAAAGGCGTACTTGGCATCAATGTCAATCATACCAGTTGAGATGTAACTTGGGCAGTATGTTGCATTGAGCTCTAGGTACTTGTAGAGTCCAGTGAGTTCCTTGTGTACCTTGTCAAAGGCATCTCTTCCACGCTCTAGACGCTTGTACATGCGCTTTATAGCAGTGTCTGTGGTGGGATCTCCATAGACTATACCGATGCGCTTGAGATCGACTAGGCGATTGGCATGAGCTATTGTGGACCATCCGTACGGCAAGGCAGGAGCTGGTACTCGTTTACCAGATCTTGCTCTGAAACCACGCAAGTAATATTTGGCAGAGATGTTTTCTGTAGCAGCTGCAGATAGAGTGTTTGCTACCGAGGGATCGATGTTCTCTGCCCTGAGAGCCAAGGCAACTTTGGCTGCGGTAGTCTCGAAGAAGGGTATTTGGCCTGGTGGTACAGCGTTGAATAATCCTGCTATCGATACAGAAACTTTTGCAGGTCTTATAAGATCTAGCACGGCTTGTACCTCGGCTTCTTTCACCCAAAGGTAAGCACCTGGTGTAGAAGAATCTACCAGTCTGTCGCCTAACGTGAACGATCTACCCGAGTTGCTAGCGTCAACTCCTCCGCCGGTGATACCTCCCAATACCAGATTGGCGTTCGATAGAGTGAACGAAGAAGCTTCGTCCATGTCAAACGAAAGAAGAACATGAGTGACTCCGTTTATGTCTGCCGTGAGATTTCCGGCCGCATTAGGTCGAGGCAAGATCTCGGGTGCTCCCGTGAGTGGATCAGCTCTCACCATCACTTTTCCTTGCTCTACATTGGCAACTACAGTTCCGTTGACCATACCAATGACACTGGGATTGAGCGATGGAGGGCTGTAGAGCATCTTGAGTTCCTCAAAGAGGTGATCATAATCTCCGAGAATCTTGTCTGCATCTCCCTTGAGCTTTTTCTTTAGGTAGTCACGTGCACTCTCTCCATGTGCGATATCATTTTCTACGCTGCGCACTGCAAGTTCTTGGTCTCCAAAGAGATCCGCGAGGGCGAAACCGGCATGTTTCCTATAGGCTCCATCGCTTGCCAAGGCCGCTGCAGGGTTGCCTCCCACTCTGTAAAAGTAAGGGCTGGGTAACTCTCCGGGGTGACCTCCGTTGTTTGTGATGCTCTCAATCTCTGCGAGGTACTCTTTCATGGCGTTGCTGTAACGTTCCAGTGTACTGTCCCAGACGTGGCAGTATTTGATGAGATCCTCGGGTTTCCATCTCTTGTAGCCGTCCATATCCATGGACGCTGTACCGGGGCTGTACATTGCCTTTACATCGAGAGTATTATCGTGTTTGTAGATCTTGGCAGAGTTGTCGAGGACGAAGCAGCGGCCAAAGGCAAAGTGCATGCGGAGCAGATCGTTTCTGAAGGGATAGGTGTTGTCAATGTTGGTGGGATTGTCTTCGTAGAGCTCGATGCCAGAGGCAGAGAGGAGGGTGCGCACTCCATCGCCTTGGATGAGGTTGTTTGTGGCGGCATCTAGTCCACGGCGACTGGCGTCGGTCTCGAAGCTCTTGTTCTTTGTGATGTAGGCTACGGTGTTGGCGGCAACGACGGCCATGTTTGGCTTCTTGTTCATGAGGCTCAGCACCCACTGTGTGATGGTGTAGATACCTTGAGAGTTCATGTTGAGAGCAGCAAAGACGGTGGTGGGGACGAGGAGGGAGTCGGCTACTGTGCTGTAGGGAGTTCCGTGTGCTTTAAAGTATTTTTGATAATAATCTGGGAGAGCAAGGAAGGCTGTGAGGACGACCGTGTGTGCGGTGATCCATGCAGAGCGGACCATGATGGCCAACTTGAACTTCCATTGTGCTAGACCTGCTGGTGTCATGAGGACATCCCAGAACTCCTTGGCACCTTGGTGGAATCTCTCCATGCTGGAGACTCTGGAGGTCTCTGCAATCTGCACCAGAGGGGGTGCGGTGCCTTCTGGTGCCTTGACCATCTGGGAAGCACGGGCTTCTAGAATTTGAATGATGTGGTGCATGTTGGTGCGTCGTCTAGGTTTGGCGGCTCGGAAGATCCATCTGCCACGCTGCTCAGCGGACAGGAAACCAGTCATCACGAAGAAACCGCTGCGGGCCACGTCGGAAGATTTGAGATCAGACATGGTGATGGAGTTGGCAGCCTGCATGTAATTGCTGTCCAGTCCCATGTTGACAGGTGTACCGTACACCTGCATCATGTTTGCGTTTGGACCGGGGCTCCATGGTAAATTAAGGCGGGGATCAAGATTGGGCACCAACACCCCAGGTGCACCCACGGCTCCACTGTAGTTTTGCGTCTGGTTCGCAAGTGCAGTAGCCATGGTTTACTACTGTTGGTGTTCTTCACGTGGTATTGTTGTGGTATCTCGCGTGCTTCTTCCTCCTAGAAAAAGTACACCAAAGATATAAGAAAAAACAATGATGACCAACAAAACAAATTCCCACATCAATACACAGAATACAGAGGATGACAAAAACAAGGTGATATTTAGGATTCGATGACTTTTTTGAAGATTCTATACTTTTTTTCACCTACCTTTTTTTGATCACCACCAAAAAGAATAATCCGAGAAAAACACGGTATAAAAACACGTGACGAGCAACAAAAGAGTGTAGATGAAACAAAGAATTGTAAAGAGTTTAGTTCGAATGTTTTGTTACTCTTCACTTTTGGTTTGTGTCCTGCTTTTAGGATTCACTTTTTTTCGTCTATACTTTTTTTGTAACAAACGAAAAAAAACACATGATTTTTATAGGGTACTCGAAAATATACAAACGACACACGTCAGCTAAACGGGTCGTCATCGAGAGCACATCCTCCTGGCGTTGATGTGTAATCGAAAGCCCTTGCCTTGGTGATGCCACTGCGAGCCATGTTTCTTTGCATCTCCAGATTGGTGGCTGCCACGGCGAGCACTTGCTTACAGAGACCGTCCTCTACACTCTTGATGGTTTGTTGTAGTTTCTCCACAGTGGACCGTGTGTTGTTTAGATGCTTCTCTGTTACTTCTGTCAAGGTCGCCGTGGCTTTGCATAGATCTAACGTCTTTCTTATACGTTTTATGTCTTGCTGGTTTAGCATACGGTCCGACCTTTTCTCAAGGTACTCTTCAAGTCTCTTTGTCTCTATGTTCAAAATGTCTCCAAAGGATCTCTGTATTGAATCTGACCCACCGCGTAACTTGGCCTTTAGTCTACCAAGACCCTTCTTTTTCTGGTCCAATACAGAGAGCATGTCGAATGTCTTGGTCTTTACACCCAGTAGATCCTTTGTGTGATCGTCTACATCCTTTTTCTTTTTGACCGATGTCTTCTTTGCGTTCTTACGTTGTTTAGGTATAGGGTTCGATTCCTCTGCATTTGAAATCGTCTCCTTGACGTCCACCATCATATTATCATCTTCTTCTTCCATTTTTCACTGAATAAACAAATGAAAAAATGACAATCCTTTTGTTTTTGGTAGCATGTTATTTAAACTTTTATCTCCTAGTACAAATTGTAAAAAGAAAAAAATACTCGCTACCAAGAAGTAAAATTGCTTGTTAACTGTGGTGTGAATTGAGCGGCCTTGCATGGGATACAGAGATTGTTAGACCATGTGCTCTGGTGATCGATACACACAGGATGGTTGCATTTGATACAAATGATAGAGCAGTCAGCGTTATCAAAACGACATGCTAGTTTACCGCATTCATTTATACCATATTCACATTTTACACTATGTGCTTGACAAATGTCATCGTTGCAGCTTGGTTCTGTCCAGTCTATATGTGATGCTTGACACTTTAGTAGCTTATTTCCCTCGAATAATACACAGGGAGTATCGGTGTTTCCACGCTTGGCGGCAGCACACTTTAATGTCTCCATAATAAAGGGAAAACAAAAATGTATAAAAAGGCCTTAGAATAATCAAAACATAGAAATGATCCTGATAAAACATATATTCCAGGTATACACCAATATAATTTTTATTTTTATTCAATATTAAAATTTTTCGATTTTTCTTTTTTGATGAGTGTATGGTGTTACCTGCCTTTCGTCTTCATTCCGGTGGCGGCAGTCCTCTTTTACTGTTTGGGTTACAATTTTGCATTGAAAAGAAAGAGCGAGCTGTGGTTGGACAGGCATCTAGACCCTGTTACAGAAAGATCCCTGAGATCACAGACGCCAACATCCTCTTACTTTTCGGGAGAGTACGATAATGTGCCTCAACAACAAAAGAGACAGACATCACAACAGACTAGTCCAATCGCAGGTTTCTTTTCTGTAGCTTCTGGTGGCATATCAGTAGAGGAGGAAGGATATAATACACAACAGCAAAGACAATACGGTCCTTATCCACCAGAAAGGAATAATTACAATGCACGTGCAATCGAAGAAGGAAGATACCAACAACAACAGCCACAACAACCCCAATACAATACACAGCAACGTTACAGACAAGAAGAACAACAACCTATACCCTACACTCCTCCCCCTGTTGTACAAAACGAAGAATACAATAATTATCAGCCACAGCCCGTTTATAGGCAACAAAATGTCCCTGAAGTTGCCGTTACTCCTACCTTTACACAACAAGCTACACCCCCGACTATCATACGTCGTACATTGACCACACAACAACAACCCGCCCAAAACACTATTACTCCAGCTCCCGTACCATCCGCTACACCACAAATTGTACAGAGAATAGTTACAGCACCGCCACAGCAGCAACAGACACAAGTTATTCAACAGACGGTACGGACAGTGCCACAAGCTCAGAGAAATACAACACAACAACAACCTGTTAGACACATTGCAACGAGACCCACTATACCACCACCACAACGAAGTGTTAGTGTACTAACAGACCAACAACAATCAACATCAAACAACAGTACGGAACAAGCTACATCATAGTGATTGTAAAAAACAATTATAATACAATTATCTTGTTCCACACAATAGATTGTATAGGTTCTCTAGGTTTTGTTTACCCGTGTTTTCTCCGTTTGTCTTTTTCTTGCCACCTCCCATGGGAGTCTTGAAATAGTTCATCAGACCATATTTACCAGTCTCACGTGCCCTGGGCATCGGTCTAACTACGTATCCAGCATCGAATGTAATCTTGTACTTGCGTTTCACAATGGCGTAAGATGCAGTGAGTTGAAGTTGTGCCTTGACAGCAGGACATTTTCGCAATTTGCCAAAAGGAGACGGAAGTCTGGCATCTGTGGGGTGTGCATCCCATACTTCGCCCTCGTAAGCAAATTTTAATTCTATTACTATCAGCCTTAGAAGGATGTAGTCCACCACAACGAGATCTATGGCAGTGTTTAATTTCATATCCTCGTCCCATATAATACGTTCTGCATCCACTGGTATCCAATTCTCTTTCAAGCATAAGCGTATGACTCGTTCCACACAAAGATCATATCCTTCTTTCTGTCTATGCTCAAGGAACATCTTGGTGCCTTCAGCTAGTTTGCCATGGTGTGTCACAACACACTTGCACCACTCTTCTACTTGTTCGTGACATATCTCGCCATGTTTCTTTCCAGATGTTTTACATGTACTCGGTTGTCTACTTTTATAATTTACAGCTACAGGTGCAGAGGAACGTCTTATACGCTCGTTTCTATCCTTAAGCCAGGGATCTTCTTCGTCATGTGGCCACAGACATTGCTTCAGTCTCGCATGTATCCCCTGCCACATGACTTCCGTCCCACTGGGCAAGCGTACACCGAAAGCCTTATTCCTACGAAAGGTACGTTTATGTCTCGGATGGTCCAACCATGCACGTAGTTTCTTGTCTAGTGCCTCTACTTTTTTCTGTCTCTTCCGTGTCTTGTCCTTTTCACGTTTTATTCGTTTGGCATCATCGTCTCCTGTCACTTTCTTTGTTTTTTCTTTTCCGTTTGGCATTTTTTATATGGCTGTACAGTAACCGTAGAAAACAAAAAGAATACACTCTCAAATATCAGAGATAACCTCAAATGACAAAAACTATACAGGGTGCAATAATAAAATCAATGTGATTTTGCATTTGAATTTGCACCCAACATAGTAGACATGGAATAGGATGGAGCACCATTGTGATGTACTGCAGTCATAGACTGTGTTGTCATTGTGTATTGTCTTGCACTACTCTAACAAAAATCAGAAAACGTTATTAGTTATAACAATACATTGAATTTCGTATTACCCGTGCGGATCAAAATGAGCATATTCTTCCATTGATTGCATATGTTGTTTTTCACCGTTTACAAAATTATCCCATTGTCCAGGAGATTCATTGGGGGGAGGTTCGAAGGGACTTGTATTATATTGCGGTGGAGGTTGATCTGATCTACCATTGTGCCTACTGACCAGTTGACTGCCTGTGTGGACAGGGGAGTGTTGTTCAAAAGGAGAATGGTGTGGTTCTTGTGAGGGTTCGTGTCTATGTGTAGGTGCCCATTTTATGCTCAGTATAACCAACATTAGTTGAATCACAAAACCAGCCAATATTACATAGAAGTAACCAAACAATATGTACTGTATCTGTAAGAATCCACGCAACATGGCCTCTGTACCCTTGTGCTTGTAGGAGCGGTATCGTATATTGTTTACCACATGAATACTCACATACATCACACACCGCAATACAGTAAAGAGGTTCCGATTAAACATGTTGTTATCTGCAAATGGTATTACATCTACAAAGAGTACGGCTGCCACACAACTGAGGAGCTTAGGTCTACTAATCCATCTATCGTTGAAAGTAAACAACATGACCAATAGGAAAAAGATAGAGACGCCCATGTTTAATGCAGTGTAACCAGTGGGTATCTTGGATGGATCAGAGGTTATCAGACTGGAGAAGATGTCGTGAGAATGAGGTGCTACATTGCCTTCTGCCAACTGAACCGGCGAAGCAGATAGTTGTGCTTCTTCTGACAGAGAGGGTTGCCAAAAGATACCACTGCTAAAGTAGCCATAACTGTAAAATATCCAAAAGTACCATGTACATACATAAACGAGTAGACTCCATGTAGATTTACTGTCGTAGATACAAAGAACTGCGATAGTGACACCTATCAGTAGTATACTAACAAAGAGAAGAGGATGTTCAGTAGCCACCGTCAACATGTAAAATGTAATCAAGACAGTAATCACTGGGACTAAAAGTTCTACTGCCAAGGTAGATGTATCATAAGACATGAGAACACGCCGCAACTGTGGTAAATTATTTTCATTGTCACCCATCTCTGCGCTTGTCAACGATTTTAGTTTTGCACAATGACCAGAATATCTGTGACGGGATTACATGGTTTTATTTCAACAATAAATGTTATTCCATTTTTATCCCAGTAGATGTTCGCTGTTTTTGGTGTTTGTTTCTCCACCACATGTGTATTCCATTTTATCCTGGTGTACACCGACTATTTTCGGTGTTTGCTTCTCTATTGCAGGCATAACACCCCTCTTTTTCTCGTACTTTTCGTTGCGTGCGTTCGTGTGATAGGCGTTAGCTTCTTGAACCAACAAAGGAAGCACCGTCGCTAACTCATGTTTAGTATTGTTGACTTCTCTACGCCAGGCAGTATGTGCTTCTTTCAGTTTCTCTAGACTAGGTATCAATCTAGTGTTGAAGAATTCAGCACTGTTATCACCAAGTGGTGTAGCATCCCACACATCACGCATGATGTTTTGTGAGACAGGTTTATCCACCGTGTTACTATCACACGGGAGTGGACGGAGAAGAGGTTTCATAATAGGAAGTCGTTGAAGTGTCTTTATCCATTTTATCTTTCTAAAGTTGTCTTTCATAATATTCAACGTCTCTTCGTCTTCATAATCTTCTTGTTCCAAGTCTGATTCGGTTTCAAATTCACAATCACCGCAGTCACATGGCCCATTGAAACTATCCTGCAGACATACATAGTTGTCTATCATAAATTTTACGTTGCTGCCCACCGTCGATGCATGCTGTTGAGCTCTATGTGCGTCAGCCTCTAACCTGTAATAGTTTTTCAACCGTTTCTGGAGTCGTTTCTTTTTCTTCTTTCGTTCTTCTATTTCTTCCTCTCTGATAACAAGCTTTAATGTCTTGTCCAATCTCAGTTGACGTTTCAGTTCTTTTGTCTCTCGCGAAATTCTCTGTTTGTCTGTTTCTTTCACAGTGATAGGTGTCTGTAAAGGTATGATACTAATGGGAGTTTCCATTTCATAGCAAATACTTGGGTACAAGGGGTGTTGGCAAAGAGAGAAATGAAACAATGAATATAAAATAAAAATTAGAAAAATATAACCAAAAAGTAAAATATTTCGTTTGCGTACCCGGCCGGTAAAAATTCACAGGTTTTGTATTTTTACCTGCTTTTGGTATCGATTACATTTTTGCTTCCGGTATTTCTCTGCTCATAATCTCCTTATCTTGATACCATCCTGGTTTTTACCTAAAATAATGGATGCCAAGGTGACAATTGACAAAACGTCTCTAAACAAAATGAGACAAGGAATTATTGCTACACTCACACCAGATCAGGCAGTTGTTCAAGATACTTTCGACGGTGTACAAAGCGTTGCGTTTTCTGCTGCTGGGGCACCTCGATCCAAGTCTACCCCGCGTCCAGTCGTTACACCAAAAGAGATTGAAGTTATCAAAAGCAACGGTCACGTATCTTCTACTACGGGTCGTTACACCGAAGCATACACTAGTCCACTCTCTCCTCCTAGCAGTCCAGTGAGAATGCCCAAGGCAGACGTAGAGATGGCCGACATAGAAAGCGGGGAAGACGAAAAAGACAAACCGTCTGCTTCTTCTGATTCCGACTCTGGTTCCAATAGAAAAAGAAAGATTGATTCTTCTGACGATGAGAGCAAATCAAAGGCAAACAGTGACACAGAGATGTCAGAGAAAGCCGAAAGTCACAGTGAAAAAGAAGAAACTGGCAATGAGAGCGCAGCCACGAACGCATCAGAAAAGGAAGACGCCGATTCAGATCCAGAAACTTCGGGTCTTGTACAGACACACCTAAAGGATGAAAAGTGTAAACTCTGTAAGGAGAAAGGCGGCGTTTATCGTGAACACGAACGAGAACAAACATGGGAGGCATGGTATAGATGCTCTTCCTGTGGACATAGATACGAAAAGGAAGAAGAGAGTGCAAGCGAGGCAGACACCGGAAGCAAGAAGAAAAAGAAAAAGGACAGCGTAAACGTGTTGGGATATCTTACCAAACGACTCGATCGTGATGCAGACACCAAGCTTCCGGATGTAGACGCTCTTTCAAGCGACAGTAGCTCAGAGTCAGAATCAGCTACAGCTTCAACCTCTTCGAGCGATGGAGAAGACAAGAAGAAGAAAAAGAAAGAGAAGAAACACAAGAAAGAGAAAAAAGAAAAGAAGGAAAGAAAAAAAGAAAAGAAGGAAAAGAAAGAAAGAATGAAAAAGGAAAGGAGAGAAAGGGAAGAAAAAGAAAAGAGAGCAGAGGAAAAAGAAAGAGAAGAAAAGAAAAAGAAGGAAAAGGTGAAAAGGGAAGAAGAAGAAAAGAAAAAGGATCAAGAGAAGGAAAAGGAAAAGAAGAAAGAACAGGAAAAGAAAAAGGAGGCGGAAAAGAAAGCTGTGCCTGTTGCAGCAGTCCCACAGAAACCAAAGGAGGAGAAGAAAGTTGTCCCCTCTACCCCCCCTGCACCGAAACAAAAGGAAGATACAAAGAAACCCTCTTCCTTTACCCCTCCCATCACTGTAGAAAAGAAAGAGATTAAAAAGGAAGAAAAGAAAGAGGTCAAGAAGGAAGAAAAAAAGGAAGAAAAGAAAGAGGTCAAGAAGGAAGAAAAGAAGGAGATTAAAAAGGAAGAAAAGAAAACAGTTATTTCTTCTACAAAAGATACAAACAAGGAAAACACATCTGCTAACAAACCTACCATGGCTACCACACCTACATCTGACAAGGACAATGTCAAGCAGAGAGCGCCGCCTGTAACAGACAAGGATGAACAAGGTCAACAGAAGAAGCAAAAGAATGAAAAAGATACACAATTTAGACCTGCAACACCCATCTCAGAGGAACAGATGTTACTACAACTCAATGTAGCACACAAACGACGTCTTGCCTTGAGCAATTCTGTTGTCCCACAACTATTGAAAACAAAGATACTGGAAGATACTTTAGCTAGGACAAGGAATTACTTGGAGACACAGGAGCCATTGGAAATGTTTGAGAACTTTGCCAGGGCAGTGTGTTTACTGGCACTCGACAAGAACACAGAAGATAATATCGTGAAGGCTATAGTTAACTTGGCTGAGACAGCGACAGCTCCTGGCGAGAAAATCATACAACAGATGAAAAGACAATTCACATTGTGGCACAGCTATGGTAGGATGATAGCACTCAAGGAGACACTGAGTCAGTGCATAGCACAGGTGGTTGATCTGAAACAACGTAGTCCAGATCAAATCACCAAGAAGGAGTTTGGTACTCTGATCAATATTGCGCACAGCGTACAAGTCACCCCTATTACTGCTCTCGTTGAGCTAAAGATAGTCAGATTAGACGCAACCATGTTAACAGACATGAGGACGGAATACGGCAAGACCAAGTGCAACATAAGCGGCACTGGCACCTCCAAGACAGATCCTTATCTATGGGCATTCCATTACTCTACCAAGACAGGGACCTTTGGTTCGCTTCCCAATGCCGGTAAATGGGCCGACAATGGAGGTAACGCTCTTCCTGCCTCTCCCATAGCACGTAGAGTCATTGTGTCTACCACATGGAAACAGTTCCTTGAGATGCTCTATTTTTTGGCACACGGTCATCGCTGGCTCGCTCGCAAGTTTATGGACGTTGCCAAGACCTACGATGGTTTCGGAGAGCCTGGCTTCAAACCTCTCGTGACAGTGGAAGAATTCATGTCCGACAATGACAGGGCCAATCTGAAAACATTGTATGGAAAAATACGTTCTCAGTACCAGTTTGCCTACAATTTTTTGGTAAAGGAAGGAATGAAGGTATCACTGCACGCTGCGCTAAAGGACGATCCCTGTGCAATCAAGTTTATCTCACCCTAGACACATTCTTTCTTCCTCTCTTTCACTGTGTATGTTTTTTACATGTATATTTTCCGTTACAATAACACAAGAGTATTACAATCTAAAATCTTGAGGTGGTTTCCACCATGGTAACATGTTCATAATCATCTTCTCCAGTAGTCCAAGTGCCATGCTGAGGGAGAAGAAGAGATCGTCCTTGGCGCTCTTGTTCACCTTGCCTGTGATGTCCACCTTACCACTCAGCGTAGTTTTGCCGACAGAGTGAGGATTGTCGGATTCTGTGTACACTATACGATAACGGGTGGCCTGTTCTATGATCTTCTTGCGAACTACTGCCCTGCGTGTGGTAGGATCTTGGAAGGGATTCTCACAGATAAAATCCTTCATGAACTTGACGTTGCCTGCTACCATCTGTAGCTTGAGAGAGAAACCGTATTGCATCTTCTGTGACCAACCGGTCCAAACGCCGACTCCCATCTCTGGCTTCTCTACCATAGGCACTACACCCCATATGTCCCTGATGGCATTGTACAGGAAACCACCCTCATGTCCAGTGTTTCTCTCGGGAGCAAAGTAGATGGTAGCTTTGGAAAGGGCAGGATGTCTCTTTAGCCCCAATACGTGAGCTCGCAAAAGTTCAGTACATTCATCCGCCGCTGAAAATAAAGATAAAGTTAACCAATATACAATACCAATGAAAAAAAGATTTAAATTTTTGCGTTGCTTATAATACGTACTGCCACAAGCTTGAGAATCCATTCCAACGATCTGTAAAAATGGATGAGAATATACAAATAGAAAAATATGTAGATCCCTCTCGACAAGGCACGGTCGCAGTCTATTCTCCTCGCTTAGACATCTCGGCGAGCTCCACACGCGGTCGTATGACAGAGATAGATAAATGGAGGACAAGCCAGTGTTTCTTCTTTAGGTTCTTTCTCTCACAGGACACAGAGTTTAGATTGTCCCAGATCAAAGATATGTTTGGCTACGCCTTTCGTTTCTTCAAGGAGAATAGCATGCTGCGAGATCCAGATGAACCAAGTAAGCTGATGGAAGACGAAGGAGTGACCACGATACTGGCAGACATGCAGAGTGTGGTAGAAGATGTGTTGCAACGTAGAGATGTGATGATGTTGGACTATCTATTCTTCTCCTTTATGCTCACTGTACCCACAATGTATCAATACTTTGTGGAAGAGGAAAAGGTTGCAGTGTGGAACAGACAGGAACTGAAATCATTCTGGTTGGATTATCTCCCCCAGGCGTGTGAGGACAAATTAAGTGGCACATTTGGCAATGTAAACACGCCAGAGAGCACCAAGATGGCAGCATTCGTGCGTTCGTGCCGTTATGAACTATTCAAACGTATGGGACTTCCAGTACCCAGTATAGATGATGTCCACAGGAGGATATATGAATGGGGTCCTCAGCAGGCCATTGCAGCTAGCCAATCTCTCGCTCTCCGTGAATTCCGTGTAAAGATAGAACAATAAAAGTAAAAACGTACCACAACTGCTCCTTGATGAATGATCAGAGATTTAGCTGTCATCTCACTGCTGCCGTCTTTGCTTGATGTATTTGGATCTACCACTGTAATGATGGTGTTTGGCAGTCGCATGTTGTCTATCTCGTAAGGTGAAGATTCGTCCCAGTCCTTGATCACTTGTTTGCCCATAAGAGGCTCACCCGAATCAGTCACCACACCCCTATGATAATTCCAAAGAGATATGAGATCTATCACATTCTTCGAGAAGACGCCGATCTTTTTGTCAACACGAAAAAGCTCATGGAGGCATGGTGTGTCAATGTCCAAAGGGAACTTGACTCTTTTTATCTCATCTGTAACTACTTCAATTATAGACTTGACTGTTATGTAGTCATATACTAGTTCTCTATTCGGAATTGTACCTAACTCTTCGTCTGTGATGGGATCTGTTACTGTACTCTTCCAGAAGCTAACAAAGTCTAAAGGTCTAGACCTGATCTTCTTAAGTGCTCTCTCATTAGCTTGTTCTTTCTCTAACTGCTCAAATTCTTGTTGTTGTTTTCTTTTTCTTGTCAACATTTTTTTCTCTGTCTCTCTATACTAACTGATACTATGGCTCGTGCAATTGTGTATGATGTAGTGTGAAAACATAATCGGAAAAGGTGTACGTACATGGATTCTCGTTTCATGATAGTTGTATGATCTTGCATAATCTGTTTCACCATGTTCCGCCGCCCTACGTTCTTCCATTCTGGTACGTATTTGTCGTTGTGATGACAGTCTTCAGGATGCTCGCTCAGTTTGCACTTGGCACACACGAGCTCCACCTCAAACACCTGCAGTATGCGATGCCCTGTCGCAGGATCTTTTAGATCGCAGAGTTGAGAGTAAAAATTGAAACTGTCCACAGGTGTGCTAATCATGATGAGTACAGATTTCGCCATCTCCAGTAGTGGGACTACGATCTCGTAGAACACAGAGAGATCCATGAAGGCTGCCTCCTCGCAGTAAATCACGTCGGCACCGACACCTCTGAGAGTGTAAAAGAGAGAAAGAAAAACATCCTAATCCAACGCACGGCTAGATTGGAGTTAGCCACAGCACAATGCTTTCGCTATAATACACATATGCGTCGCAACACTGTCATACATGTCCCCTTTAACCCGGAGAGTGTATGCAGGTTACGAGCAAAACGGGATATAACGAAAACAACAAAAAACATCCTTGCGCAGGGGTATGTGCTAGCTATTACTCGACGCCGATGGCAATGAGACCAAGCATACAAAACACAGCACACAACACACAAAAAACACCACCTGTCCCGTCTCTGATTGGTATTAGGAATAGATGAGAGAATATTTTCTTTTTCGTATATTTTTCATCATCTATTCCTAATACCAATCAGATAGCTAGGAAACAAGTAAAAGGTAATGCGTGTTATCTTCTTTTTCAACTACTGAAGCAACTCTGTTCTATTTTCTATTACGACTAAAACACACATAATACAAATTTTGTATTCTCTTCTTTGGAATACAATGTGGTGTTATCAGTCAAAGTGAGAACACATTACGATCATGGTTTGGTTTGTTTCTGTGGACGTATTGAACATCTTGACGTAGTAATTTGCCGTAAACCCAATCTTGTACAGTTCAATGTCTATGAGCAGTTTTGCGTCTTCCTTGCTGACTGCCACAGCGGTCGCACAGAATGTGTCTACGTCCGTAGTGTAGTAGAGATGTAACTGTCCACCCTTTTTCACTTTGGCTGCATCCGGCATCTTGTCATCTGATGTGCTATCGCTACATGAGTGGTCTGTACACGACACCCGAGCATGAGGTTTGTCAAGATACACTGCAAACGCCGAGATACTTGCTTCGTCTGGTTCTCCATCTACCAAAGCTGTCCTTAGCACACTGTCATATTCACTTCTCGCTTCCTCCAAAGAATCTGCCCTGACTAATGCAGTCATATTACTACCAGTAACAAGGAATACCGTAGCAGGCTGCTCTTCTTCCATGTCATGATCTCTCGTATTGGTGACAGTGTGACCATTGTGGTGTGGGTATGATGTAATGTTGTCATACATGGATGCAGCATGTCCGTGGCGATAGAGCGATTGAGCAGATATATCACCATTGGTAGCAAATGGACGCGCAGGTGGTATGCTGGGCTCGTCTTCTATGTTGGCTGTCGTAGTGTACCGACCGGGTCTCCATGCTGGTACACTATTTGGTAATTCTCTACCTTTTCCACCTCTCTGTTTTGGTAACAGTGGAGCAGGTAAAGCTTCAGCCCTCTCGTGTAGACTACCGACAGGTTGAGGTGGATCTCGATGTTGTTGTACCCTGGGCACAGCCGCTGCTGTAGGAGCAAACCGAACCGTATTTGTTCGTGTCACAGGAGCTGGGGTCGGTGCTGATACAGGTATCATAGGTGCATCACTCATGGTAACATCGTCATTGTCTTCTTCAATTTGCTTGCGTGGTGTATGTTTCTTCTCTGTTTTGACACGTGTGGTGTGTGATGATTCATCGTCATCATTGTCATCCCAGAAGGGTTTGGGATCAAGTTCAATCTCTTCAAACTGTGCATCTTCCTCCACATCCATACCTATGGTCTTGGCAGCTATATCTTTGTCATTTTCTTCTGGGTCAATCAACGGTATGATGTTGGTGTCGAGTTTGGATGGTTTGTGTGATTTGAATCCCTCGTCTGTGGCGGGTATATTACCTGCATGGAGTGCCATCAATCTCTGTCGGTCTCTCTCTTGTTTCTTTAGCCTGTCTACGTCTCTATCCTGCTTGGAACCTTGTCTGGACGGAGGCACTACGATTTGATTTACAGCAGGTGTTTCTGCCTTGAGAGAAGCACCGGAAGAGAACAAGGTGCTAGGTAGTGATGCTGCACTACCGGCTGCTTCGGCATTAGCCCTAGCAGCAGCAGCCTGTGCTTGTAATTTTGTCCACGCATCATCGGATGTGTGATGAACTGGTGCTTCTTTCTTTCTATCGCTTCTTGTGTTGACACCCGCTTCATCTTCGTCATATCTTCTCTTACGAGAGGATGATGAAGAGGACGAGGAAGAACTATGGTGCGATTTCTTGTCTTTTTTCCCAGATTTATGTTTACCATAATCGTCATACTCACTGCCACCTTCTGCTGTCATGGATATTTCTTCGTCCATTTTTTTTCTTTTGTATCAGGAAAAAAGGTGAGCGACCGTACCAGCAATCTGTTATGTGAGAATCTACACACATTGATATGGTAGCAAACATGTAAACTTTATTTTCTACCCTCTTTTTTAATACAGATACAGAAAAAAACAAAAAAAACGGTTTCAAGTAATAATTTTTCTTGTTATGTTTTTCGTATGGTTTCTCTATGGTGCTAGAAGAAAAGTACGTTGAACGCCATAGAGTTTTTCATTATACTCGTGAGCCAACGTATCCATTCCACGTAGAATTTCAACAGTCTCATGTTCAAACTCATCTATTGGAATGGGATTGTCGTCAGTGATCCGTGCCAGTTCCACAGCTTCACGTTTGATTGCATTAGAGATACTCTCTAGATCTTTTCCGTATTCCATACAGTTGCTCCCCATGGTCAGAGCAAAGTTCTTTGTGACGAGGATCTTCTCTTGTGAGACAAAGGTCTCCTTGAACACATCCGTAAACGTTAGATCTGGTTGTCCAAGTACAACTTGCAGATGTTCTATCACACGTTCCGCGAACTTGTTGCTTACGTAGATAGTAACTGAATCCGGTAACACGTTCTCAAAACTGTGCGATCCAATGTACGTGTTCAATATCTCTTCCTCGGCTTGTTTGGTTTTGGCAACACGCTTGGTTGCCTTCTTGACGACACCAGATTCATCCCAATCAAACGCGGGTACATTAATTCTAACTTGTGTTAATAATCTAGCCAATGTAGCAACGTGATCCAGTTTGGTAATCTTTACACCCATTGATAGCGCGAGTGCTTCGCGTTGTGACGCGTACTGCAAGGCCAGTTCATCACATAGATGTTTCACAGGTGCGTAGTGTTTTGCCAACAGATCCTTTATCACTTTGGCACTATTCCAGGCGTCTATATCATCTTGTATAGGAGTGACTGGGGCTGCAGGAAGGAGATTCATCAAACTTACTATACGACTGGCAAAGTCTTTTTTCAAATCTCGTAATAGTAGAGGTAACGGATAATGATTGTAGCACAGGTAGGCGAATGCTTCTGGAGTATCCACATCACCAAGCGGACCAGTATTTCTCTTGTCGAGTACATCGTATGCCAACTGAGGTATAGAGTTATCTCTTATGACAAACCACAACAAGATCGCCTCGTGTAGAGAGAATTCGTCTTCGTATGTATCCTTGGTAGCTCTCAGTTGTTGTAGTTTTTGTATGGCAAGTGGGTTTGCACTCCAAATACACTCTTGTTTGGAGGGTACTACGTGTACCATCGAAGTCTTGCCCGGTATCACATACGTGTGTCCACAGCGTACGCAATTGGTTGTAACAGAGATTCTGATCTGAATGTTTTGTGCCTCTCTACGTAGTCCACCTGCGGTGAGGGCGGTCGTAGTTAGAACCAGATCGCTGGTACGTATGGGTGCCGGGAGGGTGACCTCTAGCTCTACCCATTTTGGCCTCTCTCCGTCGTTTGCAGCAGCGGCAAGTACCAGATCCTGTTCGTCTTCGGAAATGGTTTCGCTCGTTTGGACGTCCTTGAGGGCAAGTTCGACAAAATCCAACAAGGGGTGTAAACCTCCCACCAGCAGACGAATGGTAATGTCCTTGTGCTTTGCAACTTTTCTATCTATCGTAATCTGTTGATTTTGTACAGGTTTATCATCAGAGAGGGCATCGGTGACGGCACGAGGGCCTATGTTTGCCATGAGTGTTCTTTGCTCCGTTATCTTGTGTCTCGTCTCCTGTATCTCGTACAGAAAGATCTTCTCTGCCAGTTGTGGTGATGTCAACTTGGACTTGTCCACAAAGTCACTCTCGCGTGCTAGACGTCCATGATGTCTCAGAAATATCGCCTCTTCTTCGTTGATGGAGACAATACGGTCACTGGGATCTCCATATCTTACCAGTGATATACTCAACCGAGAGATGGGAGCCACCAAGTTTATCAATACAAAGTTGAATGCTTGTCTGAATTCTGCCGAGGTAATTGTGAATCCGACTGGAGCTCCGTATAGCTGTACGGCTTTGTCCTGTATTGCTTCAATGGACGCCTCCTCACCGTCGCCTATTGCAATCATAATATATCCCTCTCTGTCTGTCGGTCCAGATAATAACTCATAAAGTGCATCAATACCCACCAAAGCACTTCTACGTTCTATTAGAACATTGGCTACACCAGTTCTCTTTACAGAATCTGCCACAGCAACGGAAGCCAAGAGAGAGATCAACAATTCAGCGATAGCTTCGTCTCTTATCTCCTGAGGGACAGTGGTGGGATGTAGAATCTGAGTCAGCGAGATATCGAGACTGTCAGCTACTATCTCATGGAGAGTTTCGTCAAAATCGTACACCACGCCAGTTTCGCCTGCCTTTTTCTCGTATTTCATTGCCCTCTTTCTAAGAGACATTGCGACATCGCGCGCGTTAGTTAACATTGCAGGTGTGTTAAAATATCCTGCAGTTTCTGCCACTTCATCCTCCCAATCCTTTACGCTTATGAGCCAGCTGTTTTTAGTGTTGATATCGTCCACTATCCTCCCATAGAGTGCCTCTCTGTATCTGTGCACGTCTGCTGGTGGTATACCTGCCGCATTGGCAAGGTAAATGTCCATGTAGGCTTGGATGTATTTTCTGTTCAACATGTTTCTAGCTTGTACGCTCAGTGGGAATCG
The DNA here is from genome assembly GCA_963848805.1 of uncultured Acidobacteriaceae bacterium. GTDB lineage: Bacteria > Acidobacteriota > Terriglobia > Terriglobales > Acidobacteriaceae > Telmatobacter. The sequence continues at coordinate 151,905 of CAWKFD010000027.1, read as the reverse complement.
GCTAATGTCGAGGTACATGAAAAAGTGAGCGCTGGCAGCGTTTAACGCAGTCTCGCAATCTATCATCAATTTCTTGCTCATGTACTCTCGCATTCTGTCCATATCTCTTTGGGCGCGATTCCATGCGTCTATATTTGCCTGTACGCCACCCATCGGAGCAGCAGAAGCAGCAACTAGATTCAATTTGTCCAGTACACCGCTGAGGTGGTTTAGTTTCTCTACCAACCAAGAGGAGAGTGCGAACTTTACACGTTGTATGTACAGGTCTCTGACATCGTTGCGTACAGTCTGAGGCCACGAGTTGAAGTTGTTGCCGAATCCGTTGCCCCAGCTGGATAGCAGGAGATCTGCTGCTTGGTCTAGTTCTATCTCTCCCGCTTCACTGGGTAATTCCGAGTAGCGTAGATTAGCAACCTGTGCACCTCCAGTGAAATCGGCGACATCCGTTCCTAGATAACGTTGCACTTTTACAGTGGGGAGTGCATTGGTTCCAGCCCTTGCTAGATCCAATCTAGCTGATGCCAGTTTGAGCTTTAGTTGATTCAGACGATTCATCAGCTCTGTGTATTTCGGTATGTCATTGGGGGGCGTCGCTGCCTGTGAATTACGGATGCCAGACACGAAAGAACTCTGACTCAAACCCTCTTGATCTTCAGATCCGTCTCCTATCATTGCCTCTGGTGCAGTGACCCTAAGCATAGTAGAGGCAAACACCTGTTGCACTGCAGCCAAGTAGATGTGTGAGTTTAGTATCGGCTGCTCTACCACAGGTATGTACACTGCTGCCGGAGAGTATAGTTTGATGTAGTGAGCACGGAACGCAGGATTAGCAGACTCTGTAAATAGTGGTGTCCCTGGTGGTGCTCCTTGAACTGGTGTGGGTATAGCTATCTGGGAAGAGAGAGGATCAAAGTCTCTTGGTCGTACATCCTTGATCTGTTTTGCCCATGAAGGTAATTGTAGAGAAGCCAATTCTGTACCAAACATGGCAGCGTATTCGGCATGCCAGGTGTTTCTCTGTGTGGGACGTAGTGACGCGTCTCCCCGTTCTCGTTGTGCTACTTCTATGGCCTTGACTACCACGGCTTCATCGTACATGTCTGGGGTGCCGCGTAATAGTGCCAACCGAGCTGCAGCGTCTGGTGCGTTGAGAAAGCGCTCATTAAACTGTATGATACGTTCGTCTGTCACTGGATTGTTTGTAGCACCATCACGGGCCCCAAACTTCCAATAGTAAATCAAGGAAGTGTACACATCTGGATTGATGTTCCTCTTTACCAACTCTACTTCCCATTGGGAGAGCTCACCGCGATGTGCCAACTCGTTGTATAGGTTTGTCGCCTCTAGATTTGCAGCCTGAATGACAAATACAGGAGCAGGTGCTGGCACTGCGGCTGGTGCGGCAGGGGGTGGAGCTGCCATATTGTTTCAATTTTTCAGATTAATAAAAAGTAAAAAACGAAAAGCCAATTAACCCTGTGCTGCACGAATAGAGTCGATATATGTTTAGTGGTTTAAAGCCAACAATCGTAAAAAATAAACATTATAATTATTTTCTTATTTCGTTTTTTTCAGTGTGTGTGTGTATTTTTCACATTATTTTTTCCGATACGCTTGAAGAATTAAACACATACCAACGTACATTCCTTTACAATACGTACACTAGAGATGGAAGAAGGCATAGAGAACACAGACAGAACAAAAAAATTAAGTCGAATATTCCAGCGTCCGGCAAGAGATATTACACACACATCTGAGTACGAGGGTAATGTGACACCGGATTCAACTTTCTTTGGTGGTGTTACTACAGACAACCCCCATGATTATGTACATGGACATGTAGAACCAGAAGACAAAAGACATGTAATACTGCATTCCAAACACTCGTTTATCTTCCGTGTCTGTGCTTGGCTATTCGTCATACTAGTTACACCTCTTCGTATGTTGAATGATATGCTGTACACACGAGAACTCAAACAAGAGTTAGTGGTGGACAAATCAAGCAGGAGAAAGAAGCTGTTTCGTTTGTTATCGATAGTTTGTTTCATCTCTGCCGTTATCCTACTGGGTTTACACTTTCACTACAAGACAACAGACAGTACGATATGGAATGGATTTTTCAGTGTCAAGGTGGAATACAGAGATCACTCAAACAGAATTAAACTCCAGTTATCCGACATTGTTGAGGACAAGATGATAACAAAACAAGTAACCACCCAACCTGAACTACGTTTTGTTACGTCTCTATCTCCTCGGTTCTTCTATCCTACACTCTTCTACCATGACCATGAGGATGGTTCTGAACTGCCATTATACACTACACTGGAAGAATTCGAACAGCATGCAGCGAGTTGCGATGAAATGACACAGCAAGAACTTAGACTAAACTGGATTGAATATTTTACAAACAAAACACACACAGTGCACGGGACTGTTGAAGAACTATTTCTTAGCATGACAGAATTCGTAAAGAGGCACAATCACACAGAACGATGGTGGACGTTTGCATGTGCAACTATGTTTTTACCTAGAGAACCCGGGTGGAAACATCCATGTCTATGTACTGTTGACATGGGAGATAGACTCTTCAATGTAGCCAATCTAGTTCTACTTCCTCCTGATACTGCGGAAGAAGATCGTAAGACATATAGAATAAGCGAGACCGTTGGTTACATCTCTGAACTAAGAAATACGACGAAATGGACAATAGAAAGTATGCCATTACGTTATGACTTTCTATGGCAAGACGGAAAACCAGGAAGAGGAATAGAACATCGTCCTGAATACGTACATAGACTCAGAGATACAGTGCGAATTATGCGAGGTACATTTAGAGATTGGGACGAGGATACTAGTTTCTCTCTACCTTTACAAAAGAGAACATTTGTAAAGCCTGTACAGAAAACAAATGTATAAAATATTCAGTTACAATAAACATTTACTTTTTCTCTAGCTCTCGTAATTTGCGTCCGTGTAACACGTTGAAGAACCACTGTGCTTGGTTGCAGGCGTCAGCCAGTGCCGTGTGTTGTACACCATAAGAGGTGTCGAATGTTGGTCGATAGGTAGAGAGTTCTCCGTTCTTTCCCATTGCAGAATAGGGCATGTTCAACTTGCCAGCAGCAAAAGACTTGAGATCGATTGCATCAAAGCTGTTCAACAGAGTCTTACAAAAGTGTAGTGTGTATGCGTTAAGACGAGGATAGTCTTGTGCCGTGCCCCAAAGTACCAAGATCGGTACTCCACCCTTATTGTTCAGTTTGTTCATGTCTGTAATCCATACAAGTAGTACGCGTGTGGCATCGCCCGGATCTGCCGGACGTTCTGTGATAGATCTCCATGCCTCTGGATTGTCTCTTTTGAAAAAGTTCTCTACCGTATCATGGTCCTCTACATTGCCCGGTAAAGGTGCAAGGTTCCATATGTAACGCCCCAGCTCCAAGCCATCATAGCTACAAGCGACGCCACCTATTTGACGGATAGAGTTGAATCCACCTGGTGATACCCAGGGTCCATCCACCTCTACATCCAAGCTAATGTACGTATCATTCATGTTGTCAAAGAATACTAGAAAGGATTGTATTGTTATGATAGAATAGTGAAAAACATTGTATAGTATGTTTTTATTTGTTAAAAATTACATTTATTTTAATAATTATCTTTTTGTACGTGACCAAAACATAACGTAATGCGTTATGAATTTTTAAAATCAGTCACGTAAATACCAAAAGTATCGAAAATTTTGGTACGCATCCCACTATAACGGCTTACGTTGTATAAGGTCCCCCTTGTATCTTCGTAACATCAATCAATTTGGATATTGATAATTATATTGATAGAATAAAACACAAAATGATTTTATCTGTCCTAATTAGGACAGATATTATTTTTATTTAAAATCTGGTCCCGGGACCACATTACCCTAAACCCTAATTTTTTCGTCGGCTGGAAAAAAGACGTGTTTATATTTTACTTTATGTTGTGTTTACTTAAATCATGAACTAGTATACCTTTCTATCACTTCTCTATACCTGCTTAGTTACACGTCTAAATGCTATCCTAATACATAGTGGTGTATGCCCAAAATCATATTCGTAAATGGATTTAAAAAGTAGATACCATGGAACAAATCAACGTATGGACTATACTCCTGTGGATACTCCAACAACTGTATTAGCACCTGTCCTACCTGTTATTAGAGTCAACACTGCAGTCCCTGTTATCCAAGGTCAACATATCCCGTCGACAGGCCGCATCTCGAAAGCACAGATTTTGTTGCTTTTGTTATACCTGCCAGTTTGTTGGATCATATGCGGAGCAATATTTACCCCTCCCGCCCCTCCAATATATAGGGAAACTATAATTTCTGTTTGTGAGTGGATTGCTGCAAATATTACAGACAAGGTATTATATGAGTTCGCCGCAAGAGCTATAGACGACTGGTTCCAGTTGTTTGTACATCTATTTGACTACACGACTAGTGATAGTATAGACGAAAACGCCAACATGTGTATAGTTACTAGAGAACTTGAATTTGGTTTCCTAAAACCATACAGCTGTAACTATTGCCCCATCAACACTGGCACATGTAATTTGTATTACAATTATACAGTTTAACAATCCTGTGCCAGCTCCTTTAGTCGTTGCTTGCTCAGTGTACAACCATCAGATAGTTTCTTTATATCCTCTGTGGAAAGAAGAAGATAGACAAGAGTACACGAAGGATTTCGTTTAAAAACTTGTCTGACTAGTGTAGGATTTCCCATTTTAATAGCAGCTCTCAGTGTACTCGGTGTTCCTTCGTCCATGTTTTCATCCTCGCGTCCACTTCTATGTATGCGTGTCTTTGGTACTAGGCATAACGGAGAAAAAGGATGCTCATAACGACGTGGAGTCTCGGGACGCGCCAGTTGTTTCCACAATGAATCGAAATCATGGAGATTCATAGTTGATAATGAAATGAATTGTTAGATGAATAAAATTGAATTTTTATAATTTATTTCTTTATTCTATACAGCGGTTAGTTTTTGTTTCGGTGTATTGTTGCATCCTTCTTTCACGACTATGCCTGTGAATATGACTATCGAAGAAGGAAAGAAAGAATTACAAGAGTTGTTGAAGAGAGTTGATACAATACACAACAAGACAACAGAGGAACAAATTCGTTTCCACCAAGCATTTCACACGGCCATGGAAGCTATAAGTTCTGACAGAGATGAAAAGAAATATCCACGTAAGTATGGAAAATCTATGGCAGTGGGAATTACTGTTGCTGCATGTATGGTATGTAATCCATCCACACACCCAGTAGCTCCTGTGGCGTCGACAATTGACAAAGACGGAGAATCACATCTTGTATATCCTGTATTTGGCAGACGAGTAAGCAAGAAGTTGTATCAGTTAGTTCTCAACATGGCAAAAGAACTAAAGATAGAGTCACAGGAACAATAACAATAGTTGATTTGTTTAGTAGTCATAATACAAAAATGTCAATAGTGTCTGTTTTTCTTGTGATGAAACCGTTGTTGTAGTGGAGGCTGTGGTGCCGATTGCTGTATAGACATATTGTCTCTCTGTTGCTCTGGTTCAGAGTCACTCTCGCTTTCACTGTCACTGTCACTTTCTTTTTCCCCATGTATCTTTTTTGCTTTGCGTTTATGTTTCATCTCTACATCGGATCTAATAGATAGCCACCGTTGCACTGGCATATGGGAAGCCAACCAACTCAATACACCGCTCTTCTTTGTCTGTTCTACTGTAGGTGGTTCCTTGCTTGTCTTGGCATGTACTATCCGTCTACCTGTTGTCTCTGCGGTATTTAACAATCCTTGTTTGTGGTATTGTTTCTTTAAACTCCTTGCATATTCTATGACTGTACGCTGACATAGATTAGTGGATAAATAAGGTGCTCCTGGTGTCGTGATAGAGGGTACATATATCACAAGGGTTCTTGTTCCAACACCTTGACTGATAAACTCTACGTCTGATATGCGCGCAGAGTAGGTTGCACTCAACCACTCTAAAAATGAATAATCCACATATTCAACATTTTCGAAAAAAAGCCGATATCTAAACGTGTTTGGTTCTGCCAAGAGATATGCCTTGACTTCTGGTAATATTTCTCTCATATTGTACACACTCGTACTTATGTCGTATAGTCTCTTATGATCCTCCAGTGCCATCATCTGATCCTTGGGTAGTAGAGATGGATCTATGACTCTGTACTTGGTTGCTGTGAACTGTGGACAGAAGCTACTTTCGTTGCCACTGAGTTGTTCCGATGTCATTGTGAGCGGATTCCTCAGTTTCTCTTTCAACAGATCAATGCAAATCTGTACGGAAGTGCTCAGGATACCAACATCCTCATATTTGACTCTTAATTGTCTGATTCTATGAGGGGCAGCAGACACTAGTCTACTCAAATCAAACCAGTACACAGGATGATCCATGTACAATGTCAATGTGAACCAAGCTGCAGTTCCTTCATTGGGAGCCAGTGAGAATTGACCAGTCCATTGTGGGTCTATGTTCATAGTAACCATATCCATCAGAGCAGTACATATATTGCGATCGTCTGTACTCTCAAGAAGAGTGATGCCCTCCTGTGGTGGAGGTTGTGGTGGTGTGCCAGCACTATTGATGTTTCCATTACCCTGTGGGGCTGCCATCACACCACGTGCATCCCAGAGACCTAAACCAGACATATTTTTGTGTGTACAATCTGCACAATCACAATCAACTCGCATATAAAAAAGACAAGGGTGGACTACTGGCAGTTACCGCAGTATTTGTAATTCATAAAGAACAGACAGAGTAAGTGCAAAACAGTAGTTTTACAAACATTTTTTATTTCTCTTACAGTGGAAAAGGTGGGAAAGGATAGCGTTCAGGCTTGGCAATGTTGAGTAGCTTCCAACAAAAGAGAAAGAGGAAGAAAAATCCAGTCAATACGAATAACAAATTTGCATGGTTCTGGTCTCTCTTGGCCAGTTTGGGTATCAGAAGCAAAGTAACGTTGCCTTCTTGCGTCTGCTTTGTATCGGGAAACAGTTTTCTGACCTTTTCTATCAAGCCATGCATGTCAAACGTGATCCCGGGTGTCATAATCAACTTGACGCCTGTGAATTCGTTGTAGTTCACTTCCTCTTCAGACATTTGCACACCAGTACCCATGGCCTGTTTCACGGCAGTTGTAAAGTTTCGTTTTCTAACATCCTGTGCTGCTTCATCCTCAGGACGAACTGTCGAATAGGAGAGATTACCAAGAGGTACGCGATCCTCTTCACGGTAGTGTATATATCTGCTCATAGTACGCGAGTGTGATGAGAATTTTATAAAAAGATATAAAAACAAAAATACAGTACAATTGTGTATCTATGTGTGTTCAACTGAACAAAACCATACCACCTACCTGCCAAAAAAGAAACCGAAAAAATAGCAAGGTATAATGAAACGTGTTATAAAATCATAAAAACGTACAGTTTAAAATATTGTATAGAAGGTTTAGGTGTATGGTAGGGGGAGTATGAAGAGTAGAATAGAATGAAAATATAATAAACGGTTTTTGTTTTTTTGTTGTAAGCTCAGGGGGGAAGAGGAAGAGGATCGAGGTAGAGTATGAGAATACACAACTAGGCAACAGGAGGAACCGTCAAAACCCCCTGTCACCTAGTGGTTTCCCTTCTTTACTTACCAATTGTTGAAAGTTGTAGTCTAGTTTTCCTCTCCGCCACTCTCTTCTCGACGTTCAGGTTGTCCAGGGGTAGGAGGAGTGTCAGGTACTTCTTCTTCCTCTTCCTTGCCTTCAGGACCCGATGCTTCCCCGTTGCTTTCTTCAGCTTGACTGTGTTGACTATGTTCTTCTCCCTTCTCTTCCCTATTCTCTCCCTCTCCGTCCGAAGTGGCATTTGAGTAGTCTTTACCACTTTCCATCTCCTTTCTAATTGCTTCTCTCTTAGCAGCGAGCTGTTTGTCGCGTTCATGTTTTTGCTCTGCGGCTATAGTAGCCGCTATTTGCATACGTTCTGCGATTTGCTCGTCCAACTGTTCATCTCTAAATTCTTTGGCAGCCTCCTCGATTCCTCTCGTGTCATCCTTGTCCGTGTGTTCGCGTCTGACATAGGCAGCCGCTGCAGCACTTTCGATAGGTTTCATAGTGTTACCGGCACCAGGAGAGATACCCTGTCTGAAGAGCACACCATAACCCACTGCCTTGAGCTTGCATCCTCTGGCTCCATTGTTCAGACGGTAAATGTGGAACTTGGAGCGAAGTTGAACTACATCTCCTCTCTCTATCGCCTTGAACATGACGGGACTCTCACCCTTGGCAGGTTCTATCCACTTGGCAGTGGCATCCTTCCACTGGTAACGAAGGTAAGAGAATCCTTCTTGTTTGGCCTTCATGATAATGGCGAGTGCAACTTTCTCGTCAGTAACGAGACCCATGGAGTTCTTGTCTGTGATACCACCGAGTCTGTCCGCATCCGTCTCCTTCTGTTGCACCTTCTTGGTGTCGATGTCTTCCACACGAGCGCTTGTCTTGTTGACTTTTCCTCCAGTCTTGTTCTTGCTTCCCTTGCTACCCGCAGGTGCAGGTGCATTACCACTGCTTCCCTCGCCTTTGCGTAGCTTATCTATTGCCTCTTGATCCATGGCAAAGACCTTTTTGTAGAAGCGTAGACACACACCCTGTTTCTTGGGTCTCTGTCTGAGGTCAGCCTTGGATGCCTTGGTGTTGCTGTTGCCAGGCTTCTTTTGCTTATCCTTGCCTATCGTGTCATCTACATCGTCATCCCACCAAGCGAAACCGACTAACCAACTCTTCATGGCAGCTTCTGTAACTCTGGGATCTTCCTTTGAGAAGGTTGCTTTCTTCTCTTCGCTCATCATGGAAGTCATCAGGGAATAGATCTCGTCCACTTTGGCATCCTTTTGTGCAGATTCATAAGAGTCGCACTCCCACAAGAGTTGACCTATGCGGATGCGAGCAGCTGCCATCCACAACGTGTGGAGTTTGATGTCATCTGCAATGGTAGGGTCCTTGTCCGTGACACCCTTGTACATCACAGTTGGATTGAGCTTGATCTTGAACTCACGTCCAGTGTCAGAAGCGGTCTTCTCGCCAAGCACACCGAGCCCATCGATCACACAAAAATCCGCTACGAGAGGGCAGTGGTACACGTCCACTTCCGTACCATTGTGGTCTACCACGGAATAGTTGTAAGAGATATTACTGTTGCCCTTCACTTCTTGTACTTGTATCTGCCAACCGCTCATGTACTCGGCGGCAAGTTGCTTCTTCCAGTGGTAAGCTTCGTTGTAATCCTGTGCAGCGTTACCCTTGTTGAACTTTTCTGTCAGGGTCTTTCTGGCTGCCTCCTTGTTGGACTCATCGACAACAGTAAACTGGAGACGTGCAGCAGCCGAGTCAGCAGGAACGTTGAGCTTGGCAAGAGTAGTAGGAGATGGGGCATCCTTGATGGCGTGCTTGTTGCCTTTACTAGAGTCAGACTTTTGCTTCTTGGATACATCTTGCTTGGCACTGTCGTCACTGTCTTCTGCGGGGCGCTTCTTCTTGTCCTTGGAAGCAGAAGCTTCGGTCTTGATTGATTTTTGTTTCTTTTTATCGACTTTTTCTTTTTCTCTCTCATCCTCACTCTCACGTTTGTTCTTCTTGCCTTTGCTGCTCATGTTTGTTTTCAGAGATTCGCAATGAGGAAATATAATGATGTGAAAAAAGAAAGAATGAACAACTATTCCCAACTAACAAAAATAAGAATTTTAAATTGAAGGTATTTTTTTCTTTCTATCGTTTCCTGGAAATTCGGATTTTATTTTTATCTAAAACGTGCTTTTGTTGTACATGTTCCGCTTAGAGCTACGGTAGACACTTCCATACTATGGAGAATCCTCTTTATCCTAGACCATCGGTAGCAGTTAAAAAAACTACACCAAACGGAACAGTTTATGAATTTGATTCAGCCAACGCTACAGTGGATGCTAGGAAAGTATCTGACGCAAGGCACTACTATTATATTCATAGTGAGATACGGAAAAAGGGGAGTAAACAGCCAGATTGTAAAACATCTATATAGATCCTTCTATTCACCACATACGTGATAACATGTAATACAATAATAGGAGAATTAAGAGTCTACCAGTATCATAACAGGCATTGAGATAGTCTATAGATGTGATATGTTCGTCAAGATCATCATAACATGGACTTGATGGCGATTGAGGTTTCAAACGTTCCACACAACACGTTCTTATTCGTCTAAACGGTCCACGTAGACGCTGCGGTAAACCATCTATCTCATCTATGTATTGTTGTGCATGATTCAATACATCTGCACAAGTGACCTCGTATAACTTACATATTATTGAATATGTTAACATATACGTCTTCCGACTGAAACCATACCCATCTGGGAAAGTGTGTAATACATGTATAATACCATACAATGTTGTCTCTTTCTTCAACATGCCCATCAAATCCACGTCCTCCTCTGTCATGTTAGAAAGAATAACAATAGCGTAGCAGGTTACAAAAACACGTGTATTGTATGTATATGAATTCATAATACAAAAATAGTCTTATTTGACTGGTTTGTCAGTGGATGGTATAACCGGTTGTTGTTCCAGACCTGCCATGAGCGATTCCATCATATGTTTACCAAATCCGATATAGTCTATCTCTACCCTTCCCAAAACATCCTTATATCTAGCTACGAAATCAGCATATCTATATTCTAAAACAGCAGTAGACCATGGGTGAGTGTGATGTATAGGCAATCTATCCACAAATGCTTCGATATAGCTGAATTTTTTATCGTTCAGTGCAGTTTGTAGTTTCACGTATGCTAGTTTCATGTCCCGTGCAATGTTGGGCCAGTCAGGAGTAAAATAATTTTCATGTTTACATGCCGAAAAGAACAGTTGACTAGAACACACTGAACCCACATCCGGGCAATCAAGCTGTTTTACACAGATCACTGTATCTTGCGCTTTTGTAACGTCTACTCCATCCGAGCAACTCAGTATCACAGTACATATAAAAAGAAAAGAATAGGCAACACTATTCATTCTAAAAGTGATGATAATAATAACAGGACACCGTTTGTCTGTCAATTACAGTAAATTTTAAAAATGAGTATAGTAATTTATTTTAGAATGGAATAAATATCTGGTCACATTATTCGCATTTTCTGTTTAGTCTCTTGTTTTCTCTAAATGTCTTTGTCATCACGTTCTCCTCATCATAGTCCACATAGTTCTCCTGTGAACAAGGCATCCCGTATAGTCTATTCTCCCTACCCAAATGCCACACAGGAACATCAGACGCTCCGAATTCGCTATGCTTCTATCGACATTGAGAAATTGGGACAGATGATGATCATGTACAAGGTCCTGACCATAGCAGCTGCCATATTTGAACTGTCTTTTGAACTGAGACCAGAGGAACATGATTTTCAGAGTGCTTATGAAGGTGCCACCAGAATTGGTGCACGTACCGTCTCTGCATTGGTATTGGACAAGTGGACACCTGTTATAACGATTACCCTACACGATGCTCGTACCTTTCCCATCAATCCAGGTCCAATGGTACAGATGGAAACACGGACATTGATAGAGTTCTGGTTAAAAGATCCCAAGATGGTAGAAGAGTTTGTCACTCAGATGAAGGCAGCGGTGGCAGAGAACAAGACACCAGAGCAGAGCTGGGGAGATCTCGCGTGCTATGTACGTGAATGGAACGCAAAATTAGGTGGAGATATGAGGGTACTCACAGATAATGGCGCCTTTGACGGAGGAGAGACGAGCTATGCACTGGCACAATATTGTCCTTCTCTGAATGCCGATATTGGCTCTGTATTCGGCAAGTATAGAGGACTATGGGATATGGAGGGAGATATGCGTCAACTGAGGGGGTTTAGTCTGTTGGATCACAAACAGTACCGTAGCAAAGAAGATATCATTTCCTGTTTGGATCATGGACAGGACGACAAATTACAAGAAGCAGATACAAAGCATGATCACAACCCAAAGCATGACGCGATACATGGCGGCTATCTATATGCAAAACTACTGCGTCATAATACCAAGATAAAGTTGAGGATGCTACGTGCAGCGCGCTGTGGTAACGTCGAATACTTACAACGGCTACTGGGAAAGGGAATTCACGTAGAACATGCAAGAGAATACAAGACAGACAATACATTATTACATCTAGCTGCAGTGAGGGGACATGTGGATTTTGTCCATTATCTACTATTCACATTGGATATGCACACGGACATCCGAAACGCTGCCAAGATGACTGCTCGTGACGAAATGAACTTTGTATCATTCAACGGTAATCTGGGTACAACCGAACACGACGAATTTATACGAGAACTAGAAGATGTTATACAAGTCTTTCGTGCGTTTAAAGAATACAAACATCCGACTACAGAGAAGTAGTATATAACTAAAAACCAAATAAAGGATTAATTGTATATTTCTTATTCGGTTGCTGTATTTGTATTTTTACAGTGTTTTTTCCTGAGGATGTCTATCTATCCTGGCTATGATGGCCCTTATCCTGATATAGCAATCTGTGTTTCCGATGGTTCGTTTGAAAAACAATTATTGGAAAGTGTAACAGCAATAGAACAAGTAGTATGTGAACCAGAACTTGGTCAAGAATCTATATTTCATGTTTACTGCCAGGCAGACGGGACTACAACGTATTGTAGAAAAGAGTTCTTTGTCGGAGGTGCCGTTCAAACGATGGACGCCCTCGTGAAAAGTAGCCATGGAAAGTTGAACGTGAACTCCATTAAAGTTGAGTGTGCTTATGATGGACAAGTGTGTCAGGAGCCTCCCTGGATAGACGCTCTCGTGAAATTTAGGATAATACATGAAGCTACACATATACATCAGTTTTTGATGGAAGAAACAGTTTTACTAGAATAAAAAAACAATTACATTATTCCCTCTCTTCTTTCGCTCATATTACATCAACCTTGGGTTGTGTTTTCATGTGTTTCTCTAGTTTTTCGCGATTAAACACTCGTAGTTTCTCAGTGAGTTTTCTTGGAGTAAATGTGTCTTTGATCTCGTTTTTGATTGCCGTATTTTCCTTGCCCACATGATATATGCCTCCTATTATGTTCATGAGTGCTGCTTCGTGATCGATACGTTCCACGTTGGTGCCGCTGCCATTTGGCTTTCTTTGACTATCCATGAAGGCTCCAGTAGGAAGATTCGGAGTAGGTGTGTAATGAACTAGATGTTCACAGATAAGTTTGACTAGTCTGGCACGCAAAGGAGAAGGAAACGGAAGGTCTCTGACAATTTTCTGAGAATGGAGAATTTGTTCTACACATTGTTTCTTGGTAGATCTAAACTCGTCCAAATCTACGGCTATACTCTCGCATGTATCGGATTCACAAAGACTTGATAAATTTCGAAAAGTGTACGAAGCATATTCTTCAGAGATTAGAAATGACAGTTCCATGTGATGTATAGTCTCTGGATCATGTAGACGACTTATTTCACTCAGGTCGAATTTGGTGGTGAGAGGTACATTTCTGGTGTACTTGGATTCGTAATTCAAGATAGCAGCATACTTGCCCTTACGATCCGCTCGCTCGGTGGTTATCTTTAACGGGTATGCAAGGCCTATGTGATTCACAACTTCGGCTATGCTCATGTCGCCTGGTATCTCGTAAGCATAAAGTACGAATCTTGGATGCTTGGGAACACAGTCGTCACCAGTGGTAGTCCATATTGTAACATTCTTTTTACGTTTGTTTGTAACACCCGGATGATGGGCAGCCATTGGCTCATAATCGTAAACATCGGTGAACGAAGAGCTTACATTCCCATGATAAAGAGTAACATCAAAAAGTCTGTAACCAAATAACGTACAACTACTCGCTTTACTGCATTCTTCTTTTGTAATAACAGTCCTGTATCTAAGTATAACACTATGTTCTGCTTCTGTCAAGTCTTCTGACTCAAGTGGTATACACACACGATCTGGGAAACCAAAGCCAAGGTGCTGTATGATTTGCCATGTTGTGCTACCAGAACGGTAATTTTTTACGATTATATGTGTACAAGGCTCCTCTTTGGTTTCTTTACTAGAGACAGATGACGGAGCAGAAGAAGATGATGTAGAAGACTCGGTCTTTGTGGTATGCGGAGTATCACCATATACGTTTCTGTATGTAAACATGTGATACTCATCTGATACATGTGTTTGACCCGCAGAAATAGCAATGTTTGTAAATTGTTCATCTACTATGGTAGTTACGGTGAATTGGCCGCCTAGAGGACTGTACGATGGTATCACGGTAAGTTCTGACTCATAGTACAGCACAAGAGAGTATGTGTCATGTTGTATTGGCAGATGACACACCAATATCTTTAGTGGATATCCACATTGTATGTTTTTCACGACATCTATAACGCTCACGGAAAGAGGTATACCAGCTGCACTCAATACCATTCTCTTCTCAGACGGTAGTACCAGCTCATCACCAGAAACCATCATCACAGGAACACTGGCAGTGGATAAATCCTTGATCTTTTTGTGAGGTGGCGGAGGAGTGTAGTCTGTGACGTTTGGTAAATTGTTAAGTGTTCCGTAATTTAGATACACATCAGGACTATAACTAAACAAGCCATCGTGACTTGAGAGACGTCCACTAGTTGCTTTGCGACACTGTTCTTCTGTAATTTCAGTTGGGTACTTTAGATATATCGTATGTGTATAACCAGGTGGAATATTGTAACATACTTGTTCTGGTAAACCGAAACCGAGATGTTGTATGATCTGCCATGTAGTATAAGTCTTGGCAGTTAAATTACTTACTATAACACATCTACTCTTGACCTCTTCTACTCCGATGCTGGACTGTGGTATGGGAGCAGATGTCTTTTTCTTTATGAGCTGTTCGTAACTATACTTTTTCTTTTCGTCTTCGTCGGATTCTGTGAGAGGAGTAACGGTAGCAGGAGTGCGTTGAGAAGGTACAGTTATCTTGATTTTCTGTGTGTGTGATTCATACTCATAGTCCGCCGTGTCACATGGCTTGTCTGACCAGTGATCTCCAGGTGCAACAGACTCTTCATAAAGTCCAAATGCCAGCACAGGGCTATGAGCGTCCATAACTCGTTTCATGAGTACCCTGTGGTTTTCACTAGTCATATCGCTCATACGACGTGCATCGCAACCAAGTCTAAAGAGCTTCGGTTTTTTGATCTCTATGATTGCTTCTTTGGCATCCTTCTTCTTAGTAAAACGCATGAGAATCTTTAAAGTCTTTAGTTTATCATCGATGACGGGTTTCATAACGATACACCAAGTGAACCGTTTTGTGTTGTCTAAACAATCTCTCAGATGTCGCAGTAACCATAGAATATCATGTTGGCCAGCCTTTGTGTGATAGATAAAGAAAACACACTTGTTCCACGGTACATTACTGAGAGATATTCGATCTGGGAGTATACGTAGTCGTGTCCTAACTACTCCCTTTTTTGTGTTGGGTGGTATATTACACAGTGGCATATGTATCAACCATGGCGATTCATCCAGTATTGGGCTTAATGGTGCCATCACATTTTCTATGTCTTTTTGTTCTTGCTCTTCTTTGGTAATGTGCGGTTTGTCACCTTGAACAAACTCTTCCATCAATAGATCCAACCACACTCTGAGTTCCGTCTTGTCCATCTGTGTCCATCGAACCAGATAAAACAGTCTCAATACTTCTGGTTTCGTAAAGTCTACGTGTTCTACATCTATTTCTTTGATCAGTTTACGTATTCCTTCGACATCTAACGTTCTTTTGAACTGTATTGGTGTCGTCCAATTCTCACATGCAATAGGGGTCACAGGAATTGCCATTGCTGGAGTCTTGCGAGGATCGTTTAAAACCATAACCATAATGCCATTGAGTTGGGTTAGTTTCTTTTCAAATTTCTCATATGCTAGTGCTCTGGCCTTGGCATTGGAGAAACCCACATAATGTGTACGACAAGCAGGTTTCGGATGATGAGCTGGAGGACCCGTGTCCGTTGGAAGCGGGTTGTATAGTGTTATAACTTCTACAGGATTTGTACAAATGTGGTCTTTTCCTGTGTGTCCCTCTTCGTCATCACAAACGAATTCTCCATAAACCCATTTGGTATTCACCGTGTGACGGTCGCTCGGTTTGTGTATCGCTAGGTAACATATATCTCCATAAAGAAACTGTTCGTGAGGTACTCCACTATCCCATAACGCAACTGAGGTGGTTCCTGTATACACGGAAGCAAACAACGGGTCTGCTACATCAGAATCGGTAAAGGCACTTATTGGTAAACCACATATCGTTTCATCAGAGTCTCTACATTTAAAAGAAACCATATCTTCCGTGTGTCCGACTATCGCATGATCTTTTGCAAGACAAACAGTATTGTAATGTTTATGATTAATCTTGGTATCCGAGACCACTGCAAACTCTAGGCCATTCAGAGCCTTGAGATTGGAAGGATTATCCAATAAAAATTGGTAAAGATCAGAACGATCGGTTCTGAGTGAGAAACCAACGTACAGGTCTCCAGTGGTCTCGCAGACGTGCCAGTATGGACTTTTAGAATGTGTTTCTATTGCAGTTCGTATGTCGCACCGTAAAGTATGTGACCCACGTATACGAATGTAATGTACGTGTGATATGAGCTCGTACTTGGGTGCCACGTTACGGGTGATACGTAATTTATCATGGGGAATGGCAGCCATTATGGGGTCTGGTTGTGTGCGTGTCGTTTCTCCTCCACTTCCAGGGTAGCCGACTAACCAGTTGGGCGCCTTGCAATGTAATCCCAATACACATCCCAAAGGTAGCAATTCTTTACCATCTTCAGAATGTGTCCTTTCCTTGACACATTGATCATCTGCGGTTATAGTACCAGATTCAAGTTTGCTAGGTACTGGTATAGATTCCGTTATAGCAACGGGTACAGAGGAAGAGGATGAAGAAGAGGATGAAGTTGTTTCCATTGCGTCTAGTTCTTTGTAAATCGTTTTCTCTTCTTCTGTTTCAAGTGGTTCTTCGGTGTGAGGTAGGTGAAATTCCACGTGTACCGATAGCCAACGAAGAATGTAGAGCATCAATTCGGTCTCGGATAGATTCATCACGTCCGTGCGTGCAATCTTGATCATCATATCTGCATCTATGGCCTGTAACACTTCTTGAAATCCAAAAAAGTATTCCAGATTGGCAGCAATGATACGTGATAAAAACTCTCTCGATTTGGTCATGGCAGCCTGTACTTCTGACCGATTATACAGTTGAGAGTAAAGAGGATCTCTCAACATGTTACACGTCAACAATATTGGTCTAATTGTGTTGTGCATGAGATTGAATTGAGTCTTGGTGTCAGTGCGGCTGACAAACGTGGTGGTATCCAAAGATTCCTGTACATAGTAGGCACATGCCTGTACAATGTAGCGACAGTCTAGATACCAGCCTATCAGACAACACTCTAACAAAAGCTTGGTAGGTAACATCTTCAACATGAGCAAGGCTCCGCTGGCTGCCGTTGTATCTAGGCATGGGAGGGAGTAGATCATGAGGAGAGCTAAGCGAGAAGCCCGTAGTGAATATTCACGTAGATCTATCACAACAAAGCTACTTTCCACGTCGTTAGGTCTCCATACATTGTACTTGAATCCTCCCGTAATAGTGGCATCTACCACATAAGTGTGTTTTTCGGAAAAGTGTTTATCTATGAGAGTTATAGCCGATTGTGGATACCTTGCATCATTGTCGCACATGAATGAACTATCCAAGTTAAAAAACCCAGTAAGTGTTTCCTCTGTAAGGGGGGAGGGTCTATTTTGCCAATGTTTCAAGGAAAAGGCATTCGATAGAAACATATCTCTCAACTTGTTGCAATGAGGTGCCAACACCATCATGTGTGCTGGGATGGGTACTTCTGTGATCATTATACTACCATCCAAACACCTACTGGTCTGTAGAGTAAGTATGACTACATCTTGTTTGAATTTCTTGTTCAACAAACACATGTAGGGTACGTTGGCAACATTGAGGTCCTTGCCAAATACTGACGCTGTCTCTTGTGCAGCTGAGGTTAACTGTTTACCCTCTTGATCGCGTAGCATGGATGTGTTGTGCTCATCGTGACGTAGATTGTTTGTAATATTTTGTTTTCTTTTAAACTTGTCTTGTTTTGGACTCACATACTCTAACAGCTCTGCATCTAGATCATAAATCTGATCACCTTCACCTTCTCTATGATCAGTCATATCATCATCATCACGTGCTTCTTTACGGCCGTCTTCAAACTCTTCCCCTGACTCGCCATCTTTACGTCCATCTTCAAATTCTTCTTCGGATTCGCTATCAGAGATAGGAACGTCCGAGATAGTCAAAGATGTATGCGTTGTCTTCTTAGTAGTCTTGTGCATTTTTTGCGTGTAGAATGGATACGGGTTTTTCTTTTCTAAAGCCACCGATGAAAAAATAAAATTTCAATTAGCCGAAAATCATGTCAACATATGCCAAGACAGCCGAAGAAAAAAAGATTAAAAACGTCCGGGTAATTTCATTTTTTCGTCGCGACGAAAAAGAAAAAGATTCAAATCATTCTTTTTTCATTTCCTTGTGATCATACTATCTTTCTACTGACGTAACAACACTATGGACCAGGCTACCTTTGAACGCTTGACAGACAATATTTTAACATCCACTCACGATCGCGGTGAAATTCGCACGCGCGATAACTATCGCACCAACACACACCGGCTTTGTGAGGTTCTTAGTCGTGAAATGCCAGAACTGTATATTCAGCTGTCGAGACAATCCAAACTAAACTTCAAGAAGGTACGTAGTTTGAATGATTATATTCAACTTTGACAACTAATATAAAAATAGGTTTTACTGGAAGAGCTGGCAATATGTGAAACGAAAATTGCTACGCTACAGGCGGATCGAGCACTTTTGACCGTAAAACCTCTTCCTAAGATCAACAACAAACGCAAGCAGGATTTTACAGAGTGTGAACGTAAGCTTAAGTGGTGCAATATTGAGAAAGCGGAACTAGAGCATGCGATTAAAAATGGGATTCCGTAAATTGTATTTCTCTGATCTAGAGAGTATAAAACAATACACTTGTTAAATTTGTATCAAATATCTATTTCCGCTATCGTTTTCTATACTGATATTATTTTGTTTTTGTCGGTGAATGTACCATGAGTCAAGGCAAATTCATACAAGACCCATATCTCAATCTACACCTTAGATTGCGACTGCAAAAAGGATATGTGAAACTAAACGATCCTTATGTGAACGTCTTTCTCTCTAGACACGTCACCAAACGAGTATGTGAGACCAAGGGTAAACTGAAACTATCACAGTCAAACACAAATGGAGAGTATGATACAGTGGTTCGGTTGCAATCTTCTGAACTGAGACCAGAGATAGATGCACAGTATGCCTTGATAGGTTTCTGCCTCTATGATACCTTTGAAGTAAAGGATGAGACAGGCAAGTCTCTTGGATACAATCGATACCAACCTATGGGCACTGGATACATTTCTTTTGCACATGTGGCAACAAACACCCGCCTACAGAATGCCTCTTTTACTATACTTTTATCTGACAATACCGTGAGCGATATAAGTGGCTCCAAGAAAGTGGCACACGTATCTGTGTCAATAGACAGGGTGGAGATAATGGGTGCCACGATACGGGGACAGTTTGATCCCTCTCGTATGGAACGTGAGCGTCAAGAGATGCAGAAACTCATAGGACGCTATATGGATACGTACACACGTGTGTTAAAGCCAGCGGAGGCAGAAGACCAACCAATGCATGTACCTATATGGTTTGGGTTGAATCTACAGATGCCTGCAGCGGTGTTTTGTATGGATATACCGCAAAAGTTACACAGAGAAGATCTGGCACTATTAGAACGTGGTATACGCGTGAGCATAGCCATGAATGGATGGAATGAAGACGACTACATTACTGTGGCTGCTGCTCAACTAGACAGGCAAAACATAAAGAAAGATTTCGACTATCGATTCAATAGAGTGATGAAAGTATTGGTCTCTGGTTTGTGTGTCTTTTCCAATGCATGTGACTACACATTTGATCACAGCGGTGACAAGGATGTGGAAAGATTCATCGATGTGTTACGTACACTGCTAGGGGACTGTGAGGATCTTGCCAAGTTAGCCACTGTATTTGCTTGGGTATTGCGATTGTTAGAACCAATCCCACAGTTGCTACAATCTTCTCCTCTTTTATATTGGAGTTGTATGGCGTTAAGGATACAAGTACCTTGTATGGTTACAACCACGGCCACTTCTGCCGCAATGGGTCCAGTGGGAGGAACAGGAACCACACCAGCTCCAGAGGCTATGAATCATATGCCAGCTGCGTGTATTCCAAGGTTTACCTTTTGTGCTTGGTTCAAGTGTCCACATATCACAATGGATCAGTTATGGTGGTATGCTACCAGGGAGTTACCCGTGTATCCATGGGAAATAGAATTCTCAGAGGTGTGGATGATGGAAGGAACCAGTTACTGTACACCTGGTCTGAAACCTTTCCATCTCTACTACGCACCTGAACGTAGAGCAGAAGTTACACGACTGGGACTGTACAGAGAGTACGGAAGAGCGTGTATAGAAAACACATATACACAATTCTCCAACTGGGCTATAGAGGTCACACAGTTCAATCCAACTGCCACCGATACACTCCAGTGTACAAACGAACAGATTTCTACTTTTTACAAGAAACCAAACTGTCTATGGACACCTATTTTGCTACATTGGGGTATACCTCACTGTTTGGCTATCGATTTTTATCTTGGTTACCGCAAGACACCACAGACATACGGTGTGTGGTTACGGGATATAGTTGCCAAGAGCCCAGAGGTCACGATTGTACCTACCTACACAGTAGACAGAATGCAACTAGAGACCATGAAGAACCTAATGGCACAGGAAGAGCCTCTTGTGTTTCCTACGCCCACATATACACCCGAGTCATCACGTACACTCACATCGGCTATATTAAGTAGTAATGTAGTTCCTTCTGAACTTTCACACTCTGATAGCTTGAGGACTATGGTAGCCAAGTGTGACAGGAAACCTCCGATATATGCCCTTCTCTCTAGTATTCGACAGAATCCACTAGGAGAGTTTTACTTTTTTAGCTATCGCATCAACCATGTCAACAAGCTCACTATGGCGCATGCCGATGCAATAGCATCGCTACTGGAAACAGACATGTTACTGGGTGCTGAGGTTATCTATCATAGCATATGCGAAGAACTGTATGTACTCGAAGTGAGACTATACCCAAATTACAATGTACTCGTTCCTCCTGCCAGTCTGTTTACAAACACTGGCGTACCCATGCAAACACACAGAACAAGCATGTTACAGAATGGATATCCTTCTATCTACCTCACAACACCACATTCTTTCTGTACTCCAGAAGAGGAAGCTTCGGGTCATGCCTGTGATTTTGGTGCGTCGCGGGCTGCTTCCAAGCTACAACAAGAACTTGGTGGACCAGACACAGCAATGTTGTTATCTGCAAACATACGACGATCTGAATGTGATTTGAACAGAGAACAGTGTTACAATACCACCTTCCACCATCAACTGGATGCATTACCATCACCTACTCTTCTTCTTGACATTCATTCCTATCCACCCGAGAGAGGAAGCTCTTCTTACGCACCTTACGAGATGGTTGTATTACTAGACGAAGGCCATTTACCGTCTGCTAGTTTCTCACGTGCTCTCACTGCCTATTTACAACAGTCTGGTGTATCTATTGCCATGATGCAAGGTATACATAATTTCATACAAGACAAATTTCATCAGAAAAATGTAATAGCTGTCTTGTTGGAATTCAACGAAGGACTTACAGACCAGCGAATGCGACAGTTGGCAAGTTTGATTGCAACTTTTGTAAAGTCTCGTGTTTAGACAAAATAAAAAAACATAACGTAATACGTTATGAAATTTTAAAATCAGTCACGTAAATACCAAAAGTTTCGAAAATTTTGGTACGTATCCCACTATAACGGCTTACGTTGTATAAGGTCCCCCTTGTATCTTCGTAACATCAATCAATTTGGATATTGATAATTATATTGATAGAATAAAACACAAATGATTTTATTTTGTCCTAATTTGGAAAGATATTATTTTTATTTAATATCTGGTCCCGGGACCACATTACCCTAAACCCTATTTTTTCAGCCGACGAAAAAAATACACATATATTGTAATTTTAACCAATTGTATTCATTGTCAAATACACCCGTACTTGTTGTCTACATTAACTGTTCTTACTTTTCGATTTTATATTTTTATCATGTCTACATCCAATGCTACCGACGGACTCGTGCTCTCGACAGACTTGGTAGTCGTCAGAGACTACATAGTAGCACATATTCCAGAGGAGCATATTCTACGTCCCGACGAAGACACTAAATCTTGTGTCTCTCCTTACCGACTTGCCATCATACAGTCACCTATACCAGCGTCTGTACCGGTTAGTACGATAGACAATGTTGTTGCTAGTATGATAGATCTGGCACAAAAGAACAAGAAACAACTCGTACTGGAAACGTTACGGGTTAGACGTGGGGTGACCCTAGCTGGTGTAGAATACATGTATGTTAGTATCAACACAGAACAGTAGACAAAAAGGTGGACGTATTGTCATTTTTTTTACTATAAAGAATAAAAAACAAACTAGGAATGTTTATCCTCGTCGTTTGTATTATCAACCATCTCTTCTAATGTGTCTATCTTGTCCTGTAATGCACTCATTTCATCTTTCAATTTGTGACTCTTTTTCCGTTTGTTATCTATCTTTATATCGAGATCTTCTATCTCACTGTCCTTGTTCTTTACTTCTTGTTTCAAATCGGTTATAATGTCATCAAGTTCATCTTTCTGTGCCTCTAACCTTCCTAATGCGCTTGCCAGTTCCCTGTTTTCTTGTTCCAGATCCTTGAGTTTCTCTGTGAATTCTTCATTGTCTACCTTTCTCAAACGTTCCAATTTTGCAATTTTTCTGGCTTGTGACCATGCCCCGGAAAGTGCTCCGTCACATTGTTGCTCCATCCCTCCTAGTTCTTTTTCCAATTCCTTGATACGTTTTTTCTTTTTCTCTAATGTATCACTGGCTACCTTTTCGAATCGTACGACTGACATTTTAATATCATTCTCCTTGTTGAGCGCGATTCTCAGTCTACTCCGTAATCTTCGTATGATATGCCTTTGCTCACAATAGGTTGTATGTCTATATTGAATACTGTTGACATAGAGAGGACGTAGCACACTGTTACTGCTACCGAGAGGAACTGTATCCTCTTCCTCCTCCATTATAGGAATCCAAAAGAAAATTATCACGAGCAAAAGTCGCAAAGTCATGATGGAAAAAGCCGTGTTAAAAATAACCAAATACCAATTTTAATTTTTAGCTATTGTAATATTTTTGCTGTGAAAAATGTACAACGCATTACGTTGTACCATTGTGCATTTTCATATTGTCGACATGTTTCAAAACACACAAAGACTACAAAAGAGGAAGCGTAACGCGCTCTTGGCTTCCGAGAGAAAAGAAAATGACTCTTCTTCTTCCTCTTCTCAGGAAAAAGAGTCTGATGAGGAAGACAAGAGAGGAAGAACGAGAAAACCCAGATCTAGGAAAAGCACAAACAGAAAACAAAAGAAATCGCCTTCTGCTTCATCATCTTCATCTAGTCAATCACCTGTATCCGTTTCTCCTTCTCCTATGCCCGAAGAGTTACATCATGCACAGCGATTGCACAATACCATTAGAATGGCGGTACTCTCCTCCCGTGTATATCCGGATAAACCTGGCCCTTGTAAACGCAATCCTACCTTGGCGGCTGTTATAGCTTCCTGGGCAAAGCACAACATGGCGAGGAGACATCTAAAGATGAGTGTACTAGTGAACGAATCGGACGATGCCGTACGTGAAGCACTGAAAGAACAAAAGAGGAATCACTCTACCAGCAGAGGTAAAGAAGAAGAAACAGACGCAGAAAAAGCAAAAGAAACATCAGACAGAAAGATAGAACTATCCTACGATCTCTCTGAATGGAACTTTGAGAAAGGCACAATAGAAAGAATTCCTCTTCCTCTCCTCTACCTCATGTTGACTGGTCATAGTAATCTAGTTCACGTGTACGATCCAGATGAAAAGATAGCTACAGTGGCAGAAGTTACCAAGATCACAGACAAGAGGAGAAAAACAGCCAAGAAAATGTCTTCTACACAGGCCAGGGTTCACGTTGCACAAGTGGTAAACGAAAAGAAAGGTGCTAAAACACACAAGGTCATTGTGCCAGTACCCATAGTACGGAGACGTGCTCCCAGTACACAGATAGACTGTATTAGCGGGTCTCTGTTGGATGAGTATACTATGGAACGCAACAAGTTAGATCCAGGTTTACTGCCAGATATCAATCCAGTCAAGCCAATAAGAAAGAGACCAGAGAGAAAGTTACAGAGAAAACAGTGTCGACAGCCAATAACAGACAAGGATGTTCTAGAGGCAATAAACAATATAGCAAGTGCAATGGAGATATAAATTGTAATATTGTATTGTATAATAGTAATCTTACATGTTTTCTATACCACACATAAATCTATCATCATTATAACGAATGGAATCAGCTCAGCCATCTCAACCATCTCAACCATCTCAGTCGCCTCAGTCACCTCAGCCACCTGAGCCACCTGAGCCACCTGAGCCATCGCAACAGCTTTTACAACCTGTACCAGTTTATCAACCTCTAGTGTTTCATCCGCTTCAAGCATTTCAACTGTCTCCGCAATTTCGATTTCCGCCGGATGAAAGATATCCAGATGTCATCACACCAACTCATATGACAATTGTCAAATACAAGACTAAACAAGATAGAATACAAGATCTGATCAAACATGTCAATAACAGTCTTTTATATTCCGTAAAAACGGATGGCCAAGTGACTGTTGAGCTTGGATGTTGGTTTAAACTGCGATACCGACTGGACCAGGAAATGATAGCAGCAGTCAAGGACAAGTTCTCGTCAGTGTATACTTTTACTGAATCTTGGTGGATGTTTGGTTTCCTCCCCATCTATCGACTTACTCTACACTGGACTGTAGTATGATACATTTTATAAATAAACATAAAAAATAATATTGTACTAGTCACTCAATGTTCACTTGACCGTGAGGAGGGTTCGATGTCCAAACATTTTAACATAATCTCTAACTATTGCTTCTTCCATCAACGCTTTCTTTTTTTCGTCGATAAGATTCTTACATTCGGGTCTATGTGTGGACCAATCATTTAACTGGCAGGTTCTATCACAATAGGTAGCCCTATTGCACGACAAGCAAAAGAATAGCCGTTTAACGGGTTTAGATACGTGACAGAAATCACATTGACTGTCCAAGTCAATAGTCTTTACGATATCACACTTGTAGACCTTCTTGAGTTCATCAAATGAAGAAACAAAGTAGCTAGGGGCATGACCAGCTTTTGACAGAAATAAACCATCCCCAATATGTAATGCACTGTGTGTGCGTTCACCATTGTAAAACATCACGATAACGCGGAACTTTTTTAAATCTTTCATCTTGCCAGTATAATCTGTTTTAGATGGAAACCATCCCTGCTTCTCGTGTTTGTGTCAGTAGGAGGAATTTTGTAGAAAATGAGTGGCAGAAATTGGCAGCTTGCCAACCAATACCCTGTTGGAGACACCAGACGAATTGTGCTCCGTAGACACCGAGTGAATGTGTCTTTGAATCATGTTCCAAGAACACATTGTCGGTTAAGGGAAATGTATCATCTGGTATCCCCAAAACGCGATCGAGTGATACATTGGTCTTTTTACCATTAACAAAGACCCAGATAAGAGGTAAATCACATAGATGCCCAGCAGGTGTCTTCATACTGAAAGTGCCTTCGGTCTTGAAGAGAATGTGTGGTTTAATAGAAGATGCCATTGGTAAACCGTTCCGAGAAGAAAACAGAGAATAAACAATGATCAAAAAAGAGAATGTGAAAAATGAAATAATATATTAAATTTCATTTTAATTATTTTCCATTTAATATGAAAATTTTATTTTTAGATAACGATCTAGGTACACACGTATTGTAGTTTTGGTTAGGTCGTACACATGTCTAAAAACGCGAGTTTTCTTAGGCAGACTTACGTGTGGTACAGCAGGTGGTGTACTCTTTGTGTACAGTCTAGACACGTTTCTTTTCGATGGTAGTTTGTCTGATTACTGTTCTGAACGCACACGTAAACTACATTGGCAATTCATTCGTCAGTAATCCGGCTGTATATGACTATGCAACAAACACACCCTTCAATGAGGTTCTGGTATTGGCTGGTCCGCCTCTGGGCAGACAAGAATGAAGGGGATAAAATGAGACCACGATACATGGTAGCCAAGATGTTTGATAAACCTGAATCACCCAGATATTTACTAGAACGGGCTGGCGAAGAACCAAGAAACAGAGAAGGACCTATGGATGTATTGGTATGGGAAAAAGTAGCAAAACATTTGGTTACACGCTAGCGAATCTGTACCGTGTAGAACGTAAATGATCACGGGTAGTTTTGTATGTTGTTTATATTATGACAAAAATACACAATTGTATTAAATCTCTAGTGGTTGCAACCTGGTTAGAAATGTCTCTGGTTCCCTAGTCTCTCGTTTCTTATGTTTCGATT
The DNA here is from genome assembly GCA_963848805.1 of uncultured Acidobacteriaceae bacterium. Lineage (GTDB taxonomy): Bacteria > Acidobacteriota > Terriglobia > Terriglobales > Acidobacteriaceae > Telmatobacter. The sequence goes on along the minus strand of CAWKFD010000027.1, from coordinate 125,112 downwards.
TTGTTTTCTTGGGTTTTGTTTCCATTGTTGCCCTGTCTATCATTGACCTCATACCACTAACCATCATAGCATCGTCTTCACTACTGTTGGATGCCATTTTGTCAAAAGCGTCTCTACTCTGCTGTTCTCTGGCATACAGATCTCTACGTTTCTGGCCATAAACCGAATCCTCGGGACTCTGGTTGTGACCTGGTACGGGGGCAAAGGTCTTCTTCTTTATGAGCTGTTCGTAAGTGTACTTTTTTTCGTCTCCGTCCGATTCTGTGAGAGGAGCTGCGTCTTTGTGATGCGATTTCGCACCGCCAGTGTAGTGAGGGGAAGGAGGAGGGGAAGGTTGGAAAGCGTTGCCTGATACAGAGAACTGCGGTACATGTCCCAGTGCACCAGCCATGAGGTGAGCGTTCATGTTTAACTCGGAAGCCCTGCTTAACATGTGTTTGCTTCGTGCTAATAACTGCTCCTTTGTGGCTACATTCTTTGGTAGTCTGTTTGTACCACTGAGTTGTGCTCTCTTCTTTGCCAACATCTGAGGTGTCATAGCTTCACTGGTCAGAGCACCTGGATGGTTCTTGTTACGCACTAGTTTTCCATTCTTTAATTCATATGTCTGTAAGTGGAGTTCTCCTCTTTGTACCGCAGCCGCCAGACGTCCTTCGTCCAAACTGAGTTCTTTTAGATCTGCCCATCGTTCCTCTCTAGTCTTGCGCATTGCCGTAGGTAGACAGTGAGGATAACGAGTCTTGTTGTATTTTTCGTCATCGTAATATCTCATATTCTCCAGGTCAGAGATATAGAATGGGTGACAGCACATGATCTTGTACTTTTCCACGTTACGTGCAAAGACTGCTCTCCTTGTCTCTAATTCTAGTTTCTGTTCTTCTCTCTTGAGTGCATCGGGACGCATACGTTTGCCTTGATTTTTTCGAAGTTGTGTTAATGCTTTCTGTACTTCATCGTCTTCATCCTCAAAGTTACCCAATACATCCCAGTGGTACTTTTTGCGTGGTGGCGTTCCGTACTTTTCCTGGTGTTCTAGCTTTGCCTTGTGTGCTACTTCCTTGTCCTCGTGTACATTGAATAGTACATATTCTTCCGGATCAAAGTCCACATCGTATATGTGACGGAAATCGTCGGGGTCCTCAGTGAGCGTGCGCACATACAGGTCCATATCGGTGAAGAGCTTTTCCTTGATCTGGTCAGAGAGATTCGCAAGCATAGTCTTTACGTCTGCAAACAGATCATCGAGAGGATCGCCCAGAAAGTAGCCACATGGCTTTGTGTCATAGTCATCGTCGTTTTGATAGCCCAGCACACACGAATCTTCTGTCTGGAAGAGATTGATCTTGAGAGTAACGGGAGCCACGTGGTAGGTACGATACAGGCTCGGAAGCTTGGAGGCATCTACTCTGCCTGTAGCTATCATCTCCTGTTGTTTCTTGAGTTCAGTATCATAGCGATCGTTTACAATGTAGAGTTCCTTGTTACGTGCGTTCATACCAAACACGTCTAGATCTTGGTCTACGAATCCCGTGTCAGACTGACGGAAGGCACTGATGCAACCTTCTGCCTGTCTACCCATGATACGTCGCTCTGCTGCACTCACCACAGAACTCATAGGTAGGGGCATGAGAGGTGCATCCTCATCACCCCCTCTGGTTTCCAGTATCTCTCTGACGTGAGGAGTACGTATATTGGGCATCCACAGGTAGCGACCGGGTAGCTGATGTTTACATTCCAGCATGTCTACAATAATCTCCTTTACCACGTCAGCGGCGATAGAGGAAGTCTTGTCCATGATCCATTTCGTGTGAATGTACACATTGTACTCGTCATATTGTGCAACTTTTTGTACCTCGGGTGGCACACTCTTATCCTCGATGAGCATACCGGCAGGTAAGTTGTCCTTTAGATTGTTTAGCTTGTTTCTCAGCCCTTGCTTTATCTTTATAGAAGCCTTGAGTTCAGGTATGATACTACTGAATGCTGCAATATCGCTGCCTGCATTGGCAATATGTAGATCTCGCATACTGGCAATGGCAGTCTCTGTCTTTTCGTCTCTGTCGAGATAGCGACGTTTCTGTTTGGTAGTGGTAGGTTCTTCCTGCTCTCGTTCGTCTACATCCATGTCCTGACCTGCATCTGCCTCTTCTGCCATTGCAGCTTCTCCTTCTACATCGTCATCTGCATTTGAGTTGTGCGGCCGGTAGTGTTGTTTTTGTTTTGTCTTTTTCTCTTGAATAGTTCCTTCGTATTCTTCTCTCTCACCAGAGGTAACAAGATTGACCAGAAGAGTACCAGACGCATCTTTCTCTTTGAGTTCCATCTCAGATACGCGTGTTGTCAACATCTTGATCTCTGCATCGATAGACGAGACCTGTTCCATCAATATATCATAGTTGACCCATGGACCGCTCTTGAGTGTGAGCCCTGCCCATGCTTCAATGGTGTTGCGAATCTGTTGACTGTTGGGAATAGTACATACGTCCGAGAAGCGTTGCACACCTGCCAGTCTCTCTGCTTCCGTGAGTGGTATTTGTGCCTTTGCCTTCATCTCACCAAACACGCACTCTATCTTGCTGACAAACGTAGCGAAAGAAGGTTTGATGGGGAATTTGATGTAGTTGCCATCTGTAGCCTCTGTCCACTGGGCTCGCACTATATTGTGGTCCGTTTTGTCGATTTGATAACGATAGGCGCGTAGTTTCTTGAACTGAGCACCCTGTGTGTTTTTGGCAAAGAGTTCGACAAACACGGCTTTGAGCGCGGTCTCGGTGGGATCTACCAAGATGTCTATCATCTCCGCAATGGCAGCTATCGTGTGTTCCACCGTGGTGAAGAGCATGCGATCGAGAGCAGTAAAATCCTTGGTGTCGATAAAATTTTTACGATTGGCTTTGCCTCCCGTGTTGAAAAACACACGATCTATGCAATCCTGTATACACAGGATACGCGCGTGACTCACTATACGCTTCACCATACTGGGCTCTGGCTCTCGGAAACCTTTGCCTAGGATACTGGTGACCACCTGCACGAGGATAATCATCGTGACCACCATGTTCACGTCATGCAGGAAACCGTGATGTATCATACTCTCCACCTCAAACACCATGGCCTGCATGCGCCATTCCTGTTTGTTCAATTCGCGTCTGAGTGCTTTTTCTTTGGGCTGTAGCATACGCTCCACCATCTCTAGCTCTATGAGATGCCTGTTGGAAGCCTCTCTGCCATCATAGTGAGTAATGTAGAAGCGACGGCGCATGGCATGACTCATGCAGCTGAGATCCATGTTGGTGCTGCCGAGGTACACACTGATACACTGGGAATATGTGAACTTGGTGTAACGCTTCCCGTCGCTCTCTATGATTAGAGTCTTGATCACCATCTTGTTGTTGCTGAGGAGATCCTTGAGAGAACGTTCCTTATCACTCTTGGCGTTCTGATCGAGTAGTTCCTTCTCCACCTCGTCCATGATAATCACCTGACCGTTCATGTTCTCCTGATCACTGGCATTTGCCCTGGTGCTCTGATAGTTGATCATCACCACAGTGCCAGGTATGCGCCACTCGTTTTGTAAGAGAGTCCATACGTGACTCTTGCCTTTACCTCCCTTGTTGCTCTGTGCTATCATGTGGTTATGTATCTTGTGGAAGTTCATATTATAAGCATCGAGACTGAAACGCTTGGCGACAGAGGCCTCTCTGTGTGTAAAGTTTAGGAGATAGATCTGTTCCAAGAAGATGTAGTGCCTGATCTCGTTGTTTGCAAAGGAGGAGAGCGAGTCATCGAATTTCTCATGCATCACATTGTGGTTGATATACAGACCATCCTTGGACACTGCATCTCGTATCAGTTCCTGACAGGGAGAGAGTTCTTCGGAAGCCATCCACTGCTGGTGCCATTGTAATGCCACTTCCTTGTGCATCAACAAAAGCTTGCGTGCAACGTAGTAGGGATTGACTAGCTTCTTGCCCAGTGGACTGTCTGGATTTAGAATATGTCTGTCTATGAAACCTATGTTTTGTTCTGTCTGTTCTCTCGCTCGGGCCAGGGAGCTAGTGTAGCTGCACATTTGCATGGTAGAAGGAGAGTTCAAGATGAGGCCCGCAGCCTGTAATGACTTGGGGGATGCCAGCTTCTCCTTTTGGAAACCAGTCACCCTATGTACGTCGAAGCCTACCACGCCCATCCTTGCTGCCAGTTCTTTTAGTCTCTTTCTCCTAGTCATACCGTTTATAGGAATGTCCACAGGTATAATATCCAACGGTTTACGATCGGCCTGTGGTGGTTCTTCCTCTGTATCCCCTCCGTCTATGCTCACTTCCGCCTCGCCTCTTACAGAGGTACGAGGTTGCAGCAAAGGTGATGTAGTCTGTACAAGAGGTTCCAAATCCATGGCCTGGAGATTACTAAAGGCTCCGTCTATCACCTCATGTTTTGCTACTACGTCATCATATGCGAATTTTGGAGGCGGTTCGGTGCCCAGGAGATCAGGAGCCAGACCTCTCAATGCCGTGGATGAAGAGGAGGAAGACGCAGTAAGGGCATAGGCACCGCCCAATCCAGTACGTTGTTTCTTTGTAGAAGAGACTATAACTTCATCTTCCGGGGGAGCGAGTCCTACTCCCTTCCATGAAGTATCCACAATCTCAGTGTCATCTTCTTCCTTGTCAAGATCTGCATTCACGGTGCCAACGTCTATAATATCGTCGAAACTGTTTATCTCCTGTTCCTCTCCATGCTCTGCCTGGTTCTCTGCTATGAGCCGTGTGATATCTCTACACACTTGTAGATATCCGTATTTCTCCACCTCTGGCAGCATGCGCTTATGTAAGTGTTGTACACTCATCTCCGTCATGGGAACGCGAAAGACATATTTGCGCATGGGGAAACGCACTTCCCACATGTCCTTGTCGTTCTTACGAAAGTATTTACCGACATTCCTTGCGTCCTGAGGAGGAGCGACGCGAGCGGGAGTGTTGAGGTTCATGAAGAAGGGATTGAACACATTGAGGAAAGAAGCAGGATTGGCTCCACTGCGTATGGGTTCGTATTCTACCACCTGGGCATTCTCTATGATCGTATTTGTGTTTACGTAAGCACTGGCCGCGTCTGTCCATATCTTTTTGTTTGTGATATTTCTCCATTCCTCAAAGCTCTGCAGTGGCTTGGTGTTGGCATTTGTCTGCATGTAGCTACGTGTCTTGCCAGCAGGATTTGCCTGCTGTTTGTTGGCTTTGCTCTTGGTCATGTAGTCCTCGTTTTCTTGAATAAGTTCTTCCAAGATGTGATTGGGGTTTACACGCGAGTTCATAACACAAAAGACGAAGCGATAGCCAACTATTTCGTCCATGCGCACGCCTATCTGCATCTTCTTCTTGTCTTTTGTGTTGTTGCCCTTCACCACGCTCTCCACAAACAACTTTACAGGGGATTTATCCTGATGTCCGTGTCCACCGATGCTGTAATACGCCTCTTGTTCATCTAGCTCTGCCGCTTCACCGTCGTTTACGTTTTGTACCAGTTCGTCCATGGTCTTGGTCATCTGTTGTTCATCTCCCCTATCCCTTGCATCCAACATATCTGCTGCGATATCCATCATATTACGGGGCTGTGTACTAGTTCTTGTGTCTTGACTCTGTCTGGCACACTTGTCCAGGTCATCAGGATGTACGGGGGTATCATCTATGATTTCATCTTCATCTTCTTCTCTCGCATCTGTCATCTCCACATCAGGGCCATGTCCCGATGTTTGTTCACTGTCACTGGGTTCTGGGTCTCCCTCGTTAAGTTGATCTACTTCTTCTTCCGATACCGTGGACTGTGCAGCCTGATCTGCCAATCCGTCTAGAAAATTACCTCTTCCTCTGCCTCTGCCACCTCTACCTCTTCCTCTGCCTCTGCCCCGTCCTCTGCCTCTGCCATCTACTGGGTAGATCTGTATCACTGGTGCCATGGGTGCACCACTACCATCACCAACCATGCCCGGGGGCATAACGGGATGTAGAACACGTTCTTTACACGTCTCTATCACTTTGATAAACATCTGGAAGCACATACGCCTGTAGAAGTGTACATTGTCCTCTGCACGTGAGTTCTCCCCATTAGAATGAGGAAAATCGTCAAAGTTTGTCCTTCTCTTGCCGTACACGCGTGCCGTATCTATGGCATACACAGAGACGGAGAAACAGTCGGATATAACAGCAGGACAGTGGCCGCTCCATTTGTTCACATTCCACCTATCCAGATTGGCAGACATCTTGGACATTGACATTGTACGGCGATTTTATGTGTATCGATACACACAATGTCGAAAAATGTATAGATTCGAAAATACGAAAAATGTTTATACCAGGTGTACTATCTGTAAACAGATACAACATGCAAGAGAATGTCAGAATGAACAAACACAATAATAAAAATCAAAAACATACAAAAATCTCAAAATAGTAAATGTTGTGTCAATTTCACATGGCATGGAGAGCGTGAAAGTAGCAGAGAAGACATCGTACCGTCTACCCACGCAAGAACATATACTATACCACAGACCGAATCCCGATACTTATACAAGAGTCCCGCTCAAAAATCACAAAGGTAAGTTCCATAAAAAAGATGAAAAAAATTAATAGGTTTATATTTTACTAAAGTCATTTCAATTTTTTTCTTATTGTTTTTGACTTGCATTTTCCATCCGTCGTTTCTCTGGTTCCTGTTGTCTTGTGTGTTTTCAGCAACTGGCTCTGGATTTCCTCTTTCCTGCCTGGCGTTCTTTCTGCTGGTGCCTCTGTTTCCGGTGACTTTTCAGAAACTACAAGAAGAGGAAGGAACATTACATGACGGAGCTGTTACCTTTTACATATGCAGCACAACTGTACAAGGTTCCCTTTATTCAATTTTCGAAATCAAAACGTACAGTGAAATCGTGGGATCTTTATTACCTACACACGGAAAAGGAACGAGATTTTGTACTGAAGAAGATGGCAGAGAGTGATCCTAGACAATGGTACAAAGTGGATGTACTTGCTACACCTGGAGTAGCCGATCGTTATGACACTGTGGTAGAAACAAAAGACGGTAGAAGGATGCGCATAATATGGCCTGGTTACGTGTGTCCCAAACATCCACTGCATCTACAACACGTCAGTGCCATTACCATCCACGTTTTGGTAGGTGAATCTGTTACAGCGAAACAGACACAGAAACCATCCTTTCAAGACTACTTTTACTACTTTGCCGTGGATGTCGGTTCCAAGTTGGAATACATACAAGTCAGCGATGCTGATATTAGGGCTATCACTCCACCAGAGATACTCAACGTTGGTAACATTACCAACAAGGGTCCAAAGATAGAGGGCTCTGATTATCACCTTCCCACTATTCCATTCTTTATCTACAATGAACGTTTGGCACTAAAGGGCTCTCGGGACAATGTAAATCTCGCTAGTTTCATAAAGACAGACAAGACCCCGACTGTCACAGCCAAGGTAAGAAGAACAAAGTATATTTATTTTTGTGCTGTATCCCCATAGTGGCTGGATCGCCAAAACGACGGGAAACCCAAGTCCAAAAGAGAAAGTTTTTCTAGCGTGATGAAAATTTTTCGCAACCATCTTTTTTATATTTCGTCTTCAAATTAATTTTTTTCTTTTCAATCTTTTTTCTTTTCTATGCAATGCGTTTTTTCTCAGTCATAACTTTTTTCGAAAAAGGCAAAGTGTGCAAATGTGTCTTGTGTATGTTTTTCTGACTTTTTTTATTAGAGTGTCATTGCAACAGGTTCTCACACAGAAGACAAGAAATCGTTGAAGAAACCAGCTCTCTTACCAACAATGGCCAATCCACTCACCGAAGAAACCTCAGTGATAGACACCGATGATCTCTTAGCCATGGGAGGCGGGGGTTCAGAGGAAGAAGACAAGAACACTCCAGTCGAACCAATGAAAACAAGCGAGGATACTAAGTCTGGTTCTGAGGAAGAGGGAGAGAAACGAAACGTGTCCAAGAGTCCAGCCGGAAGCGACAAGGAGGATGACGATGATGATGGAGCGAGTAAAGGAGAAGCAAAGAGTGACAGTGATAAGAGTGGAAGTGAGAGTGAAGAAGACGACAAAAAGAAGAAGAACAACTCGGATGAAAGTGGAAGCGATAAGAGTGGCAGCGAGAGTGAAAGTGAAGACGACGAGGAAAAGAAGAAAGACTCTGACGCAAGTGGTAGTGACAAGAGTGGCAGCGAGAGTGAAAAAGAAGAGAAACCCAAGAAACAAGAGGACAAGAAAAAGTCTGCTCCCAACACTCCCACCAAACCTTCTGTCAAGGAGCTAGCTGCAGCCAAGGTGAAAGAAGCGGAAGCCGCGGCAGCAAAGAAAGAAGCAGAAGAAGAGGCAGCTGCCAAGAAGAAAAAGGAAGCAGCGGCAGAGGCCAAGAAAAAGAAAGAGGCAGAAGCAGCGGCAGCAGAGGCCAAGAAAAAAAAGGAGGAGGAGGCAGCCGCCAAGAAGAAAAAGGAAGAGGAAGCGACAGCCAAGAAAAAAAAGGAAGATGGTTCTACAAAGAAGGAAGAAACATCTCAAAAGAAACCAAATACAAGCAAGTCATCCTCTTCTCCTGCTGATGCTAGTAAGAAGAAAGAAGAACCAAAAAAAGAAGAATCTAAAAAAGAGAGTAAACCTTCTTCTTCTTCTTCCTCCTCATCTTCATCCACAACAACAAAGAAATCATCTACTCCAGATGCACCCAAGAAAGACAGCAAACCTAGCTCCTCTTCTTCCTCTGATCCTGCCAAGTCCAAGCCCAAGGAGAAGGAACAGTCACCTACAGCACCCAAGCAAGGTGAAAAGAGAAAGGCTACGGTACAGTTGGATGAGTGGGATCAACAACCTGTTGTCTCTCAACCTTCCGAGTCATCCAAGAAACCAAAGAAGGGACTTGGCAACGATCCTCCCGTTTCTTCCAAACAGAACGGTACAGACAAGAAATCTTCCAAGCAAGGAGAAAAGAGAAAGGCAGAGGAACCTGCAGAAGACCAGGATGACAGCGACGATGACGACGGCGAGCAGGATAAGAAAGGAAACGGCAAGAAGAAATCAGGCAAGTCCAAGTGGAACAAGATGATAAAGAAGCAGATCACCGACGGCATGCTACAGTCTGTAGCCAACACTAAGGCAAAGCGCCTCAGAGAGAAACGTGAGGAATTCGCAGACAAGCCCGGTGCCTTTGAAGCCTATCTTGCCAAAGACCATCCCCTTGGAGACACTGTTTCTCTCGCTCAGCGTGTTCAAAACACCAGGGACATGATTCTGTGGATGAACAATGTCACCATACACACTGGGGAGAAACAACCTCTTCTGGCTGATCCTCTCGAAGGCACTTGCCATCCATACGACAAGAACACTGGACAGTACGAGGGAAGTTTCCTCAACGCTGCCAAGATGATGTACTATGTTGCACCTGAACTTCCTCGCATCCCTCATCATGATGGTGCTGGCAGAGAGACAGAGGTCTCTATCAACATCTAGGCACACTTGTGTTTTGTAGTCATGTGTGTATTGTACTTGTGTGCGATTATAAACTTTTTTAAAGTGTGTATTATGAAAATAAATACAACAAACTGTGTCAGTCCTCTTCATCAGACCAGTCGTCAAATATTGTCGAATCTATAGGTTTACTGGTGGTAGATCCAACACTATTATCATCCTTATCATCCCCATAATGGCCCATATAGACGGGTCCCATGTCATCCTCTTCATACGGAGATCCATGTGCAAGTTTAACGGGTGATGTGAACAAATGTGGTTTCGCTACTACATTTATCTGTTTACATGGTGGTATGTCCTTGAGCAGACATTGATTGGTAATGTATTCTTTGAGATAAGTAAGTCCCGTTTTGTCCATTTCATAATCCCAGACTATGGGACCACCTGCAAATTGGCTAGGCCACTGTTCACAAAACTTTGAAGCGTATACAGATTTCAACACATCCTTCATACTATTTTCGTCGCCACCCATCCACAACAATTCGGCCTGTTTACCAGGTTCACAGTGGTATCTAGCCTTTATAAATGTGCCACGGTATCCGTTAATAAATATCTCATAGGTAGAGTCGTCCAGTGTTGTCATTGTCATTCGTCGCTTTGCTTCTCTGTAGTGTTGCTCATTTCTCACGTACAGACGAGCCTTCCAGAAGAGATCCGCACGTTGACTGAATATATCTATTAATTTTTGTAGTGGTATTCCAACTCGCATTTCTGGTCGCGCATCCAGTTCAGGAACCCATTGGTTTGTATCTATATCGTATAACTCGTATGCTCTCACTATATGCGGAAATCCTCTCAATTGTCCTTCTTCTGAACTAAATCTAACCAGATTCTTAAAATCGATTTCTACATCGTACATTCTACCATCGTCGAGGGTAGCTTGTTGTATGATAGCTAGCACAGGATGTATAGAAAGATCATTGCAATTACTAGGTATAAAGTTCTGCAATAAAATGTCTTCCTTTGGGTATAAAAGTATACTGGGAGGAGGATTATAGTTTAGGCATGGCGAGTCTCTACATTTGTCGTCCATACAACTCGGCCAGACTGCCGAGGACATGTTGATGAAATGTATAATTCTCCCTACGAATTGACTACATTCCTTTAGACGTGTGATTATTCTACAGTCATCTACTCTCTTGTTAAAATTGAGAGGTACATCAGAACAGTCTAATTCCAATGGAGGTTCCACCGGTACAAGAAAAGGTGCTAACGGACGTTTCAATCGAGAAGGGTAATGAGTAAAAATATACTCACTGTGAATGTTTCTATAAGATAGATTGGTAGCCCACCAACGTCTCCACCAACGTCTGGGTATTCTAGGTCCAGCTACTGTGCTAAGCTTGTAGGGTGAATATACATAATCATCAGAGTGAACGAATTTCGTTGCAAGCATTGTGCTTTTAGTGGTCGAGATCACAGGAAAGCGTACGATAAAGTCACGCGATGCCGCTGCGAGGAATGTAGAAAGATGCTCAATTGCATTCTTTTTCTCCTCCTGATGTAATCGTGTAATATATAATTCCAACATTGCCTTCCAATCTTTACATACTAGAGGTATAGCCATGGAACTATACATTGACCATTCAAACACATAGGATAGACAGTACATCTGGATATCCTTGGGTAGCTTTGTAAATGTTATTTTAGGTTGATGTTGTTCTCGTATCATAGTATGGTATATCCAGAAAGCTATGCCTATAACAGCGCCACGTTTGTCCTTGTCCTCCTTATCATTAGCGCCATAGGCTTCCCAAATCTGTTCGTCGCGACCAGGATTATACTGCTCATGGCCACTCTTGACACTAACGCTCAATATATTTGCTTCTTCAGTGTCTGCTTGTGTTAGTGCCGATATACCACGTGCCAAGCGCCGTTTAAGTTGATGATCCAGGGTATATATCAGTTCCTTGCCACCACTATCCGCTGTAGATCGGTAAGTTCTACGAAAGATGTCTAACGCTGTTTTCCATCTTGGTACAAAGGTGGTAACCTGAACTTTTTCTTTGCTGCATAGCAGTCCATTCTCGGGTGGTTTGTCTGCATCGGCTTGCGTTAACTTGCGTGATCGAATTACCCATCTTGTTGGTAATTCCACGTATGGGTACTCTGTCAACGGAACCGGAAACGTTGCCTCTTGTCTATTGTCTGTCCGTACAGGTAATGCGTAAGAATACCCTCTTAATCTCCTGTGACTAAAATCTGTGAATCTAACCGTCGTTTTACCAGTGTCGACATCGAAATCCTCGACAATAGGCATTTTTCTGAAATCGAAGGAAGCAAACGAAAAAAGACAATGACGTAACCGGAAAAAATGAAAACTCTATTTTTTATTTTTATATTTTGTAATATTTTTCGGTGCGTGTGATTTTCTTTTTGTATTCGTTAGTCGATGATCTTTTGTGCTTAGATTGTGATGGAAGCCTCAGAGGAAGAAGCCGACGATACAGTAAACACGAAATGGAGCAAAGACGAGGGATGGATACGAAAGACACCTACGTTATGGGATGAAGAAGAGGAAGATATGATAGAAGCCCAAGAAGACATAGAACCCGATGAATCGTTAGAAGAAGATGAACCCGAATCTACACCAGTACACTACCCGTCGCCAACTCCACCTACAGTTACCGAGCGTCATGGAATGAAGAGAGTACATTCTTTCAGTTTTATATCACATATACCTCCCAAGAAACCAAACACTATATTGGGACCTACCGTGAAAGAGGAAGTTGGTGTGTCAAAGTTTACCAATCCTTTTTTACCGCTTCTCCCACATACTACACCTACTACTATTCCGGAACGACCGTGGAGTCTACTGATAACATGTTACGTAGAATGTACAGGTCCCTATGTCGGAAAGAATTCACTTCTCTGTATCACAATGATTGGATCTTTTTATACTAGAGAATACAGCGAGACAGTCGTACCCCCTACGCTTATTGAGCATACAAAACACTTTATGGAATATGTTCAAGAGGAAGAAATACATAAAACAGAGGGTGGTAGCAGATGGGATAAACAGGAACTCAGAGGCTACTTGAATAACGTGGACGCTGGAAAACGACTACGTGTTATCATGGATGTTCTTAGTCGTAGTGCTTTGGATATGTCTAGCATATGCGTCAAGATAGAAACATTTATGAGCAAGATAGAGTTACAATACGGAAAATATGACCTTGCCAGGGTATTGATGGCACCAGGGAGCTTCTCGCCTGCATGGTTAAATGTAATTGTACCTAAATCACATTCTGGTTATCCTACGGATAAATTCACTCCCGAAGATACAACGGGCAGAAGTGTATTGGACATATTGTCCAGGGGCAAGCAATTCTGTAGTCAATCGATCGTGGATATAAACGGATATGGGTTGGATTGGCTTAGGGCTAGACCGTTTCAAAAACGCAGGTATCATGGACGACTTGGATCTGAAGGTAGTCACAGTAATCACAACATTATATTCAATCATATAGAAATCGATCCAAAGGATACTGTAGAACGGGCAGCACATAAATTTATGACACAGAATCCGCGAATATTTAGATCCAGGGTGACACAACCACCCATTGTTATAACACCATGCAACATTGAAGATACGTCAGGGCCACCCCCGCTAGAGGAGCATACAGTGTAACATATAATCCGAATTTGTAATTACAAATAATATACAACATACTCTTCTTCTAAGCGGGCGCCTTGTCCGTGTTGTTACGTTTGAGGTATGCGACACGACTCACTAGACAAAAACCCATATTTACAAGGCACTCTGGTATATCGTGTCCCGGTTGATTACACATGTACATTGTCCGCTCTAGATCGGTTTGACCGCCGGCAGTCATGTTGTCGAGTATATTTTCGTGTATTTTCTGTCCCACTGTCTGTATGTATATTTGGGTCAGATGAGAGGGAACCAAGAGTGCCTTGTTGTTTGACGTTCCCTCTGAAAATACAATACTCATATTGGTGTAGTCCAGTGTGGTTGCCACAGTACAGGAATAGATAGTGTACTGATTGTTCTGTCGGTGTCTCACGTCTACTATACATGTGCATGTGCAGCCGCAGCCTACAACATGTGTGTTACCAGGTTGTTGGCTTTTGCAAAAATCGGTAGAGAAATCACAATCCAGTTCATGTGACTGTGTGAGTATCTTCTTTGTCTGCGTCTCCAACATGTTTCTATGTCGAACACATTCTTCTTCATTCTCAAATACCAATACAACGTCCTGTATACGCCGGCTCTGTCCCAATTGTGTGCCTTTTACAACTAGACCCCAATATTGTTTTCTAGGATCTAGTGTGTTCTTACGATGTCTATTGCGTGATCTCCTTTGTTGATTTGCATCCACAGGTTTCTTTGGTGCTTTCTTTGGTGCAGGATCACTTGCAAGTTTGGTAGTCACAGACAGTTGATCGAGTCCAGATTCGCGACTAGAGGAAGGACAATCTAGCTCCATATCTGTACACGTAGATGTTATGCCTGCGCCGTTTGTAACCAACATTATGTCAGTTTCGCTTATAGCGGCAGACCGATAGTCGCCAGGTAAAAAAGCCATCAGAGATTGTATGTTCCCCCTTGGTCCAGTGCACTGAAAAATGCTCGGTTCCATAACACACGAATGTTTTGATTGTAAAAAATACGATTTTGATATGTTTGTAACTTTTTTCCAATTGATTTGTGTACCGTATTGCATTGTAGTAAAATATTCCAAAATGTAAAGTGGTACAAAAGAGACAGATACTGTAACAAAAGATGTGTTTTTGGTACACAAATATTTCTAGTATGTATTGAAAAATCAACAACGTTTGAAAATCGCTATGAGTGGCACTAGGAAACGCAAGGGAAGCCAAGACATCCTGGCTATCTACTTTTCTACCATGGAGGCAGAAGAAGAAACGGAAACAGACGATAGTGTATCCCCCGCTATACTGGCAATAGAACCGACCGCAAAGAAAAAGAAACGGAAAAATGAAAAGACTAGTACAAAAAAGAAAACAAACTCTGATATCACTGCACTACAAGGTTTCGATACGGATATCCAGACTGAAGATGAAAAGATCACGGCCACTGCTGGATTGGATACACTCACAGAGGAGATTATGGCACGTATGGCCGCCCATGTGTGGAGATCCAGAGTATGGAGATCGTGGCAGCGTGTCGATCCTGCATATCACAGCTGCGCGGGAAAAGGTGTACATATAACAAAGAGTATATTGGGAGCAGGAGCAAATGCAGTATCCACAGAAAAGATCAGAGATGTGTTTGCAGATCAAAAGATAAAAGAATACAAAGTAACACAAAAGAAACCTACCACCAGTGTACTACTGGAAGCTGGAAGAAACAGAGGATGTGAAATGCAGAGAGTGAGAACACGCCTGTACAGGACTGAGGGTGACATAATGCATCTCTGTGTGGAAGGTGCGTGTAACATGGCAAGTAAAGCATACGGACATGGTCAGTGGCAACTACAGAGAACCCTAGATGACCTTTACATTTGTAAACGTACGGGTATACCTCATCTATGTGGACCATACTGTGATAGCACGGGAACCTTTAACGAGGAGAGTATACGTGTGTGCCCCATCACTGCAATTACACTTCACGAGAGCGACATGCGATCTGCCAATTGGTATGAATATGGAAGTGGAGGCGGGACAGGCACAACATTTGGCAAGGCAAATACTGGCTATGGGCTCTCTGGTAGAGTACACAATCCATTGAATGATAGACCTCAGTCTGTACGGCAGCAGAATGCAGAACTAAGAGCAGAGGATTCTCGAAGTTTTGAAGAGCTCATGTATGATAATTCTTACATGAATGCATTCCAAGAGAATGATAATGACACTAGACGCAAGAAGAAACCGAGCGCATCCAATGGATGGGTAGTGACAAACGAGGATGCAGGAGAAGTGTTGCAAGCAAAGGACTATTGGTTTAGAGAGATATCTAGAAAGCTGTTTATCCTCTTCTCTTGGGACCGCATGAACATGGAATTGAGAGAGAATGCAAAACTAGACGAAAAGACGTATGAACGTATTCGTAGTTATCTCTACAAGACACACGTAAATGACGAACCTGCCTATGCAGATGATTTATCTGGAATAATAGCTATGGAACATACAGACACATACTGTTTCCCCAAGGTGAGCATGAGCACAGACATGTTACGAAAGATATCATTCTACTTTGCACGGCGGTGTATGAAACTATGGTATGTGCTGGTGAACCGCACGGCTCTGGGTAGACAACGAAAGGATAAAATGGGATTGGACAATTTTGTAGAGGCTGCCATGCACACATTCCAATCTGGCATCTACGTATCAGAGGTGGACAGTGAACTACCCTGTCATATTGTACCAGAGAGTGGTATACTAAAACACATACGTGTCAATACGTGTGTGGCCACATGTTTTCTCAACTATGGTAATCTTCCTCCTGATAAATTGGACGAACGGATACGTTCACACAATAACAAGACATGCAACAGTATACGGAAACTGATACAGACTGCCTTTCTCACAGAGGTCAGCACAGGCAATTCATCACCAGAGCACCTCAAGCCAGATTCCATAGAATATGAAATTATGGATAATGCGACGTTTCAAGTAGGAAGAAAAGGAAAGAAACACATTCGACCACAACACACAACGGTACAAAGATATGGACCCGATGTAATTACATCAGCGAGTGTAGCACAAGCGGGTGCTATGGTATTACGAAATAACAATAGCATACAACAAGAGAACAATTCATACTTTCCCTCCTTGGCGGAGAGTGACAATAGAGAACATCTTAAAACGGCCATGGCAGTCGATACAGAGATAGAGAACGCTATCTACGATTCTCCTGTTTTCTCGCGTCTCAATAATCCTTCTCTGTTATTCTCTCAATTATGAAAAATATTTCAATTTTGTGATAATAATAATTAAAAGTGTATTTTGTTTTTCCGTGTGTGTCATTATCGCTTAAATATCGCAACTGAAAATGGAAAAGAACTTTGTTCTTGTTGTCAAGGCCATTTACTTTGATAGCCAACGTTGCCTAACAAATCATCAGTTACATCAAACGGACGGCATTACGCTCTATTGTACTGGTCTTACAGACAAGGATGAATTACATTTCTCCGGATTTGCGAATAGTTTAACTACGGTTCGTCAGATAGCATGGCATCGCGATCATTTTCTGCAATTGGAATGTGATTTTACCATCCCAGTTGCACGGGGGCAATACATAAGTATGGGCATTTTTACTCGTGTCATCAGCCCATCAGCTGGGCTACAAGATCTGTTGGATCATACCCCATTAAAATCTGTAGATTGGACTCCGGAAACGGTACTAGCTGGACACGGAGAATTCAATGAGAAGACATCATTACTTATCAAGACGCAATGGACTCAACGCACAGATGACCATGCATGGACTTTGAATTCAATCAGCTGTGACATTCCCAAGGCAATATGGAACGAACAGATGGACATCATATGCCACAGAGTCGATCTTATGGTTGCCACCGATAAACGTAAAGTATTGAAAGTGTAAAAAATGTTGTTACTCTGTAATTTGTATTGCGACCACATTTTTACAATATAAAAAACATATCATCTACAACTGCTGCTTATTGTTCCATAATTTCTATCCTCTGTGAAAAATGGAAGACAAATTTAGTCGTTATGTGAGAAAACTATTAGAAGAGAATCAAGAAGCATTCCTGGCTGGTATACCACTAACACGTGTGAGGAGAGAGCACGCACAATGGCAAATGAGATCTCGTGATCGTTACGTGTGTGTGGTAGTAAAAGACAACAACACTAACAATAGAACCTATACTACAGTAGGTGTTGGTAGCAATTTGAAGGACATATTGCTAGAGAATGCAAAGAAACCACATGCTAGCAATGGTGCCACAGTAGAACTGAAGACAAACAATACAGATACCAATCAATCAAAACGACAAAACGACAACACGACAACGCAAGGAACTACCCACTGTAAACTAGTCATGTACATGACTGTACCACCCTATACCAATTTTACGGCCACAGAACTGAGAGATCGTTGTGTGGAGAAAGGGTATAGATGGCAGTCACGGTGTAGAGGTGCTTTGCTTTTGGCTAAAACGCATGGACTGAGATGCAGTGTGTCTGAAGACGTATTGAATGAAAAGTCTTCGCTCTATGTGCCAGCAATCGCACAATTTGTCCAACACAAGAACGAGCGTCCACTCTCCAAGATACTCTCCCCACAACCGATAGAGACAAAACGAAAGAAACACAAAAATAATGTAAAGATTTAATTGTAAAATACAAAAAACATACAATAGTATTACTCTGACTCTAGTTTAATCAGAGGGATGTCCACGGGTTTGGAAGCACATTCTTCACAAAAACATCAATACCGCATGGTTAGTGCTCCTGAACACACCAGGAGCACGGTATGTAATGAGGGAACACGTGAGTTTGTCCGGCACAAGTTCTATACCATAGGGACATTGTTTCAGACGTATCTCTGTTATTGCTAGTGTTTTACCACAACTGAATAAAAATATAAACAATAAACTATACCCAGTCTACATACGAATAACAGTCAGGGTCGCCGGCAGATTGATATCCAGCACGGGTCGGTAGCCCTCCTTCGCTCGCCATGTAAAATACAGGAATAGTAACAAGAGAGAATGATATTGTATGCTACTTTAAAAAGTTAAATTTTCAATATATTAATTTTTAACTGTATACTTTTTTAGACAAGAGTCGAGTGTATCTCATTTAGATGACAACATGCATTGGTTCCTTGTGATCTTGTCTGTCTTTTTGTTTGTGTTCTTCTGGTTATGGGTGGTAGTGTGCCTACCATGGCCTATTATTCCTATGATGGAACGGTTATTTCCTGATGTACTCTTCCGTTTATATCCCCATAGCAGTCAGAACCTATTGATGTTAACTATCGACGACTCGCCTACTATGAGACATACAGATGCCATACTTGAAGTGTTGAAGAAACATAACGTTACGGCAACTTTCTTTTGTATTGGAGAATATGCAAAACGACATCCAGATGCGTTAAAACGCATACGTATGCAGGGCTGTGTACCTGCTAATCATGGTTATACCAATACCGCGGCATTTTTTCAATCTTATACTACGACTGTAAAAAGTATCAATGATACACGCGAACAGATCAGGGCATTTTATCTACGGCTATTTAGACCAGGTTGTGGTCTCTTTCATTCTGGTACTCTACGTGCTGCCCGTGACACTGGATTTCCTATAATGCTAGGAAGCAACTATCCTCACGATCCGTATTGGCCACTACCGAGACTGTATGCATGGCTTGTGCTATGGTGTCTCAAGCCAAGACAGATAATCATCCTACATGACCGTGCATGGACCCCCAAGACACTAGAGATCATCCTACCTGCCATTAAAGCAAGAGGTTATATTTTTGTCTAATAAAAATAAATTAGGGTTTAAATTTTTAGGGTACTGGTCCCGGGACCAGATATGAAATAAAAATAATATCTGTCCTAATTAGGACGAAAAAAATCATTTGTGTTTTATTCTATCAATATAATTATCAATATACAAATTGATTGATGTTACGAAGATACAAGGGGGACCTTATACAACGTAAGCCGTTATAGTGGGATACGTACCAAAATTTTTGAAACTTTTGGTATTTACGTGACTGATTTTAAAAATTCATAACGTATTACGTTGTAAAAAGTTTCAACAATGAATATAATAAAAAAAGGAATACACTCGATAAGTACGGTTATCTACAGGAATAGCAGTAGACCCCTCTGCCACATCCCTACAATGCAAGACAAGTACAACAACCAAAAAATCTTCTATCCAAGAGTTTACAAACTCGTCATTTATCACATCGGCAAGTCTGTCTGGATCTTCCTTTCGTAGCCAGTCTCTACTCTCGTTCATAGAGTAGGTGTAAAGTACCCTGATGTACTTTCTTGCTTCTTCCAATGAATCCGTTTCATTATTGTAAGAAGGATAATGTTGTGCTGCCTTGGGCATAGGACTAAGGCCACATCCTGTCTTTAATATGAATGTTAAATCTTTCAATGTAAATTCGGGTGTGGTATCAGCAGGTTCTATATCATCTCCCCAGGCATGTACGTAGGACAACAAGACTGGCTCCGTCTGCATCATATATGGATGTGAAGGTAGATGCCTAGCCAGTTGATGGTTCGTAACAGAATGCATACATTTGTTGCGTGTAGCAGAGTAGAAATCAAGCAATTGTTGATTTTTCAACTTGGTAAAACTGGCATAGTCCGTGCGCGCAAATACATTTAAAAGACGCCGTTGTTGTGCCGTCATAGCGGTCACACCCTCTGTCAACATAACTCTTGTTGTAGCCGTGGTAGCTGGACTTGGTCTATGTGCCGGAGGTGGCATGCTACCAGGTACTGGTATGGAAGTAGGAGGATAGGAAGGTGGAAACTCTGATGACACTGTGGAAGTAGTCTCTGTCACAGGAGGCAGTTTGCTAGTATCCTTTGCATATCCCAGACTGCTCAATTGTTGTAACTTGCCAAGTAGTTTTGTGTTAAATGCTTTCTTTAGGTCTTCGTCCTCTTGTTGTGTGTGTCTTGCACCCTTCTTTACTTCTTCAGGTAGTTCTTCTTCAAAATCATAGTACAATGAATGCATACTACCTTTTGTCACCTTGGTACGCTCTGTCTCTGAAAACTCTCTCTTTTTACTCTCGATCTCTGCCACACCTCCATAGGCATGTTTGATGTAATGGAACCCATCCTTGGACTTTCTCTCTTCCAGTAGCGCTGGCTGTAGATCAGATTCCATCACATACTTTTGAGATATGGTGGTAAAGGCATCCTCTGCTGCTCTGGGTCCTTCCAGTGTTCCCATACGTGCTACAACAGCTCGTTCTCTCGTCGCACCCCTCCCTCTCCCCCTTCCGGGTGTTATATTACTCCATCCTGCCACAGGTTGTGTGCTTGGATTTACGAGTGCAGCTGCACCAATAACAGGTCTTGCTCTGTTGGGGCGATTAGGTTCATCCCTATTATTTCCTTCCTCCATGGTGTAAATTAAAAAAGGTAATTTGTATATCCGGCTAGATAGTATGTTGTTGTAGCATGAATTATTACTGTTGGAAAATTACAAGAACCGGAAAAACAAATGAAAGCTCGTTTCAATTCATTTGGAACGGATGGTACTACAAGCAAGAAATGGAAACGACCCATCCTATGTCCTTCTCGCATCGCACTACTAGCACTGATACGTAAAGATCCTGGGCGGATTTTCTTTGATTTACATGGAAGAGCATATGGTATGATGCCTAGCGACAATCCACTTACACAAGAACTCATGTTGAGTGGAGAGATAAACAATAACCAGAAACTACTGTGGGTGTTTTTACCCACCAGAGTACAGGGCATTTGGCTCACACCTCAGATAAGAAAGGAAAAGATACGGACCGAAGAAGATCCATTGTACCTTCCCTATCCAGACTCTGGCGAGAGGATAGTCTTGTACAACCTGCTGGACTATAGGGCTGTACTGGTGTTGAATTGGTATCGCTATGTTGAGCATTTTAATATGCAGAGACGGAGTGCAGCACTGTTGGCAGACATAACTCAGCTGGTATCGAATCCATTTGTAACACAAGAAGACATATCAAGACAAGTGACAGAAAATAGAATCAGATTGATCCAGTTACCGTCAGAGATAAAAGCAGAAGCTGTACCGTTGGGTGGTACTGTATCATATACCCCTATCAAGAGGGTAAAAGAAGAAAGAGAAGAGGCAGGCACACCAGGGGCACCCGTCAAAAGAAAGAAAGAGTATAGAGAAAGTATTACTCCTCCTGGTACTCCATTTTTTTCACGTCCTGTAACATCTGGTCAAGTGATAAAGAAAGAGGAAGAAGAGAAATAGATAAAATGATTTTCGAAAATCATTGTTGTTTTATTTTTATTGAATATCGATTGTAGACATTTGCGAGAGAATAGGATTTATTTTAACGATCGATTCGATATAACACTTACTCGTGTGTAGCTTGTATATTTTTCGTTTGTGTATCTTTTTTCCTACTCTAAAAATAATTACAACCGTCTGCAATGGCACTCGTACCGCGCGAGCCAAACCATGCAGCGGCATGGAGTACGTGGGTACAAGACCTGATCCGGAGCGATAGAGAGACATTCATAAAGTTGTGGGACGGAGGGCAACTTCTGTCGCTAAAGGTTACAGAGCCCAGTGCCTTTTACAATCGTTTTGTCTACATTGTAAATCTGAAAGCCTTTGAAGACTTTGGATTCCCTGTTGTTCCCATAGAGGAAAACACCACCGCCGTGGCAGCATGGAAACAAAACATTATACAGGGTATGGAGAAAACTGCAGGATATGCGGCTATGGAGAAGTTGTTTGGTCAAGTGAAAGGCCAGTACCCGGATAGTTTAGACTCTATCTTGGCGTATGTTCAAGAACGCGGGAAGAAACATACACAACAGAGCTATACAAATCTCTACGAACATATGGGACCCAAGAGTTTTGTGTGCTTTTGCTTCAAGGACAATAACCCAGATCCCGTGTACCAAAACTATGAGCTGATAGATTTATTCTATTATCTACAGCCCGGTCCAGTAACAGGACTAACTCTCCTGCGCGACCATACTCTTCATCTGTATTCGCGTAATCTAGCACCAGAAATAGAGGGTCGAAGAAGGATAGAAGGATTAGGAGAGGAGGAAGAAGAAGAACAAGAGTTAGATGTGGAACAAGCTATAGCCCGAGAAAGAGAACGAGGACGAAGAGCAAAAGAACGAGAACGAGAATATGCTCTGGTACGAGAGAGAGAACGAGAAATAGAAAGAGCAGAAGCATTGGCAGAAGCGGCAAGATTGGAAAAACTGAGACGACAAGGCAAGGGTGGTCCACCTTCGCCTCCAGCTCCCGGTAAAGGTGGTCCACCTGCGCCTCCAGCCCCAGGAACTCTGCCTCGTCCAGGATTCGATCCTATAATATTCAATCGTTCACCACAAATCCTGGCACAGTCTGCCGTCTTACGTAAGGCTGCATATGAAGCTGGTATCAATTTCGATACCTATATGGAACAGACACTTGAGGCAGTCGCAGAACCCCTTGCAACGAGAATAGACGAATTAGAAAAGAGAATAAAAGACACAGAGGAACAGAGGAAACAGGCTGATATCGCAGCGAGAACATCCTATGACCGCTCAGTTAAAGCCGAGGCTGCCATAACTGGCGTGGCCAACGACAAGGCAAACCTGGAAGCACAGATAAAGAGGCTAAATGCCGTGATAGACGGATTAACTGCAGAAAAGGAAGCCACTTTAAAGCTATTCAATTCACAAGTCGCTAGAGTGAGCACTAATTTCGCGAACGAGGCAAGAGAAAAGTTGGAAGCACAAACAAACGCACAGGCATTCCAAAGGGAGCTGGAAGAACAAAGAGCTAAGCTAGCACAGGCACAACTCGACCTACAGAATGCCAGGGATGGAATTGAATTAGAAAAGGCAGATTGCAAGACAACCAGATTACGTCTGGTTGAGTTAAACGACGAAATAGCCGCTCTTCGTGCATCCGTATCTTCTGTCAGTGGAACAGGGACCTTCACTTCAGAATCTGTACTCAATTCTATGCAAGCCGAACTCAAAAATGCACAAGACAAACAAGATGCATGTGAAGAAAGAACAAGAGAAAGCCAACAAAGGGCAAATCTATTCGAGACACAATACGAAAATGCTAGACAGGAACGTGATGCTCTCAAACTAGTGCTTGCCGAGGCTCGCGCTCTGTTACTAGCAGAGCGGAACGATAAAGCAGAGATCACGAGATTCTTGGCGAATGCGCAGAATACAATCGACGAAAAGAACGCGTCCATTGCTACCCTGGGAAATACAGTAGAAGCCAGGAGAAACTCTGAACTACTGCTAGAGGATCAGGTCAAATCCTTAAAAGAACAAAACGAGAGACTGAGCAGAGAATCACAGAGAGTACAGGAAGAAGCGGCTACGTACTATCGGGGCGAGGTAAAGACTCTGTCGGATAAATTGATACAAGCAAACCATGCTGCTGAATTAGACCGTAGCAAATTGATAGAATCTCAGAGGGTTGCACTACTACAACATCAACGAACGACGACAGACATTGAAAAAGAGAATCAAAGACTCAAGTTACAAGTAGAGGCTGCCCGGTCAGAAACAGATCAAGTGAAAGAACAGCTCACTAGCTTGGGTGATCAATTTGCGATACTTAGGGCAGAAATAGAGTCTGGTATGCCAGGAGGTGCAACAGAATACAACACTCTCCTCGGTACTATAGCAGAACTACCAGGTGGAGGTATAGAGGAGGAGGAAGAGGCATCGCCTTTTTCTACCACTTCTTCCGAACCTGTTACGCCGCTGACGTATCCGCCACAAAGAGAAGAACGACGTAATCAGCCGAGATCAGCCCGATCGGAGCCGAGTACACCTAGTACAGCAACTGAATATTCTGAGCCTACTGCGCTTGATGAGCGTCCACCTGCAGCAGATGCAGCTGCTGTGATACAAACTGTAGCCAAGGAAAATATCAATCTGACCAATTTGTTCACCGCATTCGGAGCTGAACCTGGCACATACACTCAATCTCAGAGCAAAGGAAAAGGGGAACTCGAAGAACTCAATGCTAAAGAGGTTGAAACTCTAGATCATCTAATGGCACAGGGTGTGGTGGTTATTGGACGAGAAAACGAGCTGGGACCTACCACGCTCTTGGAAGAATTTGACCCATACCTGCCATACATTAGCACCGTAACAGAAGAAAGAACAAAAATCGGTGAGCCGCCACAAGAGCACATTGCAACAGCATTGGACAAGATCAATGAAGTCATCTCTAAGATAGACTGGGCAGCCTCTACCGGTAACAACAAACCGTCAACGAGAGATTCTAAACGAATGGTAGACGCGGCAATGTCATTACTGTTCGCATTACCTCCCTTCTTCACTGCTCAGATGGTAAAGTACACACCTGACAGACTAAAGAAACAGAGAAATTTACTGTGGTTACTTGGCATGAAATTGGTATTGAGCGCAATAACAGCCGGAGAGGCGTCACATCCAGGTTCCGGCAAGGGACTGGCAGATTTGGCTTCCGTGAAACAAGTGGGTCGTGACATCAATTATCTATTCTACATGTATACGGCTGTGAGTGATGAAACCAGTATTATACTACGAGAAGTAACAAAGATAGGAAGGGGGGAGAGGTTTGTACCAGAAACGATACAAAGAGCACACAAGAGTGTTATACGACTTGCAATCAATGCGGCTGTACTCTCTGCCATGTTAAAGTTCCCCAAATACGAGGCAGCCGGTCGTGCCATCATGATAGCAGCACCTGATAACGGCTTCAAGCTTGCCCCTCTCTCTACCTTTATCTCCCTCAATCTCAACGTACCAATCGTCAACTATCTAAACAAAGTTGGAAACATTATCGTGGGCTATTCCTATGTGAGGGAGTCGAAAACGTCAAAGGCAGCAGAACTGTTACAAGAGACTATTGCTACAAGTCTCCGAAACACAGTCATGACGACTACCTCTGCTCTGCTCAACGACGTCACCCGACTATCCAGGACAGGTCAGATTAGAGATGTCACCAGTCAGATGAGTCTCTTCTCCAAGGCATCTGCAGCTCTCCCAGCATCCTTCCACAGCAACTTTATCACTACATTGTCTCAACTTCCTGCTCAACCTGCATACACTTCCATACGCCAACAGCTCTCTGCTGCAGCGAATGCTGTCAGAGCCAACATATTTGTATCTACCACTGCTCCTGCCAACACACCTCCCGTGGATAGTACCATCAGTCCTTTTCAGCTGTAACAATACAACGATTCCTCCTCGTGCACTCTACATGCAAAAATACTCGATGGAACAGACAATGGAGTCAACGTTATCTTTTACCCCTTCTTTCTCTACTCTTTTCACATCTATCACTTCCTTTGTCTATTCATTCATTGAACCATTTTCTTGATAAAAAATCATAATACAGTATTCTTTTTAGTTTTTTGTATTTGTGTGCATTTTTAACGCATAATAATTCCATAGGGTATCATGTCATTCTTTTTTGAGTGTAGGTATCTCTTTGCTGTAATTGCAAGTACGTTTTACCCGTTCAAAAATGTCAGAGGATGCAGATATAGTAGAATTGGACGAGAGCAAGGGGATGGAGGGTGGAGATGTGACTAGTTCTCTTACTGCCACAAGTCAGAGTGTTTACACACCAGATTTCATAGAGAAAGCACTATCCTGTATACCTAATGCAAGGGAATATTACACAAACAAAAAGCTAAAGAAATTAGCAGCCAAAGAGATAGCTAGTATGAAAAAGAAAAGTGAATTGTCCAAAATAGAACTCAACCACGCAAAGGCAGAGGCGGCTAAAGCTATAGATACATACAGAAGAGAGGCAGATCAATGTGCAATTGAGGCTAAAACTAAAATGGTAAGAGGAAATAAAGTGGGAGCCATGGAGAAAATGAGACAGAAAAAAGTATCGGAAGCCGATGCCGCCACGTACGAACAAAAGATAGTTAATATCGACCAGATGCTTAGAGGTATAACGAGATTCAAGACGGACAAAATAATGAAGATCGATCTAAAGGCTGCAGTTCGTCATATGTCCAAATTGGCGTCTGGTGTTGATCTAGATGATGCAGAGAATACATCGGATGCCATGAAAGAGGCACAAGACGAATTCTTGGATATCGGGAAAGCTATGAGTCAAATCATGAATCATGAGTCTGCAGAAACAATGGAGATGTCAAGTACAATGGACGAAGATGCTTTGGAAGCCGAACTGGAGGAAATGATGAAGTCAGATAATTTTTCTTCTGTAAATCTAACCGAAGAGACCACCCACACTGGGGGTGGTGGTTTTCCAGCAAGCTTACGCACAGCACGGATCGCGCCAACACAAAGAGTGAACGGTGTTACATACAATGCGGTAGAGAGTGGCAGTTTCGATCCAAGAGCGCCAACAAGAACAGCTGTAAGATTACCCATGCATCAATCCGTCATGAGAACCACAGAACAAGCACCACAGAGAGAAGCTGTATTGGTCGATGTAAATGGCACAAACGGCACCAAGATGCTTGCTACTACAGCAACATAACTTGTCATTTTATCTTAAAGTATAAAAATGTTTATTAATTATTCTTTTTTCTTCTTGATGTGTATTGTACGTTCTGTAGAAGGTGCATCCTGTACTTCTTTTACTATCCGCAGTTTACCGCCATATCCTTTCTTATGTACTTTGTACTCTTTAGCCAAGTCTATCAAGCTAACCACTAGATTCAACATGGCTGGTTTCATTTCTTCATGTTTACTGTTAGCCTTGTCCTGTTCACCGTGCCATTCCACCGCAGCTTGTAGTATCCTGGATAGATTGGAACTAGCCAGTGCACACACTTGATCTTCAAATGTATAATTGTCTCCCATGGATAATAGGTCAATCTTTAGTCTGTTTACCGTCACGACGGCCACCTTGTCTGCAGGTTCTTTCAGCTCCATCAATTGACATCGTAGGAATATCTCGTAAGCCTTTACAAAAAAGTCACGTAATTCCTCTGCGTGACAAAAGACGTGCACCAGTAGCCATGTAGCATATCTGTTGCGATTGAAAGGACTCATATTGGTAGTGGAACAAGATATCCAGTCTTTCACTATACGTATGGGAAGTTGATCGTCTGCATAGTACGAGTAGTGACATTTCTTCAACATACATATCATCTCACGAGAGCTCTCGCTTAGGGAGAAACCTTGATTTCTAGCTAGAGCATTCACATCCTGTGCACTGACTGGAGGGTCCCAGTGTGGCACATACACAGATGTGTTCCAGTTGTTTCCTGTCGCTTTTCCAGACGCAGCACGTTCGGCAGAGGTGCGCGATAAGAGTGTGGGTGCAAACGCCTTAAGTTCATCGTCGTCTGTTTCATAGTCACTTGCATAATCCAATATATGTGATTGATGTGATTGGAGTGTAGGAGAGATAGCTGGAATGGGCGTGTTATTTTCTTTTCTCTCTGCCACTTGTTTTGCCATCAATAACCGTTTCGCGGTCTGTCTAGCTCTCCGTGATAGTGTAACTTGTCTATCCTCCATGAGATCGTCCACGTCCAATGTAAACACATCCAAAGGCACCATGAGAGATCGCTGTTCTATGTTGACCCCTGTCTTTAATTCTATCTCTTTTCTCCATTCTGTGTTTTCTTCCAAGTGAGGCTCAGCCCAGCTGGCAAGCTTTACACATACGTGATCAGCACGTACAAAACCTATCAGATAAAGATTGCTAGTAGTAACATCTACATCCAATGTTTTTTCGCCATCTTTCCAGATCCAGTTCTTGAATTTATGTGGATTGTTTGTGTGATGGACAAGACAGCACAGAAAGATGTAACATGGATCTTGTTGTTCTTTGAAATCTTGTTTTTTTTCTTTCTTTGTGTTTCTATCATTGTCTACTATTCTCTGGTGCACGTGAGTTGTACGTTTGATCTCACATTCCACCAGAGGTGCAAGGGAGAAACGACCGGGCAGATAATTAGGTGTCTGATTGTACACTTCAAAGCAGGTGAATGTAGAACGACTGATTATATTGGTTGCCAGTTGATTGAGCTGTACTTCGGATATACCAGAACTCACTAGTTTACCTGCCCACTTCTTACATGCTCCGATAGCTAGGCGTCTCATCATAAGTTGCCAAATTGTTAATATTGATGAAGCTGTACATGATTTCGGTCTCGTGTCCACGTACTGTTTGTGTTCAGCCGTTGCTTGTTTCTCCACAAAACCCATGTTAATGTCCTTGATCACTGGAATCGTTCTATCGCCATACCAAGTTACATGTCTTAGGTTATCATTAGGGTCTGTTACCGGAGATGACTCCATTCATACAGGATACAGAGAGAAAAATGAAACAAGAAGAATCTTTAAAAAATTTTAATTTTTGGTTAAATTTAAACAATGTTCTTTTTTATTGTGTCTGTATTTTACAGACGTATAATTTTTATTATCATATGTACTATTATCTACGACATGAGCAAAGAACCCAAGAATGCCACAGTTTGAAAGATCATCCTCTGCCTCTTTCGAAGGTCTAAGTTCGTTCGGCACGAATGTTGCACAACTACGTAATCTACATGATGGACCGTTAGTTAGACTCGAAGAGGGAGGACCTCCGAATATTAGTGGCGGCAGTAGTCACGGGTATGAACGAAGTTTTCATCCAAATGGAAAGAATGGTGGCCGCAGTAAAAGACACGAGTTCGTGATGGATGAAGGGACCAAGAAAGTATACACTATGAAAGAAGCTATACTTACAGAATCTCCAAGAATCGTATTAGCTACGTACAAAGATAGTTCAGTATATTACCATCCAGAGATATTTACTCTGGAAGACCGGGAAAAGATGGATGTAGGTTGTTGTCTAAGTAAACAGCGATTAAGAGAGATTGGTGAAATTTATAAATTGTAAAAAGTAATATATTAAATATATTTTTGCAAGTTTACACGTGTCATTATCTGTGTGTTTTTCCATGGAGATGTATGGTCATACGTACGCTGTTACCGAGCTTGGTATAAGCACCGTTAAACAGATGGTCAATGTCAGTTACAATGATGATAAGAGTACTGTAGAACTGTTATTACTGATCGCTATAGGTCGCGTATCTATTAGAGAAAATGGATTTGAGCATAAACATGTGGACTATAGTTCCATTGTTAGTTTTGTTGCTGATAGCTTAAAACTATTGGAACAACCCAAAATAAAAGGGCGTACTTTCGAGTATGATTTAGGGGAAGACCCTGCCATGATTCGTAGAATGCAAGTCAAGATGCCCGATCTCTTACAATCCCTGATAGACAAGAAACTGGTAGAAAAGAGTTACAGTGGACGAGCAATAGAGTTTAGCCAATCTGGTTACGGAACTCCTGTACCATCTATATTTTTCGAAGAGGCCGGAGCACTGATGAACAACAATACTGATTTCATATTGAATACATCCTCACGAGGTTGTTGGGACGATTGTGAACCTAAACTTGAGTGGGAACATAAACCAATGCCATCTCCGCCTTTACAGACAGCTTGGAAAAATATAGATACAAGTACACATGACGAACTTGAAGCATTCGTTGAATTCCACAATCAGAGACAAGCTTCATCACCGAGATCATTTCATTTCTCGGAAACAGCCCCTAACATGGACCTAACTGGCTTAGAATGCTGGGATACATACCAAGATTACAAAAAATTAAAGAGAAGGACTGTAGACAAAGTGAAGACTTTTACATTGACTTACAACAAAACATGTGCAGTAGGAGAAACAGATTCACCTATGCCATTCTCTATGGCTACAGTGCAACCTTTTTATGCACCTGTTCCCAATAGTTGCAGGGGAGAGCCGCTTAGCCAAGTTCAATCTACAACTTCTTCCATACCAGTCAAGAAGAAGGACAGGGTTATCAATGATATAACGATAGTAGAGCCATTCGTTGCTACAGAAACGAAAGAAGAAACGTGTGTCATATGTGAGGAATGGAGTGCATCAATTCTCTTCTTCCCTTGCAGGCACAAGATTTTATGTAGTACATGTGCCTTGAAAATAGTCGAGGGTGGTGACAAAGTATGTCCTATGTGCCTTGTCAAACCTACTATGATAATGAGTGTATTTGAGAATACTGACAATATGAAACCTACCCCGATAACAAGCGCACCTGCGAATACAGAGGCACAAAAATGATATTGTTTTTTACGTGCATTACTGCTATACATAAAATGATAAAAGCCATAATAAAAAACATATTCTTTTGTACACTAAAAACTTACCAATGTCTCGTGATGAAAGACGATTGAACCATACACCAAACTTTTTGGCAGCAGCAGGAAGACACCACAGACAACAACAAGAACGGAGATACAATCAAAAACGAGAACAAAATATAGCGATAGCTCATGCGAAACATGATGACACATACAAACCGCCTCCTCCTATCATACCACGTGAATCCTTTGAGTCTCCCCTCTTTTTCATTCCAGACCAAAGATATGATCTCTTTGAGAGTTTTATGTGGTTTGTTCGATACATTCTGGAGGTAGTGTGGTTTGCTGCACTGGTAGTGGGCACAGTATGGAAATTAACAGACAATTCTCTCTTTGAATTCATACAATTCCTCACCAACTGGTCTTGGGTTATACAAATGGTATTCTATGGTCTAGATCTACTCTCTAATCTAGATAGTACCGGCAAGACTTCTTTTATAGTAGTGAGTACATTGTACTGGCTCATGAACGGACTTGTCTGGATGATCTTTTTCCTAATGTTTGAAATTTTATACAACAATCCACAGCTCCTAAGTCAGTTTGCATCCCAGGGCGGTGTCTCCCTTGGTGCAGTGTTTGACGGAGACAGAGTTTATCACGTTCTTCCTGCTCTCATCAGTCTAGCCTACCTTTTACTCAACCGTAAGGTTATCTTTCGCTCCGTAGAGATATGGATGGGACCTAAAACACCACTATGGATACGCATTTACTACGGACTATATGCAAGCGTGGTGTCACTCGCTCCCATTGGTATCTATCTATGTATGTTTAATCCAGATGTAGTGTATGGTATAACAAGCAGTACAGGAATACTCGTGCTAGTAGCCCTAGTCGGTCTAGTTCTCTTTAATGTTGTACCTTTTATATGTTTTGTTGTAAAAACATATTCGTAATGTATAATAAATATATTTAAAACGTAGGTTGATTTGGGAATTCACCAGGGTCTAGTTCTTCTGGTAGTCTTACTCGTTTCAGTTCGTTCTTCCTGAGTCTGTCGAAACAATCCTTGTCGATGACACCGAAACTATGTACCCCGTCATCTTGTAAGGTGTTAGTAAAACAATTTCGATAAAAAAACATTATAAACTACCTTGACAACGATAAAGTTTATTGTTCTCTCCGATGCAAAGAACACCAAGATCATCATTGTCTAGACCCACGGGGCATAAATCTGATTTTACACATTCTGACCAGTAGTGTATACTTTGCCATGGAATGTGTTTAAGACTCCGGATACCTAGTTCGAATCTTTCGTCTGTGCTTAGAGTGTAGTAACTAAAGAATTTTTCTATGTTTTGTTTTGTTTTATCATTCACATAGAATCCTTTCCGTCCTAGTATGCTAATGATCTCATCAGAGATAAGGGGTAGCTCCTGTTCAGTCATTATCACCTCTACAAAAAATATATAAAAAAACTGTTATAAATTTTTATATAAAATATATTACTTCAGTTGGGGATGCTCGGTTAGTGGGATAGAATAAAAATTGAATAAAATTTCAAAAAAGAAATATAGTAATTGTTTGTATTATGAATAATTATATTTTTTATAAATTTTGCATCTGATTTTTATTCTATCCCACTAACCGAGCATCCCCAACTGAAGTAATATATTTTATATAAAATATAATTTATTCAAGAATGGAAACCTATATGCCCTCTCTTTGTGATCAAATATCTGAAGATGTAAAGGACGTTCATGAAGAGAAACAACTACTATCAGTGATAACACTTCCTTATTACAATGAGGAAGCTATATTACAATGGATACTTCCCGTGTACGCAGTGCACGATCCTGTTGGTTCCATTGTACGTTACTGTGATGTACCTCAAGGGATATTGGATTACATAAGAGGGTATCAATACATCCCTTTTATTTTTCATATGTTGATGTTTTATTAGGGTTAGTGATTGTGACTTTTGTCTGGACATGCATAACCACAACCTCAGATTTCAATTCATACAGGCTAGTAGTAACGGTATACCTCAAATGTTACTCTTAATACAACGATACTACCCCGGATACATAACATGTGAACGTCGTTCACTCAAGAATCCTCTTCATAAAGATATCTATAGATTAGCAAGTCAAAACAAATATGTTGTATCAAAACTATTACATGAACTCACACCACAACTCAAGGGGCCTCAATTCGACATTGCGATACAGTTCTTGTATGGTTACATAGCGGGTGGTGATGCTACATTAGCATTAAAAGCAGCAAAGACAAATGAGGCAACTATGTGTATTGGTATAGATGCGACGTTGCTCACTATAGGAGAGATAGCTGGTATGCTTGATTCCGACGGGTGTATAGAGATCGACTGTTGTAGAACGAATCCGGCAGTAAAACTTACGTTTACGAGGAAAATGTCACCCAATCTACTGAAAGCAATCCAACGTAAATTGATGGCGGGAGGTAGTATTTCGACTAATGGTAACTTGATATATTGGTCAGACAAGTTCGAAATAGTAGCACGTAAACTACTTCCCTATCTCATTCAAAAACGAGAACAGGTAGAACTTGGGCTAGCCTTTCGAACTACAACAGATCCTGCCAAGAAAAAGGTAATGATACAAGAATTGAAGGATTTGAAACATGTATAAAAATAAAAATGGCTACTATTTTTTCGTGTGATACATTTTACAACGTCATACGTTATGAACTTTTAAAAACAGTCACGTAAATACCAAAAGTTTCGAAAATTTTGGTACGTATCCCACTATAACGGCTTACGTTGTATAAGGTCCCCCTTGTATCTTCGTAACATCAATCAATTTGGATATTGATAATTATATTGATAGAATAAAACACAAAATGATTTTATCTGTCCTAATTAGGACAGATATTATTTTTATTTAAAATCTGGTCCCGGGACCACAATTACCCTAAACCCTAAATTTTTCGTCGGCTGTAAAAAAGACTCAACGAAAGCATAATATTATTACTACGGATGTACAATATGCCTTACTCTGTCTTCTTCTCTGTTGTTGTTTTTCTCTTGTATTTTTTGTGTGATCAGGATGTCATTCGTCGGGGAGTCGATTTTGATATCAAAGTCTGATGTGAATCTTGTTCTCCAGTCTGTGAAATATGTACGCACATCACTCGGCATAGTATCGTCAATAAACTGACGCTCGTTGCTAGTCCGACGAATAAATCGTCCATCTAAATACCACGGTTCTGTACAGACAAGTACAACGTAACCGTGAACCTTTCGATTGGTACGTGCAGCGTCCATAAATGCCATTGTTTCTACACGCACGTTCCGTGCCCATTCCTCTTCATACTTGCATACTTTATCCAAGTTTTGTAATATCACCAGTGAAAACTTGTGTGAATCTTGAAATTCTAATATAATCTTCATCAGATCATGTATGTCAAAGTTGCCCGGGTTCGTCGATGTTGTTTCAAAAGACTCCAAGTCCAAGACAATGCACGGGAGCTGGTAGAAACTTGCCACTAAAGTAGCAATGTTTGTTGACTTGGTGAGAGAAGGTCCATGCAATACACTTGCTCCAAATGAGAAATGTGGTTGAGTTTGGGAACCAGGAAAGAATTCACGGTTACGATATCCGACCATCAACAATGGAAGGGCGTTACGGGCTAGATCTATCTCACTATCTTTCAACTTTTTGATTGTACTCACAAAGTTTCTTGTCACATAAGCCCGTACGTGTGTTTCCATAATTCTAGTAAAAAATATCGATAATGTTTTTATCGGCTTGGTAGAGTGCAATGAACGCTGTCGTTTTCCTGTTATAAAAGTCCCGGTTTTTCGTCGGACACTGAAAAAGTTCGTCGCGAGGAATTTATTTTCGTCGGTGTTGAAAAATTTCGTCGATGGTTATTTTTTCTATTGTTTTGAAAATATCGGGATATCCGGAGTAGCGGAGTATTCGGAGTGTAGAATTTACTTGGAACACCCGTGCGATTTCTCGATATTTCATTTTTATTAAATTTGAAAGATTTTTTAACCTCGTTATTATGAGTAAACATACACTGGTAAATACGGAAGAGAATCGAATATCTCCGTATAAAAAGACACGAATAGGAGGTGAAGCAATCCAAGGACAGATATCTAATCCATTTTTGGAATCACAGGCAGATCTTACTGTTATGTTGGAGGAAGAACTAAGGAACAATCCTGCGCTATCTACTATTATGGCTTCTACTCCACTATCACTGTCCAGTAGCTCGTCGTCTTCCTCTTCTGTTTTGTTTCCCGCGGCAAGTAGCAATAGTTTCGAAACGTTAATGACAGATGTAGTCATGCAACCCTTTACTCCCGTGGCAACAAGGATACCAGAGCCACATCCATGGGAAGTAGATTTCATGATTGTACATCAACCATGCATGGACGGTACAACAGCGATATTCGCTGCTTACGAGTACACGGAAAAAAGAAAAAGAGCTAAAGATGAATGGAACTATGAATGGTATGGTCCACCCTTTCCTCCTGAAGAACCCAAGATGCCCGTTGTATTCGGAGTCAGTCCCGAGAACAGTAAGGGTATGAAGTGGCCAGTGGAGCCCGACGTAAGGGGGAAGAACGTGGCTGTATTCGACATTAGCTTTGATGCCGAAAAGGCCAAGCAGTTTATGAGCGTCTGCAAGAGCTTTGTTCTATTCGATCATCATCAAGGAGGACAAGAGAGAATGCCGGGTGTTCCCAACTGCCACTTTAACATGAACCACAGCGGAGGATGGCTCGCGTGGAAGTTTTTCTTTCCTGGACAACACGTACCCGAGATAGTCAAGTACACACAAGATCACGATCTTTATCACAATAACATGAGGGACACTCATGATATAAGTACGTTTATGTTTTCCGAACTGTACAATCCTCAAACAAACACACACGACATGGAACGCTGGCACCGCCTCCACAATGGGATACTCCCCTCAGACGAGACAGAGACATGCAAGATGGACTGGGCGCACGTGGCCTATGCCGGATCGATACTGAGGAAACCTAAAGAAGAAGCGATAAAGAAACTTACCAAAGTGTGTGCGAAACGTCTGTTTCATGGTTATATGGCAGTAGTCGCAAATGCTGAATACGGGCTCGTTTCAGATGGATGTGCAGCCATGCTAGAGGCACACGGTGACGCAGACGTTGCTATACTATGGCAGTATGATTATGGTGCATGCAAGAGAGACAAGGTGACAGGAAAACCAATCATGCGAGACGTCATGGAAGGACGGTGCTATCCCAATTCCTATGTGAATGGTAGCACGATGAAACGCCATGATGGGACTCTGGTGAAGATAGCGGACTTACCTGACACAGCGTACCGTGAACTGGCTGGTCTAAACTCTTACAGACCCAAAGAATTCTTTGAAGATGTTGTGGATTGTCTAAGAAAGATGCCACACTTTTGGAGTCTCGCAATGGGTATAGGACCGTAGACATCTTGTTGTGTTTGTGTTTGGACTGACGGAAAAGGAAGCATGGAAAGAATTACGATTATTTTCAAAACCGGTCGGTATACTAGAGCCACTGTTGGATTATATGGCGATACATGTGTTTCCAGAGAGACCAATGCCAAATGATATTAACGCTGTCATCGTAGAAAATAGACCTCTTAAACAAGAGATAGCGTTTGCTGGAGGATATAGAGTGGGTCTGCGTTCACGAGGAAGTGATCCTAATGCTCCCAATGTAAATCACATTGCACAACTCTACCAGGGAGGAGGGCACCCCAATGCCTCGGGCTTCTATCTATATACACACAACAACATAGATTACGAACTCTTTGCGCAAGTGCCGAGGGCTACATTCTCCTCGTTCTCTACATCGTGTAAAATAGTAGATTTTTCATTGTATTTTATATATTTTATTATTCACTTAGTTGTCTGACTCTGACTCTTCTCTATGTGTCACTATAAACCCCCGTGAGAATCTGCTGTGATTTGCTTGTTTACCGTC
Source organism: uncultured Acidobacteriaceae bacterium (assembly GCA_963848805.1). Lineage (GTDB taxonomy): Bacteria > Acidobacteriota > Terriglobia > Terriglobales > Acidobacteriaceae > Telmatobacter. The sequence continues at coordinate 88,797 of CAWKFD010000027.1, read as the reverse complement.
AGAAGGACCAGCGCCAGCGTGTAGTTCACTTTTCTCTTTCTCTAGTTCAATCTTTGCTTTATCTAATGCTCGCTGTTGATCTTCTAGTTCGTCCCTCTGTCTGATAAATTTATGTCTTTCTTCTTCAAACTTTTCCCATTGTTGATTACGATCTTTCCTTTCATCATCATGTGCTTTCCATGCTTTATATGTTTCTTCCGTCATTATCTTACCATTGCACTGGAAGTATTTAGTTCGTCTACAGATCCTGGTCTTTCCGGAACATTCACGTAATAGGTATCGTCAGCTGCTAGTATATCACTAGACGGGATGATCTCCTCTTCTTCCTTTGTGTCTCTTACCACTATCGAGTGGTGTGTATCAGCTGTGTCGCACACAACCTTGGCATTGGTTGGTGGTTCAGTCAAACCAGGTATAGACAAATCCACATCCGCAATTGTTGTAGATTCTGTGTGGTTTTCTACTATGGATGCATCCGCAGATCTGTCTTGATAGGGTAACATCAACATAGGAGAACATGTGATATAAACATGCAAGATGCCGAGAACTGTTCCCTTTGGTATAATATCGTCATTTGGACCATTGTTTGAGATACAGAGTATGATAGGTTTCCATTTGGCCGTGTTTTCTCCAGTCAAGTAATACTCTTCTACCTTTACAGACCTCTGTTTGGTCTGCGAAATGACAGACATTATATCATGATCGATAGCAGTTCCGAATCTAGCCAAAACTCGTGCCGATGCGCCATATGGCAACATAACCGAGAAGCCCAGGTTCACATTACATCTACTAAAGCTATGGATTATTACCTCCTCTGGGAGTGTGAGAGAGTAGGCATGTATGGTATGGTCAGTGACTAAGGTGTGTGCATCTGTACACAGTATGGCATTGGGAGAATCTCGCCTCACCCCAAATGTAGCATTGCCGTCTATGTTTACATTTACTCCAGTACGTTTTCTATGTTTTCTGTTTGCTCTTCCATTCTGTCTGCGATGTGACGATTCTTCGTCCATCTCTGTATCTGATGATTCTTCTTTCCTCTTGTTGTTTATCAATGCTAGTTGTCTGCCGGGGGCAACGTAGCCTATGAACTTGTTTAATAAATTCATTCGCAGTTATAGTTGGACGCAAGTTAGTAGCGATTACGTGTGTTAATGTAGAGAAAAGGTTTCAATTCAATTTTATGGTATATTTTTACAAGATGTAGAAAAAAAACTAGTCTGCTAGTGCAAAGAGGCTGACTGCAAAAAATGCTACTGTAGCTACTATCGCTTTCTTCATGTTGCGCTTGTGATGATTCTTGTCTTGGTTTGCCATAAAAGCTCCATGATCGTCAGTGTCTTGTTGCATGATCATTTCCACGAGCGCCACGTAGACAAACACACCACTAGCAAACGATACCATGCCTGCACTTATCTCTTCTCCAACATTGACATGGAAAACGTCCGTAAACAAGACAACTCCACCCACCACACCCAATACAAAAGTAAGAGCTATTGCTATAGACACCATTATCAGAGCAAAAGGCCCCTTTCCAGCCTTGATGTATTGTATGCTCAGTCCAGTCGATTCCCACCAGTCGTGCGTTACAATAGCAAATGCCGTAATGAGCACATGCAATTCCGGTCCTGTCGGAACACTTCGAGTCATGGCCGGGCTTGTCCCGGCCATCCACGCCTTCCTTGCAGGTCTGTCGCAAGTAAGACGTGGAAGCCCCGCGACAAGCGCGGGCATGGCGCCGAGAGGTGGTTCGACCCGATCGAAATTCAGTCTGACCGGTACTGCGCTCAAATGGCGCCGAAAATGTTTGCGGATCAAGACGGCAAACCGAATGACCCGATCGGATAATCCGATCAAAAATGATCGGAAAACGTGATCGATCGATTACGATTTCCGTTTGCCGGCATGTGGCCGCGACGGCAGCCGAGCCGCGGCCTCGCGCATCGGTGGTGGGGAAGGCCGTCCCAGCACGACGGCAAGCAGCCTCGCTTCGTCGATCAGCGCCTTGATGAGCGGCGTGGTCGGATCGCGTTCCGGCACCACCAGGCCGATCGCATGGGTGACGGCGGGCTCGACGATCGGGATCGAACGCACGTTGTCCGTGAGTCCCAGCGTCTCGGCGAGCTTCGCCGGCATGATGCTGGCCCATTTTCCGGTCCGCACATGGGCGAACAGCACGATCATGGAATTCGATTCGAGCGTGGGCGAAGGCACGGCGCCCGCCGAGCGCAGTAGCCCGTCGATGATGCGCCGGTTTTGCATATCGGGCGTGAGCAGGCACAGCGGCACCTTGCCGACCTCGGCCCAGGTCACCTGATCGCGCGTCCCGAGTTCGCCCGATGACGACGTGAGCAGCCGGTATTCCTCGTGATACAGCGGGATGGTGTTGACCCGCCCGAGCGGCTCGTTGTCGATGTAGGTGAGGCCGGCGTCGACCTCGAGATTTTCCAGCATGCCGAGCACCTGGATGGAGGTGCGCGACTGAATCGTGAAGCGGACGTCGGGGTGCTTGGCGCGGTAGGGCGTCGTCAGCATCGCCGTCATGGCGAGCGCCGTCGGGATCGCGGCAATCTGCACATGGCCGGCGAGGCCGCGTTTGAGCGCATCGACCTCCTGGTGCATCGCGCGGGTGTCGGCGACGATACGGCGCGCCCATTCGAGCACGCGCTCGCCCTCCGGGGTAAAGCCGCGAAACCGCGATCCGCGCTGCACCAGCAGCACGCCAAAACTCTCTTCCAGCTGCTTGATACCGGCCGACAGGGTGGGCTGGCTCACCCCGCAGGCTTCCGCCGCATGCCCGAAATGCTGCTCGCGCGCCAGCGCGATGATGAATTCCAGCTTGTCGATCATGGCGTCCCGGCTTGACTGGCGGCTGGGGGGCGCGTCGCATGATTGACGGAAGGAAGTAGCATCCGTAGTTCTTTATCGTGGAATACGAATGGGACGAGGCCAAGGCTGCGGGCAATGTCGCCAAGCATGGGATTGCATTTTCGGCGGCGGCGCGCGCATTGGACGATCCGCGAAGGATTGAATGGCTTGATGACCGATTCGATTATGGCGAGGACCCGGTTCTGAACCTTTGCATGGATCGGGCCGTCGTCTTTTTTGTGGTGACCATGATGCGAAGTGACGACCTGTGCCGCATCATCAGCGCTCGGAAAGCAACGCGGCATGAGCAAAGACGATACTTCGAGGGTGGTTAGGTATTCCCGTGAAAATCTTCCGCTCGATACGACCGATTGGGTCCGCGCCAGCGCGATGACCGATGACGAGGTCTTGGCGGCCGCATTATCGGATCCGGATGCGCAGCCCTTGACGCCGGAGCAACTCGCCGACATGCGCAGGGTATCTCCCGTGAAGGTATTAAGGCAGCGGCTTGGGATGACGCTGGCTGAGTTCGCTAAAGCCTTTCGATTGCCCGCGGAAACCGTAAGGGATTGGGAACAGCATCGAACGACGCCCGACGCGCCCGCGCACGCTCTGTTACTTGCCATCGAACGCGATCCCGCCGCGATGCGGCGGCTGTTGGCCGACCGGGCAGCGTAGCACCCTCGGCGGATCGTCCGCCTCACAGCCCCGCCCACTCCCGCGCCCGGATGGTTCCCACCACCGCGAAACCGCCGCGTCCGTCGGGCTTGATCACCGCGGCATCGCCGAAATTGATCTGGATGCCGAGCGATCCCCGGATGTTGGGGAAATGCGTGATCAGGATCGTGTTGGTGCCCGCCTCCGGCACGGAGCCGAGAATCGCCTTCATCATTTCGACCCGCCGCGGCCACGGCGGCGGCTCCGGCGCACCGGCGACCGGCACGAAGGATTCGATCAGCAGCGCGTCGGAGGCCTCGACCCGGCCGAACGCCAGCCGTCCGGTTTCCATGGCGCGGCACAATCCGCTCGCCAGCACCTTGCCGACCGGAATGGCGGCATTGCGGAACGCCGTCCCGATGGCGCGGGCCTGATTCTGCCCGGCCTCGGTCAGCATGGTCTGCCCGGAGCAATCCGCCAGATTGGTGGGTGGCACATCGCGCGGCATCGCCGGGCTCTCATTGGTGCGGCCATGGCGGATCACGATCACATAGCCCCCTTGCTTGAGATCATCGAACAGCGTGCGCGCCGATTGCTGCGCGCCGGCACGCGGGACGAAGGTGTTGAAGGCCGTCGCAATCGCGAGGGCAAGGACGAGCGAAAGGCGGATGGTAACGCGGCTGGTCATGGGCGGTTCTCCGGCGATGGAAGATCATAGCGCATCAAGTCGCGGAGCGGCGAGGGCGCCGCGGATGATCGTGGCAAGGTCGTTGTCGCCGACTTTGCGGCTGCTCACCGCCTAAAATTACCCATTTTGCCGAGGCGCTCCGGATTGGCGCGCTGGATGGATGCGTTGGACGATCAAAGAGTTTTTCCGCCTGCTCGATACCGCGGGCTTCGATAGCGAAAACGCCGATAGCAGCGATCTACAGGTGATAGCCAGCCGGTCAGCGCCACCGCCATCGCGGGCGTTACCGTCATGCAACGCGTCAAGGCGCGCGACGCCACCACGGACCAGCAAATGGAAGACGGCTTCGCGCCTGAGGATCAACCGATTCGCCAAGCACTTTCGGCAAAGCTCGAAGGCAAAACCGGGCGCCAGAAGAACCCACACCCAAAAGGCTCGCTGCCTCAAGACCCCACCCGGCCGCGCTTGGCGCGTCCACCTCCCGTCTTCGGTCCGAAAACGGGGAGAGATTAGTAAATACATCTATAGATTGTATTCCCTTTCTTGAGGAAAAGCGAAGGTCTCTTTGTGCCGCCGCCGCAACACCGCATAGGGAAAGTGTCGCCGACCGGGAGCAAATATTGGAACCGTTCCAATATTTGTCTTAAAATCTTTCTAAACATTGCCGAGATGCAAGGCATGCGATAGGGGTGGCGGCGATGGCAACCAGGTTTGGACTGGCACGTGCAGGTGCATTATGGATCGCCGGCTTCGCGCTGGGGATTGCAGCCGCGCCGCAGCCTGCCCGCGCGGCGGACGAAATCCAGGTCTATAACGCCGAGATCGCCGATCTTGGCCAATGGACGGTCCAGCATCATTTCAACTATGCCTTCAGCGGCCTCGATTACCCGCCGTTTCCGGGCGGCCTGGTGCCGAACCACGCCCTCAACGCCACGCCGGAATTCGCCTATGGGTTGACCAAATGGCTCGAACTCGGACTTTACATTCCATGGGCCGTCAACGAGCAAGGCCAGTTCCTGTCCAACGCCTTCAAGCTCAGAACCTTGTTCGTGGTCCCCGACGCCGCTAAGCGGGATTTCTTCTACGGGCTTAATTTCGAATACGATTATACGACGCCGCCGTTTTCTCAGACGCGCTTCGCGATGGAAATCCGGCCCATCATCGGCTGGCGCAACCCGAACTGGGAGTTCATCATCAATCCGATTTTCGATGTCGGCTTCGGGCGTCTCGGCGACGTTGACTTTGCCCCGGCCGCGCGGCTGGCCCGCACCTTCAGCGACGATCTCGCCTTCGGTTTGGAATATTATGCGGATTTCAACGGTGCGCCGGGCAGTTTTGCGTCCTTCAATCAGCAACAGCACAATCTCTACGCCGTGACGGATTTCAAGGTGGGGGTCATCGACGTGGACTTTGGGCTGGGCTACGGCCTCACCCCCGGCTCGAATCGGTTTATGGCCAAAACCATCCTGACCTATGCGATCCCGGTCGATAACGGATCGGAAAATGACAAGATGCCGGTGAAGGCGCCGCCGATGCGGTCGTCGCGCATAACTTCGGCCGCGCAGATCGGCGACCCGTTCGCCGGCATGCGGTGAGCCGCTGAACTTTAATCGAACCCGGCGAGTGAATAGCTGGTACTGCGCCCTCCGGCGGCGTCCTTGGAGAGGGCACCGCGGGCCATCAGATCGGCGATATCGCGCAATGCCGTATCCGGCGAGCATTTGGCAAGTTTTGCCCATTTGGACGCGGTGAGCTTGCCTTCAAATCCGTCGAGCAACCGGTTGATGACAAGGCGCTGGCGATCGTTGAAACCGGCACCGGCATGGCGTTCCCAAAAGCGTGCCTTGCGCAGCACGTTCGCCAACAAGACCTTCGCGCCATCCAAGGCGCGATCGAGGCACCCGATAAACCAGGCGAGCCAGGGCGTGACGTCGAGGCCGCCCTTCTGGGTCGCTTCGAGGATCGCGTAATAGTCCCGGCGCTCCTGCCGGATTTGCGCCGACATGCTGTAGAAGCGTTGGCGGATGTTTTCCGAACGCGCCAGTGCCTGATCCGCGATGGCGCGACCGATGCGGCCGTTGCCGTCATCGAAGGGATGCACGGTGACGGACCACAGATGCGCCAGCGCGGCCTTGAGGACGGGATCGATCGCGCCGGCGGCGTTGTACCAATCCAGAAACGCGGTCATTTCCGCGTCGAGCCGCGCCGCGGACGGCGCCTCGAAATGCACCCGCTCGGCCCCGGCCGGGCCGGACACGACCTGCATCGGCCCGGATCGGTCGCCGCGCCAGGTACCGACGATGATTTTCCGCATGCCGCTGTACCCGGTCGGAAACAACGCGGCGTGCCAGCCGAACAAGCGCTGCGGGGTCAGCGGCGCGTCAAAGCGTTCGGTGGCATCGAGGATCATCTCCACCACGCCGTCCACATGGCGGTCGGCGGGCGCCAGTGCGCCGATGTCGATTCCGAGCCGACGCGCGATCGAGGAGCGCACCATGCCCCGGTCGAGCATCTCGCCTTCGATCGCACTCGACTTGACCACCTCTTCGGTGCGGGTCAGCAGGGTCGATTCCGCGCGTATGTCGAAGCCAAGCGCTTCCATCCGGCCGACCAGCCGGCCCTGCTTGTGGCGCACGGCCGCGAGCGCATCGGTCAGCGCATGGCCGCTCCAAATGAAGCGAGGCCAAGCCTTCAGTTCATGGATGTAGGTTGTCATTCGCCGCACATTCTGCGGAGAATATGAGCGCCATTCGCCGCATCGGCAAGTCCGGATACCGTACTTCAGCCGCAATTCGTGCCGTGCGGGGGCTATTCGGTGGGGCCGCCGATCCCCGGCAAAAACATTTCCTCCGGCGTGACCACCCGCGGCGCCAGTCCCTGCTCGTGCACATAGCGGCCCATGGCGGCAAAGGCCGGCCGGTTGGCCGCAAGCCCGTAGGCCCAGAAATCGCGGCCGAACACGCGCCAGGCTTCCTCCACATGGTCGAGCAGGAACGGCAGCGTGAGATGCAGTGCGTCGCTATCGTAGAGCCCCTCCACGGCGAGATCCCGCGCGGCGCAGAATGCCTTGTAGAGGTTTTCTGCCACCCACGGGTTTGCGCGATGCACGTCCTCCCGGATCGCCACGATATGCATGACGGGAAAAATCCCGGTGCGCCGGTAATAGTCGGTCTCGACCGCCTTGAAATTCGGCCATAGCCGCGCAATCGACGGCGAGCCGTTGCGGAAGATTTTTGGGATGTAGACCGAGAACAGCGCATCGAGTTCGCCGGTCTCCATCATGCCTTCCAGCGTGGCTTCGCCGGTGAGATAGTCGAGCTTGATATCGGGCGGCAGGTGGAGCGGGATCAGCGGCGTTTGCGTCGGCGCATCGAGGCCGCCCATGAACCAGTGCACGTCCTGCGGGTGCACGCCGTAATCGTGCTGCATCATCCCGCGCATGAACACGACGGCACTTGCCCCATACTGCGTGGTGCCGACCCGCTTGCCGCGCAGATCCTGCGGGGTGCGGATGCCGGCGCCGGGCCGCACATAGACGCAGGAGTGGCGAAAAATTTTCGACAGCGCCACCGGTATGGCAACGAACGGACAAGCCCCGCGCGCCTTCAGCCCCACATAGGAGGCGAAGGACAGCTCTGAAGCATCGAACTCCTGGCGTTCCAGCATGCGGGGAAAAATCTGCCGCGGCCGCATGACCTTGATGTCGAGGTCGATGCCGTCGGGCTTCACCCGGCCATCGACGAGCGGGCGGGTGCGGTCGTAGTCCCAGCAGGCGAGCGTGAGGGGGAGGTTGGGCATGGCGCCTTGTTAATGCGAACGCCGGCCATATCCAACCCGAAATCGGCTTTCGGCGTAGGATGGGTTGAGCGCTTGCCGAACCCCATCCTGGCGTGACCGCGTGCGGGTGTCCGAGGGTGTCGCCAAACGCTCAACCCATCCTACGGGCGCCGCGACCGTCCTGAACCCCGGCGCCGGCGCTGGGCCGTTCAGTGTCGTTGCGATAAGATCGCCACAACGACGAACCTGACTCATACACCGAACGGGAGGACAGCATGAACATGATACGGCCTTGGTTCCTTTGCTTGGCGGCATTGGCGGCGGGATGCCCCGCGGCGGCGCAGCAAGCGTCGCCGGCTGCCGCCACGCGATCCGGCACCGCGGCGTCGATCCCGGATTTCTCCGGCATCTGGCGCCATGGATCGCTGCCTTGGCTGGTGCCGCCGGCATCCGGCCCCGGTCCGGTGACCAACCGGTCGCGCAACAATGAGGGCACCAGCAATTATGGCCAGTTGGTCGGGGACTACACCAATCCGATCCTGCAGCCCTGGGCCGCGGCGGTGGTCAAGCAAAAGGGCGATCTTTCGCTCGCCGGCGTGACCTTCGCCAATCCGGCGAACCAATGCTGGCCGGAGCCGGTGCCGTTCCTGTTCAAGCACATGGCCATGCAGATGCTGCAGCTGCCCGATAGAATCGTGATGATTTTCAATGAAGATCATGAAGTCCGTGAGGTCCGCCTCAATGCGTCGCACCCGGCGCAGGTGACGCCGTCTTGGCACGGCGATGCGGTCGGCCATTATGAAGGCGATACGCTGGTGGTCAACACGGTCGGCATCCGGGCCGATCGGCCGTTTGCCATGATCGACCTGTTCGGCACGCCTTATACCAGCAAGCTGCATGTGGTGGAGCGCTATTCCTTGCTGGACCGCGACGAGGCAAAAGACCTGCTGCAGCGCGCCGCCAAGGAGAATTGGCGTCCGGGCGGCCCCGCCGATCCTAATTACAAGGACAAATATCTGCGGATCCAGTTCACCGTCGAGGACGAGGGCGCCTACACGACGCCGTGGACCGCCGAGATGGTCTATTTGCGCGACCGCCTGGAATGGCCGGAAATCGTCTGCGCCGAAAACCCGCTTGGCTTCCATCACGACAAGGATGCCAATGTCCCGAGCGCCGACAAGGCGGATTTCTGACCGCGGACCGACACGTCCACGCTACCGATATCTTAACGTTGCGCCGCTGCAAGTGATCGATCGGCGCGCGGCCCAGAAGAGCCCGTCTCTGCGGTCCCGGAAGGACCGCAGACCGGCGCGTGCACGAGGTTTTCGGCGCCGAACTTGCGCGATCGCCACGGCATCGCATGTGCCGGTTTACTTCGGATTTCGGTTGCGCTCCAATTCGGAGCGGGTCCGATCTTCGTCAAACACACCCCCACCTGCGTTGCCGACCGATTTGAGGGAGCATGCACATGACCATTTCACGCCGCCGGTTTCTGAACGCGGCTGCGGGCAGCGCCGCAATGCCGGCCCTGTCGCGCGGCGCGTGGGCGCAAGCCTACCCGTCGCGGCCGGTGCGTGTCCTGGTCGGCTTCGCGCCCGGCGGGCCGACCGACATCGCCGGGCGCATGATGGCGCAATTTCTGTCGACCCGCACGGGTGCGCAATTCATCGTCGAAAACCGGACCGGCGCGTCGGGCAACATCGCCGCCGAAGCGGTGGCCGCCGCGCCGCCGGACGGCTACACGGTGCTCCATATGGCGGCCAATTACGCCATCAACGCCACGCTGTTCGAAAGGCAGAATTTCAAGCTGCTCCGCGACGTAGCGCCGGTGGCCAGCATCATGCGGGTGCCGAACATCATGGTGGTGCATCCCTCGGTGCCGGCCGCGACGATTGCGGAATTCATCGCCTACGCCAAGGCCAATCCCGGCAAGGTCAACTTCGCCTCCGGCGGCATCGGCACGTCGCAGCACGTGTCCGGCGAACTGTTTGCGCTGCTCGCCGGCATCACGCTCACCCATGTGCCCTATCGCGGCTCCGGCCCGGCCTTCGCGGACATGATCGGCGGCCATGTGCAGGTGATGTTCGATGCTGCGTCGTCGTCGATCGGCTACATCCGCGCGGGCCAAGTGCGCGCGCTCGGCGTCACCTCCCCGGACCGGCTGGACGTGCTGCCGCAGGTTCCGGCGATCGGCGAGGTCGTCGCCGGCTACGAGGCGGTCGGCTGGCACGGCTGGAGCGCGCCCGCCCGCACGCCGGCCGACATCATCGACCGGCTCAACGGTGAGATCAATATCGGCCTGACCGATCCCACCGTGAAGGCGCGCATCGCCGATCTCGGCGGGTCCGTCTTGAGCGGCACGCCGGCCGATTTCGGCAAGCTCCTGGCCGCGGAAACCGAAAAATGGGGCAAGGTGATCCGGGCCGCCAATATCAAGCCGGAGTGATGCGTGACCGCTCTGGGCTATATTTGACGCGGTACCTTTGGCCTTGGAGGATTGCGTCGCACGGGTGCTCTTTGCGCGATCCGATCGAGCGGCGCGAAGACCGCTTAGGCCCCTACACTGCGCCACGCACAGACTTTTCGGTCGCGACACTGACATGGCCTGGCCCGGGACCACGCGTCGCCGATGGCTTGACGACAATGACCACGTCTTGGCCAAGCCGGGTCAGGAAGTAGATCAACCGTTCGGTGGAGAAGCCGGATAACTGTCCTCTCAGCAACCTGGATATTTTTGGCTGGTCGATCCTGAACAAGGCCGCGGCTTTCGCCTGCGTGAGCCGCCGCGCCCGGATGATAGCGGTGATCCGCATGGCAAGATCGGCCTTGGTGAGGCGTTCCTCGGCATCGGGGAGCCCCAGATCGGCAAACACGTTGCCGCTGCCTTCCTGGATCGTGAAATCATCGCTCATTGCTGCTTTCCATGCAATGACGCCGAAGCCCGCGGGGACGCGCCGGTGACGATGCTTCACGCTGTACGCATCGGCGGGTCAGCATCGGCCAACCCTGCAAGACCCATCTCGCAAACGACCCGCTCATCCTCCGATCAGCGGGCAGCCACCATCCTTAAGCGGACGGAACGCTTCTGCGGCCGGGACGGTGGCGCGCAATTTGTAGAAGTCACCTGGATACTTGCTTTCCTCAGGCTTCTTGACCTCGAACAGGTAAGCGTCGTGCAGTTTGCGCCCGTCAATGCGCACGGTTCCCTTGCCAAACAAGGGATCGTCCGTCGGCATCGCCTTCATCTTTGCGACAACCGCCTTGCCGTCACCCGCGCCCTTCAAGGCTTCAACGGCCTTAAGATAGTGGATGATCGACGAATAGACACCCGCATGCATGGTGGTCGGGAACTTGCCGGGGCGCTCGGCTTGCCAGCGCCTGGTCCAGGCCCGACTGGCATCGTTCATGTCCCAATACCAAGTTTCAGTGAACACCAACCGTTGTGCGGTTTGGAGGCCCAGCGCCGCAACATCGCTGACGAAAACCTCCAGGCCGGCGAGAGTTTGGCCGCCTCTGATTATTCCGAATTCACCCGCCTGCTTAATCGAATTGATGGTGTCACCACCCGCATTGGCAAGCCCGATCACTTTGGCCTTGGATGCCTTAGCCTGCAGCAAGAATGAAGAAAAATCGTTGGTATTAATCGGTACCCGAACTTTGCCCAACACCTTGCCACCGTTGGCCTCGATGACCGCCGCAGTGTCGCGTTCGAGGGCGTAGCCGAAGGCGTAATCGGCGGTGAGAAAGAACCACGTGTCGCCACCAGCCTTCATCATCGCCTTGCCGGTGCTGTTGGCGAGGTTCCAGGTGTCGTAGACCCAATGGATCGTGTTGGCGTTGCATTTTGGGCCGGTGAGGTCCGATGTCGCGGCGCCGATCGCCAGCATTACCTTGTTCCTCTGTCGCGTCAGTTCGCTGACCGCCAGCGCGACACCGGAACTTCCCCCTTCAGCGATCACATCGATTTTGTTGACATCGAACCAGGTGCCCACGATGCTGGAGCCGACATCCGGCTTGTTCTGGTGGTCGGCGAAAACAATCTCGACCTTCATGCCCTTGGCGGCGGCGCCAAAATCCTCTACCGCGAGTTTTGCCGCGACTACGGTACCGGGACCGACGATGTCGGCATAGAGACTCGACATATCGGTTAGGACGCCGATCTTGACGACGCCGTCGGTATGTTGAGCATAGGATGACCCGCTCGCGAGGACAGCTGCCACCGCGATAACATTGCGCATAGCGTGCATGTTCATGCCTCCAGTCCTGTCCCGATACGTAAAGATGATGGCGCAGTTCGACGGTACGGTGGAGAGATACAGCGTGCGAGAATTATAGACAAATCGCAATTCTCGCTATCTACTATCGAAATGACCGATATCAGAAGGATCGATCTGAATCTTCTCGTCGCCTTCGAAGCGCTGTTCGATGAGCGCAGCGTGAGCCGCGCGGCCGACCGGCTGGCGCTGACGCAACCAACCGTGAGCGGCAAGTTGAATTGGTTGCGTCAATTGTTCGATGACGCCCTGTTCGTTCGTACCCAGCGCGGCATGGTGCCGACACCAAGGGCGGAGTTGCTCGCCGATCCAGTGAAAGCATTACTCGCCGAAGCGACCGTACTGTTTGCGCCTTCGGCCTTCGATCCGGCGACCGCCAAATTGACGCTTTCCATGGTGGTCAACGACTACATGCAGCACGTATTGGTCATTCCGTTCATCGCAGCTTTGCGTCGGCAGGCGCCGCACATCCGTGTTGCCATCCTCCCGCGAAGCCCCGGTGGCCCGTCCGCCATGCTGACGCGCGGAGAGGTTGACTTGGCAATCACCAGTCCCGAATACGCCGATCCGGATATGCCATCGCGCCTCCTCTACCGGGAGCATTATGTTGGAATTGTACGAAAGAAACATCCTTTAAAGCAAGAACGGCCATCGCTGGAAGAGTATTGCCGTCATGATCATATTATAGCGTCGCCAGCTGGCGGCAACTTCGAGAGCCCCACCGACGAAGCACTGAGCGAGCGCGGATTTACGCGCAATGTCATGGTCTCCGTGCCTAGCTTTCATGTGCTGCTGGACATGGTGCGATCCACTGACTTTGTAACCTTAGTTCCATCGCGGTTGCTTCATGGTAAGCGACAGGACTTCCGGGTCTTTGAACCGCCGTTGCCCGTATCAGGTTTCGACGTGATCGCCTGCTGGCATCCTCGCGTCAACAAGCACCCTGCCCATCAATGGCTGCGCGATCTCTTGGCAGCCGTAGCAAAGCCGATGCGTTCATAAGAAAGGAAACCCCGATGCCCGCCTATTGGGTCGCTCGCGCGCGAATTAACGATTCGATCGCTTACAAAGCGTATACTGACCGTGCGCCGGCTATCATCACCAAGTATGGAGGGCGGTTTCTCGCCCGTGGTGGGCAGTTCTGCATCATGGAGGGTTCCGACCAGTTCCAGCGGTTTGTGGTCATTGAATTTCCGACGTTCGACCAAGGCGTTGCGTGCTTCGAATCCGCGGAATATCGCGAGGCGACGGCATTCCGCCGCAACGGGGCCGGTGAAGTCGAGATCGTCATGATCGCCGGGTTGGACGCGACGCCAACGTGATGCTTCACCGGATTCGGCTCGTGGTCTCGGCTACGATAAAGGCGCGATGCTGGCGCTTCCCCCTGGGCGTCACTGTCATGTAGTCTTGCCCACGGAATTGCCGACGATCCCGGCACAGGATGCCGATCGGCACGAAACTTCGCCACGTGGAAGGATCAACCATGCTTTAACGCACCGCACGCGCCGCGATGACCATCGCGGCGGTATCCCTGATCGCGCTCGCCGCCATATCCGGCGCCAGCGCGCACGACGAAACAAAATATCCCGCCTGGTCCGGCCAATGGGTACGGGTGCCGGACGGCGGGCCGCCGCGCTACGACACCTCGAAGCCGATCCGCGACCAGGGCGCCCCGCTCAAGCCGGAATACCAGGCGCGCTATGAGGCCAGCCTGAAGGATATCGAGGGCGGCGGCTTCGGCCTCGACCGGCACTATGCCTGCCTGCCGACGGGCATGCCGCGGCAGATGTCCGGCGTCGCCCGCATGGAATTTTTGTTCGGCCCGGACGTGACGCACATCCTGTTCGAGGACAACACGCTGCCGCCGCGCCGCATCTATACCGACGGGCGCGCCTGGCCGAAGGATCTCAAGGACCGCGAGCCGACCTTCGTGGGGTACTCCATCGGCAAATGGCTTGATAGCGACGGCGACGGCCGCTACGACACCCTTGAAATCGAGACCCGCCATGTCCGCGGGCCGCGCACCTTCGACCAGCTCGGCCTGCCGATGGCGGACGATAACGACGCGGTGTTCCGCGAACGCATTTTCCTCGACAAGGCTAATCCGGGGATACTCCACGACGAGATCACCACCACGGACAATGCGCTGACGCGGCCGTGGACCGTGACCAAGAACTATCGCCGGGTGCCGGGCGACATCACCTGGGAAGAAAACAACTGCGTCGAAGGCAACGCCTACATCACCATCAACGGCGAGGTTTATGTGGTGAGCGGCGACGGCCTGCTGATGCCCTCAAAGAAGGACCAGGCCCCGCCGGATCTGCGCTATTTCAAGCAATCGGCGAAATGACGCGATCAGCATGGTCACGGAGCGCGAGCGCGGGACGCGCCGGCTGGAGGCTCGGCGTTTACAACACGTCGGGAATCGCGTGAATTGAAAGGCTGTCATGCCTCGCGAAAGCGGGGCATCCAGTACCCCCGCGTCATGGGTTGTGCCCCAATCGAAGTCCGGGGTTACTGGATCGCCCGCCTTTGCGGGCGAATGACACCCAATTGAGGCGTTTGTTTTCCAGCGTATTACTTGGAGCCTTTGTCGCCGAACCAATAGCCGCGCCAGCCTGCGGGATCAGGAGTTGCGGATTCCACCAGAACCGATCGGCCGGCCGGCTGCTCCGACACCTGCGGATTATGCCGTGGTACCCGGCTCGATGGGGCCCCGCCGCGATTTTCGCATCAGCGTCGGCCTGCGCGAAGGCTGGGACCCCGAGGGGCGCGTGTTCGATGTCTCGGAGGCGGTCCGCACGGCGCGCGCCTGGATGAAGCGCCGCGCCGAGGCGGGCCAGCCGGCTGTTGTCGGGCATGTTCACCCGCGCGGAAGTCACGTACGCATGGCTGCGCCCCGACGGCACGGTGGGCTCGGACCGCGAACCGGTGGCGGTGTTCACCGGCGAAGCGGTTTACGCCTATCTGGGCCACCTGCCCGACACCGCCATCGAGGCGATGCTGAATGAGCTGTCGGCCGAACTCGGCGCCGCGCTGGGGCAAGAGCGCATTTATATCGCCTTCGCCGACCGGACGTGGATTTTGGATGCGGAAGCGCGCGGAGCTTCGCTCCGCTGAGCTTGAGGATTGCCGGATCGCGCGGAAACAGTCGTCCAAGATAGCTGCGCAATTTGGAAACCATGACGCAACCGATCGCGGCCGAACGGCGGGTCCAAGATTGTCGCGTGCCTCTGTGGATTATGACAGATTGTGATGCACTTATTTTTTCGAGTTCGGCCAGCGATGCCAGGGTGGAATGGGCATTACTGACGAAAATTTCAGATCAATCGTCGGGTGCCCTCGGTGCGGCGCGGCAGCACCACACGTCGAACCCATCGGGAAACATCATAAATCGTTATCTTCGCACCTCGGCGCCAACCGTTTCGTTCGAGATTGGCCGATGGACGTGAACAGGATTTGCACGTGATGCCACAGCGACCGGCGATGCGCGGGGCAGACGTGGACGACGCTCTCCTGCCCGTGCGATTCCGTCAGCAGGCCGCGCAGCTTGATCATCTCCCAAGCCAACGGATTCCAGTCCCGCCACGCCTGCTGCGCCTCAGCCGTCTCGACGCCGCTCACAAGCTCGGGGACGGCACCGAATATCTGCGGCATCCGGCGCGACAGGCTGTCGTCGCGCAAAATGTTCCATTTCGAATATCCGCCCATGACCGGAGAGGCGAGGGCATAAACGATCCGGCCGATCCAGGCCTCGCGGATGCAATAGGAGCACATCGCGCACGGCTCGACATTGGTGTAAAGCGTGCTGCGGAAAAGCTGCGCCCGACCGATCTTTTTCTGAGCCTGCGACAGGGCGATAACCTCGGCATGGCGCGTCACGTCGCCTTCCCGAATGGCGCGATTGATCGCCTCGGCCACCACCTGTCCGTCCAGCGCGATGACCGTTCCAAACGGATATTCGCCTTTGCCCACGGCAATGCGCGAGAGCTCGATGCAGCGCGCCATCATCACTTTATCGGTTGTTTCGGATGAGAGTGCCACTGCGGCGATGCTCCGTCTCGCAATATCTTTGCAATTTGCCGCGCACACGGTAACAAAGGAGGCACCGCGAAACAAGGGAAGCGAAACAAGGGAATCGAAACAAGGGAATCGACCTGGGCGACCTTCGGCGGCGTGATGGCCGTCGGATCCGAGGCTGAGACTGCGGATTTTCCTGGACTTCGAACCGACCGAAGGTCAATCGCAAGGCCTGAAGCGCCCGATCTTAACAATCGGTAGACGTCGCGGCCCCCGGCCGGGTAACTTGCAACCCACCCTTCGCCGCGAATGGAAGAGGAGACCAGCCGTGATCCCCCGCACCACCACGTCCGTCCGCATCGCCTTGCTGGCATGCGCCTTCGCCATGCTCCCCGCCATGCAAGCGCTGCACGCGCAGCAGACGCTCACGGTCCCCGAGGGACTGCCCGATTGGGCGTTCAACATCCCCGACAAAGTCCAGCCGAGTGCCGTGCGGCCGCAAGGCGTCATACGGGCGCCCGGCAGCGCCAAGGAATACGAGGCCGCCAAGATCGCCGGGAACGCCAATGCGCCGGACTGGTTTCCCGATGAACACCCGCCCGCGCCGAAGGCGGTCACCGGCGGCCCCGGGATCCGGTTCGCCTGCGGAACGTGCCATCTGATGTCGGGCCAAAGCCATTCGGAGGCCGCCGACATCGCCGGCCAGCCGGCCGAGTATCTGATCCGGCAGATGGCATATTACAAGGCGGGCACCCGCAAGGACGATGCCCGCATGGGTCCGATCGCCAAAGCCACTGCGGACGAGGACATCCGCGAGGCCGCCGAATATTTTTCCGCCTTGAAGCCCGCGGTGTGGGTGAAGGTGATCGAGACCGCCAACCCGCCGAAGACGTTCATCGCCACGGCCGGGCGCCATCGCCAGCTGCATCCCGACGGCGGCACCGAGCCGATCGGCCACCGCATCCTGGAAATCCCCGCGGATCCGTTCCGCACCGAAATCCGCGACCCGCATTCCGGCTTCATCGCCTATGTGCCGCCCGGCAGCATCGCCAGGGGCGAAGAACTGGTCAAAGGCGGCGGAGGCAAGACGGTGGCATGCGCAATCTGCCACGGCGAGACGCTGAAGGGGCTCGGCGAAGTTCCGCGGCTTGCCGGGCAGCAGCCGCTCTATATCGCCCGGCAGCTGTTCGATCTGCGCCACGGCTCGAGCAACGGAAAAGCCGCGGCGTTGATGAAGCCCGTCGTCGCCAACCTGTCGGAAGACGACATCATCGCGGTTTCCGCCTATCTCGGATCGCTGCCGCCGCAATAAGCATCGCGCCGCCGGTGGCCCGTGGGATGGGCAAAATCGCCGCCGGCTCCGTGCCCCCTCGAAACGCCGAGGCAGCGCGATTTTTGCCCAGCCGACCGGACTGTTGCCTGAGGTTGCCTGGCGTGCTTTGTGCATGCCATGGCTGCAGGAGCAACGAGCATGGTGAACGCGACCCCATCGACTTCCCTTTCCGGTTCACCGGCCGCGGGAAGCGGTGCGGGCGCGTATCCGGCCCATGGCCCCACCCCGCCGACGGGCGCGACCACCCCCAAATGGGTCTACGCCTTCGGTGACGGCAAGGCGGAAGGAAAGGCCGCGTTGCGCAATCTGCTCGGCGGCAAGGGGGCGAACCTCGCCGAAATGGCCAATATGGGCTTGCCGGTGCCGCCGGGATTTACCATCACGACCGAAGTCTGCACCTATTTCTACGCCAACCAGAACGCCTATCCGCCCGAGCTGAAAGCCCAGGTGGAGGCGGCGCTCACCGCCGTCGGCCGCATCGCCGGCGGCAAGACTTTTGGCGACGCTGACAATCCGCTGCTGGTCTCGGTGCGCTCGGGGGCGCGCGCGTCGATGCCCGGTATGATGGACACCGTGCTCAACTTAGGGTTGAACGACATTACCGTCGAGGCGCTGGCCAAAAATTCCGGCGACCGGCGTTTTGCCTATGACTCCTACCGGCGCTTCATCACCATGTATGCCAACGTGGTGCTCGGGCTTGAACACCACGTGTTCGAGGAGATTCTTGACGACCACAAGGATCGCCACGGCTACATGGCCGACACCGATCTCGACGCCGGCGACTGGGCGGAGCTGGCCGAGCGCTACAAGGAGCGGGTCGAGGAGGAACACGGCGCGCCGTTCCCCCAGGACCCGCATGCGCAGCTGTGGGGCGCGATCGGCGCCGTGTTCGGCTCCTGGATGAACCAGCGCGCCATCACCTACCGGCGCCTGCACGGCATTCCGGAGAGCTGGGGTACCGCCGTCAACGTCCAAGCCATGGTATTCGGCAATCTCGGCGAAACGTCGGCGACCGGCGTCGCCTTCACCCGCAATCCCTCGACCGGCGAGCGGCAACTCTACGGCGAATTCCTCATCAACGCCCAGGGCGAGGACGTGGTTGCCGGCATCCGCACCCCGCAGGAAATCACCGAGATCGCCCGCGAGGCCGCGGGCTCCGACAAGCCGTCGCTGGAACGCGCCATGCCGGCGGCCTTTGCGGAGCTGACCCGCATCTACGGCCTGCTGGAGCGGCACTATCGCGACATGCAGGATATGGAATTCACCGTCGAGCGCGGTAAATTGTGGATGCTGCAGACGCGCTCCGGCAAGCGCACCGGCAAGGCGGCGCTGCGCATCGCGGTCGAGTTGGCCAACGAGGGGTTGATTTCTCGTGAGGAGGCGGTGACGCGGGTCGATCCCGCAGCCCTCGACCAGCTGCTGCACCCGACCATCGACCCTGCGGCCGACCGGCAGGTGCTCGCCACCGGGTTGCCGGCCTCGCCCGGCGCCGCCTCGGGCGAGATCGTGTTCACCTCCGACGAGGCGGAGCAGATGAAGGCGCAAGGCCGCAAGGTAATTCTTGTGCGGCTCGAAACCAGCCCAGAAGACATTCACGGCATGCACGCCGCCGAGGGCATCCTCACCACCCGCGGCGGCATGACGTCCCATGCGGCGGTGGTGGCGCGCGGCATGGGCAAACCCTGCGTCTCCGGCGCCGGCGCAATCCGGGTCGATTATGCCGCCGCCGCGTTCACGGTGGGCGGCAAGACGTTGCGCAAGGGCGACATCGTCACCATCGACGGCTCGACCGGCCAGGTGCTGGCCGGCCGGGTCGCCATGCAGGAGCCGGCGCTGTCGGGCGAGTTCGCGACGCTGATGGGCTGGGCCGATGCGGTGCGCAAGCTGAAAGTGCGCGCCAATGCCGACACCCCGAACGACGCCCGCGTGGCGGTCCGGTTCGGCGCCGAGGGCATCGGGCTATGCCGCACCGAGCACATGTTCTTCGACGCCGACCGCATCCGGGCGGTGCGGGAGATGATCCTCGCCGACGACGAAAAGCACCGCCGCGCCGCGCTCGCCAAGCTGTTGCCGATGCAGCGCGAGGATTTTTTCGCGCTGTTCGAGATCATGGGCGGGTTGCCGGTGACGATCCGGTTACTGGACCCACCGCTGCATGAGTTTCTGCCGCAAACCGAGGAGGAGATCGCCGAAGTCGCCGCCGCCATGGGGGCCGATCCGAAAAAGCTCGCGGACCGCGCCCGCGAATTGCACGAGTTCAATCCGATGCTCGGCTTCCGCGGCTGCCGGCTGGCGATCGCCTATCCGGAGATCGCCGAGATGCAGGCCCGCGCCATCTTCGAGGCCGCCGTCGAGGCCGGCAAACGCACCGGCAAACCGGTGGTGCCGGAAGTGATGGTGCCGCTGATTGCCACCAAGCAAGAGTTCGATCTCGTCAAGGCGCGCATCGATGCGATGGCGCAAGCGGTGGCGCACGAAACCGGAACCAAGCTCGACTACCAGGTCGGCACCATGATCGAGCTGCCGCGCGCGGCGCTGAAAGCCGCCGAGATCGCCGAGACCGCGGAGTTCTTCTCCTACGGCACCAATGACCTCACCCAAACCACCTTCGGCATCAGCCGCGACGACGCCGCAAGCTTCCTCGGCATCTACACCGCCAAGGGTATCTTGGCCGTGGACCCGTTCGTGTCGATCGACCGCGAAGGGGTCGGCGAACTGGTGAAGATCGCAACCGAGCGCGGCCGCAAGACCAGGGCCAACCTCAAGCTCGGCATTTGCGGCGAACACGGCGGCGATCCGGCCTCGGTCACGTTCTGCCACGAGGTCGGCCTTGACTACGTCTCCTGCTCCCCGTTCCGCGTCCCGATCGCGCGGCTGGCTGCCGCCCAGGCGGCGCTGGGCAAGGGCGCGGCCAGCACGGCGTGAGGACGGGCGGAACCGGCGGCCTGATTCGATTAGACCGCGCGGTGCATCAGCCGGGTAAATCGCCGCACGCATGAAACAACCTTGCGACCTGGCACCGCGGCGGCCCTCTCCCGCCCCGTGACGGGTTGTTGTAGCATGGACCTCAATCGACGATGCATCGTCATGCAGGGAGGATCATCATGGTGGACCGGAGCGCGACCGGCGTCGCGGCATTGCTACTGGCTGGCACATTGGCGCTGGCGGCCGCTGGCGCCAACGCGGCGGAGAGCCCGCAATATCCGGATTGGAGCGGCGCGTGGGCGCGGTTCGTGGTTCCGGGGCTCGGCGGCCAGCCGTCGTTCGACCAGACCAAGCCGTGGGGCAAGGGTCAGCAGGCGCCGCTGACGGCGGAATACCAAAAAATCTTGGAGGATAGCATCGCCGACCAGGCCCAGGGCGGCGAGGGCAATTATATCGACCATGCAAGATGCCTCGCCGCCGGCATGCCGCTGATGATGATTGCGTTCCGGCCGCTCGAATTCGTCGTCACGCCGAAAACGACCTATATCCTGATCGGCAGCGAGGATCATTACCGCCGCATCTTCACCGACGGCCGCGCCTGGCCCAAGGAGATCGAACCGACCTATGCGGGCTATTCGATCGGCCGCTGGATCGATGCGGACGGCGACGGCCGCTACGACACGCTCGAAGTCGAGACCCGCGGGTTCAAGGGACGGCGTGCCTATGATGCCTCCGGCCTGCCGCTGCACGCCGACAACGAGTCGGTGTTCAAGGAACGCATCCACCTCGACAAGACCGACCCAAATATCATTCACGACGAGATCACCGTCATCGACCATGCGCTGACGCGGCCGTGGACGGTGGATAAGCGCTACGTCAAGGTGAAGGACGCCGATATGCAATGGCCGGAGTTCATCTGCGAGAACAACCAGCAGATCTTCGTCGGCGAGCAGCACTATTTCCTCTCGGGCGACGGCCTGCTGATGCCGACCCGCAAGGACCAGCCGCCCCCGGACCTGCGCTATTTCAAGCCGCGTGGGAATTGACCGCAGCTGAGTGCTTGGTTGGCGAGTTTCCGGTTCGCTTCGAGTCGAAGATGCGCGTCCCCTCTCCCCGCGGCGTTCTTCACGCCGTGGGGAGAGGGTTAGGGTGAGGGGCACGCACGCGTGAGGGCTTTTGGTACCGTTCGGAACCACTCGCGGCCTCAGCGTTCGCGACCACTCGCGGCCGCAGCGTAGACCAGCCCGATCGTCCGTGCGGACAGCTGCCCCTCACTCCGACCCGCTTCCCATCGTGAAGGACGATACAGAGAGGGGGAACACGCCCGTGGCGTCGAGCGCATTGGCGAGCGCGACAAAACCCGCCACCGGGATATCTTCGGCGCGGGCCGTGGGTTCGATGCCGGCGGCCGCGAGGATCGGCTGCGGGTCTGACCCGAGCGCACGCAAACTCTGCCGCAGCATTTTGCGGCGCTGCCCAAAAGCCGCCGCCACGACCCGTTCGAGCGTGGTGCGCCTGCATGGCAACGGCACCGGGCGGGGCAAAAGCCGCACCACCGAGGAGGTGACCTTCGGCGGCGGCACGAAGGCCGAGGGTGCCACGTCGAACATGATTTTGGCCTCCGTGCGCCATCCCGCCAGCACGGCGAGGCGGCCGTAGGATTTCGATCCCGGCGGGGCGACGATGCGCTCGGCGACCTCGCGCTGGAACATCAGGATCAGGCAATCGTACCAGGGTGGCCACGGTTCGACTTGCAGCCAGCGCACCAGCAGCGCGGTCGCGATATTGTAGGGGAGATTGGCGACGATGCGTGCCGCCGTCGGCGCCGATCCTTGTTGCGCTGGCGCGCATTCAAGCGGTGCGTGCGTCCAATCGCGCTCCAGGGCGTCGCCTTCGATGACGGTGAGCCGGCCGGGATAATGCGCCGCGACCTCACCCAATGCCGCAATGGCGCGATGATCGCGCTCGATCGCGATGACGTGATCGGCACCTTCGGCAACGAGGGCCCGGGTCAGCCCGCCGGGCCCTGGGCCGATCTCTACAACGGTCACGCCGTTGATTGGCCCGCCGGCCCGGGCGATGCGGGCCGTCAGGTTGAGATCGAGCAGGAAATTTTGGCCGAGCGATTTCTTGGCGGACAGGCCGTGGCGGCGGATCACATCTCGCAAGGGGGGCAGATCGTCGATCGCCGTCATGCGGCGACCGCAACCTCGCGCGCTGCCAGCCTCGCGGCCAGAGTGCAAAGCCGCGATGAGGCTCGAAGGGTCGGCGCGTCCGGTACCGGCGATGTCGAAGGCGGTGCCATGATCGGGCGAGGTGCGCACGAACGGCAACCCCAAGGTGACATTGACGGCGTGGTCGAAGGCAAGCGTCTTGATCGGGATCAGCGCCTGATCGTGATACATGCACAAAGCGGCATCGTAGGTGGCGCGGGCGCCGGGATGGAACATCGTGTCCGCGGGAACCGGGCCGCGCGCCGCGATGCCGAGGCTTTTGAGCCTATCCACCGCAGGCTTGACGATGGCGAGGTCCTCGGTCCCCATCGCGCCATCTTCGCCGGCGTGGGGGTTAAGTCCCGCAACCGCAAGCCGCGGATTGGGGATGCCGAACCTTTCGGCAAGATCGCGTGCCGTGATCCGTCCGGTCTCGACAATGAGGTCGGTGCTGAGCGCCCGCGGTACCTCGGCCAGCGGGAGATGGATCGTTACCGGCACCACGGCGAGTTCCGGCGCCCACAGCATCATGACGGGGCGCACCGGCACGCCGGTCGCCTCCGCGGCCAATTTCGCCAGATATTCGGTATGTCCAGGTTCCTGAAAGCCGGACCGGTACAGCACGTTCTTGGCGACCGGATTGGTCACGATCGCCCGCGCCGAGCCCGCCAGCACATGGCGAACGCCAAGACGGATCGAGGCGATCGCCGCCGGCGCGCTGGTCGCATCGGGGCGTCCCGGTGCGGCCGTGACGGCGCAGCCGATATCCACAACCGGCAGTGCGGAGGCGAAGATAGAAGCGGCATCCTGCGGATCGCAATCGGCCAGGGCGACCGGCGATCCCATGAGTTTCGCGCGCCGTTCCAGAAACGTCCGATCGGCGATGACATAAAACGGCGGCAGCCCCAGCTCTAGGCGGCGCCGCCACAGCGCAATCGTCAGGTCAGGTCCGATTCCCGCCGGCTCGCCGAGCGTCAGCGCAAGCGACTGCGGCATCGCTATTTGCGTTCGATCATCGCCTGACGGCGCAATTCCTGCAAGTAGCGCTTGGCCTTGGCCTGGAACTGTTCGCCGAACATCTTCTCGCGCACTTCGCGCTTTTCCGGCGTCTCGAACTTGGTTTCCTTTCTTTCACACAGGGCGAACAATTCGATGCCTTGCGGCGTCGTCTCCGGCGCGGTGAGGTGCCCGATTTCGGTCTTGTCGAGAATGTCGCGCAATACCGGCGCAAGCTCGGAGGAATTTTTGGTGATGGGGTCGCGGACCGCTACGTCGCGCAGCGAGCGCGCAAACGCCAAGCCGGTATCGCACGCCGTGAAACGCGTCCGCAGCATTTCGGCATCCTTGCGCCGCGCCTCCTGCCGGGCGGTGTCGCCGCGCGGTACCACAAACAGGATAGGGCGCAACGTGTAATCGTAGCCGACGGCCGCTTGTCCGTCCTCCTTCTTGTGGGTTTCCAGTTCGGCAAGCACGCTCTTTTCGGTGATCTGGAGGCTCGACTGGAACTTGCCGCGAACGATGTATTGCCACGACATATCGGCCCTGATGCGGGATTTCAGCGTCTGCGCATCGACACCGCCCTGCGTCAGCGACTGGGTCAACTGTTCCGGGCTCAGGTGCATGCGCCGCCCCATATCCGCATAGCTTTCATCCACGTCACTATCGGTGACATCGATCTTGTAGCGCCGGGCGATCTGGACTTTGAGCTTTTCGTCGATCAGCTCCTCGATGACCTCCTGACGCACCGACGGCTTGTGGGTGCTGAGGCTGTTGAACTTCATGCGCTGGTCGATGTCATAATCGGTGATGACATCGCCATTGACGAGCAGGACCACGTGCTGGGCAAAGGCCCGCGACGGCATCGCTGCTGCCAAGATCACGCAAGCGGCCGCAAACACCAGGCCGCATTGCAAGAGTTTCGGTCCGCGCCGTTTCAGCGTCACGATCTCCTCCTCCTTCCCAATCTTCCCAATGTTGCGTTCAAAACGCCGCGCGTCATGTGCACATCATCGTCATGCGAACAGTAGCGCCAGCGCGCTCTCATCCCTCGGCAGCTATGCGTGGCAATCAATGCCACGTGCTGCCGCTACTGGAACCCAACTCCCCCAAGCGTGCGCAAGCTGAACTGCAAGAGGAAAGTCTGACTTGTGGTCACGTTGCCGCTGTAAGTGAAGTCGGTATAATACTGAAATTGCGTGATGAAGCAGTCGTCGATATACCCGATGCCGAGCCGGGTCTGATTGGGCTTGCCGGCTTCGACGTCATAGCGCACGCCCGCGTTGACGACCCAATTCTCGTTGAGCTTATACGAACCGGTTGCGAGTACGCCGTCGCGGCGATTTAGAAATCCGATTTCCTGCTGTGGCGCATAATCTCCGTACAGAAGCGACGCGCTCCACCGGTCGAAACTCGCCCGCGCTTCCACTTCGAGGCGCTGCATCGAGAAATCGGCCGAGTCGAGCCGGAACCGCGACGTGAATGTATAATATTGATTCGGCTGGAACTGAAGCCGCCCCACATAATCCGAAGCGGCTTTATCCAGGCCGCTGTCAAGCGGCGTATTGGTGATCCCGCCTACCGTAAAGGAATTAAGCCCGAACAACTGATAGGATTGACCGAACAGCGCATTAAAATAGCCGCCCCGATTGAATTGGGCAGTATATTGGATGCCGGCGTTGGCGCGTCCACCGCCTTCGACACGGTCCCAACCGGAGAACTTGTTGACCTGGAAAAGATTGGTGTCGTCGAAGATCAGGCTCTGCGAATCCTCGTTCGGCAAACTTCCGATTCCGGTTTCATTCGGACGCGCGATGAATTGCGCGATCGGCTCGACCGTCTGCGTACCCCAGGATTGGACGGAGATAAACGGATAATGGTACTCAAGGCCTATCGTGGGCATGGCGCGCGCGACGGTCGAGTCGCCGGGGTTGATGAAATTTGCGACCCCCGGCTCATTGGCGATCGCCATCGCGGCGGCGTCACCGCGCACCTGCACGAATGGTATAAAGACCTGCCCGACAGGATCGATAAATTGGCGCCGCCACTCCACCTCCGACGACGCGCGCGTATAATTTCCCGCGATGCCGCTGAGCACGCAATTGGATCGCGTCCTGAGCGCAGGATCCGCCGTATTGTAGGCGCATGTGCCGTTGTCCTGCGCCGAGGCCGAAATCGGCGTGAAACTCGCGGTCGCGCGCTTGAGATTCAAAAAATTCGATGCGGTACTGAGTTCGCCGCCGAGCACCGGTTGATCGAACGTATAATTGTAGTCGATCACCGGCAAGACGACCGGCAGTTCGCCCTGGTAGTCGAACTGCGAAAATCCATAATAATGAATTCCGCGAATATCGAAGAAGCTGCGGTCGCCGCGGCCCATTAGATAGAGCTGGTTGACACCGACGTCCAACGCGTTGAGGAGCGGATCGGTGGATTTCGACTGCAGCGGGACGATTTTGTAGTCCTGAAAGAAGCTCGCGTCCGAAACCCCGAGCGCATCCCATCCCCACATCCATTGCGGCGACAGGGCGAAATGTCCCGAGGATTCGATGCTGCTGCGCCAATCGCGATAGCCGGGCGTGGTCGATCCGTCGGAGCGAATGAAATAGTTCTTGTCGAGCTGGTCGATTCCGGCGCCCCGAATCGTCAAATCGCCATCCTCGAAGCGTTGCCGCCACTCGCCGCGGAGCAGCGGACCTTGCTTCGTGGTTTCGCGCGGCGAAATCGTGGCATCGTAGTTGGGAGCCAATGCCAAATAGTACGGCGTTTCGATGCCGAATCCGTAGGCCGAACTCGTCGACACGATCGGCATCAAGAAGCCGGACTTGCGCTTGACGGTCGGGTCCGGCGCCGAGAAGTAAGGCACCCAAGCCAGCGGAACGCCGAAGAACTCGATCTTGGCGTCCTCGAAATACATCATCTTCTCGGATTCGTTATGGATGATGCGTGCCGCCTTGACCTGCCACAGCGGCGGCTTGCGGGGATCGTCCCGACAGGCCTCGCAAGCCGTATAAACGCCGCTCTGAAAAACCGTATAATTGCCCTCGGTGCGTTCCGCCCGGGCCGCTGCCAGCCGGGTTTCGTCGGCGGTTTCGAGGCGCAGCGAGTTCGATGAAGCCGTCGCGATAGTTGTCGCTGAGCTCCAGGATCTGCCCGTAGCTGACATTGCCGTTGGCCTCGGTCAGCCGCGCATTGCCTTCGGCATGCAGGCGCTTGGTGCGCTGATCGTATATGATTTTGTCGGCCTCGATCGTCGCTCCATTGTAATAAATCTGCACATTTCCGACCGCGGAAACCAGCTCGTTATTATAATCATATCTGATCTCGTCGGCCTGCACCAGCATCTGGGCATTCGGGGCGGGCTTGGATGCGACGCTCGGTCCGGCGGGTTTCGGCCGCAGCTGGCTTTGGAAGGTCAGGTTTTGCGCAAGCGCCGCCCCGCCATATGCCAGGCCAAGGCCAACGAGCGATACCACCGATGTGGTGGCGGCAGCCTTAAATCGTCGGACCTTGCGGCGATGACCGCCAGGCACGACGTGACGCTTTGCGTCGATCACCCTCCGCGTCACCGGCAACCCCCGTTCAACACCGCCGAATTCCCCAAATTCCGATCCCGTCGTGGCAGGCGAAGCCACACGGGCGAACGAACGACTTTCCGGGAGGGCCTCGTCGTCCCGGCAAGCCATGCCGCGAAAGGCACGATAGCCCGAATTCCCTGGCTCCCGCCACACCAAACCGAGCGTCGGATCGCTCCGACCTGAACGCCCTGATCTGGTGTTGTAAATTTGCACGTACCGCGGCTGCTTCGACATAGGGCTACGGTGCTCGCGGGCGATCTCGGCGAAGCCGAGCCCCGGCGCAGCGATTTAGGTCGTGCGGCCGACTTCATGACGTGACTACCCCAACCCCGCCAGCCCCGTACAAGGAGCTTAGGCCCGCCAAAGCAAGAACACCGGAAACCTTCCAGGTTGGACGCACAGTCCCCTCCTGGCGCCACGGCATCTCATCCACCGGCAAAATGGCCGTCCCGTGGCAAAGTCGTTGAAATTCAATTCGGAAGGGTTAAGAGCGTGTGGCAAATCGCGCGCGACGAGACGTCGTCGCTGCTTGGCGTGGGGACCAGGGACGGATTCGAGCGATCTGGAGTTGAGTTCCTTGTTGCATGATGCGTTAAGTTGAGCTTTCTCCCATAGGCGAACAGAGCCACATGTCCCCTCGCAACCGGAAACGACCCGATGCCGAATGAGTTCAAGCTTGGATTTGCGTCCCAGCGGACGCCCACCAAGGGCGTCCTGGTGGTGTTTTGCGACGACACCCTTAAATTCGGTGCCGGTGCGCTCAAGGTGCTTGGTGGGGCGGAAGCGATGGTTGCCCGTGCGGCGGGCACGGAACATTTTACCGGCAAAATGGGCTCCGCGTTGGACATCGTCGCGCCGGCCGGTCTCTCTGTCGGTCGCCTTACGGTCGTCGGCGTGGGTAAAACTGCCGAGTTGAAATCCAAGGATTATCTGAGATTGGGCGGTGTTGCGGCCGGCAAGGCACCTGCCTCCGGCGGTGATGTCACCGTCGTGGTCAACTTGCCGGACATCTCCGTCGGCGCGGATGCGATCG
This sequence comes from uncultured Acidobacteriaceae bacterium, assembly GCA_963848805.1. GTDB lineage: Bacteria > Acidobacteriota > Terriglobia > Terriglobales > Acidobacteriaceae > Telmatobacter. Next base: position 60,435 of record CAWKFD010000027.1, on the reverse strand, counting down.
TTGACATTGCGACCGGGGCGAAACTGCGGGCTTACGCATTCGACCATTACAAGACCAAACGCAAGGACGATGAGGAGGCCAAAGGCGCGCTCTCGCTGACGCTTGCGGTCGCCAATCCGACCTCGGCCGCCCGGGCCTGGACGTCGCGCGAAGGTCTCGCCGACGGCGTCATTTTGGCGCGCGATCTGATCAACGAACCCGCGAACGTGCTTTATCCGGAGGAATTCGCCCGCCGCGCCGCCGCTCTGCGCAAACTCGGCGTGGTGGTCGAAGCGCTCGACGCGGCGGCGATGACGCGGCTCGGCATGGGGGCGCTGCTCGCCGTCGGTCAAGGTTCCGCGCATGAGAGCCGCACCGTCATCATGCGCTGGAACGGCGGCAAACGCGGCACACCTCCGGTGGCCTTTGTGGGTAAAGGTGTGTGTTTCGATACCGGTGGCATCTCGATCAAGCAGGCCGCCGGTATGGAGGACATGAAGGGCGACATGGCGGGCGCGGCCTGCGTGGTCGGGCTGATGCATGCGCTGGCGGTGCGGGACGCCAAGGTCAATGTGGTCGGCGCCATCGGACTGGTAGAGAATATGCCGAGCGGCAATGCATATCGGCCGGGCGATATTCTCAAGACGATGTCCGGCCAGACCATCGAGGTCATCAACACCGACGCCGAGGGGCGTCTCGTCCTTGCCGACGTGCTGCATTATGTAAATACCAAATACAAGCCGAAACTGCTGATCGATCTGGCGACTCTGACGGGAGCCATCATGGTGGCGCTCGGACAGGAATATGCGGGGCTGTTCGCGAACGATGACGAACTGGCCAACCGTCTTGTCGCGGCCGGCGAAACGACCGGCGAGCGGGTGTGGCGGATGCCGCTGGCGCCCGAATACGACAAGCTGATCGACTCGAAATTCGCCGACATGAAGAACACCGGTGGCCGTCACGGCGGCGCCATCACCGCCGCCCAGCTCCTGGCTCGCTTCGTCGGCAAGACGCCGTGGGCGCATCTCGATATCGCCGGTACGGCGATGGGTTCGCCGCAAACCGATATCAACAAAAGTTGGAGTTCCGGCTGGGGAGTGCGCCTGCTCGACCGTCTGCTCGCCGACCATTACGAGTAAACCAAGCCGCGCGGGACGGCCGGATTACAGAAGCGCCCCGTAGCGGCCCGGATCGCGGACCCAGGCCGTGCCTCCGTCCGGATCGGGCGACCCGCTGCACGTTCAAGATTTTAGGCGTCGGTTTTCTCGATCAGGCGCCAGAGTTGAAATCCTTCCGCTGAGATCGCCTTTTCGATCGCGGTGCGAGAAAGCCTGTGGGGCGGCGCGCTGCCGGGTCCGACAGTTCCCGTCGCCGTCCAGGGACCATGGTGTTGGGGAAGTCTGGCAGCGTCGGGCGCGCCCGCAAAGGCGCATAGCCTGTCCGTGGACTCCGATTTGAACATATAGATACGCATGCGTTGACCCCTTCCATGAAGCAACGGCGCCGAGCGTCATCGCGCGAACCAATTCGGCTCAACTCATCCATTGGCGATCGTGGATTTTTGCTGACCCTCAAAGCCCGAAGCGGGCTGCCGTACCTGCGAATCAATCGGATTGCTCGGCAGACGCAACATCCTCGATTGATTTAGCGAAAATCGCTGAGGGTGAGATCATAAGAACCCTTGCGTCCACGGCGATAGACCTTGGCTGCGGCAGCGTAGATCAGGTCGCGGTTCGAATCAAAGGCACCCAGAAATCCAGCTTCGTCCAACTCGATCTCAGGCGCAATGCCCTGCAACACCTCGCCCTCCACAAAAAATGACGCCTCCATGGCGCTGTCATATCCCCAAAACCGAACCGCACGACGCGTCGCATCGAACGAACGGCTCTGGTTCGGAAAACTAATTGCCATGGAACCCGGATTTCCTATGATTTAGCGTTGAAACAACCTATTGCTCACGTGCACCAGAGCTGCTCGTCGACCCTATTTTTTAGGGGACGATTTGCCCGCCTGCCGCGTCGGGGCGAAAGGCGACGCGACCGGAGCGGTCTTTGCATTGCTCTTGTCGGCTTTCGGCTTCTTTTTCTCCCGATTGCTCTTTACTTGACCTTTGGCCATATCGTCCTCCTGAGTTTCCGCCGCTGCTATGCGGAACGATTTCTATCGCGACATCTGCCAGTCCCGGCGTTATTTATCGGACGAGAAATGTGTCGATCGTGCTTAACGGAGATCTCCAGGCGACCGATCCGACAGCCGTTCGAAGTCGGCCAGCACGGCTGCCACCAGCCGGTGTCGTCGCGAGTCTTCCGTATGCAATGTAGCAGCAAATAGATTGAGAAGATAGCGCGCTTTTTCTGCGGCCTCGGTCCAGTTTTGCGCCGGGGCGGCGATCAGGTGGGACTCCAATTCGTCCTGGCGAACGCGCAACGCCTTCTCGTTGGCCTCGACATCGGCAAGCAGACGCCGCAAGTTGGTGGCCTTTTGTGCCGCCATTCCACGGTGCTGATCCAAATCGACGGTCTTGTCGGTCACGCTTGACCTTTTCGATCATACCCGGGCGGCACTGTCGCCGTGTGTCGGATAAAGCCGCCGCAACTTCCGCCGTCGGTATCGTAGTTAACCAAGCGGGGTATCGCGATCATTTTGGCCATTTACTTCGCTGGCGCTTGCGTGCTCCGCGCAACGCACCGCCAACATTCCAAACACCGCGTACGATTATCACATTTCTTTCCAATGCACCAATTACTTTAAGTTGATCACAGCCCGGCGGAACGATTCAATGTCTCGCACGGGTGTGGAGGCACATGCCATGCATCCATTTTGCCTCCGTCTCGGTGACCGCGAAGGTCGCCGCGATCGCTGCCGGTGTTTCAGTGGCGAACGGCGGTTTTGGCAAACCTCGCCGCCTTCACCATTTTCCTGATCTTCGCACCCCGGACCGGTCTGTTACGGGTTCCTCGACACTGCCACTCCCACCGGGCGGGCAGCGGTCATCGCCGGCCAGACGCTCAGCCGCAAACCGGAACGGCGCAACGAAAGACTTGCCGTCGCGACCGTTTCGGCGGCATCATGACGAAATCATGAACGGAGGCGCCACATGACACTGACCACCGGCGACGCCGACCCCAGCCAGTACCTGGGCGGCGAGCGATCGGGCGGCTTACCGCCCGCTGCCACCGCCCGCGTAACTTTCGACCGATGGGAGCTCAATCGCATTCTTGGGCTGTATGGACGTAAGGTCGCCGAGGGAGAATGGAAGGATTATGCGATCGATTTCCTAAAGGATCGCGCGGTATTCTCGATTTTCCGGCGCTCCTGTGAATTTCCGATTTACCGGATTGAGAAAGACCCCCGCCTGGCGCGACGGCAGGGAGCGTACAGCGTCGTTTCGGCCACGGGGTTGATCGTGCGCCGCGGCCACGAATTGGATCGGGTCTTGCGCGCGATCGATAAGTCCATCAAATTGGTCACAAATTAACGGATCGCGCCGTTACGGGCACGTCGTTGCGCCCGCCCCGAGCGGGCGCTGCATCAGGACGCCATCGATCCAACGCCCAAACTTGAAGCCGACGGCCTCGAGGATACCCACGGTCCGGAACCCCGCGGACCGATGCAGCGCAATCGAGCTGACGTGACCGGAATCCCCGATCACGGCAATCATCTGGCGAAACCCCCGGCTGGTCGCCTCCGCCAGCAATTGTGTCAGCAGCAGGCGCCCGATCCCAAGTCCCTGGAACTCGGGGGCAATATAGATCGAATCTTCAAGCACATAGCGGTACGCTATCCGGGCCCGATAGGGCCCCGCATAAGCATAGCCGCGCACGGCCCGGTCGTACTCGGCAACAAGATAAGGGTGCCCGGCACCGGCCAAGCTTCGGTATCGATCCGTCATCTCGCTTACGCTGGGCGGATCGATTTCGAAACTCGCGGTTCCGTGCCGAACCGCGTGGGCGTAGATCGGCGTGATGGCTGCGATGTCGGCCTCTGTGGCCGGTCTAATGACCGTGTCACATACCAATTTTGTGCGGCCCTCGTGCATATCGCACCACTCTGCGCGGCATGGGGCTTGTCATATGATTCCGCCGCACCGTGGCTTCCCACGGCGCGGCGGATACGACCCATCAATGCTGCGGGAACGAGATCAGCGGCGATCACCGAAGAGCTGCAGCAGCGACATGAACATGTTGATGAAGTCGAGATAGAGGCTAAGCGCCCCCATCACAGCCTTTCGACCCGCGATCGTACCGTCGTCCATCGGATCATAAAACTCTTTGATCCTTTGGGTGTCCCAGGCCGTCAGGCCCGAGAAGATCAAGACTCCCATTGCGGAGAGTGCCCACTGAAGCCCACTCGACTGCAGGAACAGGTTGATCAGACTGGCTATCACCAACCCGATCAATCCCATAATCAGGAACGAACCCATGGCATCAAGGTTGCGCTGGGTCGTGTAGCCGTAAAGGCTCAGCCCGCCAAACGCGGCCGCCGTCGCAAAGAATATGCGGCTGATCGACGTTTGTGTGTAGACCATGAAAATCGTCGCGAGCGACAGCCCCACGACGCCTGCATACACGAAGAAGAGCGTCCGCGCGGTCGAGGCCTGCAGACTATTGATCTTAAAGCTCAGCAGGAACACGAAGGCGAGTGGCGCCAATACCACAACCCACTTCAGAGGGCTACCGAACATGGTCGCCCCGAACGGGGTCAATCCGACGATATTACCCGCCGCGTTGGTCACCACGGCCATCTGGTAGGTGAGCCATGAGACAATACCCGTCAGGGCAACGCCGCCAGCCATGTAGTTGTAGACGCGGATCATATGGGCCCGCAGGCCCGCATCGTAGGCGACCGTACGGTCGGCCGCTACGCCGCGAAAGGTGGCATAGTTGCGGTCGAAATCCGACATTGAAGCGTCCTTTCATTCAGCCCGGCATGACCCGCGGGCACCCGGGGGCCACGATTTACCGTGACGAACCTTAGGGCAAATTTAATGCCTTTTCGAGCCCTCGGGAAGGTGGCAGCGCTGAATTAGTTCGTGATCGGCAGCGGCCTTTAGCCGCCACGGCCAAAAATCAATCACTGATAGAAATACCATAGATTTAACGCGATACGTGCCGCTTCCCGCACCTCGCCCGAAGCGTTGAATTATAGTCGTCGCGCTGGTCCGGCGTATGAACAGCTATAGATTCCGCAGCACGGTCGCAGGCTTACGCCCAAGCGCCGGCCACGTGCCTATGAGGCCGAATACCACCGTGATCATGACCGCGAATGCCGCCGCCCCGATGGCAGGCGTGGCCTGCCATTGGAAACTCAAGCTCATGAGGCTCACGACGATGCGCCAGGCGGCGATCGATCCAAAGGCGACCGCGAAGATCGCCGTCGCCAGGCCGACGAGCGAATATTCGATCGCATAGGCCGCGATCAGCTGCGGGCGCGTCGCACCGAGGCATTTTAAGATCACGGCGTCGTACACGCGATGGCGGTGACCGGCCGCCAGCGCCCCCCCAAGCACCAGCAAAGCGGCTATAAGCGTGATGGAACTCGCGATCCGCACCGCGAGCGCCAGATTTCTCACCACATCCGAAATGGCGTCGAGCGCATCCTTGACCCGAATGGCGGTGATCGCCGGAAAGGCAGTCGTGACTGAGCGGAACAATGCGGTTTCCTCCGCAACCGTGCCGCCGCCCGGATACGTCACGGTGGCGATCTCGGTGTATGGCGCGCCGCGAAAGGCGCCCGGCGAAAACACCATCACGAAGTTGATGCCGAGCGAATTCCAGTCGAGCGCACGCAAATTCGCGATGCGGGCGGTGAAATTGCGGCCCAGCACATTGACGGTGACCTCGTCGCCGACCTTGAGGCCGAGCCCATCCGCGATCTGCTTCTCGAACGACACCAGCGGCGGCCCGGCATAATCCGCCCCCCACCAGTCGCCTGCCACCACACGCGATCCGGCCGGTATCTGCGCCGTGAAGGTGATGCCGCGGTCGCTCTGCAGTGCCCACGCGGCCTCCGGTTTGGGCTTGAGATCCTCGGCCGGCACGCCGCCGGCGCTGATGATGCGCCCGCGCAGCATCGGCACGCGCTCGAGCGTGGCGCGCGGGGCTTCGCGGCGAACGAACGCATCGAAGCTCTCGGCGTCGGCCGCCGGAATGTCGAGGAAATAGAACGACGGCGCCCGCTCCGGGAGTGCGGCCGCAAACTGCTGGCGCAAATTGGCATCGACTTCCAGGACGGTCACCAGCAGGGCCAGCCCCAGCCCCAGCGACATCACCACCGTGGGGGTCAAGGTGCCGGGACGGAAGATGTTGGAGACGGCGAGCCGCCATACCGTCGAACGCGGCCGCGGCACCCGGCGCGCCGCGATCATTACGACGCCGGCGATCAAGCGCAACATGGCGAACACGACGACCGCTGCCGCCAAGAAGATGATAGCGATCTTGCGGTCATAGGCTGCAAACACCGCGAGCGCGGCCAAGCCAATTCCCGCGACTGACACCGCGACAATATAACGCCGGCGCGGCAGCCGCCGCTGCGGCGTGACTTCGTCGCGGAACAGCGCCGAAACCGGGACGTCATGGGCGCGACCGAGCGGCCACAAGGCAAACGTCGCGGCAGTCAAAAGACCATAGGCGGCGGCAAGCCCGAGCCGGCCCGGATAGAGCGCCGCCGCGAACGGCAGTGGAATGATCTTGCCGAACATCGCTACGGCGGCGAATGGCAGCGCGGCGCCGAGCGCCAGCCCGATGACGGTTCCGATCGCCGCCAGCAACAGCACCTCGACAAAATAGATCGTGACCACCCGGGAGCCGGTGGCCCCGACCGACTTCAGCGTGGCGATCACGTCGCGCTTGCGATCGAGATAAAACTTCGCCGCGTTGGCGACCCCGATGCCACCGACCAGCAGCGCCGCGAGCCCGACCAACGTCAGGTATTGCGAGAAGCGCTCGACATTGCGTTCGAGCTGCGGGGCCACGTTGCCGCGGCTGCGGATCTCCCAGCCGGCTTGCGGAAATTGCGCCTTCGCGGCGGCTATGGTGTCGGCGACGCCGTCCGCGTCCATCCGTTCCGGCACCCGCAATCGGTAATGCCAGCGCACCAGGCTGCCGGGCTGCAGCAGGCCGGTTGCGCGCAATCCCGCTTCGCTGATCAGCATCCGGGGACCGAATCCGAGACCGCCCGCAAGCTTGTCGGGTTCGCCGGTGAGCGCGGCACGCAATTCCACCTTCGCAGCCCCGACCGTGAGCCGGGCGCCGGGCTGCAGTTCGAGCCGCGACAGCAGCGCCGGATCGGCGACGACACCGAAAACCCCGTCCCGTTCGGCCAGCAATGCGGCAAGATCGGCCGGCGGCTCGGCCGCGACCGCCCCGAACAGCGGGTAGGCCCCGTCCACCGCTTTGAGCTCGACCAAGGCCGAACGCCCGTCGGGCGTACGGGCCATGGCCCGCAAGGTCGCGGCGACCGACAGCTCTCCGCGGGACGACAGGAACGCGCGCTCGGCGTCCGAGGCCTCCCGTTGGATCAAGGAGAACGCGACGTCGCCGCCGAGAATGACCCGGCCTTCCCGTGCGAGCCCTTCGGCGAGTCCGCTTGAAAACGAGCCGACCGCCGCGATCGCGGCCACGCCAAGCGCAATGCAGGCAATAAAGACGTAAAAGCCGCTTAAGCCACCACGCAGTTCGCGCAAGGCCAGCCGCAGGCTCAGACCGGGCCTCGCCGCTGCGCGCGCGGGCATGGGTAATCTTACCGGAGCATTCATCCTAAATCCGTTTCATCAATCCGTTTCATGGCGCCGCGGCCTGCTCTTCGACGTGCCCGGATCGCAGCCGCACCACCCGGTCGCAGCGGCGCGCCAGCGCGTTGTCATGGGTAACCAGGACCAGAGTCATGTCCTGGCGGGAAAACCGCCCTAACATCAGATCGATGATGTCCCGCCCCGTGGTTTCGTCAAAATTCCCGGTCGGCTCGTCGGCCACCAGGATGGACGGCCCCGGCGCCAGCGCCCGTGCCAGCGCCACCCGCTGCTGTTCTCCTCCCGACAGCTGCGCCGGATAATGCGCGCGGCGTCCCGCAAGCCCGACCGCGTCGAGTTCCGCCGCCGCCCGCTCGAACGCATCGGGGGCGCCCGCGAGTTCCAAGGGCACGGCCACATTTTCCAGGGCCGTCATGGTGGGGATGAGATGAAAGGACTGGAACACGATGCCGATCTGCCGGCCTCTGAACCTCGCCAGGTCATCTTCGCCGAGACGGCCGATATCCTCGCCTGCGACGCGCACCATCCCGCGATCCGGCCGCTCCAGGCCCGCCATCACCATCAGCAGCGTCGACTTACCCGACCCCGACGGTCCGATCAAACCGACCGCCTCGCCGCGCCCGATGTCAAGCGTTATGTCTTTGAGAATATGCACGCGGGCAGCCCCCTGCCCAAGAGACAGGTTGACGCCCGCAAGCGAAATCGCCGGTATGGAGTCCGTCATGACCGTCGAGGTGTCGTCCATGTGGTTTCATATTCCGCGATTGGCTTGGAGACTGGCCTGGGTTCGATCCCAGGATGGACCGAGGGCGCAGCGAGGCTCATATGGGAAATTGTCGCTTCCCTTAAAGATAGGCCGCCGGCACGCCGCCGTCATAGCGATTTGCGCGGCCACCGCCATCGCGGCGTTTCCACCCGCGCGCGCGGCCGAGCGCCCGCTGACGATCGTGGCCTTGGGCGATTTGCTCACCGCCGGGTTCGGGCTTCCGGCCGGTGATGCGTTTCCCGTGAAACTTCAGCGCGCACTCGCCGCCAAGGGATTGGCCGTCAACGTGATCAATGCCGGTGTTTCGGGCGATACCACGACGGGCGGGCTCGCACGGCTCGACTGGTCGGTCCCGGACGGCACCGACGCCGTGATTCTGGAACTGGGGGCGAACGATGCGCTGCGCGGCTTCGATCCCGCGATTCCGCGCCGGGCGCTCGACGCCATGCTGCGCCGCCTCGCCGAGCGGCATATTCCGGTGCTGTTATGCGGAATGCTCGCCCCGCCCAATCTCGGCACCGAATATGGCCGCGCTTTCAACGCCATCTATCCGGACCTTGCGGCCCAATATGGTGTTGCGCTCTATCCGTTCTTTCTGGCCGGCGTGGCGGGAAACGCAAATCTTACCCAGCGCGACGGGCTGCACCCGACCGCCGCCGGCGTGTCGGTGATCGTGGACGGCATCCTGCCGCAGGTCATCGAACTCGTCGCGCGGGCCAAGGCGCGGGCGAAACCTTAAATCGGCATTTTGCGGGTACGTCACTCCGCAATGGCGAACCACCCTGTCGACTGCAACGCCTTAGGTTTCCACCATGCCTCGTCTGTTCACCGCCATCGAAATTCCTGCCGAGATCGGCAGGTCGCTCGCCATGCTGCGTGGCGGATTGCCCGGCGCGCGCTGGGTCGAACCGGAAAACTACCATCTGACCCTGCGGTTCATCGGCGACATCGATGATGCCTTGGCGCGCGAGATCGCGTATCTGCTGGGCAAGGTAAACCGGCCTGCCTTCGACCTGCGCATCGATGGTCTGGACTCGTTCGGCGGCAACAAGCCGCGTGCCGTGGTGGCGATGGTGGGGCCGGTGCCGGCGTTGGTGGAACTCCAGGCCGAGCACGAGCGGCTGATGCAGCGCGTCGGCCTGGAGCCGGAACGCAAATACAAGCCCCATGTCACCCTGGCGCGCCTGCGCGACGCGTCCAGCCGGCAGGTGGCCGATTTCCTGGCATCGCGGCAGCCGTTTCGCTCGCCCGCTTTCGCCGTATCCCGCTTTGTCCTGTACTCCTCGCGCAACTCGGTCGGGGGCGGTCCTTATGTGATCGAAGCCGAATATCCGCTTGCCGCCTGACGGCGAGGCTAAAAACCGCTGCCATGGGCGGGCTGCAAGTCACTTGGCCGGCCACTTGGCCGCTCACTTGGCCCCGCGAATTTTCATCTCGGAATGGCAATTCAGCCCCGGCCCGGTGTGGGGCCGGGAAAAAATCGGTTGCCGTCCCTTCGGTACCAATGTAACCGGCGGATGAACGCGCCGATCACGCCGATCACCTGCCCGCGCCCCGTCGGGCCCCGTTCTTGCCTAGCACGGGACGATCCTGCCTCATTCGATGAGAAGATGGCCGACACCGTCTCCACCCTCTATGCGGCGCTGGTTTCCGCCGGCCAACTTGAACGCGATGCGGCCCAAGAAGCGGCGGCCGCCAAGCTGACGCGCCTCAACCAGCGCTTGGCTACCTACCGATTGGCGCGAAAATCCTCCTCGCTCGGCTGGCTGTTTGGGGCACGCGAGAAGACGGCGGCGGACCCTTGGGGAATTTACCTCTGGGGCGACGTCGGCCGCGGCAAGACCATGCTGATGGACATGTTCTTCGCAACCTGTCCGGTCAAACGCAGACGGCGGACCCATTTCCACGCCTTTATGCTCGACGTCCATGAGCGCCTCCGCGAATACCGTCAAAAGCTGAAGTTTCACGAGATGGCGGGCGGTGACCCCGTCATTCTCACAGCCGATGCCATCGCCGAGGAGGCGCGCGTCCTATGCTTCGACGAATTTCATGTCACCGATATTGCCGACGCCATGATCCTCGGACGCCTGTTCACCCGCCTGTTCGAGCGTGGCATCATCGTGGTGGCGACTTCGAACGTGGACCCGGAAGATCTTTATCGCGACGGGCTCAATCGCGCATTGTTCCTGCCGTTCATTGCCTTGCTCGAGCAGCGCATGGAGGTTTTGCGGCTGGCGGCGCGCACCGACTATCGGCTGGAAAAACTTGCCGGCATGACGGTGTGGTACGTGCCGGCGGATGAAGGCGCGACCGCGGCGCTCGATGCCGCCTGGCGCCGGCTCACCGGCGGCCGGCCGGCCCATGCGCTCGAACTGACCGTGAAAGGTCATGTCTTAAAGGTTCCGTGCGCCGCCATGGGGGTGGCGCGCTTCGGCTTTGACGACCTCTGCGGCCGCCCGCTCGGCGCGGCGGATTATCTGCGGATCGCCCACGAGTTTCACACCTTGGTGATCGATCGGGTTCCGGTCATGACCTACGTCCAGCGCAACGAGGCCGCGCGATTTATCGTGCTCATCGATACGATTTACGATGCCGGCGTGAAACTCGTGGCCTCCGCGGGTGCGGCGCCGGCCGATCTTTACCTTGCCACCGAAGGCACCGAGGCAGCGGAATTCAAGCGTACCGCATCCCGATTGATCGAGATGGGGTCTTCCGCCTACCTGGCGCTGCCGCATGGGAATCGTGCGGCCGTCACGGGATCGACCGAAGGGATCGTCGAGACCTGATTGCGGAATGCCGGCGCTCTTACGCACCATCGGCATGGGGTTTGCTTAAGGTGTCGGTCGGCTTGAATCGCCGAACTGAACCGGCTAACACCCGCAAAGGCGAAATGTTGGGTCTCTCGTGGTTCATTCTACCGGTATCAAATTCCGGCTCTGATCGGGCATTCCAGCCTTGGCGCGTCTGTATTGATGTGGCGTTCGCCCGGTGGCGGGTGACGATGGACGTGCCAGTTCGGAGAATGACGACCAGCGGTGATGAATCATTGGGGCATGAACGCCAGTACACGAATGCGGCCACGGGCCGTATGGACCAAAGGACTTTCTGATGGCGCGCAACAAGATTGCGCTGATCGGCGCGGGGCAGATCGGCGGGACACTCGCACACCTTGTCGGGCTCAAGGAGCTTGGCGATGTGATCCTGGTCGATGTCGTCGAGGGGGTCCCGCAGGGCAAGTCCCTCGATATCGCGCAGTCCACCCCCATCGAAGGGCACGATACCCGCTATCTGGGTGCCAATTCCTACGAAGCGATGAGCGGCGCCGATGTGTGCATCGTCACGGCGGGCGTGGCGCGCAAACCGGGCATGAGCCGCGACGACCTCCTCGGCATCAATCTGAAGGTGATGGAGCAGGTCGGGGCCGGGATCAAAAAATATTGTCCGCATGCGTTCATCATCTGCATCACCAATCCGCTGGATGCGATGGTATGGGCGCTGCAGAAAAGCTGCGGCCTGCCGAAACATATGGTGGTCGGCATGGCGGGAGTATTGGATTCGGCACGGTTCCGGTATTTTCTTGCAGAGGAATTCAACGTTTCGGTGGAGGACGTGACTGCCTTCGTGCTCGGCGGCCACGGCGACACCATGGTGCCCCTGGTGCGCTACTCGACGGTGGCCGGGATTCCGTTGCCCGACCTTGTGCGCATGGGCTGGTCCACCCAGGCACAAATCGACGCCATCGTCGATCGCACCCGCAACGGCGGCGCCGAGATCGTCAATTTCCTAAAAACCGGCTCGGCTTTTTATGCGCCCGCCTCTTCGGCGATCGCGATGGCGGAAAGCTATCTCCGCGACAAAAAGCGGGTCGTGCCGGTCGCCGCTTATCTCAATGGGGAATACGGCGTGCAGGATCTCTATGTCGGCGTTCCGGTGGTGATCGGTGCCAAGGGTGTGGAGCGCATCGTGGAGATCGAGCTCAACGGTCTCGAACGGGCGATGTTCGAAAAATCCGTCGGGTCGGTGCGCGGTCTGGTCGAGGCTTGCGTGAAAATCGCGCCAAGTCTGGGCTGATTGCGGACGAGTCAACGTAACATCGGGTAGGCAACGGCGCGCTCGTTGCCTCCTTCCCAGCGCGGCATCACGTGGGTCGTCATCGAGCGTTGACGAAAACCGCTGTAGCAGCAACACATTACGGTCCGGACGGGCGTCATGAACATCCACGAATATCAGGCTAAAGCGGTCTTGAGCGAATTCGGCGTGCCGGTGCCGCGCGGCTTTGCCGCGTTCTCGGTCGATGAGGCCGACAAGATCGCCCACCAGTTGGGCGGGCCGGTGTGGGTCGTCAAAGCGCAGATACACGCGGGCGGCCGCGGCAAGGCGGGTGGCGTCAAAGTCGTCAAAAGCATCGAGGATGTCACCCGCGAGGCGACGCGGATCCTTGGCTCGACGCTGGTGACCCATCAGACCGGCCCCAAGGGCAAGGTCGTCAACCGGCTCTATATCGAAGAAGGATCGTCGATCGAGAAGGAACTTTATCTGTCCGCCGTGGTGGACCGGGTCACGTCACGGGTGGCCTTCGTGGTGTCGACGGAGGGCGGCATGGACATCGAACAAGTCGCCCACGAGGCCCCGGAAAAAATCCTCACCTTTTCGATCGATCCGGCGACCGGGATTATGCCCCATCACGGGCGGCGGGTGGCGCAAGCGTTTGGGTTGACCGGCAACCTGGCGAAGCAGGCCGAAAGTCTCATCGCCAAGCTCTATGCGGCCTTCGTCGCCAAGGACATGAGCCTGCTGGAAATCAATCCGCTGGTGGTCACCACGGCGGGCCAGTTGATCTGCCTCGATGCCAAGATCGGTTTTGACGACAATGCGCTCTACCGCCACGCCGATATCCTCGCGCTGCGCGACATCACCGAGGAAGACGAAAAAGAGATCGAGGCATCGAAATACGACCTCAACTACGTCGCGCTCGATGGCACCATCGGCTGCATGGTGAATGGTGCCGGGCTTGCCATGGCGACCATGGACATTATTAAACTATACGGCGAATCGCCGGCCAATTTTCTCGATGTCGGCGGCGGCGCCACCAAGGAAAAAGTGGCGGCGGCGTTCAAGATCATCACCTCGGACCCCAATGTGAAGGGGATTTTGGTCAATATCTTCGGCGGCATCATGCGCTGCGACGTGATCGCGGAGGGCGTGGTGGCCGCGGTGAGAGACGTTGGTCTACGCGTACCGCTTGTGGTGCGGCTCGAAGGTACCAATGTGGACCGGGGCAAGGAGATCATCGCCACGTCCAACCTTGATGTCACGTCGGCAGACGATCTTGACGATGCGGCGCAGAAGATTGTCCGTGCCGTGCGAGCGGCGTGATGGCGTAGACCGGATTTTCGATCAGGTCGAAGCAAACTCTCGGCGTCATGCCCGCGACAAGCCAGGACACGTCCCGGCCATGACTCCAGGAGTTCCGATCCGACCGGAATCCGGTCTAGAGCCGGCCGTCCGATCGTCCATCGTTGGGCGCCGCAGATGACCGTCTAACCCCCCGATTGCACCTTTGGTACCGCCCCCGGCCACATGGCCGGGCCGGACCGGAGGTATTGCTTCGGCCGCCGCACCTCGGCGCCCAGCACGCGGGCGGCGTGCCAGCCCCAATGGGGATCATCCAACAAGGCCCGCGCCAGCGACACCATATCGGCCTTGCCGCCGGCGACGATCGCTTCCGCCTGCTCGGGGGTCATGATCAGGCCCACCGCCCGGGTCGCGATGCCGGTCCCACGCACCTGCGCGGCAATCGGGACGTTATATCCAGGTGTGGTGGGATTGCGCGCATCGGGCGAAATGCCGCCGGACGACACATCCACATAGTCGAGGCCCGCGGTTTTGAGGGTCTTGGCGCAGATGACCGCCTCTGCGGGCGACAATGCGCCTTCGATCCAGTCGCTGCCGGTGATGCGGGCCCCGAGTGCAGCCGTGTGCGGCACCGCCTCTCGGACCGCTTCGGTAATTTCGCGCGGGAAACGCATGCGGTTGTCAAGCGCGCCGCCATAGTGATCGGCGCGCTGGTTTGACACCGGCGACAGGAAGCTGTGCAGCAGGTAGCCATGCGCCATGTGCAATTCGATGGCGTCGAAGCCGATGCGCACGGCACGCCGCGCGGCGGCCACGAAGGCGTCGCGCACCCGCCCGAGATCGTCCGGCGTCATAGCGGCCGGGGTATGCCAGCCCGGCGCGAACGGAATTGCGGAAGGCGCGATTGTATCCCAAGGGTCTTCATGGGGCCGCAAGAACGTGCCGCCCTCCCACGGCCGCTGCGACGACCCCTTGCGGCCGGCGTGGGCAAGCTGGATGCCGAACTTGGCGCTGCCGGCACGACGACAAAAATCGATCACGCGCTTGAGCGCTATTTCGTTATCGTCGGAATAGAGCCCCATGCACCCATGGGTGATGCGGCCGTGCCGCTCGACGCCGGTGGCTTCGACGATCACCAGGCCGGCACCGGAGTTCGCCAGCATGCCGAGATGCGCGATATGCCAATCGGTCGCGCAGCCATCGACGGCGCTGTACTGGCACATCGGCGCGACCACAATGCGATTTTCCAATTCGACACCGCCAAGGCGGATCGGCGAGAACAGGGCGCTGGACATGATCTGGAACCGTGATTGAATAACCGAAAAGGTTGGACGCTCCATATAGCCGACCGCCGCGGGGCCACAAGCGGGAAGCCGTGGACGCTGCAATTCAAGCGGGCTGCTCTTGCGCGCGCGGCGGCTTGTGTTCGCGCGGCAAACCCATCAAGCTGATGCCGTCCATCCCGATTGCGATCGCCACATCGCCTTCGGTTTCTAAAAAATACGGGCCGCGGGGACGCAATGATGCCAAAGCGTTTCACCACCGTCATTCTGATCGCCATGGTCCTCGGGATCGCAGTCGGCTATTTCTGCCATGAGGCCTTTCCGGATCCGAACACGGCGGCGGCAATCGCGGGCTATATTTCGCTCGTGACCGACCTGTTTCTGCGGCTGATCAAGATGATCATCGCCCCGCTTGTGCTGTTGACGCTGGTCGTCGGCATCGCCCATATGGGTTCGGGCGGAGCGCTTGGGCGGATCGGCGCCAAGACAATGGGATGGTTTATCTGCGCGTCGCTGGTGTCGCTGCTGCTTGGCATGATGATGGTGAACATCCTGCAGCCGGGCGTCAATCTCGGGCTGCCGATACCGGACGCCGACGCTTCGCCCAATCTCAAAACCTCCGGCCTGACGCTCAAGGAATTCGTCGCCCACTTGGTGCCCAGGTCCGTCATCGAGGCCATGGCCACCAACGAGATCCTGCAGATCGTGGTGTTCGCCATCTTCGCCGGCGTCGCCATCGCGTCGCTCGGCGAGCGCGCCAAGCCGCTCGAGCAGATCATCGAGCAAGTCTCTCACATGATGCTGGAGATCACCGGCTATGTCATGAAGGCGGCACCGCTCGCGGTGTTTGCCGCCATCGCAGCGACGGTGACCACCAGCGGGCTCGGCATTCTGCTGACCTTCGGCAAGTTCATGGGCGGGTTCTACCTGTCTCTGTTGTTGCTGTGGGCGGTCATTTTCGGCGCCGGGTTTTTGGTGGTCGGCCCGCGCGCCTTCCGCCTGGCCGAACTGGTGCGCGAGCCGCTGCTGCTGGCGTTCTCCACGGCCAGTTCGGAGGCCGCCTATCCAAAGACATTGGAACGGCTGGAGCAGTTCGGCGTGCCCAATCGCATCGCGAGCTTCGTGCTGCCGCTCGGCTATTCGTTCAACCTCGACGGCTCGATGATGTATTGCACCTTCGCGACGCTGTTCATCGCCCAGGCCTACGGCATCTCGCTGAGCTGGGGGCAGCAGATCACGATGCTGCTGCTGTTGATGCTGACCTCGAAGGGCATGGCGGGTGTGCCGCGGGCGTCGCTGGTGGTGATCGCCGCGACGCTCTCGACCTTCAACATTCCGGAGGCCGGGCTGCTGCTCATCATGGGGGTCGATCAGTTTCTCGACATGGGGCGCAGTGCCACCAATGTGGTGGGCAACTCGGTCGCCGCCGCGGTGGTCGCGCGGTGGGAAGGCATGCTGCGTCCCGAGCAGCCGGGCATCGATAAGGGTGCAACGCTCGAACATCCGATTCCGGCGCCGGTACCGGCGGAGTGAGGATGATCGACATGATCCGCAGCCGAGCGGCGAGGATCGACTCGTGCGCTCCGCCATGGCGAAGCGTTAGCCGCCGCTTGCTCGGCGCTGCTTTCGCCGTCGCCACCGTGTGCCTGGGCCATATGGCTGCCCAGGCCCAGAACGCGGCCGACGATCCCGGCATCGTGTCCGGCACGCTCGCCGGCATCCGCAAGTCCGGCACCGTGCGGCTCGGCTATCGCGAGGCCTCCATCCCGTTCTCCTATCTCGACCGCGCCGGGCATCCGGTCGGCTATTCGATCGACATCTGCACCGCGATCGTTGAGGAGATCGGCCGCACCCTCGATCGCGACGACCTCAAGGTCACGTTCGTCAAAGTCACGTCCGAGAGCCGGCTGGAGGCGCTCACCGGTGGGATGATCGATCTCGAATGCGGCTCGACCACCAACAATTTGGAGCGCCGCCGGCTGGTGGATTTCTCGCCGACGATCTTCGTCAGCGGCACCAAGGTGATGGTCCCGGCCGCCACGGTCTGGCGGGATTTTCACGATCTCGCCGGCCGCCGCGTGGTGGTGACGCGCGGCACCACCAACGCCCAGGCGCTGCGATCGCTCGACCAGAAGTTCAAGCTCGGCATCACCCTGGTCGAGGGTCCCGACCATGAGGAATCCTACCGCCTGCTGGCCGAAGGCCTGGCCGATGCATTCGCAACCGACGATGTTTTGCTTTATGGCCTCATCGCGCAGCACCGCTCCCAAGACCGCTTCAAGGTGGCGGGCGAATTCCTATCCTATGATCCCTACGGTATCGCGTTTCGCCGTAACGAACCGGCGCTGCGCGCCGGCGTCGAACGGGCGATCCGCAATCTTGTGGTGACGCGCGAGATCGCGCCGCTCTATGCGAAATGGTTCGAATCGCGGCTGCCGAACGGCGAACGGCTCGGCATCCCGATGAGCCCGCAGCTTGCGCAATATTTTGCCGTGATGAGCGACGGCGCCGAGCCGAATTAATTGAGCGACGCCAGAGCCGATGCCCGCCGGCGCCACGCTTCGCTCGGCGGACGTGGTGCACGCACCTATGGAAAACACAGGCCCGATGGGGCCTAGCGGCGACTGCTGACCAGCCGCAATTCGGCCGCGCGGGGGGCAATCGGCCCCATTCGGGTCAGCCGTCCAGCGCGCACCGGACCGCGCTGGCACGCCAGTGCCGGCTGGTTGTCGTAGCGGTCGTGGCTCTTACCGTCGCGCCTGCAACAAATCTGACATTGCAACGAAACACGACCGACACCTTCGCCCCCTAGTGGAGATAGGCGATCGGGGTAAACGGGGTGTCCACGCTTGTGCGGGCGTGACTGCAGCCGCCGGTTTACCGATCTCTCCACCTTAGCCAAACACCTCCACGGTCCCGTCAGTGGGGACCCCCTCACTCAATTCTGAAAGGGAGACGTAGCGATGCAAACCATCGAGTTAGCACGGAAGACTCCGCGAAGCCGGCTGTTGTCCTGCGTTGCGATCGGGGCGATGACGATCAATCTGATGGCCCCGGCGTTCGCCGACGGGGTTGCGCCCCAGAATCCCAGCCGCAACACGCTGACGCCGATCAAGCATGTGATCATCATCATTGGGGAAAATCGCACCTTCGACAATATTTTCGCCACCTATAAGCCGTTGAATGGCGACAGCGTCCTCAACCTGTTGTCGCAAGGTATCATCAAGGCCGACGGCACGCCGGGCCCGAATTACAGCAAGGCCCAGCAGTTCACCGCGGACTTGTACCAGCCGACCAGCGGCGGCACCACCAAGTACCAGATATCGCCCCCCGGCAAGGCGCTGTTCTCGCCGTATCTGCCTCCGTTCCAGGCCGGCGGCCCGGCGAGCCCCTATCTGTGCCCGTCGGCACCGAACCCGTCTACCGGCACCTCGTGCATCACCCCGGCCAATATTGCGTTCGCCAGGACGATCCAAAACGGGTTGGCCGATAGCTACTACCAGTATCTCCTGACCGGCGGCACCGGCCAACCGTCCGGCCAGCCGGATACGCGGCTCAACTATAACGGCGCCGATGCCAGCCACCTGCCGAACGGTCCGTTCCAGCTCACGTCGAGCACGTTGCCCTACGACTCCTACACGGCTAGCCCGGTGCATCGTTTCTATCAGATGTGGCAGCAGGTCGACTGCAGCGTTGCCGCCATCACGCCGCAAAACGGATGGGGCTGCCAGAACGACCTATTTCCCTGGGTCGAAGTGACGGTCGCGGCGGGATCGAACGGGAAGGCCCAGCCGGTCGGTTATAAGGGCGAAGGCTCGACGTCGATGTTCTTCTTCAACGTCCTGCAGGGTGACGCACCCTATCTCACCCAGCTCGCCAGGACCTACACGATGAGCGACAACTACCATCAGGCCGCCATGGGCGGCACCGGCGCCAACCACATCATGCTCGGGTCCGGCGACGCCATGTGGTTCAGCGACGGCGCGGGCAATCCGGAAGTGCCGCCGCACTACCCTGTCAATCCGCAGGCTCCGGGTACGCCTGTGTCCCCCAACACCAGCGCGCTGAGCGAAATCGAAAATCCGAATCCGCAGCCCGGCACCAACAATTTCTACACCCAGGACGGCTATGGCGGCGGCTCCGGTTCTCCTACTGCCGTTTCCCCCAATGCCAATTACGGTGGCGGCTCCTACGTCAATTGCTCCGACCTCAGCCAGCCGGGCGTCGCGGCCGTCGTCAACTATCTGAAGGCGCTGCCCCGTCCGGTCAATCCGAACTGCCAACCGGGGCATTACTACCTGCTCAACAACTATAATCCGGGGTATTTCGGCGACGGCAGCAATGCCTATACCAACACCAATAAGGATAACTACGTCTTCACCATCCCGCCCTCCTCGGTGAAAACCATCGCCGACGAACTCACCCAGCAGCAGATCAGCTGGGCCTATTATGGCGACCAATGGAATCGCTATCTTCAGGACCCGTATCAGACCAATCCTGCCGATGAATACTGCAACATCTGCAACTTCGCGTCTTATACGACTTCGATCATGACCAACGCGGCGGTCCGCACCGCTCACCTGAAGGACTACACGGACTTCCTGGCGGCGGTCGATCCCGCCAACGGAACCAGAGCGCTGCCGGCCGTGTCCTACATCAAGCCCAGCGGATTCGTGGACGGCCATCCGGCGTCCTCGAAGCTCAATCTGTTCGAGGGCTTCGTCAAGAAGATCGTTGACAGCGTCCAGGCCAATCCGACGCTCTGGGCCGAAACCGCGATCTTCGTCACCTTCGATGAAGGCGGCGGATTCTGGGACTCCGGCTATGTTCAGCCGCTCGACTTCTTCGGCGACGGCACCCGCATTCCGATGATCGTGGTGTCTCCCTTTAGCCTCGGCGGGCGCATCAAGCACACTTATACCGACCACGTCTCGACCCTGAAGTTCATCGAGAAGAACTGGGGCCTCAGCCCGTTGACGAACCGCAGCCGCGACAACCTGCCAAACCCGACCCCGTCGGCAAATCCCTATGTCCCCGCCAATTCACCGGCAATCGGCGACATGATGGATATGTTCAACTTCTTTTGTCTCGGCGGGCAATGCTTCTAAGCGTACCGCCTAGGCAGGTCGTCCGATAAACAATTATCGGACACTCTTGCCCGCTCTGCGAACCGATATCGTGGTGGGCTCCGGGAGCGTCGCCTTTGGCGACGCTCCCTTTTTCACGCAATGCGCCCACACCTGCACGCTCAACGACCACGACCGCCGAGCCGGCATGGGCTGAACCTGTGCCAATCACATGATGATCGGGTAATCGCCCTGTATGACGCCGACACCAACGGCGATCCCTAAGGAGTCCCCACCGGGCTTCGCCGACCTGCCGCACACCGGATTCCGGTCGGATCGGAACACCCTGCAGTCATGGCCGGGACAAGCGCGGGCATGACGCCGAAAATGTGATGCGACCTGATCGCAATCCGGTATATTTGCCTCGGGCATCGCACAGTTTGCGCATTCCGGGTCGGCCATAGCAGGCAGCCGCGGTAGTTCCGATCAGGCTGATAATATGCTGAAAAAAGCTTTACGGTTGTTGACAAGGCAGCCTTAAGCGGCCGGTCAAAGGTAATGGCGCTTGCCACGGGTCATGACCGGCTTGTCTCGGCCATCTCGATAATCGGCACATTATCCTTGCTGAACGTCATCGCCGGGACAAGCCCGGCGATGACGAATGGGCCGCCACGACCTTTGCCCCTCTTACGAATGGTCGAGTTAAATGTGTGATTTCGAAAGGATAATCCCTCTGACGGCGGGATTTAAGGATTATCCACTTGTTCGTACTGATAGCCGTCCGTCAGCGTCTGCAAAAAGGCTATTACATCGGCGATTTCCGCATCGTTGAGCGCAGGTTCGTCGCCTTCCTTGCGGTCGAACGGCGCGTCGATAACATCAATGTTTTGCTTATACCGGGCAGGAAGATCATTGTAGCGATCGATCTCGCCGTTCGGGAGCCTGGGGTACCATTTCGCCGGATTGGTCTCGCGCTCGACATAGAAGTGCAGGACCTCCTCGAGCGAATGGAAGACGCCGTTGTGAAAAAACACTTTTCGCGTGGCCACATTGCGAAGCGAAGGGGTTTTGAACAGGCCGCAATAGTCCGCCGTATTGGAATAGTCCTTCCGCAGCGGGCCGCATAATCCTAGGTCATAAGAGTTCGGATCGCTATTGGCGGGAATCTCCTTGTTGCGCGGCGCACCGAGCGCTTCGAATTCGTAATCCGTAAACGTCGGCGGCAGCCTCCCGTCGCGCGATGGCTTGTCGATATGACACGACGCACAATTGCCCTTATTCGGATTCTCGAACAGCTTTTGGCCACGCGCTTCCGCCTCGCTCAGCTTCACTTTGCCGGCGAGGTAGGCGTCATATTTGCTGTCGTAAGGATGAAAGCTCGGCTCTTCCAACTGATAGCGGGCGAGGGCGAAAAGCGCTTCGTCGAGAGCAAGGCCGGGTTGCTCGAACAGCGTCGGACCGAAGAGCTGTTTCAGATCTTCTGCATAGGGCGCGCGCTTGATGCGATCGAGCACTGCCGCCACGCTGCCGTTGTTCATTTCATTTGGACTTAGCAAAGCTTCGAACGCCTGGCTTTGGATCGTCTTAGCCCGGCCGTCCCATTGGAGGCCGCCGCGTGGAACGATTTCATCGGCTTCCGCCAGCAGCGCCATGGCCCCGCCGGCAAAGTCGAGGGCGCCGCGTGCAAGGGTTTCATGAGCCGCCTCTTGGGCCGCCTTGATCGACGCGGCATCCGCTTTGGCGGCGGAGGCGACTTTGACGCCGGTGGCAGGGGCCCGCGCCCCTCGCGGCCCGTCATCATCCGCGCTATTCGAACCGGGGCCGATCGTGAAAAGCGGCGTGCTCGAAACATAGGTCAGGGACGGCGCGGCGCGGAGGCCTGGCTGCCTCAGGTCGCGCCCGGCGGGCTGCACGGCAGGGTCGTTCGGAGGTCCGTAGGCGTTCGCCGGGCTGTGGCACGAGGCGCAAGACAATTGCCCGGAGCCGGATAGAGACGGATCGAAGAACATCTTGCGGCCCAATGCGGCAACCGCGGAAAGTTCCGGAGATTTGCGGCCGGCGGCCGGCGTCAGATCGGCGGACCGGCGTTGCACCTCACCGGCAGACGCTGGCGCCGCGGGCGTAGCGAGAAGCGCCGAACACAACAGAAACGTCCGCGGCAGGGAGGCGGCAAGCAAAGCGGCTGGCCTGAAACCGTAAGAATGTTTCATCGGGAGGGCTGCGGCTCGGAGGCGCGATTGAAAATGAGGCCGGTTTTCGGCCATATCGAACCGGCTCCATGGCGACGACAAACAAGGGGATAATCCACGCAACCGGCGACCGTTGGAAAGCCTGGGGCGGCTCCATCGGCCGCCCCAAGCTCTTTCAAGGATCAGGGAACGACGAGGCCGGTTTGCGGGTCGAGCTTCAGCTTCGTGTTCGGCAACTGAGCGAAGTCGAACATATTGAGGAGCGAACCGGCGACGGCGTCGTAGGAGCCCTGGCCGATGCGTTCGCCGTACAGCCAGTTATCCTCGATGAAGCGGATGATGGAGGACTGATCCGTCACCGTATGATCGACGAAATTGTGCTTCGCCCAGGGCGAAATCACCAGGAGCGGCTGACGGGGACCATAGCCGCAGCGGCCGTTGGCCGCGCCGCCATTGATGCCCGGAAGCGGCGTCTCGCGCGCCGGGAAGGTGCCCGGAAGCGGCTGGCACTTCCCGGTGCCTTCAAGCGCGTCCACGTTGCTGTTGAACGAGGGGTTGATCACGTGGTTGGCGTGATCGTACCAGCCGTCCGAGTCGTCATAGGCGATGATGACGGCGGTGCTTTCCCAGAACGAGGTTTGCTGCAGCGCGTTGATGACGCTGACGACGTAGACCTGCTCGTCCAGCGGATCGGAGTTGCCGGGGTGGGCATTCTGGAATTTGGGTGCCTTGAGAAACGTCACCGACGGCAGATTGCCAACCGCGAGCGCATCGAAGAAATCATGCGTGTCGTACTGGTGGTTGGCCTGATTGGCGCCATGGCCAGTGTCGGCGGGCGTGCCGATCACACTCACCGAAGCGGGCCGGTTGTGGTTGGGATTGCGCGTCGAAGCATAGTACTGGAACGCCGCATGATGCTGAACGTAATCCTTTGAAGGACTGACGCCGGCTGCAGCCAGAATGGAGGAAGTCGATTGGCGCACGCAGCCGGCAAGGCCCCCGCCCTTGGGCGTTCCCATAGAACCCGTATAATAAGTCCCCCCCAGCGTCGTATTAGGATAGTTGTTTACTCCGGTATTGTTGAGCGTCAGATCGAATCCGCCCTGAAACCAGCCCCAGGAGATGTTCTTCGCGTTCAGAAGATCGCCGATGTTCTTGCCGAGCATCTCGACCGTGTGATCGGAGGCGCCATTTTGCGCCAGCGAACACGCATCCAGGTAGGGATCCGGATCGCCCATCACGGTCAGGCCGCCCTGGCCGTCATCGGCAACGTCGCTATTGTCAGCAGGGATCTTGGCACTTCCGGCTGTCGGGCCGTTATAAAAGATCGCGCCATTGGTCTGGCCCGAAACGAGGTTGATTGCACCGACCGTCGAAGGACCGAACTGCGAGCTGTAGGAATTGTCGTTCAGCGCGAAGTGCTGCGCATAGTTCCACAGCGCCGTGGTGGAGTTGCCGTCGTAATAGCCCAGCACGAGGCCCGTGGTATTGAACGCGCCGGTGCCGCCCGAACCGGCGACGCCGGTGTATTTCGGGAACAGATCCATCTTGCCGTTGTCGAAGGCCTGCTGTTCAGGCGTGTAGTCGTGATCTTGGTCGGCCGTAACGGCCTGCGTGCGGTCCAGCCGGAACGGATTGTACGCGCCCGCGCCATTGGCCGGGTTATTCTTGTTGGGGTTGTTGTAGAGCAGCTCCAAATTGAGCCCGTTGACCGGCGGCGTGAAAGCCCGCGGAATGAACGGCGGTTCCCCTTGCGGATTATTCGCGATCGGATAGGTACCAAAATAATGGTCGAACGACTTGTTCTCGCCGTAGATGACGACGAGATGCTTGATCGGAGTCAAACGTGAAGGGCGCGGGGATCAAGATTTCAGCAGTACCTTCTGCCGTCATGAGCACAGACACGAGAAAGGCAGCAGGCACCGCCTTGTTTATCAGCCGTCCCATAGGAATTCCCTCTAAAGATGGAGCCGACTCTGGAACATCGCAACCGACGGACCGGGAGCAATCTTCGCAAGCACCGCTTAGCCAGTAGGAACCCACAATGACGTGCTTGTGACAGGAAATGCAGTCCAGGATATTGCGCAGGTAAAACCGATCGCTCCGCACTCCTTGTCATAAAACCGAAATACTCACGTCCGTAGGGTCGAGCCAAATGTCTGCAGTTCGATGCGAACCGGGACTTGCGGATGGCGGTGCAAGAGAGTTGCGGCGCAAGAGAATGAAAATCCAGGGATGCCAATGAATTTGCAGCATCGTTGCAGGTACTCGTGCCCGGCCGTGCATCGCCCGCGAGCGGTCTCCCAATGGGCCTTCGTACTGGGCATGGCGGCGATTCTGGCCGCCGCCCTCATCGGGACGGGGCCGGGACGCGCGGCGGCGCTCGATGACGGCGCTGAACAATACAGGTCTCATCTCGTCGCGGACGTCGATCACACGCTGGCAAGTGCACGGGCACTGGCCGCCAGCGCCGCCGCCGGTGATCTTGCCGGGGCCAAGCAGGCCTGGATCGAAGCGCGCGTCGGATGGGAGCGTTCCGAGGTCTTTACCACGGGATTTGTGCCCGAACTCGATCGGGATATCGATGCGTGGCCCGACGGCGCGATCGGCTTCCACGCCATCGAGGCGAAGCTGTTCGGCGCCAATCGAACCGACTTCGACAACGAAGTGAACGGATTGGTGCGCAATCTCTCGGAGCTGAGCGCGAGGGTGCGCAACACCCCGCTGACGCCGCAGGGGCTCCTCGACGGCATCGCCCGGCTGGCCTATGAACTCGGCGAAAGCAAGGTGGATGGCGGCGAGTTGCGGGTGAGCGGCACGTCTCTCAATGACATGCGCAACAATGTCGATGGGATCGCGCTCGCCTGGCGGACGATCTTTGCCCCGACGGCCGAGTTCGCGCGATCGCCAGGTTGACACGGGAATACGGCGCAGCGTCGAAGAATTGAAAGCCATGGTCGATGTCGGCGAATTGCGCAGTATCGACCCGGACCGCCTGCGCATCGCGACCGAAGAACTCGTGCTGAAGCTGCAACATGCCGCGCCACTGCTGGAGCTCAAAAAGCCCACGCTCGAAGCGGACGCCCAATAGGTCCCGGAGCCGGCGGCGCCGGCAGGAGGGGCGGCGGCACTGGCAGACAAGAAAGATGCGGTTTGTTGACGGCCGTCTGTTGACAGCGGCTCTCCGGAAAGGCGCGGCCATGCGACGAGGAATAATTGCGGCCATGATCATCGTGCTCATGATCATCGTGCTCTTGGGTGCGCCGCTGCGCATCGGGAACGCGTTTCCATTGAGCGGCGACCAGACCGTGCTGCCGCCGGGCACCGAGCTGAATGAGGAAGCGCTTGACAAGCCGCGCGAGGTGTTCCGGTCGGAATCCCTCGGCGGCGCCAAATCCTACATGGTCAATCTCGGCGACCTGGCGTTCAACTCCAACCTCATCCTGGGTGGTCCCGCGCGCCGCGCCGGCATGAGTTGCGGCACCTGTCATGTCAACGGCGCCGGCAACGGCAAGCTTTATATCCCCGGCATGTCCACCCGGCCCGGAAATTTCGATACCACCGGTCCGCTGTTTAATCCGAGGGCGCATAACCGGGCGCGCGACCCGGTCCGGATTCCGAGCCTGCGTGGCGCGCGGTTCCTCGCGCCTTACGGCAACGACGGCAGGATTGCGTCGCTGCGGGATTTCGTCCGCAACGTCATCGTCAACGAATTCGATGGTCCCGAGCCGTCTCCGCCCATCCTCGACGCCATCGTTGCCTATATCGAGGACATCGATTTCCTGCCCAACCTGTACCTCGCCGCCGGCGGGCGGCTGGGCGTGCGGGCGAACGACGCCCAGCGCCGCGGCGAAGCGCTGTTCTTAAAACCATTTCCGCACAATCCGGAGCTCAGTTGCGCCGCCTGCCATATTCCATCGAGCGGGTTCGTCGATCACCGGCAGCACAGCGTCGGGTCCGGAGGGCTGTTCAAGACCCCGACCCTGATCAACGCCAACTTCAATGCGCCCTATTTCCACGACGGCCGGTACGATAGCTACGATCAGGTGGTCGATCATTTCGACCGCACATTCGAACTCGGCCTGTCGTCGCAGGATCGCGCCGATCTCGTGGTCTATCTCCAAGCGATCGGCGACGGCATGATGCCGTACGAGCGGGATGGCGTCACGGCGCAGCTCAAGGAAATCAACGATTTCGCAAGTGTCATTGGCGCCGCGATCCCGGCCCACAACAACGACGTCATCGCGCTCGCCGTGCATACCATTAGCGGCGAACTCCGGGATCTCGTGGAGCAATTTCCCGGCGTCAAGGACTCCTCGGTGGAAGGCGGCGTCGCGGAGCGCCTCGCCGCGCGCGGCGCATTGAAGAATTTGGTCCTGATGATACGCCTGATCGGGGTTGACGCCGCGGAGGGACGATATGATGAAGCCGCCGCCGAGTATCAGAACTATCGCAAGCTGACGTTTGCCGCAGTGCCGATCGTCATCAGGAAAGCCCAGCCATGGTCGCTGTTAAACCCGGCAGTGCACAAGGCGCATTTCGATGAGCTCCGCAAGTTGCTTCAGCCGGCGGATGCGACCGCTTCAATCACGGGTTTGCGCAAACCCGCAGAATAGGATTTGGCATTGCCTTCTGCCATCGTGCAATTCGCCGCGATGGGTGAAGCGGATGAGCCGCGTTGACACGCCCTCTCTTGCGAATTTGTAGGCGTCGGCGCAGCATGCGTCGAACGTTAGATCAGCCGGAGCGAGAGGGAGGCGACGATGCCGGGGCAGGATTGGGATCGGCGGGCCGTGTTGGCCATGATGAGCGCAGCGACGGCCGGCGCGGCGCTGTCGCCCGCGCAAGCGCAGCAGGTGCCGTGGTCGGTCGGCACGGCACCTGCGAAGACCAAGGCGCCACCGAACGCCACCGACTGCCATCATCACATCTATTCGTCGCGCTTCAAGGTCGATCCCAATTCGGCGCTGCGGCCGGGCGATGCCTCGGTTGCGGACTATCGGCTGTTGCAGAAGCGGATCGGCACCAGCCGCAACGTGATCGTGCAGCCCTCGACCTACGGCATCTTCAACGACGGCCTCGTCGAGGCGCTCGGCGAATGCGGGCCGACGGCGCGCGGCGTCGCGGTGGTCAATGACCGCGTCAGCGACGCCGAACTGAAGCGGCTCGATGCCGCCGGGGTGCGCGGCGTGCGGTTCAACATCGCCACCGCCGGCGGCGCCACCACCATGGACATGCTGGAGCCGGTGGCGAAGCGCATCGCGGCGATGGGATGGCACGTGCAGTTCAACACGTCGGCCGCGACGACGCTGGCCGCCAAGGACGTGCTCAACCGGCTGCCGTGCCAGATCGTATTCGATCACTTGGCGCATATTCCGGAACCTGCCGGCATCGCGCATCCCGCCTTCGCGGTGGTGGTCGACCTGCTGCACAAGGGCAAGGCCTGGGTGAAGCTCTCCGGCGCCTATGCGGACACCAAGGTCGGGCCGCCGACCTATGCGGATTTCGACCCTCGTGGCGCAGGCCTACGTCAAGGAGGCGCCGGAGCGGCTGGTGTGGGGCAGCGACTGGCCGCATCCGAGCGAGCAGCGGCCGGGCGTTACGCTGCCCGACGACGCGCTGCTGTTCGATCTCCTGGCGCAATGGGCGCCGGACGAGGCGGTGCGCAACCGCATCCTGGTCCACAACGCCGCCAAGCTGTACGGATTCTCCTGACCGGCTTGGCGTCGCCACAACGTTTTCAAATCCGAACCGGATTGCGAGAGGCAGCCTCTCGTGAACGAATGGGAGAGCCCCACCATGAAACGGCGCGATTTTCTTTCCCTGCTCGGCGGTGCGACCGCCCTTCCGCTTGCGGCGCAAGCACAACAGGCACGGCCCGGCTCCGCGGCGATCGACGAGGAGATGCGTCGCGCGATCGAGCGCAAGGATGTGCCCGGCGTGGTCGTGATGGCGGCCGATCGCAAGGGTGTGATCTATGAAGGCGCGTTCGGCGTCGCGGATCTGGAGACGGCGCGGCCGATCCGGCTCGATTCGCTGTTCCGCATCGCCTCGATGACCAAGGCGATCGCGGCCACCGCCGCGCTGCAATTCTACGAGCAAGGGAAATTCGCCCTCGACGATCCGGCACAAAAATATCTCCCCGAATTGGCCAAGCTGCCGGTGATCGAATCCTTTGATGCCGCAAGCGGCGCCTACCGGACGCGGCCGCCGAGACAGCCGATCACGATCCGGCAGCTCTTCACCCACACCTCAGGGTTAGGCTACGGATTTACCAATCCGATCGTGCGCGATTTCAAGCCGCGTCCGGGCGAAAGCTATCCGGACACCCCGCTGGTGTTCGAGCCCGGCGAGCGCTGGCTGTACGGCACCAGCATCGATTGGATCGGCCGGCTGGCGGAAAAATTCTCCGGCCTGCCGCTCGAGGACACTTTGCGCCAGCGCATCTTTACGCCGCTGGGGATGCATGACACGTTCTACTTCGTCCCGAAGGATAAGGAGGCGCGCCTGGTGACGGTCAACCGGCGCCGCGCGGACGGTTCGTTCGCCAGGGAGGCGATGCAGCCGCCGACCTCGGGCTTCACGCCGATCGGCGGCGGCGGCTTGTCCTCCACGGCGGCCGACTACATCCGCTTCACCCGGGCGCTGCTCAACGGGGGCGAACTCGACGGCAACCGGATCCTTTCGGCGCAGACGGTTGCGCTGATGGGCCAAAATCACATCGGGCCGCTGGGCGTCCCGGCGCTGAAGACCGCGATGCCGGAGCGCAGCGACGATTTCTCCTTCGTCGCCGACGGGCGCGACAAATGGGGCCTAAGCTTCGAGATCACGGCCGATGCGGTGCCCGGCAAGCGCTCGCCCGGCAGCCTGAGCTGGGGCGGCATCGACAACACCTATTTCTGGCTCGATCCGGCCCGCGGCATCACCGGCACGATCATGATGCAGTTCCTGCCCTTCGCGGACCGCAAGGCGCTGGCGCTGTACGACACGTTCGAGCGCGGGGTCTACCGGCTCGCCGACGCGAGCCGATAATAGTAAGATGCGGCTCTCCCGCGGGTCCGGGCGAGCCGCCCCGCGTTGGTGCTGGGCCGCGAAGACATTCGTGGCATCCCTCGCCGCGGATGCACATGCGTCGTTTTTTGGCTGGCTGGGCCCGCCCCGGATTCCGGGCGGACTGACCGATCGACATGAGGCATCGCAATGTTTCCATTCGATCTCCCGGGTCCTGAATTCCTTTTGTTCTACGCGGCATTCGTCGTCGTCGTGATAGTTTTATTATACTTCTATCGGCAAGACAAGGAGTCCGATCCGCCCCCGCCGGTTGCCCTAAGGGACCCCTATCTGATGGCCTGCCTGCGTGGCGGTCCAAAGGAAGCCATTTGCGCTGCAACCGTCGGCCTCATCGATCGCGGATTTTTGACGATTGCGGACCGCAAAGTAAGTCAGTCTCCCTCGGCCAACGCAGAACTGTTACGTCATCCGATCGAAAAGGAAGTTTGGGCATTTTTCGAAGACCCCGCCGATCTTCTCGCAGTCAATATACGGCCGGCGGTGCTTGGGGTCGCGGCCGAATATGAAGTTGAGCTGCGCCGCCTGAAACTTATCCCGGACGAACAAATCCAAGGAATGCGACGAACCGCCGCTTGGTTCGCCGCAGGACTGCTGCTCGCCGTCGGTGCCATCAAATTGACGGTGGCGCTGAGCTCGGGGCACACCAATGTCGCCTTCCTGATCGTCATGATGGTGGTTGCGCCGTTTGTGGTGATGAAAACTGGCTTTCCTTACCGGACCGCCACCGGGAACAAATATCTGGCCAATATGTGCGCGCTGTTTTCCAGCTTGCATGACCAGGTGAAATCGATTCAGCCCGGTACCGGGACACGCGAAGTTTTGTGGGCATTAGCGATCTTCGGTGTCAGTGCACTTCCCGCCTCGGCCTTTCCGGCCGCGCAATATTTCACACAGGCGCGCCGGGGCATCGGAGGCGGAGGAGATGGAGGTGGGGGTGGGGGTGGGTGGATGTGGAGGTGGAGGTGGAGGCGGAGGTTGCGGCGGCTGCGGCGGCGGGGGCGGGGGCTGATGTGCCGCGATCGCGTGGGTCTCGGCTGGCGTCCCGAACTGGCGGCGGGAATTTTCGAGGCGCTTGATCACATCGACGTGCTGGAGGTCATTGCCGACGGTTATATCGAGGCTGACCGGAATCGCCGTCGGTCATTGAGGCATCTGGCGCGTCAGGTGCCGGTGCATATTCACGGCATCGGGCTCGGCATGGCGGGCGTCGAGGAGGTTGGCGCACGGCGCCTCGACAAAGTGGCGCGGTTGATCAACGATATCGAGCCGGAGGCGTGGTCGGAGCACCTGGCGTTCGTGCGCGCCGGCGGCATTGAAATCGGTCACCTTGCGGCTCCGCCGCGCACAGCGGCTTCGGTCGCGGGAGCCGCGCGCAACATTCGCATCGCCACCGCCGTTGTCGGCTCGGCGCCGCTCATGGAAAACATCGCGACGCTGATCGATCCACCCTGCAGCACGCGGAACGAGCAGAGCTGGATCGCCGATATCCTATCCGCCGGCGGATGCGGACTCCTGCTCGATCTTCACAACATTTATGCCAATGCAACCAATTTCGGTTTCGATCCACTGCATTTCCTGGCGGAAATCCCGCTCGATCGCGTCGGGTGCATTCATATCGCCGGCGGCCGGTGGATCGCGTCACCGGATGCCAGCAAACGATACTGGCTCGACGACCACCTCCATGAGGTTGGCGACCCGGTCTACGACCTCGTATCCGAAGTGGCGGCACGCGCACCGCAACCGCTGACCGTGATCCTCGAGCGCGACGGCACCTATCCGCCCATGCCGGTGCTGCTGGCCGAATTGAATCGCGCCCGTACGGCGCTCGCGGCCGGCCGGTGCCGCCGCGAAACGGAACCATCCCATGCAGGCTGACGTCGAGCGATTGTTGGCGCGGCTGTTCACCGATCCCGACTTGCGGGAGCGTTTCATCGCCGATCCTAAAAGTGTTGCAAGTCAAGCGGGACTTTCGGAACAGGAATTTGAAACGATCGCCAGAATGCAAATTCAGGACCTGCGCACCGCCGCACGCAGCTACGAATACAAACGCGACGCCACGCGCAAACCCGTCCCTGAAACCTGGTTCTCACGCTGGTTCCGGGCGAAACGCTAACGCAGTTTTGAGTTCCGGCGGCGGCGATCCCTAGCTTCGCCGGCATTCCATCCTACGGGTCGGACGCTCGCCCGCCTCGGCTCACCTCACTCCATCCGGATCCCGGTCATCTTGATGATGTCGAGCCAGCGCGGTGTATCCTCGGCGATCAAGGCGGCGAATTGTTCCGGCGTTCCGCCGCGCGGCTCGATGCCGAGACTTGCAAAGCTCGTGCGCAGCTCCGGGGATTGCAGGGCTGCGTTGATCGCGCCGTTGAGGCGCTCGACGACCGGCCGCGGCAGGCCGGCCGGCCCGACGATGCCCCACCAGGTTTCGAGCGGATACGGAAAGATGCCGGCCTCGACCAGGGTCGGGATCTCGGGCAATTCCGGCCACCGCGCGTGGCGCTGGTCACCGCGAGCGGACGCAGCCGGCCCTGCTTGACGAGTTGCAGCAGTACCGACTTGTTGTTGAAGGCCATGTCGATCTGCCCGGCCAGCAGGTCGGTGATGACCGGTCCGGCGCCCTTGTAGGGGATGTGCACGATGTCGGTGCCGGTCTTGAGGCGGAACAGTTCGGACACGAAATGCGGCGCAATGCCGGGCGCGGAGCCGTAATTGAGCTTGCCCCCCGCCATCCGGGCGTAGCGCACGAAAGCGTCGAGGTTTTCGGCCGGCACCTTGGGGTTCACCACCAGCACCATGGTCTCAGCTGATACAGCGGCGACCGGGGTGAAGGCGGTCGCGGCATTGAAATCCGGCGATTTGGCAGCCGGGCCGATCGACAGTGTCCCGACGCCGCCGATCAGCAGCGTGTAGCCGTCGGGCTTGGCGGCCGCGACCGCGCGCGCCGCGATGACGCCGCCCGCGCCCGGCTGGTTTTCGATGATCACCGGCTGCCCAAGGATGGCTTGCAGGCGTGCCGTCAAGAGCCGCGACACCGCATCGGTCGAGCCGCCGGGGGGCACCGGCACGACGAGCTTGACGGTCCGCTCCGGAAACGTCTGCGCCGGCGCCGCGGTGGCCATCGCGGCCATCGCCGCCGCCAGCCAGATCATCATGCGCAAAGCCGTTCGCAAAGGAGATCGACAATCTGCCCAATTCATGATGCGCTCCGCATCCCCGCCACCCGCCTCGTTTCTACACGCGCCGCCGCCGTCGCGACAGCGCGAACACGACGATCAGTTGCATGCAATGTTGGTTCATGGCCGGCTCCTTTCAAAAAAATTGGCAGGTCGTTCATTGAACGATATGCTGGTAATGTCGTCACGCACAGCGGAAAGCCGGAAGGGTTTGGAAACGTGGCTGGCGTTCCAGGCAAGCAGAAATCGGCGGATCGCGCGCCCGAGAGCTTTTCTCAACTCATTGATTTTCATATCAAAAGGGGCACACGCCCTAAGGGTACTCCCGATGCGCTCGGTCCCGCATGGACAAATCCCGATTTCGCCGCAGCTATTGGATTAGCGGAGGGCACTGGGGAGCGGATGGTCCAGAACTGGCGGACCGGTCGAGCCGTGCCTGCAGAAATTGGCCTGATCGAGCAGGCCCTGTTCGGCGAAAATGCGCTCTATGCCGGGTGGCGCGCGGAATTGCGGGAAGCCCATCGCAAGGCCCGAAACCCTGGGGCGGCGGGCCCAGCGGAAGATGTCGTCCCTGCCCCCACCCGCGCCAAGCCGATCGGCCTGCCCTATCCGCCGCTCGGCAGTCTGTTCAAGGGGCGCGACGACTTTTTGAAGCAACTGCATCAAAGCCTCACCGGCGGCGCCGGCCGCACGGCGATCGTCAGCAGCGCGGTTTATGGTCTCGGCGGCGTCGGCAAGACGCGGGCGGCGGTCGAATACGCCTGGGCGCATGAGAAAGATTATACCGCGCTGCTGTTCGTCATCGCGCAAACCCCGGAAGCGCTGCGCCGCAACCTCGCGGCGCTCACCGGACCGCTGGTGCTGAACCTGCCCGAGCACGGCGCCGACAAGGAGGACATCCGCATCCAGGCGGCGCTGGATTGGCTTAAAGCGCATCCCGGCTGGTTTCTCATTCTCGACGACCTCGATACGCCGGAAGTGCTGGCTGAAGCTGACAGGCTGATGGGCAGGCTCACCGGCGGGCATGTCGTCGCCACCAGCCGGCTGGCCAATTTCGCCGGGAATTTCGCCCCGCTGGCGCTCGACGTGCTGAGCGTCGACGATGCCGCCGCCTTCCTGCTGGAGCGCACCGAAGGCCGCCGGCAGCCGACGGACGATGATGCGGCGGCAGCCCGGTCGCTCGCCGTCGCGCTTGGCCAGCTGGCGCTCGCGCTCGAACAGGCCGGCGCCCATATCGCGCGCCTTGCGATCAGCTTTTCCCGCTATCGGCAAGTGCGGCATGTGAATTGGCCGAAGGTGGCCGGCTGGACCGATGAGACGATCACCAAATATCCGCGTTCGGTTGCGGTGACGTGGCAGACATCGGTCGATCAGATCGGCATTCCGGCGCGCCGTCTCTTGGAGCGGCTCGCGTGGTTTGCGCCGGAGCCGGTGCCGGATTTCATGACCGCGGTGCCGGTACCTGGCATGGCGGCGGAGGACCTGGACGAGGCGCTTGCCGATCTTAGCAATTACGCGCTGGTGCGGCGTCATCCGGCCAAGCGGGAATTCAGCATCCACCGGCTGGTCCAGGATATGACGCGGCGCAGTCTTGGCGGTGAGGATGCGCGTGCGGCGCTGATGCAGGCGCTGACATGGCTTGACGCTTGTTTCGCCGGCGACGCCGGCGACCTGGCCGTGCGCTCCGACATGGAGCGCTTGGCGCCGCATGTCCGCTCCGCGGTGGAACGCGGCAACGATATGGGTATAAAACTCCCCACAGCCTCGCTCGCTCTGCGGCTCGCAGACCTGCTCTCGGACCGGGTGCCGTTACACGAGCTCGAACCGCTCTACCGGCTCGCCCTTGCGACTTTCGACCGTCTGGCCCAGGCCGACCCCGGCAACGCCGGATGGCAGCGCGACCTGTCGGTGTCCTATGAGAAGGTCGGCGACGTGCTGGTGGCGCAGGGCAATCTGCCTGAGGCGCTGAAAGCGTTCCGCCACTCGCACGATATCTTTAACCGTCTGGCCCAGGCCGACCCCGGCAACGCCGGGTGGCAGGGCGACCTTATTGTTTCGTACGCCAAGTTGGCGGGGATCGATCAAACCGGCGCGCGGACATTTTTGACAAAGGCGCAACAAATTGCTGAGGGGATGCAGCGCCGCGGTCAACTTGCGCCGCGCGACTCATGGATTCTCGACGCTCTTGCAACACGGCTTGCGGCGCTGCCGAATTGACCCACCGTGCGGCCGGCCGCCGCCGCGGCGCGGTTCGGCCGCGGCGGCATTCGCCGTGGTGAGCGATGTCTGTTGGCCAGCGGCGATCAATCCATCGGCGACGGCGAAGTAAGTTCGTCCATCGGTTTCACGGATAACGTTCACCCGCGTATAGGCGCGTAGAGCGGCGAGCAGGCGAAGGCTGCCCGCGCCGGATGATCTCTTTGTGAGGTTCATCATCAAATTGTGGCTACGGCGGTTTCGGGCCGACCTTAAGGTACCAATCGGCGATTTGCTCGCCGGTCCAGAATAGCACGTCCTTTTTCTTTCGAATCTGCTCAAAAATCTTATAAAAGTATTTCGCGCGGTGCGGAGCCCCCATGATGTAGGGGTGCACCGAGATCGCCATCACGCGGGCGGAGTCTTTGGCGTCGGCATAAAGCTGCTCGAACTGGTCGATGGCGCGCTCAAAAAATTCCGACGCCTTGTGATGCTGGATGAGCATCATGGCCACGTCGTTGCATTCCTGCGTGTAGGGAATGCTCAGGATCGGTTTGCCGCGGGTCTTGAGCCAGACCGGCTGATCGTCAAGCACCCAATCGGCGACGTAATCGTAGCCTTCCTCGGCGAGAATATCCGGCGTCTCCCAGGTTTCGGTCAAGCCCGGCCCGAGCCACCCGCGCGGCCGCTTGCCGGTTGCTTTCGCGATCGCCTCGGCGCTGTTGCGGATATCCGCGCGTTCATCTTCCACTTTCTGCATATTGCGCTGGGTATAGCCATGGCCGACGAATTCCCATTTGCGCTCCACGCAGGCTTTCACGATATCCGGAAGCGAACCGACCGCAGCACCATTGATGTTCATGACGCCGGGAATTTTGAATTCATCATACACCTGCAACAGCCGCCAGAAGCCGACACGGTTGCCATATTCATGCCAGCACCAGTTGGGGATGTCCGGCATCGGCGAGCCGCCGGCCGGCGGTGTCAGCACGGTGCGGGGCATCGTCTGGGTCGGATCCCATTCCTCCACATTGGTGATGGTCCAGACCGCCATCCGGGCGTCGTCCGGCAGTTTGAGCGGCGCACGATTGACGATGGCGGAATAGTCGAGACGGTCATTCGGCAGCATGCCGACTGGGGGTTTGGGAAGATTCATTGGGCGGCCTTTGTCTTGGCGTTTTCCATCGGTTGATTTGGGATGTCCCAGATGACGCGACGATCGCTGCTCAAGAAGCCCTTGAGCTTCGGCCGAGGTCTATCCTACCCCGAGATAACGGGTGAGCAACGTCGGATCGCGCGCGATGTCACTCGCGGATCAATTATAGACCACCTGTCCCACGTCGAGCACATAGACCCGGTCAGTGCTCACCAGCGCACTGTAGAGGTTTTGCTCGACCAGCAGAATCGCAATGCCGTCGTTTTTGACCGCGAGCACGATGTCTTCGAACTGCTGCACCATCACGGGCTACGGCGAAGATGCGCTCGACCGTCCAGCCCGCCGTGGCACGCGCACGCTTGAGCATGGTCAAATGCTCGATCACCGTGAGCGAGCCGAACAAGCGCCGTCCCTGCGGCACGATCCCCGCAACGATCAGTTACTCCCCGCGATGAGTCGTCAACGGTTCGATCCGGCCATCGTGAACAATCCGGCCGCTGAAACCAGGTGGCGACGCACCGGAAAGGCTTGAACAAGGCACACTGGAACTTTTGAGCAATTTTGCACGTTTCGCTCCTGGAATGCATCTCAAAGGGAAAAGTGCGATGCTGGGTGAGGGCGGATCCCGCGAGCGAGGGGGACAAAACGGGGAGCGGAACGGCGCGCCGTCACCAAGGAGGCCGGTATTAGGGAGAGCGGCGGACCGGGACGGAGCCATCGAAGAAGCCACCTATCGTAGCGATGCGGCGACGAAATTGACGCTTAGGCCTCGCCATTCTGTCCGGCGGCGGCGAGTCAGCACCGAAGCCGCCGAAGGCAGGCGATGAGTTTCGACAGGGCCATCGGCTGCATCGCAAAAAGAGCGAAGTCCCTGCCGGACGGTCCGGTCGGCGAGGGGGTGTTCGCCGGGCAAAGCTCCTGTCTGCGGGAGAGCACCGGCGGTCCGTGCCCTCTTCGAAGAACCGCCTAGCATGGAACCGACCGAAATTTTCGAGACCGACATTCCGATACGACTCGATGCTTTGCCGTGGGGTCGCTTCCATACCCGGGTCGTCGCTGCCCTCGGCGTCACCTGGATCCTCGACGGCCTCGAAGTGACGTTGACCGGGGCCTTGGCCGGCGTTCTAAAGGAGCATGCGACACTCGGCCTGAGCAACACCGAGATCGGTTTGGCGAGCAGCGCCTATCTCGGTGGAGCCGTCTTCGGCGCTTTGCTGTTCGGATGGCTGACCGATCGGCTCGGCCGGAAGAAACTGTTTTTTATCACACTCGCAATCTATCTGGCCGGAACGGCAGCCACGGCTTTGTCGTGGAACTTCTGGAGCTTTGCGGTGCTGCGGGCCATGACGGGAGCCGGCATTGGCGGCGAGACCGCGGCGGTGAGTTCGACGATTCAGGAACTCATCCCGGCCCGCGTGCGGGGCTGGACCGACCTCGCCATCAACGGCAGCTTCTGGATTGGGGCCGCACTCGGCGCGGCCGGCTCGATTCTGTTGCTCGATTCTAACGTCGTTGACCCGTCCATTGGTTGGCGCTTCGCGTTCCTGATCGGGGCCCTCATCGGCCTCGTGATATTCGTGATGCGCTTTTGGATCCCCGAGAGCCCGCGCTGGCTGGTGACCCATGGCTACGCCGGGCGTGCGGAGGCAATCCTCGCCGAGATCGAACGGCATAGCGCACCTCCGCGCACGATCGGCGGAAAGGACAAACCTCTGAGAATTCAGGCGCGCAGCCATACGCCGCTTGCGGAGGTCATACGAACATTGTTCCTGACGTATCCGCAACGCACGGCCGTCGGGTTGAGTCTGATGGTATCTCAGGCTTTCTTCTACAACGCTATCTTCTTTACCTACGCGCTCATCCTGACCGACTTCTATGGCGTCCCCGCCGGGGCAGTCGGCTGGTACATTCTGCCTTTTGCGGCCGGGAATTTTTTGGGGCCGCTCCTGCTCGGGCCCTTGTTCGACACACTCGGCCGGAGGACCATGATTGCGGCGACGTATGGAGTTTCCGGTGTTATGCTTGCTGGGGCAGGCGTCGTGTTCGAGCACGACGCGGTTTCGGCGGAAACGTTGACGATCATTTGGATGGTCATTTTCTTTTTCGCCTCCGCGGCGGCAAGCTCCGCCTACTTGACCGTCAGCGAAACATTTCCTCTCGAAATCCGCGCGCTCGCGATTGCGATGTTCTATGCGGCCGGCACCGGCATTGGCGGCGCGGCGGCGCCGTGGGTGCTCGGCGTGCTGATCGACACCGGATCGCGGGCAAGCGTCAGCAGGGGTTACGATCTCGCGGCCGTGCTGATGGTGGCGGCCTCGTACGTTGCGGGGCGTTGGGGCGTCGCGGCCGAACGCCGTTCGCTCGAACAAGTGTCGCGACCACTCGCCTTTATCGAGTGAGTGGCGCTGCGCATCTGCGTGAGCGACTCGGCGCGGGATGGCAAGAAGGCGGCCGGCCCACCAACGCGATTGTGCGGGGGCGCTTCTTAGACGGACCGCACTAACTAACCAAGTCGGCGGCGGCGGTGTATTCGACCAAGTCCCGACGGGAAACGTAATCCAGGAACACCGGTATAGCTGCGAGAAACGCGTCAACGTTTTACGAAGCCTACCTTACGCCGAGATAACGGGTGAGCAAAGCCGGGTCGCGTGCGATGTCCTGGGCGGGTGATTCGTAAACCACCTTTCCCATTTCGAGGATATAGACGCGGTCGGCGCTCACCAGCGCGCTGTAGAGGTTTTGCTCGACCAAGAGAATCGCAATGCCGTCGTTTTTGAGAGTGAGTATGATGTCTTCGAAATGCTGCACCATCACGGGCGCCAAACCCTCGGATGGCTCATCCATCAGGATCAATTCGGGATCGATCATCAGCGCGCGGGCGAGCGCCAGCATCTGCCGTTCCCCACCCGACAACTGCCCGCCGTAATGGTGGCGCCGCTCGGCGAGCCGAGGGAGTAAGGCGAATATGCGGTCAACCGTCCATCCCTGCGTGGCACGCGCACGCTTGAGCATGGTCAAATGCTCGATCACGGTGAGCGAGCCGAACAATCGCCGCCCCTGCGGGACGATCGCAATCCGGCATGCGGCGACCGCGTGCGGCCGCAAGCCGACAAGCGACCTGCCGTGCCAGCGGACGTCGCCGGCGCGAACTTCGGGTGGCGTGAGACCCATGACCGAGCGGATCAACGTCGTCTTTCCCATGCCATTGCGGCCGAGCAGCGCCACAACCTCTCCAGCCGCGACCTGGAGCGAAACGCCATGGATGACGTGGGCGTCGTTGTAGAAGCAATGCAGGTCGCAAAGCTCAAGCATGACGCGGCTTCCCGAGATAAACCTCTTGAACCAGACCGTTGTGCCGGATCGCATCCGGCGCCCCCTCGACCAGGATGCGTCCCTCATGCATGCAGGTGACGTGGTCGGCGAGACCCAGCGCAAGGTCCATGTCGTGCTCGATCAGAATGACCGTCAAATCGCGTTGCAGCGACCGAATGATCTCCGTCACGATGGAGCGCTCGGCCGGCGACAATCCCGCTGCCGGTTCATCGAGCAAGAGCAAGCGCGGGCTGCCGACCAGGGCCAGCGCGATCTCCAATTGCCGCTGTTCGCCATAGGACAGTTCCTTCACTGTCACATCGACGCGATCCGAGAGCCCGACCGCGGCGAGCGCCACCGCGACCGCGGCGCTTTCCTGGGGCTGGAGGTCCGGAGAGCCGAACAATGAGAATTTTCGCGGTGTAACCCCGCGGACCGCCAATGCCATGTTGTCGGCCACCGATAGCGTCGGAAACAGGTTGGTGATCTGATACGTGCGCGAGATACCAAGGCGCGCGCGCCGGTGCGGAGGCAGCCGCGTGATGTCCCGTCCGTCGAACAGGATGCGCCCGGCGGTCGGGCGCACAACGCCGCTTGCCGCGTTGAACAGCGTCGTCTTGCCGGCACCATTGGGGCCGATGATCGCCCGGCGCTGGCCACGCGGAATGGAAATGCTGACGCCGTCAACGGCCCGGAGCGCCCCGAAGGCGACCACCAGGTCGTCGATGGTGAAGACGGCGGCGTCGGTCACGATCGATCTTCGCACAATGGCGCGCGGCAAAACCCGCCGCGACGCCGAACAAAGCGAAATCAGCCTCGCTTGATGCCTTGGAAGCTGCGCGAATAGGGCGGTTGCTTCAAGTAGGTTGCCGGATCGTAGGTCCAAAATTGCGACACATTAGGATAGACCTCGGTGGGCACGTTCCAATGTTTGCCGTCGGCGCGCTTGACCACCTTGCGGATGTAAACATCGTAAATCGGGTTGCCAAAAGCGTCGAGCCGCACCGTCTTGCCGAGCGGCGAATCCGGCAGATCGGACGTGAGGACGGCATCGATGAGCGCGTCGCGGTCCTCGACCTTGCCGCCGATCTTCTCGATCGCGCGCGACACCCACATCGATCCCGAATACATGGAGAAGCCGAACAGCGAGGGAATTTTGTCGTATTTGGCGGCGTAGTCCTTGACGAATTTCTGCGTCGTCGGATTGTCGGCGCCTTCGGCGAAATGTGCCGCCGACATGATACCCTCCGCCTCGGAGCCCAGCGTGCGGATCACCGACTGGTCGACCAGGTTCATGGCGCCGATCAACGGGATGCGGCCTTTGAGCCCGAAGCCGGCAAACTGCTGGAGCAGGCGCGTGGCGTCGGCGCCGTTCTCCACGGCGAACACGGCGTCCACCTTGAGGTCGGCGAGTTGGCCCAGATAGGGGCTGAAATCGGACGTGTTCAGCGGATGCCAGAGTTGCCGGACGATCTGGCCGCCGCTCTCGGAAAAAACCTGGGCGAAGCCGCCGCACTGCTCATGTCCGAACGAATAGTCTTGGGCGATGGTGGCGATCCTCCGGTAACCGGTCTTGTAGGCCCAGTCGCCGAACGGATGCGAAAACGCGCTGGCGGAGTAGCCGGCGACCCGGATGACGTTGCGCAGGCGATCGCGCTGGGTCAAGTCGTCGGCCGCGATGATCGGGATGAAGTAGGGCGTCCCTCGGCTTTTCACGTAGTTGGCAACCGCTAGGCCGGTGTTGGCGAGCAGGTTCCCCATCAGCATGTGGACATTAGCCTGCTCGACCAGGCGGCGGGCCTTCTGCAGCGAAACGTCCGGATTAGAGGCATCGTCTTCAATCAGCAATTCCACCTTGCGGCCGGAAATTTCGCCTCTGATCTGCTCGAACCAGAATCGCGTGCCCTCGACCATCTCGCGACCACCGGATGCCACCACTCCGGTGAGCGGCGCCAACAGCCCGATACGGATCGGCGAGGCTCCTTGGGCGCGGCCTGTCGATACGTAAGGGGCGCCGAGCGCGGCGGCGGAGAGCGTGACACCTGTTGTCCCAAGAAATTGCCTGCGGTTCATGACCATGTCCCTTCCCGGTTTAGCTAATTCGCAACAGGGGCAAAAGTCATGGTGGTTCACTCGGGTCATGGCCGGGATTGTCCGGCTTGGTCCCGGCCGTCTCGAAAATCGGCGAACCGTGCCCTCGTATCGGAATCGCCGGGATAAGCCCGGCGATGACGAATGGGCCGCTACGACTCACTCTTGCCCCTGCTTACGCTATGTCCACCACCTGCGCCGCGCCAGAACGGTGCGGATCGTTCCGACGATGCCTTCCGGCGCGAAGATTATCACGACGATGAAGACGATACCGAGGGCGGTCGGCCATCGCTCCGTATAAGCGCTCACGGCATTCTGCAGCACGATGATGGTCGCAGCACCCACGAAGGCGCCGAACAACGTGCCGATCCCGCCGACGATCGCCATCAGCAGCCCCTCCACGGACTGCGCGAGCGCGACCGTCGAAGGGCTCACAAAATTGTTGTAGTAGGCATAAATTGCGCCAGCGACGCCGGCAAAAAAACCGGAGACGGTAAAGCCGACGAACAGATGCAGCGGCACATCATAGCCGAGGCTCCTCATGCGGCTCTCGCTGTCGCGAATGCCGCGCAGCGTAAGACCGAAGGGCGAGCGGACGAACCGCCACATCGCCAAGGACGCGAGTGCCGCCGCCGCAAGTACCAGCCAATAGAAATTGCGCTGCACATTGAGAAGCGCCGGGCGGATATCGCCGCGCAGCCCGTTTTCGCCGCCGGTGACGCCGGTCCATCGGACGCAGATGCCCCAGACGATCATGCCGAGCGCGAGCGTCAGCAGCAGGAAATAGACGCCGGACGTCCGCACCGCAATAAGCGCGAAGATCGCGGCGAGCGC
This sequence comes from uncultured Acidobacteriaceae bacterium, assembly GCA_963848805.1. Lineage (GTDB taxonomy): Bacteria > Acidobacteriota > Terriglobia > Terriglobales > Acidobacteriaceae > Telmatobacter. The sequence continues at coordinate 18,214 of CAWKFD010000027.1, read as the reverse complement.
GCTTGCGGCCAATACACCAAGCACGAAGGCGACGGCCGGCGGATAGCCCGCCTGCGTGTTTGCGTAGACGACCACATAGGTCGCAACCCCGAAAATAGCGCCATGTCCCAGCGAGGTGCGGCCCGCAAAACCGGCGAGGATGTCGATAGACATTGCCAGGATGCCAAAAATCAGCACCTCGCTCGCGAGCCCGATCTCATACGTTGACAGCCCGAGCGGCAGCAGTGCCGCGAGGACCAAGACGGCGGCGACCGCCGACCGCTGCACATTTTTCGACCGCGGCACCGAGCCGGCGACCACCTGTGATTGGGACGGAACCGGCGCGGTCATGTCAGGTCGCCCGTCCGAACAGTCCGAGCGGACGGAACGCAAGCAGCACCGCCATCGGGCCGAATATCACGAAATAGGCGAGTTCCGGAAACATCACTTGGCCAAAGGTATTGAGCAAGCCGACCAACAGGCTTCCCACCGCGACGCCGATGAGGCTGCCACGACCGCCGATGATGACGACGGCGAGGCTGAAGACGAGAATCTCGGCGTCGGCCGAAGGATAGAGCGAGAGATACGCGCCTCCCAGCAGTCCGCCGAGCCCGGCGAGCGCCGATCCGAGCAGAAACGTCAGCAGAAAGATTCGCCTGATATTGATGCCCGAGGCCTCGACCATTTCGGCGTCGTCCACGCCCGCCCGAATCAAAGCACCGATGCGGGTGCGGTGCATAAGAAGCCATAGGCCTAAAAATATCAGGCATCCGGCGAGAAGAACGAACAGACGATAGCTTGGATAATAGGTGCTCAATACGCGGACGCCGCCGCGGAATATCTCCGGGATCGGCACGGTAAAACTATCGCCGCCCCAGATCACGAGCGCCATGTCGTCGAGGACGAAGGCCACGCCGAGGGTGAGCAGCACCTGCCGCAATTCGTCTCCGCGCACGAACCGCAACAGCCCCTCGGAGAGTACGAATCCGATGGCTGCTGCGGCTAACATCGCAGCCAGGCCACCGAGAAAAAAGCTTTCGGTGCGGACCGCGACGGTGAAACCAATATAGCCGCCGAACAGATAGATCGCGCCATGCGCGAGATTGACGATCCGCAACAGGCCGAAAATCAGGGTGAACCCGCTCGCCACGACGAACAGAAGCGCCGCGAACGTCAGTCCGTTGAGCAGTTGCAGTACGCTCATGCGCGGTCCCGATCCATGGCGCCGCTTCGACCAGCAAAATCAAGTTGACACGTCGAAGGCGATCGATGCAAGCGGAGTATGCTGCCGGCGCCAACCGTAGCTTGCCGTACGCGCCGACACTGCCGGGACATTCGCGCACGGTCCGGCCTTGAAAGCCGCGCGTCTCGGGCGTGTTGAGGCGATGCCGCAAGATCATGACGTTCGATTTTGTCCTCCGTAACGCGCGTATTGCCGGCCGCGGCCCGGCGACGTTCGACATCGGGATTGTGGGCGAAAAGATTGCGGAAATCGCGCCGTCGATTGCGGCCGAAGCTCCGGAACACGATGTCGCCGGCCGCCTGGTGACTCCGGGTTTCGTCGATACGCATATCCATCTCGACAAGTCCTGCATCCTCGATCGCTGCCAGGCGAACGAGGGCACGTTGCAGGAGGCCATCACTCAGGTTGCAGCCGCCAAGCGCGCCTTTACCGAGGATGATGTCTATGAGCGCGGCCGGCATACGCTCGAGAAGGCGATTGTGCAGGGCACCACACGGATGCGAACGCATGTCGAGGTCGATCCGCGCATCGGGCTCAGAAGCTTTCGCGCCATTTGCCGGCTTAAGCGCGACTACGCCTGGGCGATCGATTTGGAGATTTGCGTATTTCCGCAGGAAGGCCTCCTCAACGACCCCGGTACGGAGGAGCTGCTCGTCGCGGCCTGCGAATCCGGAGCCGATTTGATTGGCGGATGTCCTTACACCGACAGCGATCCGGACCGCCATATCGCGCGTATATTTGACATCGCGCGCCGCTTTGAACTCGACATCGACTTCCATCTCGATTTCGATCTCGACGGCTCGCGGATGGACGTCGAGGAGGTCTGCCGGCAGACCAAGGCATTTTGTTATGGCGGCAGGGTCGCGGTCGGGCACGTGACCAAGCTGTCGGCACTTCCGCCCGATCAATTCAACAGCGTGGCACGGCGGCTCGCTGAGGTCGGCGTGGCGGTCACGGTGTTGCCGGCAACGGATCTATTCCTGATGGGCCGGGCGCACGACCACAACATTCCACGCGGCGTCACGCCGGCCCATAAGCTGGCCGAGCAGGGGGTAACTTGTTCGGTCGCCACCAATAACGTGCTCAATCCGTTCACGCCGTTCGGCGATTGCTCGCTCGTGCGGATGGCAAACCTCTATGCCAATATCGCGCAAGCCGGAAGTCAAAGCGATCTCGCAAAGTGCTTTGAGCTGGTGACAACGCAGCCGGCAAAACTCATGAACCTTCGTGACTATGGCATAGCGGTCGGGAATCCCGCCGACTTGATCGTGCTGGATGCGCGTGACCCCGAGATGGCAATCGCTGAAGTTTCGCTGCCAATTATCGGCTTTAAGCGCGGACGCCGCAGCTTTGCCCGCGCCGCGCCGACGCTGTACCCGCCGTCGTGAGAGCCGAGCTGGCCTGAAAATACGGCGTCGAGGTCATTCCGCCCAAAGACGGCCACCTACAGTTGGAGTCCGCCGCATCGGTCTCTCGGCGGATCCCCCTCCGCTGGCGGATCAATTGCGCTACGTGCGGCTGATTGCCGCAGCCGCCGACGGCCCGCGAAACGTGTGGGCGGCTGGTGTTCCCGGCAACTCATGTCGGCAGACGGCGAACCGGTGACGTTGGCAGCTATTATCAATCGGTCTCGGTCGGTTCGCCTCCAGCGCGGTCGCCGATTGCCGGCAGATATCCTTTGCGTATCCGCAGCGGCTCGCGAACACGCAGCCCGCGATGCGCTGCTTGAGGCTCGGCACGGATGCCGTGGAATCTCGGCAAGACGCGTCCCCGCACTCGTCAGCAAAGATCCGAGTTTCGGCACCGCGGCGAGCAGCACCTGGGATGGCGCGGCGACCGGAACAGTTCGGCAACACGCGCCCGCTCCATCCTGCGGCCCTCATGCCGAGATCGGCGATGAGGATGACGGCGGCGCCGGCCCGCTGCTTGAGATCGGCCATGAGGTCCGGGATCTGCGTCTGGATGGTCACGTCGAGCGCCGTGGCGGGCGCGCCGGAATTGGCTCTAGGTCTGGGTGCTCTGCATTCGCGTGCAGCAACCCAAACCCGGCGGCAGGCCGCGTCGGCACGGCGCCAAACCGCATATTTGTCCAACGTTCGGTGCCTCGTGGTGCCTCGTTTCCTTCGCTTGCCCGCCGGAGCAAACGTCTCTATAAGTCGCCGCGCTCGGCCGTCTGCTTGCGCCCTTCGTCTAGCGGTCTAGGACGCCGCCCTTTCACGGCGGAAACACGGGTTCGATTCCCGTAGGGCGCGCCAAGCGGAAATACCTTGGGCTCGATAAGGTGCTTGCCACGAAACGGTGGTCTGCCCGTCGGCTGTCAATGTCGAGACACCGATAGGGGGATCGCGGCCGTCCCGCGAGCGCGTCGTTGCGCGCCGCGCACGTTGCGGTATCCGATCACAGCCTTCCCATCACGTCCTGGCGGAATCCGTAGACCGTCCGGCCGCCCTCGAAGGCTACGAGGCGCACGTCCCGCGTTTGACCAGGTTCGAAGCGCACCGCGGTTCCGGCTGCGATGTCGAGCCGCATGCCCCGCGCCCGGCTGCGTTCGAAGCGAAGGGCGGGGTTGGTCTCGAAGAAATGGTAATGGCTGCCCACCTGGATCGGCCGGTCGCCCGCATTGGCAACCGTGAGCATCACGGACTCACGGCCTTGGTTGAGCTCAATCTCGCCGGGGGCGGTGATGATTTCGCCGGGAATCATCGGGCTCCTTCCAGACCAAGTTGGAATTCGATAAGCTTAGCGTGGTCGTGCCGGGATCGAATCGGATTCACAGTTCGTATTCACAGTATCGATCGGCCGGGGCGTGCCCCCTGCTCGGTGCTCGCAGAAATGGCAGGACGCGGCCGGCGGATTCCTTCATCGAAGAGCCCGTGCCGGCGAACCGCAGCGGTCGCGAAGGTCATTTTTGCCAAGCCGGACTCTACCGACCGTTGGCGTCCTGATCTCCGCTTCCTTGGCCGCAAGCTTACTGCCACGATTGATCGCGCGGCACGCGGTCGCGGCAACAGCCTCGGACGCGATGCTGCGGGATAGCGCAGCCCGAAAGGTTGCCGATCGACTGGTCGCCCAGCACCGGCCTCCTATCAACTCACAAGATCACTTGATCTTTAGATTCTCGGCAGACGATTTTCCGCGGTTGCTGACTACCTCGAACTCAACCTGCTGTCCTTCATTGAGTGTCAACAGACCTGCCTTCTCCACGGCAGAAATGTGGACAAACACATCCTGCCCGCCGCCTTGCGGTTGGATAAATCCGTATCCTTTGGTCGGATTAAACCACTTCACAGTTCCGATCGACATCAAAGCTCTCCAAGGGGGTCAACGACGTAGGCTGTGTACCCTGCACATTTTGGTGCCTGCGGCAATCACAATAACCATTGGACCGGCTGCGGTCCAATGCTGTCATGGGCGATGCTACGGTCCGACCCATCGTCCTGATCAGGTGATCGTGGCGGCCGGCGGCTCCGCCACTTTCTCTATCACGGTATCCAGGTCCGGTGTCGGGGCATGCTTCGTTGGCGCCGGTCGCGGGACCGCGCCCACGGCTGCCTGGCACCGAAATTCCACCCCTGGTTCCGCAAATGTTTGGTCGTGACACGGCCATCCGCGAGACACGGCCATCGATTCCGCGCCCGACGGAATCGATTCTGCGCGTCCGGGCCGGTCCGGATGAACGGGGCCATATCGAGGCGGCGGAGCAGTCGCGCAGGGTGGGATCGCGCCTGGCTCGCCGATCTCGCGCACCGAACGGCGTCTCAGGCCAAATGCGGACCGCGGCGTCGGTGCCGACCGGCTGATAGGCTGCTCTGGCCAGAGCCGCCATTGGCAACAAATATGCCGCAGAACGGCGCCGACACGAAGCAGTTGTTGCCCTATGGTGCGCTGCCATAGAAATAACTTTCTGTCGTCCAAAACAGCGACACGATATTATCGGTGCACCGGAATTAAATTGTGATAAACTGTTTATCCTAACCACGATTTCGTGATGAGCCGCCCCCTTGTGCGATGCAGCATAATCGCTATTTCACGGAGCAGGCGATGAATTGGATGAAGGAGTCAAAACATGAACCGGAACCTGAAAACGACGCTGGCAGTGATCGGCGCCGTGGCGGTGCTGGCTTCCCCGGTGCTGGCAAAGACGCCGGAGCGCCATCACGCCGCGTCGGCGATCGCAAACGTGCCGGCGGGCGTACATGCCGTGGTCGTCGAGCCGTATGGGCCGGCTCAGACGGTATATGCGCCAAGTCTGCACCTGCCGGCCCGGCCATATCATAGCGACGGTATCAACCCGGATTTCCAGCTGAGCCACCCGTAATCCGACGGAGTCACAGAGTTTCGCTGAGCGGCGCGCGCCGCCCGGCCGGACCTCTAGCTTTTGTACAAGCGGCGCCGGTGCTGTCGGCGCCATTTCAAACTCGGATGAAGGGGTGTGCCACGGCAACAGCGTACGATACTTATATTCAGAACATTACAACAGATCGCATAGCATTCTTCAAGAAAGAAGACCCCATGAAGACATTCTTCGCCATCGTGGCCCTCACTTCGCTCGTTGCAGCTTCGGCCGCGGCTAGGAGCGCGGCCCATACCAAGCCTATCACGCACGTCGAGCCTGCCCATCGCAATAACATCTATGAATCGGATTCCCTCGGGCATCAATCGTTCCCAAACCCCGATCGCGTACTTCCCGTGCCGGACCATTACCCCTGATCCGGTGAGCCGCCGGGGCATAAATCCCCCAGGCTGCGAAATGTAAAGACGACATCTGGGACTTCAATACGTTCAACCATGCGCACATGGAGTCGAACGTTCCTCGACGCGACGAATCTAACTCTCAGCTGATTCCGAAGCGGTCGAATCAGCGTAGGAACGGCAACGGCGCGCATTTCGCGCCCTTGCCCCGCGGATGCGAGCGGATCACACTTATGCCGATAGCGTGGAGATCGACAGCATCGCCGGAAATGTGATCATAAATTAAGCACAATGCACTCCAATGTGGCAGTCGGCAGGGGGATGGACTGATTTGTGCTTTGTTGGGGCAGCGGAATGCGAAAATTTGGTTTCGTCGGTCTGGCCATGGTGGTGGTACAGGCAACCGTTATGTCCGGTGCGACCGGCGCCGCGAGCGTCGAGCAAGCGGTCGCGCGTGACTGCCGCACGGCTGGTGCGCCATACCGTGAATTTCGGTGCCTCGACCCCTATCTGGGAGCGGAGTTTTTCGAGCGCCTCGTCAATTATTATCGCCTTGAATGGGGCCATGAGGCGCCGCCGGCCGACCCCAAGGCACCGCCCGGCCGCCGCAAGGATTGGCCCACGACGCCGCAGTCAACGCCGCCGTTTCCCTTCACCGAATGGCCCTACGGCGGTGCGACGGCCCTTGGGGTGACCCGGCCCTCCGCGGTCGATAGCCCGCTGATGGCAGCACTCGCCAACACCGCGCTCGGCAAGACGATGAACGACAACGGCGTCCAGGTGTATGGCTGGGCGGATGCCGGCGGCAATATCAGCACCAGCACGGTGAAGCCGGGCGGTAATTTTCCCGCAGCCGACATGTATACGCCGAACACGGTGACGCTCGATCAAGCCGTGGTCTATGTGGAACGTTTGCCCGACACGGTGCAGACGGATCATATCGATTGGGGCTTCCGGGTGTCGGGCAATTACGGGGAGAACAACCGTTATACGACGGCCTTCGGCATCGCGAGTTATCAGCTGCTGGGGCACAATCTCACCAACAGCTACGACTTTCCGATGATCTACGGCGAAGTGTTCGTGCCGCAGATCGGCGAAGGACTTTTGCTTCGGTTGGGCCGTTATGTCGCGATCCCGGATATCGAGTTGCAGCTTGGGCCTAATATCTATATGTATTCGCGGTCGATGACATATGCTTTCGACAATTATACCAATGACGGCATTCTGGCCAGCTTGGCGGTGACCAAGAACGTGTTCGCGCAACTGGGCGCCACGATCGGCACCGAAACTGCCCCGTGGCACCTGGGGCAGACGGTTGCAAATCCCTTTCCCAATCCGGTTTACCCCGGGCAGACCATGCCGCGAGACCCCGGCGCCGTGCCCTCGCTCGTGGCCGCGGTCCGCTGGCAGAGCGATTCCGGCGACGACAGCGTGTATCTGACCGCGAACGGCATCAATGGCGGCCAGTGGGGCTACAATAATTTACAATGGCTCGGCGGGACCTATTATCACAAATTCGACGAAAACTGGCACCTGGCGTTCGAAACCTATACGCTGAGCCAGCGCAATGTGCTCAACCAAAACAATGCGACGGCACAAGACATCATCGCCAAAGGCGGCTATCCATTCACCTTCGCCAATGGCTTCAATTTCAACGCCCCGAACTTCGCCCAATGCAACCCGGTCCAGGTGAGCTGCACCGCGCGCGTCGTCGCGGCGGTAGCGTATCTGAACTACAAGTTTTCGCCGCTGGACAACATTTCATTCCGCCCCGAATTTTACAACGACATGCAAGGTCAGCGCACGGGCGTCAAAACGCGCTATGTCAATCTCGGCGTCGGCTGGCAGCACTGGTTCTCGCCGCAGGTCGAGCTGCGCCCGGAACTGGTCTATTATCATTCGCTCGATGCCAACGCCTTCAACGGCAATGTCAATGCCTGTCCGGCCTCCGCCAACTGCGCCGTCTCGGTGATCCCGCCGAACCGGAATTTTGCCCTGATCGCATCGATGGACCTGATTTGGCATTTTTGACCGCGCGCATTTCGCTGCGCCGCCTTGCGCAGGTGCATGCTTGCGATACCGGATTTCGGGCACGTCGAAGCATTTCGGGAAGTCATGACCGGAGCTTGTCCCGGCCGTCGCGAATCCGACCGAAAACATCAGATGCCCGCGACAAGCGTGGGCATGATGCCGGGGGGATGGTTCGACGCGATCGAAATTCACTCTAATGTTTCTGGGCCTGGACGAGATAGCCTTCAATGGTTTCTTCGCCCAAGGCCTTGCAGGCTTCGAGCCGATGCAGGCCATGGACCAGGACCAGCCGGTCGCCATCTTGCCGAACCAGGATGGGAGCCTGCTGGCCGACTTCCAGGATGCTCTGGGCGATCTGCTGCACGGTCTCCGGTTTCAGCGTGGCCTTACGCTTGACCGGCACATAGATGGTCGCGACCGCAAATTTTTCCCGCTTCAACATGGTTCGGATCCGCCTCGGTCAAATTGTGCAATCGATCGTGGCGGAATTCAATGAGATTCGCGCACCTCGTCCCCGCTCATCGGTTCCCTTGTTTGCGCTGCAAAAACGCGTCCGGAATGGCGCCACCGGCATCGGCATGCAGCGGATCGCGGCCGCCACCGGATCGATACCTGGCGCGCCTCTTTCCAGCCGTCACGCGTTGTGTAACCCTATCCGTGGCTTGCCGGGGAACCATCGAACCGGAAAAGGGAGAGGGGCATGAGCGTGAGACGGCGGGATTTCCTTTTGGTGGTGACGGTGGTGTCGGCGGTGTCGCCATCTGCCTGGACACAGCCGATACCGCCGTCAGCGGCGCCTACCGGCGGCGGGACGCAAACCGGCGCCGCGATACCGGATTTCTCCGGCACCTGGGCGCATCCTTATCTCACCGGCTTCGAGCCTCCGGCATCGGGGCCCGGGCCGGTGCTCAACCGTTCGCGCCGGCGCGACGGCGTTGCCAATTTCCAACAGCTGGTCGGCGACTATACCAATCCGATCCTGCAGCCCTGGGCCGCCGAAGTCGTCAAGAAACACGGCGAGATTTCCCTGTCGGGCCAGGGCTATCCGACGCCGAGCAATCAGTGCTGGCCGGGCGGCGTGCCATACGTGTTTTGGGATTTCCTGCTGCAAATCTACCAGCAGCCGGACCACCTTTTGATGGTCTACCGCCAGGGCCATGAGTTGCGCCATGTGCGCATGAATGCGCCGCATCCGGCGCAAATCACGCCCTCCTGGTATGGGGATTCGGTCGGTCATTACGAGGGCGACACGCTGGTGATCGACACCGTCGGGATCAAAAGCGGGCCGTACGCCATGGTGGACATGTTCGGCACCCCGCACAGCCCGGCGCTGCATGTCATCGAGCGCTACCGCCTCGTCGATTATGACGACGCCAAAGACGCCTTGGAGCGCAACGCCAAGGAGAACTCCTTCGTCTCCGCCCGCGGCGCGACGGGCATCGTAGAGATCGATCCGAACTACCGCGGCAAGCTGCTGCAACTCCACTTCACGGTCGAGGATACGGGCGTCTTCACCATGCCGTGGACCGGGACCATCACCTACCGGCCCAACATCGGTGATTGGTCCGAAGTGATTTGTGCCGAAAACCTGCAATGGTTTTCCGGCCAGGATTCCGCAGTGCCGGAGGCGAATAAGCCGGACTTTTGAGACGCGATGAAGCGGCGCTTCGCCCGGACCGCTTGCGGACCCTGCTCGACCGCGGCCGCCGCAGCTGGAGGGCGCGACGCTGGGCCGCGCTTGATGTTCCTGCAACCTTCGTTTACGGCGGCCCGAATGGCCTGCATGAGGCCACTCCATATTTTGAGGTCTGTTGCCGATGCTTCACAACATGTGCCGGATGATCCTTGCCGTCGCTGTTTGCGTGGCCGGCTGGACTGTTGCGGTCCTGGCCCAGACGGCGGACCAGACCGGGGGCCAGCCGCAACGCGTGCCGGTGTTTCGTGTCAACCCGGCATGGCCCAAGCCGCTGCCGAACCACTGGATCGTCGGCGCGGTCGTCGGCGTCGCGGTAGATGGGCGCGATCACGTATGGATCGTCCACCGGCCGTCCACGCTGCAGCCGAACGAGACGCGATCGATCTGGCGCGCCGCGCCGCCGGTCCTTGAGTTTGACAGCGACGGTACCCTTCTCTCTTGGTGGGGCGGACCGGCACAGGGCTATGAATGGCCGCAACTCGAGCACGGCATCTACGTGGATCAACAGGATCACGTGTGGCTCGGCGCCGGAGGCGACAAGGACGCGCACATTCTTGAGTTTACCCGCGAGGGCCGGTTCCTGCGGCAGATCGGTCGCCAGGGGCAGAGCGGCGGCAGCAACGACACCGAAAATCTCGGTGCCGCGTCCAATATCATCGTCGACGCCGCCGCCAACGAGCTTTATGTCGCCGACGGTTACGTCAACCATCGGGTCATCGTGTTCGACGCCACCACAGGCGCTTACAAGCGCCATTGGGGCGCGTACGGCAAGCGACCCGACGACAGCTACTTCACGCAGGCGGGCGAAAAGCTCCCGCTGCCCTTCAGCGGCGCCGTCCAGCATGAGGACAAACCGAGCCAATACGATCCGGCCGGTCCGCCGCCGCCGCAATTTCGCATCGTCCACGCCGTGCGCATCTCGCATGACGGCCTTGTCTACGTCTGCGACCGCACCAACGATCGCCTTCAGGTATTTCGAAAGGACGGCACATTCGTTCAGGAGGCCTTTATCGCCAAAGACACGTTCGGGAGCGGATCGGTTTGGGATATTGGTTTTTCCGTGGATCCGCAGCAACAGTTTGCCTACGTGATCGACGGAACCAATCAGCAAGTCTACATCCTCGACCGCAAGTCGCTGAAGGTGCTCGGATCGTTCGGCGGCGGCGGCCATTGGGCAGGGCAGTTCTACGGCGCGCACAACCTGGCTGTGAACGCCAAGGGGGATCTCTTCATCACGGAAACATACGAAGGCAAGCGCGTGCAGAAATTCGTTCAGGTCGGGACGCAAAACCCGGACTGAACCGGGTTGGCTGCGCCTTTGCCGAGCAATCCGATATCGAAGGACGACATGGAACGGCGCTGATCTGCTCGACGGCCGACCCGTTCCCGGTGAAGGTCAATCCGGCAAGCGTAGCCCGGATGCGCGACCCCTTGGTCGCGACATCCGGGACGGCCCTTCCCGCATGTCGCTTAAGCTCATGCGGGCGACGGCGCCAAATGGCGCGGCCGTCATGGGAGAACGCCCGTCAGTTGCCGATAGAGCCGCCGGATGACCGTCGGCCTCTGGTTCTCATAGCCGCGCAGCTTTTCATACTGCGGCCATTGGATGGTGGCGACAGCCTGCTCCTCGGTAACGCCGCGCGCCACCGCCTGCTGAACCGAGTCCCGGACATCCACCAGCATTTGCCGATAGCGGAGAAATTCTTCCCGGCTTTGCTTGGGGTCCTCGGGGAGCGGATTATGCCCCGGCACGAAAATATCGGCATCGAGGGCCGCGGCCGCCTCTACGGTCTTTAGCCAGTCGAGGCCATAGCCATCGCCCATGAATAAAAATTGGCCCGCGGAAAACACCTCGCTCAGATAAACAATTCTGTCTTGCGGAACATAGACGATGCTGTCGCCGCGGGTATGCGCACGGCCGAGATACAGCACCTGGATTTCCTTGCCCCCGAGATAGAGCGTGATCTTGTCCCGGAAGGTTTCATTGGGAAGGCGCGCTTTCCGCTCCTCGGGCGAGGCTTTATCCCGCTCCAGTTGGCGAACCAGATCGGCTCGATAGAGCTCGTGTCCGATCTTCCACACGTCCGCGTAGGCAATGTTCCCCTTAGAATAGGGGTTATGGTAGGGTGAAGAAACCAGGAACCGCACCGGCTGCCCGATCGTCTTGGCAATCGCTTCGCGTTCGGCCTTTGCCACGGCCTCGGAATCCAGGGCATCGAACACGACCACGCCCTCGCCGGTCGCGATGATCCCGCTGTTCAAATCGCCGGAATTGAACACGTAATGGCCGGGAATGATTTCGCGGATGCTGCCGGCCTGGCCGCGCTGCACCTGCTGGGCGTGCGCCGAAGCGCAACATAGGAGCGCGACAGCCAATGCTATGGATGATTTCAGCACTGCGGTTTCCTCCGGTTATGACGGTGCGACAGGACGTTCGCCTGCCGGTGGTATGAGCGCTCCCGGCTGGCTCGGCTCGTCCGTGTGGCAGCTCATGAAGAGCCTACACACTGTTCTGCGGGTTAGGAATAGTCGCGGCGAGCAAGAGCAGCCCGGATAAGCGACTTCGGCGTGGTGGGTTTGGCCTTGGCCTCAGCGCCGCAAAATCACAGCCTCCATGCCGTGCCGCGCCTCCCATCCGGCGCGTTCCAGTTCGGGGCGGTCGCTTGCCTCGCGCGGATAGCCGAGGCAAAAATAGCCGATGAGGCGCCAGGCGGGCGGAACGTCGAGGATATGGTTCACCTGCATGGGGTCGAGGATCGAGACCCAGCCGAGGCCGATGCCGTCGGCGCGGGCGGCGAGCCACAGCATGGTGATGGCGGCGACGGCGGAGTATTCGGCCATTTCCGGCATGGTGCGGCGGCCGAGGCCGCGGCCGGTCGCGGTGTCGCGATCGGCGAACACGGCGAAATGGACCGGCGCCTCGTCGAGCCCAGCCAGTTTGAGCCTCGCATATTGGGCCGCCGCATCGTCCGTGTAGGCGGCGAGCGCCTCGGCGTTGCAAAGGCGGAAGACTTCGCGGACAGCGGCGCGGCGTCCGGCATCGTCGACCACCACGAAGCGCCAGGGTTGGCTGAGGCCGACCGAAGGTGCGAGACACGCCGTCGCGATCAGCCGCTCGAGCGTGCCGGGCGGCAGCGGATCGGGGCGGAACCGGCGCACATCGCGCCGCCACACGAACAGATCGTGCAAGCGTGCCCGGAAGGCGTCGTCGAATTCCGCGGCCGCCGTCATGGCGGCGCCCGCGCGGCGGTTGCGGCCAGCAGGACCGCGATCTCGGCCAGCTGCTCGGTGGCACCCAGCACGTCGCCAGTCTGGCCGCCGATCTGCCGCACGGCCAGCCGCGCCATGATCAGCACCGCGACGGCCACGAGCGCCAGCGCTGCCACGGCCAGCGAGACCCCCAGCGCGAAAACGAGGGCCGCCACGCCGAGCAGCAGCGCCACCGCTACGCCGAGCGCCGGCGGACGGCCGGCCGCGGCGGACAGTCCCTCGCTCCGGGCGGGCGGAATGAATTGCATGCAGGCCGGCAGCACGGCGCGGCCGGCAGCGTGCGCAGCGATCAACGCCAGCGCGACGGCGCCGGGCTGTGCGATCGCCGCCAGCGCGCTTGCCCGCAGCATCAGGGATAGCGTTAGGGCGCAGACGCCGTAGGTGCCGATGCGGCTGTCGCGCATGATGGCGAGTTTGTGCTCACGGTCGCGTCCGCCGCCGAAACCGTCCGCGGTGTCGGCAAGGCCGTCCTCATGCAGGCAGCCCGTCATTGCGACCGTGACGGCCAGCGCCAGCACCGCCGCCGCCGGAGCCGCAAGCCCGGCCGCAAACGCCGCCCCATAAGCCAGCGCCCCGCACGCACCCACCATCACGCCGGCAAGCGGCAACGCCCAGGCGGCGCGGGCCACATCGCCATTCTCGATCGGTTCCGCGAGGGCCAGCGGCAGACGGGTGCAGAACGCGAGCGCAACCCCGAGGTCGGCGAAGCGGCGGTTCGGCCAAGCGCGGGGCATCGGGAAGGCTTCCGGATGAGCGGGGACATCGATCGGGGAGGCGCCCGACTGATTACAGCAAATGAGCGCGATGCCGAAAGCCCGGCAAGGCCGCCGGCCTGGCGGGGTGCCGTAAATCTGATACGATCGAATTCCGCGCTTCAACGAGGTCCGCTATGCGAATCATGATTTACGCCGCCGCCGTGGCGACCGCCCTTATCGCCTGCGCCGCGGGCAGCGCCGCGATCGCGCAAACCTATCCGACGCGGCCCATCACGCTGGTGGTGCCGTTCCCGCCGGGCGGCTCGACCGATGTCATCGCGCGGATCCTGGCGGAGCGCCTGAAGGCGCCGCTCGGCCAGCCCGTCATCATCGAAAATGTCGGCGGCGCGGCCGGTTCCATCGGGGTCGGCCGGGTGGCGCGGGCAGCGCCGGATGGATATACCATCGACCTCGGCCAGTGGGATACCCACGTGGCGAATGGCGCGATCTTTCCGCTCACCTACGATCTGGTGAAGGATTTCGAGCCGGTGGTGCCGGTGTCGAGCAATCCGTACTTGATGCTCGCCCGCAAGACCATGCCGGGCAACGATCTCAAGGGGCTGATCGCGTGGCTGAAGGCCAATCCCGATAAGGGCACCATCGGCAGCCCGACCGCGGGCTCGCAAGTCGCAGGCGCCTATTTCCAGCAGCAAATCGGCACGAAAATTCAGATCGTCCCCTATCGCGGCGCCGCGCCGGCGATGCAGGACCTGGTATCGGGCCAGATCGATCTCTTGTTCGTCCAGCCGGCGGTGGCACTGCCGCAGGTGCGGGGCGGCTCGATCAAGGCCTACGCCGTGACCGGGCCGAGCCATCTGGCGGTCGCTCCCGAAATCCCGACCGTGGACGAGGGCGGGCTCCCCGGACTGCACGTGCTCGGCTGGTATGGGGTGTTCGCCCCCAAAGGCACGCCGAAGGATATCATTGCAAAACTGAACGCCGCGGTCTCGGATGCGTTGGCGGACCCGACGGTCCGTGCCCGGCTGGCCGACCTGGGGCAAGATATCTATCCGCGCGACCAGCAGACCCCGGCCGTGCTCGCGGCGCTGCAAAAATCCGAGATCGAGAAATGGTGGCCGATCATCAAGGCCGCTAACATCAAGGCGGAGTGAGGCGACTTCGACGATGAATGAACCGCCCATGAGGCGGAGAAACCATCTCCGACCTGGTCCTGCGTTGCCGCGCGGCTGCGCCGAGCCCTGCCAACCCAACGGAGAATCCCTCCCCGGCTTCGGGAAGGATGGCCCGCCGCCTTGGCCGCGGGTCGGGTGGGACGGGTCGGCGCCAAATCTTAACGCGGTGGCCTTCGCCGGGCCGCGGCCCCACCCGACCGGCGCTCCGCGCCGGCCACCCTCCCCGAAGCCGGGGAGGGATTCCGCGCACGCATTACGCCAAGGTGCCGGTGCGGAAGCCGCTGCGGCGGTCTCTAAGGATGGAAACATTCCGCCTCGGCGCCCCTTGCTGCCTTCGCCGAAGGACCTGATCCGCCTGATACGTCGCGGCGCCGTCGCGGCGGCGCTGGCGGCCGCGGTCATGCTGATGCCGGTTCCGGGTGCGGCGCAGCCAGCCGGCATCGAGAATGCGTGCGGTGCCAAGGCCTCCGGCACCGCGCCCCCGGACAGTGCAATCCAGGCCTGCACGGCCGCAATCAAGTTCCGGCCGGCTGCCGCCGGCGACGCTGGCGCTTGCCTACAACAATCGCGGCATCGGCTATGCGGACGCCGGCGATCCTGAGCGCGCGCTCAGCGATTACGACGCCGCGATCCGGCTCGACCCCAATCTGGCGATCGCGTTCGCCAATCGCGGCATGATCCACGCCGGGAACGGCGATCTGCGCCGTGCCATCACGGATTACGGCGAAGCGCTGCGGCTCGATCCCAAGCTCGGGCCGGCCTACACCGCCCGCGGCACGGCGTATTACCAGCTCCAGGAGTACGACCGCGCGCTTGCCGACTATTCTGAAGCGATCCGCATCGATCCCCAGCTCGCTATCGCTTTGCACAATCGCGGCCTGGTCTTTCGCGACAAAGGCGACGCCGACAGCGCCATCGCGGACTTCTCGGCGGCCGTGCGCCTCGACCCTGGTTATCGCAACGCGTTTTACAACCGCGGTCTTGCCTATCGCGGCAAGGGTGAACTCGACCGGGCCATTGCGGACTTTTCCGAAGCTTTGCGGCTCGACCCCACATTCGTGGCCGCGCTCGGCAGCCGGGCGGTCGCGCTGGAAGAAAAACCGGATTACGTCGGTGCGCTGTCCGACCTCGACAACGCGATCGCGCTGCGGCCGAACGACGGGACCAACCACTATCGGCGCGGCCACGTCCGCTATGCCATGGGGGACATCGGCCGCGCGCTCGCGGATTTGAACGAGGCCATCCGCCTCGATCCGCAGTCGGCCGACGCCCTCAAGTATCGGGGGCTCGCCTATGAGAGCCAAGGCGATTACGCCCAAGCGGTGCCGGATTTCGAGGCGGCCTCCCGGCTGACGCCGGAGGATTCGGTCATCTGGAACTCGCGCTGCTGGTCGAAGGCGGTGTTGGGCGAGCAACTGCAGCAGGCGCTCGCGGATTGCAACGAGTCGCTGCGGCTGGCGCCGAATGCGCCCGATAACAAGGATAGCCGCGGCTTCGTGTATCTCAAGCTTGGCGAGATCGACAAAGCGCTTGCGGATTACGACGCGGCGCTGCGCCTGATGCCGACGCTCGCCAGTTCGCTCTATGGCCGTGGCCTGGCGAAGAAGCGCAAAGGCGACACGGCCGGCGCCGACTCCGATTTCAAGGCCGCCACGGCGCTGCGGCCCACCATCGCCGACGAATTCGCGATCTACGGGGTCAAATGAGGGCCCCGCGCCTTCGCGCAACAGGCGGCTAAACGATGGCTGGACCACGGCTTTCGGAACCGCGAAGCGGCGGGGCCGAAATCCGGGCTGCCCTTGCCGGGGCAGCTTAAAGCCCCGCGGCCTTTTTCAGTGCCTCGTCCATGCGCGTTTGCCAGCCGGGGCCATCGGCTTTGAAGTGGTTGACCACCTCTCGTGTCAGGCGCAGCGAGACGGCGACCTTGGTCGGCGCTTTCTGCGGCCCGCGCCCGCGCGGACCCTCCGACAGCGCCGGGAAAGCTTCCGCGAACGGCTTGGCCTCCCGGAAATCCTGCGCGGTCCATTCCGGATTGTCGGGATCGGCGGCGATGCCGGCCTGGATGCGGTCCTCCGCCGCATCGGAGAGTGCGGACGACCTGCGCTTACGTCGCGCCATGCAACGTCCTTTCTGCCCGGCTCGCCGGGCGCAAGCTGATGACCGAGATTGCCTCCGCGCCGAGCGGCGAAAAAACCAGCGTTACCAGCTCATCACCCAACCAGCCGATCGCCCGGAATCGCAACCGGCCGTCCTTGCCGGCATGGCCGGGGATCACGATCGCAGTCTCCCAATCGAATGACTCGGCATCCGCTAAATCGAGCCCATGCGTCACGATGTTTGCCTGACGCTTGGGCTCATCCCAGACAATCTTCATGTCTTTTTGTATATACGATTTTTTGCATAGCTGCAACAGCGCAGCCTGGCATTTCAAGGCACCCTCGTGCCCGGAGAATGTGCCGGCAGCGGGGGAGGGCGACGCACTACAACAAGGCGAAGCCGCACAAGGGCATCAGCGGCGGCGATCCGTTCGTGATCGCTTTTGGCCAAGGACGCCGGCGCGCGCTGGACCGTCGTCGCCGACGAGCATCCCGGCAGCGCCGAGAACCGCAAGATCCCTTTCGTGTGCAACGCCGAAGGCGTGAGGTGCATCACCTTCCAGCAGATGGTCCTCGCGGAGGGCTGGAATTTCTAAAGATGCGGTGTCGGCGCTTGCCGCGGAGCGAATGACGGGAGAAGCGGTGCAGTGCGCTTCGCTTACTGCACCCTACGAACCGCACCTTCCTACCAGATGCCGCACCGCTTACCTAACCGCAAATCGGCGGTTCCTCCATTCAAGCTACGCTTGCTGGCTCTTTCAATCGTGCAAAGCAAGGTGTATATTTCGAGGAACCGGCGAGGCTCTGACCCCTCGCCGGCCCCGATTAGGTCCGGATGGAGAAGAAGACTTTCCAACGGCCTAACCGGAAACGAATCATGACGACGATCATGATTGTCTCCTCATTAGCCGGCAGAATTGCCGGCAAGGCATGCTACTAAAGGGCCGCGTCTTTGGCACGGCCCTTTTTTTGCGATTGCAGGAGGAGTTGGTTTCGGTGCGGCGGATCGTTACCAAGATCATGGCGACGCACCACAACAGGGAGAAGCCGCATAAGGGCATCAGCGGCGGCGATCCGTTCGTGATCGCTTTTGGCCAAGAACAGCGGCGCGCACTGGATCGTCGCCGACGAGCATCCCGGCAGCGCCGCGAACCGCAAAATCCCTTTCGTGTGCAACGCCGAAGGCGTGACGTGCATCACCTTCCAGCAGATGATTCTCGCGGAGGGCTGGAAATTCTAAAGGTGCGGTGTCGGCGCTTGCTGCAGAGCAAATGACGGGAGAAGTGGTGCAGTGCGCTTCGCGCGCTGCACCATACGTG
>CAWKFD010000026.1:0-113472 GCA_963848805.1 uncultured Acidobacteriaceae bacterium | reverse complement strand
GAAGACAGGGGATTCGACTCTCCTGGGGATGCGTGGAATGTACCTGCTTGCCAAGTGCTCCGACAAAGATATTGGGGAGTTAGCGCTCAAATTCGTGGTACTCGCGGGGCCAGGTGTGATGGTGGTAGTCAACACCGCCGCTCCTACGGCCAATCTGGTGAGTGCGGTGCCGACGCTGAGCGCAATCGAGCGCAGCATCAAGGTAACCAACGGGTCTGCCAGTTCACAGCGTCCCCTGCTGCATGGACCGGAGGCTACGTCGGAAACGTCTGACAACTCGCGCCAGCTTGCGGCCCTTCAAAGAGCGTGCAGTAGCCAAGCCTTGACCAAGGAGGAGTGCGATCAGCGGATTGCGGCCATGAACTCTCAGCCGCAGCAGTTTCAACATCAATGGGTTCAGGACTCGCAACAGCAGCAACCCCCACAGCAACCGCAATCCGATCAGCAATCCGGGCAGACGACCTCGAACGACCCCAACTGGACTCCAGGCGGGGGTGGTGGCGGGGGCGCGCGGGCCAGCTCCGGCGTGTTTCGCGACAACCAGGGCCGCTATTCGCTCACGATCCCCCAAGGATGGTCGGCCCAAACGGCAAACGACAACTCGGGAGCTCTCCAGCTCTCTCGGGGACAAGCCTGGGCAACCGTCACATGGGTGCAGGGAACCGGGGATGACTCGTCAAGACCGGCGCAAATCACTCACGCGATCCTGCAGGACATGCAGTCTCAATATCAGGACGCCAAACTACTCGGCGAGGGAGACTTTCAATCTAACGGACATCCTGCGCATGGCGCCAATGCCTCGGGGGTCGATTCACACGGGGTGCGGGTTTCGGTGGCTGTGATCACCGTCCAGGTGAGCGGAATGAACTTCCTGAGCATCGTTTGCTCCAATCCCGACAGCGAGAGCGAACAAGTCTCCAACCAGATAAAGAAGATGCTCGACAGCGTCCGCTTCGGCGGAGACGCAATCCGGCCGGGTGCTTCACGCCGCTTCGGGGCGCGTCCTTGAGTTACGGCGAGCTTGCCGCCAAAGCCGCCGCGCTGCAACCGCCCGCGCTCAGCAGCGTCAAGCTCAAAGACCCCAAGGATTACCGCATCATTGGCCATTCGCAAACCGGCGTAGATATCACACGCGATCGTCACAGGCAAGCCGCTTTTCGGCATCGACGTCCAGCTCCCGGGAATGCTGTACGCGGCGATTGAAAAGGCGCCCGTGTTTGCCGGCAAAGTGAAGTCTGCCAATATCGATCAGGTCAAGGCGCTGCCAGGCGTGCGCCAGGTCCTGGTGATTGATGGCGGCATCACTCCCGCAGCCTACACGCCGTGGGAGCCAGGCATGGAACCTGGCATCGCGATCGTGGCTGATACCTGGTGGCAGGCGCAGCAGGCTCGCAAACAGCTCAAGGTCGACTGGGACCTGGGCCCGGCAGCCACACAAAGCACGGAGGGCTTCAAGAAGCGGGCAGAGGAACTTCTTCAGGCCCCGCCCGCAAACACGCTGCGCAAATATGGCGATCTGGACGCCGCGCTCAAGTCGTCGGCCAAGGTAGTTGAGGCCACCTACCAATACCCGTTCATTGCGCACGTCACGCTTGAGCCGCAGGGCGCCACTGCGCACTGGAAAGACGGCAAGCTGGAGATGTGGTCCACCAGCACTTTGCCGGCCGATGGCCGCGAACTCGTAGCCAGGACGCTTGGCATCCAGGAGAGTGACATCACCACTCACATGATGCGCGCGGGAGGCAGCTTTGGCAGGAGACTTCAGAACGACTACCTGGTGGAGGCTGCCTGGATCGCCAAGCGCGTTGACGCGCCGGTCAAGCTGCTATGGTCGCGCGAAGATGACATTGCCCACGACCCCTTCCGGCCAGGCGGAACGGTTGGGTTTAAAGGCGGACTCGATGCGCAAGGCAAGCTCACTGCCTGGCGTCAGCACTTTGTCACCTTTGGCGATGAAAAGCACTCGACCTCCGGCGGCGGCATCGGGCAGGACACGTATCCTGCCGGCTTTCCACCGGCGTACGCTCTTTACACCTCCGTGCAGCCGCTCATGCTCCGCACCGGAGCCCTCCGCGCCCCTGGCGACAACGCTTACTGCTGGGTGGCGCAGTCCTTCCTTGACGAGCTGGCTCATGCCGCCGGCCGCGATCCACTCGAGTTCCAGCTTGAACTGCTCAGCAACAAGCAAGCGCCATGGTCCGCGGGAGAGCACGACGCCGTGGGTGACCACGAGCCAACAGGACAAGCCGTTCTCATCCCGGAGCGGTACAAAGGCGTGCTTGAGCTGGTAGCGGAAAAGTCAGGCTGGGCTCATCGCAGCAAGACGCCTGGGCGCGGAATGGGCATCGCCGCATGGTTCTGCCATTTGGGTTACTTCGCCACGGTTGCCGATGTCAGCGTTGACGCCCAGAACAGGGTGACGGTGCACCAGATCTGGGCTGCAGGGGATATCGGCAGCCAGATCATCAACCCTGCGGCGGCCGAGAGCCTCGCCTTCGGCGGCATCATCGAGGGGATGAGCCACATGGGGCAGGAGATCACGCTGGTGGACGGCAAGATCCAGCAGTCCAACTTCCATAACCACCCGGTGATGCGCATGAGGCAAGCGCCGAAGATCGAGGTGTATTGGCGCAAGACCGACTACGCACCGACGGGCCTGGGTGAGCCGACGCTGCCGCCGACCTTGCCGGCGGTGAGCAACGCCATCTTTGCCGCCACTGGCAAGAGGATTCGGACCTTGCCGCTGCAGCGGAGCGGGTTCAGTTGGGCTTGAAAACCCCTTGGCGATAAGTCCTGGCCGGCTGCTGCGGATGCGGACACGGATCAAGAACCAGTTGAATTCGATGGCTAAGAACTGGCATGGCGCTGACGCTCAACGGGAGTACCCGATGGCCTGGGGCAAGGAACTCCGGCGGCTCGGAAGCGGAATAAAATCGCCTGTGACATAATTCGTTAGGCAGCCCGTTAGCCGTTCCGCTTGTCCCCACCGGGAAGACTCTATGAAGAGACCCAGCTCCTCGATGCAACTCACGCGCGCCGCCGATTATGGCGTCCGCGTGATGATTCAGCTAGCCGCGTCCGCCGCCGATGGGCGCGTCTCGCTTCCCGCGCTGGCTAAGGCCACGGGCGCGCCGCAAAGCTTCCTCTCCAAAGTTTTGCAGGCACTGGCGCGCGCAGGGCTCATCTCCTCGCGGCGCGGGCAGGCCGGCGGCTTTTGTATTTCGCCGCGTGGACGCGCGGCATCGATGCTTGCAGTGATTGAGGCCATCGACGGCGCCACCTGCCTCAACGTTTGCATGACTCCCGGGCGGTCCTGCTCAAGGAAAGCCGAATGTCCCGCGCATCCGGTCTGGGTCGAGGCGCAACGGGCCATGCTCGCCGTTCTCTCGGGTACCTCCGTTGCTGATATGGCCGGCCAGACGCCGCGCGGACGATAGCCGCTTCGTCGAGCGCTCCCATTTGCCATCTCCATGCCCGGAGTGTTTCAATCGTGTTATTGAAACAGGGGTGCTCCACCAGATGTGGGGCTGAGAAATACCCTCGAACCCGATCCGGATAATACCGGCGTGGGAAGCTTTCGGCAGCGCAACTGGGCTCCTTTGTTTCACGGATTTTTGAAACAAGAGGAATCCATGCCAGTCGCCGCAGCAATCTCCAGCCACTCATCGTTGTCCTTCCGCCGCGCCGGCAGCTTCCTGGCCAGTGTCTTTTTGCTCGCCTGCTGTCTTGCTGTGCCTGCGGCCGCGCAAACCGCGCCCCAGACTCCACAGGATCCAGCTCCGGCTACGCAAACCAACGTACATATCCCCACCCCAGAACAGCAAAAGCCGGCTCCCGTCACCACTACCGTCATCGTTCACGGCGAAGTGGAGGACAACTATCTGCCCGACTCCGTCACCGTGGGCACGCTGGGCGGCGAGCCGCTGAAAGAAGCGCCGCTTTCGGCCTCCGTCATCACGCGCAATCTGCTCAACGACCAGGTTTCTCGCCTGCTCTCCGACGTGATCCAGAACGACGCGTCGGTCGGCGACGACTACGTGCCCGTGGGCTACTATGGCGACTACCAGATTCGCGGCTTTCCTCTCGATCTCGCCACAGGCCTCGAAGTCAATGGCATGACCATCGCCGGTGAGCAGGATGTGCCCCTCGAAAACAAGCAGAGCGTCGAGTTTCTCCAGGGGCAAGCGTCCGTGGAAAGCGGCGTGGCCAACGCCGGCGGCCTCATCGACTACGTAACCAAGCGCCCGGCCAACATCGAGGCTCTCGATCTCGCCACCGATCATCGCGGCACCGCATACGGCGCATTGGATCTCGGACGTCTTTTCGGCAGCCGGAAGCAGGTGGGCGCGCGCCTGAATCTTGCCGGCGAACGAATCGTCCCCTATATGAACGACACCAATGGCTGGCGCGCGGTGGGCGCGGGCGCGGCCGACTGGAGAATCGATCAGGCGACGGTGCTCAAAGGCGACTTCGAGTACCAGCACAAAACCGAGCGCGACGGCAGCGGGTACCAATTGCTCGGAGGAACTACGTTGCCCGACATCAACCGCATCTACCGCTCAACCATGCTGGGCGATCAGCCCTGGGGCCCAGCCGACACCTACGACACATTCAACACCGTCGCGCGCCTCGAGCACACGTTCTCGCCTTCATGGGCGGCCTTCGCCGCCGCCAGCTTCAGCCATTCGCTCATCCAGGACAACGTGATCTACGCCTATGGTTGCTACTACGAAACTGAGTGCAACACCGGCTCATCTCCATATCCATGGTTTTTCGCGCCCGATGGAACCTACGATTTCTATGATTACCGCGACCCTGGCGAGTTGCGCATCGATGCCGAAGCGGAAGCGATGACCACGGGACACATCCGCACCGGCGCTGTCACGCAGGATCTTACCCTCGGCGGTGTGCTTTTTCTGCGCAGCGTGCAGCAGCCCGGTTTTTATACTACCCAGAACCCCTACGATCCGAGCGGCATCGTTCAGGATGGCGCAGTCTACACTTACGTGGGCTCGGCAAATATCTATCAACCCATCGCGCCCGTTCCAATCGAGAGCCCGCTTCAATCCGCCGGCCCGCGGCGGCTCTGGGAAGATAGCCATCAGGCTTCCGGGGTGATCCAGGACCGCGTGCATCTTCCCGGCCGCATAGCGCTCATCGCCGGCGGCCGCTATGATTCCCTGCGCGACCACAACTACTCGGCTTACGCGAGCTGTGCCATTGCCGCCGACCTGAATCCCGCCACGGCATCCAACCCGAATCCCTGCGCGCCCGAGCCCACCGACAAGCCCGTGTGGCTGCCGCAATTCGCGGTCACCTTCAACCCGGTCCAGAACCTCACGCTCTACTCGAACTACGGCGTGATGCTCTCGCTCGGGCCGCAGGCGCCATTCTGGGCCGACAACGGCAGCCAGTTTCTGGCGCCATTCTTCACGCGCCAGGCGGAGATCGGAGCGAAATACGAGCCAGGCCATCGCATTCTGCTCACCACCGCGTTCTTTCACATGCGCGCGCCGTTCTTCTATCCGGAGAGCGACGGAGCGGGCGGATTCAACTTTGTCTCAGAAGGCCGCGAGACGCACAACGGAGTCGAACTGAGCGCCGAGGGCAAAGCCGCCAGCTGGCTGCGGCTCAACGGCTCGGCCGCGGCCATGAACGCCATCTCCACCGACACCGGCACGCCAACCTTCGATAACAAGCAGGTGATCAATGTGCCGCACCTGCACACCAACTTGTTTGCCGACGTGACCGTGCCGCACATGCGCGGCCTGCACTTGATGCCCGGCTGGAGCTTTACCACGCGCAAAGAGGCCACGCGCGACGACCAAGTCAGCGTGCCCAGCTACAATCTGTTGAATCTGGGCGCGCGCTACACGCCGGGCGGCGAGCAGGGCCGCGTGACTTTTCACATTTACGCCGACAACATTGCCAACAAGCGCTACTGGTCCGACACCGGCGCCAGCTACGGCGACACATTTATCTGGCTGGGCGCGCCGCCAACCGTGCGCCTCGCCGCCCACTACACGTTTTAGGCTTCCAGCTCCCAGCCTCTAGCCTGGACAATGACAGTTTGAGTCCATACAGAGCACACGCGGAATGGAGCTAGCAGCCAAAAGCCGGGAGCTAGAAGCTAACAATGACCGCAACAGTAAAAGCCCACGGAATGGATGGCACGCTGGTCGAGCCCGACTGGCCTCCGCTCACGCTCGCCGAGTTGCGCGCGCTTCTGGCTCAATTCCCCGCGCTTGGCGCGCCAACGCAAATTCTCTCCGTCAGCCCACGCCCGTTTTCCGCCGCCAGCGTCGTCGCCGCAAGCAACGGCCGCGTGTTTATCAAGCGCCATCACCGCTCCGTGCGCGATCGCGAAGGGTTGCTCGAAGAGCACAGATTTCTCGCGCATCTCGCTGCTCGCGGCGTGCCCGTGCCGCGCGTGCTCGCATCCGCAGTGGGCGAGACCGCAATCGAATCCGGCGAGTCGATCTACGAAGTACATGAGACGCCTGCGGGAATCGATCTCTACGAAGACGCAATTTCCTGGACGCCCTTTCGCAGCGCGGCGCACGCGCATTCCGCCGGCCAGGCGCTCGCGCGCCTCCATCTTGCGGCGCGCGATTTCACCGCTCCACCCCGCAAGCCGCGCCCGCTGGTCGCCAGCTTTACCATCTTCGCTGCACGGGACCCCGCTGAGGAAATGGACAACTACCTCGCGGCCCGTCCCTCGCTTGTCAACCACACAGCGGTTCGCGCCTGCACCGATCAGGCTCTCGGTCTCCTCGCGCCCTTTCACGCCGAACTTGCGCCGCTTTTGCCTGCGCTCACCCCGCTGTGGACTCACAACGATCTCCACGCGTCGAATCTTTTCTGGAGCGATGCGGGACCCAGATCCGATGTCGCCGCGCGCGCCACGGCCATCATCGACTTTGGCCTCGCCGACCGCACCAACGCTGTGCACGATATCGCCAACGCCATCGAGCGCAACATCGTGGAGTGGTTAGCTCTCGTCCAAGACGCAAGCCAGCCGCCAGCCGTCCACCTCGATCATCTTGGGGCGCTCCTCGACGGCTATGAATCCGTCCGCCCGCTCACTGGTGAAGAAGCTGCGGCTCTCGCACCCATGACCGCTCTCTGCCATGCGGAGTTCGCTCTCTCTGAGGCCGATTACTTTCTTGGCGTGCTGCACTCCGAAGACAAGGCCGCGTTGGCCTACAACGGTTGGCTCGTGGGTCACGCCCGCTGGTTCCACAGTGCGCCAGGCCGCAAGCTGATCGAATTCCTGCGCCGCCGCGCAGACCCCGGCGCGCACTGCCCGCGGAAAGAATCCAACTTATGATCTGGGCCGCAATCACGAACTACTTCGCTTCGCATGCGGTCGAGCTTGCGGGTTTCGTGATTACCGCACTCGGCATCTGGCTTACCACCAAACGCCTGCTCATTTGCTGGCCCGTAGTGCTGCTTGCGGATTTTCTCTACCTTGCCGTTTTCTACCAGGCACGGCTTTTTTCCGATGCGCTGCTGCAGGTGTTTTTCGTCGTTTTCACGCTCTACGGCTGGTGGCACTGGTGGCGCGGCATTCGCGCGGAGGGTGAGGTGCGCGTGGTTCCGCTTCCCCGCATGAATCTACTGCTTGCATTGGCCGCAGGCGCGGCAGGAAGTTTTCTGCTTGGCGCGCTCGCCGTTCGCATGCACGCCGCATTGCCTCATCTCGACGCTGCGCTCACCAGCTATTCGCTCGTCGCCAGTTGGTGGCAGGCACGCAAGCATACCGTCAACTGGTGGCTTTGGATCGTCGTCGATTTCGTCTACATCGGCGAGTACATCTACAAAGGTCTTTTGCTCACGGCCGTGCTCTATGCCGGACTTGTCGCGCTCGCCATCGTCGGCTTGCGCGACTGGCGCCGCGCCGCCGCGGCTGCTTAAGACGCCGCCTGCACCACATTGTGCAGAGGCTCGCCGTTCATGTAGCGCCTCAGTTCCTCTGCTGCAATGCGCAACGCGCGCGGCGAAAATTGCGGCGTCGATGCGCCCACATGCGGCGTGATCAAAAGATTCGGGCAGCTCCACAGCGGATGGCCCTCGGGAAGCGGCTCGGGCTCTGTCACGTCGACTGCGGCGCGAATCCGGCCCGACTGCAGAGCCTCCACAAGCGCATCGGTATCCACAATCGGCCCGCGTGCGGCATTCACCAGCAGCGTGCCCTGCCGCATCAGCGCAAGGTGTCGGCTGCCGATGAGCCCGCGCGTCTCTGCGCTGCCAGGTAGGATCAGCACCACCACTTCGGCCCGCGGCAACAAACTGTCCAGTTCGCTTACGGCATGAACCTTCGGCTTGGTGCGTTCACTGCGCGCCACGCGCAGCATCTCCACATCGAACGGCGCCAGCATCCGCTCGATCTCCTTGCCAATGGCCCCATATCCCACCAGCAGCACCGTCTTCCCGGTCAACTCTTCCAGCATCACGTCAGGATGGTGCCGGCGTGTGTCGCCGCTCATCTTGGCATAGAGCGCGCTGGCTTCAAACCGGCGCTTCCACACGCCCGACTGTTGAATGTCGAGATACAACGGAAAATACTTCAGCATCGCCAGAATCGCCGCCAGCGTCCACTCTGCCGTGGAAATGTTGTGCGCGCCGCGCGCGTTGCAGATGGTCACGTGCGGCCCCACCACCGGCGGAATCCACTCCGTCCCCGCCAGCATCGACAGCACCAGCTTCACGCCGTGCAAGTGCGGCCATGCGCGCATGGCCCTGGTCGGATACGGATCGGGAATCCACACATCGATCTCGACGTCGTGGTCCATTTTGTCCGATACGGCGATCAGCTCGATTCCCTCGGGAAAATCGCGCAACAAATCGGCTGAGATTGTAGCTGGATATCCAACTCGCAGCATGGGGTTCTTGAGCCCTGACTGGTCACGGGCTTCTCGTTTGTATGGTACTGTACGCAAGCCGAGTCCCGGCTTGCTGCTTCTCTTAGACTGCCAGCAGCTCGGTGTAGACGGCCATGCCCACCACCGCATCCGCGCCCAGCGCATCCAGTGCGTCCACTTCCTGCTGGCTGCGAATTCCGCCGGCCACAATAAGCTGCCGGTGCGTCAGCTTGCGCAACCGCGCGGCCGTTTCGATAGGGAATCCCTGCATCAATCCTTCACCATCCACGTGGGTGTAGAGAAACGCGGCAGCGTAAGGTTCGAGCTGCGGAATCGCGTCGTCGGGCGTAAGCTCGACCTGCGCTTTCCATCCCTTGACGGCAATGCGGCCATTCTTCGTATCGATGCCGGCCACCAGGCGCTCCACGCCGACGCTCATGCCAAGTTCCGCGGCGAATTTCGTATTCACCGCGCCCTCGGCGGAAAAAAGCGCCGACCCGATAATCACTCGCTTCGCGCCGGCGTCCAGCACCTGCCGCGCGCGCTCGATCGAATGGATGCCGCCGCCTGCCTGTACGGGAAGCCGGCGCGCTATTTGAGCTACGAGAACAGAGTTCTCGCCCTGCCGCATGGCTGCGTCTAAGTCGATGAGCTGCACGAGCGGAAAACGCGTGAAGCGCTCGATCCAATACTCGAAATCGTCGAACGCGAGCCGCAGTTTTTCGCCTTGCACCAACTGCACAATGCGCCCGCCCAACAAATCAATCGAAGGAATCAGCATGGCAGCCTCACCGGAACTCCCGCCTGAGCGAGTTCCTCTTTGAGCGAGCGTGACGTCGACACGCCGAAGTGAAAAATGCTGGCCGCGAGTGCCGCGTGCGCTTTGCCGCGTGAGAAAACGTCGGCAAAATGCGCCACCGTTCCCGCGCCTCCCGACGCAATCACAGGAATGCCGACGGCCTCGCTCACCGCCGAAGTCAGCTCGCAATCGAATCCCGCGCGCGTCCCGTCCGCATCCATTGAAGTGAGCAGAATCTCGCCCGCGCCGCGCTGTTCCGCCTCGCGCGCCCACTCGACAACTCTTCGCCCGGCGGGGCGCCGGCCGCCTTGTACGTAGACCTGCGCATCGCGCACCGGATCAGCCGCCTCGAGATCGCGCCGCGCGTCGATGGCGACCACAACCGCCTGCGCGCCGAAGCTCGAGCCGATGGCGCTGATGAGCGTGGGATCGGCCAGCGCCGCGGAGTTGATGCTGACTTTATCCGCGCCCGCCTCGAACACCTGCTCCGCATCGCGCGCCGACTTGATTCCTCCGCCCACGCAGAAGGGCACAAAAAGCTCCAGAGCCGTGCGCCGCACCGTATCGAGCAACGTCTGCCGTCCTTCGTGCGTGGCTGTGATGTCGAGCAGCACAATCTCATCGGCGCCTTCGCGCGCATGGCGCGCCGCCTGCGTCGCCGGATCGCCCGCGTCGACCAGATCGACGAATTGCACGCCCTTCACCACGCGGCCCGCGTGCACGTCGAGGCAGGCAATAATGCGTTTGGTCAGCATGGGTGTGTGTCCTGAATCTGAAATCCACTGAAGAACTGATCTGTCATCCTGAATAACCGATCTGTCATCCTGAGCGACTGAGCGTTTTCTCTCGCGGTGCGAGAGAAAACGCGAAGGAGTCGAAGGATCTGCGGTTGCTTTTCGTCCTTCATCGTGCCATCTCCAGAAAATTCCTCAAAATCTTCAGCCCGGTCTCGCCGGACTTTTCCGGATGAAACTGCACGCCCATCACGTTCCCGCGCTCGACGGCTGCGGCAAACGGCTCAATATACTGCGTCACCGCGGCCGTATCCGCCGTAACCGGCCCTTTGTAGGAGTGCGTAAAGTAGACGTACTCTCCCGGCTCGACACCGGCCAATAATCGCGTCCCGTTCCTCACTTCCAGAGAATTCCATCCCACGTGCGGCACTTTTTCCGTGCTTTCCTTGAACCGTGTGCACGATTCCGGGAAATGTCCCAGCCCCGGCTGCTCCGGCGCCTCCGTCGATCCCGCGTAAAGCCACTGCATGCCCACGCAGATGCCGAGGAAGGGCACGCCACGCGCGATAGCCGCACGAATGGCGGCTGTCAGTCCCGTCGCATCCAGACGCGAAGTCGCCGCGAAGTGCCCCACGCCCGGCAAAACGATGCGCTCCGCGGACTCGACCAACTGGAGATCGCCGTCCGTAACGACCGTCTCGGCGCCGAGATGCCGGAGCGTCTTCAGCACCGACGTCAGATTGCCGGCTTTGTAGTCAATCACTGTGACGCGCATCAAAATATCGACACCCCGATAAGTAGCCACCAAACAAGGAGCAGGAAGGCGGACCCGATTGCAACAACCCTCCACCACCGTCGGCCGAATAATGAGAAGAGGAGGCCTGCAGAGGCGAACCCGAGCCCGAATTTAATCCACGGAACTGCCTCTTCCGCTTGTTTGAGAAAGTCAGATGTATTCAGTGCCTCTAGATAGCCACCAACCATGGCGAGCAATGAGAGGAAGATTCCTGTGATTCCCACCGCAAAAGCGGCTGGCCTGATTTTCTCAATGTTCCTCACAACAGCCCCTTCGTGCTCGGCAGCATCTTGCCCAGTTGCTTGTCGCGCGAGCAGGCTACGCGCAGCGCCCGCGCAAATGCTTTGAAAATAGCCTCGATCTTGTGGTGATTCGAGCGCCCGTACATCGTCTTCACGTGCACGTTGGCCCGCGCTCCGCGCGCGAAAGCCTCGAAGAAATCCGTCACCAATTCCGTTTGTAAATCGCCCACCAGGTGCTTCCGCACTTTTGTGTCCACTGCGAATGCTGCGCGTCCACTAAGATCCACGGCCGCAATGGCGAGCGTCTCGTCCATTGGCATCAGGAAATAGCCGGCGCGCAGAATCCCGCGCTTGTCGCCCAAAGCCCGGTCAAACGCCTCGCCCAGCGCTATGCCAACATCTTCGACGGTATGGTGTTGGTCGACATCCAAATCACCGTCGCACTTGAGCGCCAGATCGAATGCGCCGTGCCGCGTGAACAGTTCCAGCATGTGATCGAAAAAGCGAATGCCGGTGGAAATGTTGTACCGGCCCTGGCCCTCGATCGCCAGCTCAAGCTCGATGCGGGTTTCCGTGGTGTTGCGCGCAACGGTTGCGGTACGCCTGCTTGAACGCATGCCGGACTTTTCGACCTTCTTGCTTGTCATCGTTTCTCGCCTCCGGCTTGCAGCGCCGCCATCGTTTCGTTCAACGCCAAAGCAGCCTGTTTCATCTGCTCTCGCGTCCCAATGGTGATGCGCACGCGTCCGTCGCAGCCGGGATCGCTGGAACGGTCGCGCACCAGCACGCCCGCGGCGCGCATCAGGCAGACAAACTCCGCATGGCGCGCGCCAATTTCGACGAGAATAAAATTCGCGCGGCTGGGCCAGCGGCGCACTCCGGCCGCATCGAGGGCGGCCTCAAATTCCCCGCGCGCTCGGAGCACCTCGGCCACGTACCAATCGAGATACTCTGTGTCCTCCATGGCCGCCTGCAGGCACGCGAGCGCCAGCGAGTTCACGCTATAGGGCGAGAGCACGCGCCGGATCCAACGCATTATTTCCGCCGGCCCGGCCAGCAGTCCCAGCCGCAGCCCGGCGAGCCCGTAGGCCTTGGAGAAGGTCCGCGCCACAACCAGATTCGGGACTCGGCCCACGAGGTCTATCAGCGTTTCGCCGCAAAAATGGAAGTACGCCTCGTCTACCAGCAGCACCGCTTGCGGCGCGCGGCGCGCCAACTCCAGAAGCTGCTCGCGCGTGGCAACCGAACCCGACGGGCTGTTGGGATTGGCAATCGCAATTACTTTGGTTCGCGGCGTGATCGCCGCCAGTAATCGCTCGAAGGGAAACTGCAGATCGTCCGCGGCCTCGACCGTGACGACACGCGCGTCCGTGGCTGAGGCGTAGACCTCGTACATGGTGTAAGTGGGCACCGGGAGAAGCAATTCGTCGCCGGCCTCGAGAAAAGCCTCGAAAAGGACGTGAATCGCCTCATCCACGCCGTTCGTCAGCGCAACCTGATCCGCACGCAACCCAAGATTCGCAGCCACGAACGCCTCCACCGGCTCGCGCTCGGGATAACGCGTGAGCGCACCCGCTGAAACCTTTCCCAGCACTTCGCGCACCCTTGGCGAGCAGGCGAGCGTGTTCTCGTTAAAGTCGAGGCGCAGCCGGTCGCGGCTTCCGAGTGGAGGGTGGTACTCCATCATTGCCCGAACACGTGCGCGCGGCGCGGGGGTTGTTTTTGTTTCCGTTGCGTTCATGCTTTCTTCCTTCTCATCCGAACGCGGATCGCTTCCGCATGGCCAACAAGACCTTCGGCTTCAGCCAATAGCGCGGCTGGCAAGCCAAGGGAGCGAACCGCTTTCGCCGTGTACTCCTGCACGGTGATCAGCTTGACGAAATCGTTCACGCTCAGCCCGCCGCGCACCCGCGCCATTCCGCCCGTAGGCAGCGTGTGATTCGGCCCGGAGATGTAGTCGCCCATGGGCTGCGAAGACCAGCGGCCTACAAACACGGAGCCCGCATTCTCGACCCACGCGAGATCGTTCGCCGCATCCACGGTCAGGTGCTCGGCCGCGAGCCGGTTGGTGATCGTACGCGACTCTTCCACGGAGCCCGCGACGATGACGAGGCCATTTCGCTTTAGAGCCTCGCGCGCCACTGGGTTCTCGCGGCTGCGTATCTTTGTCTCCGCTATAACGGCACGCCCCAGATCCTCGCGCGTGGTCACGAAAATTGCCAGCGCTTCAGGATCGTGTTCGGCCTGCGCCACAAGATCACTTGCAATGTCCGCCGCGTTGCCGCGTTCGCTGGTGACGACGATCTCTGTCGGCCCCGCCAGCATATCGATTGCGCAGTCGAAAGCGACAAGACGTTTCGCCGCAGTCACGTAAAGATTGCCCGGCCCCACGATTTTGTCTACGCGTGGAACGCTCGCGGTCCCGTAGGCCAGCGCCGCCACAGCATGCGCGCCGCCCAGCCGGTGAAATTCGGTAATCCCAAGCAAATGCGCCGCGGCAAGCGTCTCCGGCGCGGGCCTGGGCGAAACCACAACGATCCGCTCGACGCCTGCAACTTGCGCGGGAATCGCCGTCATCAGCAGCGTGGAGGGCAGCGGGTGACGTCCGCTGGGCACATAGCAGCCAACGGAACCGAGCGGACGCACGAGCTGGCCCGTCGTCAAGCCCTTCACCGGCGAAGCATTCCACGACTTCGGCATTTGTCGCCGGGCAAATGTGCGAATCTGCGCTGCTGCCGTGGAGAGAGCGTCGCGCATCGCGGGATCGAGCGCCTTCCATGCCGCGGCCATTTCTTGCTGCGTGACACGCAGGGCATCCGGCCCTGATAGACCATCAAATTTCGCCGCGTAGCCGAGCAGCGCGCAGTCGCCTCGCTTGCGCACATCGGCCACGATGCGCTTCACGGCAGGCAGCACCGCGTCCAGCGCCGCGCCGCCGCGCCGTTCCAGCACGGCCAATGCAGCCTGCGCGCCTCGTCCTGTGGTTCGGATCAGCTCCATCGTTCCCCTCAGCGGCTAAAGCCCTCGTCCGTTCCGGCTGGCGATGATGTACGGGCTAAACCCGTACCCTTCGCCTACAGCACCACTTTATTCAGCGGGTACTCCACGATGCCCGCTCCGCCGGCTGCCTTCAAGCGCGGAATCACATCGCGCGCCACGCGTTCTTCCAGGATCGTGTTCACCGCAACCCACGCCGCATCGCTCAACTGGGAAATTGTCGGCGAGTTCAACGCGGGCAGAACGGCCAACACCGCCTTCAGGTCTTCCTGCTTCACGTTGAGCATCAGTCCCACCTGGGACTGCGCGTCGATGGCGCCGCGCAGCATGAGCGCGATCTGGTCGATCTTCTGCCGCTTCCACGGGTCCGCCAGCGCATCCTTGCCGGCAATCAGATGGGTCTCGCTTTCCATCACGGTGTCGATGATTTTCAAGTGATTGGCCTTCAGCGAGCTGCCCGTCTCCGTCACCTCGACAATTGCGTCGGCCAGCATGGGCGGCTTCACTTCCGTTGCGCCCCAGCTGAACTCCACCTTCACATTCACGCCCTTCGACGCAAAGTAGCGCTTGGTGGTTTCAACCAATTCTGTGGCGATAATCTTGCCTTCCAGGTCTTCGGCCTTTTCAAACCCGCTCGATTCCGGCACGGCCAGCACCCAGCGCACCTTGCGGCGGCTCTGCTTGGCATAGGTCAGCGTGGTCACGCTGGTCAGGTCCAGCCCGCTCTCCACCACCCAGTCGATTCCGGTCAATCCTGCGTCGAGC
The DNA here is from genome assembly GCA_963848805.1 of uncultured Acidobacteriaceae bacterium. Lineage (GTDB taxonomy): Bacteria > Acidobacteriota > Terriglobia > Terriglobales > Acidobacteriaceae > Telmatobacter. The sequence continues at coordinate 98,275 of CAWKFD010000026.1, read as the reverse complement.
ACGCCGTGATCCACATAGCGCGCCATCTCTTGCGCGCGAATCAGCATGCACTCGATCTCGCTGTCGTCGATCGAAGGAAAATACGACCGGCCGTCGGCGTAGATGTTCCATCCGGCGCGCTTGAACAGTGCAATGGTCGCATCCTGCAAGCTGCCTTTGGGAATTCCCAGTCGAAGTTTGTCAGCCACGGCTCACCTCCGCTTGCTCGCCCATCGCTATGGGCCGCGTAAAGCAGCTCACCGTGCCCTCGTGGCACACCAGGCCGTCGCCTTCCACTTCAACGCGGAACAGCAGCGTGTCGTTGTCGCAGTCGGTCGCCGCCGAAACGATGCGCAACCGGTTGCCGCTGGTCTCGCCCTTCATCCAAAGCTTCTGGCGCGTGCGGCTCCAGAAGGTTACAAAGCCGCTTTCCAGCGTCTTGGCGTAGCTCGTGGCATTGAGAAAGCCCAGCATCAGGACCTCGCCCGTACGCGCATCCTGCACGATTCCCGGCACGAGGCCATCCATCTTTTCAAAATCGATCCGTTCCACGGTTTCATTCCTTGGTTGAGATTTTGTTTCGAACATGAAAAAACCCGCTGGCTTCATTCGCCGGCGGGCTTCTAGTTTCTTTCGATCTCTCTGGCCGTCTACTTCAGGCCATTGCAGTCCGCCGGCATGGATGTTCCATGATGATGGTGGTGGCCGTGATGGCGGAGGTTCTGCATCTGTTTCCAAACTACGGGAAAACTATCCCACGTGTCAAATCTTTTCCTAGCGCCGGGGGCATTACACTAGCGGTACAAACTCTTCAGGTACTGCTCGATTTCCGGATCGTCCCAGTTCTGGGCGCCACTGAATTCACGGCGAATCTTGCCTTCGCGGTCGATCACGTAGGTCACAGGAAATTGGGATGCGCCGTAGATCGCACTGCTCTTCCGGGCGGGATCGCGCACCGTCACGAGAGTGACTTTGTGGTCCTGTATGAATCTGTGGTAAGTGGCGCTATTCATATCCAGGCTGACAGCCAGCACGGTGATGTGGTCTTTCAGCCGGTTCTGCAACTCCACCAGCGAAGGCATCTCCTTAACGCACGGCGTGCACCAGGTCGCCCAAAAATTCAACACCACAACCTTGCCGTGATAATCGCGCAGGGATACGGTGCGGCCGCCGTCCTGGATAGTGAAGTCGGGCGCCGGTGAGCCAATTGAGACCTTCCCGGGCGCTGCTTTGTTTTTGCCGGAATTGCCGTACAGAGTGGCAACCGTCTCGTTGTATTGGCCTATCAGGGCCTCTGTTTTGGGATCCTTGGCCATGCTGTCGCCTAAAGGAGCCAGCGTGTTGCTGGCGGTCCTGGAGCCGTCGCTTGCGATCTGCAGCATGCCGACATATTCCCCCTTTTCTCCGGCCTGCACGATCAGAGTATTGCCGGCTACACTCGGCTCTTTCGTGGCCCGTTTATCGTGGCCGCCAACCACCAGATCGATTCCCTTGACTCTTTTCGCAATGACCCAATCGCGGGTTGTTCCCTCATGCGTCAACGCAACCAGGTAATCCACCTTTCCGGAGAGCTCCTGCACGACGGATTCCGCCGCCTGCAACGAATCGGTCACCGTGGCGGCTCCTCCCGTGGCTTGGTTCGCTCTGTCGGCCATTTCCGAAGTGTCGCCAATGATTCCAAAGACTCCCACAGTCTTGCCGTTAACCTTCTTTATGATGTAGGGCTTGAAAATCAGCTTGCCATTTGCGTCAACCAGGTTGGCGGCGACAAACGGGAAGTTATATTTGCTCTCCAGTTCCTTAAGGGTCTTCAACCCCAGGACCAGATCGAGCTCCCCAGGCGTGACGGCATCGATCCCGGTGGCCTTGTATATCCGCGCTATCAGGTCCGCCTTCAGCGTGGCCGCTGCGCGAGAGTCTTCCGGTATCTCCGGATCCTCATTCAACAGGTCTCCTGAATCGACTACCAGTACATCGCCATGGTCCTTTCTGTATTGGTTAAGAAACTCAGCCCTCTTATCGAGTCCCCCAAGCTGTTCTCCATCCAGGCAATTGCAGGGCAGGTAATAGCCCAGCACATTGGTGCTGTAGGCGATGTTGATCTTGGAACGGTCCACTGCGCTTGCATTGCCGGTCGAAATGCCCGCGGATTGAAGAGTTGCCGCACCTAAGATAAAAATGCAGGCTAAAGCCGTTTTCATCGCGATCCTCCTGGAGAACCAAACCTTGGGCCGCTCGGGTGGTTGCGGCGGCATATACCAGAAACCGAAAACCGCGACCGTTCCGCGACCGAGTCGCCAAATTCTCAGATCCTTCCGTTATGCGGATCGCCGGATAAAAGAATCGGACAATCCACCCCGCCCACCCCGGCGGAGTGGATCGTCCCACGGTCTTGCGCCAGGTCTTTGACAACTTGATTTTGCACCATCATGGGATGCCCCAGGTCTCGATTTTGAGACCTGGGATACTGGGACGCCGGTGTACGAATTCATGTTGTCGGAGACCTAGCGCCATGGGTCGATTTCGACGCTTCTAAAGTACGCCAAACCGCCAATGCTGAAGTAATCGTTGTTCGTGCCACCCGTGACGATGATGCTGAGCTGATTCGGGTTCTGGAAGTGTGGCTTCTGCCCCGCGGGAGGAGTCATCAGCCATTCGGTAAACTTTTCTACCGTGTCGTAGCCCGCATCTTTGACAAAGTTCGCGATGGGCGGGCTCAGGACGGCACAGGCGCCGAAGAGAGAAGGACTCTGGTCGTTGAAGATGTCCTTGATGATCTGAGGAAAATTCATATCCTCTTGCCAGAGGTCGTATTTCCAGTTCCTTGCGGAAAGGACGCCCCAGCCGACGAACATGTTGACGATATTCTGTCCGCGCTTGTAACCCTTCCCCGGCAAACGCACCGAAAAAGGCTCAAAGGGAGACTGGCCTTCATTCTCGGCAATCACGATGTTGATCGCGTTCATGGGGTTGCCCACGGTGCCCATATAAGTGGTGCCAACCTTCTCGCAATTGCCGCCGTTGATCGACAGAAGGTTCCACGCCCTGCCGATCGTGGTATTCGCATGGGCAAAGGGCCCCATCGCCCCGATTCCATAATTCAGGCCGATTTCGTCGCGGATATCGCCGTTGATCACCAGTGCGGAAACAAAGCCGTTGTCCGATACGGAAACGCCTTCCATACCGGTAGAACCCACCGCCAGGACTAGCGGCAGGTATTCTGGTTTGCAGCCGGCCATCACCGCGGCGATCGCCGCCGTCCTGACGGGATAGCTCCAGGGCTTAAAGACGCCGCTGTTCGTCATCTTACCCAGAGGTTCCTCCGGGAGGTGGCTGGTTCCCTTCAACATTTCCTCGACTCTTTGCTCGGTCGGCAGGATGACCGGCAGAAAATCGGTCCAGCGCTTTTCCAGGAACATCTGCTGCAAGTTGTCCGGAGTATCGGTGAAGGTGGCCGGCCCTTCGCTCGGTTTGAGTTCGCCGGTTCGCTTTTCTGCATCCGTCAAGGGAGTGGTAAGCTTTTCCACCAGTTCCTGCATAACCGGCCGGTTGGTGATCGGATCATTTCCCTCGACGATCATTCGGCGCAGTTGATCGCGCGTCTTCCCCCACACTGGACCCCGGAAAAATTGTATCCGCAGGCCGGGCATTCCGTGACTGGCGGCAACTCCGGCTTCCTGTTCGGCGAAGTCGGAAATCACAAGTGGGACTGCCGGTTTGTTGAACTTGGATTCAAAATCGATCGATAGGCCGACGACCGCCGGCGCGCAAACGCTTCAATGCCCCAGGCCAATGATCATGGCATCGGCTTTTTGATGCATCTCCTCCCATAGCGCCGGATCCTGCGCGGCGAATCCCATCCCACCTTTCTTCCTGTACACCAGGTTGGTTGTTGGGTACTTCGCCTTGAACGCATCCATGAATTCATAAAGGAGATTATCCGATCCGAGAAAACCATCGTTCACAAAGTAGAGGGTTTTGCCGTCCAACGTGTCCAGTCGCCGCGCTTGCGGTATAAGGTTCACCGGCGGTGGAACTCCCAGGGGATTGAGCACGGTGATCTTCTCGGCCGAGGCACCTTTGATTCCGGCTGGAACCGGCTTTGTGGTCTCAGCGGCAACAAGGTTCGAGCAAAGTCCGGCAGCAGCAACTCCAACCGCGCCGGAAGCTACCCCTTGAACAAATTCCCTGCGTGACGGGTTCTTCGTATCCTTCATGCTCTGCCCTTTCGATTGTGAATTCCCAAATCCGGGATCGTACATGTGCGGTGAAGTTTATCACAATGGTGGAACCTCTGGCTTATGGGAAGCGCAGATGCGGTGTGACTTATATCACAACTATGGAACTGCTGGCTCAAGTTGCCGCTCCCCAAGCCCTTGCGCCCTGCAAGCTCCCAGGCGGACAATCGAGCCGTGTGCACGCGAATGAGATTGGCGGCTTTACCGGTCGCGATGCTGACCGTTTGCCTGGCCGCGGCGGCGCAATATCAGGATCGAGACACGAATGGTGCGCCCAAAACATCCGCCACGGCTCCCGCGCCCGAGGCGCGCATTGACATCAACCACGCCACAGCCGGCGAACTTCTGAAGGTCCCCGGCATGACGCCAACCTGGGCCGGACGCATTGTGCGTTTCCGCCCCTATCGCACCAAGCAGGACCTCGTCGACCGCGGCGTGGTGACCAGCGAGGCCTACGATCGCATCAAGGATTACGTGATCGCGCACCGCGATCCGCAATGACCGCATTCCCTCAGTGCCTAAGTCCCTTAGTCCCTTAATCCCTGCATCCCTTGGCCCTGCCTTCTGTACACTGTTCCATGACAGGAGGCGGTCTTATGCAAACGCGGATTCTGGGCACCACCATGCCGGTTCTCGAAGTGGAACTCGACCCGAACGAAAGCGTGTTTTCCGAGAGCGGCGAACTCTCGTGGATGACCGCGTCGATCCAGATGACAACGCACACGCAGATGGGCGGGGGCGGCGGGTTCTTCGGCGTTCTCAAGCGCGCTGCCGCCGGCGGCAGCATCTTCATGACCGAGTACCGCGCCATCCAGTATCCCGGCGCGGTGTCGTTCGCCACCAAAGTCCCCGGCCACATCGTGCCCGTTGAGCTTGGCCAGGGCCCAGAGTACCTGGTGCACCGGCACGGCTTTTTGTGCGCCACGCCGCAGGTCACCATTACTCTGGGATTTCAACAGTCGCTCGGCGCCGGCATCTTTGGCGGCGAGGGATTTCTGCTGCAGCGCATCGGCGGCGCGGGCACGGCGTGGCTCGAGCTCTCCGGCGAGCTCGTCCAGAAGAACCTCGCCCCCGGCGAAGTGCTGCGCGTGCACCCCGGCCACGTCGGCGCGTTTCAGTCCTCGGTCGGTTTTCAAATTACCATGGTCCCGGGCATCAAAAACATGATCTTCGGCGGCGATGGCCTTTTCCTCGCGGAGATGGCCGGTCCCGGCACGGTGTGGCTGCAAACGTTGCCCATCTCTCGCCTGGCGCATCAAATCTACGAGTACCTGCCGCATCCTGAAGCGGCGCAGACGCCCGCGGCCGGCGTGCTGGGCGGCATCGTCGGCTCGATCCTGGGCGGGGGTCAGTAAGACAGGGAACGGGGACCAGGGGTCAGGGAACAGCGATCAATGAATAGCCGGCGGCATCCATTCCGGCTAGCAGGAGCCGTCGTATGACTCAATCGCGAAGAGACCGGCAGAGCATTCGCGGCCACATCATTTTTACGTTCGCCCTGGCCTTCGCCTTATATCTGGCATGGCTGATCCGTGGCGTGCTGGTCTTGCTTTATGTCTCTGCGCTCTTTGCCGTCGTGCTCATGCCCGCAGTCCGCGCCACGTCGCAGTTTCGCATCGGCCGGCGGAGGCCCTTCCAGGGCTCGGCCGCCATCCTCATCCTTCTGCTGGCTGTGGCCGGGGCCCTTACCGCCTTCGGATTTCTCGCTCTCCCGCCCGTCATCCGCGACCTCGATTCTCTTAGCGGCGAAATGCCCACGCGAGTTCCTGAATTTCTGGCCAGGCTTCGAGAAGTTCCCTTCGCCGATCGGCTGAACCCCGGCCAGATCACCGCCTGGATCCAAGGCTCGGCAAGCAAGGCTGCGGCCTATCTGCTGCTCTCCTTCAAAGACTGGGCCGGCGACCTCGTTCAGATCATTGCCGGTTTTGTGATTACGCTTTACTTCATTCTCGAGGGCGGGGACGCTTACCGCTGGTTTCTCTCGTTTCTGTTGCCGCAACACCGGCAGCGGCTCGACGATACGCTCGGGCGGGCGGCCATTCGCATGCAGAGGTGGCTGCTTGGCCAGGCCAGCCTCATGCTCATCCTCGGAATCGTCAGCACGATCGTCTATCTCTCGCTGGGCGTCCGTTACGCCTACGCGCTCGGTGTGCTCACCGGCCTGCTCAATATCATCCCGGTGCTCGGCGCGGCTGTTTCCGTAGTGCTCGCTTTGCTCGTGGCAGTCATCGATTCCTGGGGACGCGTGCTCGGCGTCGTCATCTTCTTTTTCATCTACCTTCAGATCGAAAACACCTTGCTTATTCCCCGCATTATGAAGAACCGGGTCGATCTTCCCGCCCTTGTCGTCTTTGCCTCGCTGCTCCTCGGCTCGGCCCTCCTGGGAATCATCGGCGCCATGGTCGCCATCCCTACCGCAGTGCTGGTCTCCGTGCTTCTGGACGAATATATGGTGCGGAAGGATGCGGCATAAGACGCATGGGTTGATTTCATTCGAACGGATGCCCAGTCTCGATGTTCCTTGTTAAGGCTCGTAAAGAGCGTCCGGATCCACGGCGCGCAATATGCAGGCAATCAGGGCTCGCATCTGCCTGGCGGAAAGCGACCGGGGCATACGATCGAAAAGCCGATCCTTTGACAGAACCTGGACGAATGCGCCTTGTTTGACGGGTTTTCGACTGCCTTCGAGCGAAGGTTTCTGAAGGTAACGATTGCCGGCCAACCGCTCGCGACGCCGACTGCGGTCCCACCCCTGCTCCCCAAAACACTGTCATCCTGAACGCAGCGAAGGATCTGCAGGCAGGTGACCCCGATCTCATGAGGAAACTTGTCCCGTTGAGGGTGCCCCCGGTCCCTCGCTTTTGGGGACCGGGGGTTAGCAGCCGATAGCCGGGAGGCCACAAATCTCACCGCGCCGCTTCCCGATTCCGCAGATCCGGCATATCACCGGCAATCCGGAAGTGACGTGATCTAAATTGCTGAAGGCACTCCGATTCATATCGAGCGATTTTAGATCATCGCGGGGCAGGTTGCTGTGTCACCGCCAATCCGGAGATTACCACTCAATGAACGCTCGATTCCGCCTCCAGCGTGGACGGCCGTTGACCGTCCACTGTCCGCCGTGAACTGCCTCACGCCGGCTGGCGCATCGCTTCCAGCGCCGCGGTCATGTCTCTGCCAAGAATCTCCTGCGCTTCAGGGGGCAGCTTTTCTCCGTTGCTGGTGAGGTAAAAGACGTCGATGGCAGTTTCGCCTTCGGTGTCGATGAGCGCGACCTTGATGTTGCACTGATGCGAGCTCAGAGTAAGCGCGATCTGGCGCAGCAGGCCGGGCAGGTCCTGTGCCACCACCTGCAACAGCGTGGAGTGAGTCGACGCCTCGTTATCGAATTCGACCTTCGTGGGAACCTCGACCTTGAGGTTATTAGGGTGGTTCAGATGGCGGCGGGCGTCGAGGAGTTGCTGCACATCGATCTTTTGCGCCACCACGTCGTGAACATTGGCGAGAAAGCGTTCCTTTTCGCTGGGATTCAGCTCAATGGTCCGGAAAACATCGGAGAAATGGAAGCTGTCGACAATAACCCCGGCATCGTTCGAGTAAGCTCCGGCGCGCACGATGTTCATTCCCCACGCCGCCAGCACGCCCGCCACATCGGCAAACAATCGCTTGCGGTCGCGGGTGATGACGGTCAAATCGAAGAGCTGGCGGCTGGGCCGCAGATCGAGTTGCACGTTATCATCGTCGAGGTTCACGGCCATCTGGAAGTGATTGCGAATCTGCTCAGGCAGGCGAGTTTGCAGGTAGCGCTGCGGCAGCCCCTCGAGGAACTGCCTGAGCGCGTCGTGCTGCGCGGCCGGAACCATGGAGCGGATGCGGTTGAGCAAAGTGGGATCGATGGAGGCGTGATAGCGCGTCTCGTCCACCGAGCGGTCCATGAAGTTCGACGTAGACATGTAGAACTGCCACAGGTTTTCGGCCTTCCATGGCGTGAGCGCATCCGGGTTGACGGCCTTGATATCGGCGAAGGTCATCAGCGTGAGCATTTTCAGCATCTGCGGATCGCTGATTTTCTCGGCAAATGCCCGCACGTTGTCCAGGTCGAAGATATCGCGGCGCATGGCCGCCGACATCTCCAGATGCAAACGGATGAGCTTGAGGATGGATTCGCGCTCCTCGGCGTCGAAATCCAGGCGCGCCAGAAAACTGTCGGCCAGTTCTACGCTCTGCGCCGCGTGCTCGCCGTTGCGCCGCCCTTTGCCGGTGTCGTGCAATAGCAGCGCCAGGAAGAAGAGATCCAGACGGTCGATCTCCGGGAGCAGTTGCGCCAGCCGCTGCTCGTGCTCGCTGGCCGGCTGGCGAAGGGCATGGACGTTATTGATCACCAGGAAGGTATGCTCGTCTACCGTATAGCGGTGGTAGCTGTCGCGGATGACGAGGGCGTCGATGCCGTGGAACTCCGGAATCAGCATCTCCAGCACTCCCAGCGCGTGCATGGTGCGCAACGCATGCGCCGCGTGGGGCCCGACCAGAACCTCGCGCAGCGCGTTCCAAAGGTACGGCCCTTCGGGGATGGAAATGGCCAGAACCGGCAGCGCGTCGGTGATGCGGTCTTCGGCGGCTTGCGACAGCGTGTAGCCGTGCGTAGCCATGAGCGAGAAAATACGCAGAATGGCTGCGGTGTCGTTGAACTGCGCGCCCGGCTGGATGTCGATCCGGCCCTGGTCAAGCAGGAAGTCGGTTCCCGCGATGGGCGTGCGGCGGCGCCGGAACTGGCGATAGAAGCTCACCGGCGCGGGCAGGTGTTCCATCAGCAAGGCGGCACGGCGATAGACCACGCGGGCATGCCGGTAATAGGTGCGCATCCAGTAAGAGGGATCGGCGGTGCCGCGGGTTTCCAGGCCGATCGAGCGCGCCGCCGCCTCGTCCTGTGACTGCCAGTCGAGCACGTTATTGTCGCGCCCCTGGCGGAAGTGGAGAAAACAGCGCGCCGCGGCGAGAAAGTCGAATGCAGCCTCGGCGTCGCCGCGTGCGCTCTGGAAGACGCCGCCGCGCTGCCGCGGCCACTCCTTGGTCTCCTTCAAATGGAACAAAATCGCGAACCAGACGGCAAGGTGATAATCGCGCAACCCGCCGGGACAATCCTTGAGGTTGGGCTCCAGGTGAAAAATGGTATTTCCGAACTTGGCGTGGCGGGCGCGGGCGATCTCGCCCAGCTTTTGCGTGATGGAATTCCACTCGCTCAACACAAGGCCGGGGAAGGTGACCTGGTGGAGCTGCTGGTAGAGGGGAAACTGGCCGGCCAGGAAGCGGCGGTCGAGGGTGGCGAGAGTAAATTCAAGGTTGTCGGGGTCGAAGCGGCCCGCTTCCTTCACGGTGCGCGAACTGGGGCTGGCGCGCAGGCCAATGTCCCACATGCCCTGAACGATGGCCCGAACAGCCTCGCGGGACTGGTCCTCGGTCTTTTCGTCGGCGAAGGCAAAGAGCACGTCGATGTCCGAGTAGGGGAAGAGATCTTTGCGCCCGTAGCCGCCCATGGCCAGCAGGGCGACATTCTGCGCGGGAATTTCGGCAAAGGCACGGCGCCACATCTCGATCATGATGCGGTCCACCACCGCCGAACGCCGCCGGATGGCGGCCGTGCCATCCCCGGTGCGCTCCTCGGTTTGGCGCACAAGCGCCATCTCCCGCATATACTGCTCCCGAAGATCGTCAACCGCTATAGCGACTGGATTCATAAGTAGTTGTTGACTGGCCTGCAGTAGTTGTCGAGTGGCCTGCCGGAGCAAGAAGGAATTGTTACAAGGATAAGCGAAATTTGCCGGATGGGGGCAGATTTAGTTCGACACCAAGAGAAATCAGGTAGACGGCAAGAAAAATCAGTCAGTTACGGCGGTTCTCCGATTTACGTGAAGTCTCAAGTGGCATGCAATATGGCGTTCGCCGCGGCGAACACCGCTCAAGAGTTGCGCCTCTGCTTTACACCAATTGGAGAATCGCTATTATCCGATTTTCAGGCGGAGATGGAGGCCCTGGATTCGCCTCGCCGGCGAACCACGCACCCGCGCACATCCTTGGCAAAACCGGCTGCGGTGCTCTCCCGGCTACAGCGCGTTTTCGCCGCGCTCGTCGTTGCGGATACGAATCGCGTCGTCAACGCGGCTGATAAAAATCTTGCCGTCGCCGATCCGGCCAGTGCGCGCGGCGCTGTTAATCGCCTCAATCGCCTTGTCCTTGATTTCGTCCCGAACCACCATCTCGATCTTGACCTTGGGGAGAAGATCCACAGTGTATTCGCGGCCCCGGTAGAACTCGGTGTGGCCCTTCTGGCGGCCGTGGCCGCGGGCTTCGAGAATGGTCATGCCTTCAATGCCTGCTTCCAGCAGCGCATCTTTCACGGCATCCAGCTTCGACGGCTGGAGAACGGCTTCGATCTTCACCATAATCAGAAAATTCCTCGTTCGATAGCCTAACAGGCGGGGCGGCACGTTGGCCGCTGCCCGGCAAGAGTTTTTGCTCCCTGAACTTGCACGAACGTTCAGATTGGATATCTGTTTCCAGCCTCCAGCTCTTTTCCTGCCGCAATAAAAGCCGCCTCGCGCACAAAAGAGCTGGAGGCCGGGAGCTGGAAGCTAGCCGTTGAAATCGTAGCCCTCCTCGCCGTGCTGCGAGAGGTCGAGACCTTCGTTCTCCTGCTCGCGGCTTACACGCAGCCCCATGATCTTATCCACAACGAAAAGCAGAATCAACGTGCCCACGATGGAGATTCCCCAGGCCACGCCCACGCCGGTGAGCTGATTGAGCATCTGGCCCCAATGCCCGTCGATCCCGCCCGTGGCCACGCCCTTTCCAAAGATCGGATTGATGACGCTGGCGGCAAAGACTCCGGTCAGCAGCGCGCCCAGAGTTCCTCCGGCGCCGTGAACGCCAAAGGCGTCGAGGGAGTCGTCGTATCCGAAGCGGCTCTTAACCTGAAAGACCATGAAGGAGCAGAAAAAGCCCGCTGCAAGGCCGATGGCCAGGGCAGACATGGGCTGGACGAAGCCCGAAGCCGGGGTGATCGCGACCAGGCCGGCGACCGCGCCAGAGATGGCGCCCAGGGCCGTCGGCTTGCCATTGTGTATCCACTCGAAGATGGTCCATCCGAGAGCCGCGGTGGCCGTGGCGAAGTGCGTATTCACGAAAGCGCTGGTGGCCAGCGGACTGGCTCCGAGCGCGCTGCCGGCGTTAAAACCAAACCAGCCCACCCACAGCAAACACGCTCCAATGAAGCTGAGCGTCAGAGAGTGAGGCGGCATGGCCGTATGCGGATAGCCAATGCGCTTGCCCAGATACAGAGCGCATACCAGCGCGGAGACTCCGCTGGTGATATGCACTACCGTTCCGCCGGCGAAATCCAGGCTGGGAATGTGGTTGCCGGTCGCGTTCAAGAGGCCGCCCACGCCCCACACCATGTGCGCCATGGGGCAGTACACGAACAGCGACCAGAGCGAGAGAAAGACCGCCATCGAGCTGAACTTCATGCGCTCGGCAAACGCGCCCGTGATCAGCGCCGGCGTGATGATGGCGAACATAAGCTGGTAGATCATGTACGTCTGCTCGGGGATTGTGTTGGCGTAGTCGGTGTTGGGCGTAAGGCCAACGCCGCGCAGGAAGAGGTGCTCGAACCCGCCCACAAAGGCGTTTCCGTGACCGAAGGCCAGCGAGTAGCCAACGATGGCCCAGAGAATGGTTACCAGGCCCATCATGGCGAAGCTCTGCATCATGGTGCCCAGAATGTTCTTGCGCCGCACCAGTCCGCCATAGAAAAGCGCCAGGCCTGGACCGGTCATGAGCAGAACCAGCGCGGCCGAGGTCAGCATCCAGGCGTTGTCTCCAGCCGACTGGGCGCTGGCGTTGGCAGCCTGCGCATCGCGCATGGCCTGCTGCAGTGCGGCGATCTGTGCCTGGGTGTCAGAGGCGGCAGGCTGCCCGGCCACGGCCAGGGCCGGAAGCGCCAGCAGCGAAAAAAGAAGAAATGCTTTCATTGCTCTACCGAACATAGTTTTTCCACTCCCATGGGCATGGACAGTCAAGCGCCATGCGATGCGGCGGAATACCGGCCGCCGTTCCGTATGATATGCAGGAGATTTTCCCGGCGTTATGGACTGTTTCGACGAGGACCGGCGCCAGAAAATGAGTTTCGGTGCATACGGCCAGGCACAGCTTTCGCCTGCCCTTTCTAAAGGTGTTATTGGCCTCAATATTCCATGCGCCGTATAAGGATTCCATGAGGAAATGAAAATTGCTATGGAAAACTTATAGGTTCTGTGATGCAGCTTTGCCAAAGCCAGTGGCGGGGCGCCCCAGGAATGGGCGTATTGAAAACGCGTAACTTATTGATTCTACGTTGGCCCAAATAGCCAAAAGTGGCCCACATGCGTGCGGTACGCCCGCGCAGGAGGGACACCGACGGCGATGGCTGTCGCAGTCGCAGGATTACCTGGGTCGATGATAACCGTCGAGCTGTCGCTCCAGTTCGATGCCACCAGCCATTTCCCGTCCGGCGTGCCGGGACCGACAAAATTCCGCTAGAAGCGCATACAATTTTAGGTGCAATGGGTAAAAACAAGAACAAATCATTCGAAGTGGCGTGCCCCGACTGCGGGGCCATGCTCAAAATCGATGGCTCGACCGGCCTGGTGGTAAGCCACACGCCTGCGCCGCGCAAGCGCATGTTCGAGGACCTGGAGACGGCGGCCCAGGCCATGCGCGAGCACGGCGAAAGGACGGAGTCGATCTTCCGCCAGAGCGTGGACGCCGAAAAGAACAAGGCCGATCTGCTCGAGAAGAAGTTTGCCGAGGCCATCCGCAAGGCCAAGGACGCGCCCGTGCCCGAGGGCAAGCCTTTGCGCGAGATCGACCTGGACTGAAGGCCGCGCGGCCCTCCAGGGTTCTCCAATTGGTGCAGAGCAAAGCCGCAACCCTTGAGTGGCGTTCGCCGCGGCGAACGCCATATTGCGCGCCACTTGAGACTTCCCGTGAATTGGAGAACCGCTGTAATTCGGCGCACTTTTCCACGCCGGCCACTGAAGAAAGTCGCCGCCGCGCCGGTTTTTCGAGGATACTCAATAGGGCATGCTTCAAAACCGGGATTCGTAAATCGCTCAAAGCAGTGAAAGCGGCTTGTTGCTGAATTCCAGAGCAGACGAATAAAGCATCTAAACAATCTGGCTACACGCTTTCGGCCAGAGACTTTCCGCGCCGCCCGTTAGCGGTTGGGAACCGAAGGAGACATCATGGTAGTTGTCCCGCTATCGAAGGCAGAAAACAGTTCAGGCAACGCGCCGCGCGCCATTGCGGCGGACCCTGCTCCTTGGCTGCGGTATGCGGCGGCGGCCACCCTCGCCGCCAGCGGCGCCCTGCTGGCGACCGGCAAGCGCCGCGCCGGACTCGCGATGGCCATTACCGGCGCCGTCTTTGTCATGATCGACCAGCAGGAAGTGGTGAATGCCTGGTGGAATGCGCTCCCCAGCCGTCTCGAAGAGATGCAGGGATTTCTCGGCCGTGCGCAGGCCGCGGTCGAAGATCTCTCGGCCGAGGGCGAGAAGCTCCGCCGCGTGTTTGGCAAGTAACTCTGGTCCAGGGTCCCCAACGATTCCCGGAACGCGTCGCTGCCCTCGTCGACGATCCGGATTCGGCAAGCCTCTAATTCTTGCGCTCGACCAGGTAGCGGGCGACAGCTTTCAGTCCGTCTGCGCGGCTGCCGTACGGCGCGAGCGCGGCGAAGGCCTCTTCGATCAACTGCGCGGCGTCGCGCAGACTCTGATCGATGCCGTAGACGGCGGGCCATGTGGCCTTTTCGGTGGCCTGGTCTTTGCCGGCAGTCTTGCCCAGCGTGGCCGAGTCCACGGTCATGTCGAGCACGTCGTCCACAATCTGAAAGGCGAGCCCCGCCTTGCGGCCGAAGTGGTCGAGCCGCGCCACATCGTCGGCGTTGGCTCCCGCGTAGACGCCGCCCGACACCACGCTAACGCGGATCAGGGCGCCGGTCTTGGCGCGATGGATGGTTTCGACCAGTTCCGGCGTGGGCTTCAGGTGTTCGCTTTCGAGGTCCAGCACCTGGCCGCCGATCATGCCCTCCACGGTGCCCACGGCATTGGCGATGAGGCCGATAATCTCCACAGTCGCCGCAGGCGGGCACGCGAGCCCGGCCAGCACCTCGAAGGCGCGGGTTTGCAGCGCATCGCCGGCCAGGATGGCGATGGCCTCGCCAAAGGCGACGTGGCAGGTGGGCTTGCCACGGCGCAGGTCGTCGTTGTCGAGGGCCGGCAGATCGTCGTGGATGAGCGAGTAGGTGTGGAGCATTTCGAGCGCCGCACCCAGCCGCTCAATGCCTTTGGGGAGCGAGCCGGCAATCGTGACGCCCGCCTGCATAGCCAGAACCGGCCGCAGCCGCTTGCCCCCGGCAAACACGCTGTGGCGCATGGCGCCGTGTATCGAGGCCGGCACGGTTTCGACGCTTGGAATCAGCGCCTCCAGCGCGCGGTCAGTCAACTCCGCGCCCTCTTGAATCAGCGATTTTACGTCCGCAACCATTTCTTTCATGTTAGACGAGAACCTTTGCGCCTTCGTTTGAATAAACAGAACACTGTGATCACGAGCACGCTGACGCCGCTCAGCCAGCGCCCGGCCACCACATCGGCAGAGTTGACCCAATCCACGGTCAGTTCAACCGGGCCTTGCGGAACCGGGACCGCGATCAAGCCGTCGTCGCGTTTGGGCAATGTGGTAACCAGTTGCCCGTTCACGCGTACGCGCCACGCCGGGTAGCTCAACAGGCGCAGCACCAGGTAGCCGGAATGCGGGATTGTACCGCGAATCGTGCGATGTTCAGGATTGGGCTCGGGACCGGGCTCGGAATTGGCGCGCGCGCCGTTGACAGTTGTGAATGTTGCCTCGCAACTATTTTCGCCGGCGCTCCACACCGGATTGCTGTCCGGGTTGTCCGGGTCTGCTTTTCCCAGCATAGCCGATGGATCGCTTACAAGACATGCGTCGGGCAGCCCCCTGGCGATGCTCGAGTCATCTCCTCCAGGAGGTTCGTACTCGTACATTCCTTCAAAGCCCGCGCCGGCATGGTAGGCGCTAAGCATAGGCGCCACGGCGTCTTCGTCGTCGCACACCTGAAAGAAGTAAGTCCCCGCGAAAACAGTGGCCGCCAGAAACCATGCCCCGCACGCCACCACAACCACCGCGCGGGCGCGCCGCCCCGCCTGCCACACCGCGGCAACAAAGAAGATTGCCATCGGCGCTTCGACCGCTTCAAGCAAGCGCCAGGGATACTGCAGAAAGTGCATCTCGGGCAGCAGGTTCCACACCGGCCGGGAGATCGGCAACATAAGAAAGAAAGCCACAATGGGGATGGCCGCCAGTGGAATCCACCATCGCGTCGATTCCGCGTTTTTCTGGTCTGTGCTTTCCTGACCCGTGCTTTTCTGCGCAGGAAGCGTGCCGCGCAGCCAACCGATAAGAATTCCGGCCACAGCCACGGCGATCATGGATACGGCAACCCACGAGGCCTGGCGCAGAACCACATCGTGCAGCGCAAGCAGCGGGTTGGCGTGCCGCGCAAATAGCCAATTGTTCTCAAAGTTGTAGCCGGGATCCTCGGTCGCCTGCCGGATATCGACCCAATGCCGCTCCATTGCGGCGGGCAGCCAGTAGATCGCGGCGAGACCTAAACCGAGCGGCGTGGCCAGCGCGGCGCGCAGCACCGGCGCCCACGATCTCCTCACCAGAGCGGCGAGAAGCGCGACGCCCGCCAGCAGATAGGTGGCGATTACGGCCAGAGGAAGGTTCGAGAACCAGCATGCGGCGAGCATGATGGCCAGCAGCGCCGTTGAGCGGTCGAATGCGCGACTCCAGCCTTCGGTTGGACCGGGGCTGGTTGCGTCTGGTGGTTTCCCACCCTTGCGCCAAGATGCCGGCGCAAGGATGGGGCAACCCGCTTCTGTGCTGTCGCGCAGCGCAAACAGGAGCAGCAGTGGCAGCATCACTCCGCCCGCAAACTCGGGAAATGCGGAGCGCTCGTAAGCCGTAAACAGCGCAAAGCCGGAGAAGAGCGCAACGCAGCCGGCCAGTGTGGCGCGGGCGTCGTCGAATGCTTCCAGCGCCAGCGCTCGCGTGGCGAGGCCGGTCCCGGCCAACGTCAGAAAGGTGAGCACTATGGGCGCAAAGTTCCAGGGAAAGACCGTTCCCAGCGCCGCGCCCAGCATCCACGTCAGCGGAGGGTAGAAGACGAAGCGTGGCTCGCCGGCGCCGTAGTTGGGGCTCGGCGCCCAGTGCGGATAAGCAATGCCGTGACGCCACGCGTTCACGCAGTCGAGCCACGAGACCAGGTGAACGTCGAAGTCGTGACCGCAGGAGTTGCCGCGCACGAGCTGGGGCACCACGGCCACCGCCGCGGCGAGCAGGATGAACGCCGCGCCCCAACGCTTAAGCGGAAGACATCCTGACGTCCGGCTCATGGTTGCCACAATCGGGCGAATCGGGAAAACGCTCTAATTCCATTGCACACTGACCGGCTTCCGCGGAGGTACCCGATGATAGCGAGTATTTGCCCTTGCCGAGCATCAGACCACCGCACACCATGTACCCTTCAGGCACCGCAAGCAACTTGCGAAGGGGCTCGTGAATGGCCGCAATCCGCGTCAGAAACCCGGCCCAGCAGGCTCCCAGGCCCCGCGCCACGGCAGCCACCTCGAGAAAGGTGAGAGCGATGGTGCTGTCTTCCGCCCGCCAGGCGTAATTCGCCGGAGCGCAGGCGACAACCACAGTGGGCGCGCCGCGCAGGACAATGTCGTCTCCGCTTTCCCATCGTTTCAAAAACGCGGCGCCGTGCCCCGCACCGTCCGCCGGAGGGGGCATTCCTTTTATCGTTTCCCGTGACAGTTCGTAAACCTTTTCCTTGCCCTCGACGACGATCCAGTGCACCATCTGGGAATTGACAGCGCTTGGGGCTCGCCGAGCGACATCCAGCAGCTCTCCCATTACCTGCCTTCCCACCGGCTGATCTTTGAATTCCCTGACGGACCGCCGGCTCATTAACAGGCCATCTACCAGTGCCGGGGCAGGCAGCTCTTTGGCCGCGAGCAGCGAAGCGTCTTCCGGCAATTCGGCGAGAGCGAGGGCCTCGTTCGAGCAAACCGCAACGCAGTGCCCGCAGAGAATGCACATTGACTCGGGAACGTCTTCCGGAAAGCCCTCTTGACCCTGAGCAATCGCCTTGTCAGGGCAAATTTCTACGCAAGCTCCGCACTGTTTGCAAACACTTTTGTCGACGGTTATCCGGCTCATGGGCACAGCCCTCCTGAAGTTGATTGGATTGCTTTGATGACAGTGTACAGCGTGGCCGCGATCTCATGGAAGCAGGCGCAGCGTGTGTGTGGTTTGCGCCGCGACCGCTGCCGGCGTGAAGGGCAGCGCAAAAGTTGTGCCGCCATACCAGTCGCTCCACTGGTCGCGGAAGTAAGCGCTCAGAGGGTTGCCGCTCTCGCCCAGCACGATGTTTTCCGTCGAACCGTCGATGTTGCTCCAGTCCATGGTGAAACGCTGCGAGGGCCCAGGGTGCGGCCCACCTGCTTCACTGTGGTGGCGTCGCCGCTTTCGGGTTGCGGACCGGTTCCGGCCACGCGGCCAATGAGGGGCAGAAACGCGGCCAGCGGATGTTCGATATCGATCACGTGCCAGCTTCCGTAGGTCCACCTGGACACATCGCCCGGCGCTTTTCCGTCCTGCATGGCTTTGCGCACCGCCGCGGTCAGCAGCGCGTCCCAGTTCTTGTAGCCCTTCGGCAGCCACGCCGGCTTGGCGTGCATCACGATCTCTTCTTCGGCAAAGTTCTTTTCGTCCCAATGGTAATCGTCGGCCAGCTTGCCCAGCTTGGGCTCGAGAATCATCGGCCACAGCGCTTCGCGCGTCTGGGTGACGAGCGACGCGGCCGCCGAATCGGTAGTGAGGCGTCCATCCCAACTGCGCATCAGGTCGGCGGCCTGGCGCATTCGCGGGTCGCCATTGCCCTCGGGGCCGGGAGTGTGGTCGATGGCGTAAGCGAAGCGGTGGCCCATCTCCTGGTCCACTTCGCTGTAAATGTCGGTTTGCACGGCCAGCATGTCTTTGGGCGTAAGCTGGTCGCGGCCGTTGAGCGATTTGTAGATGCGCTCGACGCGGTAAGGATCGATCCAGTCGTCGGTGAGTAGGAAAGGCGACTTGTCGGTGGTCACGCGCGCATTGGCCGTAGCAAGAAATCCAGAGGGAGGGTCAAAGGCGTTGGGCATCTGGTCGAAGGGGATGTAGCTCTGCCATTCGTGTGCGCCGTCCGCAATGGGCACATCGGCAAGTCCCGCCGGCCGTAATGGAATCCGGCCCGACCGCGTGGTACGCAATGTGCCCCTGATCGTCAGCGTAGACAAGATTTTGCGTGGGCCAGCACCACTGGCTCAGCGCGGCCGAGAACTCCGCCCAGTTCGATGCCGTGTTCATTTCATAGAGCGGCAGCGTGTTGAGCGAAGGATCGTAAAGCGTCCACTTGAGGGCGATGGGCGGATCGCTCGCGGCGAGAATCGGGTTCATGAGCGGCCCGTGCGCGGTGGATTGGACATCGAGGACAACATCCTTGCCACCGCGCACATGGATGACTTCACGATCGACGGTGAGTGGATGCCATTGCGCATCGTTTCCCTCGTAGTTGCCCTTGCCGTCCAGCTTTTCGTAGTAGAGATCCTGTACGTCCGCCTCGAGCGCGGTAAATCCCCAGGCCACATGCTCGTTGTGCCCGGCGACGATGAGCGGCAATCCCGGCAGCGTGACGCCTGCGGCATGAAATCCCGGCGCGCCGTCATGACCCTGCGCATACAGATCGGCCATGTACCACGTGTCCGGCTCGCGCAGGGTCAGGTGCATATCGTTCGCCAGCAGCGGCTTGCCGCTGGCGGTGTGGCTGCCGGCCACCACCCAGTTGTTCGATCCCACCGCGCAGCCGTCGCAGTCGGGCTGTCCCAGCAAAGCCATCAGCGCATGCGTATCTTCGATGCGATGCCGGCGAAATCGGCTGCGCCGCCAGGCACCGCGCGGGTTTCGGTGTTCTCGTTATCGTCGTCTTCCTCGTCATTCTTCTTTGAGGGCGGGGGCAGCGGTTGCGGCTCGCTCAGGTCCACTTTGATGCCGGTGGGCGGATGATCGCGCCACGAGCCGACTGGATAAAGATCGGCTTCGAGCTGGGGATCGTGAAGCGCCGCGGAGACGCGTGCGCGCGAAAGCTTGGTGGCGGCATGCGTATCGAGCTCCTGCACCATCGCCAGGCCCACGCTGATTGAGTCCACGCCGCTCCAGGGTTGCGGGCGGTACATCAGCAGCCGAAACTCCACCGGAAGCGAATGCGCCTGTTCGCATTGCGCGATGAAGAGATTGACGCCGCGTGCATAGGCATCGAGGCGCGCGCGGTCGGCCCCAGGCAAATGGTCGTAGACGCGCTGCGCCGTAAGGCGAATCTGAAGCACGCGCTGCGTCTTGTCGTGTTCGATGAGCGAGGAGCCCATTACCTCGGCCAGTTCGCCGTTGGCGCTGCGCCGCAAGCCATCCATCTGCCACAAGCGGTCCTGCGCGGTCACGTAGCCCTGCGCAACGAACAGATCGTCTTCGCTCGCGGCGTCGATGTGCGGCACGCCGTGGGCGTCTCGCCGAACAATTACGGGCGCAGACAGCCCCGCCAGATGCGCATCGCCGTCCAGTTGAGGCAGCGCGGCCTTTGCCGCGGCGCGAAGCCACAGCACTCCCGCCCCGGCCGCCAGCAGCAGAAGAACCAGCAGGCCGGCAGCGGCCCACAGCAGAATCCACCCCCAGCGGCGTTTGCGTTCGCGGCGCGAGGGCGCCGGCGCGGTGGCCGGCATTGCACTTGCCTGGGAGATTTCGGGCATCGGTCAGTTACAGGATACCGCCGAGGGTTAGAGCGAGGCCGGCCAATCTGGCCGCTCCCGCTGAGCCAGAATCGCATCATCAATCTGCGGCGTGCTCCGTTGCAGGCATGCCCGGCGCTCGAACCTTTCCCCGGCCGTAGAGGCCGACGAGAAGCAGCAGGAGCAGCATGATTACGCCCAACACCAGCAGACTGCCTTCGGGGCCGTCCGTGCCGCCGCTCCACAGCACATTGCCCGCCGGGCTCGTGGTCAGGAAATGCCCCCGCGGCGCCAATCCGCTGTCCGCGGTGCCGTAAAAGAAGGTCTCCGCCCAATCCCAGCCGGCGTGGCACCCGATCGCCCACCAGGCCGTGCCAGTCAGCCGCACGCTGACGCAAAACACGAAACCGATGAACGACGCGGCGAAAATGCCAATCCAGTCTTCGCCCCCGTTTGCTGTATGCAGGTAGCCAAAGAATGTTGAAGTGACCCACGCCGCTTGCCAGAAGCCATTGTGCGGGGCGCCCCTCAGGTGCAGTGCGAGGCAAGGAACGAGCCCCAGCAGAGCCATAACATAGACGCCCCACACATCGTTGCCCCTGGTGCGTAAGCCCAGGTCGGCGCACATGGCTGCATTCAGGCCCAGCGCCCACCAGAAGTTGATGCCCCGGGCGAGCGTGAACAGCCCATAGCAGCGCACGAGGCCCTCCTCCACGCAGCCCACCAGCAGAAAGGTTGCGCCCCACAGCGCTGCAAAACGGAAGATTGCGGCTCCTGAAAGCGCGGCCGGGCCGAAGTGCAGCCACCCGCCCGCCGCCAGCGCCCCAATCAGCACCGACAGCGCCAGAAAGCCGGCCGCCAGACCGAAGAAAAAGTTCCGCAGGCGGCGCGGGCCAGCCAGGTTGTAGTCCAGGATGCGCCGGCGTTCAATCAGCGCCACCACGGCCGCCGCGCCGAGCATGGCCACGAAACTGCCTAATTCTCCAAAGAAGGCCGCTCTGGGGCCGAAGGCGGCTTCCTTGCTCAAAAGGTGCGCCTTCAACAGGGCGGCATCGACGCCGATGCTAAGCAGG
Source organism: uncultured Acidobacteriaceae bacterium (assembly GCA_963848805.1). Classification (GTDB taxonomy): domain Bacteria; phylum Acidobacteriota; class Terriglobia; order Terriglobales; family Acidobacteriaceae; genus Telmatobacter. The sequence continues at coordinate 77,053 of CAWKFD010000026.1, read as the reverse complement.
ATGAAAACCGCCGCGAAGATTGGCACCGACCAGCCGGCGCGCAAGCCATGGCCGCCGATAAAAATCCAGCGCAGGCCGCGGTAGGGCTTTTCCTGCGGTTCGGCGGCCAGTTCTGAAGCAAGGGCCGGCGCAACTCCATTCTCCGCTGGTGGCGCCTTCCCTGGCGCGGGCTGGTTCCCGGTTTCCATTCGGCCTCCTTCAATGACAGATCGATCAAGTGAGCTCGATTGAGCCGATGAAACGACATTCTACGGGATCGATTTGGAGAAATTCGATGAAAACCGCCGCCAATGGGTTGCGCGGATGCGCGAACTGGCTCAGCGGTACCGGCGCGTGGCCTTGAGGACCATCGAGAAGACGCCGGACTCGTCGCGCGCAACCACTAGCGAGACGTGGCGATTGATGGCCACTTCAGCCTGCAGCAACTGCTGGCTGGTGGTGTTGACGTCCGTGGCGTAGGTGAGGATCACGGTGCGGCCAAATTGCTCCTGCACGGTGATGCGGGAGGTGGAGTTGCCGAAGGCGCCGAGGTAGTTAGGATCGATTTTGACCGAGCCCGCGCCGAAGAGTTTTTGCACGCGGCTGCTGACCGTGGCGTTGAGGGCTCCTCCCAGCAATGCGTCGGTGGGATTGGCGATGGCCTGCTGCTGCTGTTGCGTGTAGAGACGTTGCTGGCTGGCCGTATGACCGAGAGCCAAAAGCGAGACCACGTCGGCCTCCGGAAGCGGGGGGTCGCTGCGGTAGACGACGGCCAGTTTTTGCGGCGATCCATGCAGGCCGAGCGAGATGTCGTAATCTTCCACGCGGGCTGTGGCGCTGAGGTCGATGACGGGTTCGATGCGCACCGGGTTGGTGAATGTGATGTCGCCGCGCTGCAAATCGTAGCGGGTTCCGGCAATTGTGGCGTTGCCCTCGGTGATGGCGACCCGGCCCAGCAGCGAAGGCGAGGCCAGGGTTCCGCGCAGGTGCAAGTCAACGTCGCCGGCCAGCTTGGCGAAGGCGTTTTGAAAGTTTAGCTGTGGCGACGAAGCGATATGCACATCGAGGCGGACGTGGTTCGACGGAGCCTCAGGCGGCGCGATGCTCTCGACCGAGGCATTGGCCTGGGCAACCAGGGCCGCAAGGTCAAGGTCGGGGCTGGTGGAAAAACGGGTGATGAGCACATCCCCGCTCAGTAGCAGGTTGTTCTCGGAGCCCTGTAGTTGCAATTTCGCGTCGGCCAGTGAAGTGACCCCGGCGGGGTAGCGAATGTGAACCGCCTGGCCCGTCACCGACAGGTCGGCGTAGATGCCGTGCTGGTAGGACAGGAATCCGCCGACGCTCAACAGCCCGCCGCCGCTCATCGCCGTCAGGCTGCGCACTTCAAGCCGGTCCTGGTTGAACTCCAGCGTACCCTTCATCTGGCTCAGGCCGTTCGGCAGGTCCCCCAGCGATAGAGACCCATTCTGGATGTCGATGCGGCCTTGCAGTCCGGGATTCTTGAGCGGCCCGTGTGCTTCTACCTTGAACGTCGTGACGCCGCTTGCCGTCAGGTCGGGATCGAGCATCTCGGCCAGCTTCAGGTTGATCGAGCCGCTGGCGGCAAGATCCAGTTGCCGCGTGCCCGAATCCTTGCCCGATGCCCCACCCGAATTCTCCATCGAAAGGCTGCCCTCGGCGTGCAGGTCGGTATTTTCGCCGGTGATGTGCAGAGGGTCGAGGTGGATGCGTCCATTGGCCAGCGTGGCGTGTGCGCCGCCCTCGCTCTTGAGTTGCACGCCGGCAACGGTAATCGCCATCTCCCCGAGGCGCGCGTCGCCGTGAAGCTGCTCAAGGTGTGCGAGCGGTCCCTCCACCGTGACCGTGCCCGCCAGCGCGGATTGGCCCTTGAAGGCCTCCATATGCGCCATCCTGAACAGCACGCCGATGTTGAATTGCGAGAAGTCGAACTGGGCCTTGGTTGCGTAGTCGCTGTTCAGCGTTGTTTCCCCGCTCAGTGCCAGTTTGGCCTCTTCCAACTGCGCGTTCACGCTGTAGGCCAGGGTGTCGCCCGTGGTGTGCGCGGCCGCCTCCAGCGTGCCGAATCGTTGTCCGGCCAGGGTGAAGCGGCTTATGGCCGCGCGGCCCTCCAGCCGTGGGTTGTCGACGGTCCCGGAGGCGCTGAGGGAAAAATCCAAATTGCCCGTTGCCTCAAGATTCTGCTGGCGCACCCAGCCGATCCGCGAGATATCCAAGCCGGCGCCGTGCGCCTCTGCCTGAAAGCCCCTGGTTTTAATGTCGTAACTTCCCCACGCGGAGACTGTCCCGCCCGCCTCGCTCAACGTGGCCGACGACACCTTCAGCACCTGGTTGGCCGTTGCGCCCTGAATCGTTCCCCCAATCGTTCCCTCGACGCGAAGTCGCGCAAACGGCTCGCCATAGATGCTGCCGCGATCCATCTCGACCGTGCCGGAGGCTGTCACCGCGTCCAGCGGTCCATCGGCCTGGATCCGGGCGCTGAATGCCCCCGCCAGGGGCAGGCTCTCGCCGCCGGCCGCGGCCAGGAGCGGTTGCACGTCTCGAACGTCGACGTTGGCGGCGTCGATGCGCGCATGCACTTGAGAGTTGCCGTCGAATACCGGCTGCGAACCACCACCCCTGCTCTGCGCCCGGCTTCCCGCCCCGTTCCCCATCCGATTTTTCGCCCCGCCCATCGTCGAGAACCCCGGGCCAGGCGACGCGTCGAGCGTTCCATTCACCGCGATTCTGGTGTTGCCGCGCACCAGCAGCGCCTGCCGAATGGCAATCTGAGCTGGCGAGTAGCTTCCCGCGATCTCGACCGAATCCATGCGCATAAACTGCGGCTGGCCGCGGTTGCCGCTCGCCGCCGGCATTTCTAAGGCGATTTGCGTGGCCTTCAGGCTGCCCGCAAGCTGCGGCTTCATCAGCGAGCCGGTCCAGGTCCCACGAAAATCGGCCTGCCCGGTGAGAGCCAGAGGCAGGGCCGCAGTTCCGGCTCTGCCATTGCGCTCGAATCCCAGGCTGCGTAGTGCGCTGTCGAGCTCTCCCAGATCGTGGGAATGAAAATCTACGCTCAGCGCCGACGGGCTGGTCGCCGGAAAAGCGCCGAGCGCGCCGTGCGCCTCCAGCTCGCTCGCCGGCAAATGCAACTCCAGCTTGCGCAGGTCAACCCCGCCGTTGCTCTGCATGTAGGTGGCATCGATTACTCCGGTTGTGGGCGCTTCGCCGGCGGGCGTCTGCGCCGAGGGGCTCAAGCCAAAATTCGCGGTCACGGAAACGTTGCGGCCCTCGCCATTGAACCAGGTTGCCACAGCCGTGCCATCAAGGCGCGCATCCAGCCCCAGGTCCTGATGCTCCGGCGCGACAACCATCTCAAGCACCGTGTCCAGAGCCACACTCTTGAAATCCGCGTTCACTTTTCCGTTGACGGGAATGATCCAGGGCGCCGATCTGACCAGCGTGTTCCGGTCAACCGCGGCGCTCCCGGCTCCTGCACCCGATGCCTGCACGGTCGCGGCGGTCAACGACGGAAGCCACGGCTCCAGATCGACCGAGCCTTCGATCTCCCCGCCCTGGCGCAGGCGCGCAACAATCTGGCCGATCAATAACCGCTTCGCATCGGCATGGATCCGCGCGTCGAGGGTAATGCCCCTCGCGATGACTCCCTCGCCGATGTACGACCCGCCATCGATATGCACGGGGCCGTCGATGTGAAATGTCTCCGCCTCGCCCCCGGCGGCAAGATCGAGGTGAACGATGCCCTCGGGCGCGTCAGGATAGCCCGTAATCGGATCGAGGAGCCGCATGTCCAGATCGCCAACAGCCCTCACCTGCCAGCGCGGGTGAGCGAAATCCTCCACATCGCCTGAAACCTCCAGCGACCGGTCTTTGTTTTCCGCACTGTGCGCCGTGAGCCGCAGGCTGCGCACCAGAAGCCTTGCCCGCTCCAGATCGATAGTTGCCTCGAGCGTTCCGTGAACCGGCGCCGATTTGCCCCGCGGCACGGCGCGATACAGATTCAGATCGCTGGCCCCGGCTTCGATGCGGTAGGTCGCCGGCGCTCCCTTGGCTGCGGGAAGATAGCGCAGGAGAACCGAGACATCGTTGGCCTCAAAGTCGAGTGGCGCGTACCGGTCTTGATAATCGAAGGATGCGGCGCGGTTGTCGTAATGCAGCATCCCCTGCTCGACCGATATATGGCCGGCCCGCATGTCGAACAGCGTGTCGAGAGCGGACTCGTGCGGACTGCTGGGCCTCCGCGGATGCGGCTGATTGGTCGATCCGTCGGCATAGACGATCAGGTGCACGCTGGGCCGGTCGATCTCCAGGCTGCGCAGCCTGACGCGCGGACTGAAAAGGTTGCGCACGCTTACGTGCACGCGCAGGCGCTCGATCTCTGCGTACGGCGCCTCGCCGGGATCTTCCAGGCCGTGAATCACCAACCCCTCCGCCTCGGCTTCGAAATGGAGCAGGCGCCAATGAAAGGATGCGATCTCGACCCGGCCGCCTGTCAGGTCTTCGACGTACGCGATCAGGCGCTGGCGAACCATGTTCTCGAATGCGGCCGAGCTGGCGGCGAAATAGAGCCCCATCGACAAGAGCGCCAGTAAAATCACCGCGCCCGCCACTGCCAGCGGCAGATGTCGCAAAAAGAAGCGCCGCAGACGGCTACGCATTCCGCGCCGGGGCGGCTTGGGGTCGACCGGTGGTTCGCCGCTGACGGGAGGTGTTTCGCGTTCGCTCATCGGCCTCCTTTTCCGCGGCGGCTCGAGGCTACGGGAGTTTCCGGCGCCGGAGCAATTCCGGACGCAGGCGACGGCGCAAGATTAGGGTCCAGCACCTCCACATCCCCCTGCTGGCGTAGATTATTGAGCCACGTGTCGAACAGCAAGTTCACCTGTTGCTCGAGCAGAATCTCCTGAATGCGCGAAGCCACCTGATCGACCGGCGGAATTCGCTCACCCGGCGCATACTGCGGCAGCAGCGTGTCGTGGTAGTAAGTTTCGATCTGCTGCTGGGAGATTTGGATACCCTGCCGGAATCGCTGCTCGATAAAGCTCAGGATTTCGAGCCGGTAGCGAAGATATGCTTCCACCCGTTCGATCGTCAGTCCATGCGACTCGAGGAAGGCATTCCAGCCTGTGTCGGCAGCGCAGTTCTGACGGACGCATATGGGGAGTTGCTTGCGCAGTTGGTCGAGTCGGTCATTGACCTCTTGCTCGGAAGGCTCGATGGCCTGCATGTCTTCCTGGCGGATCTGCTGCTCAATGAGGGCGCGGCTGATCAACTGCTCCAGCGCCTGCCGCTGCGTAAGCCCGTTTTGGCCTGCATCCTTCGGATCGAGAACCGAGAGGCGAATCTCGTCGTCCAGATCGCTGGCCAGGATCACATGCCTGTTCACCACGGCCACCGCGCGGTCGAGCACCATGGGAGAAGCAACCTGAGACGGCTGAGCCTCACCGGACTGAACTTGAGGCGCTGCCTGGGCGCGGGACGGCGCCGCTGCGGCGAGGCACGCGGCGAGACCCGTCAACAGCACGCGCAACAACGCTCGGCGGCGCCTGGTCCCATTCCGAATTGAAGCTCCGATGATCATCAGAACGCCTGCCCCAGGCTGAAGAAAAAGCCGATGTGCGGTGCCTGCCCCAAATAGGGCCCCAACTCATAACCAGGAAGCCCCGTCGGATTCGTCGCCGGGGTTGCGATGCCGTAGTTGATGTTCACCGGGAAAATCGGTGGATTCAGGTTATAGCTGAAATCGAAGCGGATGGGCCCGACCGGCGTGTGATAGCGCAGGCCGGCGCCCAGCGCATGAGAAAAATCGTTGAAGCTGCACGGACCTTGTTGGCCGGTGGAAGTGATCGGGCCGGTGCCCACAGGGTTATACGAGCCGGGATCGCTCGTCCTGGCCACCGCAGCCCGGCAGGCGCCACTGTCTGGCTGGCGAACGCGCAGAAAGCTGGACCATGCATCCCCCGCATTGGTAAACACATTGCCCATATCGTGAAAAATCACAAAGCTCACTGTATTGCCGAACCAGGGCAGCGTGGGCGGCGGCAGGCGCAGTTCGGTGTTGTTGATCAGCGCTCCCGCGCCGCCAATCTGGTACCCGGTTTCGGGATCGCGCGGGCCCGCGGCGTTCTGCGAAAAGCCGCGCAGCGACACCGGGCCGCCCGCGTAAAGACGCTCGGGAAGCGGTATCAGCTCGCTCGAACCGTTGCCGAAGGCGCGCACCTGGCCGTAGCGCGTGTTGCGCGCCACCACGAACTGCCCTTTGTCAAAGCTGTAGTAGCTGGAGTTCGACGTATCGATGCGGTTGAACTCCGCCTGCGCGCCAAAAACCCGGTCCGAGAGAAACTCCTGAAAGCTGATATAGGTACCACGGTGCGCATCCAGTGGCACGTCGCGTGTGTCGCGAATCCAGGTGAATGCCGGGCCTCCCACGCGCGCCGCCGTCGACAGTTCCGAAATTTCGCCGGGATAAACCTGCAAACTGCTGGCGTCCACCTTGACCCGGCGGAAATCGAGTTCATAAATAAAGGTGTTGGCTCTCGAAAGCCACGACTCAGGCCGGTTGAAGGTTTCCGTCCACCGGAAGGCCCCTTCCAGGCGCGAAGCCACATAGGTCGAAACGTCCTCGCTGTTGGCGTAGCTGCCGGAGAAGGTCAGCCCGAAGTTGCGGTTGCCTTCAAAATGAGGAATCTGATAAAGAATGCCGATGCTCTGCTCCAGCAAGCCATACGTCGCCCGCAGCGAGGCCGATTGCTCGCGGCCGAACAGGTCGTTGCGCGTGATGTCGGCCAGCACGCGCGGGCTCACGCCGGTTTTGCCGTTGGGGCTGCACGCCACGCCGGCCGCGGTTGCACCGGCGCAGTTGTTTTGCGGCAGCCCGGTTTGCGCCTCGAAGCCAAAGCCGTACGTCAACGCCCAGCGCCGCGCCTCAATCGCCTGCAGCATGACCGTTTTTTCCGGTTCGCCGCCGTCCGGATTTTCAACCGCCGTATCCACCTCGTTGAACAGCGAGAACGCGTAGAGGTTGCGCTCGGTGTCAGTCAGCGCAGTCTGGTTCAGCGGATCGCCGGCATGCACGGTGATGGCCTGCGCCACCGTCTCAGGACGCGTGAAATGCAGTCCCGTCAACAGCACGTTGCGCACAAAGATCTGCTCTCCCTCATCAATGTGAAAAACCACATCCACCTTCTCCGCATCGGAGGGCTCGGCCTTTTCGGTCACGTTCACCGCGGCCTGCTCAAAGCCCCGGCTATAATACGTCGTCGCCAGCGCGTCGCGGTCTCCGGCCAGGTTGCGCGGCGAAAGCATCTGGCCCGGCGCCGTGTTCATCAGCGCCAACAGCGTTTTCGTGGGAATGTGCTGGTTGCCTTCGACCTGCATCGCGCCCACGTGCAGCTGCGGCCCTTCCGTGATTTGGTAAGTGACCGTGAGCTGGGCGGAGGGCGCGATGGCCGGCTGCTCGCCGGCGGCAGGTGGCGGATTTTCCGCCGCAATGGTTTCCTGCGCGCCGGTTTCCGGCCTCACCTTAACCTCGGCGAAACCGTTGTCTCGATACACGCTTTCGAGCGCGCTCACGTCGGCCGATACCAGCGCCTGGCTGTATAAGCCGTGGCGATCGAGAACGTCCGCCGCGTGAACGCTGATGAGATTCATCAGCGTAGCGGTGTCAAAGTAGTGGTTCCCCGCGATTGAAACCTTTGCCACGCGGCGGCGCGCTCCCAGCCGCACCGTGTAAACAATGCTCACCTCGTCGCTGCCCACCGATCGCCGCTCGTGATCCACCTTGGCTTCGAAGTAGCCCTGGCCCTCGTAGTAGTTGCGCAGGCGGCGGTTGCCTTCGTTCAGCAGATCTTCGTCAACGCTGCCTTCTTCATAGATCGGGATGAACCGCTTTACGCGCTCCGGGTCGATGCTGGCGCCCTCAACCACCACCTTGACCACCGGTCCCCGGTTGGCCGAGAAGCGGAAGTTAACCACGTTCGCGCTGCGGTCGTAAGATGCGGATTCGAGTTTGACCTCGGCCTCCAGCCGGCCTTGATGCTGGTATTCCCGCAGCACGCCATCCAGAGCGCGATTGGCCGTATCGCGGTCGACATAAGCGCGGGTCCGCAGATGGGCGTCGCGGCGGAATTCCTCCACCTTCATCCCCGAGTCGCCTGTCACCGTGACCGCTCCCACACGCGCGCGCGGCCCCGAGGTCACGTGAAACGCAATATCGGCAAGCTGCTGCTCGGGATGCGGCGTCACGCTTTGCGCGATCGCCGATTGGTGATAGCCATTGTCCTCGAGCGTAGCGCGCATCTGGTCGATAGCCCGGCTCATCTTGGCCGGGTTCAACCGCGTGCCGGCCTGAAGCTGGCTGGCGCGCACCAGTTGTGTATTCATGGTGGCCCCGGTTGCTCCGTCCACGCCGACCATTCCTATAAATGTGCGCGGCGCGCCCTGAAACACCAGCGCTACGCCATCGGCCTCGCGCATCCCTTCTGCCTCGATGGTGTCGTAGAGGCCGGTCGCATACAACTGGCGCAGGCTTCGTTTCAGGTTTTCCGAGGTCAGAGGCGCTCCCACGGCCTGAGGAAGATGGCTCGCAATCGCACCCAGCCGTTCCGCCCCTACGCCCTCGAAAGAAATGCGCCGCACCGGCAGACCCTCCCATGCCAGCACGGAGCCGGTCACCGGCTCTTTGAGCGGCGACATCTGCATCGCCGTCGCGGGAGGAACCGCGCCAGTGGCCGGAACCGCGGCCGAACCTTGACACCAGCCCGCGAGGGGCGCGCCGGGTGTGAATACAACAATCCAGCCGACAAGACTCGATGCGAGCAATATCCCGCTCCGAGCCACGGAAAGTACCCGGAAAACAATGAACTGCTTCCTCTGGACCGGCCGGCGGGCGCTCCGGTAAGAGCCGTATCTTTCTGCCGGCTTGGTCCACAAGGTCATAATCTTAAGAAAAAGTGAGCTAAAACGATTCTTCCATTCAAAGCATCTGAAGAAAAGGTGTGCGGGAAAGAAATACCGCGCAAACTCGCCAACCAGGTCAAGTCGCCGGGCGACCCCAATCTGCGAAGATGAATCTCAACTTACCTCCGGCACAGCTCAAATCAACTCGAGCAAGTCTGGTTTTGTATCAGGGTGCGACAGGAGCACCCGCCCAATGGGTGGGTCGCGCGCCGCAAGTAGATGAAAATAAAGATAGAGCCTGTTAGCCCCCGCTCAACTCCGGGATCCCCAATCGCTGCGCCGCTCCAACCGCCGATCGCCTCCGCACCTTGATATTCAACCTTGCGAAATACCAAACAAAACATTTCATCTACATCTGGACCGCAAAGCTAATAGAGGGCTAAAACGCTAAAACGCATCTTCCCTTCAAAGCATCTAACGGAAAGTGCGCTGGAACGCTATTTCCATTCAAAGCACGACCGTTACATGCTCTTAAAGGGCGCCGCATTCACTCATCTTCTTAAAAGTTCGGTGAAACGTGGCCACCTTCCCCCTATACTAACGAGGAAGCAAGCTAGCGCACCAACATCGTCTCGAGAAAGACCCATGAAGGAAGCGCATGCCCAATCCCCCATCCCCTGCGCAAGCTCCCAAACGCAACCAGTCCAGCCGTGGTGCGGACGTGCCCGGGGCCACAAGCGGCCGCTCCACAAACGGTATTCCCGCAGGTTCGTCCAACTCCGGCTGCTCCACAAACGGTATTCCAGCAGGTTCATCCGACCCTGCCGGGGCCGACGCGCTCGCTCGCGCCCAGGCCGGCGATCATGAAGCCTTTGCCCAACTCTACGCTCTGCACAAAAGGCAAATCTACTCGCTCTGCCTGCGCATGGTCGGCAACGTCGCTGAGGCCGAAGACCTGACGCAGGAGGCGTTTCTGCAGCTGCACCGCAAAATCGCCACCTTCCGCGGCGACTCGGCCTTTTCCACCTGGCTGCACCGGCTCGCCGTTAACGTGGTGTTGATGCGGCTGCGCAAAAAGGGCCTGTCGCTCATCTCTCTCGACGAAGCCATGGAGCCCACTCCGAACGAAGGCCCCAGCCGTAGCTTTGGCGCTCCCGATCTCACGCTGACCGGCGCCATCGACCGGCTTGCCCTCGAGCGGGCCGTCGCCGATTTACCGGCCGGCTACCGTCTTATCTTTATACTTCACGATGTCGAAGGTTTTGAGCACAATGAGGTTGCCGCCATGCTGGACTGTTCAATCGGCAACAGCAAGTCGCAGTTGCACAAGGCTCGCTTGAAGCTGCGCGACGCCCTGCGCGCACAGAACTGCAAGGAGGAGCGGTCATGACCGGCGTTTCCGGCAAAACGAGCTGCGCCGAATTTCAGGCACAACTGCCCGAGCTGATCGCTTCGGGAGCTGCAGATTCCCATCTCCAGAGCTGCCAGGATTGCCGCGCCTTCCTCGCCAGTATCCAGGCCATCGCTGAAGCGGCACGCCAGATGTTTCCCAGCGTGGAACCGCCCGACGAAGTGTGGGAACGCATCGAGTCGGCCATCCGACGAGAAGAAGAATAAGACAGCATCGATCCTGCAGTATAGCTTTGCTCAGAGCAACCGGCTTTCGCGGGTAGTGGGCCAGTTTGAATCCGCTTTGAAAGGGCGCGACCGGAGCAGTTCGGCGCCTCTCACCTTCCGGCGGTTCTCAGCCGATACAACCCAGGAGCGGCGTTGTGCCCTCCACAAGCATCTCAATCAGAAGCCGTGAAAGGACACGAGTTAGCTCGCGGCCCCGAGCCGATGGAAATTTGACAGCGTGGCATTTGGTCTATGGAAAGGATGCCGCACCAGCCCGGAGGGAAATGCAATTGTTGCAACTTTTCGATTCCTGAGCTATCTAATGAAGGAAAGTTGATACGGGGACACTCAATGCCAAACCAGCCAGCCATACTACCGCCTGATTCTTCGAACCGCAACACCCCGGGAGCTCGCAAAATCGCGGTGCTGCCCGTCCGGGATACAGTCCTGTTTCCTCATGCCGTGCTGCCGCTGACGGTGGGCCGGGAGAGCTCCATCCAATTGATCGAATCGCTGGGCGAGGAACGGGCGATCGTGGTTGCGACGCAGCTGGATCCGCGCCTGGACGCACCCAAGCCCACCGATCTGCATGCCATCGGAACGCTGGCCACCGTGCACAAAGTTGTGCGCATGCCCAACCAGAGCCGCTTCGTCTTTACGGAAGGCGTAAGCCGCGTGCGCCTCCTGCGGTTTTCCCAATCCGAGCCTTTTATGATGGCCGAGATCGAAACGCTGGAGGACGTGACGCCGCCGGCATCGCCGAACTTTGAAGCCCTGGTGCGTAACGTCGTCGAGCAGTTCCAGCGCATCGTCACTGAGTCGCCCACCCTTTCCGACGAGCTCAGGACCATCGCCGCGAATATCGACGAACCGGCCCGGCTGGTGGATTTTGTGGCCTCCTCGCTGCCCTTTCTCACCACCGACGATAAGCAGCAGTTGCTTGAAACAACCAGCGTCGTGGAGCGGCTCGAGCAGTTGAACAAGCTTCTGGCCAAGGAGCTGGAGGTGCAGCAGTTGCGCACCAAGATTCAAACCGAGGTGCAGGACCAGGTACAGCAGTCGCAGCGCGACTACTACTTGCGCGAGCAGCTCAAGGCCATCCAGAAGGAGCTCGGCGACCAGGACGAAGGCCAGCGTGAAGTCGAGGACCTGCGCAAGAAGATCGACGTGGCGGGGATGCCCGAAGACGTGAAAAAAGAGGCCATGAAAGAGCTTACGCGCCTCTCGCGCATGTCGCCCATGGCCGCCGACTACTCGCTCACGCGCAACTACATCGAGTGGCTGGCCATCTTGCCCTGGGCCAAGAGCTCGGGATCGAAGATCGACATCAACGTGGCCAAGCAGATTCTCGACGAGGACCACTACGAACTCAAAAAGGTGAAGGACCGCATTCTGGATTACCTGAGCGTGCGCGAATTGAAGCCCGACATGAAGGGTCCGATTCTCTGCTTCGTCGGGCCCCCCGGCGTGGGCAAAACCAGCCTGGGCCGGTCGATTGCCCGCGCCCTGGGCCGCAAGTTCCAGCGCCTCTCCCTGGGCGGAATGCACGACGAGGCCGAGATTCGCGGCCATCGCCGTACCTACATCGGTGCGCTTCCAGGCCAGATCATCCAGAGCATTCGCCGCGCCGAAACCAACGACCCCGTAATCATGCTCGACGAGGTGGACAAGCTGGGCCGCGACTTCCGCGGCGATCCCGCCTCCGCCCTCCTGGAAACACTGGACCCGGAGCAGAACAACACCTTCCGCGACAACTATCTCGACGTGCCGTTTGACCTTTCCAAGGTGCTGTTCATCTGCACGGCCAACATGCTCGACACGGTGCCCCCGCCTCTGATCGACCGCATGGAAATCATTCCCCTGCAGGGCTACAGCGAAGAGGAGAAGCTGCATATCGCCAACCGCTATCTGATCCCGCGCCAGATCAAGGAAAACGGCATCACCGCCGAGCAGATCGAGTTTCCCGAGGACGCCGTACGCCACATCATCCGCCACTACACGCGCGAGGCCGGCGTACGCAAGCTCGAACAAACCGTCGGGACGGTATGCAGAAAACAGGCGCGGCGCGTCGTCGAAGGCCGCGCGGAAAAGCTCACCGTGACGCGCGAAACGCTCCATGAGTTTCTCGGCGGCGTCCAGGTGCGCGTGGAGACCGAGGTGGCCGAGCGCGTGAAGCGGCCCGGTGTTGCCGTGGGCCTGGCCTGGACGCCGGCCGGCGGCGACATCCTCTTCATCGAGGCCAACAAGATGAAGGGCAAGGGCGGCTTCACCATGACCGGCCAGATCGGCGAGGTGATGCAGGAGTCCATGCAGGCCGCGCTTACCTGGGTGCGCTCCAACGCCGCGCGCCTCGGGCTGGCCGAGGACTTTACCAAAGAAATGGATTTGCACATTCACGTGCCAGCCGGCGCCATTCCCAAAGACGGACCTTCCGCCGGCGTAACCATGGTCACCGTCCTGGCTTCGCTGCTCACCGATACGCCGGTACGCCCGCTGACGGCCATGACCGGCGAGATCACCCTCAGCGGCAATGTGCTGCCCGTGGGCGGCATCAAGGAAAAGTTTCTGGCGGCGCGGCGGGCCGGAGTGCAAACCATCATTCTGCCCGCCGAAAACCGCCAGAACGTGGAAGAGGATCTGACCCCGGAGATGATGCAAGGCGTTGAAGTGCATTATGCCCGCGGCATCGACGACGTGCTGGCCGTGGCTTTGCCGCTGCTGGCCGCCCGGCCGCAGTTAAAAACCACCGTGCCCGATATCGCTGTGAGCGTCGCGGCGTAAGCTTTGCTTCACGAATAACCATGGGTCGGCGCATCTGCCGGCCCTTTTATTTGTAGCCACCACTCTGCAGAAATATGCAGACTTGCCGATTAGACAGACAGAACGCACCTGAAGCAGAGTCGAGAGCAGAGCCATGGCGGCCACACCCACACTCGTCACACACGCGCTTCTTCCGCTGCATCTCTCGGGAAACACCACCGAACAGCAAAATGAACGGCTTCAGCAGTGCCTTACCGACGCTGTCGCGAGCGCCTATCGCGCCGCCATCGAGCAACTTGACCGGCAAAGTGCGCAGGCCGTGCTCGAAGCGAGCGCCGAGCTCAAGTCTGAGGTCGCTAAGACGGTGGCCGAGATCGTCCACAGCCACACAGTGAGCCACAAATTTGAAAACGAGGAAGCGCTTTCTAAGCGCGCCTATCCTCCCACTTATCGCGTGCGCCCCGTCGAGGCGCAGGTGACCGAACTCAGGAAGATCTTTCCCGCCCTCGCCACTTGCCGCGAGAAACTTGGCCACCGTCCGCTGCCCGACGAGCCCGAAGGCTGGTTCGCCATTCCCCGCTGGCAGGTTCTGGCTCCAACCTACAACCAGGCTGTCGAGATGCTCCTCGACATTCTGGCCTCCCGAAGACGGTTTTCAAACCGCATTATCGGACGCCTGGGAGAGAAGTACCTGCGCCAATCCGAGCGCTCCATGCTGGCGGAAAAGATTCTTGCCGATCAGCAGCCGGGGAACGACATTCTCGTCCTCGCCGCGCAGGCCGGCATGCTTCATCGTGGCTCCTCTGCCCGCCGTACCCGTGCGGCCCTGGCCGGCAATGAATTTGCCCTGGGCGTCTTCACCTTCGGCTGCATGCTCCTCACCCATCCTGAGCGGCTGTCGGACAGCGAAACATTGATGGTTGACTGCGGCGGCGACGAGTATTCTCCACGGGCCGACTACACTTTCGACCGCGTCCCCCTCTTCGACTACGATCTTTCCGGCATCGAGTTCAGCATCTTTTATGAAGATCGCGCGCGCGACGTATGGGGAACGCCCACCGGTTTCCTCTACCGCCTCGTCTGATCTCGTCCCGCCCATCGCGGCCCTGCCCCGAACCAAGCCTGCAGCGTCTAACCTGCAGGCAGTATTCTTTTCGAATGATGCGTGTGCAAGTCGTCCCATTTGGGTTATTGAAAGACTGGTTGGGCTCCTCAGCCGCCACGGTCGAGTTGCCGGATGGCGCTTCCGTGGCAGATCTGCTCGAGCGGCTGCGCGCCACGCTACCCTCCCACGCGCCGGCCAATGGCCTGCGCGGCATCGCGGTCAGCGTCAACGCCGAGTACGCCCGGGCCGCGCACATTCTGCACAATGGCGATGAGGTCGGGTTGCTGCCTCCGGTCTCGGGCGGCGCTACGCCCGCGGCGGACGCTCAAGACCAAAGCGGGGAAGAACAAACTGTTGTCACCGCACTGACCCGCGAACCCATCGATGCGGAAAAGCTAATCGCCGCGGCCAAGCACGCCGAGGACGGCGCGGTGGTGGTCTTCGACGGCATTGTGCGCAACCACTCGCGCGGACGCCGCACCCTCCATCTGGACTACGAGGCCTATGAAGAAATGGCAGTCCGCCAGATGCGGCAGTTGGCCATTCAGGCCCGCGGCCGCTTCACTGTCCGCCACGTCACAATCGTCCATCGCCTCGGCCGCCTCGAGATCGGCGAAACCAGCATCTTGATTGTGGTGGCCTCGGCCCATCGCTCCGCGGCCTTTGAGGCCTGCCGCTGGCTCATTGACACCATCAAGCACACGGTCCCCATCTGGAAGAAGGAAACCTTTGAGGATGGCGCCGTGTGGGCGCCCGGCGACCCGTTCCCCGAATCATTGGCCCTCGGAGGATCAGACGGTGACACCGCGGAGGGCTCCGGATGAAGCGTAGCCTTCTCTCAGCTTGTTCTTGCACCAATCCCGGGTGCCCCATCCTGGGCGCGTTTTCGTCCTCGCGCCCAGGGTGGGAAAGCACGAACTTCAACCCTACGAAGGGTGCCCCACAACCCGATTCTGAGATGGGGGAAAACACGAACCCCAAACGCGCGAAATCACCCGGTCACAAATATGTCTTTCGCAGTTTTCTCAGCCTCTGCCTGCGCGCCGGCCTTGGCGCGTTGCTGACTCTAACGCCTCTCACCTTCCCCGCCCAGGAAACCACCACCATCCATGTGGACGTAAGGCTAGTCAACATCTTCGTCAACGTCACGGACCAGAACGGCGCCATTGTGGGCGGGCTCACGCGCGACGACTTTGCCGTCTTCGAGGATGGCCGCCCGCAGCAAATCTCAATCTTCGAGAAGCAATCGGAAATCCCGCTGAATCTCACCCTCGCCATCGACACATCGGGCAGCGTGCACAAGGATATGAGCGAAGAGGCAGCCGCGGCGCGGCGCTTCGCCCATGCCATTCTCCGCCAGCAGGACCAGATGAGCGTGCTCCAGTTTGCCACTACCGTACGCGAGCTCACGCCCTTCACCAACAAACTGTCTGTCATCGACCGTGGCCTGGGCGACTTGAAGGGCGATTGGGCAACCGCGCTTTACGACGCTATCTGCCAGGGCTCAGAGGGCCTGGGCAGAAAAGAGGGGCGCAAAGTACTGGTAATCGTCTCCGACGGCGACGATACCGCCAAAAGCTCCACCTACGCAGAGGCACTCGAGGCTGCCCTGCGCAACGAGGTCATGATCTACTCGCTCATCGACGTGCCTATCGAGGCCAGCGCCGGACGCGACACTGGTGGCGAACACGCGCTCATCACTCTGGCCGAACAGACCGGCGGCAAGCACTTCTACGTGAGCGAAGGCGGCCTCGACAAAGCCTTCGCCAGGGTGAGCGACGATCTGCGCACCCAGTACCTCATCGGCTACTACCCACACCATCAGGTCCCCGGCGCTGACTTTCATCGCATCACCATCACCATCCCCCGCGCCGCCGCCGACGAGTTCAATATCCGCAACAAAGCCGGCTACTACGCCGACTCGCCCATTTCTCAGCATCATGCTTCAGACAATTAGGAGGAAGAGTAAACTCTTAGGCAAAGGGTCACACGATGGCAACCGCAACCCGCATTCCGATTGAACAATACTTGATGACTTCTTACGAGCCGGATGCGGAGTTCGTGCGCGGTGAGATCGAGGGACGAAGCGTGGGCGAATACGAACACAACTTGATGCAATGGGCAATTCTGGATTGGTTCCGGCGGCACGACAAAGAATGGCAAACGCGCACCATTCAGGAGCAGAGAACGCGGCTCAACTCGGACACGGTGCGGATTCCGGATGTGAGTGTCTGGGCGCGCACGGTTCCCATTGAGCCGGTATTCAGCCATCCGCAGCTCATTGTGGTTGAAGTATTATCCCCGGAAGATCGCCATTCCAAAGTGCAGGAGAAGGTCGAGGACTACCGGCGTTTTCAAGTTCCGCACATCTGGGTCGTCGATCCGCTCCAGCGCATGGGCTGGGACTGTTCTGACGGCAACTGGATGCGCACCAGCCGTTTCGCCGTCGGGGGCTCACCCATCCATCTCGATCTCGAACAGCTTTTCAGGGAACTGGATGCGGCAGAGGCCTGATTCGAGGGTAGCGCCCGGCCAGTCCATCGCCCGCAACAAAACCGGCTACTAAGCCGACTCGCCGCACTGCCGCAGCCAGAACGGACCTCGCGCCGTTGCACACTCACCGAGAGCTTCAGTGCCTGCAGGGCGCGGGCACGGACAAACCAGTCATCCATTTTTCTGTGCAGCCGCCTTCGCCGCCGCGCTTAGCATCTAAAATGGCACTATGACCTCTCCCCTCTCGTCGCGCCGCCGCTCCAAAACGCCTCCGCCGGGCGAAACCGGCCAGGAGGCCCTCTATCTGCGCTCTCTCAGCGAGCGCCAGGTAACTGTTTCCATCAAGCTGCGCGACGGCGAGACGGTGCGCGGCTGGATCGAGTACTTTGATGACGCCATGCTGCGCCTTACCCGCGAGGGCCAGCCGAATCTCTTCATCTACAAGAACCAGATCCGCACCATCAGCGAAGCGGGCCGGCGCCGTGTCACGCGCTATGAAACCGTCGAGGCGCCGGGTCCGAACGAGGCGGGAATGTGAGCGGTCAGTCACAAACTGAGCTCGCGACCGATCTCGTTTACGTTCCCAGGGCCGCTGAGATTGCGCGCGAGGCCGGCGCGCGCCTGCGCGAATACTTCGCCCAGGGCGTGGAGACCGAGTACAAGGGCGACGTGGACCTTGTAACCGTAGCCGACCGCTCGGTAGAGAAACTCATCCGCACCCGCCTCGGCGAGACCTTTCCCCAACATGGAATCTACGGCGAAGAAGGCACGCGAGACCGGATGCAGGGCGAGTTCCGCTGGTACGTTGACCCGCTGGACGGAACCACCAACTTCGCCCACGGGTTCCCGCAGTTTTGCGTTTCATTGGGGCTCGAACATCGCCCCTCGGGCCTGAAACCCGAAGACGACGGAACCCTGACGGCTGCGATCATCTACGATCCCATGCGCGACGAGTTGTTTACCGCCGAGCGCGGGCGCGGCGCCACGCTCAATGGCAGGCCGATAAAAGTCTCCCGCATCGGGCATTTGGCTGAGTCGTTGCTCGCCACCGGCTTTCCCAGCCGCAAGCGCCACTCGAGTCCCAACATTCACTTTTATCAGGAGTTCACATTGCGTTCGCACGGTGTGCGGCGGGCAGGCTCGGCCGCGCTCGATCTGGCGTATGTGGCCTGCGGCCGCACGGACGGGTTTTGGGAGTTCAAGCTCAATCCCTGGGACACGGCCGCGGGCATCTTGCTGGTCGAGGAAGCGGGTGGGCGCGTGACAGACTTCGCAGGCTCGCATTTCCGCCTCAATAGCGACGAGGTCCTGGCCTCAAACGGATTGATCCACCAGGAGCTTATCGGATTTTTCAGCGATATGTTCGCCGGCCGCGATCTCAAGCCCATCCCCACGCCCAGAGAGTTTGCCCAGGCCCGCGCCGCAAAACAGGGCGCAAGGGAACAAGGGAACAAATAAAGAGGCTCAAAGTCGTCCCCGCCTCCCGATCATCCCTGTCTGCTTATTTCCCTTGTTCCTGATCCCTGATCCCTGTTCCCTGGTCTCGGGTTCCCTGCCTTTCGGGCCGTATGCTACTATCAGCGTCGTGCAGTCCAGTGCGGCCCGCATTTCTGATGCCGCCGAAAGTCCCCGGAGAGAGCAGAAATGGCATACGTCATTGCAGAACCCTGTATCGGCACCAAGGACACCGCCTGTGTAGACGCCTGTCCCGTCGATTGCATCCACCCCAAGAAAGATGAAGACGGTCACGGCGAGGTCGATCAGTTGTTCATCGACCCTGTCGAGTGCATCGACTGCGGCGCCTGCGTCCCGGTCTGCCCGGTTTCTGCCATCTTCGCGCAGGACGACCTGCCGGAGAAGTGGGCCCACTTTACCGAGAAGAACGCCAAGCACTTCGGCCGCTAACAAGAAACCCTGCTCCGGCCACACCCGATCCCTATCCACGCGCGTCCTGCCTCAAGCCGGACGCGCGTTTGTGTCTGGGTTGGCGACTTTGGGGATCGTTGTGTAACGGCATCGGAAAGCTCCAGCCGAAGGCGAAAGCTCCAGCCGAAGGTTAGGCGATCAGTTCCATTCCCGTATCTCGAGCCGCAATCCGATCGAACGTGACTGTCTTGCTGCATCCTGCTGCTCGTGCCGATGCCGCGATCAGGCAATCGGCGAAATCGGCTCGAGTCGAACGATACTGCTGGACTGCTGAGCTCACGATTGCCTCTTGCTCCACCACGATCGTGTCCAGTGTGAGCATGCCATCGAGCGCATTGCAAACCACAGGCTTTGGAACGCGCATCGATTTGCTCATCGCCCATACGAATTCCAGAACCGTGGCCACCGCAATCCAACCAGGATTTTGTTTCGTCAGAGAAGCGATCGTCGCATCAGCCAGCGGACTCTGTTGCTCATCATCCTGGGCAACGAAGCGCAGAAGAACGTTTGTATCCAGACCAATCACGCGACCTCTTCATCTGAAACATCGCGTCGTCCGCTCTTGGTTGCCTCATCCAAATCGAATGCGCGTTGGTGGAGGATCTCGTTCATCTCCTCGTCCGTTTTGGGGACGTCGAAACCGGCGAGGCAGCCACGCAGGTCCCAAATCGAGCCGGTCCGAGGCCGGAATATGTACTCGCCGTTCTCGCCCGCAAAGAACTGAATCTTGGTCCCCGGTTCTAACCGGAGTGCCTTGCGCACTTCAGCCGGAATGGTGATCTGCCCTTTCGACGTGACAGTAGCTGTCGGCATCGACCCTCCTTACAGATTTAATTATACCTTACTTTATTCCTGAATGGATTACCTCATTTACAATACACATACTTATTTATAATATTCCTTACTGATACTAATTATACCTTACATGGATATAACAATCCTTACCAGAATCTAACTCCATCCAATTCAGTGAGAACGGTGAATTTTACCGGGAGCGAGGTTAATAATATCCCCATGCCTGTCCTCACCTCAGAAGCCGTGGTTCTGCGCACCTGGCCCTTGAGCGAGGCCGACCTGATCGTGAGCTTTTTCACGCGCGATTACGGCCGCGTGAAGGGCGTAGCCAAAGCGGCGCTCAAGAGCCGCAAACGCTTTGGCGGCGCGCTGGAGCCCATGACCCTTGCCCGCGCATGGTTCGCCGAGCGCCCGCGCCAGGAGCTCGTCCGGCTCGACCAGTTGGAGATTCTTCGCTCGCCGCTCTCGGCGCCGGTGGACCACGCCCGCATGGCCGTGCTCAGCTTCTTCGCCGAAGTCATTGACGAGGCGCTGCCCGAGCACGATGCGCAGGAAACGGTCTTCCGCCTCCTGGTTTCCGTGCTCGAGCATACCCATGCTGTCCAAACCCACGCCGCCCCGCCGCCGGAACTCGGCGAGTCCGATCGCGCGCCGTCAAAAATCGTCCAGCCCCATTTTTCCGGACCCCCATCCGCCGGACCCTGGATGCCGCTCACCTATTTTTCGCTCTGGATGACGCGCCTCATGGGTCTCCTGCCCGACATCGGCCGCTGCATCGTCTGCGGCGAGCCATTGCATGCGGAAGAGGTTTCGTTCTCGAGCTACGCCGACGGGCTGGTTTGTGCCCTTCATCGCAACGGTAGCGCCAGCACGCTCTCGGCCGACTCTTGGCAACTGGCGCAACGCATGCTGCGCGCGCCCGCATCGGCCTTCACCACCGAGCCCTGGCCGCGCCGCCGTGCCCAGGACCTGCGCCGCTTCACGCTGCAAACGCTGGAGCGGCATCTGGAGCGCAAGCTGCGTACCGCGGAGGCGCTGGCGCGACTCGGCGGGTGAACCCGCGCTTGTCCGGTGTGGATGCAGTCTTCGCTTCATTAAGAAACAAGCGCGTTTGAAGCTCGGCAAGTAAGGGGGCACATGGAATATATTGCGTATCTTCACAAGGACAAGAAGTCGGATTACGGCGTAAGTTTTCCCGATTTTCCCGGTTGCATTACGGCGGGAACGAGGCTCGAAGAAGCGCGCCGCATGGCCGCCGAAGCCCTTTCGCTCCACATTGCAGGGATGAGACAAGAACGGAGAGCGCCTGCCCAGGCCTTCGACTCTCGATGAACTCCGCCGCGATCCTGCGATGAAGGGCGCGGTTGCGTTTTTGGTGGAGGCTGCTGAGCCTGAGAGGACGGTCCGCATCAACATTACGGCGCGCGAAAACCAGCTTTCGGAAATCGATAGCCGCGCCCGCGCCGCGCGGCTCACGCGCTCCGCGTACATGGTTCATAGTTCGCTGGGGAAGAAGAAGTCCGGCGTGGTGCGGCTCCCGGCGCCAGATCGCAAAGTCCGCCTGCGAGAAAAACAGGCTTAAGCCGGATTGCTCTTCATTTCATTTGCTCCTACACTGTTTCCATGGAAGTACAGTTCACCCCCGATATTGAAGCCCGGCTCGCTGAGCGCGCGGCACGGCAATGCCTCAGCCCCGATGAGGCAGTGCGCGATGTGGTCACGCGCTACTTTCAGGAGGAAGATCGCTTTGTCGAGGCCGTCCAACGCGGTGAAGCCGCTTTGGCGCGCGGCGAATTGCTGACCCACGAGCAGGTCGGCGACCGTCTGCGGCTCTTCCTCAAGCCATGATGGAGATTCGGTGGTCGATCCCCGCCGCCGAAGACCTGGAACGCATCTGCACTTGGATTGAACGCGATCATCCGGAAGCCGCCAAACGCGTCGCGGCAACCATCTACAACGGCATCGCACAGCTCAGGAATGTTCCCGGCTTAGGGCGCGTAAGCAGCCGTATGAGCGGCTGGCGCGAGTTGGTGTTTGCGCCCCTTCCCTATATTGCCGTTTATCGAGTCAGGGAAGAAGTAATTGAAATCGCGAGAATCTTCCACGGCGCGCAGGATTGGCCGTGAATGTGGAAGCGCCGGCAAGGCTGGGCCGTTGGGGTGAAGATCGCGGATTCAGGGTTGGTTCTTCTGGCCTCGAATCGCTGTCCAAACAGAGATGGGGCCTCCTGGCAGCGGAGTTGCTTCCCTCGCCGACCTGCTTGGTTGGCCCTCAACCACGGGCCATTCATATTGGCATCTATCTGCGTATGGCCCTAATGGGACCCCAGGGGCCTCGGTACCCTCCACCTGCCCTGCGCTTGTGACGAGAGCTACGTGATCCGACGCGGCAACCTTACGGATGTCGGCAATCAATGAAACAACGTCGCTATAAGAGACTTCAGGATCTGCAATGACGTAGATAGCGTCATTCTTGAACGTTGTCTCGCGCTTCTTTGACTCGTGCGAGCATCACCTCGCGCGAAACCACATCTTCTCTTGAGCCGCCAGCGAGCTTTCCATCCGCGCGCAGGTAAATTGTGAACCCATTGAATTCGCAGTTGCCCAACGGCTGACCGCGAGTCCGCATCGTTGAAATAGGAAGCCCTGTCGAGACCGGCCGCTGAACCGCAAAGACGCATAGCACCAGAATCAGGAAGAGGCACGCCAGCGGTGCGGCCACAAGCTCCAGCAACCGGTTGGGGTTCATACCGATGTTGGACACCGAATAAACATAAATTGTTCCCAAGCAGCGCGAAGACTCATAAAGAAATGCCCCAACTGCTAAAATCGTTCTTTAGTTCCGATGAAAGAGAATTGCCTGTGTCCGCAGCCCAGTCCGCACCGCATGTAAAACCCACCTCGCTCACTTTCCAGGACCTGCTCTTCCGTTTGCAGGGCTTCTGGGCCGAGCGCGGCTGCGTCCTCCAGCAGCCATACGACGTCGAAGTCGGCGCGGGCACCATGGCGCCGGAGACCTTTCTGCGCGTGCTCGGCCCCAAGCCCTACAAAGTCGGCTACGCGCAACCCTCGCGACGGCCCGCCGACGGCCGCTACGGTGAAAATCCCAACCGGCTCTTCAAGCACACGCAGTTCCAGCTCATCCTCAAGCCGCCGCCGGTGAACGTGCAGGAACTGTATTTGGAGTCGCTGGAGGCCATGGGCATCGACCTCAAGCACCACGACCTCAAGTTCGAAGAGGACAACTGGGAATGGCCCGCAGGCGGCGCGTGGGGCGTGGGCTGGCAGGTCATGCTCGACGGCCTCGAAATTACGCAGTTCACCTATTTCCAACAGTGCGGCGGGCTCGATCTCGACCCCATCTGCGCCGAGCTCACGTACGGCATGGAGCGCATCGCGCAGTTCCTGCAGGATGTGGACTCGATCTACGACATCGTGTGGGCGCGCGATCCGGAAACGGGCGCGGCAATGACTTATGGCGATGTGCGCCTGGCCGAGGAGCTGCAGTTCTCCGTTTACAACTTCGAGTGCGCCGACGTGCCCAGGCTGTGGGAGCACTTCAACTCCTATGAAGCCGAAGCGCAGGCGCTGCTCAACCAGGCCGGCACGCTGATGGCGAGCGAATCGGCAAGCCCAGTGGAGAAGCGCCGCTTTCCGCTGCTGGCCACATACGAACTGGCGCTCAAGTGCTCGAACCTCTTTAATCTTCTCGACGCGCGCGGCGCAATCAGCGTTACTGAGCGCGTCGGCGTGATTGGGAGAATCCGCAATCTGGCGGTGGGTGTGGCGAAGGCTTACGCGCAACAGCAGATGCTGGCATAGCTGCTTTTTGGGGAGTTGCGGTATGCGCAAGCAAATCGGAGTGGTAACAGGATTCGCGGTTCTGGTCCCGCTGTCCCTGAGCTTGCACGCGCAAGTGATTCGGATCGGTCATTGCAGAGTCGACCTGGGGATCTGGAATCTGCCCTCTTGCGCCATTGAGAAGAAAGGTGATGAGCTTTTCATCGCTAAGAAATTGGTAGAGCCTTTGGGAGAAGGTCGATGGACTCACGTCGGTGAAAGCGAAGTTGCGTGGACGGGGTTGCAAACCGGATGGTCTTACTTTGATCGGAGTGGCAAGATTTTAGTGACGCACGTAGCGACCTTCGACAATGGCCCGAGCCCGTTCCATGAGGGTTTGGTTCGCATTGAGCAGGATAAGAAATGGGGGCTTGCGGATGCGAACGGGAGGCTTGTCGTGCCGTTGGAATACGACGGGATTCTTGAGTTCGAAGATGGCCAATGGCTAGCTTGCAAAGACTGTTCCGTCGAAACTACTGGAGAGCACCACCGTTTCGCGGGTGGTGCTTGGGTGGCAATCGATCGGTTTGGCAAAGTTACGGGTCCCGCTAATGACCCAACGCACAAATCAGCGGTGAAAGACCAATAACAAGATGGCAAACTTCTTATTAGAAATCGGGCTGGAAGAAGTTCCCGCCCGCATGCTTGCCGGGGCCGAGGCTGAGCTGGGCAAGCGGGTCAACGACCTACTCACCCGCGAGCGTCTACTCTCCGATGGCGGCAAGCTCACCACCTATTCCACTCCTCGCCGTCTGGCCGTGCTGGCCGAAGGCGTGCTCGCGAAACAGGCCGATACCGAAGAACACTTGACCGGCCCCTCGTGGAAGGTTGCGTTCAAAGACGGCGAGCCCACCCCCGCAGCACAGGCCTTTGCGAAAAAGGCCGCCGTAGCCATTGCCGATTTGAAAAAAGTGGAAACTCCCAAAGGCGAGTACGCGGGCGCAACCGTCAAGCGGCCGGGCCGCGCGGCAGCCGAGATTTTGGCCACCGAACTCCCCAAAGAAACTCTCGCGATCTACTGGGCCAAGAACATGTACTGGCGCGCCGGCAAACCGGAACGCTTCGTGCGGCCGGTGCGCTGGGTTGTGGCGCTCATTGACGCGGAAATTGTCCCGCTCGAAATCGCCGGCATCGCCGCGGGCAACGCGAGCCGCGGCCATCGCGTGCTGCACGGCGAGCAATCCGTGCCGCTGCCTTTGGCGAAGAGTTATGCTGATGCGCTGCGTGCGGCTCACGTTATTGTCGACGTGGCCGAGCGCAGGCAGATCGTACGCAAAGCCCTCGACGCCGCAACGCGCACCGTTCCCGGCGCGCGCTGGCGCGAGGACGAAGCGCTGGTCGAAACAGTCACGCACCTTACCGAGTGGCCCAGCGTGATTCTCGGCGATTTTGAGCCTGAATATCTTGCCCTGCCCGAAGAGGTTCTGGTGACCGTGATGCGCGACCACCAGAAATACTTCGCCGTGGAAGATGCAAACGGAAAATTGGCGCCGCATTTTCTTGCCGTGCTGAACACGCAGGCGGATGCTGAAGGCGCGGCCATTATTCGCCACGGCAATGCGCGTGTGCTGCGCGCCCGCTTCAAAGACGCGCGCTTCTTCTGGGATTTCGACCAGAAGATTCCGCTCGCCCAGCGTTTCGAGAGCCTGAAACACGTCACGTTCCAGAAAGAGCTCGGCAGCTACTACTGGAAGACCGAGCAGAACCTCGCCGTAGCCGGCGCGCTCGCGGCGGAGCTCCAGTCCGAAGGAGCGGCATTCGATGAATCGGCATTGTTTAAGGCCGTTGAGCTCGCCAAAACCGATCTCACCACCGAACTCGTCAAGGAGTTCACTGAGCTGCAAGGCATCATCGGCGGACTTTACGTACGCGCGCAGGGGCTGGGTGAGACGGTTGCCAGGGCCATTTACGACCAGTACACGCCGGCCTCGATTGAGGACGCAATCCCCGCAACCGTCGAAGGGCAATTACTCGGCATCGCCGATCGCATTCAGACAATCGTCGCGATGTTCGGCATCGGCAACGCGCCCACTGGCTCGAAAGACCCGTTCGCCTTGCGTCGCGCGGCCAACGCCATCGTGAAGATCCTCGCCGAGTCGAGCTTGCCGCTCTCGCTCGCCGATGTGCTTGCCGCCTCCGGCGTCGAGGGCGCGAACAAGGATCAGGTGGTTGCCTTCTTCAGCGAGCGCCTGAACTTTTATCTCAAAGATGTGCGCGGCTTCGCTTACGACGTGGTCAATGCCGTGTTGGCCGCCGGCGCCGACGACGTGCGCGATGCCACGGCGCGCGCCGAGGCCCTCGTCGCTGTGCGCGGATCGGAAGATTTCGCGGCCATCTCTGCCGCGTGCAAACGCATCAAGAATATTTTGCGGCAGGCCGAAGAGAAGGGCTACAACCCTGCGCAGGCAAGGCTGGGTGAACTGGCGCTGGAAGCCATTGACTTGTGGCATCGGGCAAAAGAGATGGAGCCGAAAATCGCAAAGCTCCGCGAGCAGCGGTCCTACCGCGAGGCGCTCGCGCTCATCGCTACGCTGCGGCCTACGGTCGACGTCTTCTTCGACAAGGTCATGGTGCTCGATCCCGACGAGAAGATTCGCGGCGCAAATCTCGGCCTCATCGACGAAGTCCTGCGCAGCGTCTCCACCATCGCCGACTTCAGCGAAATCGTGACGAGCTGAGGCCGGATCCTTTTCTCAGCAACGGTTCAGATCCCTGCGATCACGCGCTGCAATTACTCGGCCAAGAGGGGCGGCTTGCGTTTCAAATTAACGAATCCGCGGATCGCAATTTAGCCTCCTGCCATGCCTTGGCGTCCTCAGCCCGGTCGGAGACCTCAATCAGATTCCCAGCAAACGAATTCGCGCTGACGAACTGCTCCACAAAGCTGTCAGAGGCTGCCCGGTTCACGAAAGACAGGACAAAATAGCCCGCCTGCGGAAGATACTTTGGCGCCTTCCAGAGGCATCCGGGGAAATGTGGACCCCATCTGAGAATCTTCACCGGCGATCCATTCGCTTTGCAGCTTGCTGTTGCGTGGCGAACGCTTCGGAGCATCCATCGTGTTAAGAAAATGGCAACCACTATTTCAATAACTAGCCATAGTCCAAAGATGAAAAAAGGAGACTGCTCTTTCAGGTCCGCGAGCGAAGGGACATTACGAGCAACCGCGTCCCATGCGCTCCCGCCCCAAATGATGGTTGCAGCAAGCGAAATCATAGTGAATCCCACCACGATCCATGCATAGGTTTGAGTCGCATCTTCGCTGTGCTCGATGTGGCTCTTGCATCGGCCGCATACCGGGATTTGAATCTCTCCGGTCGACTTCATGAAAGCGCCGGGCTCCATGTATGAGTGTTGGCTTTCCTCCCGGTGCGTGGCGAGAGACTGACTCGTTGCTCCGCAGCATGTGCAAGAGTTGCTAGGCCAAAGAAGCGGCTTGTGCGCCGTTACCCGGACGAAGGTGTCCGCCGCCATAAACGCAAAGCCTCCGAAAGATTGAATCTCGCCAAGTATAAGACAGGCACGGGCGGCTCCGCATCATTTTCACGCGTTCAAACGCACCTTGAGCTGAATGTCGAACCTAGCCCTTCAACGTCTAGAATTAGTAGAGATGTCCGACACGCTCTATCTGAGCCTTTGGTACCCGAATCTGCGCCTTGAGGCGCTCCCCGACAAGCTGACGGCGGTGCTGGGCGCCTTTGCCGCGCACGGCGGCGAAGCGACGGTGTACGCCGCTACGGTGTGGCCGATGAGTTGGAACGAGGCTCCGGTCTTCCAACGTGTCTGGGGCCGGACCGCCAAAGGCCCCGAAACCGGAACAGCTCGCGGCGTCGACCCGCGCCAGGCTGTCGAAGAGGCGCTTGAGCTGTTCCACGACGATTATGCCTACGAATTCCAGATTGGCTGGAGCTTATGGGAGCTTGAAACCGCGCCGAATTTAGATCCGCGCTGGGTACGCGAGCCGCGTCTGGTGCGCGTCACCGGCTTCGGGCCGCTCTTCGACGAGGGCGCGTACGACCAGGATGGGCACATCCGCGTGGACTTCGGCCCCGATACGCCGTTTCTCGAAGAAGATGCCGAGCTTGACGCCGCTGGCGCGCGCCACGTCGAAGAGAACGTCCGCCAACTGGTGGAGCTGACAACGGCAATCGAGAAAGCCTCCGGCGCGACGGCGCGCCTGTTGTGGAGCGAACTCGGCGAGAGCCTTGCGCAGCGGCTGGCCGCGCGGCTTGGAATGAGGAACTAAGGCATTTCTCCTTCAGATATCGCCATTGTCGCGTCGTGCGATGTGGCAATTTCTTGAGGAAATTGCCACTTGGGTTTTGTGGTTCTGGGACACTGCAGAAGGAGAAATGCATTAGCGTGCGCTTCACCATTGAACGAATCCGAACTCTGGTGCTGGTTGCAGGCGTGCTCCTCGTGGCCGCGCTGGCAGCGTTCCTGTGGGTGGGCAAATGGAAGAACCTGCTCAATCGCCGCGATCTGCCGCAACGGCTGGGCGTCAACATTCAGCAGGAAGCCAACGGGTACACCTTCGTTCATGCCTTCGGCGCGCACTCGCAATACAAGATTCACGCTTCGAAAGAAGTCGAGCTCAAAGACAACCGCGTTCTGCTGCACGACGTTCAAATCGAGCTTTATGGCCAGGACGGCAAAGACATCGACCGCATTGTGGGCGACACGTTCGAGTATGACCAGAAAAGCGGAGTGGCCACGGCGGAGGGACCGGTAGACATGCTGTTGACGCGTCCGGCGGCAGCGGGCAGCAAGGGCAAGAACCCTGCCACCGGCGCGGCCGACGCCCCTGGCCAGATTCACGTGAAGACCAGCGGAGTGACCTTCGACCGCAGCAGCGGCATGGTAACGACCGCGCAACGCGTGGACTTTTCCATGGCGCAGGGATACGGGAGCGCTGTGGGCGCACGGTACGACTCGCAGAGCGGCTACCTCACGCTCGATCAGGCGGTGGAACTGACGACCTACCGGGGTCGCGATTCAGTCGAGATCCACGCCGCGCACGCTGAGATTGACCGTACGGCGCAGCTTTGCCTGCTGCGCTCGGCCACGGCCAGCTACCGGGGCGGAAAGGCGGGCGCGGCCGAGGCCAGGCTTCTGTTCCGCACCGACGGCTCGGCCGATCGGCTTGACGCGACAGGCGGTTTCACGCTGGCCACCGCGACAGGCGGCCATTTGGCGGCGCCTGTGGGATCGATGGAATTCGATGAGCACAGCCAGCCGCGCCACGGGCGTATGGAGGGCGGCGTAACCATGGACTCGGCGAACGCCGTCCGCACCGTGCATGGCACCTCGCCCACCGTGGAACTGGAGTTCACTGCCGAGGGTAAACTGCGCCACGCGCACCTGGAGCGCGGCGTTGTCTTCGATAGTCAGGAGGCGCGCCCGGAAACGAACCAGGCAACGAGCCTGCAGGCCAACGCGCAGGCCTCTCAATTGCACTTGAGCCGCACCTGGCGCTCGCCGGTGGCCGACCTCGACTTCCGCAGCCGGAGCCAGGGACGAGCGGAGCCGGAGGCTATTCACGGCGCCGGCGGCGTGGTCATCACCAGCGAAACCCGGCGCGCCAATGGAGCCGCAACGCCCTCAAAGTTGACCGCCGATGAGGTGACTGGCGTGTTCGGTCCGGATTCGGCCCTCCGCTCGATGACTGGCGTGGGCCACGCAGGCATCGAACAGACCACCGCCACGGGAACCCGGCAATCCGCAAGCGGCGACCGTATGCAGGCGGAGTTCAGGGAACAAGGGAACCAGGGAACAAGGGAACCGGAGAGTGGGGGCGAAAGCGGCAGAAGCACCAATGGCGCAGCGGGCCTTTCCGAAGTGCAGTCGGCCGAGCTCGATGGTCACGTGGTGCTCTTTGAACAACCCGCGTCAAAGATGGGGGCCCCCGGCGACAGGTCTTCGTCGCTGGGGTCACAGGCCGGGGCGCAGCCGCAGACCCCAACGCGCGCCTGGGCGGGCAAAGCCGTGTTCGAGGGCGCGGGCGAGTGGCTGCATCTCACGCTCAACCCGCGCGTCGAGAACGGAGGCCTCGAGTTAACCGCCGACAAGGTAGATGTATCCGAGCAGTCGGGAAACGCCTTTGCTCACGGCAACGTAAAGGCCACCTGGACCAGCCAGAGCCCCACTGCGCCAGAGAACGCACCGGGCGGCAAGCGAGTTCAAAGCAACGTGGCCCTCGGCGGGCAGGGGCCGGCCCACGTCATTGCCGACGAGGCGCAACTCGACCAGTCGACCGGCGACGCCACTTTCCGCGGACATGCGCGCCTGTGGCAGCAGGCAAACTCCGTCTCCGCCCCGTTGATTGTGCTGGACCGCCAGAGACAGACGCTCGTCGCCAGCACCCGGGACCCCGCGGACCCCGTGAAGGCTGTGCTATTGAGCGCGATGCCAGCCAGGGCGTCCTCGCCATCATCTGGGCCAAATGGAGCAGGCAACGCGGCCGCGAAGCCTGCCGCGCCCTCCGTCATCCGTGTGCGCGGCGGCAGCCTTTGGTATTCCGATCCCGATCGCAGAGCGGTGATGCGCTCGGGCGTGCTCGGCGCCGTGGTGGCGGAGACGGGCACGGCCACCTCTACCTCGAATCAAGTAGAACTGCGGCTGATGCCCGCGGCCAATCCTGCGAGCGGCAATGGCGGGCAAGCTCAGGTCGACCGCATGACGGCCACAGGCCGCGTAACCCTCGCCTCTGCGGGCCGGCGCGGAACCGGAGAGCAATTGGTGTACTCGGGCGCCACCGGCGACTACGCGCTGACCGGAACCTCTTCAACTCCGCCCGGCATCACCGATCCCCAGCGGGGCAGCGTAAGCGGCGAGGTTTTGATTTTCCATAGCCGCGATGATAGCGTCAGTGTCGAAGGCGGCGGGCGCGAGACAATAACCGAGACAACCGCACCGCGCGCCCACCAAAAGTAGCGGCGGAAGAGAGCCAAACCTGAATGGAAACTCTGATTGCCGAGGGAATCGGCAAGAGCTATAAGCGAAGGCAGGTCGTCCGCAACGTCGACCTGAAAATCTCTCGCGGCGAAGTGGTTGGTTTGCTCGGCCCCAACGGCGCCGGCAAAACAACCTGCTTCTACATGATCGTGGGACTGGTGGCGCCCGAAACCGGGCGCGTGCTGGTCGACCAGACCGACATCACGCGCCTGCCCATGTACTTGCGGGCGCGCAACTTCGGCATCAGCTACCTTCCCCAGGAGCCTTCCGTCTTCCGCAAGCTCACCGTGGAAGAAAACATTCTCGCCGTCCTCGAGGTGCAGCCGCTCGTCCATAGTGAGCGCCGCGTGCGCGCTGAGAAGCTCATCAAACAGCTCAATCTGGGCCATATCCGCACCACGCGCGGCTACGCCCTTTCAGGCGGCGAGCGCCGCCGCGTCGAAATCGCCCGCGCGCTGTGCATTCAGCCCAATTTTATTTTGCTCGACGAGCCCTTCAGCGGCATCGACCCCATTGCCGTGCTCGAGCTGCAAAAAATCATCTTCGACCTCAAGGCATCCGGCATCGGCATCCTGGTCACCGATCACAACGTCCGCGAGACGCTCAGCGTAACCGATCGCGCCTACATCATTGCCGAAGGCCGAATCTTCCGCGCCGGAACGCCGCACGAACTCGGCAACGACATCGACGTCCGCCGCGTCTATCTGGGCGAGGGCTTCTCGATGGGCTAGGTTTCTGACCGCATGATTTTGTACCAATGCTGGGTGCCCCACATCTCGACTCTGAGACCTGGGATAGCACGAACCCCAACCAGTTGTAATCGAGCCCACGCTCAACCGCTTTGCGCTTCCCTCCCCGCACTGGCGCAAGAGCCCGTAACCGCGCTATAAATTCCACATAGAGAGTCCGGGATGGGGACAAGGCCCATTCCGGGATGAGCGATTTGAATTCACGCCTTTTCTACCTTAAGCTTTTTCTTACGAGACTAGACTCGCATTAGGTCAAAAGGTGAACGAGCCCCATTTATGCCGCTGCTCCAGCCCAGACTGAATTTGAAAGTGGCGCAACGCCAGGTCCTTACCCCGGGCCTGATGCAGATGGTGAGCGTTCTTGCCCTCAATAAGCTGGAATTGAAGGAGATGATCGATGCCGAGATGGTGGAGAATCCCGTCCTGGAGGAGATTGACGAGACGGTTCCAATGCTGGACCAGGTGGCCGGCCGCGAAGAACGGCTCGAGCGCAGCGCCGAGGATACGGCCCGCGGCATCGAGGAAGCGGCCGCCGGGCCCAAGGATGTTTTCAACGAGATCGATTTCGGCTCGTACTTCCAGGATTATCTCGACCCCGGCTATCGCACGCAGCCGGAATACGAAGATAGCGAAAAGCCCTCGTTTGAAAACTTTCTCTCCCAGCCCACGACTTTGTCCGATCACCTGGCGTGGCAGTTGGGAGCTCTGAGCCTCGATCGCGACCTGCACGATGCGGCCGAGTTCGTAATCGGCAATCTGGACGAGGACGGGTATCTCGCGGCGAGCGAGGAAGAGTTGGCCGCGGCATTCGGCGCTCCTCCCGAGGACGCGTCGGCCGGCAACGGCCACATCCCGGACCAGTCGTCTGACCTGGCCGCGGCGCTCGATCTCATTCGGCGCGGCATCGATCTGGTGCAGCATCTCGATCCCGCCGGAGTGGGCGCGCGCGACCTGCGCCAGTGCCTGGCCATTCAGATTACCGCCCAGCAGCACGAGTTCGGCCAATTGTACGGCGGACCGCTGAAGACCCCGGACGAGGGTCCTGACGGAAACCCGCATCGCGGCTTCCAGGCCGAGGCCGAAGCCAAAATCGAGGAGCGGCGCCACGCAATGGAAGTGGCGGCGCTGATTGTGGACCGTCATTTGCCCCTCCTGCAAAAGCGCGATGTGAAAGACCTGGCCCGCGCGGCGCAGCTCACGCCCGAGCAGGCGCATGCGGCCATCGAATTCATCCGCACCCTCGACCCCCGCCCGGGCCGCATGTACAACCGCGAGCAAACGCGTCTCATCGAGCCCGACGTCTACTTTGTCAAGCGCGGCGGCGAGTGGGTGGTTTCCATGAACGAGGAAGACCTGCCCAGCCTGCGCCTCAGCCAGCGCTACCGCCGCATGCTGGTTTCACGTGACACCGAAAAAGAAGTAAAGGAGTACGTCAAGGAGCGCTTCCGCTCCGCGCTCCAGCTCATGCGCAATATCGCGCAGCGCAAAAGCACCATTCTGCGCACCTGCGATGTGATTGTGCGCCGCCAGCAGGACTTTCTCGACAAGGGCGTCGAGGCGCTCAGGCCCATGATGATCAAGGAAGTGGCCGAGGAGATCGGCGTTCACCCTTCCACGGTGAGCCGCGCCGTGGCCAACAAATACGCGCACACGCCGCAGGGCGTCCTCGAGCTGCGCTTCTTCTTCTCTGAAGGCTCAAATGGCCCCGAGGGCGCCGATACGCCGCTGCTGGTTCTCAAGCGCAAGGTCCGCAAGCTCATCCAGGAAGAGGACCCCAGGCATCCGCTCACCGATGACCAGCTCGCCGCCATGCTGAACGCGCAGGGCATTCGCCTCACGCGCCGCACGGTAGCCAAGTACCGCGAAGACCTGCAAATTCCCTCCACGCACCAGCGGCGCCGCCGCGACGCATAAGCCCCCGAATGTGGATCGAAGCTCACCTGCCAGGAAGAAACACCGCGCGAACTCGCCAACCCGCGAAGTCGCGAAGCGGCGCCAACCTGCGAAATACCCAACAACGTATCTCGTCGACCGCCGGCCGGCGCCGCCGATGCCTGGCTATAGCGGTTCTTCAATTGGTGTAGAGCACAGCCACAACCGCTGGAGCTGGTTGCATAAAATGGCGCTTTGAAGGGGCACGATTTTACAGGTTGCGGAAAAACCCGCATGCAGGCGGTAAAAAGATTCGCCGGAGGGAACCGGGGCCTTCACAGGCTGCGGAAAAACTCGGCTCCAATGCCGCTTTGAAAGGGCACGGATTTATCCGTGCCGATAAGTCGAATGAACCGGCCCGGCTTGAGCCGCTGAGGGACGGTTCCTATTCGCGTCAGACCCAAATCTTGGACTTTTTCCGCAGCCTGTTCAGACCCCTGAATTTCCAGGCAAAAACTCTCCGGCCTTCAGGCCCGGAGGCCCGTTGCACACCGTCCAGCAAAATGAAGAGTCTTCCGCAGCCTGTTTAGTCGTGCCGAAAAGGCCAGCAAAATCAGGCTGTTACGAAACTCTGCTGGAGCTGGGTTTTGTAACAGGGGCACGCCTTCAGCCGGGCCGCAAGCAGCGCAAAATGAGCGAGGGCTTTATAAAGCCACTGCTGTCTCAACCCGCCAAAAATGGTCGGACTCCGCGAGTTTCATAACAGCCAGCAAAATCGCGGGCTTTAGCCGCTGAGCGACCCTCTTCAAATCGGCTGCGAAACAGCCATTGCGCCAGTCTGTTCTCCGGCTGCCGCCGCGCGCGTCTGGTTGAGAGCCAGAAGGCGCTCGAGGATTTCGTCGTCCGTGAGCGCAGCCGGCCAGCCGTAGGCGGCAAACACCGCTTTGTCCAGCTTCGCGTGCGCGTTCTCCAGCCACTTGGGCCGCTTGTTGTAGAGGTTGGTCAATGTCAGCTTCGCCAACTCCTCCGGCGCGGCGTTGGGCGGATTGAGCCAGTTGTCGCGCTGCTTCACAAGCTCCCGCGCGGCTTCGGCAATGGCCTTCACCAGCGGCGAATCTTTGGGCTCATTGCCCGGCGGCCAGGGAAATGGAAACGTCTCGAAGGTCGAAGTGGGCGTGTAGCGAGGTCTGTCTTCGAGTTGTGTTCCCATGTGCAATCCCCAGACCTCGTGCGCGCGGGAGTGCAGCACGCCGAAGAAGTAGTCGTCGTCGCGGGCGAATATATAAAGCTGGTGGTCAGGCAGCACGCTGTGGCCTAGCCAAACGAAGAGCCGGTGCTTGCTGGTCGCGGTGGTTGCGATAAATCTGCTGAGCTTTGCGACGGCGGCGCGCATATCCGAACCAGGCCGACGGTGCAGCCACCACCGCGCCCTCGGCGCTGCGATTCGCTTCTCTCCGTCCGGTAATCTTCGTTCCTCATCGATGCGCTCCCTGAGCCTTTCGAACGGTGCTTCGTATTTCGCCGCCTCGGATTCCTCTTTCCCGTAGAAATCAATGATCCACATACCTCGCGAACGGCCGGTCATGTCATCTGCGTTGACCCACCTGCGGAGCACATCTGAATTTGGCCGCCCGTTGACGTTCACCGGGGCCGAGAGCATTCTCGACGCTTCGTCCGCGTCGATGTCGAACGGTCCCCCTTTTTCGTCGGCGCGGAAACAGAGGTTAGCGTTCTCGGCCAATTTGGCGGCGACAGTCGTATCGACCCCAAACGTTAGATCGGCGTGGATCGCTTCCACGGCAGCGCCGTTCAACATGCGCCCCGGCTCTTCGCCCCCATCGAACCCAACAATGGAAATGTGCACCGCCGCGCCTTCGTTGATCCATGGCCGGTCGCTCCACGCCATGAAGATGTTGCCGGTTTCGGCCACGCGCTTGAGCACCTCGCGATTGGCTCCGCCGCGAATGGCCTGCGTGGCGACCAATCCCACGGCGCGCACCTGCTTGCGCTCGACCATCGCGCGCGCCTTTTCAAACCAGTACGTGACCAGATCGGCCTCGGCGGGCACGCGATCGCTATAAAGCTTGAGCAAAGCATCCACATAGGCGTCGCCCAGGTTGCGCCGCAGCATCTTGCCGCCCAGAAACGGCGGATTGCTGACGATGAAATCTACTTTGGGCCAGCCTGGCTCGCTGGGGTCTCCGGCGGAGTCCAGCCTGGGCTTGCCTTCGCCGTCGAGCTCGATAATCGCGTCGCGATGCTGGATATTAGTGAGCACGCGCAGGATCGGCTCCTCTGGCTCGCCCATTCCGCTGTCCCTGCGCCATTGCAGGTAGCCGATCCACACCACCACCGACGCCATCTCGTGCGCGTAGACGTTGGTCTCGATTCCATAAAGTTGAGACGGGCCAACTTTGCAAGCCAGATAGGCAAGGTGATGCTCGATGGAGTAGACCTGCGCCTCGCGCCAGAGGTCGAGCAGAAGTTTGAGCGCAACATAGAGAAAGTTTCCGCTGCCGCAGGCAGGGTCGAGAATGCGGACGGAGGCGAGCTCATCCATCCAGCCGAGCAGCCTGGCTTCGAGTTGCGCGCGCAGCTTGGCGCGCGTGCCGCTCGTGGCCGTCTCCATGGCAGCCGCGATCTCTTCGGCCCCGGCCTTGACTTCGGCCCAGCGCCGGCGCAGTGGGGCCATCACCACCGGCTCGACGATGAGCAGGATGTCTTCGCGGCTGGTGTAATGCGCGCCCAGCTGCGCGCGCTTTTCCTCGTTCAGTATGCGCTCGAAGAGCGTGCCGAAGATAACCGGTTCCACGCGGCCCCAGTCCAGTTGCGAGGCGTTGCGCAGAATGCCCATGTCTTCGTGCGTGAGGTCGAAGACGGCACTGTCGTCGGGGCGAAAAAGGCCGCCGTTGAAGTGATGAATCGCGGTAAATCCGAATTCGGGGTCGCCCGTGGCCATAGCGGCAAAGAGGTTTTTGAGCTTGCGGGCGAACTTCTTCGGCTCCTGCCGGTCGGCCTGAATTGTCTTGCGGAACAGATTGTCGGGAAGCAACCCCACGCTGTCGGCGAAAAGGCAGAAGAGCAGCCGCATGATGAAGCGGGCAACGGCCTCGTTGTCGGCGTGCCGGGCGCGCAGGTTGTCCTTGAGCTTCGTAAACTCTTCGGCCGCCTTCTGCGTCACGCGCACTTCGAGCGCGCCCGGCTTGAGCTTATCGGGGGCCTGGAACACCGCTCGCAGGATTTCGAGCGCCGTCAGGTCGGAGCCGGCTATGGGGGTGGTGAGGATGAGATCGTCGAGCGTGAACCTGTGCACCACCGGCGGAGTGCGCGTGAAGTTGGTATGGATTTCGAAGCGGTTGAAATCGCAGACCACCAGCAGCGGCGGGTTTTCCAGGTCTTCGCGATATTTCAGCAGTTGCTGGTAAGCGGCCTTCAGATCCTTATGCGGCCCCTTGTATTCCCAGCCGAAGAAGCCGCGCTTCCACACGTCGGCGAAGCCTTTGTCGTCGCCGATCTTGTTGACGTGCTTCTCGAAGGTGTACTCGGCGCCCTTGGGATCGGCGTGCGCGGGGTGAGGCTCGTCGAGAATGTCGCACAGGTCGTTAAAGCGCGACTGCGAACCCGCGCGCTCGGTGAGCTCGCTGTCTTTCCAGCAGCGGATGAACTCGGGCAGGGACTGCTTCATGGCTCATTCCGAGTCTATAGCGCACGGCGAATCGCCGGCGTGGGAAACAGGCAAGTTAAGGTGACGAAAGAGGCTCCCGTTTCCCGATCCGGCCTTCGGACTGTCCCACCCTGGCACATTGAGGCTTCACACGCCTGCCCAGCCCTTGAGACACGCGCAACTCTGCGAAAACATGCGAAAAATGGACCCAAAAAGGGCATTTTAGGGCCGCAAAGCCCTGTTTAGACGCTCTTTCGAGAAATTACTTGGTGCCACTCGGCTCTATTCGCAACTTTTCTCGGTTCTAACTACTAATTAAAAGGGAAATTTCTAGGTATTTGTCTCGAAGAATCGCACCCTCTCAAGCGAACGTTTGGGGGGCAAGTGCAACCTTCCAAGCGAACATTTGGCCGGTCCGCGGCACCGCCAAAACCAACATTTCGCTTGATTTGAAGCGCTTTACCGCCCCAGCCGCAAATTTCAAAAAAAATCAAACCTGCATCACTTCGACTTCCTTTTTCTGCGAGAGCTCTTCCATGCGGCGGATTTCGCCGTCGGTCATCTTCTGCACTTCTTCGAGGGCGCGCTTCTCGTCGTCTTCGCTCACCTTCTTATCCTTGGCGAGCTTCTTGAGGGCGTCGTTGCCGTCGCGCCGGACGTTTCTCACCGCCGTCCGGTGCTCCTCGAGAACCTTGTTCAGGTGCTTGCAGACATCTCGGCGGCGCTCCTCGGTCATGGGAGGAACAGGAACGCGGATGACTTTGCCGTCCGAGAGTGGATTAAACCCCAGATCCGCGGCCTGGATGGCCTTTTCGACACCTTTGAGGATCGTCGGGTCGTAGGGGGAGATAACGATGAGCTGCGGCTCCGGTGCGGAGAGCTGCGCGAGCTGATTGATGGGCGTCGGCGTGCCGTAGTAGTCAACCTTGACCTGGTCAAGCATGTGGACGCTGGCGCGGCCCGTGCGTGTGGATGCCAGAGTGGCCTGGAAGTCGGCGACCGACTGATCCATGCGGCGTTTGAGATCGTTGTAGAGGTCTTTGAGAGCCGGATTGCCGGCCATGAAAGATGACATTGGTGATCGTCCTCGCTCAAGCGGATTTGCCAACGGATAGTTTACCAGTCTCAACAGGTTGTTCCGGGCTGTGGTGAGGCGGAGGGGCCGGCGGAAGCGGCTTGCTCGTGGGCATGGTAGCTGGAGCGGACAAGCGGGCCGGATTCGACGTGGCGGAAGCCCATCTTGAGCGCTTCGGTTTTAAGGTCGGCAAACTCGCCGGGCGTGTAGAGGCGCGCGATGGGCAGGTGGTCGCGCGAGGGGCGCAGATATTGGCCGACGGTGAGAATGTCGCAACCGGCGGAGGCGAGATCGCGAAAAACCTCGACCAGCTCGTGCGTTTCTTCGCCCAGCCCGACCATGACGCCGGATTTGGTGAGCCCCGCAGGCCGCAGCTCTTTGGAGTAGCGCAGCAGCTCAAGGGAGCGCTCGTAGCGCGCTCCGGAGCGGACGACGCGATAGAGGCGCGGCACGGATTCCGTGTTGTGGTTGAGGATTTCAGGCTGCGCGTCAACGACGGTGCGGATCGCATCCTGGTTGCCCTGGAAGTCGGGGATGAGAACCTCAATGCGGCAACCGGGAGCCTGGCGGCGGATTTCCTGGATGACAAGAGCGAAGGCGCGGGCGCCACCGAGGTTGTCGTCGTCGCGATTGACGCTGGTGACCACTGCGTGGAGCAGCCCTAATTTCGCTACTGCTTCCGCGACCCTCCGAGGCTCGTCGAAGTCGATGGGTGCGGGACGGCCCTTGGGCACGGCGCAAAAACCGCAGCGGCGCGTGCAGAGGTTGCCGAGCATCATGAACGTAGCGGTCTTATGGTGCCAGCACTCGCCGATGTTGGGGCACTGAGCGCTTTCGCAAACGGTGTGCAGCGAGAGCGAACGGGCGAGACGCTTGAGGTCGTGGTAGTTTTCCCCCACGGGAGCGCGGGCGCGCAGCCACTCAGGCTTGGGAGCGGGCGCGCGGCGGACGGGCTCGATCTGAACCAGCTCGATCACGCTTATATTGTAATGGTTGCGAAGTATAGTGCCGGTGAAGAAGCATTTCGCGCTCTTCCGGCCCAAACCTTTCCGCGGGTTCAGGCATCTCTTGAATCATGCCGCGCCTGCCGGCAGGAGTATCGGTACGCCCTGAGCGGCAGAGTTTGCAAAGTGACAAAGTTTGCAAATAGATGCGGCCGCTCTGAAAGGAGAATATTATGACGCCCGACCGTCCTTTTATCGTCGCCGTGGCATCTCTGGCAACCGGTGTGGCATTGATCGTCGGGTATTGCCAAGGGACGACCGGCATGATTCTCGCCTATCCCTTCTCAAGTTCTACGCTGCATATGGATCTGACGACCGCCGGCCCGGCTGTTTTGGGCGGAGTCGCGTTGATCGCACTCGGCCTTCTGCTGATGGCGTGGGCGCTGCTTGCCGCCATCGTGCACCAAATCAGTCTCCTAACGGGCAGGGAAGATCGAATGGAGAGACATTGGAGAAGGAGACGGGACCGGGACTGGGACCGGGACCGGGAGACTGTCTTCGAAGAAGATGAGCCCTACCCAGGCTCTCTGGGCGTGGCTCAACACCGGCACGAGGGATAGATCGTAGAAATGGCCTTAAACTTGTGTGCGGGCTCGCTACGAACCAGTTCCGCTGCCATTGCGTCTTCAGCGATCATCCCCGGAAACGGCCCCCTTCAAAACGCAATCAACTACGTGGTTCACAGCAAGGCATGACTTCCGTCAATGGGACATTTCCAACGCGCTATGACACCCTCGGCGGGGCGAGTTGAATTTCGATGCATTTCGCAGTATTCTGATAATGCAGACGCGTTTGTCCGCCAGGTTCCTACCGTGTGCGCACCGGCTGGCGGAGAGATGAGTGGGCTTATGGCCCACTTTTTATTTGGGGCAAACAGCCGGGAGAATCACACCGGACCTGTTGAATATTAGCCCCATCATGAAGTCTGCGGTAGCCGATGGATCAGTCCCCTGGCTAGCGTCCGCCGTGGCGAATGCTCGGCGGGTGAAGAAATGGATTTCCGGCGAGCGACGTTTACCCGTTGGGTGTTGGGAACGATGGCGGTCAAGTTGGACGAAATTCGATCGGCGGCACAAAGGGTGGCTACCTCGCACGGGCTCGAGGTGGTCGAAATCGAGTTTATCGGCCCGGCAAAGGAACGCACCCTCCGCGTTTATCTCGAGAAGGATGCAGAGGGCCGCGCGCAGCTTAAGGCCGCGCTGGCTGCCTCGCAAAACGAAGACGGCCCGAAGGGCCTCCGGGAGGGAAGGCTGGCGGTCGAGCAGCTTTCCGGCGTAACGCACGAAGATTGCGCCGTTTTCAGCCGGGATTTTGGAGTTTTGCTTGACGTGGAAGACCTGGTGCCCGGCGCGGCGTACACGCTGGAAGCCAGTTCTCCTGGGCTCGATCGGAAATTGACTCGGGCCGCGGATTTCGAACGGTTTGTGGGCTGCCTGGTGAAGGTGCAGACCTTCGAGCCGATCCGCAACAACCGGCACTGGCAGGGAAGGTTGCTGGGGAAAGCGGGCATGCCCTCCCAGGTCCCCAAAGGCGAGGGACCTCCACCCCACGGACCGGGGCCTGTCCGTGGGGACTCCGGATCCGGGGCACCCAGGGAAACGATCACGCTCGATCTTGCTGCCTTGAAGCAAAACAGCAAAAGCCGCAAGGCCGGCGTGGATAGGGTCGAGATCGCGTTCGAAAATATCGAGAAGGCAGAACTGGTTCCAGAGATTTAAAACCAGGGAAAAGGGATCAGAAGACGGCAATTTTCCGGTTGCTTCGTCCCTGCATCGAAACCGACGGAAGGAAAGAAACTTCACCGAGCGGCGCGGAATCAGGCGCCGAGAAAAAGAAGAGAGTAAGCGTATGGCCACCAACGTTTTGTATCAAAGTATCGAGCTCCTGAGCCAGGAAAAAGGCATTGACCCCGGCATCGTTGTCGGCGCCGTCGAGGAGGCCATTGCTCTGGCCACGCGCAAGTACTACAAAACCCAGGAAAACATGCGTGGGGAACTGAACAAGGAGACCGGCGAGATTACAGCCTACATCTACAAAACAGTGGTCGCCGACGAGGATCAAATTGAGGATCCGGTCAACCAGATCACGCTCGCCGAGGCCAACGAAATGGCGCCCGGCGTGGAAGTGGGCAGTGAGATTCGCATCTATCGCGACACCAGCCCGCTCGGCCGCATCGCCGCGCAACTGGCCAAGCAGATTATCTTTCAGAAGGTGCGCGAGGCCGAGCGCGACACAGTCTTCCAGGAGTACGCACACCGCGAAAAGGAAGTCCTGAACGCCACTGTGAAGCGCATCGAGGGTCAGGACTATATCTACGACCTGGGCAAGGCCGAAGCCCGCTGCCCACGCCGCGAACAGTCGCGCCTGGAGCAGTTCACGATCGGCGAGCGCGTGCGCGTCGTACTGCTTAAGGTAGACCGCGCAGCCAAGGGGCCGCAGGTGATCGTGAGCCGTGCCGCGCCTGAATTGGTGCAAAACCTCTTCCAGTCCGAGGTGCCCGAAATCTACGACAACACCGTCGTCATTCGCGCCATTGCGCGCGAAGCCGGCGAGCGCACAAAGATTGCGGTTCAGTCCCGCGATAAGGACGTAGACCCTGTCGGCGCATGCGTGGGCATGAAGGGCATGCGGGTGCAGTCGATCATCCGCGAGCTGCGCGGCGAAAAGATCGACATCATTGAATTCTCAGACGAGATCACAACATTCGCGGAAAAGGCGCTGCAGCCGGCGAAGGTCAGCCGTGTCTCGATCACAGATTTGACCGACAAGCAGCTTGAAGTGATCGTCGACGACACGCAACTGTCGCTGGCGATCGGCAAGAAGGGCCAGAACGTGCGGTTGGCGGCCAAGCTGCTCGGCTGGAAGATAGACATCAAGAGCGAGGAAGAGAAGCGCCAGGAAGTGGAGCAGCAGATGCAGGCGCTGGCCGGCGCTCCCAGCACACCCATCGAGCAGGTGACCGAACTGGGCGATGCCATCATTCAGAAACTGGTGACCGCAGGCATCACGACCGTCGAGGGTCTGGCCGACATGACGCCGGAACAGCTCGAAGAGATCCCGGGAATCGGCGAAAAGACGCTGGAAAAGATCAGCGTTGCGGTCCGCAACTACTTTGCCCGTTTTGAAGGGGCTGAAGCGGCGCAGGCGGCCGATGTCGCAGAACTATCTGCTGGAGAAGCCGCTGCCGACACTGCCCAGATCTCGGAAGGCGCGTCGGAGATTTCAACGCCGGATGCCGCCGCGGATACTTCAGCCGCCGAAGCTGAGAACGCGGCCGAAGTCCTTGAGGAGGCTGAGAGCGTTCGTGCAGCCAAGGCAGAAACTGAAGGCCTTGCTTCCGCTAACGATCTCAACGAGAGCCTGGCTGAGGACCTGGCTGAACAAGAGAGCTTGACCGCAGCCGAGCTAGCGGTGGAAAATGTTCCGCCGGCTGACGAGGTGGAGCTGCCGGAGCTTCAAGCGGAAGAAAAAGAACTGGGCACGAACGACGAAGAGGCGGCCAAAGACGGCGGCGCGTAAGATGCGCCGCGTCACCCAAGGCCTACAAACGATCACGGATTGACAAAGAGCGGCCAGTGCCATGAGGTAGCTATGAGCGACTAAGGGCGGTTTGGCAGCACATTTTTGAAAAGAGGCGGATGAGCAAGGTTCGTATCAACGATCTGGCGCGCGAGTTGGAAGTTAAGCCTCGGGCGATTCTCAATATTCTCCCGGAACTCGGCGTGGATGGCGTCAAGACGCACTCCAGCTCACTGGAACTGGACGAGGCGGAGAAGGTTCGTGCGCGCTTTGCGCAGGACGCCAAACCCGCGGCCCATGCAGGCGCTGCGGCAGCCCGCCACGCCGGGCAAACCATCGTCCCCAAGATCGACCTCTCGCACATCTCCAAGCCCGGCGATGTGATGAAGGCCATCCTGGCCAAGAAGAAAGAAGAGGAAGAAGAGGCGCGCCACGCTCGCTTGCCGGTGAAGCCGGCAGCGGCTCCGCCGGCCAAACCTTCCGCGCCCGTCGCGCCTGCCGCACCCCCGCCCGCTGCGGCTCCGGCTGCAGCAACTCCGGTCGCAGCTGCTCCGATCCCCGCTCATCCGGCACCGCGAAAGATCGTTCCGCAGCCGCGCTCGGCGCCGCCCATTATTGCCGCCCCCGCCCCAGCTACGCCTGCCATCGCTTCGCGTCCTCCGGCCGGCGCCGTGGTTGCCAAGGCTCCCGCAGTTACCATTCCCACGGCACGACCGGTGGTCGTTGTTGCGCCACCCCCGGCGCCGGTGGTCGTCAAACCGCCCGCGGCCCCGATTGTGCGCGAAGAAAAGCCGGCCGCCAAACCGCCTGCTGTCGTAGCCCCCGCAGTAAGCGAACCGACGCCGCCGGCTGCCGTCGTCCAACCTCCTGCTGCGCCGGCTGCACCTCCTGAAAACCAGGCTCCTCAAGTTACGGCGCCGGCCTCGGTTCCCGCCACCGCGGCGGAGTCCACAACTCCCGCCGTGCAGCGCGGGCCGGGCCGCGCGCAGACCGCGCCTCCTGCGCGCCGCATGGTGATGCCGCAAACCGGCCCGCGCCCGGTCTACAAAGCGACCATCGTCTCTCAACCCCCACCAGGACCAGCCGCTGGAACCGGACTGCAGCGTGGCAAGCCGATCTTCGACCGCAGACCGGCGAGCGGTCCGGGCGGCTTTGTGCAACGTACGCCCGGTGGCGTTGCCGCTCCCGGTCAATTCCCCGGCGGCCCTCGCCCCAAGCATCCTACGCGTGCTGGCTATGCAGGCGCCGGTGCTCCCGGAGCTCCCGGCGCCCGGCCCGGTTTTGGCGCTCGCCCCGGATTTGGGGCGGCTCGCCCTGGCTTCGGCGCACGTCCCGGACCCGGCGGAGCGCCGCCGCCCACTGGTGAAGCTCCGCGCCCGCAGCGCGCCGCCTCACGCGGCCGAGGCCGAGGTCAGCAGCAGTACCCCAAGACCAAAGAAGGCCCGATGAAGGGCTTTGTGCCGCCGCCTCGTTATAGCGGCATGCAATTGAGCAACGAACCTCTGCCCATCACCCGCGAAATCACAGTCACTGAGGGCATCAGCGTCAAGGACCTGGCCGAGAAACTCGAGGTCCGCGCAAAGGATTTGATCGCCACGCTCCTCATGGGGGGCGTCTTCGTCACTGTCAACCAGTCTCTCGATGCCGAAATGGTAAAGGACATGGCCGCCAAGTTCGGCGCTGCCGCCAACGTCATCAGCTACGAGGAGGAGATCGCTAATCAGGCCATTGAGCAAGTGCTTGAAGCTGAAAACGCCGACGAGCTCGAAGTGCCGCGATCGCCCGTGGTCACCGTCATGGGCCACGTCGATCACGGCAAGACCTCGCTGCTGGACGCCATCCGAGAAACCGATGTCGCCGCCGGCGAGGCAGGCGGCATCACCCAACACATTGGCGCTTATAAGGTGAAGTTCGCCAAGGAAGGCTCGCCCGCTTCAGGTCGCGAGATCGTCTTCCTCGATACGCCGGGCCACGAAGCTTTCACCCGCATGAGAGCCCGCGGCGCCAAGGTCACAGACATTGTGGTCATCGTGGTGGCCGCCGACGACGGTGTTATGCCGCAGACTCTTGAAGCCATCGATCACGCAAAAGCGGCCGAAGTTCCCATCATCGTGGCCGTCAATAAGATCGACAAGCCCGAAGCCAACCCTGAGCGCGTGAAGAAGCAGCTCGCCGACCGTGGACTTATCCCCGAAGAATGGGCCGCCGGCAGCGAAGGCACGGTGTTCGTTGAAGTTTCCGCGAAGAAACGCGTAAACCTCGACCTGCTTCTCGAAATGATCTGCCTTGTCAGCGACATCAAGGCGCCCAAGGCCACGCCCGGACGCAAGGCCGTCGGCAGCGTCCTTGAAGCCAAGCTCGACCGCGGCCGCGGCGCAGTCGCCACTGTGCTGGTGCAGGACGGAACCCTCCACCTCAACGACAGCTATATTGTCGGCAACACATTCGGCAAAGTCCGCGCCATGTTCGACGACCGTGGACGTCCGCTCGAGGAAGCCGGCCCGTCAACGCCCGTCGAAGTCCTCGGCCTCGAAGCCATGCCCGACTCCGGCGACACCTTCCTCGTGGTCGCGGACCGCGACAAGGCCAAGGGCATCGCCCAGTACCGCAAGATG
This sequence comes from uncultured Acidobacteriaceae bacterium, assembly GCA_963848805.1. Classification (GTDB taxonomy): domain Bacteria; phylum Acidobacteriota; class Terriglobia; order Terriglobales; family Acidobacteriaceae; genus Telmatobacter. The sequence goes on along the minus strand of CAWKFD010000026.1, from coordinate 32,174 downwards.
AAGGAGCGGGACGCCCAGCTCGCCAAGAGTTCCCGCGTGTCACTGGAGGGATTGGCCGAGCAGATTCGCCTGTCCGGCGTCAAGGATCTGGCTCTGATCATCAAGGGCGACGTAACAGGATCGGTGGAAGTGCTGGCCGACTCGCTGGTCCGCATGTCCACAGAGAAGGTGCGCGTCAAGGTCATCCACTCCGGCGTCGGCTCCATTACGGAGAGCGACGTGCTGCTGGCGACCGCGTCCAACGCCATCATCATCGGCTTCAACGTCCGCCCCGAGCGCAAGGCAGCCGAGCTGGCGCAGCAGGAGGACGTTGAAATCCGCCTGCACTCCATCATCTACGAGTTGCAGGACGAGATGCGGTTGGCCATGATGGGCCTGCTCGAGCCTGCGTTCAAGGAAAATTACGTGGGCCGCGCCGAGGTGCTCAACATTTTCCGCATTCCCAAGGTGGGCACCATCGCCGGCTGCCGAGTGCAGGACGGCGTGATCCGCCGCGATGCAGAGGTGAAGGTGATGCGCGGCGGCGAGCAACTCTTCAAGGGCAAGATCGGCTCACTCAAGCGTTTCAAGGACGATGCGCGGGAAGTGACCAACGGCATGGAGTGCGGCATCGGCATCGCCAACTTCAGCGACCTGAAGGAAGGCGACTTGATTGAGGCCTTCAGCACAGAGCGGCTGGCCGCGGATTTGGGCGCGCTGACGAGCGCGAAGGCGTAACCGCAGGGTGAGACCCAATAGTCTCCCGGCGAAAAGATGCGTTTACCCCGGTAGTTGCGGCGCAAGCGCTTGCACAGGTTCGGCGTCGCATCCGAGCCAGTCAGGATGGCGCGCAGTGCTGTCGAAGTGAGCGGTGGTCTTGAACAGCTCGTATTTGCCGTCTACGGCATCCGGCTCCGATTTGGAAATGAGAGCCGCCACCTCAGTCTCGTCCATCGGCCGGAAGGACTTGACTGCGGCGAAAGCCTGATCCAAAAGCATTTGTGAATTGATGCCGTTAATCTGTACCGATACGGGCACATTGAGCGAATAGTGCAGGCAATCGACTGGCTTGAGGGCGCTGCTGGTAATCACGGGGCTCTTCATCAGCACGCCGCTGCCGAAGCATTTCATCCCGAGTACGGCGATGCGCTGGCGCAAGGCCTCTGGCACAACAAGCTGCGCAAAGCTACGAAAATGCGCGTCCATGATGTTGATTGGCATTTGCACGGTATCGAAATGAAATCCGTGATGGCGGGCCACTTCCAGCATGTAGAGATGGATGTGCGGGTCTTTGTGGCCGGTGAAGCCGATGAATCGGATCTTTCCGGCTTTTTGCGCGGTCACAACCGCCTCCATTGCGCCGTCCTGGGCGAAGATGCGATCGGGATCGTCATAGCGCAGCACTTCGTGGTGCTGCAATAGATCGATGTGATCGACCTTGAGCCGGCGCAATGAATCGTCGATCTGATTTGCAGCCAGCTCTCTTGTTCTCCCATCGATCTTGGTCATGACAAACGCTCTTTGCCTATAGCCGCTTTGCGCCAGCGCTTTGCCCACACGTTCCTCACTGCGGCCCTCATTGTAATCCCAGCAGTTGTCGAGGAAATTGATTCCGCGATTGAGACCTTCGTGGATGAGACGAATGGTTTCTTCTTCGGTTACCTGGGGCTGACCAAGGTGCGAACCACCCAGGCCGATAACTGAAACTTGGACACCGGTGGCGCCCAACTCGCGATAAAGCATTTCGCCACGCATCGTACCTGACTCTCTGACGCGTGGAATGTACGCGGCTGCGGCCTTTGAAGCGGGCTGGGTGATGAGATCCTCGCCCGGGTGCGCATCCGCTGACTGGGGGCGGGCAAACGAAGGGGCTGAAAATAGGGCAGCGGTAGCAGTGGTCACAGACAGGAATTCTCGTCTTCTCATCGATGGCACTCCACTTATTGCTTTATTGCTGTTTTCGATGCAGCGCGCGACAGGACTTTTGCCCGCGATGGCTGCGGCAACCCGCGCCTCGGGAGCGGCGTCATAAGTGCTCAGGAGATTTTTACTTATGGCCTCGACTATCAACGGAAAAAAGATTGCGATCCTCGCGACAGACGGTTTTGAACAGGCAGAACTGACGGAGCCCAGGAAGGCGCTGGATGAGGCTGGCGCCACAACCGTCCTCATCTCACTCAAGGACGGATCGATCAAGGGATGGAATAAGCAAGAGTGGGGCGAAAGCGTGCACGTGGACAAAACGCTCGGACAGGTGAGGCCGGAGGAATTCGACGCCCTGCTGCTGCCCGGGGGAGTAATGAACCCGGACAATCTGCGCATGGATGTGAAGGCCGTGGACTTTGTGCGCAAGTTTGTGGCGTCGGGCAAACCCGTAGCGGCGATCTGCCACGGCCCATGGATGCTCGCGGAAGTCGGCGCTGCGAAAGGAAGGACGGTCACTTCGTGGCCGTCGATCAAGACAGACCTTGTGAACGCGGGCGCCAATTGGGTCGACAAGGAGGTCGCTTTGGACGGTCAATTCATCACCAGCCGCAAGCCCGACGACATTCCCGCATTCAGCCGCGCCCTCATCGATACCGTGAGCCGCGGCGTGGAACAGCGAGCCATTACTTGATTAGGAACGTTGGCGCGAAGTCCGATGAGCGCGTTTAGAGGATCGCTTCCCGCTGCCACACCGCCGCATCGAAGCTGTGCACGCGCTGGTAGCCTTCGTCCTTATACAGATCGATGGCTTCGGAGTTGGCTTCCGTCACGGTGAGTGAGATTTCCGTGGCGCCCAGCCGCATGAAGCTGAATGCGGCTTGCGCCAGCAGCAGGCGGGCCAGCCCGCGGCGCCGGTACGCCGGGTGAACGCACACCTGCGTCAGATGCCCGCTTTGCGGGCTGACGCGCGAGCCCAGCACCAACGCTGCCAGTTCGCGGCTGGCGCGCTCCACCACCACGTACGACGCCTGCGGGGCAAAGCTGCCGCAGCCGGCGTAGCGCACGATATTGTTGAGAAAGCGCATGGAGCCGTGGACCGAACGGTATTGGTCGTTGATCAGGCTGTCGGGATGGCTGCGATAGGCTTCGCAGATGAGCCGCGAGGCCGGCGCCAGGTCCGCCTCGCGCCACGGGCGCATTTCCAGATTGCCGGGTAAATCCGCATGGGGCGGGTTCCATCGCCCCTCTAAAGCCTGCACCAGGAAAAGCCTGCGAAAGATCTCGGAATCCCGCTGCGCGAAAGGCATCGGAATGGGACCCGGATGCATGCAAAAGCAGTTGCGACTCGATGCGATCGACGTGCGGCGAGTTGAGCAGCAGTTCGAAAAGATGCTTGAGCAGCGCTTCTTCCGTAGCGTAGGCCGGAGCTGGACCCTCCGCCTGCGCCGTCGGGCGTGGCGGGCAGAGCGAATACATCGCCGATGACGGCCTTGGTCTCCTCGTAGACGCAGAACACGTAGCCCGTCACGCGCCCGGCCTCAAAGCTGCGTAGCCGGGCAGCATGTGGTTGTCGAGATACTGCATCAGCAGGCGCGCCGAGGCGTGATAGTCCCAGTGCAGCCGCTGCTCCCACAGCTCGCCCTCCGCCTCCAGCACAGGACGCAGCACGGGGGCCGCGAAGTGCCGCAGGTCGAGAATTTCGATGGAAGCGCCCGTTATCTGCATTCCTCGCCACTTTGACACGAATCCGCATTCAGCCGCAAGTTCAGGCCTGGGTTACTGGCTGCCCACCATGTAAACTTCCAGTCCCTGCTCCGGCCAACTAAAGAGCTGCTCATATTGCCGGCCTTCAAGATACTCTTCCAGGTCGGCCTGCGTGTGAAGGTCGACGCCATGGCGTCCGTACAACCGCGCAACAAGTATGTGCTGCTCGCTGGGCACGCCGCCGGCCTCGTAGTTCGCCACTTCGCCATTGCGATAAAACGAGAGCCCATACTCGACATCGCGGCGCACGCGAAACACCGCGACGGTCTCGTTTGCAGGCGCCAGTTGCGCAATCCGTTCGGCAAGCGGCCGCGCGGAGTAGGAGCGGTCGAGCAGATGAATCACGCGCTTGGTTGCGGCAATCCCTGGAATGCCGAAGAATGGGCCCACGCCGTAAAGGAACAGAACCAGCACCACCATGACGCCGCAGGTAGCCAGCCGCAGCCGGGCCACGCCAAAGCCCTTCGTCACAATCAGAATCAGCAGGCCGGCGCCCGTAGCGGCCAGCACAGCGGCTGCAAGCGCGTGCGCAGGCGGCATCTCCGCGCCGTGGACCACAAACCAGGGCAAAAGCAGCGCGGCCATCGTCATGGTGCCGCATACCGCCGCATGGCCAAAAAGAATCCATCGGTTCAGCCCCTGCTGTCGGCGGCGGAAAAGGTAGTCTCCGGTAAGGATGGTGATGGGTGGAATGGCGGGGAGAATGTAGCCAGGCAGCTTGGATTGAGAGAAGGAGAAGAAGACGACGGGAATCAGCGCCCACAGCACCAGAAATTCGGGAAAGGCGTCGCCGGGGCGCGTGGGCAAAGGCTTTCCCGCCCTGGAGCGGCGCAGCCGCCACTCGGCCACCGAGGTCTGGATGCCGTCGATCAGCGCGCGCACCGCGATCACGGTCCACGGCATCAAGGCCAGCACCATCACCGCCAGGTAGTACCAGAATGGCTGATCGTGCTGGTAGCGGTCGGTCGCGAACCGTTCCAGGTTGTGTTCGAAAAAGAACTCGCGGAAGAAGGTGGGATTCTGATGCTGCACGGCAATGAACCAGGGCAGCACCATGGCAAAATAGAGAACCACCCCCGGCCACCACAGCGAGCGTAGCAGGATCTTCCACTCCCGGCGCAAAAAGGCAAAAGCGGAGATGATGAGAATGGCCAAAAAGGGCGCCACCGGACCCTTGGCCAGCGTGGCCAGCCCGGTAAAAAAGTAGATGTCGTAGAGCCAGAACTTGGAGCCGGTTTCGTACCACGCATACCAGCCGAGCAGCCCGATGGCCAGCGGAGCGGCCATCTGCATATCGGTGGAGGCGCCGCGGGCAAAGCCGATGATGCCGACGCAGGCGACCGTAATCAGTGCCGCATCCAGATGGCCGCCGGGACGGAATCGCCGCATGTGCAGGTAGATAAGGCCGATCATGATGAAGGCGAATGTGGTCGAGGGCAGGCGCGCGCTCCAGTCGTGGACACCGAAGTCCTGAAACAGGAACATCGCGCGCCAGTAGTAAAGGGCCGGCTTCTCCAGCCAGGGATGGCCGTAGAGGTACGGAGTCACACAGGCGCTCAGCCGCTCTTTGAGCGTGTGTGCGGAGTCGAACCGGACCAGCATCTCGTGCGCGATCTGGGCATAGCGCGGCTCGTCGGCGCCCACCAGGCCCAGGCCATCGCCACCTAGTATCGGCGTAAGGCCGTAAAGAAGGAAAAAGACGGTAAAGGCGAGAAAGACCGTGGCCTCACAGATCGTGGCCCAGCGAGGGATGCGCCAGCGTCGATGTGCCGGCGAATCCGCACCCAATGATTTCGTGGGGTTTTCCATCTCCGGCAGTTCTCCAGGCAGCGTGCGCCAGCCTGCTCAAGCGCAGGACGAGAGCCTTGGTTCCAGGCAGGACGGATGGGGGGCCAGACCAAGCCTGCATATCTTCCGCGCAGCTGAAACGCGGAAACATTGCGGCATTTCGATAGGGTCAAGGCTAACAGATTTCTCCGCAGCCTGCTCCCGGCCCAGGGATGATCGGGGACGGGCAGAAGTCTCCTCAGGCGTAAATGCCAACGCATTAACCCCTGTGTTTTGTTGCAAGCGATTCATGCAATGGTGGAGCGGAGGCCCCCTGCTGCGGCTCACCGCGCTTTCCCGCCGCGGTTTTGCGAGACCGGTTCATCAGCTCCTCGATGCGCGACTGGAAGCGGCCCGACCGGTCGGCGATAAACGTCAGCTCAGGAACGTGCCGCACGCCCATCCGCTCCTTCAGTTCATAGCGAATGTACCCTTTAGCAGCTTCAAGGCCGGCGATGGTCTGCTCCTCGGCCTTGGCAATGTCCTTCACCGCGCTGTCCAGGGCCACGTAGACACGCGCCGACTTGCCACCAGGGTTCAGCGCAACCTCGCTCACGTAGCAGAGGTCGATGCGCGGGTCGGAGAGCTCGCCTTCGATCATTATCCCGATCTCCAGCCGCAGCGCCTCCGCCACCCGGTCCTGATGATGCTTTCGCGCTCTGTGCTCCGGCATGGCTCTCTCCCTGATTCAAGTAAACCAATCAGGATAGCAGAGGCGGTGCATGGAAGGAGCAGAAGGTGTTCACCCATTTGTCCGCGGCGCGTCCCAGCGAGATTCGACCCTACGGCCCGACACGCTTTGTGGCCTCGAAAAACAATGAGACAGAATTTTGAATCTCTGGTATCATCGCCTCAGTTTTCCCCCTTTATTTGCGAAGCCCATCCTTTTTCGGGCCGCGACGTTGTTCCTTGTCTAAGCCCACAAGGGATTGGGCAGGAGCATTGGATCCTCCAGGAAAACCGTTGAAGAAAATTGCGGCTGCCTACGACTCGCACTTTCGTTCCTGGAATTCATAGATAGGAACTTTTTCGTTGCCTGGTTACGATCGAAACGACTTGACGGGTGTTTTTCGCCTGGCAGGGGCCAATCGCAGGCGATTGCAGAAGATTGCAGTCATGTGTGGGATTGTGAGCGCCCTCCTTGCTGGCTGCCAAGCTTACTTCGTTGGCATCCCGCCCGGCGCGGTCATGGGCCGGTTCGGGCTCGACGACTATTCGCCGTCGGTGATCCAATCCGGCAACATAGAACAGTTTTGGTGGTGCGGGCAGGGATCGAATCCCAACAAACAATCGCAGATTAGCGACACGATTCAGTACGCCACCATCGATCTTCGAACGGGAACGGCTTCAACGCCAACAGCGGTCCTGGGCGAAAGCCCGGGCGCGTGGGACTCCGCATATGCGTGCAACCCGCAGGTGGTCGGCGGTGTTTTCGCCAATCCGCTTGGCGATGGCCAGACGTACTTGTACGCGATGTATTACGTGGGAACGGCGTCGCATGCGGGCGTGGCCAACAGCATCGGGGTCGCATTCTCCAACGACGGTATCAGCTGGAAGAAATATCCGCAGCCCGTCATCTTGACGCCGACACAAACTTACTACGGCGTTGGCCAGCCCGCGCCCTATAACGCCGACCAGAAATCGGGAATCTGGCTGTTTTACGAAGATATCCACAAGCCGGATGGTGCGCAACACATCGAGGCAACTTCACTCGACGGCGTGCACTTTCAAATCGCCGGTACGCTGACGACCAATGGGATGAACCCGAACCCTTCCGCACCAACCTGGGGCGACATCGCCTACGATCCAATCTCGGATTACTGGTATGCCATCTTCAACATGCAAGTGCGTAACCCGGCAAGTACCGGGAACTATCAGGAACGCGGCCAGCTGGGCGTTACGCTCTATCGCATTCCTGCAGGTTCCCTGCTCACAGGCGCGAGCCCATGGGAGCAGCTTCACTCTTTCGATACGAATGCCACAGGCAACGAATCGAACTTTATCGCCGGATTCCTGCGCGACCAATACGGGAATTTAAACATCGGGCCGTATCCAACCATCGAGATGTTCACGTCGATCTCCAATCCCAAGCCAGCCTGGAACTCTTCCGTGGGTGGCGCAGCCGGCTCGGCGACGCTGCAATACTGGGACATCGGGACGGTTGAATGGACGCCAAACCAGCCCTTCTTGCCGTTGAATGCTTATGCCAACAAATCTGTGCACGAAGTGACAACGGGATGGATCGATCCTAACGGCCAATTTGCGTTCCAGTCAACGCTCGGCTATTTGTATGAAAGCCCGCAGCTCGGCGCGACGCTGGCTTTTTACGGATGCAAAAACGGCTCGATGGATTATTTCATCTCCACAGACAGCGCCTGCGAAGGCGCGCGAGTGCTCGGCATCGACGGCTACGGGTATGCGCAACCGCAAGCCGGACCATCGCTTACTCCGCTTTACCGCTGCTCAAGCGGCCAGGATCATTTCGTGAGCACTGACCCCGGATGCGCAGGCGAGGATCCAGCACCCGTGTTTCTCGGCTACGCAATTCCCTGAACACTTCAGCGGATTCACTGTTGCTGCATCCCGAAGCAGCAACAGCCAAGTGGGTTTTTACTGGCACGCCAGTGACAGGTGGTTGAGCGCACGCGCCGGCGCGAACAAAGAAAGGTCCAGCATTCAGCTTTCCGCTGCGCGCTCCAGCTCGGCGATGTCGAGCTTTCTCATCTTCATCATGGCCTGCATCGCTTTTGAAGTCCTCAGAAGCTCGCCAATGTTCGCAGGCGTCACCTGCCAGCTCATACCGAACTTGTCTCGGAGCCAGCCACACGCCACTTCTGTGCCGCCTTCCGTGAGCCGCGACCAGTAGTAATCAATCTCCTCCTGCGTATCGCAGCGGACCACGAACGAGATCGCGTCCGTGAACTGGTGATGCGGTCCTCCGTTGAGTGCCGTGAACCGCTGTCCGTCGAGCTCAAACGAAATGGTGAGAATTCCGCCCTTCGGGCCGGGCGCGTCGCCGGTGTTGCGCAGTTCGCTGAGGCGCCGCGAGTTCTTGAAGATGCTGCAGTAAAACTCGACCGCCTCCTCAGCGTTGCTGTCGAACCAGAGAAAGGGCGTAATGCGAGAATTGCCGCTAAGAGCGCTCATGGGGACCCACCTGACAAGGAGGAATTTATTTGCGCGGAGGCAGCCCGCTGCGCCCTGCGCAAACATCCACTCTATCGGTACCATTATTAGGTTGCAATTTGCAAGTTAATTTTGTAGGATGCCTGCGTGGTTATGAAATCCAATACCAAAAACCGCTCCGAATGCCCGGTAAGCATGTCTCTCGACTTGCTGGGCGATCGCTGGTCGCTGCTCGTCGTGCGCGATATGATGGTGCACGGCTACCGCACGTTTCGCGAGTTCCAGCATTCCGGCGAAAGGATTGCCACCAACACTCTGACTGACCGGCTGCACAAGCTCGAAGCCGGCGGCATTTTGACCCGCGAGCCCGCAGCGGAAGACGGCCGCAGCGCGCATTACCGCCTGACCGAAAAGGGCATTGCCTTGGCTCCGATTGTGTTGGAGATGCTGATTTGGGGCGCGCGCAATGAAAAAACAGACACGTCATGCGCGGCCATTGACGAGATAGAAAAGAATCGCGCCGCCGTGCTCGCCGAAACCTATCGCCGCTGGCAGCAGCGGGATCCCACGCCGCTGATTCCTCTGTGCAACCCCCCATCCAAACCTCCTAAATCCAGTTCCCCGAAAGGAAATTCGAAGCGATGAAGATGAGTACATATCTGAACTTCCCCGGTAAATGCGAGGAAGCGCTCCATTTCTACGAGCAGCACTTGGGCGCGAAGATTCTGGTGATATCGAGGTTTGCTCAAATGAGTCCGCAGGGCGCGCCGCAGAATTTGCCGCCGGGCCTTGACCCGAATGGGGTGATGCACGCGCGTTTCATGTTGGGCGACTCCATGGTGATGGCCAGCGACGGGCCGAAAGTCGAGCCCATGCGCAGTGCCTATCTCACGCTCTCAGTCGACAGCAGCGCCGAGGCAGAGCGCATTTACGCGGCACTCACGGCTGGGGGCGAAGTCTTCATGAAGATGGAGGAGACCTTCTTCGCACATCGTTTCGCCCAGTGCCGCGACAAGTTCGGCGTCAATTGGATGATCATTCACGAGAAGCCGATGCCTCGCAACGGTTGACCCGGCGGCAAGGCGGGCGATTGAAAAACAAGGCCACAGGCTGCTACGCTCATCTTTCCGGTGATCCGGGAAAAAAGCGGGCACGACCATGGCCTTCAAGTTTCAGGGGTTCGACTTTCTCCATCTCGATCGGAGCTTCACAGAAAACGAACTGCTCGTCCGCCGCACCGCGCGCGACTTTGTTGAAGACAATATCATCCCCATCATCGAAGACTGCTTTCGCGAGGGCCGCTTTCCGCGCGAGCTCGTTCCGGTGATGGGCGAGATGGGCTTCTACGGTGCGAATCTCGAAGGGTACGGCTGCGCCGGCATGTCGAATGTGGAGTACGGCCTGGTAATGCAGGAGCTGGAGCGGGGCGATTCCGGCCTGCGCAGCTTTGTCAGCGTGCAGTCGGCGCTGGTGATGTATCCCATCTTCACCTTCGGCTCAGAGGAGCAGAAGAGCGCATGGCTTCCAGCGCTCGCCACTGGCGAGAAGCTCGGCTGCTTCGGCTTGACCGAACCAGGCTTTGGGTCGAATCCGGGGGGGATGACAACGCGCGCCCGCAAATCGGGCGATGAGTACATTCTCAATGGCGAAAAGATGTGGATCACTTCGGGCACCATCGCCGATGTGGCCGTCGTCTGGGCCAAACTCGAAGGCGACGAAGGCAGCGACCCGGTGCGCGGCTTTCTTGTCGAAGCCAACCGGCCTGGTTTCTCCTCGAGTGACATCCATGGCAAATGGAGTCTGCGCGCCTCGGTGACGAGCGGCCTGACGCTTCAGGACGTGCGCGTCCCCGAAGCCAATCTGCTGCCCGGCGCTACCGGCATCAAAAGCGCTTTGATGTGCCTCAACCAGGCGCGCTATGGCATTAGTTGGGGAGCGATTGGCGCGGCGATGGATTGCTATTCGACGGCTCTGAACTACGCCAAGACCAGAAAACAATTTCACAACCGGCCAATCGCCAGCCATCAGCTCATTCAGGAGAAGCTGGTCTGGATGGCCAGCGAAATCTCGAAGGCTCAATTGCTCTCTCTCCACGTGGGCCGGCTGAAGGATGCAGGCGCAGCCGGACACCAGCACATCTCGATGGCGAAGCGAAATAACGTATGGATGGCTTTGGAATGTGCGCGCCTGGCGCGCGACATTCTGGGCGCGAACGGCGTCACCGAGGACTATTCCATCATGCGCCACAGCATGAATCTCGAGTCAGTGAAGACGTACGAAGGCACGCACGACATCCACACACTGATCCTTGGCCAAAACCTTACGGGGGTCGCGGCTTATTGATGCGCGCGCGCATTTCTAAATAACGGATACAAAAGGACTTGCACATCGCCGCAGAGTCCCTAAGCCTTGACACCTCGACCGGCGCCGCAGTACTCTAGCTCAGCCTGGGCGATTGTTCCGGCTTTCCCCGGGGGCGCATTATAGAAATTACCGCGTTCTTCCCTTACGCGCGCCAGGAGCGGGCTCCCCGCCGTGAACAGTTGCCGCAAGCTGCTCGCGGGGTCCCATCCGTGCAGGTAGCGAATATCTTATGCGTGCCTCTCTCAAGCAGTTTGGCATTATCGCGGGCTTCATTCTGCTGGGCCTGCTGCTCCTGGGCAATGCTGCGTACATAAGACACCGGCTTGAGGTGCAGTCTGGCGCCGCGCAATGGACACTTCACACACGCCAGGTTCTGGTTGAGCTGGAGCAGGCCGAGTCGACACTACAAGATGCCGAGACGGGCCAGCGCGGCTTCCTTCTGACAGGCGATCCAAAATACCTTGCGCCGTATGAACGAGCTGTATCCGAGGTCGGTCCGCGCATCGACAACGTGGCGCGCCTGACCTCCGAGAATCCTGTTCAACAAGCGAACATTGCCAAGTTGCGCACCGTGGCACGCGAGAAGTTAGACGAATTGGCGCAAACCATCGCACTTTGCCGTGCGGGAAACGCGAAGCAAGCCCTGGAGATTGTTCAATCCGATAAGGGATTGCTGCTCATGGACGAGCTCCGCCTGACATTTGCACGAATGGCGCAGGAAGAGACTCGTCTCGACGGCGCTCGCGTTGCCGCGTACCGGCGCGACACCGAGTTGACGGCGGTGAGCATCGGGCTAGCCACGTTGGTCGCGCTTCTGGGGCTATTTACACTGGCCTGGTTCATCGCCAGGGAACAGGCGCTGCGCGAAAAACACGCCCGTGAGCTACATGCGAGCGAAGAGCTGTGCCGCACCACGCTGACCAGCATTGGCGACGCCGTGATTGCAACCGACCGGTTCGGCAACGTTACATTTCTGAACCCGATTGCGGAAAAGCTGACCGGCGTCAACCCAAAGGAAGCCTCGGGCCGGAACATCGGAGAGGTTTTCCCCATTTTCAATGAGGTGACGGGAAAGCGGGTTGCGGACCCGGTAGAGAAGGCGATCGAGCTGGGATCCGTGGTCGGTCTCGCCAATCATACGGTTCTCGAAAGGAGCGATGGATCGCGCGTCCCGATCGATGACAGTGCCGCGCCCATTCGCGATAAACGCGGTGAATTGATCGGGGTAGTGCTGGTTTTCCGCGACATAACCGAGCGCCGTCGCGCTGAACTTGAAAGCCGCCTGCTGGCGTCGATCGTTGAATCGTCCGACGACGCCATCATCAGCAAAGACATGAATGGCATTATCACCAGCTGGAACCGCGGCGCGTCGGCAATCTACGGCTATTCGGCGGGGGAGATGATTGGCCGCCCTATTTCTATCCTCAGTCCTCCCGAACGCCAAAACGAAGCGCGCGAAATTCTCGATCGCATCGGGCGTGGCGAGCACATCGATCACTTCCGCTCCGTCCGGCGCAGGAAGGACGGCAAGCCAATCCACGTCTCCATCTCGGTTTCGCCGGTGCGCGACGCGAATGGCGAGATTGTTGGCGCCTCCAAAATCGCCAGGGACATCACCGTCCAGTTCGAAAGCGAGCGGGAGGTCGCGGTGCAGCGCGAGTGGCTGCAGGTCACGCTCAAGAGCATCGGCGACGCGGTCGTCACCGCAGACACAGCAGGCGCTGTCTCCTATCTCAACCCGGTTGCCGAGCAGTTAACCGGCTGGACTCTTCAAAACGCGGCCGGGCGGCCGCTCGCGGAAATCATGCGCATCGTGAATGAAGAAACGCGGCAGCCGGTGGAAAATCCAGTGACGCGGGTGTTGCGCCAAGGCAAGGCAGTAGGCCTGGCCAATCACACGGTGCTGATTGCGCGCGATGGAAGAGAGCTGGCTATTGACGATAGCGCCGCGCCCATCCGCGACGATCGCGATGAATTGATCGGAGTGGTGTTGGTGTTCCGCGACGTGACCGCCGCGCGAAAATCGCAGGAAGTGCTGCGCAAGACCGACAAGCTGGCGGCCGCGGCGCGTCTTTCGGCGACGGTGGCGCACGAGATCAATAACCCGCTGGCTGCGGTCGTGAACCTGATTTACATTGCGAAAAACACCCAGGCACTCCCGCAGCCGTGGTGCAGCTGCTTGTGCAGGTGGAGCAGGAGTTGGACCGCGTGGCGCATATTACGCGGCAAACGCTCGCCTTCTACCGGGAATCGGGCGCGTCGGAGCCGGTGGAGATAACGGCGCTTGTCGAATCGGTGTTCAGGCTCTATGCCAACAAGCTAGCGGCGAAAAATATCAAGGTGGAGCGCGAGCTGGAGGAATCGATGCTCATACGAGGCATCGAGGGAGAGCTCCGTCAGGCGGTCTCAAACCTGATCGCAAATGCAATCGATGCCGTAGAAAGCAACGGCACGATCGTAGTAAGTGGGCGCACGGTTTCCGCCGGCGGGGATAGCCTGGCGGAGATTGTGGTAGCAGACAATGGCCCAGGGGTTGCGTCTGAGCATATCGACCGCATCTTCGAGCCGTTTTTCACCACCAAGAAGGACGTCGGAACCGGACTGGGTCTGTGGGCTGCAAAGACGATCATCGAGCGCCACGGAGGCACGATCGCGGTCCGGCCTCGGCAAGATGGGAATAGCAGCCGTGGAGCCTCATTTGCGATTCAGTTGCCGTGCTTCACTGCCAACGTAAACAGCGAGGCGCCGAGCCAGGTAGCTTGAGCGGGCCGCACAAGCGCCTGTGTTCGATCATTTTCTTTATCGACAATACCGATTCAATTGCGCCATAGTCTTAGTCGTGCCGATCCTACGCGTTCGCATTCGTTTCCGCTCCTTACTAATCTGCGGCTGTGCGCTCCTAGCCGCTGGACTATCGATTTGCGCAGCCGCCCAGCAGCCCCCCTCCGCGCCCATCGTCCTCCACGCCACGCGCCTGCTCCAGGTCGATACAGGCAACTTGCTCGAGCCCGGAGAGATCCTCGTTGAAGGCGAGCGGATCAAGGCCGTAGGCACGGCGGTCGACCACCCGCAGGGAGCGAGGGTGATTGACCTCGGCGACACAACGCTGCTGCCCGGACTCATCGACGCGCACGTACATCTGTTTTTGCATCCGGGCGCCGAAGACCTGCAGACGGTCGAGGAGCCGGTACCGTGGCGCACAATTCTGGCCGAGCAGGCTGCCAAAGCCGACCTGATGGCCGGCTTTACTGCCGAGCGCGATATGGGCACTGAGGGCGCCGGTTCGGCAAGCACGGCGGTTCGCGACGCCATCAACCAGGGAATCATTCCCGGGCCGCGGCTGCGCGTTTGCGCCAACGCCATCGACATCCTCGGCGGGCACGAGGACGCAAACCGCTTCAATCCCGCGCAGCATGTGCTGTCGAACGCCGACTATGCCAACACCGCAGACGAGATCGTTGCGGTGATGCGCGAGCAGCACAAAGAAGGCGCGGACTTCACCAAGATTTACCAGACCGGGGCGGACCGGATGATTGACGGAGTGCTGCACACTCCCTACCAGTACACCGAGGCGCAACTGGTCGCGGCGGTCGAGGAAGAAAAACGGCTCGGCACTGGCGTCGGCATCGGCGTGCATGCCATGGGCGAGCCAGGCACGCTTTATGCGGCCGAGGCTGGCGTGGCGTCAATCGATCACGGGACGCAGCTCGGCGACGAAACCATGCGCATCATGAGGGAAAAGGGCATCTTCGCCGTGCCCACATTCACCATCTTCGAGTACTTCGCGCAGCATCGTGAGTCGCAAGCCGGGGCCCCCGCGGACAGGTCTTCGTCCGTGGGCTGGGAGGACCAGGCCGCGGCGGAATCGGCGATGCTCGAATACAAGATCGCCGAATTCAAGAAGCAGATCGCCGCGGACGTTCCTTTCGCGGTGGGCTCCGATGTAGGTCCGTTCCCGCACGGCACGCAGGCTCGTGAATTCACTCTTATGGCCCGCTACGGAATGAAGCCGCTCGCGGTGCTGCAGGCCGATCTAATCAACGGGGCAAAACTGCTGGGCTGGGCGGGCCAGATCGGCGAGCTAAAGCCGGGCTTCTACGCCGATATCGTCGCCGTGCCGGGCAATCCGCTCGACGATATCTCCGTCGTCGAGCACGTGAGCTTTGTGATGAAGAACGGCGAGGTCGTCAGCCTCCCAGACCACTGACCGGAGTGACGGAAAGTAGCCGACTATTTGCCGGAACCCAAAAAAATGACAGTAAATCCGCTAGAAGAGCGCTTCGGGCTGCTACAGTTGTGAGAGTCGCTTTCAGATTGCCAGTCTCTCGCTCAGTTAGGGAAACCATGTAGCATACACTTCCCAAGGAACTGTGGGGAACTGCTGGCCTGCTTCGCGGCAGGCCGCGCCATCGAAGAACAGAAATTGATTTGGAGTAAACGAACGGAGGGAGAAAATTTATGGCTGACGAGATTTCACGGGTTGAGTATTACGTAGCAACGATACCGAACAAAGCCGGGGAAGGCGCTCGAGTTTTGGCGGCTTTCAAAGAGGCGGGGGTGAATTTGGCCGGATTCCTGGGCTACCGCAAGACGGCCCGGAACGCCGAAATCATCGTGGTTGTGGATGAGAAGACGCCGGGAATCGGCGCGGCAGGCAAGAAGGCCGGGCTCACTTTGGGCAAGAGGCAAAAGGCCTTCGTGGTGAAAGGTGAAGACCGTGTCGGTGCGGTCGCCGACTTGGCAGGCAAATTGGCTGGGGCAGGAATCAACGTGACCTCAATGCACGCTCTGAGCACAGGTGCAGGCCGTTTCGGCGTACTCATTGCAATCGAATCGTCCGACGTAAACAAGGCAGCCAAGGCACTGGCGAAAGAATAAATTGCTGAGAAGGCTTGGCGATTCTCAATCTGAGAGCGCCAAGCCCACTTCAATGTAAGCTCTACTGCGATTACCGATGAACCAGCGCAACGATCGCGCGTAGGACTGCGCCAGCGGCATCGGGCCCCACCGAATTTACTTCGCCATACCAGGGCACGGCAGCGTTTTCGAGCCAGGGCGGCTCCTCGTCCCATTCTGCCTTGGGGATGAGATAGCCGATCTCGTCATTCCCCAGTCCGAAGATGAATTGATAGGCCGACTTTAGCAGCTCGCGCAGCACCGGTTCGAGCGGCGCTTCAGGATAGTCGGCTCCGGCGTACCGTTCGACGCCGCCATCTACCAGTTCAGGATAAATTTCGCCCGGAATGGTGACGATCTCCGCCTCGACGGTACCGCGCGAGCGCAGTTGAACATAATCAACTTCAGTCCGAATGTCGCGGCCCGTCGCACAGTCCACACGCCCCAGTTCAGGTAAATCGCGCTTTTCCGTAGCTGGATCTAGCTTGCCGCTTGTGTAGAGGGGCTTGCGCCCCGCAAGCGTGCCTGCAGCTTCGGCGGCGCGAAAGATTGAATTGTGTAGCGGCACGAAGATCGTCTCATTCTGGATGGAGAGCGAGTCGATCTCGATCTGCTTGACGCTCTTCAGCGCGCGCTCGGCAAGCCTGCCGATCTCAGTCCCCAGGAGTTCTGCTTTGCGCCAGGTGCCGTCCTCGGCGATCTTGCCCGTATCCGGATCGACCAGCGGGACCTGATTGAGCGGTGAGACCTTTCCCACCGAACCGGAAAAGAACAGAGCTGTGCCGCCCAGTCGAGTTTCCAGATAGGCCCGGACCCAATGCGGGTAATCCGAGGTGATCTCTGTATTCTTTCGGCCGAGAACCTCGGGGTGGTCGCTCCAGTTCACCACCGTCGCGATCGTCTGCCCGGTTGAACGCGCAATCAGGCGCATCACAAAGAGGAACGGATCTTTCATGATCGGAGGCCGGTCCTCGCCCTGCAGCAAACCGAGCAACGGATGATCGTCTCGCCCCAACTCCAGCCGGGCTGGCTGCATGGCACGCACGGCATTGGCAGCAGTTTGAGCGATGCGCCCCTCCACCCAGTCCAGATATTTAAGGTCGACTCCGGTTTCGAGCGGTTTAGGACCGTAGAGGCCAAGCGTATCCGGCCCGGCGTGGGTGTGCGTTGCAGCCACGATCAGGAACGATCCCGAAGGCGTCATCCGATCAAACTGCTGCCGGATGGCAAGCACATCGTCATAAAACAAGCCGATCAAATCAACCGAACAAATTACGAGCTTTTGATTCGCGACGCCAAGCGCGAGGCAGCGCGCATAGAGATCGTCGTGGATACCGGTAGCAGTGCGGTTGTGCCCGAATCCGGCGAGAAACACGGCGCGCTCCGGTCGCAACTCGGGCGTGATCGTTGATTGTGAGGCGCCCGCCTCGAAATCGCCGGCCGAGACCAGCGGCGCGCCGATGATCAGAAATACCGCGATGGTGAGCAGCCGTCGCACGTAAGCCCCACACCAATGTATAACCCAACGGTACTGCTGCGGAGATGCCGGACAATCCGGCTTCAGCCGCCGGCTCCTGGCCAGTTCTTTGGGACGCGATCTGGATAGTCGGAGATGACTCCATCGGCGCCTATCGAGATTGCGCGCGTGATAAGCGTGGGTTCATTGATGGTGTAGAGCCATACCTCAAGGCTGGCGTTGTGCAGCGCGTCGACGTGCTTGCCGGTTGCGGAATCGTGCGCGAAGCCAACCAGCGCAGCCTTCGCCGCGCTCGCCAGGGCTGCGCCCGCAGCCGAGACCCGTTCCATCAGCGCAAGGGTTCTCGCTAGCGGGTCGATTCTGCGGATTTCGAGAATCTCCGCGTGGAGGAACGACGCGTAGACCACCGGGCCGGAAAATGCCGCTTCCTGCACCGCACGGTAGATCGCCGGTCCGATTCCCGGCGCCTTGGCCTCGAGCATCACCCCGGCGCGCCCACTGGCCGCCGCCAGCGCCGCTTCCAGGCTCGGGATGCGTTCTCCATCGCCCGCGTCGAGCAACTGCAATTCCTCCCAAGTGAGGCCGGAGACCGGGCCGACGCCATTGGTGGTTCGGTCCACGCCCTCATCGTGCACGAGCACCAGGCGTCCATCCCGGCTGCGCTGAACATCGACTTCGACAAAATCGACGCCCAGAGCAATCCCTTTGCGGATGGCTGCCAGCGTGTTCTCCGGGGCGTGGCCTGCGGCTCCGCGATGGCCGATCCGGAGAATGCGCCGGTCATTCCCCTTACCTGGGGCATCCGGCGGCCCGGGTGTGTGGGTGTTTACCAAGACTGCTTCCTTCCTCCACGACCGCAAAAGCCCTTGCGTGCACTGTTGTGTTGCGCAGATGGGCAACGCCATTCAGTCGTTTATGAATCACCGCGGCCAGGGTCACGACAAATTCCTTCAAACCGTCCGCAAAAATCATGCTACGCTTGGCGCTCCGGCATCATCCAACCGTACGTAGGAGTGAAGTCCCCGTAAGCGTTGCAGAGGGGTTTTTTCGAGGGGCAGGGTCAGAAATGTGAGAGAGGGTTTCTTACCATGCAGCAGGAGTCCTCGCAACCGGAATTCGCAGAGGCGTTCGTCGACGTAGCCGGCGCTCGCCTTCATTATCTGCGCGCAGGGACCGGGCCGCCCATGCTCCTCATCCATGGGCTGGTCGGTTCCAGCCGAAACTGGCTCAACAACATCAACGCTCTCGCAGGCAGCGCCAGCGTCTATGCACTTGATCTGCTGAACATGGGTAAGTCGCAGCGGATCAACGGGCTGGACGCCCGCCTCAAGCCTATCGCCAAGCGCCTGGTCGCGATGATGGACGCGCTTGGTCTCGCCACCGTCGACATCGTCGCCCACTCGCACGGGGGAGCCGTGGCGCTGATGCTGGCTGCGATGCATCCTCAGCGCGTGCGCAGGCTTATTCTCTTCGCGCCGGCCAACCCCTACAGCAAATCGGGCGATTACCTGGTGCGCCTGTATAGCAGCCCGTTGGGAGCGTTCGCCGTGCGCATGCTGCCCTATCTTCCGGCACCGCTTCAGCGTCTTATGCTCGGGAAAATGTACGGCGGCCCGCACCGCGTCATCGACAGATGTTTGCAGGAGTATAACGAGGTCCTGCGGGACTCCAGCACTGTACATCACGTGCTGTCGATCCTTCGCTGCTGGTTCGCCGAGCGGACCCGGCTCAGGCGCGCCCTGGGCCGCGTCGCGCAGATTCCAACCCTGCTGGTCTGGGGCGACGGCGACTGTACTATGAGCCTTAGCTCGGGCCTTCGCCTGCACCGCAGACTGCGCGCGTCCGAGCTCGTCGTCGTGCCGGGCCGAGGCCACTCTGTGTTCGAAGAGACGCCGGAGGAGGCCAACCGCATCATGCTGGATTGGCTTGGCCGCTATCCCCTGCCTGCCACATTGCCCGCCCCGCTTCCCGGTGCTCCCGCCGCTTCCACTCCGCGCCGGCGCAAACGGGCTAAGGCTGCTTCCCACGCTGGCGGCACCAGCACCGCCAGCCCCAGCGTCAGCGTGGCCCATGCCGGAACTGCTCCAGCAATGGAGAAATTATCCTCCGGGACCTAGACTGAATCCCGCTCGCGATCAGTCTACTTCGGTCTGGTTGATCAGATACCGCTCGTAGCCCATCTCACTGATCTGGTGTACCTGCGCTTCCAGCCAGTCCACGTGTCCCTCTTCGTCCTTCAGCAGCTTCATAAAGAGATCCCGGGAACCGTTGTCGCCATTTGCTACGCAAACACGAATCGATTCGTTGTAAGACGCTACCGCCCCATGCTCGAGATTCAGGTCAGATTCGATCATTTCCCTGACGTTCTGCCCAACTGTCAGGGCCATCGGTTCCATCTTCGGCATGCCATCCAGGAATATGATCCGCTCCAGCAGCGCCTCGGCATGCTTCATCTCGTCGATCGATTGCTTCTTGATGTACTTCGAGTATTTCTTGTAGCCCCAGTTTTCTGCCATCTCGGCGTGGAGGAAGTACTGGTTAATCGCAGTCAGTTCGTCGCGCACGGCGAGGTTCAGGTGTTCGAGGACGGTGGGGTTGCCTTTCATAGTGACACTCCTTTCGTAAATGCCCGCATCAGGGAACAGCTTAGTGAAGTAAAAGCAAGACCATTATGTCACACGACCTCGCGGCGAAGACCGCGCCCCGCCGCGAGCGCTGCTACACTGCAACTGTAAAACTGTCCTCGGTGCGGGTCACCGGGTGGTAGAGCGTGTCGCGCTCCAGCGGAACTCGCCCGGCCTCGGTAATCAGGCGGCAGAGCTCCTTGCGCGTCATGCCTTGCGGCGTCGTGGCGCCGGCATCGTGGTAAATCTTCTCCTCGATCACGGTTCCGTCCAGGTCGTCGGCCCCGAACCGCAGAGATATCTGCGCGATCTTGGGCGTCATCATCTGCCAGTACGCCTTGATGTGCGGGAAATTATCCAAGAGCAGCCGGCTCACGGCAATCTGGCGGATGTCAGTTAGGCCCGTGGTTACGGGCAGGTGGTCGAGAAGCGTATTTTCCGGGTGAAACGCCAGAGGAATAAAGGTTTGAAACCCGCCCGTCTCGTCCTGCAGGGCGCGCAGCTTCAGCAGATGGTCCACGCGGTCGGCATCGTTTTCAATGTGGCCGTACAACATCGTGGCATTGGACTTGAAGCCGAGCTTGTGCGCCGTCCGCGCCGTTTCCAGCCACTCTTCGCCGTCGATCTTGTGGTCGCAGATGAAGGAGCGCACCCGCGCCGCGAAAATCTCCGCGCCGCCTCCAGGCATCGAGTCCACGCCTGCTTCGCGCAGCTTCAGGAGCGTTTGCTCGACGGTAAGTTTGGCGCGCCGCGCCAGAAACGCGATCTCCACCATGGTGAAGGCCTTGATGTGCACCTTGGGGAAGCGCTTTTTTAACCCTTGGACGAGATCCAGGAAGAACTCGATTGGAAGGTCAGGGTGCAGACCGCCGACGATGTGAAACTCCGTGACCGCCTCAGAGTAGCCTGAAGCCGCTGTTTCCCAAGCTTCATCGAGGGCCATGGTGTAGCCTGCCGGGTCGCCCTTCTTGCGGCCGAATGCGCACAGCTTACAAGCTGCGACGCAGACATTCGTCGGGTTGATGTGGCGATTGACATTGAAGTAGGTCACATCGCCGTGCAGGCGCTCACGCACATGGTTGGCCATCCAGCCCACCGCCAGCACGTCCGGCGAGCCGTAAAGCGAAAGGCCATCGTCAGCGGTAAGCCGTTCCTGGGCCAACACTTTTGCCGCGACCGGCTCCAGCCGAGGGTCGACCGTTCGAAAAGCACGGGGCGGGAATGCGTGGGTCCGAGATGCGTGGGTCTGGGAGGCGCCGGTTTGGCGGGAGCCCAATGTGTCAGCGCTCATACATTGATGATACCGAACTTCGGGTAACTTGGCTCCCCACTGTGGAACGGTCTTCCCCGGTGTAAGCCGGATTACAATTCGAGGAGTGGAGGGCAGCGCACACTGCCCTTTCATCGGCGCCGAAAAGGCAGGAACATGCCCATTGAAGAGCGGATTTGTACCCAGAGCTATGCGCGGGGGCCGGCAAGGCCGCTCGTGGAAACTACCATCGGCGAGCTGTTGCACCGTACGGCGGAACGCTATCCTGACCGCCTGGCGGTAGCCTCGTGCCACCAGCAGAAGCGGCTTACCTGGGCCGGGTTGAGCGCCGAAGCGGACCGCGTCGCGCGGGGGCTTTGGGCACTGGGCATTCGCCGCGGCGACCGGGTGGGCTTGTGGTCCACCAACTGCATCGAGTGGGCGATGATGCACATGGGTTGCGCGCGGGCCGGCGCGGCGCTGGTGAACGTGAATCCGGCTTACCGCTCGCACGAATTGCAGTTCACACTCACGCGCTCGCACATGAAGGCGCTCTTCCTGTGGCACAAAGACAAGCACGCCGACTACGAAGAGATTTTGGGCCGCGCACGACACGGGCTCGACCTGGCGCTGGAACACGTCATCTACTTCGATTCGCCCGCATGGCCGGAGCTGCTCGATGCCGAAGGACGGCTGCCGGACCACGTCGCCATCGACGATGTGGCGAATATTCAATACACAAGCGGCACCACAGGCTTGCCCAAGGGGGTGATGCTGACGCATCACAACGTGGTCAACAACGGGCAGTTCCTGGCGCAGGGCTTCCACTATACCGAGCAGGACAAGATCGTGGTCCCGGTGCCGCTCTTCCACTGTTACGGCTGCGTGATAGGAACCATGAGCGCGGTCAACTCCGGCGCAGCCATCGTGCTGCCCAACTGGACATTCGATGCGCGGGCCACGCTGAGAGCGGTACACGATGAGCGCGCGACCAGCGTCTACGGCGTTCCCGCGATGTACGTGGCGGAATTCGGGCTCGACGACTTCGCCAGCTACGACACCACCAGCCTGCGCACTGGCATGATGAGCGGCGCGCCGTGCCCGGTGGAGCTGATGAAGCGCGTGCTCGAAGAGATGCACATCCGCGAATTGGTGATTGCTTACGGGCAGACGGAGACTTCGCCGGTGGTGACCATGAGCGACGCGCGCGATTCGCTGGAAGTGCGCGTCAACACGGTGGGCCGCGCCATGCCGCAAACCGAGATCAAGATTGCATCGCTCGATACTCAGCAGACGCTGCCCTGCGGC
Source organism: uncultured Acidobacteriaceae bacterium (assembly GCA_963848805.1). Taxonomy (GTDB): domain Bacteria; phylum Acidobacteriota; class Terriglobia; order Terriglobales; family Acidobacteriaceae; genus Telmatobacter. The sequence continues at coordinate 9,634 of CAWKFD010000026.1, read as the reverse complement.
CATCAGGGTGAGGTGTGCGTGCGCGGCTACGCATTGATGAAGGGCTACGACGGCGACCCGGAGGGCACAGCGCAGGTAATCCAGCCGGACGGCTGGCTGCGGACAGGAGATTTAGGAGTCATGCGCAAGGACGGATGCATTCACATCACCGGCCGCTCGCGCGATGTGATTATCCGCGGGGGAGAGAACATATACCCGCGCGAGGTGGAGGAGTTCCTCTACACGCACCCCAAGGTCGGCGAAGTGCAGGTGATCGGGATTCCCAATGAACGGCTGGGCGAGATCGTGGTGGCGTGGATACGGTTGCGGCCTTCAATGAACGCCACGGAAGAAGAGATCAGGACTTTTTGCCAGGGCCAGATCGCCTATTTCAAGGTTCCCGAGCACGTCCGCTTCGTCACTGAGTTCCCGGCCACTCTCTCGGGCAAGATTCAAAAGTACAAGATGCGCGAGTTCGAGATTGAAGCGCGCGGGTTGCAGGCTGTGGCAAAAGCGGCTACGGCCTGATCGATACTACTTCTTTCTTTCCCGGTGAGCCGCCAGCATCTCTCACCGCAGAATTGCATTGATGCGCGACCGGTAGCCTTGGAGGGAGCGAAAAGGTGAAGGAGTGGATTGCGCTACTTGACCAGGTCCGCGCGATGAATGCGCTCCACTTGCTTCGAGTAGCGGCCGAGCAGGGCATTCCATCGGACGATGGCGATATCCTCGAGCATTCTCATTCCATCTTTGAGGTAGCTCATCCGCGTGCGCTCATCGTGCGCCCAGCTCACGGGCACTTCTATGACGTGGTAACCGCGTTTGAGGGCGATAAAGAGAATCTCGGGATCAAACCCCCACCGCTCGATGGTCTGGAGCTGAAAGACGGTCTGCGCGGCAGCGCGCGTAAAGGCCTTAAAGCCGCACTGCGTGTCGGCGTACGGCAGCCCCATCACGGCGCGGGTAACGCCGTTGAAACAGCGCCCGAAAAACTGCCGGTAAAAGGGCTGGCGAATCGTTTGGCGCGCGCGCTCAAGCCAGCGCGAGCCGATGGCGATATCGGCGCCGCCGGCAAGCGCGGCAAACAGGCCCTCGGCCTCCTCGATCGGCGCCGACAGATCCGCGTCGGTAAACATGACCACTTCGCCAAGGGCCTGCAAAATGCCATGGCGCACGCTATAACCTTTGCCGCGGTTGCCGGGATTCTGGATCAGCCGTACCTCGGGAGCGCCGACAGCGAAGGCCCGTACCCGCGCAGCAGTTTGGTCGCGGGAGCCGTCGTCAACCACGATAACCTCGGCGGACCAGCCGCGCTCGCGGATGCAGCCAGTGACCGATTCCAGAGCACCCAGTATCCGCGCGCTCTCGTTGTAGGCAGGAATGACGATGCTGTACTGCGGATAGCTCATTTCTGTCTCGGAGTGTCTATGATAAATGTATCCCAGATCGGACGCTCCGCGGCGCGGCGGCTAAAAGCCAGAAGCCCGATTTTCATTCAAAGCAGCCCGATTTTGACCCAAAATTGCCGAGTGATTCCGGTCGTGCAATCGGCCAACTTGCTGATGCACAAAGGATAAATTCCCACAAGGGACTTGCTTTTTCGTGCTTTCCCTTGCAAAATCCGTTTATGCTAAGTGCGGAGGTTTCAGGGAGATGACAAAAGCGGACCTGGTGGAAAAGGTAACTAGCCTGGGGGACTTGACCCGGCGCGACGGAGAAGTGATCGTTGAGACCATCTTCGGCTCCGTCATCGGCGCCCTTCAAACCGGGGATAAAATCGAGATTCGCGGCTTCGGTTCGTTTCGCATCCGCCAACGCAATCCCCGCATCGGCCGCAACCCCAAGACAGGCGCGCGGGTTGAAGTTCCCGCCAAGAAAGTCCCCTACTTCAAGCCCTCGAAGGAACTGCGCGACCTGGTCAACCCGAACGAGGCTGCCAAGGTTTCGTAGAAAGCCACTCATGGCCGGCTGGACCGGCCCGTCTGCGCTCCACGAATGCCGATCACCGCCATCATTCGTCCTGCGTGCCCGCGCGAGGCCCGATGCGAAAAGAACAGATCACCATGGCATTGCGTGCAACCGCCCACGGCCTGAATTGATTCGGGCCTCAGTCCGGCGGCCAGTAACTGCCGGCGATTGGCCTCGATCAGATCGAGGTGCAGGCTGGGACCAATCGGCGAGTGCCCCGGCGCGCGCTGGGTGAGGAACAGCATCGGGTACTTCTTCCGCACCGGGTCCACATCGTACACCTCGCGAAACAGCTCGCGCGCGGTTGCGAACTGTGACTCGAACTCCGAGAGAACCACCTCGCCCACGGCGTAACAGCACGCGCCGATGCCCGGACCGACGGCGGCGACAAGATCCTCAGGCTGGGAACCGAAGGCAAGCCGCATGCTGCCAATGCCGGTTTCGACAATGCGCTTTACGGTTCCTCGCCAGCCTGCGTGGAATGCCGCAACCGCGTGACGCTTGCGGTCGGCTACCAGAACCGGGATGCAATCGGCGGTCTGAATCGCGAGCAGCAGGCCCGGTTCGCAGGTCATCTGCCCATCGGCTTTACGGGGCAGCGTGCGCGCTACGTCGGCCGCGGCGGAGTAAGCGAGGAGATTGGAGTGGAACTGGCGCAGGGCGATGATTGGCGTTGCAGCATCGCCGGTGACGGCCTGGGCCAGCAGGCGGCGGTTGCCCAGAACGGTCTCAGGGTGATCGGCGGCAGTAAATCCCAGATTGAGCTCGTCCGGCGCACCCTCAGCGCAATACGCCCTGCTCAACCCTCCCTTTCGTGTACTAAAGCCGGACCAAAGCCATGGAAAATTCCACCCCGGGACCGGAAGCCACTCCACGCCGTTGGCGGCGCGACAGGGGACCGGCGCAGGACTGGTCAGGTCCTCCGGCTCCGCGCGTTCAAAGCGTTCGGAACGCGGGCTCTTCGACGGCTTCCCGCGCAAGCTTCTGACCAGCCCTGCCTCAGCAAGCCGGGCATCGATCACCTTAAGGTCTGGAAGACGGGACGGTTTGAGGCCGTATGAGGACCGCATCGCTGTCTTGATTCTAGAGCCACTGGATGAAGCGCATCGGAGCCGGTTCAGATGGGAGAGCATGTGGGCCTACCTTCCGGTAGGCCCGCTCGAGAGGCAGTTTCAGAGAGAAGCCAGGGGGTGTCTTGGGAAGAGGTTCGTAAAGAACCCTCAAGAGAGAGATGTTGCGTGTTTCCGGTGGAACAGCTTGGGAAGCCTCTGCTGATTGGAATTAAGTGTACGACAAAGCGAACCGCCCGGCAATCAGGAGATTCCGATGATTATGTAGAGGTTACGGCTAAATGTGTGTAGGAGAATTCTTACAAAGCTTCCGCTGGATAGCTTTCGTTCGCTTTGATCCCCGAGGTTATCTCCGGCATCCGGTCAGGAAGAGAGAGCATATGGGCCTACCTTCCGGTAGGCCCGCTCGAGAGGCAGTTTTAGGGGGGAAACCAGGGGGTGTCTTGGGAAGAGGTTCTTAACGAACCCTCAAGAGAGAGATACAGCCTTTCTTTGGGTGGGACATCTTGGGGAAGCCTCTGCTAATTACTTATATAGATGTGGATGCCGGTAAAAGGTTGCATTTCTTCAAATATTTTTGGCCGAGTATGCAGGTCTGCCCGCCCAAGGCATTTTTTACGTATCCAGCCCCCTTCGCAACCATAACAACGTAAACAACCTGCGCTTGCTACCGGGATGGCGGCGCTTCGGCTGGCGGCCGCGCCGCCTTCTCTACAAGATGCGTGATCAGGCCAACGGGCAGGAAACGCACCAGAAACGCCGTAATCTTCCCATTGCCCTTCGGAACGATGGTGCGCTGGCCGCGGGCGAGACCATTGATCGCAAGCCGCGCTACATTTTCCGCCGACTGAAGGTTGCGGCTGCGAAAAACACTCGCGCGGGCTACTTCGAAAAACTCGCTCTCCGTGGTTCCGGGACAAAGCGCGGCCACTTTCACACCGAACCGCGCCACCTCCTCTGCCAGACCCAGTGCAAAGAAACGGTCAAATGCCTTCGTAGCCGCATAGGTGGTGAGGTACGGCACCGGCTGAAAGCTGGCCGTCGAGGCGAGGACGAGCACCCATCCCCGCCGCCGCTCGACCATGCGAGGCACGAACAGGCGCGACAGCCCCACCATCGCCTCGCAGTTCACCCGTACCTGGCTCAACTCCTGCTGGGTGGGGGCCAAATGAAACGCGCCATACTGGCCCAGGCCGGCGTTGTTGACCAGGATATCGACGGCAATCCCGGCGCCCTCGGTGGCATCGTAGATCTGCTGCGGCGCGGCCGGATCGTTCAGGTCGGCGACAACGATGTGCGTCTCGGTTCCTTTTGCGCTCAAGTTCAGCCGCCAGCGCCTCCAGCCGTTCCCTACGCCGCGCGGTCAGGATCAGTTTGGCGCCCCGGCCGGCCAATTCCCGAGCCAGCGCTGCGCCAATGCCCGAGCTAGCTCCGGTCACTAGCGCCCATTTGCCTTGAAAGTCTGACGTAGCCTCCATCGCTCCATGATGATAGCGGATGCGAGAAAGCCTATTTCCCGAGAGTCGCAGGCGCAAGCGGCTGCGGCTTTGAGAAAGAGCGAATGTAGATCACAAGGTTCCAAACTACGTCGTCGTTGGCGCGGCCCTCGCTCTCGGCAGGCATGTTGGCGCCCCCGCCTTTGCGAATGATGTTAAACAGATCCGAGTCGCTCTTGCCGGCGAGAGTCTTGGGATCGGTCCAATCGCCCAGGGTGAGGTTCATGCTGGTCGCCATATCGGTTTTGCCATTGCCGTTATCTCCATGGCACATGGCGCAGTCGATCTGATACAGGCTCTTCGCCTTCGCCTGCGATTCGGCCGTGGGCTTGACGGGATTCTTCACCGGCGCGGGCGCCGGCGTGGCCTCTTGTGCGCCGCGGCCTTGCCTGGGGGTAGTAGCCAGGACGATTAGAGCCACTGCAAAAATCAGCGGAAACGACTTCAACATCACAGTCTCCTCGGCAGATGTCAAAGAACTGGCATCTTGATGTCGATTGAATTCTGCGAGGAATTATAGGCCGATTTTGCGGAAAGGGCTATGAAAACCGACACAGCAGCGAGTAGGTACGCGGACATGGGTTTCCCGCCGCGGGAATTGCGCGATCGCGAATCAATATCTTCGTAACCGAAATTAGTGCATCGCTCCGCCGCCCGCACCTGCGCCCGGCCGGTTCTTGCTCAACATGAAGGCCAGCAGAACCAGCACAATCGACGCCCATGAAAGTTGCATGTAGACATCCTGGTAGCCCTGCATCCGCGCTTGGTTGTTTAACTGGGTATAGATCTGGGCCAGTGCCATGCCGCCGCTGTTCGCCCCGCCCGCTCCCCTGCTGAGGAACGATGCCAGCGCCTGCCGATTCTGTTCAAAGGCGATGGAGCCAGGCTGCATGGCCTGTTGCAGGTGCTGCTCGTGCCACATGGAACGCGTGGTCACCTGGGCATTGGTGATGGCGATAAGGATGCTGCCGCCGATGTTGCGGACGAAGTTGATCAGCCCCGCCACCTGATTGGACTCTCGCTGCGGCGTGCCCACGTAAGCGGATGTGGTGATGGAGATGAAGCAAAACGGCAACGGCAACATTTGCACGACACGCAGCCACGAGGCCTCGGCAAAGCTCATCTGCAGGTTCGTGACATCAGCCGCATAGCGGAAGGTAATCACCATCAGGGCGAAGCCGAAGGCGGCGAGCCAGCGCGCAGCAAACTTTCCGGTGAAAATGCCGGCCAGCGGCATCATGACCACCAGCGTTACCCCGCCGGCGGTGAGAGCGAGGCCTGCAGTGGTTGCGGTGTAGCCCAGCAGTTGCTGCGTGAATTGTGGTTGCAGCACTGTGTTGGCGTTTAGCACGCCGCCCACAAGCAGCATTAGGAAGCAACAGATGGCGAAGTTCTTGTACTTAAAGAGGCGAAGGTTGATGAGAGGGTCCTTCTTTTGCCACTCCCACACCACAAGGCCGATGATGCCAAAGATGAAGAGAAAACCGAAGAAGCAGATGAAGGACGAGGAGAACCAATCGTTTTCCTCGCCTTTATCGAGCATGATCTGCATACCGCCCATGGCCATGGTGAGAAAGCCGAGGCCAACATAATCCATATTGCGCAGGCGCGAGGGATCGGCCTTGATCCACGGCGGATCTTCGACGAGGCGGGTGACCAGAAGGAAGGCGACAATGCCGACCGGAATATTGATGAAGAAGATCCAGCGCCAGGAGATGTTGTCGGTGATCCAGCCGCCCAGCGTGGGGCCGATCGACGGAGCAAGCACTGCGACCAGGCCATATAGCGCGAAGGCTTGGCCGCGCTTGTGCGGCTCAAATGAGTCCGCCATGATGGCCTGCGCCATGGGCTGCATTCCGCCGCCAAACGCGCCCTGCAGCACGCGGCAAAGAAGCAGGATGGGCAGCGACGGAGCCGCGCCGCACAGAAAACTGGCGATGGTGAAGCCGGCGATGCAAAGGACGAAAAAGTTGCGCCGGCCCATGAGCGAAGAGGCCCAGCCGCCCAATGGCAGCACGATGGCATTCGAGACAAGGTAGCTGGTAAGCACCCACGTGGCCTCATCGGTGCTTGCGCCCAGAGCGCCGCCAATATGCGGCAAGGCCACGTTGGCGATCGAAGTGTCCAGCACCTCCATAAACGCCGCCAGCGCCACCGTCATCGCGATCAGCCATGGGTTCACTCTCGGCTTCCACTGCACATGCGCGGCCAGATCGGGATTTTCCATCTTCGCCGGCAGCATGCCGGCGCTCGATCCGCCACGCCCACCCGCGGCAGCGGAACCTGGAGTCGGAGCGGGGAATGTAGAATCGCTCGCAGACAACAGCGGTCTCCTCAAGCTTTTCCTGCGTTCTATTTGTGCCTTGGCCGGGGAAGTGCGACGTACCAGGCGCCGAATGCACTGCGGATCGTGCGCCCGGCGTTCTTCTGTTGTGCGTACTTTTTATCTAGATTCGAAAAGGTGCGTTTGGGGTGCACGGATTTGGCTTTTAGGCTAATCGGTCTTGGCCCAGCAAATAGGCCGCTCGCAACGTATGCGACGCGTCGCGCTCGCTTACTGAGCACTCCCGGCGCGTTGGCGGCCCCCGTCCGAAGTCCCCACGGACGGTTCATCGTCCGTGGGGCAAAGGTCCCGATTTCGGGACCCGAGATTGCACGAAGCTCAAGCGCCTGATTACGCGGCCAGGTATCGCGAGAACTGCGCTGACTTATTCCGCGCTGGCGTGCAAATACACCTGCTGGGGCGCGTCGATCTTTACGTTCGCGCTCACTTTCAGTTTCAAGGTCTCCATTTGCGGCTTGCTGCCCAAGGGAGCCATAAAGTCCAGTTCGTACTGGTTGTCGAGACGCCGGCTAATATCGGTAAGATACGGCTCGAAGCTGACCGGATTGCCGAATCCCTCCCAGTAACTGTTGCCGCCGGTCGCCTCGGTGAGCTGCGCCAGCAGATTCTGGCCGTCAAAGTCCGCGTAGCCGGTGCGGCCTAAGAGGCCCTGGTTGCGCCAGTAGATCGAATAGACGATCAAATGCGCGCGAATCGAATCGGCGATAGCCGCCGCGACATAGGGATCGTCAGGATCGTAGTGGACCTCGTAATAGTCCACCCCGTCGGTGACCATCACGACTTCGCGCCGCGCATGAGCGTCCTTCGACGGCCAGTTCCTAGCCAGGTCGGAGAGGCAGAAGTAAGGGCTGGCGCTCACGCCGGGCGCGCCCGCCAGGGGCAGATGCAGTTCTTTCGTCACAGCGGAGTGGTCCGTTGTCATCGGGCCGGCCAATGCGGCGCGGCCGTTTTCCATGTAGGCCACGGCCACCTTCGCATCGGGTGGCAGCCCCTGGATGAACTTCGCGACGTCATTCATCTGCAGGCCCAGGCTCAGGCGTGCGCCATCGTCGATCAGCACGACCATTTCCACGGTGCTTAGCGGGCTGCGCAGCTGCCTCCAGCCGGTGATGTTCGAATCCTTGCCGTCCACCTTCGCGTGCAAGGCATCCTGGGGAATGCCGCCTGGAATTTCATTTCCGGACAGGATCGTAACCACTGCGCTTCCCTGCCCTGCCTGGTTTTGATCCGCTGCGAGCGCCGAGGAAGCCGCGAGCAACGCTCCGGCCACCATCGAAACGGCGAGTTGAAGTTTGAAATTGTGCATAGCCGGTTCTCCTTTTGGGGCGGCCGTCGCACGCCTTCCGCGATGAACCCCCTCCGCCTGCTTACCGCTTATTAGATGGACGGCACCGCGAAACAGTCTCAAAGCAGGACAACGAATTGTGTTCCGGAGAGATGGTCAACGATAGAAAGTGATGAAGAATCAGCGGTTTGCGGCACGCCTTCGCGCCGAAGGGAAAATTTTATTGCGGAGGCTCAAAATGGTGCCGCTTGCGCATCTTCAGTCTTCCACGAAGGGCCCGGGGCCGCTCGAACGCCCGATCCCACTCCGGGAGAAAACTTGCGGCGGCTTCCGCCGCCTTCTCTTTGGCCGCATGCCGCTGGGAGGGGCGCGGTTCAGATGCCCGGGAATTTACGGCGCAGGTTTCAGATTCAGTCGCAGAAAGCGCAAGCGCGGGAGAACGAGTGTACCCCTCTCTTTACACATTACCGTGAGGATATTATGGAGTCACCGAAAGGACGCCAACACGCTGCTCAATAGAACAGATACTTCCGCCAGCGGTCATCGCTGCGGCCCAGCATGCGCATGATCTGGCGGCTGGTGTGGAGCGAAAAGGGGCGCGGCTCGCGCAGCAGGACCATGTCCTCGATCTCGCTCAGCAGTCGGTTGCCCTTGCGGCGGTTGCAGCTGTGGCAGCAGGCCACCAGGTTTTCCCAAGTGGAGTTGCCGCCGCGCGAACGCGGCACCACGTGGTCCAGCGTGAGTTCGCCGGGAGGATAAGCTTCGCCGCAGTACTGGCAGGTGTTGCGGTCGCGCAGCAGAATGTTTTTGCGCGAGAGGGCGCGGGACTGGTGGGGGATGCGGCGGTATTCCAGCAGCCGGATGACCGAAGGCATGGCGATAATCGCGCGCTGCGCGTGCAGCGTCAGTCCGTGCTCCTCCTCGGTGCGCGCAATGCCCTTGAGAACCAGCACCAGCGCCCGCCGCGCGCCGCAGATATTGATCGGCTCATACGAGGCGTTCAGCACCAGCACCGGCATCTGCAACGCCGAGCGATACATGGCCGCGGCCTCTGGCGATTCCACGAAGCCGAGGACCCGGTCGCGAACGACGCCGTCGTGTTCCGCGTAGGCCCGCACGGGAAAGTAGACCGTCGCCGACGCAGGAGCCGAGGCGTTCTCCACGAACGAAAAGCACGTGAAGACGGGGCGCTCGTCGAAGGGTCCGTCCGAGGCCGCCATCGCGCGACAGAAGGCCGCGGCGCGCCCGGGAGCGTGGCCCGGAACCATGGCCACCGCCGCCTCAATCTCCTCGAGTGTTGCGTGAGAATGAGCCGGCGTAAATCTTCACGCGCGCGCGCCGATTCGCCGCCAGAGGAATCCGGCGAGAAGAACCGGTTATGAGGTCCGGCGGCGGGATGTTCCGCAAGGCGCTCGCCATTCCCAGGCGCGTCATGGCGTCTTCGAGGAGGGCGGCGCCCCTCGCCGGTCAGGGTCGACCTTGAACTGCGGCT
>CAWKFD010000025.1:0-587165 GCA_963848805.1 uncultured Acidobacteriaceae bacterium | reverse complement strand
ATGAGCATCTAGCCGCGCGGCTACCCGAGCGCCTTTTGCGGATTCACGCCGAGCTGCCGCTCGATCGCATCACGCCCGTGCTGGCCGGCTGGCTGCGCAAGCTCGAACCCCTCGGCCACGGCAATCCCGAGCCCATCTTCATCGCCCGCTGCGCGCGCCTGCTCGCCCCGCCGCGCATCATGAAGGATCGCCATCTCTCCCTCGAACTTGCGCAGGTGCCTGGCCAGCAGGCAAATCAATCTACTCGCTTGCCGGCCAGCGCCGCGCCCGTGAGTTCCATCCGTGCAGTTGGCTGGGGCCTTGCCGGGCGCGCCATGGAGCTCCGCCTCGAACAAGGCAGCCTCATCGACATCGCCTATCGCATCCGCGAAAACGACCACCCCGACTTCGGCGGCCTGGAGATCGATATTATGGGCATACAACCAACCGAGTCATAGGCGGCTGGCTAAAAGCGACTCTGAGCGGTTCCCCGGAGGAAAGATGAGACAGCGAAGGATTCGACGCGCGGCGATGGCTGCGATATGCCTGACCGGCGCCTTTCTTTGCGCAGCCTCGCGATCGTCACGCTGCAACACCAACCCATGCAGGGAAGACGCGCACTTACTACGTCGCTGCCGATGAAGTGCAGTGGGACTACGCGCCCTCGGGCCGCGACGAAGCCATGGGCATGGAATTCGATCCCGTCGCCAAAGGTTTCACCGAGTCTGGCCCGCATCAGATCGGCCGCGTCAACAAGAAGGCCGTCTACCACGAGTACACCGACGCCAACTTCACTCAGCTCAAAACGCGCAGCCCTCAGGATCAATATCTCGGCATCATGGGGCCCATTCTGCGTGGCGAAGTCGGCGACACCATTAAAGTCGTCTTCAGGAACAACGCGACCCATCCCTTCGGCATCCACCCGCACGGCGTCCTCTACCAAAAGGACTCCGAGGGCGCTGACTACAACGACGGTACGAGCGGCGCGGACAAGGGAGACGCCTGCGTCGCGCCCGGCGCCACCCACACCTACACCTGGCAGGTTCCCGAACGCTCCGGGCCCTGGCCCGAACGATCCCAGCTCCGTCTTCTGGCTCTATCACTCGCATTGCGACGAGCTGCGTGACGTGGCCTCGGGCCTCTTCGGCATGATCGTCATCACCCGCCGCGGTATGGCTCTTCCCGATGGCCGCCCCAGGGATGTCGATCGCGAGTTCGCCACCATGTTTATCGCCATCAACGAAAATGAAAGCTGGTATCTCGACGACAATATCCGCGATCACACCACCGATCCCAAGGGCGTAAATCGCGCGGAATTCAACCTCCTCACAGCGACCGGATATTACGCAATCTCCGCTAACACGGGCTTTATTAACACCAATATCAAGTGGTCCATCAACGGCTACATTTACGGCAACATGCCCATGATGACCATGAACAAAGGCGACCATGTGCGCTGGTACGTTGCCACCCTCGGCGACTTTAATAACGGGCACACACCCCATTGGCACGGCAATACAGTGCTCGTCGCCGGCCAGCGCACTGACGTCATTGCGATCACGTCCGCGCAGATGGTCACCGCCGACATGATCCCCGATGCTCCCGGCATCTGGCTCTATCACTGCCACATCAGCGATCGCATGCTGGCCCGCATGGCGGCCCGGTACGAAGTGAAGGATCGCTAACGGAACCAGGGAGGGCCGGATCGCCAAAGGCACCGTGCCTCTTGGATTCAACAGCCGAGGTCTACCGATGCGCTCGAACAAAATGGCCCTCCCAGACAGAACTCTCCTTGAAATCGCACATCTAAGCCCATGTACGGCGAGATCGCGTGGTCAAGGAGGAGCCGCCATGTCGAATAACGAAAGTCCCGCAGTGCTCATCGTCGGTGGAGGTCCCACTGGCCTTACCGCCGCTCTCGAGTTGGCGCGCTTCGGCATTCCGCTCAGAATTGTCGACGAAATGGAAGAGCCGGCGGCCACATCGCGTGCCGTAGGAATTCAGGCCAGGACCCTCGAAGAAATGGAATTACGTGGCCTTGCCGATCAGTTTGTTCGCATCGGTCATCGCACCGATGGCGGAGACATTTATGGCCAGGGCAAGCGCCTCATTCGCGGGGATTTCACTAATATTCACAGTCGCTATAACTACCTCCTCTTTCTCTCTCAAACGGAAACCGAACGCATTCTCCGCGACGCACTCGAGGCCGAAGGCGCCGCCGTTGAATGGGGCGTCAAAATGGTTGCTATCGGCCAGCAGCGCCCCGGCATTACCGCAGTCCTCGAACATACGGATGGCTCACTGGAGGAAGTGAAATCTCCGTTCATCATCGGCGCTGAGGGCGCGCACAGCATGGTGCGTAACAGCCTCGGTCTGGAGTTCAAGGGCAAGACAATCGACGAGAATTTCGCGATCGGCGACGTTCACGTCTACGGCGACCTGCCCAACTCCGACTTTCATATCTTCTCTTCCGAGGAGGGTTTCCTGGGGCTGTTTCCCATGGGAGGCACTCATTTTCGGCTCGTCGCCGGCAATCCAGACGCCGGCCAATCCAACTCGGAGCCGCCCTCGCTCGAACAACTGCAGACCCTCTACGATCGGCGTTCGCACATTCCCGCGCGCCTCTGCCAATTGACCTGGAGTTCGTGGTTCCGCATCAACAGCCGCATGGTTGACCGCCTCAGGATAGGCAATGTCTTCCTGGCAGGCGACGCCGCTCATATTCACAGTCCGGCCGGCGCGCAGGGCATGAATACCGGAATTCAGGACGCTATCAATCTGGGCTGGAAACTGGCCCTCGTGCTGCAAGGCCGGGCGCCGGAAACCCTGCTCGATACCTACGAACAGGACCGCATTCCCGTGATGCGCTCCATCCTCTCCAGGACCGAAGGCCTCACCGCCATGCTTGGCGGCGGAAGCTCAATGGCAAGAAGCTTCTTTATTCACCTCGCTCCCTGGATCGCCCACGCTGAGTTTATTCAGGAAAGCGCCACCGCCCGCATCAGCCAGATTGCGCTCAACTATCGCGAGAGTCCGCTTTCCGACGATCATTTCGCTGAAGGTGCAGTCGTTGCCGGCGATCGCGTGCCCGACCTCACTGTCCGTCTGCCTGGAAACACCGAAGGCGAACCGCGGAGGTTGCTCGCCTTGCTCAACCCTTCGCGCTTTACGCTCCTGGTGGCGAATTTTGCCAACTCTGTATCAGCCCAGCCTCAGATTTCCCGCACACCCGCGCAATGGCAGGATCTCGAGGCCGAGGTATCCAAAGCCGTGGCGCCATGGCAGGACCTGATTGACGTCGTTCAGATCGCATCGCCGTATGATGAAACCGCAAAGCTGCTTCAGGAACAAATCGGCGCCAGAGCGTCCATCACGCTGGTACGGCCCGACGCGTATATCGGCTTCCGCGGAAACGAAAATTCGGTTTCTCAACTTGCCGAGTATTGCAAACGATGGCTCACACCCGACGCCAAACAGCAGGCTGCATAAAGCGCCCCCATGCGGTATACCTGCCTCCCAATGAAGCGAGGGCCTTTTCAATGTGACGCCGATCCCCAATGAAACGCCGATCTCCAGATCGACTGTCATGCGGGTCTCCAGACCCGCATCTCCAAGCAGCGCCCAGCCCTCATCTTGGGCCCGTGAATCCGCAATCCTTCCACAGTTTTTCCCAAACCCACATACCGGCGCCTGCCTTCACCAGCAACGGAAATCCCAGTTGATGCGCCAGCATGCACACCTGGCCACGATGATGCGCCTCGTGCGTAATCATGTAAGCCACCATCGCCGCGCCCGCGGGCCACGGCTTCGCCCAGCCGTCGCGGCGAAAAGTCTTCGCCCGCTTCTGCGATCCGCCCAGTGCCTGCGCAAGCATCTCCGAGCAGCACGCGGCGCTCTCCTTGAGAGCGGCCCTGGCCTCCTTCTGCGTGCAGCCGGAGCGGTCGAGTGCAGCAGGCAACTTGAGATGCGCGGCCGATAGTCTGACCCATTTCCGTCGGATGTTGTGCACGTGCGCCACAATCGCGGCAATGGTCCGCGCCTTGCTGCCGGGTGGTTTAGCGCGCCACGCAGCAGGATTGAGATTTTCAAGAACAATTTGCATCATCCGCTCGTTGACGGCCCAACTTTCTTGAAGCGCCCGGCGAAGATCCCCGTCAACGTCAGCCTTTAACTGGCTCATAGAATCACCTCATGCGCCAATTGAAAAAGCCGGCGACAAGCGCCGGCTCTTCCGCACTATTCCAATTTCGCGGCTTACACCACTTCAATCCCCATCGATCGCGCCGTCCCTTTGATGCTCTTGATGGCCGATTCGACCGACGCCGCATTCAAATCCGGCATTTTCTGCGTGGCGATCTCGCGCACCTGCTTCTCAGTCACCTTGCCCTTCTTTTCCTTGTTGGGCGTGCCCGAGCCCTTCTCGATGCCCGCCGCCTTCTTCAGCAGAACCGCCGCCGGGGGCGTCTTGGTCACAAAGCTGAAAGTGCGGTCTGCGTAAACCGAAATAACGACCGGAATAATCAGCCCGGCCATCTCCTTGTTCTGCGTCTTCGCGTTGAACTGCTTGCAGAACTCCATGATGTTAACCTGCGCCTGCCCGAGCGCCGGGCCAACAGGCGGCGCGGGTGTAGCCTTGCCGGCCTCGATCTGCAGCTTTACGTAACCGGTAACCTTCTTCGGAGGTGCCATTGGTTCCTCTGGAACCAGCTACTAGCTCCTAGCTCCTAGCCACTAGCTGGTTTTCTCTGATGCAAATTTTGGTGCTGCCGCTTAAGCGTTCGCCATTAAACCCGCGGCCGCTAGGTGATCCGCAGGCTAGAAGCTAGTAGCTAGTAGCTAGAAGCTGCAACTACTCAATCTTTTCCACCTTGCCGAACTCCAGTTCGACCGGGGTCGAGCGTCCGAAAATGGTCACCATCACCTTCAGCGTTTCGCGATCTTCGTTGATCTCGTCCACCACGCCGTTGAAGTTGGCAAACGGCCCGTCGGTGATGCGTACCTGCTCGCTCTTCTCAAACTTGATCTTCATCCGCGGCTTGTCTTTGGCCGTTTCGCTGCGGAAGAGAATCGAACTCACCTCTTCTTCGCTCAGCGCCACCGGCTTGTCGCCGGTGCCCAGAAATCCCGTCACCTTCGGCGTGTCTTTCAACACGTGCCAAAGCTCGTTGTCCAGCTCCATCTCCACCAGCACGTAGCCGGGCAGAAATACCCGCTCCACGGTGCGCTTCTTGCCGTTGATAATCTCCGTCACCGGCTCGGTGGGAATCATCACCCGCCCCACGCGATCCTTCAGTCCGAAGGCCTGCACGCGGCTCTCGATCGACTCACGCACCTTGCGCTCGAAGCCCGAGTAGGCGTGCAGAATGTACCACCGGAAGCGCTCGTTGCGCACCGGCTGCGCGTCTACTGCAGCCGCTGCGGCTCGGCCGCCGGTTCTGCTCCGGCCCCATGTGCCTCGGTCTGCGCTTCCGCCTGCGCCTCTACGGGTTGTTCTTGCTCGTCTGCCATTCCACTCTCGATTCCGGGTTCCGCCGCTACTGCAATCCGCCCAGCTTGCCGAGCAACCCATGCACGGCAATTCTGAAAACGCCGTCCACTACAAAGAAAAAGATGCCAAAAAGGAAGACCGCAACAATCACCACCGATGTCGTCACCTGTACTTCCTTCCGCGAGGGCGCAACCACTTTGCGCATCTCCGCGCGCACATCGCTCAGAAAGCGAGCAAACTCATTCCATTTGCCTACTACGCCGCCGCCAAACTCTTGCAAGGCGTTCGGCTCCTGCCGTTTCCTTGGCCGATCGTCCCCATTTGCTATTGCTGCTTTCGTCGCCATACTTCATTCCTTCTCAGAGATCAGTTGTCAGAGAACAGAGATCAGTTCCTTTGCACTGCAATCAACCGCGCGCCAACCAAGCACTTCCTAGTCCCTGGTCCCTGTTCTCTGTTCCCTGCTTTTCTGGCAGGGGCGGAGGGATTCGAACCCCCAAGTCCGGTTTTGGAGACCGGCAGTTTAGCCGTTGAGCTTACGCCCCTTTGAAGCAGGTGTCAGGTTTCAGGGTTCGGGTTTCAGTCTCTTCTGCGTTGGCGAGCCATTTCGCTCTCACAGAGCCGCATTCCCTGAAACCTGGCACCTGAAATCTGATCCCTGCCTTATTTCGCTTCCTTATGCACCTGGTGCTTGCGGCAGCGCTTGCAGAACTTTTTCAGTTCGAGACGACCCGTAACCGTCTTCTTGTTCTTCGTCGTCGAGTAGTTCCGCTCCTTGCACTCGGTGCACTGCATAGTGATGATTTCCCGCATGTCCAATTCCCTTCAGTTCAAAGTTCTTAGTTCGTAGTTCTCAGTTCCGTGCCAGGCACAGCCGCATTTCGCTGTGAACTACGAACTGTGAACTGTGAACTGCGAAATTACTTGATGATTTCGCTAATGGTTCCCGCGCCCACCGTGCGGCCGCCTTCGCGGATCGCAAACCTTAGGCCCTTTTCCAGAGCCACCGGCGTAATCAGCTCCACCGTCAACTGCACGTTATCGCCAGGCATCACCATCTCCACGCCCTCCGGCAGCTCCGCCACTCCCGTCACATCCGTCGTGCGGAAGTAGAACTGCGGCCGGTAGCCCTTGAAGAACGGTGTGTGCCGCCCGCCCTCTTCCTTCGAGAGCACGTACACTTCGCCCTTGAAATTCGTGTGCGGCGTGATCGAGCCCGGCTTGGCCAGCACCATCCCCCGCTCCACGTCCTCCTTGGGAGTGCCGCGCAACAGAATGCCCGCGTTGTCGCCCGCCATGCCCTCGTCCAACTGCTTCTTGAACATCTCCACGCCCGTGCACACCGTCTTGCGCGTCTCGCGGAAACCGACGATCTCCACGTCCTCGCCCACCTTCACCTTGCCGCGCTCGATCCTGCCCGTGACGACCGTCCCACGTCCGGAGATCGAGAAGATATCCTCAATCGGCATCAGGAACGGCTTGTCCACCGCCCGGTCCGGCCGGGGTACATAACTGTCCACCGCCGCCATCAGCTCGTCGATCTTGGCTTCCCACTTGGGCTCGCCGTTCAGCGCTCCCAAAGCCGAGCCGCGAATCACCGGCGCGTCTTCCGGAAACTGATACTTGCCCAGAAGCTCGCGCACTTCCATCTCCACCAGTTCGATCAGCTCCTCGTCTTCGACCGCGTCGCACTTGTTCAGAAACACCAGCACGCACGGCACGCCCACTTGCCGCGCCAGCAGCACGTGCTCCTTGGTCTGCGGCATCGGCCCGTCGGTCGCCGCCACCACCAGAATCGCCCCGTCCATCTGCGCCGCGCCCGTAATCATGTTCTTGATGTAATCGGCGTGCCCGGGGCAGTCGACGTGCGCGTAGTGACGGTTCGCCGTCTCGTACTCCACGTGCGCCGTCGCGATCGTAATGCCCCGCTCCCGCTCTTCCGGCGCGTTGTCAATCGAGTCGAACGAGCGGAACACGATCTTCGGGTTGTGCTTCTGCAACACCTTGGTGATCGCCGCCGTCAGCGTCGTCTTGCCGTGATCGATGTGACCGATGGTCCCAACATTGACGTGCGGCTTCGAACGGTCAAACTTTTCCTTCCCCATAAAAAGCCTCGAATCCTTTCCTGGCTCGTGTTGCGCCTTCATTCCTTGGGGCGGCCGCCGCAGCGGCCTCCAGCCCCAAAACCCTAAATGCAGCTACTAGCTTTTAGCTCCATCCCGCCAACACCAGCCTCACCTTTCGCTCTCCCGCTATCGAAGCTAGTGGCTAGTAGCTGGAAGCTGTTCTTCAGTAATACGCGTACACCCTCAAGTACCTCTGCCGCAATTCCAGCGGCACCGCTTCCACGAGCCGCAAATAGCGCTCGCGAGTCAGCGCCTGGTCTGAAACCGGCAAAGCCTGGTAAAGCCCGATCGCTTCTTTGCCCAGCAGTCCGCGCTCAAGGATGCCTTCAAAATCGCGGATCCTCAGCTTGCGCTTTTTCACCCGGTTCAAGAAAACTTCCACGTCGCGCGCATCAAACGCCGCGTCGATCAGCGCATGAACCCGCGCATAGCCTCGCTCGTCCTCGACTGCAATCGCTGCCTGCTCAAACATCGTGTTCCTGCTCTCAACCCTGGCCTTCGTGGCCCTCAGCATTGGCCTTCTCGGCCCTATCTGCATTCCTTCAAACTCTGGAGCGGGAGACGGGGCTCGAACCCGCGACCAACAGCTTGGAAGGCTGTGACTCTACCACTGAGTTACTCCCGCCCAACTACAGTTTTCGGTGGTCAGTTGTCAGTGATCAGTTTCTCTTCGCAGATGGAAGCCAATTCGTCCCTACTCGTTGATGCTCTAACTGACCACTGACCACTGTTCACTGCATTTCTGGAGCTGATGACCAGGATTGAACTGGTGACCTCTCCCTTACCAAGGGAGTGCTCTACCAACTGAGCTACATCAGCCCTCTAAACCCAAGCTTTTAGCACCTAGCATCATTTCGCTTGCATCAGCCTTTTCGGCTCGATCCTGCAATCAAAGCTAAAAGCTAGCAGCTAGTCTTTCTGCGAATCTTCTCCGCCTGCCTGGCTAAAACCGTGCGCAGCGCCAACCCGCCAATCACGATGAGCGGAATCAGCCTCATCTCGACCGGCCTGCCAAAGACGAGCACCGTACCCTCGCCCATGGTGAACCAAACCAGCGCCGCCAAAATCACAAACAGCGCCAAAGCCGTCCAAAACTTCCGGTCCAAATCCGAACCGGCACTTTGAAAGTCCGTCATCTTGCGCTCTTGAGCGGCGTTTTCTATTCCCTGCTGCCGCGCTTCGCGCATTACAATCCCTCAAAGCCAATGGTGCACAGGGGAGGATTCGAACCTCCGTAACTCGAATGAGTGGCAGATTTACAGTCTGCTGCCATTAACCGCTCGGCCACCTGTGCACAACCTGCTCCGTGCCCCATCCTTTTCGCGCTCTTTGCGAAAAGAATTGGAAACCAGAGCACCTTCGTACAAACCCGCTTCCACGCACGCCGCAACCGCCGGCCAACTTCCCGGACCATCGGAGCAAGCAACTCAGTGGGATCGCCGCGGAGTTGAAAACCCGGCGCTCGCCAAAATCCGCCTCGCCGGTAAACTCTTGCCGTTTTGGTCTCCCCGTTTGACCCCCGTTACGTGGAGCTGGCGAAGGGATTTGAACCCCCGACCCTCTGATTACAAATCAGATGCTCTACCAGCTGAGCTACGCCAGCTCTTATTCCACCGGAAGGCGTTCCGGAGTCCCAAAGAACGCACGGACACACTCCCACTTCGTGCGTACTACGGCACAGTAGTTAAGGTTAGCATAGCGGAGCGGGGCGAGCAAACGCTCTGCGGTTCGAAGAAAAGCCGTTTGAGCGCGCAGCGCAGAGGGCGAAAATGAGTCAGTGTGGATCGCGCGATGTAAATCGCGCTAAATGTTGGATTTCGCGGTGCACTGGACCGGCCAAATGTTCGCCTAAGTGGTTGCGGTTGCCCCGCAAATGTTCGCTCGGGAGGGTGCGATTCTTCGAGACAAATACCGAGAATAGTTGCGAACAATTAGCATTTAGAACCGAGAAAGGTTGCGAATAAGAGCGAGTAGCACCAAGTAATTTCCCAAAAGTGCGTCTAAACAGGGCTTTGCGGCCTTTAAATGGCCATTTTTTCACCATTTTTGACATGATTTCGCGTGTTTTCGCTGACTGTGAGGACAGGGAACAAGGGATCGGGGGACAGCGATCAGGGAACAGGGAACAAGGGCGCAGCTTTTCGTCAGTGTACGGCCTCAGGGTGGCACGATAACGAAGAGGAACCGCAGATCCTTCGACTCCCTACGCTCCGCTTCGGTCGCTCAAGAATGACAAGCTTTAAAGACTGCGTACCATACTGGGGTCCAGACGACTGGGGCCCGGTATGGTGCGCAGCAACTTATCCCCGGTAGGCCCGCATGCGGGCCACGGCGGCGTCCAGCGTCTCCAGCTTCTTGGCGAACGCGAATCGCACCGTTTTCGTCCCCAGGCCGGGAGTGCCATAAAAGCACGAGCCTGGAACCACAGCCACCCCAACGTGCTCGGGCAGCCAATGGGCAAAGGCTACGTCATCCCCGTCGAAGTCCCACGCGCTGAAATCCGCCATGGCGTAGTAGGAGCCCTCCGGCGTGTGCGTTTTAAAGTGCAGCGCCTCCAGGGCCGGCATGATGAGCGCACGGCGCGCAGTGTAATCCCGCGTCAGCTTCTCGTAATAGGATTCCGGCAGCTCGAGGGCGGCCACGCAGGCGGCCTGCAACGGCACCGGCGCGCAGATGGTGGTAAAGTCGTGCACGGTGCGTATGGCCCCGATCCACGGCTCCTGTGCGCACACGTAACCCATGCGCCAGCCCGTCACGGCGTAGGTCTTGCCGAATCCCCCGACCGTGACCGTCCGCTCCGCCATGCCCGGCAGCGTCGCGATGGGAATGTGCTTCCGCCCGTCGTAGATGATGCGGTCGTAGATCTCGTCGGTAATGGCCACGAGATCGAACTCGCGGCATAGCCCCGCCAAACCCTCCAGTTCCTCGCGCGTAAACACTCTGCCCGTGGGGTTGTGCGGAGTGTTCAGCATAATGGCCTTGGTTCGGGGAGTGATCGCCGCCCTCAGGCGCTCGGCGTCCAGCAGATAGGCCGGCGCCTCCAGCGTTACAAACACCGGCACCCCTCCGGGGAACTTGACCTGCGGCAGATAGCCCTCGTGAAAGGGCTCAATCACGATCACTTCGTCGCCTGGGTCGAGCAAGGAAACGAAGATCACCGACAGCGCCTCGGTGACCCCGCAGGTCACCGTGATCTCCTGGTCGGGATCGAACTTGAGACCGTAGAGGCGCTCCATCATAGCGGCAATCGCCTGCCGCAGCGGCGCAATGCCCCAGGTGATGCCATATTGGTTCTGTCCGCTGCCCAGGGCCTTCTTGGCAGCCTCGACCACCTCGGGCGGTGTGTCGTAGTCCGGAAAACCCTGTGAAAGATTGATCGCGTTATACTTCATCGCCACCCGGGTCATGCCCCGGATAAACGATTCCCTCATGCACTCCAGCCGCTGGGCTGTCTTCATGGCATCTCCGCTGTTTTCGTGATTTGGCCGATTCTTCTTGCGATTGGGTCTATGTCTTGAGCATAGCGAAAGAGCGGTGGGTTTGCCTATGGAGAGGAACATCCCAGTCCGCCCTAGTTGGCGGATGATCGCCCAGTCTTCCCTTACCTCCGTTCTGGCAGCGTCCCATTGAAGAATCGTCAAAGGTCGGGATTGGCGACGATACAG
Source organism: uncultured Acidobacteriaceae bacterium (assembly GCA_963848805.1). GTDB lineage: Bacteria > Acidobacteriota > Terriglobia > Terriglobales > Acidobacteriaceae > Telmatobacter. Next base: position 575,907 of record CAWKFD010000025.1, on the reverse strand, counting down.
ACAGAACCCTATTTGCGCCTCCCAGAGTTACCTTGAGGACCGAAGGAAAGCGCCTTACAATTTGGGGTCATGACAGAGAAATTCAAATCGGTCTTGAGGTATTTGCGCGGACTGGCTTTTTCGGTCGCGCTCGGAACCGTCGGCGGAATGATCTGCGGCTCGGCGATTCTTTCCTTGTGTGCGTTGGCTGGTCGAATCGGGACTACCGGAGAGAACTACGTCGGCTTCTGGGATTGGGGCCTGCTCCTCGTCGGCTCAATGTATGGCGGCCCAGTGGGGGCGGTCATGGGACCCGTTGCATACGCCACGGTTGTGCGCAGCACCGGGTTTAGGCAAGCGACAGTTCCCGCAATGATAGGGACGATTGTCGGCGGATTTGCGGGTTCACTTTTCGTCCCTCTTCTGGGGCTCCCAACAGGGGTCGCCGGATTCTTCTTTGCGCTTGTGGTCGCGAAGCTAAGATATTCATATCGCAATAAAGAAGCCGTAGTTTAGGAGGGCCAGATTCCGACACTGGAATCGCGGATGTATGACCGCCAACCCGGAAGTTGCGCCCAAAAAGGGTTATTTCCGGATCGGGGACCAACCCGCCGCGATGTCAGGTGTGCCGAGGTCTGTGCCGTCCTCGGTCCCCAGGTGCGAGGGACCGAGGGCACCCTCATTCGTGGTTTGGAAGCGATGAAAGATCGTGGCCACCCGCCCGTGTTCATGCCATTTATCCAAGCATGTGCAGGACGATGTAGAACAAGTAAAACGGGAAACAGGCTAGCCACAGGCACCAGGCTATTCTGGTGATCTTCGCGGAACGGTTTTCCCTTATCCACTGGAGCCCTCCGGCGATTATGAGTACCGATGATGCGCACATCCACAGAACGTCAGCCCTCCAACCGCCGAACCGATAGTTTCCCAAAAAACGGTCAGCGAGTCCGGGCGACGGGCCAATCCCAGAGAATGCAGGGATGAATGTCAAAACGAAAAGCGGGAAGTCCACGGCCAGCAAACAACGAAGAATCCAGCCAAAGTTTTTCATCTGAGGACCTACTCTAAGCCAGCCGTTACCCACTGTCCATCGCGGCGATTACACGTAGGCTCCGCTCTCTCCGGCACCAACGGAAGACTTCGGAGAGGCGAATTGACTCGTGCTGGAAATTCGGCGCTCCGGTCGTATTACCGCCAATGCGGAAGTTGCACCAAAAAACGGTCGGTTCCGAATCGGGGACCAACCGGCCGCGATGTCAGGTGTGCCGAGGTCTGCGCCGTCCTCGGTCCCCAAGTGCGAGGGACCGAGGGCACCCTCATTCGTGGTTTGGAAGCGACGAAGGATCGTGGCCACCCGCCCAAGAACCCCTCAGTGAAAGCATTGCCTGTTTACGTGACGACCGTAGAACTTGGCTGAGAATCGGCGTAAGCTGTTGAACGTGCAAAGGACATCGACACTCTCGGTTTTGTTCTTGCTCCCCCTCCTCGCTGCAAGTGCACAGCAGAAGCCCTCCGCCGCGACGGATCCGCTCTACAGTTCGGCTCATTCAGTAATCATTCCAGAACATGAACAGTACACCAAGAGAGTTGTCGCGCCAGATGGGCTGAAGTTCGTCACTGCCAAGTTAGTCAATGATCCGGAAGAGGGGGAACTTCAGCGGGTAGAGGTCACCGTGGGCGGCCACACTTTTCCTCTGCCAACAAAAGGAAGAGGTGCAGAGATTCTTTGGTCGCCGGACTCCCAATGGCTGGCTGTAACGTACACGTGGTGCTGTTCGGGATTCTCACCATACCTGCATGTTTACGAGGTCTCCAGGTCCGGTGTGCGAGACCTGCTTGTTGAAGACGCATTAACGAGTGGCTTTGAGACTGGAATTCGCTGCGAAGATGGAACAACAGCAAGCCAGTGGGCGTTAACGGCGGCCATAAAGTGGCTCGACTCCTCTCATCTGCTTGCCGCTGTGCAAGTCCCCCACGTGAGCGTATGCGACAGCATGGGTGTGTTTGAGTTGCGTGAGATTTCCGTACCGGGCCTTTCGATTTTGAAAACTTATGACCAACTTGAAGCCAGGAGGCTGTTTCGCAACGACCTAGGCGGGAATTTTCGAGATGCGAATGACGCGTGTGTCCGCGATCCGAAATCGTGCTGGGTAGCCTCACATCACAGCAATTCGCAGTGATTTCGCTGTTGGGTTACCCGGTATTGATGGGGGTTGGTCATGTTGCAACCCGCTCAACGAGTTGCTCTAGGCGGTTGACCGCCAACCCTGAATTTGCACAAAAACGTGCGCTGAAGCGGCAAGATGGAATGTGACGAAGAACAGCCGCAGATCCCTCACTGCGTTCGGGATGACAACTGTCCTTTTGGGATTGCGGTCGTATCACCGGCAACCCGGAAGTTGCACTAAAAAAAGGTCACTTCCGGATCGGGGACCGACCGGCCGCGATGTCAGGTGTGCCGAGGTCTGCGCCGTCCTCGGTCCCCAAGTGCGAGGGACCGAGGGCACCCTCATTCGTGGTTTGGAAGCGACGAAGGATCGTGGCCAACGGCCGCAGATCCCTCACTGCGTTCGGGATGACAACTGTTCTTTTGGGATTGCGGTCGTATGACCGGCAATTCGGAAGTTTCGGGCAGTCAGCCCGTTTCCGCGTTCCTGGTGAACAGATGTAGCACAAAATCAGCACAAGAATTTACGCGAGTTCCGCATACTTCTGAATCTGCGGTGCTTCTTAACTGTGGCAGGTGGCCCATTCATCGGCCGCCTTGGTCCTTGTGGCTGCCGCGCGTCAGACGAAGGCCCGCTCATCGCAAAGGACGCGATGAACGGGGCACAGTTTTACGCTGAAACCATGCCCGGTCTGAAGGGATTCCAGCATACCGAGCGGTCGGCAACGCTTCGCGGCCCACTCATCGGCCGCCTTGGTCCTTGTGGCTGCCGCGCGTCAGACGAAGGCCCCGCTCATCGCAAAGGACGCGATGAACGGGGCACAGTTTTACGCTGAAACCATGCCCGGTCTGAAGGGATTCCAGCATACCGAGCGGTCGGCAAGGCTTCGCGGCCCACTCATCGCGATAAAGCTGCGATGAATGGGGCACAGCTTAAAAGGGTGGCTGAGTGGGCCAGCTGCCCAACCACAGGCGAATGTTTCAATAGAAGGCGTATCACCGGCAACCCAGAAGTTGCGCCAAAAAAGGGTCACTTCCGGATCGGGGACCAACCGGCCGCGATGTCAGGTACGCCGAGGTCTGCGCCGTCCTCGGTCCCCAAGTGCGAGGGACCGAGGGCACCCGCATTCGTGGTTTGGATGCGACAGATCGTGGCCACCCGCCAGCGCTTGTGGCTGCAGGGGCTAAAGCCCTATTTTTATTTTTAGCTGCTCACGACGCGACTAAAGTCGCGCCCTGATGCAAAGCCAGATCGTGCTCGAGTCGTTGAGCTGTGCCAAAGAGCGAGGTCGCCATGCACTCACCGCATTCGCATTTCACAACCACTTCCGACGGCGCCTGGCCCGCACTTCCGCAGGCAGCGTGGTCCGATACCTGCGCCACACTGCAGCTCTGGATGCAAATCGTGGGCAAGATCCGGCTTGCGCTCACGCCGCCGCTGAACCATTGCTGGAATGTGACCCTCTATCCCACGGTTCGCGGCGTCACCACTTCGCCTATGCCTTATGGCAACCGCACGCTCGAAATCGATTTCGATTTCATCCGTCACGTTCTGCTCTTCGAGACTGACGACGGCGCCCAGCGCACGATCGCTCTCGAACCGATGACTGTCGCCGCCTTCTACAGCCGGGTGATGGCTGCGCTCGAGGACCTGCATACGCCGGTGCGCATGTGGCCCGTACCGTGCGAAGTCGCCAATCCAATCCCCTTCCTTGAAGACCAAACGCATCAGTCGTACGATTCCGCATACGCCGAGCGCTTTTGGCGCGTACTGCTGCAAACGACGCGCGTCATCACCATCTTTCGCGCACGCTTCCGGGGCAAGGTCAGCCCCGTGCACCTTTTCTGGGGAGCGCTCGACCTGGCCTGCACGCGCTTTTCCGGCCGCACAGCGCCCGAGCATCCCAGCATGCCGGGCCTGCCGGACCGCGTCACGCGCGATGCCTACTCCCACGAGGTCTCGAGTTGCGGATTCTGGCCTGGCGCACCCGGGCCGCCCGGCGGACCCGTCATCGAGCCATTCTTTTACAGCTACGCCTATCCTGAGCCGCAGGGATACGCCGAGTACGCCGTGGCGCCAGCGCAGGCCCGCTTCGACCCCAACTTCGGCGAGTTCATCCTGCCCTACGAAGCGATGCGCCAGTCGGCCGACCCCGACGCGGCGCTGCTCGAATTTCTGCAGACGACGTATGAGGCAGCGGCCAACTGCGCCCACTGGGACCGCGCGGCGCTGGAATTTTAGGATCGCGCGCCTATGCTTTCACGCGATGGACCGGATAACAAACTCTGCATTTTCTACATCTAATGCAGGGGGAGGAATCCACAATGCGTAAATCGTGTGGGCTCATGAGCATTGCGCTCCTGGCCACGGGTATGGCTGCGGCCCAGCAAAATCAGCCAAACGCCCAGCAAAATCAACCGAACCAGGTCTTCACTGCCGGATCGCCAGATGAGGCACAGCTGGCAAAAGAGGTCCGCCATAGCCTTCTGATGTTGCCGTACTATTCGATCTTCGACGACCTGTCTTTCAGTTTGAATGGCACGGTGGTCACGCTGGAAGGCGCTTGCCCTTCTACGCCACCCCTGGACATCAAGTCCGACGCGGAGAACACGGTGAAGCGAATCAAAGGCGTGACGCAGGTGATCAACAATATCAAGGAACTGCCGCTATCTCCGATGGACGACCAGATTCGGCGGGCCGTGGCGAGAGCTATTTACGGCGATGCCGAAATCGGGACACGATACGGCTACCAGGCCTTGCCGTCGATCCATATCATTGTCGACAACGGCCACGTAACGCTGAAGGGCGTGGTCGACAACCAGATGGATGACACCATAATCCGCATGCGCGCCAACCAGGTTCCCAACGTCTTTTCCGTCACGGACGATTTGCAAATCCTGAACCCAGGGAAGCAGAAGGAGAAACCATGAGATTCGGGTGGACGCCGGCGTACGAATGCTAAAGGATTCCACTTGGGAGACGTGCTTCCGGGACATATCTAGAACTGGTTGCATAAACCCCCTGGGACGGACGAAAAGCATCCCTCGGGGGCTAAAGCCCGCGATTTTGCTTGCCTTTTCGGCACGACTAAACAGCTTGCTGAAAAAGTGCAAATGAGCGGCGAAGATAGAGGGGCGAACGCGGCAGGGGCTGAAGCCCACACTCATTTTGCGACATCTGCGGCCCGGCTGAAGCCGTGCCCTTGTTACAAAGCCGCCTCCGATTGAGTTTTTCAGCAAGCTGTAAAGTCCTGCCCATTCAAAGCGCCATTTATGCAACCAGCTCTAGAGCAAGTGCGGGCCTGGAGGCCCGCACCATAGACGGCCAAGAGGCCGGCGCTACACTTCGCGCATCCTGTGAGAAAAGCGAGTTAACGGCTTGGAATGCGGACGTTCGCGGTTGAGCCCACCTCCGCGACACAGGAATGCGCGAAGGTGGGCTCTCGATGGTTAGGATTCGACACTCTTCATAAAAGCGCCAAACCGTATCGATTGTCATTCTCTTTCAGTGGACGGGGAATTGGCTTGCAGGGACTAACTGTGGGTTCTCGCTTCCTGTCTCGATCCCTGGTAAGCGCCGCTCATTGCCTCTTTCGGCAGTTCGACGACTCCGAGTTGCGCCAACATCGTCGCCAGGTTCCAGTTTGCATATCCTTCAGCGATTTTCGAACCCTCGAGACGATAGATCGAGGTGCCATTGACCGTCGCCTTACGGTTGGTGGGCTGGATGCCGAGGAACGGTCCCTTGTGAGTTCCTTGGGCAGTCCAGTGGATCACGACCTCATTGCGTTCCGCGATGGTGTCGTCAATTGTGAAATGTATATCAGGAAATGCCTTGCGACACCCTTCGATGTGGTTCCTGACGTTTTGGGTTCCGGGGTTCAAGTTGGGAAAGACCGGATCGTGGAATCGAACCTGGTCAGTGAGCAACTCAGAAACTTTGTTCAAGTTGCCACGGTTCCAGCACTCTTCCATAAACGTTTGGACGACTTGCTTGTTTTGATCGGATGTTTGTTGGGGCATCGTCCACCCTCCTTTCCTGGAGAGGAATTATAGCGCTGTACTCGCACGAGTCAAACCCGCTATTTTCGGGGCTCTGTGCAATATTTCCGCGGCAATCGGAGAAGTCATCTTCTGACCGCCGATGCGGGCTTCATTCTAAAGGGGAAGACGCATCTGGTTCGCTCGGGGTGGTGCCCTCAGGGTTTTCGCAGGACCAAATCAGGATTCGCTCCAGCGCAAATGAGGTGCTCGTTTCCAGGCATCAAAAGTTCGATCGCGCACCTCGCGCGGCAGGTAAACTAATTCCATGGCGGAGATTCAGCGCAGAAAGACACCGACAGTCAAAATTGGCCATGTTCGCGTGGGCTGGGAAGTTCCTGTGGTCGTGCAATCGATGACCAACACCGACACGGCCGATGCACAGTCCACTATCGAGCAGGTCGCGGCTCTTGCGCTTGCCGGATCTGAGATTGTGCGCGTGACGGTGAACAACGAAGGAGCGGCCGCCGCTGTGCCGGCCATCGTCGAAGGGCTTGAAAAGCGCGGCCTTCGCGTGCCTATCGTCGGCGACTTCCACTACAACGGCCACATTCTGCTCAAGAAATATCCGGCCACGGCGCGCGCGCTGGCCAAGTACCGCATCAATCCCGGCAATGTGTCGATTGGGCGCAAGGATGACGAGAACTTTCGCACGATGATTGAGTGCGCCGTCGAGAATCAGAAGCCTGTGAGGATCGGCGTCAACTGGGGATCTCTCGACCAGTCTTTGTTGACGCGCATGATGGACGAAAACAGCAAGCGCGCCGAACCCGAGCCCGCGCGCGATGTGATGATCGAGGCCATGATCGCCAGCGCACTCAACTCCGCTGCAGCCGCTGAGCGCTACGGCCTGGGCCACGACATGATCATCCTCTCGGCCAAGGTGAGCGGCGTGCGCGATTTGCTTGACGTCTACACCAACCTCGCGGCGCGCTGCGACTATCCGCTCCACCTTGGTTTGACTGAAGCCGGCATGGGCTCGAAGGGCTTGATTGCCTCGACGGCGGGACTTGCGCCGCTGCTATTGGCCGGTATCGGCGATACGATTCGCGTCAGCCTCACGCCCAAGCCGGGCGGCGACCGTACCGAGGAAGTGCAGGCGGCGCAGCAGATTTTGCAGTCGCTTTCGATCCGCAGCTTCATGCCGCAGGTGACGAGTTGCCCCGGCTGCGGCCGGACGACGAGCACGTATTTTCAGGAGTTAGCCGACCAGATTCAAAGCTACCTGCGCGCATCCATGCCCGAGTGGCGCAAGAAGTATCCCGGCGTGGAGGAACTTAAGCTGGCCGTGATGGGCTGCGTGGTCAACGGTCCCGGCGAGTCAAAACACGCGAACCTGGGGATCAGCCTGCCCGGTACCTTCGAGGATCCCGTCGCACCGGTTTACATCGACGGCAAGCTCTCGACTACGCTGCGCGGCGACTCGATTGTGGCCGAGTTCAAACAGATCCTCGACAACTACGTCGAAAGCCACTACGGCAAGAGCGCGACGAGCGGCGAGCTTGTGGGCACACATTGAACGCTTCCGATCGTCTCGCGTCAGAGGCCGGCATCACTTCCCCAGATCGCTCTTTCGCGCTGCGCTGTCTCAAATCCTTTGCGGAGTATTTATGACGCTGAGCCGTCTGGCAAGGCTTGCGACGTTTGTAGTCTGTACTCCGGGCTTGGTGTTTGCAGGCGCTCCGAAGCCGTGCGTGACCGCAGACAAGGCCTCGCAAATGCTCAACAAAGACGTTTGCATTTCCGCGCATATCTATGATGTTGTGCAACTTCAAGATGGCACGCGCTTTCTCGATGTTTGCTCACCCCAAACCCCTGACGACAAATGCCGCTTTACTGTCGTCAGCCTATGGGAAGATCGCGAGACGGTGGGCGAACTGAAGAAGTACCGCGACATGGACGTCGAGATTCGCGGCCTCGTTCAGCCGATGCACGGCCGTGCCGGGATGGTGTTGAGCCACGCGCGGCAGTTTTATGGAGGGCCGCCGAAGTTCAAGCCGAATCCCCTTCTCGCGCACGGATTCAGCGCCGACGCGAACCGGCCTCCCGTCAACGACCCGAACCTGCGCTCGCAGGGCGGGCGGCGCGCCTTCATGAATACGAGGGATCAGGAGAAGACGCCGGGCAAGTAGGTTTCCGATCAAATGAATCTGTCGCAATTGAGGTTCGTGTCAACCCCGGTCCCCAAAGGCGAGGGACCGGGGGCACCCTCGTCGTGGTGTGGAAAGGTCACCGGGATCGGGGCTACCCGCCGAAGCCCAGGGGGCAAGCGATTAGTGATGCCATCGCTCCTGCAGCCAAGTCTTCATTGCACAACATATGTCATTTATCAGAAAGTTGTAGTACGATGGTTCTCATCTTCATACATGTTTGATTTCTAATAGCCCAGGGTCAGCTAGCCCAGGGTCAACGCAATCTTCGAGATTGCGTTCGAAGGGGAGCACCAGGAGCATATAAATGAGCGCGCCGATTGCGAACGGCCTGCCGAAGACCCCGACCGGAATTGAAGGTCTGGACGAAATCACGAATGGAGGCCTTCCCGCGGGGCGCACCACACTGGTGTGCGGTGGAACCGGATGCGGGAAGACGGTGCTGGGGATGCAGTTTCTCATCCGGGGCATCCTCGACTACGGGGAGCCGGGCGTCTTCATGGCCTTCGAGGAGACCGAAAAGGATCTCGCTCAGAACGTGTCCTCCTTCGGTTACGACCTGGAGAAGCTGCAGGCCGACGGGAAGCTTGTCATCGACCACGTTTTCATCGAGCGCAGCGAGATTGAAGAGACAGGCGAGTACGACCTTGAAGGTCTCTTTATCCGGCTGGCCAGCGCGGTCGATGAGGTCAAAGCGAAGCGCGTCGTTCTCGACACCATCGAGGTGCTCTTTGCCGGGCTCCAGAACCAGTCGATCATTCGGGCCGAGTTACGGCGCCTTTTCCGCTGGCTCAAAGATCGCGGCCTGACCGCGATTGTGACGGGCGAACGCGGCGAAGGCATGCTCACCCGTTATGGGCTGGAAGAGTACGTCGCCGATTGCGTGATTTTCCTCGATCACCGCATCACCGAGCAGATCTCGACCCGGCGCATGCGCATTGTGAAGTACCGGGGAAGCCTGCACGGCGCGGACGAGTATCCGTTTCTCATGGGCGAAACCGGAATCTCGGTTCTGCCTATCACTTCGGTCGGGCTCAATCACACGGTTTCGAATGACCGGCTCTCCTCCGGAATCCCCAATCTGGACGCGATGCTGGGCGTGAAGGGCTTTTACCGGGGCAGCAGCATTCTGGTATCGGGCACGGCGGGAACGGGCAAGACCAGCCTGGCCATGACCCTCATGCAGGCGGCATGCGAGCGGGGAGAGAAGGCGCTCTACTTTGGCTTTGAAGAGTCGACCGACCAGATGATTCGCAATATGAAATCGATCGGTCTCGATCTCCGGCCATGGATGGAAAAGGGCCTGCTTCACTTTCATACGGTGCGGCCCAGCAGCCTGGGACTTGAGGCGCACCTGGATTCGATCCATCAGGTGATCAGGAAGGTCGACCCGAGGATCGTGGTCCTGGATCCCATTACGAACTTCATTTCTTCTTCTGACTCCCAGGCGGTGAAATCCATGCTCACGCGACTGGTGGACTTCCTGAAGATGAAGCAGATCACCGCCCTGTTTACCTACCTCTCCACGCTGGGCGGGAAGCTCGAGAGCACGGACGAAAATATCTCGTCGATCATGGATGCCTGGCTGCTGCTGCGCGACGTGGAGCATGAAGGTAGCAGAAGCTGCACTCTCTATGTTCTGAAATCAAGGGGCATGGCGCACTCCCACGAGATGCGGCAGTTCATTCTTACTGACGAGGGCATTGTGCTCGGGGCAAACTACTTGCGAGAGCTCGGTAAATCCCAGTCGCATGCGTGAATTGCGTTGCCTAAAGCAGCGGGAAAGAGTGGACGTTGTGGCAATCGAAGAAGAGAAGCCTCGTGAAGGGTCGTCGCCGGAGTGGATGCTCCGGCTCTATGTGGCTGGACAGACCCCTCGCTCTGTTGCGGCGTTCGCAAATCTCAAACGTATTTGCGAAACCCATCTCAAGGGGAAGTATGCGATTGAAGTGGTCGATCTGCTTGTGACTCCCGCGCTTGCCAAAGGCGAACAGATCATTGCTTTGCCCACCGTGGTGAGACAGTTGCCGCCGCCGGTGAAAAAGCTCATTGGCGATCTGGCCAGTTTGGAGCGGGTGCTGGTAGGCTTGGATATCCGGCCCGCAAAGGGTGTTGACGCAGGAGGGTAGATGAGTTCTGAGGCCCGGACCAACGAACAGCCCGTTCCCGCCGCGGAGAGCCCGGCAAACGGTGCTGAACAAACCTTGCGGGAGTTCGAAACGCTGGTTGCCAAGCTGGCGCAACCCAATTATCTCTTCCGCCTTTATGTATCCGGAACCAGCCCGCGGTCGGCGAAGGCCATCACGAATGCCCGCCAGATCTGCGAGAAATATCTTGCAGGGCATTATGAGTTGGAAGTGATCGATATCTACCAGCAGCCGGCGCAAACCAAAGCAGCGGGCATTGTCGCTGTCCCAACCCTGATCAAAGAGCTGCCCTTCCCTCCGCAGCGGTTTGTGGGCGATATGTCAAATACGGAGCGGATCGTGGTCGGCCTGAAGCTGGAATCCTGAGATGGCAACGCCCGAGTCAACCTCAGCATCGACGGAAGCGCTGATGCGCGAGAACGATCTGCTGCGCGCCAAACTTGCCGAATCCGAAAGCAAGCTCGCCGAAGCGCAGGAACTCATCCAGGCCATCCAGCAGGGAGAAGTGGATGCCGTCGTGGTCTCCGGCCCGGAGGGGGACCAGGTATTCACGCTCAAGCACGCCGAGTATGCCTATCGCGCCCTTGTCGAGGCCATGAATGAAGGCGCCGCGACCCTGGCCGCGGACGGGACCATTGTCTATTGCAACCAGCGCCTGTCGCATCTGCTCGGAGTTCCACTGGAACAGATCATCGGCAAGCCGGTCACGAATCTGGTCAAGAACGAATCCGCGCATGCTTTAGAGGCGGTGGTTGCGCAGGCACGGCGGGGCGAACCGGTGGCGAATGGACTCGAACTGGAGAGCGTCAATGGCAGACGCATTCCGGTGCAGGTTTCGCTTCGCCAGATGACGTCGGTTGATCCCATTGCATATTGCATGGTGGTAACGGATCTGACGGAAAGGAAGGCACGGGAAGAACTGATCTCCGCCGGCAAACTGGCGGAGACGATTCTTCAAAGCGCCGCCGAAGCCATCGCAGTGTGCGATCAATCGGGCTATATCATCGTTTGCAACAAGGCCTTTAAGGATCTTACCGGCGGCAACCCGATATTGCGGCCGTTCGATGAAGCGATGCCTCTCGAATTCATTTCCAATTCAGAGGTTCCAGAGAAACGCGCCGTGGCCGCCGAGGCGCTGAGGGGCGCCACGTTTGCCGGGCAAAGGGCGCTGCTTCGCCGGAAAGATGGCCGGGTTGTTCCCTTGTTGATCAGCGCATCGCCCATGGGCAGTTCGAAATGGATTACCGGATGTGTCTTCACGTTGACCAATATAACCGAGCGCGAGCGGTTTGTGCAGGCGCTCCGGAAGAGCGAGGAACGCTTCCGCGCAATGGTGATGGCCAGTTCGAATTCGGTGTATCGCATGAGCGCGGACTGGAGCGTCATGCGCATTGTGGCTGGCCGGGACTCCGTGGCCGGCACGGAGGAGCCAGACGCGAACTGGACACAGAAATACGTTCACCCAGACGATCAAGAGCAAGTGCGGGCCGTCATCCACGAGGCCATCCGGACCAAAGGGATATTCGAACTGGAACACCGGGGCCGGACAACGGACGGCGGCATGGGCTGGGTCTTTTCCCGCGCGATTCCGCTTCTGGATGCGAACGGCGAAATCGTGGAATGGTTCGGCGCCGCGAGCGACGTGACCGAGCGCAAGAGGGCTGAAGAAGCGCTGCTGGAGGGCGAGCGGCAGGCCATCCAGCGCCAACAGCTCAGGGCCTTGGCGGGGCGCCTGCAGAAAGCCCGGGAGGAAGAACGCACGCGGGTGGCCAGAGATCTGCACGACGATATCGGCCAAATCCTCACGGCGGTGAAGATGGACCTGGTGTGGATCGGCAGGCACACGCCGGAGCAGGAAGCGGAGGTGCGCGAGCGCCTTAAGGGTGCATTGAAATTGATCGGCGATGGGGTGGGGTCGGTTCGGAAGATATGCGCGGGACTGCGCCCGTCGATCCTGGATGACCTTGGGCTTGGGGCGGCTATTGAATGGCAGGCCAAGGATTTTGCTTCGCGAACCGGAATCGCCTGCCGGGTCTCGCTGCCCGACAAGGAGCTGGCCCTCCCCGGCGATCACGCAACGGCGATCTTCCGCATCTTTCAGGAGTGCCTGACCAACGTCGCCCGGCACGCCGGCGCTGAGTCGGTGCGCGCCTCTCTTTTCTCACAGGCTGAGGATCTGGTACTGACGGTCGAGGACGACGGCAGGGGCTTCGACGAATCGAAGGCTGCAAGCTCTCTGGGAATCCTGGGAATGAAGGAACGCGCGCAAGGCTGCGGCGGCGAGCTCGCGATCGCGAGTTCTGCGGGCAAGGGAACAACGGTGACGGTTCGCGTGCCGATGCACGTCCCCGGCGGCAATGGTGAGGATCGATGACCACGTCGCTGTGTCTTCGGGAAGAATCTCAGCCTGCTCATAACGCCGATGCTCTCGCCAACGTGTCGGAGGGCTTAAATGCAGGTCCTTCGACTCGTCCGCCGCGGCAGACTCACTCAGGATGACAGCGCAGTGGTGATGACCACCGATCCCAGACCACTGTTCTAAACTCAACACAACGGCCATATCGCGCCCAAAAGGACCCGCTCCCTTGAGAAAATTCCCCTGGTTTTCGCTGGCTGCTGTTGCGACATTGTTTTCTCTGTTCCCTGTGTCGACCTGGCCCGCGTTGCACGCGCAGAAGCCGCCGTTTGCGCCGACGCCGGCTGCGGCGCCTCAAACGCTCGAGGAGCGGCGCAAGGCTTTGAGCGATCTGTTCCACGAGTACTGGGAGGACCGGCTGAAACGCGATCCCGAGTATGCCTCGGAGATTGGCGACAAGCGGTACAACGACCAGATCGCCGATTATAGTGTGCGCGCGGTAAACGAACGGCTGGCCGAGGAGCAGAAGCTGCTGTTGCGGCTGGCGGCGATCGATCCAACAGGATTTACAGACGACGAGAAGACAAGCCAGGAACTGCTGATTCGCCGTTTCGAGTTGGACGAAGAGGGCGCGGAGTTTAAAGAGTGGGAGATGCCGATCAACCAGAGGGCGGGCATCTACTACACCTATCCGCGGCTGGCGGCGGAGCTGAGCTTTGCGACGGTGAAAGATTACGACGACTGGATTGCGCGGCTGCACGCGCTCCCCCTCGCTTTTTCGCAGGTGATCGAGAACATGTCGATCGGCATGGACGACGGCCGCGTGCCGCCGAAGTATCTGCTCGAAAAGGCGCTGGAGCAGGTGAAGCAATTGGCTGGTCAGAAGCCGGAGGACTCGCCGCTGGCGCTGCCGCTCAAGAAGTTTCCCGCTGCAATTTCCGCGTCGGAGCAGGAGCGCATCAAGACGGAGATGCTGGAGGCGATCGGTAAGGAAGTGCTGCCGGCGTACCTGCGCTTTGCGCGCTTCCTTGAGGCGAGCTACGTGCCGGCGGGGCGCGCGGCGCCCGGAATCGATGCCCTTCCCGACGGGGCGAAGTACTACCGGTTTCTGATCAAGCGCACGACCACAACCGGCCTGACGCCGGAGCAGATTCACCAGATTGGCCTCGACGAGGTTGGTAAGGACGAGGCCCAGATGCTGGCCATTGCCGAGAAACTGGGGTTCAAGGACCTGGCCAGCTTCCGCGCCAGTTTGAAGGGCAATCCCAAGATGCACCCGGCCTCGGCCGATGCGCTGCTGGAGGTTTATGGCGGGTATCTGAAGGCCGATGCAGGCCAAGCTGCCGGAGCTGTTTGGCCGCTTGCCCAAGGCGCCGTTCGAAGTGGTCGCGGTTCCCGGCTACGCCGAGAAGACCGCGGCGCCGGCCTACTACGAGGCGGGCGCGCCCGACGGCAGCCGGCCGGGACGGCTATTCATCAATACCTACGACGCCACGGAGCGGAACCTGTACGGCGTGGAGGCGATCGCGTATCACGAGGGCATTCCCGGCCATCATCTGCAGATTTCCATTGCGCATGAGCTGACGGGGCTACCGGAGTTCCGCAAATACGGCAGCTATACGGCCTATGTGGAGGGCTGGGGACTCTACGCCGAGCACCTGGGCAAAGATGCGGGGTTCTACCAGGACCCGTACTCGGATTATGGCCGCCTGGAGGCCGACGAGTGGCGGGCGATCCGGCTGGTAGAGGACACGGGCGCACACTCCGAGCACTGGACGCGCCAGCAGATGGTCGATTACTTCCACGAGCACTCGAACATCGACGAGCCCAGCATTCAATCCGAGGTGGATCGCTACGTCGGGTGGCCGAGCCAGGCGCTGGCCTACAAGATTGGCGAATTGAAGATTCTGGAGCTGAGGGAGCGCGCCGAGAAGGCTCTGGGCGACAAGTTCGATTTGCGGGCGTTCCACGACCAAGTGCTGGACGCGGGGGCCTTGCCGCTGGACGTGCTGGAGCAGCGGATCGATGCGTGGATTCGGAAAGAGCAGGGAGTAGGAAATAGGGAGTAGGGAGCAGGACACGACCGAAGCTGTGCGCTTTTTGAAAGCACACCGCATCAGCGGCGGATCCGGACGCTACGCGCCGGTCGAAAAGAAGCGCCCCGGCGTGATATTCTTTCGAGTTCCCGTACAGGGCGGTTCAGGCCGCCATCATTTTGCTGTCGCTGCGGGCAACCCAGCGGCTGGAGAGGGCTTTATGAAGCGTTATTTTGTTGTGGCTGGCTTGCTTTTGGGCTTGGGTTTTTCAGGGCTGCGCGCGCAGGTTGTGGATACGACCGTGTGCGATGTGGTGAAAAAGCCGGGGCCGTTTAACGGAAAGATGGTTCGCATCAAGGGTACGGTTTTTGCGAGTTTCGACGAGTTCGCGATCAAGGACGCGACGGACCCGAACTGCGGCTTCCCGGTGGATGCGATCTGGCTCTCGTATCCGCAGGGGACGAAGGGCAAAGCGGGAGCGGTAGCAATAGTCGAGATTCAGCCGGCGCGGAATTTTACGGGCACGTACACGCCCCCGACGCGCACCGCGGTAACGCTGGACAAGAGCAAGGACTTCAAGCAATTCGATTCGCTGCTTGCGCAGACGCACCAGAAGGGCGCGGACATGTGCCTGGGGTGCACGCGCTACGAGGTGACGGCTACGCTGGTGGGGCGGCTGGATACCGTGGCCGACGCGACGCTGAAGCGCGACGCAGCGGGCAAGATTGTCGGCTTTGGCGGTTTTGGGAATATGAACGCCTACCCCGCGCGGCTGGTGTTGCAGTCGGTTTCAGACGTGACGCCGAAGGAGATCGATTATTCGAAGACCGACGCCGCGAGCAAGGCCGAGGCGACGCAAGGGCCTCCGCAGGGCAGCTCGAACGACCTCAGCAGCGCGATTGATACCGCGCAGAAAATGTCGGCCGCGATTGCTCCCAGCCCGGCTAAGGATGCGGCGGTAAGAGCCGCAACGGCCTATGGCAAACCGGGCGAACACAACGGAGTGTATTACAGCACCGGATCGACCAAACGAAGCTGCAGCAAAGGATGAGGCGCTGGGGACAAAGGACTCGCCTGACGGCGTGCTGTTTAACTGCACTTTCAACTCCGACCGCTTGCAGGGAGATGCGCTGACGAGAGCCGTGGTTCACATCGGGATGCACATTGCCGATTTGCGCAACCCAGAGCCGGGAAAGGAAGAATCCCCGGCGTTCATCCTCGAGTACAACGCGTGGATGGTTACGGCGATTACGGCGGTCACGAGCGGCCAGAAATACCTGACTCTGCCCGGCGGGTACCAAGTTTGGAACGCGAGTTGGACGGCGGCGGAGCGCAACGACAAGATGGTAGAGGCGCTGAAGGATTTTCTGAACAACGAGGCGGCGCTGAGCCAGTGAACCTGGTCGGCAAGTCAGCAGGTCAGCGGGTCAGCGAGTCAGCCAAGAGTGGTTGAGGCCTGCGCGCTCCACTCTTGACCTAAAGTGCGCGTCAAGGATGGGGCGCCTGAGTTTGTGCTGGGTTCAGGAGTATGCCGGGCAGGGCGCCAAATCAACGAAGACGAGGGGAAAAAGAAGATGGCGGAGATAGCCGTTGAGGCCACCCAAGTACCCGCGCAGTTGCCGCTGGTGCGCGTAGCCGTTCTGGGCGCAGGCAAGATGGGCGGTATTTTGCTGCAGGCGTTTCTGAAAGAGAACCTGTTTGCGGCTGAAAAGATTCACGCGACGGTGGGCCACGCCGAGCGGGCGCTGGCGCTGAGCACGCAGTGGGGCGTGGACGTTGGAACGGACAACCTGGCGGCGGCCAAGGGCGCGGACCTGATTCTGATCGGCGTCAAGCCCTTTCAGGTGCCGGAGCTGGTTGCGCAAATTAAGCCCGCCCTGACGAAGAAGACGACCATTGTGTCGTTTGCGGCCTCGGTAAAGACAAGCTCGATCGAGGATACGGCGGGCATACCGGTAGCAGTGATTCGCGCCATGCCGAACACGCCTTCGGCTCTTGGCGCCGGCGCAGCCGCGCTGTGCCGCGGGCGCTTCGTCAGCGAGGCACAGATGGAGCTGGCGCAGCGCATCTTTGAGACCGTGGGCCGCACGGTGCTGGTGGACGAGAAGCACATGGACGCGGTGACGGGGCTATCGGGATCGGGGCCGGCGTATCTCTACATCATCATCGAGGCGCTGGCCGAGGCGGGCGTGAAGGTGGGCCTGCCGCGCGACATCGCCACAGAACTGGCCGCGCAGACGGCCTACGGCGCCGCCAAGATGGTACTCGAAACCGGCTATCATCCTGCGCTGCTGAAGGACGCCGTAACGACTCCGGCCGGTTGTACGATCGACGGTATTCTGGAATTGGAAGAGGGTGGATTGCGCGTGACGCTGATCAAGGCCGTGATGCGGGCGACGGAGCGGGCGCGGCAGTTGGCGGCGGGGTAGAGACAGAGAAAAGGCCGCACGGTGGCACCGAGAGAGGCGGCAGAGGTGAATGGCAGGCCGTGCAGATAAAGCGTTTCACAGCCCTCACAATTTTCGGCCTCGTAATCTCGCCCTGCCTAGCCGAATCGGTGCGTGAATCCAGAACCGTTACCAAGGGCGAGGCCGAGGCGCTGGTAAGAGCGGCTTTGCCTGCGAAATTGAAGCATCTTCCGAATTTTGGCATGGAGATTTCTCAAGATAGCAATTTCCCCAGGTTCTACTCCGCACTTGTTTATTGGGAAGGCGAAACCAACGGAAGCGTGATGGTTGGGACATACGATGTTGACCGGGAGACCGGCGACGTGTGGGATGCGGTTGTTTCTTGTGACGAGATGAGCACTGCAGCGCTCCGAAGATTGCAGAAGAAAATCAGAAGAGAAATCGGTCTCTCCGGCTCCGAATACAAGAGGGTGAAGAGCGAGGGGCCGCTGTGCGAGTAGGGATGGAATAGCCCTGGGGCTCGACGCATGCGCACCAAATCCGTAGTGAGTAATAATTAAGGTCTTGCCGATGCAACGACCAGCCTGGCTCCCCTCCTATCTGCCCGAACTTGACGGGTTGCGCGGCCTGGCGATTTTGGCCGTCGTTCTCTATCACTGCAATCCGCGGTTCGAAGGCACATGGATGCATTACCCCAGCCTGTGGGGATGGGCGGGGGTGATTGTTTTCTTTGTTCTCAGCGGGTTTTTGATCACATCCGGCCTGCTGACGACACGCGACCAGCCGCGCTACTTCCATAATTTTCATGCGCGCAGGGCGCTGCGCATCTGGCCGATGTATGCGCTGCTATTGGCGGTGGTTTACCTGAACGCGCCGTGGTTTATCGGCCCGCCCGTGTGGGAGGCGATCAAGACGGCGCCGTGGCTGGCCTACATTTTTTGCGTACAAAACCTGTTTCACGTCGCTCTGCCGCCTGCGATTGGCCCCACGTGGGCGCTGGCCATCGAGGAGCAGTACTACTTTGTGTGGGCGCCGCTGGTGCACTTTCTGCGGAGGCCGTGGATGCTGGCTACTTTGCTGGCCGGCGTGCTTGCAGGCTCGCCGCTGGTGCGCCACGCGAACCTGCACTGGATGACGCCCACAAATACATTGATTCACCTGGATGGGATCGCATGGGGCAGTTTGCTGGCGATCGGGCTGCACACGCTGCCGCTCGGCCGGCGCACGTGGCTGTGGATGGGGCTGGGCGGCTTGGTGCTCGGAATCGCGGCCGCGGCTACAGTGGCTGGCGGCACGGCCTATCTCGATTCCGCGCTGGCGGTGGGATTTGCCGGCGCGGCGCTGGCTTTGATCGCGTCGGCGGGCGCGCGCAACCCGCTGAACGCGGCGCTGCGCAAGGGACCTCTGGCCTTCTACGGCCGCATCAGCTACGGCCTCTACATGACGCACATTTCGGTGTTTATTTACTTTGGTTGGTTCGACGCGCGCATGAATTCTTACGGCATGGCGGGCAACCTGGCGGTGGTGGCGTTCCGCCTGGTTGCGACCACACTGGTTGCAACTGCGCTGTGGTACGGATTTGAATCGCAAATACTCAAGCTGAAGCGGTATTTCTAGCGTTGTGTCTCAGAAGTGCATTGTGTAATTTGGAGGTCCGAAATGCAGGTCCTTCGACTCGGTCGCCGCGGCGACCTTGCTCAGGATGACAACTATATCATAAATGACTAGGAATAAATCACATAATTTCATATAATACTCCATACAAAGTATGCACAGCCACGAAGAATCAATGGCTTGCGCGAAAAATCTGCACGGAATCTGCACAGAAAGCATCGAAATGAAGAGAGGCGGACATGGCATTTGTGACCGAAAAATCAGAACTCAAACCAGGCTTGATTCTCTTCCGGCGCGGCGACGTGGGGCACCGGATGTGGTATTGCCGCATGAAGATGCCGAAGGCCGACCGCTACAAGACAGTTTCACTCAAGACCACGGATATAGACACGGCGAAAGAAAAAGCATTCGACCAGGACGCCGACATCCGGTTCCGCTTGAAACATGACGTTCCCGTGTTCAATCGCCCCTTCCGCGACGTAGCGCGAGAGTATCTGTTGACGCAGGAAGCGCGAGCGCAACGCGGAGAGATCAGCGCCGCGCGGCCCAAGAAACTCCGTGCCGTGATTGAAGGCACTTTAGATCGATATGCAGGTTCGACGCAGGTCCACCTTATCGGCGATGAACGCTGGGGTGGCTATCCGGCATGGCGGCGGGAGAACGGCGCGGGGCGCAACCGGCGCAACGGAGTTCGGGAAATTACCGCTGACATGGCGCAATCCTTCGCGGACCATGAATCCCTCCGCCGCACCAAGGTCCAGCAGACTTTGGGCATTCGGGTGTTGAAGCCGATTGCCGTCAAGCCGCAGGATGTTCACGCGGTTCCCTTCATCAGCGATTCCACCATCCGCTTCGAGATGTCCATCTTTGGGGCGGTGATGAACTACGCCGTCAAGAAACGCTATGTTCCCGCAAGCCAGCGTTTCGATGAGCGTCCGAAGCTCAAGACGATGCGGCGTGATGAGTTCACGCTGGAGGAGTATCGCAAGCTCCATACTGTAGGCCGCAAGTGGATTGGTGAGGCGGACAAGCCTTCGAGCATCTGGTATCGAACCCTCACCTACAACATGATTTTGATTGCCTGCAATACAGGCATGAGGCCGGCGGAGATGAAGAATCTCCGCTGGCGCAACATTATGCCCGCAAAAGACCGCGAGGGCCGCGAGATCGTTGTCTTATTCGTGCAGGGCAAAGGCAAATCGCGCAAGCTGGTTGCACCCAAGAGTGTCGGAGATTATTTGGAGCGTATCCGCACAATCTCCAAAGCCACGGAGCCGGATGACAGGGTTTTTACCAACATCACAGGCAAGCCCGCACTATCTCTCTACACTTCCCTGATTGCCGATCTTCTGAACGAGGCGAATCTGCGCGAAGGCACGCAGGGTGTGCCGCGCTCGACGTACTGCTTCCGGCACACTTACGCCACGCTCCGGTTGCAGGAAGGCGTGGATGTGTATTTCCTGGCCGAGCAGATGGGAACTTCGGTCCACATGATTGAAGAGCACTATGGGCATGTGAATACGATCAAGCACGCCGACCGCGTGTTGCAGGGCATGGCGGGATGGGAGCTGCCGCAATCGGACGACGCGAAGGCCAAGGCGTCGAAGGCGGCCGAAACGCACGACAAAGACAAGAGAGGTCAGCGCCACAAGCCGCGCTGACCGTGAACCTCCCGGAGCCGTCTTTGCCGGAGCCGCTGGCGGAGGCTGGCGCACGGAGATGTCGTCCAGTGTTCTGCCTGGACACTCCTCACTGAGATTGCCGCTGCCCCGCCGGGGCGTTCTTAGCGGCAAATCTGGAGCGCACGCGCCGCCGCTGGCGGCTGTACTTCGTGCGCGTTATCGTCTCATACATATCGTCACAAAAAATCCAATGCTGTGAATCGATTTAGGAAATCGCGTGGTGCAAGAATGGCCATGCAGTTTATTCAATGCAATCGGTGTTCCGAAGCACCCAACCGATCTTCTCCACATTGACTTCTAAACCGCGCGATTCTTCTCTGCCTTTAACTTATAGATAGCTCCCGCCAGTCTTCTACGGGCAACACAGGCTGCTCCGCAGCGCCCGTCCCTCAAAAGACAATTCGGTGCAGCCTTCGGCTGATTCTGTCTTTCGTCATTCGTTTCCGGGCGAACTCTAGGCTCCGTTCGGCTCCTCGTGTCAATCCCGCTTGTGCAGCTCCGCGCGGCGCAGACCGTGCGCGCCGTTCTCGCTTCCGCGCCCCTCCGGGCTTCGAGGATTGACACCGCCTCTCTCCGCCCGTCTTCGCCAGCCATGAAACGAATGTCTTTTTTGGGCCCACCAGGGCCGAAAACGGACAAATCCAAGCCAAGGAGCATCATTATGCCAACCGTCAGCAGCATCAACACCGCCAACCACCGCAGCACCAACTTCGCGCCGCACAGAAAGAATGCGGCACGGCGGAACCGCAGCGGTTCACCCTATCAGCAGCGCACCACGGAGCGCGACAACCCCACACAACTCGTTATCAAGCAGGCCGTGGAAGATCTGATCCGGCAGCTAGAAGCCGGAAAGAGCGAAGCCTTGACCGCGTATCTCTCCGCAATGGCGCGGTTTCACAAATATTCTTTCGGGAACATTTTGTCCATAGCCAGACAAAAGCCCGATGCCCAGCACGTTGCGGGGATTCGCACATGGAACGAGCTTGGCCGTTTCGTCAAGAAGGGTGAAAAGGGTATCCAGATTCTCGCGCCCTTGATGGGATACCGGCGCAACCGAAAAGATGTGGACGCCGAACACGAGCCGGAAACAAAACCTCAGCCTGTGCTGATCGGTTTCCGTATCGTCTACGTTTTCGACATCAGCCAAACCGAAGGCGCGGACCTGCCCGAATTTGAGCACAGCATCAGCGGCGAAGTCGGCGATTGCTTAAACCGGCTCATCGAGTTTGTAAACAGGCAGGAAATCGAGCTTGAGTACAACGAGCGCATCGCGCCCGCTCTTGGCGTCAGTTACGGCGGCAAGATCGCTCTGCTGCCCGGCCAGTCGAAGGCCGAGAACCTCACCACGCTGGTTCACGAACTAGGTCACGAGATTTTGCACAAGGCCGAGCGGCGCACCCTGACGACGGCCACTGTGCGCGAAACCGAAGCCGAGGCCGTGGCGTTCATCGTGGGCCAGGGGATCGGCTTGGAGATGGGCCGAGCTTCGAGCGACTACATACAAATGTACGCAGGCAATGCGGCGCTTCTGGCCGAAAGCCTTGAAGTCGTGCAGCGCACGGCGTCTACCATTCTCACCGCTATCCACCCGGAAGAGGCGGCGCAACCGGAACAGCTTCGAGCGGCCAGCTAAGGCCCAAGTTTCTGAGCGGGTGCGCTCGGAACGCGCCCGCTCTCCCATTCACGCTCGACAACCCGAATAGGAGATTCCTCATGATGACCGCAGTTCAAATGCAATCCGAGTATCGCAACCTGCCGCTTAATAGCCTTAGTGAGTCAGCGGCCAACCCACGTCGCACTTTTGATGAAACCAGCCTGACTGAACTCGCAGAGTCCATTCGCGTTCAGGGTGTACTCTCGCCCCTGCTCGTTCGGCAGAAGGGCCACAGCTACGAGATCGTAGCAGGGGCGCGGCGTTACCGCGCGGCGCAACTGGCCGGACTCGATTCCGTCCCGGTGCGCATCGTGGAACTGACCGACGCACAGGCGCTCGAAACCAGCATCGTAGAGAATCTGCAACGGCGCGATGTACATCCGCTCGATGAGGCGAATGGGTTTGTCGCGTTATTGCACCTCGACTACACACCAGAACAAATTTCCGCGAAGGTTGGCAAAGGCACCAGCTACGTGGTTGCTCGCACCCGCCTCGCGCAACTCGCCCCGGCAGTATCCGAAGCCTTCGCCAAGGATGACATTGGCGTAGGCCATGCGCTGCTCCTGGCGAAGTTACAGCCCGCCGAACAGGAACAGGCTCTTTCGGCCTGCTATCAGGAAACTTACGTGAACGGCGGAAAGCCCAAGCGCATCCTGCTCCCTGTCCGCCATCTCCAGCAGTGGATTGAGCACAACATTCTGCTGGAGCTTGCCGCCGCGCCGTTCTCGAAAGAAGACACGCAGCTTGTGCCCGAGGTCGGTTCCTGTGTCGATTGCCCCAAGCGCACCGGTCACAACACGTTGCTCTTTGCCGACATCGGGACCAACCAGCCCGATTCGTGCAGCGATCCGAAATGTTACGCCGCGAAGATCGACGCGCACGTAAAGCAGACCGTCGCCGCCAAACCGAAACTGGTTCAGATCAGCACGGCCTACGGCAAACCCGCCGAAGGCAGTCCGGTCATTCCACGCAACAAGTACGTCGAAATCCGGCACGAGAAGCCCAAGAACAAGAATGAGCGGGACTGGCCGGAATACAAAACGTGCAAGTACACTGCCGAAGCCATCGTCACCGAAGGCACCGAGAAAGGCGAAACCAAGCGAGTGTGCGCCAATCCCGAATGCCCGGTTCATCACCCGAAGAAGCGGAATCAGCGCAACCACGCCGATGCTGCATTCAAGGCCGAGCAGGAGAAGCGCCGTCGCGAAGAAGCCATCGCACAGACCACCGGAGTGCGCGTTCTTGAAAGCCATCGGCGAAGCGGTTCCCGTCCGGCTGATGAAGCGTGACCTGCTGTTTGTGGCCGAGCGGCTGACTGCCATGCTGGACGAGCGGCGTTTGTCCATTCTCATCCGGCAGCACGGCATCGGCAAGCCCAAGGACAACACGCCGCCGGCGAAACTGCTGGCCGCGTTTCTGCCCAAGGCCGAGGAAAGGAAGTTGGGCCGCATCCTGATCGAAACCACGATCCTGCTGTCCATGCACAACCAGTCCGACGCGGCAAAGATTCTCCGCGATGCAGCGCACGCTTACAAGGTGGACGTGGACGCCATCTCCGCGACGGTCAAACAGGAGTTCGCAGCGAAGGATAAGGGTAAGGTCAATAAGAAGGCAGCATCGAAATCGCCATTGAAGCCTACGAAGAAAGTGGCAGCGTAACTACCAACCAACATAAAGCCCCTTGCGGAGCCAGCAACATCGGCTCCGCATTTTTTGTGTCCGGCGCGCGTTTGCCCACCCTCACCCGATGCCCGCGAACGCGGGCGCGCATCAGCCCAGCCCGACGCGCACGCGGGCGAAGCCCTTGGGTAATTTGGCTGTATCGAGGGCGAACGAATTAGTGGAACGAAACACTTATCGGGAGACGGAAATTGGCTTCGCCGCAGATTGAGATTTCGTGACGCTATTGGACGGTTCCTGGTCCGCCGCCGGACGGGTCGAAGCTTGACGGGTCGAATGGCCCGTTGATGTTCAACAACATCTGCGTGAGCAGGTGCTGGGCCAGCTCCGCCCAGCCCTCGCCAGGATCTTCCGGCGTCTCTTTCAGCGTGCGATCGACTCCCGCTCTGCCCAATTGATAACTGACGAGCGCAGCCTTCAGGCGGCGGCCCGCCTCCCGGTATGGATGATCGGCCACAAACTTTCCTTTCCCATTCAGTGTTCATGATCAATCGAGAGGCGCCGACCTCGCAATTTTGAGGCCTTGGCCAGTGTGACGAGGAACACGTTGCAGCAAGAATTCACAGGCCTACACTTGACAATTCTCTCCGGATCGCAGTACGTTACGGCCCAGTCGTTTCAGCTTCACAGAAGTAACTTACGAGTATCGCCGGAGCTTTCCGCGCGAGTGCCGTCGTTGTTTGAATGTCGCTTTTCCTGCCCGCGCGGCTCACCGCTGCGCGGCTGGTAATCTTCCCGTCAAGTCTGCGCAAGTCGTAAGTGAAGAGGTCTTCAAGTGCTGCTTGTGACTTCTTCGCGCGTTCCACCGCCGGCACGCATTTTGTTTAGCAAAATGTGTGCCTGCGGTTCAGAAGGTTCATTCTTAGCATTCGATTCAGTGTTCGGGAGATTGTTCGCCTGCTTCCATAGATCCTGAGTTCTTAGTGGGGTTATCAAGCAGTAAACCGGCGAAGTTACTAGCTTGTGAGGCAGAGTAGAACTCCAGTTTTGTATTGACTTCTTACCCGAACCTATGCAATAGATGATGCCTTCAACCTTCTCTCCATTTCTTGCTCTGGATAGGTGGGTTTTACACCGGAGTATCTTCGTTCGTAGAGAGGGCTTCAGGCCGCGTTCGTGAGGGTCAAATGAAAGTCCGCACGTTCCTTTCTGTTTTCTTGCCTTGTCTCGTTGCCGTTTTTCTCCACCCAGATCATCTGTTTGCCGCCTCAGCCCCGCCGCCGGGCGCGTGTCTCTATGCGCTCGACCCTACTGCGGCGAACGCCTTTCAGATTGCCGGAGCGCAGTCGGTGTACACGGCCTGCGGAGTGGTCTCGGAATCAAGTTCGAGCAGCGCGTTTCAGATGGAAGGCTCGGAGACGCTTTATCTCGAAAACCACGCACAAGTGAGCGTGGTAGGCGGAGCCAATCTTACCGGGCAGACCTATCTCTATGACACGATCAGCGGCAAGGATGTGTCGGCGGTGCAGACGACGAATCCGGGCGATCCGCTGGCCTCGATTTCTGCGCCGACCTCGGGCACGATCGTCGGCAAGAGTCCAACGAATTACAACATGAATTCGCTCCCGCCGAACGATACCATTTCTCCCGGCATATACTGCGGCGGTCTGACAATTGGCAATACCAACGGGGCGACTTACACGTTCAGTCCGGGCGTTTACATCATGGCGGGCGGCGGATTGACTCTGAACTCGCTGGCCCAAGTGAGCGGCACGGGCGTAACCGTGTACAACACATCAAGTGCCGGATGGGGTTGTTCCAGCAGTTATAACTACACGCCGATTACGATCAGCGGCCAGGTGACGGCGACCCTGTCGGCTCCGACCAGCGGTTCCTATGAGGGCATTCTGTTCTTCGGCAATCGCACCGGCTGCTCCACCGTTGGATCGTGCGTGGACCAGATCAACGGCGGCTCAACGGCAATTCTGAATGGTGCGCTCTACTTCAAGAGCGACGAGATCGAGATCACCGGTTCGAACGCCAGCGGCTACACGATGCTGGTGGCCGACAAGGTGTATATCAACGGCAACTCGAACTTTGGCGAGAACGGCAGCCCTTTCGACGACATTACCGTGAGCGTGAGCCCCTCGACTGCTTCGCTCTATGCCAGCCAGACACAGCAGTTCACAGCCACCGTCAACAACACCGGCAACACGGCCGTTGCCTGGACCATCTCGCCAACCAGCGCAGGGAGCATCACTTCATCCGGTCTTTATGCAGCACCTTCTTCGATTTCAACGCAGCAGACAGTCACAGTAACTGCAGCCAGCCAGGCCGACAATACGAAGACCGCGACAGCGACGATTACGCTTCTGCCCCCACAGGCGCCCGTGATCACCTGGGCAACGCCCGCGCCAATCAGCTACGGCACGGCCTTGAGCGCCACGCAACTCGATGCCACTGCCAACGCTGCAGGAACGTTTGCCTATTCGCCGGCTGCAGGAACAGTGCTGGCGCCCGGCAGCCAGACGGTCTCCGTCACTTTCACGCCTACCAATACAGCCGAATATACAGCAGCGACCGCGAGCGTGACACTTACGGTCAACAAGGCCACACCGACTATCACCTGGGCTACGCCGACGGCGATCACTTACGGCACGGCGTTGAGCTCGACGCAACTGGACGCGACAGCCAGCGTCGCCGGTACGTTTGTCTATTCGCCGGCAACCGGAACAGTGGCGGCAGCCGGGAGCCAGACGCTCTCCGTTACCTTCACGCCGACAAATGCGACCGACTATGCAACGGCCACCGGCAGCGTGACATTGACGGTGAACAAGGCAGCTCTGACGGTCACGGCTTCGAGTGCCACGGTGACCTATGGGTCTGCGATTCCGACCATCACACCAAGCTACTCGGGTTTCGTGAACGGCGACACGGCAGCCTCGCTGACTACGGCTCCGACCTGCACGACGACATACACCACGACCAGCAATCCTGGGTCGTACGCCTCGACTTGCACGGGCGCGGTAGACGCCAACTACTCGATCTCGTATACAGCCGGCGCGGTGACCGTAAATCAGGCTACGCCCACGATCTCGATCTCGAACCTGCCCACGAGCGGCACGTATGGCGGCAGCTTCACAGCGGCCGTCGCATATAACGGCAACGGCAGCCCCACCGAGACCATCTCTTCCAGCACGCCTTCGGTGTGCACCGTCTCGGGATTGGCAGTGAGCTATGTAGGAACCGGCGCCTGCTCGTTGACCGCGTCGGCAACGGCGACCACCGACTTCGCCGCAGTCACGGGCAGCGCTCAGAGCTTCACCGTCGGCAAGGCGGCGCTGACGATCACGGCCAACAACGCTTCTCGCACCTACGGCGCTGCGAACCCTGCATTCGCCTACACGCCAACGGGCTTCGTGAATGGCGACACGTCAAGCGTGCTCTCCGGCTCTCCGGGGCTGACGACCACGGCGACGGCTTCGAGTCCCGCCGGAAACTATGCGATCGTGGCTGCTCAAGGCACTCTGGCGGCGGCCAACTATAGCTTCGCCTTCGTCAACGGCACGCTCACCGTCGGCCAGGCGTCCCTATCCATCACGGCTTCTAGCGCCGCCGTGACCTATGGCTCCGCGGTCCCGGCGATCACTCCGAGCTACGCAGGCTTCGTGAACGGCGACACTGCGGCTTCCCTGACAGCGGCTCCGACTTGCTCGACGACGTATACGGCAACCAGCAATCCTGGGTCCTACCCATCAAGCTGCTTGGGCGCAGTGGATGCCAACTACTCGATCTCTTACGTCGCCGGTGCGGTGACGGTGAACAAAAGCACGTCCAGCATCAACTGGGCGATGCCTGCACCAATCATCTACGGCACGGCGCTCGGTGCAACCGAGCTCGACGCGACGGCCAGCGTTGCGGGAGCGTTTGCGTATTTGCCTGCGGCAGGAACAGTGCTGGCCGTGGGGAACCAGACGCTGACGGCCAATTTCACTCCGACGAACTCGACCGATTACACGACCGCGACTGCCAGCGTGACGCTAACAGTGAACCAGGCCACGCCCACCATCACCTGGGCAACGCCGGCGGCGATCACCTACGGGACGGCGTTGAGCGCGACGCAACTCGACGCAACGGCCAACGTTGCGGGCACATTCACTTACTCGCCCGCTGCGGGCGCGGTTCTGCCATCCGGCAATCAAACGCTCAACGTGAGTTTTGCGCCCACCGATACGACGGACTACATGACGGCAACAGCGAGCGTAACGCTGACGGTCAATGCGCCCATCTCGGTGACTATTTCGCCCGCCACGGCGACGCTCTATTCAAACGGAACGCAGACCTTCGCCGCGACGGTAGCCAACACCAGTAACCAAGCGGTGACCTGGTCGATCAGTCCATCCAGCGCGGGATCGATCAGCTCCTCGGGTCAGTACACGGCTCCGGCCTCGATCACGACACAGCAGACGGTCACCATTACCGCGACCAGCCAGGCAAGCAACTCCGCGACGGCGACAGCGACTGTGACGCTGATGCCCACGACTCAGTGCGCGACGAGCGGTTATAGCTACGCGCGTGCGATCACGATCGACCATACGAAGGTCCCAAATACGGATCAAGCGAATTTCCCGTTCCTGTTCAACACGACGGATCCTTTGCTGGCGATGACGTCAAACGGTGGTCACGTGACGAATTCCAACGGCTACGACATCGTCTTCAGCGCCGACCCCAACGGTCAAACGCTTCTCAATTACGAAATGGAAGAGTATAACCCGGCTACCGGACAGGTTGTGGCCTGGGTGCGCATTCCCACGGTTTCGCATTCTACGGATACGGTCATCTATATCCTTTATGGCAATGCAAGCGTCACTACGTCGCAACAAAATCCGACCGGCGTTTGGGACGCGAACTACCTGGGTGTTTGGCACGTACCGAACGGAACGCAGCTATCGCTTGCCGACAGCACCAACAATCTGAACAACGCGACGAATAACGGAGCGATTGCAACGGCGGGAGTGATTGACGGCGGCATGTCGACCAACGGCTCGACCTATGCAACGATCGGCACGCCGGCCGATTTGGCAAATTTGGCTCAGGGCAATGTCACGTTCTCCGCGTGGGTCAACACGGCCGCAGCAGGGAACGGCGGCGTGATCATGGGCAAGGAAGACCCCAATGATTCCGAAGCCGGATGGGCGCTTGAGACCTGGCAAAACACGATCTATTTCGAAGGCATCTACAGCAATCAGTATCTTGAACTCTCAAGCAATGCAACTACGGGTGACGGGACCTGGTCGTATGTGGTTGTCACACTGGCAGGCACGCCAACACAAGGCGGGCAGGCAACGGTCTACATCAACGGCGTGCCCAGCGGCACCGCGAGCGGCGCAGGGCCGGCCGGTGACGACTCCGGTCAAACTGCATATTTGGCAAACGTCAGCTGGTCCTGGCCGCTGCAAGGCCTTTCGGACGAGTTCAGGATTTCCAACACCATTCGCTCTGCGGATTGGATTGCAACGGAGTATGCGAATCAAAGCTCGCCATCTACGTTTTATCAACTCTCACCCGAAGGTTTCGCTATTAACCCAATTTCCGCGACGCTGTACGCCGGCCAAACGCAGCAGTTTGCAGCGCAGGTGCTCAACAGTTGCTCAAACTCCGTAACCTGGACTCTAAGCCCATCGGGAACGGGAACACTGACGCAAAGCGGCCTTTATACTGCACCTCAAACTGTCAGCGCAACGCAAACAGTCACCATCACGGCTGCCAACCCATCTGATCCGGCGGAGACGGCATCCGCGACAATCACCCTCCTTCCGCCGGTTGCGGTCACGGTCACTCCTCAGAGCGTGACCATCTCCGATGGCGATCAGCAACAGCAATTCACCGCAAGTGTCGCCAATGCCGCCAACACCGCAGTGACCTGGAGCATCAGTCCGACGAATGCGGGAACTATCGACCAAACAGGGCTCTACACGGCGCCGGTCGCAATTACCGCCCAGCAAACCGTCACCATCACGGCAACGAGCCAGTTCGATCAGACGACATCAGGCTCGGCTACTGTGACTTTGGCTCCAGCGTCGCTACCGCCGCCGATTTGCAGCACGAACGGCTACAGCTTCATGCGGGCGATTGTCATCGACCACAATCAGGTCCCGAACACTGACCAGGCGAACTTCCCGTTCCTGTTCAACAGTACTGACCCTGCATTTGCAACCACTGCCAATGGCGGCCACGTCACAAACGAAAATGCCTACGACGTCATCTTCACCAGCGATCCGGCCGGACAAAACCCGCTCAATTATGAACTCGAGGAATACAACCCGGCAACCGGCCAGTTGATTGCGTGGATTCGCATTCCCGACCTGTCGCATTCGGCCGACACCGTGATCTACATGTTCTATGGGAATGCGGCCATCTCCACTTCGCAGCAGAATCCGGCCGCAGTTTGGGATCCGAATTTCATGGGCGTCTGGCACGTCCCGAACGGAACGAATCTTTCTTTGGCCGACAGCACGAGCAACGGCAACAATGCGACGAATGATGGAGCTACCGCAGTTGCCGGCGAAATCGACGGCGGCATGGGCACCAGCGGCAACACCTACGCGACGATTGGCGCACCTGCCAACTTAGCCAATTTGGCTCACGGCAATGCCACTTTCTCCGGCTGGGTGAACACATCGGGCAACGGCATGATTCTGGGCAAAGCCGGATTCAGCGAAGGGGGCTGGGCGCTTGGCATCAATAACGACGACGATCTCCAACTGATTGTTTACGATTCCGAGGGCGGCGGCTTTCCCGCCACTCCCTTCCCGGAAGCTGGCGGATGGACTTACGTTGCGGCCACCATAGCACAAATTCCATCGAATCCTGGGCAAGGCCTGGTCACCTTGTATGTGAACGGTGTTCCGAGCGCAACCAGCACAATGACCTATGGGTCGGTTGATGACACACCATACGCGGCCTATCTGGACAACAACGATTCTGGGGATTTCAACGATAAGGTGTTCGGCTCAATCAACGGATCCAATGATGAGTTCCGAATCTCGAACATTGCCCGCTCGGCCGACTGGATTGCGACCGAATACAACAATCAGAGCGCGCCTTCCGTTTTCTATCAACTGAATCCGGAGAACATCGTCGGCTCGGTCCCCTCCACCGCGGCACTCTACGCCTCACAGACCGAACAGTTCTACGTGATTGCGCCGTGCAGCGCTCCGGCAGCCAACTGGTCGATGCCGGCCGGCTCTCCCGGCATGCTGACCACGAGCGGCCTGTACACGGCTCCGGCCAGCATTCCGACTCAGCAAACCGTGACGATCACAGCCACCAATCAGGCAAATGGTTCGAGCATTGGGACGTCTCAGATTACGCTGTTGCCACCCGTCTCAGTGAGCGTTAGTCCTTCGACGCCGACGCTTTACGCGCCCAATGAAAGCCTCCAATTTACGGCGACGGTGAGCAACGCCATTCGCAATGGAGTGACCTGGACCCTCAGCAGTTCGTCCTATCCCGGGTCGATTACCGGTTCCGGACTCTACACCTCACCTTACTTCAATACGCCGGAGACAGTCACTGTCACGGCAACGAGCATGCAGGATCCGACGCAGTCGGCTTCGGCCACCCTGACGCTGATGCCGGTGGTCGTGAGCCCGAGCTATGCCAACATCTTCGCTGGGTTTACACAGCAATTCAGCTCCAATATTCCGGCCGTTTGGTCGATACCCCAGGGCGGAATTGGATCAATCACCCAAACCGGTCTCTACACCCCGCCCCTGAACGTCACCTCCGGTGTGAGCACCTATGTGGTCGCGACCGCACAGGCCGATCCCAATGCCGTTACAACTGCCGGGGTTTACATCGCGCCGCCGCTCGTCGAGCCGGTCACTCCCGCCGCAACTTCTTTGGGCCAGGGCGAAGCGCAGAGCTTCGACGTCTGCTTCGCGACGAGCGCCACCGGGTGGGGTTGCCAATCCAACAGTCAAAATGTCGCAATCTGGTCTCTCAGCCCCGCGAGCGCCGGCTCAATCTCATCTTCCGGCGTGTACACCGCGCCTGCGTTGGTCCAAAGTCAACAAACCGTCATCGTGACTGCGACCGACGCGATCAATCCAAGTGTGACCTCGTCTGCCGTTATCACCCTGGTTGTGCCTACCGTGAGCGTCGCACCGCAGTCCGTAACCCTATCAGAACAACAACAGCAGCAATTCAACACAGTCGTGAACAACAGCAGCAACACTGCGGTGACGTGGACAATCAGCCCCGCGAGCGCCGGCTCGATCAGTGCTTCCGGCCTCTATACTGCACCTGCATCCATCCCCACACAACAGATCGTCACCGTGACGGCGACCCTTGTTTCCAATCCGGCCATCAGTTCAACGGCGAACATCACTCTCATTCCTCCCTCGATCAGTGTTTCTCCCCAGTCAGCGACGCTGGTTGCCGAAGAGAAGCAGCAATTCAACGCGATCGTAATCAACAGCAGCAATACCGCAATTACGTGGTCGATCAGCCCGGCAGGAGCCGGCTCGATCAGTTCTTCCGGTCTCTACACTGCACCGCCATACATCTCCTCGCAGCAGACCGTTACGGTCACGGCCACCCTGCAGTCGATTTCTTCGATTACAGCCTCCGCCACCGTCACGCTTTCGCCTACGCAATGCCCAGCCAGTTTGTACAATTACTCGCGCGCCATCGTGATCGATCACACGAAGGTTCTCAATAGCGATCAGGCGAACTTCCCGTTATTGTTCAGCACAACCGATCCGCTGCTTGCGACAACTGCCAACGGCGGCCATCTTGCAAATCCCAACGGGTACGACCTCATCTTTACCTCGGATGCAGCCGGGCTGAATCAACTGCCCTATGAACTTGAAGAGTACAACCCGGCAACCGGCCAGATCATAGCCTGGATCAATATTCCCAATTTGTCGTATACCTCCGACACCGTCATCTACATGTTTTACGGGAATTCGAGCGTTGCGGCCTCTCAGCAGAATGCGGCCGGCGTTTGGGGCACAAGTTATGCCGGTGTCTGGCATCTTCCGAACGGCACGTCGCTTTCTGCCAACGATTCGACAATCAATGCGAACAACGGCGCGCCCGGCGCAGGAGTTGCGGCGACCGCAGGATTCATCGACGGAGGAGCGAGCTTCAGCGGGGCGAATACTGCCTATATCGCCCTTCCGTCTTCATCGAACTCCTGGAATTTTGCGAACGACGTGACGGTCTCCGCGTGGATCAAGACCGCAGGAAATGGAATGGGAGTCGTTCAGCTTCAGCCAGGCACGCCTCTTGTGTATCTCGAAGTGGGACCGACGACAGTCGGCGGCGCTTCGAACAATGTGGTGGCCTACTTCCGTACCGATGACGGCACGTTTGTCATGGCGAACGGAAACACGGCGGTCAACGACAACAACTGGCACAACATCCAGGCGGTCCGCAGCACAGGAAACTGGGTGAATATTTACGTCGATGGCAGGCTTGATTCGACGACACCCTATCCCGATTTCGGCCCGATTGATGCTTCCGGAGGCGGGGCGAACATCGGCGGACTTGGTCCAAGTTATGATTTCAGCGGCCTAATCGATGAGGTGCGGATCTCAAACGTCGTTCGCTCCTCCGATTGGATCGCAACCGAGTACAACAATCAAAACTCGCCGTCATCTTTCTCACAGCTCTATTCCGAGACCTATCGGGGGCTTGTCCCCGCGACGGCGACGCTCTACGCCTCACAATCGGAACAATTTTCGGTCACCGGGACATGTAATTCAAGTGCGGCAAGCTGGTCGATGCCGGCGGGCAGTCCCGGCACGCTCAGCCCCACGGGCCTTTATTCGGCGCCTGCAACCATCGACACGCAGCAAACCGTAACCGTCACGGCAACCACACTCGGTGCGAATTCCGCTCCTCTGACCGCCGCCATTACTCTCATGCCCCCGGTAGCGATCACAGTTACGCCGGGCCTGTCCTCTCTGTCTGCCGATGGCACGCAGCAGTTTACCGCGACAGTTACGAACACCACGAATACGGCGGTTACCTGGACGCTCGATCCTACCGGGGTTGGCAGCATCAGCGCGGGCGGCCTCTATTCGGCTCCGGCCACGCTCAATGGCCAGCAGACGGTGAACGTGATCGCCACCAGCAAGGCCGATCCTACGCAGGTGGCATCGGCGACGGTCACCCTCGGTGTGGCTACGCCGCCGGTTTCGACGATCAGCGTGAATCCGCCGGCGGCCACACTCTACGCCGGACAGACGCAGCAATTCACCGCAACCGTCACCAACACCACAAACGCCGCTGTCACTTGGACCATTAGTCCTGCCGGCTTGGGAAGCATCGACAGCACTGGACTTTACACCGCTCCGGCGTCTCTTGCCTCGGAGCAGACGGTAACCATCACCGCGACAAGTCAGACGAACTCTGCTCTGTCCGCGTCCGCATCGGTTCTGGTCGCTCCGTCCTGCGCCTCGAATGGATACAGCTACGTAAGGCAAATCGTCATACAGGCATCCAAGGTTCCGAACAGCGATCAGGCAAACTTCCCGTTCCTGTTCAGCAGCACCGACCCGCTGCTGGCGACGATCGCTAACGGAGGCCACGTCACCAACCCCAGTGGGTACGACATCCTCTTCACTAGCGATGCTCAGGGTCTGAACAAACTCAACTTCGAAATGGAGGAATACAATCCGGCCACCGGTCAGGTCGTGGCGTGGATCAACATTCCGAATCTTTCGCACACGATGAACACCGTCCTTTACCTTTTCTATGGGAACTCCAGCATCGCCACTTCGCAACAAAATCCGGCCGGCGTCTGGAGCAGCAACTATCAGGGCGTCTATCACCTCGCCAATGCTGCGTCGGGCACCGCGGTTGACTCCACTGCAAACGCGAACAACGGCGTAGCCCAGAATGTTGTGGCGGCCACCGGCCAGATCGACGGCGCCGGAAGTTTCGACGGAAACAGCGCGAATATTCAGCTTCCGCAGCTCAACCTCGGCAATGTGATGAGCGCGTCAGCCTGGTTCCAAACCAGGGCGGATGGGGTTATCTTCGGAAATGCTGACGCTACGCTCGGGAACGGGCCGGACTTCTATAACCCGATACTATATGTTGGCGCCGATTTCCTGCTGCGCGGGGGCATTTACAACGGGTCGGCTCCGCCGCTTGCCACGCAGGCAGCGGTCAACGATGGGAATTGGCATCTCGCTTACTTCACTTCTGACGGCACAACGCAGAACCTGTATCTCGACGGCCAATTGCAGGCATCTGCTGCCGCCGGCGGCAACGAGAGCTCCTATTATTTCATCGGGACCGACTATAGCGGCGGCTGGAATCAGGCCAATGGCAGTTGGTTCTACTTCGGCGGCGCGATCGATGAGACGCGTGTAACGAATAATGCGCTTTCCGCGGATTGGATCGCGGCCGAGTATAACAGCCAAAGTTCGCCGGCCACTTTCTACACGCTGTCCACGGAGAACACCCCGGGCGTTCTGCCCAATGCGGTCACGCTATTCCCCGGCCAGAGCCAGCAATTCGCCGCTCCGGCGCTATGCGGCGGCAGCCTTAGCTGGTCTCTATCCGCGGATGCTCCCGGCAGCCTCACTTCCGGTGGACTTTACACAGCCCCCAGCTCGATTGCTTCCCAGCAGACTCTCACGGTTACCGCGACCAGTACGGCCAACCCGGGCCAGAGCGCTTCGGCCAGCGTTACGCTGATGCCGCCGATCTCAGTTACGGTTTCGCCCACGAGCATCACGCTCAATGCCAATCAGACGCAGCAATTCACTGCTCTGGTCACGAATTCTTCCAATCCGGCAGTTACCTGGTCCGCGAGCCCGTTGGGACTGGGCTTGATCGACCAGACCGGAGCTTATATCGCGCCTTCGTCGATCACTACGCAGCAAACCGTCACGGTGACAGCCACCAGCCAGGCCGATCCCACTAAGTCCGCGTCGGCGATGATTACGCTTGCGCCCAGTGTCTGCGCATCGACCGGCTATGGCTATCAACGGGTGATTGTCATCGATCACACCAAGGTGCCAAACACGGATCAGATCAACTTCCCGTTCCTCTTCGACTCGACCGATCCGGACCTCGCGACCGTTGATAACGGCGGGCATGTCGCGAACCCGAACGGTTATGACATTATTTTCAGCTCCGACCCGAATGGACAAACCAAGCTCGACTTCGAAGTCGAACAGTACAACCCGGTCACCGGCCAGTTGGTGGTGTGGATGCGCATCCCTTCGCTTTCCCACTCGTCCGACACCGTGATCTACGTCTTTTACGGGAATCCCGCGATCACGATCTCGCAGGCCAACCCAGCCGGAGTGTGGGACAGCAATTACCAGGCTGTCTATCATCTCGGCAACCTGCCATCCACCGAGATTGCGGCCGACTCGACAACCTATGCCAATAATGCGGCGTTCAACAACTTTACCGCCATCCCTGGCGAGATCGATGGATCTGCCGGGCTCGACGGCGTGACGAGCTACCTCGAGATTCCGTCAACGGCGTTCCCCAACTATCCCACGGGTGTTTACGACAATATCGGCATAAACTCTGCGCAAAACAACCCGAGTTTCGACGCCACTTACAGCATCTGGTTCAAGAACGAATTCATGGGGCGGGTTACTCGACCAGACGACCGGCGATACCTGCACGGGCAGCTTCTTTGGATATTGCTATTCCTACGGGCCTGAGCAGCCGAGCGACACTCCTGCCGGCGCTTGGGGCAGTATTCTCGACATCAGTTTCGATGGCTACCTCGAGGGCCGCGGGGTTGGTTCCACTGCGCAGGTCTACAATGACAACAACTGGCACTACGCTACAGTCACCTTCGAAAACGATGTGAACAAGCTCTATGCCGACGGCCAGTTGATTGCAACGGGCTCGGGCATCACCGGGTACAGCTCAAGCTATGCGTATTTTGTGGGCACCGAGGATCCCGCCCCGGATACTTCTTCGCTCGACTATCAACCATGGAAGTACCTGCCCGGCCAGATCGACGAGATCAACGTGTCGAGCACCGCGCGCTCCGGCGACTGGATCGAGACCCAGTTCAACAACCAGAGCTCGCCGTCCACGTTCTATAAGTTCTACTCGCCGAGCGCAATCCAGATTGCGCCTTCCACCATTAGCCTCTACGCTTCGCAAAGCGAACAGTTCGTGGTTCCCGCCACGTGCGACGCGACCATCGCCTGGTCTCTGCCGAACGGCTCTCCCGGCACGCTCACTGCAACCGGCCTTTACACGGCTCCCTCAGTTGTTCCCAGCCAGCAGACCGTAACCGTAAGCGCCACGAGCCAGTCCAATGGCTCGAGCTTTGGCTCGGCTCAAGTTACCCTGTTGCCGGCGCCGCAGCCGATCACACTTGCCGCGTCCAGCCCGTCTCCCTATCAGGTTGGCACGGCGCAATCCTTCACCGCTACGTTGCTCGATCCGCAAGGCAATCCGCAGATCGGCGTCACTGTCAACTTCACGGTGGCCGGGCCGAACGAAACCGTGGGCAGCGCCACGA
The DNA here is from genome assembly GCA_963848805.1 of uncultured Acidobacteriaceae bacterium. GTDB lineage: Bacteria > Acidobacteriota > Terriglobia > Terriglobales > Acidobacteriaceae > Telmatobacter. The sequence continues at coordinate 538,531 of CAWKFD010000025.1, read as the reverse complement.
CCGGCACTTCGGGAACCGCCTCCTTCACCTATACCGGTTCCAACAACGGAACCGACACGGTGCAGGCCATGGCCAGCGTCGACGGCACGCTCCTCAGCTCCAATTCTCTGACCGCGGCCTGGCTTACTCCTCCGCCGGCCCAAGCACCAACTCTGATCCTGCTGCCGCAGCCCTCGCCCGGGCGCGGTGCGCTCATGGGCGCATTCACCGACAGCAACGGCGATCTGATCGAGCCCCTCGTGGTGGGCACTGCAGCGCGGAGCTTCATCACGCCCGCCGGTGCAACTCAACTGCAACTCGGCATCAACGACACGTATTACGAGGACAATGGCGGCGCGGGCTTCGTGGTTCGAGTCAACGGCGTCAACGTCACGGTGCCGCCTACAGCGATGCCGTGGAACTGGAAGACCGGCGGCCTGAACAACAACTACCAGTATGGGATCGGTGACGGCACGAGCCCCGTGATCGCCGCATCCGGCCTTGCTGCCGGTCAGCCGGTCACGCTTGCGTACCAGAGCGGCGCCGTCTCAACGGATTACCCCATCAGCACGGCGGTTGGCGGCGACGGCGACTCCAGCTTCATCACCGGCACAGAAATCTACCAGGGCGCTTACTTCCCGACGCTCTATACAACCGGGACCGCCTATCCGCAGAGCCAACCCATCAACGTCTTCGCGATGCTCGTCAATGCCTCTGGCGCACCTATCGCAAATACGCCGGTCACGCTCACCGTCTCGGGAGCCAACCCCGGCCAGTTCCAGGCCACCACCGACGCCACCGGCACAGCATCGTTCCTCTACACCGGAGCGTACGCCGGCAACGACAACCTTCAGGCTCAGGCGACGCTCTCCGGACAGGGAACCCTTGACTCGGATCAGACAACCATCGACTGGACGAACTACCCGACGCCGCCTGCGGTGGGCTCGCTCTCGCTCACCTACATTGCCACTGTCGTGAATCTGCAGTACTTCTCTGCGGTCGCGAAAGACGCTTCCGGCAATGCACTGCCCAACGAAAACGTCGGCTTCTACGTCACCGGTGTCGACAACCTCCAAAATTCATCGAACACCAGCAACATCGGCCAGGCGGGGTTCAATTATTACCACACCCAAGCCGGCACCTACACCGTGATCGCCGCCGACTCGGTCGGCAGGAATGTGATCGTCACGCCGGCATATACCAACACATGGACGATTCCGACAGGAACACAAAGCGCCGCCGGCCCAACGATTACGGTCAGCATCGAGGCCAACACCAGCGTGACCATGCCCAACGCCCTCCAACTCAACGGAACGGTGACCGATACCTCCGGAGAGACCCCAACCGATACTTGGAGCCTGGTGAGCGGCCCTGGACCCGTGACCTTCGCCAACCCCGCCAATCCCGTCACCACGGCTACCTTCACCTTGATCGGAACCTACGTCCTCCAGCTCTCCGCCAGCGACGCGCTCAATAACTCGGCGGCGGCGCAGTTCACCGTCACCGTCCTTGCGCCTTCCGTTGCCTCGACTGCGCAGGGCTGGATCGGTTCGCCGCTCTACGGCTCGACAGTGTCGGGCCTTGTGCCCATCACTCTGGCTCCGGGATTGACACTCACCAGCGGCACTCTGACTTACACGCCGGCCAACAATCCCAACAACGTGACTGTACTGAACTCCAACGTGACGGGATCGGGCCAGATCGCCACCCTCGACACCACCGCACTCGCCAATGGCTCGTACCTGATCCAGATGCAGGCGACAGACACGGCAGGCAGCTCTGAGTACAGCTTGATCCTCGTCACCGTCACCGGCAACTACAAGCCCGGCCGCGTGACTTCCACGGTCACCGATCTGGTGGTCCCGGCGACCGGCCTGGCAATCAACATTCAACGCACCTACGACAGCCTCAACGCCGGATCGGTCGGCGATTTCGGCTACGGGTGGAACCTCGGCATCAACACCGATCTCACCGTCGATCCCAGCGGCAACGTCACCTTCACGCTGGGAGGCCAGCGCAGGACGTTCTACTTCGCGCCGCAGGCGCCGCCCTGCACCATCGTCGGTTGCCTCTTCCCGTACCTCTTCGCCGCTTTCACGCCCGAGCCCGGGGCCTTCGGAACCCTCACCGATTCCAGTCCCGGCTGCCCGCTCGACATCGTGGTCCCCTACGGGTCGCTCTGGGATTGCTATCAAAGCTCCGGTGAGTACGACCCGCCGGGCTACATCTACACCGATCCCAACGGCACCGCCTACAACATCAGTGCTAACGGTTCGCTCAACTCCATCACCGATCGCAGCGGCAACGGCCTGACCATCACGCCCAACGGCATCACCTCGACCACCGGACTCAACGTGCCCTTCGTCAGGGATAGCCAGAACCGCATCACCCAGATCACCGACCCGCAGGGCAACGTCTATTCCTACGGCTACGACGACAACGGCAACCTGACTTCGGTCACCTATCCGCAGACGGCAAACAGTCAAACCTGCGGCGGCGCAAGCGCTCCCAACACCAGCCAGTACATCTACTACCCGAATAGCCAGTATCCGGATTACCCGGCCCACTACTACGCCGGCGGCACCGACGCCCGCTGCAACCCGCTGCCCACCACGACCTACTATGGCCCGACCGATGCCGACGCCAATGGCAACTCGCTGGCCGGCAAGCTCGAGAGCGTGACGACCTACGCCAACCAAAACACTCCGTACACCACCAGCTACGCCTATAACCTCTCGACCACCAGCACGATCAACGGCGTCGAGGTTGCCAATACCGGCGTGACCACCGTTACCTATCCCGCCGACGCCAGCGGCAACATCGGCACAGGCACCATGATCTACGACAGCCTGGGCGATCTGCTCCAATCCATCGACCCGCTCGGCAACGTCACCACCAACACCTACGATGCGAAGCAGGACCTGCTGTCGACGACCGACCCGCTTGGCCACACCACCAGCTACGCCTACGACGCGAACGGCAACAAGACCTCTCAGACCTATCCGGCCACGGCCACCAGCACCAATACCACCTCGACCACCGCCTACAACCAGTACGCTGAGCCCACCCAGACCACCGACGAAGACGGCAACACGCGCACCTTCAACTACGACGCCAACTACAACCCGGCGAGCGTCACTGATTCCGTGGGCACGCTGATGAGCACCCAGTTCAACTCGAACCAGACCATGGCTGCCGGCGCCATCGGCTTCGACATCACACAGAACCCTGCCCGCGCATCGCAGTTCACCTACGACGCCAACGGCAACCTGGCCTCGAAGACCGACGCCCTGGGCCGTACTACCAGCTATACCTACAATGCGCTCGGCCAGAAGGTCACCATGGTCCAGCCGGTCCTGACCGGATCGAGCGCTTCTGCCGGCACCACCACCTACACTTACGACCCGTTCGGCAATCTCACCGAGACCCAGGCGCCGCTGGGCCGCACGACCAGCTCCACCTACGACGGCAACAACAACAAGGTCTCCGATACCGACGCCCGCGGCAACGTCACCACCTATACCTACGACGGCCTCAACCGGCTCATCCTCACCGCCTACCCCGACGGGTCGACCGCAAGCAAAACCTACGACTTCCGCAACAACGTGGTCACCGAGACCGACCAGAACGGCCACGTCACGCAGCATGTCTACGATCTCTCGGGCCGCCAGGTCTCCGTCACCCAGGCCTACGGCACCGCCAACGCAACAACGACCAGCTACGCCTACGACAACGCCGGGAGAAAGACGAGCGAAACCGACGCCCTCGGTCACGTTACCAATTACACCTACGACAATGCCTCGAACATCACCGCCATCTCCGGGGTGAAGGGCAACTTCGCGTACACTTACGACAACGCCCGCAATCAGATCGCGATGACCGACGGCAACGGCAACACGACGCGATACCAGTACGACGCGCGCAAGCGGCTGACCGTGACCACGTATCCGGACCAGACGACGAAGACCAACGCCTACGACGGACCGGGCAATTTGATTTCCGTGACCGACCAGGCCGGCCAGCAGGTCCAGTACAGCTACGATGCCGCCAACCAGTTGGTCAACGTGGTCCAGTCCACGCAGGCCAACAACTCGGGCTTGCAGGCCACCACCATCTACGGCTACGACGCCAACGGCAACCCCATCACTCTCGAAGACGCCAACACGCACGCGACCTTGCAGAGCTTCGACCCCCTGAGCGAGCTGACGCAGAAGACGCTGCCCGACGGGACGCTCGCCGAGAGCCGCACCTACGACAACAACGGGAACCTGCAGACTGTGACGCATTTCAATGGCGTGGTTACGACCTACAGCTACGACCAGTTGAACCGGCTGCTCTCGCGCTCGACGCCGGGCGAGGCCGCGGTCAGCTTCACCTACACGCCGACCGGCAAGCGGGCGACGATGGCCGATGCCTCGGGCACAACCAGCTATTCCTACGACTCGATGGACCGGCTTTCGTCAAAAGCCACGCCCGAGGGCACCCTGAACTACAGCTACGATGCGGCAGGCAATCTTGCGTCGATGCAATCGGCCGACGGCGCTGTCAACGTGGGCTACACCTGGAACTCGCTCAACCTGCTCGAACAGGTAAGCGACAGCCGGCTGGGCACGACTAGTTACCAGTATGACCCGGCCCGGAATCTGTTGACGGCGACCTACCCGAACCAGGTGGTGAGCAGCTACAGCTACGATCAGCTGAATCGCGTCAACGGCATGGCTACGGGGAATACTGGGTATGCATATCAGCGCGGTCCGACGGGGAACCTGACCAGCGCCCTGGAGTTGAGCGGGCGCAACGTGCAGTGGGGCTACGATGGCATCTATCGGCTCACAGGCGAGTCCATCACCAGCGATCCATCGAAGAACAACGGCAGCGTCAGCTACGGCCTCGATCCGGTAGGGAACCGCTTGACCGAGGCTTCTTCGCTGCCGGACATCCCATCCGGGTCGTGGGGCTACAACAGCGACGATGAGGTCTCGTCCGAAAGCTACGATAACAACGGGAACGTGATTGCCGCGGGCGGCAAGACCTTCAGCTACGACTCGGAGAATCACCTGATGTCGATGGGCTCTACGGTGGCGCTGCTTTATGACGGCGACGGCGATCGAGTCGGGAAGTCCGTCAATGGCGTGGTCACGCGCTACCTGGTGGATGATCTGAACCCCACGGGCTACGCCCAGGTCGTCGAGGAATTGTCCGGTGCCGGCGCTGTTGAACGCACCTACACTTACGGCTTGCAAAGGATCAGCGAGTATCAGCCGATCTCGAATGTCTGGACGGCCAGCTTCTATGGCTACGATGGCGGCGGAAACGTGCGGCAATTGACCAATGCTGCCGGTGCCGTGACCGATCTGTACGAATACGACGCTTACGGGAACAAATGGACAGTCAGCGGAACGACACCAAACAGCTATCTTTACCGGGGTGAGCAATTCGACAGCGACTTAGGTCTCTATTATTTGCGGGCGCGGTATTACAACCCGCTCACCGGCCGGTTCATGTCCAGGGACCAAGAGGACGGGCATACTTGGGACCCCAAGTCGTTGCACAAGTACCTGTACGCCAATGGCGATCCTGTGAACTTGCTTGACCCCACTGGGCGGGGAGTGCTATTCGAAAGATTCATCTTGACTGCAACCATCGTGGGCGTCGCGGCCTATCAAGTCTTCATGGAGTTAGACCCGTACGACCAGCAGCAGGTCGTCGCGGCGATAGGATGCCTCGGTAAGACAGCGAAGGGATACTACGACCTCATCGCATACTACATAAATAGGCTGAGTAACGTGAATCTTCCGTTCAGCGACGAGCCAGGCCCTCCAGATCCAATTGACCTGTGGTGCTCATGGGCAGGCCACTGAGGCAATTGGCTAACAATCGGCTGAGATTTTGAAGTCATCGAAAGTCTGGGAAATCGTAACAGCGTGACTACTTGTCTGACATTGTAACGATCTCATGAAGAGCGGTATACATGAGTGTGAATCACCAAACCGGCTTACTTGGTCCTCCGAAAAGTTGCGTCATCGGCTCCGCTTGGCGCCGCGTTCTTGCTTTTGCCGCCGACGCCATTGTGCTGAATACGTGCGGCTTAGTCCTTGGCATCGCCTTTTTTGCGGGACTTTCACGATCGGGGCCTTGGGCCCGCGTGATCGGGTTTTGCATCGGCCTCGCATACTTTGCGACACTAGAAAGTCGGGCCGGGGGCGGCCAGACTCTCGGCAAACGACTATTTCGGTTGAGACTTGTCGGGCATACAGGTTGCCCGTTTTCATGGGGATATACTGCCTCGCGATATAGCATTTTTGCCACGCCATATTTTCTTCTGGTAGGACCCAGATTCCCGGTAGAAAACTCGAGCGCGATTGTTGGGTTTTCGCTCATATTTGTGACCTTTGGCCTTGGTTTTTCCACTCTTTATCTCCTCGCGTTCAACCGCCGTACAAGGCAAGGAGTACATGACCTTGCGGTCGGATCCTTCGTTGTCAATTCTGCCACCTCTGGGTCACCAGACGCGGGTCCGATTCGTCCTGCGCACTTGTGGGCCGTTGGCGGGATCGTTACCATTATCGGTCTCACTGCCCTCTTAGTCGCAATCGGTGCAGAATCGAATCGAAGGGAGGGCTATGTGAGCCAGAAATCAAAGGACGAGCAGCTGATTCAGAGAATAAGTGGAGTGCGATCGGCTGACGTTATGCTGTGGAGGCCGCACCCAGACGGCGGTGCCTTCAGGGAGCTTCTTCTAAGGGACAAGCCTGCGACAATCATCATCCAATACGCCGGAGATCCGGTTAGCCGACAGGCTGCAGCGAACCAGGCGGCGGGAATCGTATTGAAATGCGATCCACGAGCGCAAAAAGGGAGCCTGATTCGAATCCTGGTTGGACAGAGCTATGACCTTGGCATTTCCTCCGGGAATAATTACCAGTCATTCACGCGCACGCCCGCACAGTGGCAGGAGCGTGCGGCCTACGCTTCGAACAACTGCACACCTTGACCGGGGCGAGTGGCTTAGGACCCAGATCTTGGGCCGTGAGTTCGCCTGGCACACATCGGGAAAGACTCTATGACGTTTAATCGGTTCAGAGTTTTCTTAACCGTTCTCGCCGGGTGCCTAGTCGGAGGAGGAGCCTACTACCCGTTCGGAGAAAATCCTCACAGGACCCTCATCGGCGTATGCGCCATTTGTGCTGCATACACCGTGATCGTCTTTGGAATTGTATGGAGCACAGACGCGTCCGAATTCTTCCCCCGTCCGAACCGCTGGTCCTTCCGCAGCATCGTCGCGGGACACGCTGTGTTTGTTGCGCTGATCGCTGCAATTGTTGGCCTTGGGCTGGCCCTTGCACCCCATCTCTCGGGCTGGCTGGTTGAGCCAATTGGGACAACCAGATCGGGCAGACCGACCGCCACCGGATTTCAGCTCCTACAAGTTGTGTCGCTGGTGGTTGTCCTCATTAGCGAGTGGGCTTGGTTGTCGCTGGCCTCCCCCAGACCGGACCGGACTCAGAGCACGATCCGGCGCGGCCGCGGTCCCGGTGAATGACGAAGCGCGGCACGCTCGGGACACAGCGTGCCGCCAAGGCTATCAGGGAAAGTGCACCCTTACCGGCGCTACTTCGCTGCACGTCCGGTCCCGCGCAAAAACCTCACGTCACTCGGCGCTCCGTGGCGGGTGGCACAGTTGCCTCGCCTTTGGACACCTGGGATAACAGGGCGTCAAGGGCAACTTCACGTACACTTACGACAACGCGCGCAACCGCATTTCGATGGCCGACGGCAAGGGCAATACGACGCAGTACGCCTATGACGCGCGCAAGCGCCTTACCACGACCACGTACCCCGACCAAACGACCAAGACCAATGCCTACGATGGACCGGGCAACCTGATTTCGGTCACCGACCAGGCCGGCCAGCAGGTCCAGTACAGCTACGATGCCGCCAACCAGTTGATCAACGTGGTCCAGTCCACACAGGCCAACAACTCCGGCTCGCAGGCCACCACCATCTACGGCTACGACGCCCTCGGCAACCCCATCACGCTTGAAGACGCCAACACCCACGCGACCTTGCAGAGCTTCGACCCGTTGAGCGAACTGACCTCGAAGACCCTGCCTGACAAAACCTTGACCGAAAGCCGGACTTACGACAGCAACGGCAACCTGGCTACAGTGACCCACTTCAACGGCGTGACCACGACGTACGCCTACGACCAGTTGAACCGGCTGCTCTCGCGCTCGACGCCGGGCGAAACGCCGGTCAGCTTCACCTACAGCTACACCGGCAAGCGCCAGACGATGAGCGATGCCTCGGGCACAACCAGCTACACCTATGACTCGATGGACCGGCTGACGCAGAAGGCAACGCCGGAGGGCACGCTGACCTACAGCTACGACGCAGCAGGCAATCTTGCGTCGATGCAGTCGGCAGACGGGGCCGTGAACGTGGGCTATACCTGGAACAGCCTGAACCTGCTCGGGCAAGTGGCCGACGGCCGGCTGGGCACAACGAGCTACCAGTATGACCCCGCGAACAATCTCTTGACGATGACCTACCCGAACCAGGTCGTGAGCAACTACACCTACGATGAGCTTAACCGTGTGTCCATTATGGCATCAGGGAACTCTGGATACGCGTATCAACGCGGCCCCACGGGGAACCTGACCGGCGCAGTCGAGTTGAGCAACCGCACGGTCAACTGGGGCTACAACGGGGTCTACCAGTTGACCGGCGAGACCATTACGGGCGATCCGTCGAAGAACAACGGCAGCGTAGGCTACGGGCTTGACCCGGTCGGAAACAGACTGACGGAGTCGTCGTCTCTGCCGGATATTCCGTCGGGAAGCTGGGGTTATAACCCGGACGACGAAGTCTCGTCGGAGAGCTACGACCAGAACGGCAACGTGATCGCGTCCGGCGGGAAAACGTTCAGCTACGACAGCGAAAACCACCTGATGTCGATGGGCGGTACCGTTGCGCTGCTTTACGATGGCGACGGCAATCGCGTCGCGAAGTCGGTGAATGGGGTGGTGACGCGCTATCTGGTCGACGACCTGAACCCGACCGGCTATCCGCAGGTGGTGGAAGAACTCAACGGCAGCAATGTCGCCACACGCACCTACACCTACGGCCTGCAGCGGATCAGCGAATATCAGCCGATCTCGAACGTCTGGACGGCAAGCTTCTATGGCTACGACGGTATGGGCAGCGTGCGGCAATTGACCAATGCCGTAGGGGCAGTGACAGACACCTACGAATATGACGCCTTCGGAAACTCCTTCACGGTCAGCGGCACTACGCCCAACAACTACCTGTACCGCGGCGAACAATACGATCCGGACCTCGGCCTGTATTATCTGCGCGCCAGATATTACAACCCAATAACCGGAACGTTCATGAGCCGGGACCCGGAGAAACTTTGCCGTTGTTCCCTCGACAATCCTTCCTCTCTTCATGCGTACAACTATGCCAGCACTGATCCTGTTGATCGTGTCGACCCGAGTGGACGCGCGAGCGTGGGAGAAGACGAAGAGACCAGCCTTATCGGTCTTCTTGTTGTGTCTGCAAAGGCTGCGGTTCCATATGCCGTCGCAGCCGGAGTGGGAGCAGGCGTCGGGGCAACAGCTTGGACCATGACAGTTTCTGCCCTCTGTCTCTTGAATTACGACCTCGAAGGAATTGAGGCGGTCACTGCCAATTTAGGGCCTGGGGAAAAATTCTGGTTCTGGATGTCCGGTTGTCAGGTCAAATCGTCAAGGGTGCCCGGGAAGGACATCGGTCCTTATCCGGCACCCTTCTACCCAGACGAGCAATGGGCAACGGAGCCTGGTAATCCCTGGCAGTGTGAAGCTAACGCTGAGGGCCGTGTCACTTTCTGCAAGAGACCCTGCCCAGGCGGCGGTGAGGAGTGGTTCACTTGGGATCCGGGTACGAAATACGGCGAACCGCCGCACTGGGATTGGCATAGATGCGACGGCACTACATGCAAGATCTATACCGATGGCACGTCCACCTGTCCACCAGAAGCAGAATAGTTGGAACGGGATGACGAAGCGACGTGAGATACAAGTCCTCGAAAGTTACGCGAGGGAGTGAGTTAATGCAGAAGCGGGGAGTTCCTTGGCTCGAAGCTGTCTCCAAAGTCGCACCGAAGCCGCTGTCCCTTGACGAAGTCAAGGCGTGGCGAACGAGAGAGGCCGCTGCCGGGAGACCATCGAGCTATGAAGAGTTCTGTCGAGTCCATGGCCTTTGCATGACGTGCCTCGGCGAAGGAGTGACACGTAACGATAACGGCGTGGGCTCCAAGGTCGTCGGCATGGATGGAGACACTCGTTTGTTCGAACAATGCCCGGTATGCGGCGGCACTGGCAAGCAGCCAACATCCTAGCTGATCCGCAGCCTGGGCTCACTCCGGGAGTCTTGACGCGTCGGGCGAAGACCTACGCTGCCTACGGCATCGGCTTTACGCTGCGACACGTCATCCCCAACAGGGTACTGATCCGTAATCGCTTGTTTGCGTTTGTTAACGTGTGCGGTTTCAATACTTTGTAGCTTCGCGTTTTCACGCGAAAACATAGCGTTTGCATTCGTAAACGAAAAAGTTAGCACATGTAAACATGATGATTCAGAATGCCTTACGAGAACCGCCCTCAATGTCTCGGCATCAAACGAGATGCAAGCCCAAGTCCTTGCCGGGGTCAATTTTGCTGTGGCTACTGCTGACCCAAAGCCGACTTCGCTGATTCCGCCAGCCATTTCCCCCGCACGGGAATCGGAGAATTACCGCGTCAAACAAACCGGCACCCGGCTGACCGAGGCCGAGTTTGCCGAAGTCGAGGCCGCTGCCGCCGGCGAAGGCATGAGCGTTTCCGCCTGGATACGGGAGGCAATACTCACCAGATTGGGCGCCGCTCAGGGAGCGATTACCGACCCGATTCTGCTGGCCGAACTGATGGCGATTCGCGCCCTTATCCTCAACCTGTTCGCGGCAGCTTCCAAAGGGCCGTTGACGGACGAATCCCTCCGCAACATGCAGGCATACGCCGACTCTGTTAAACAGCAAAAGGCGGACGAGTTTCTGACCAAACTGAGGGCCGGAAGCGGAGCCAAACCGCCAGGGGGCACGCCATGAGACCGCTGCGTTTCCCAGGTCATTTCCGGTGGTGGATCGTGGCTGTACTCGCGGTGATCTTCGGCTTTCCACTGTTCCCATTGGCGGCATGGTTGGCATGGGAGATGCCACCGCTCCAACGCTATTATCTGCTTACCTACCTTGAGAGCACGGAGCGGGCAAAGCAGCCCGGTACAACAACCGAAGTCCAATGGATCTACAAGATGGCTTCCGGGCGCAAAAGCGCCCTGGCAATGAATCCCGATGTAGTCTCGGAAAACGACGCCGATCCACCTGTACGGCTTTCCGCAGCCGCCATCGCGGATGGCTGGATCGGGATTGAGAAACATGCTCCCGCTCAGATCGATTCAGCCCAGCTTGAGCAATTCTTAGAGGAAGACATTTACAACGGCCGGAGCTATTGGACATTGATGCTGGAGCCGATTCTCTTTGGCCTCGCTTTGATGCTGTTTCTGATTGCGGGCGGGCTTCAACTGAAAGAGTGGTTGGTGGGCACCGGATCGAGACACGAACAGCGGCATGGACGCCGCACACGGGGGCCGGAATTGCTATCGTCCTGGCGATGGAGCCGGAAGCTGAAGCCCGACGGCATCCGCTGGCAGTTGCGCTGGCAGAATTTCCTGCTCGACCGGAGCAGCAAGCAGTTGCCCAGTTGGGCCACGCCGACCTTTCGTATCCGGCGCAATCTCGAAGCCAACCATATTTTATTGATGGGCGATTCGGGCAGCGGCAAGTCTTCGGCCATCCGGCAAATCCTCCGCCAGGTTGCCGAGCGGGGAGAGACGGCCATCGTCTACGATCCGGCGCTGGAGTTCACGCCGGAATTCTACTCGCCCGAGCGCGGCGATCTGATTCTCAACCCGCTCGACACGAGGTGTCCTTACTGGGACATCGCCGATGAGGTATCGACCGCGGAAGTAGCGACGGCGATGGCGGCGGCATTGTTCCCTGAGAAGGACCACGAAAAGGAATTCTTTACCGACGCGCCACGGCGCATCTTCGCCCGTCTGATGTGCCGGCGGCCTACCCCGCAGCAGCTTGTGCAATGGATGAGCGATCCGGCAGAAATCGCACGCATGGTGCAAGGAACCCCGTATGCCGCTTTTCTCGATTCCAGCGCGCCTGCCCAGAGCGCCGGAATCATCTCCAGCTTCAACATGATTGCGGACAGCTTCGAGCTGTTGCCCAGGGAGGATTACACCCGGCAACGGTTCTCCACTTCGCGCTGGGAATTCGAGCGCAACAAGTGGGTCTTCCTTACCTCCAGACCGATCTTCCGGGAGAAGCTATTGCCGCTGCATAGCGTATGGCTTGATATGCTGATTCTCCGCACGATGGCGCCATGCGTGAACCCGGCAAAGCCGGTGTGGTTTGTGCTGGACGAACTGGCCAGTTTGAATAAGCTGCCTCAGCTCCATACCGTCGTCACCCAAAGCCGCAAATCCGGCAACCCGGTTGTGCTCGGGTTTCAAGGCCGGAGCCAGCTCGAAAAGCGTTACGGCAAGGACGCCGAAGTCATCCTTTCGCAGCCCGCGACAAAGATATTTCTCAAGACCTCCGAAGCACACTCGGCAAAATGGGTTTCTGACACGATCGGCGAGGTGGAACTTGAGCGTTTGAAGGAGTCGCGCAGTGCGGGTCTGATCGGTGGCAGAAAGCAGTACACCCTTGAGATCACCACCCAACCGCTCGTCATGGCCTCGGAAATTGCCGGACTGGAGCCATTGCACGGCTACATCAAGCAGGAGAACTACGTCGTTCGCGTACGCTTTCCGTATGTTGGCCCGATAGAGAAGCAGCCTCGATTCATCGAGAGAGCCGTATCGATATCGCCGCGTTCTGTTGCCGTGCAGCAAACAGCGGCCAACGCTCAGCAGACAGAGAGCACGGCCTCGAACGATCCGCCAAAGAAGCCGGTCACGAAGCAGTCTGTGTTCCCTGGGGCTGCACGGCAGAAGGCGGCGAGTGAAAAGCCGCGTGAGTGGAATGAATCGGAGTGGATTGAGTGAAGCCCTAAAAGAGGCGTCCAGAACGGTACGACTCCACGCAAACCAGGTTTCCAGAACACATGTTGCTCGAAACACGCATTGGCGATTATGCGCGATCTGAGACGACGGCGAACCTCATTCCAGCAGTGCCGGCCACGTTACGTAGTTCCTCTGGGGGCTCATTAGCATTCTCCCGTTCGCGCTCACCGGGGAGTGGGACGGTCTGTTTGCGCGGCTTGCAGCCTATGCTCCAGACGATCAAGAGATGAGTGCGCTGTGAGCCACAATGGTTTCAGATCATCTGTTGTTGGGGGTTGTGAAGCAATTTGTCGGAGCGGTCCAATTGCCGCTCCCGTTCCATTCCAGCCAAGAGCCGATGCGGCGTTCTCGCGTTTCCACGGAGTTGCGGACGTGTCAAGCAAAAGAGAGATGACAACCGGCTCGGCGTCCGTCTGACCGTGGAACAGAAGAGCCACACCGATATCGCGCTGAACGGCGAGCGGAGCGCCCCGCGAGAATCTGAAAAGTTCGGCGGTAGCCGTTGGCACTCCAAGCAGGTCAAACAGATACCCGATATCGCTGACGTCGGTTTCGTCGAACTGCACAAGGGCTGCCTCGAACTCCTGAGTGAGAACGAGACGCACCGATTGCCGGCCCTCGCCGGAAGTATCGTCGGGACGTACATCTGCGAGGCGAATGGCGGTTTCATAAACGGGGACTGTAACCTCGAACTCATCCGGATTCTGCGTTCGACGGAGAAACAGCAGATTACGCCCCTCGCTAACGAATCCCGTCGGAGGTCCGGAATAGCCATACCCCTGACCAGAATTTTTCACAGCCACTACGCTGTCGCCAAGAACACGAATCTCTGACGCTGTCGGACGGTTTCCTTTGAAACATGTTTCGAGCTCAACTTCAGCCGAGAGTTGATCGCGGTCGCTGCCATCAATTGCTTGCGTCAAGCAGGTCCGAACCGGAGAAGAAGCGTCGCCAATACAGACCAGGTCGGAAGCATCCCAGCGTTGCTGAATGCTCGGCAGGTACCGCACTGCTTCTGCCGCCCAGGCGGTAGAAGACACTGCCAGCAACATTAACAGCGCATAGTGCATAAGGAAATAGACGTGCAAACCCAACGGACGTTTCCCGTTAAGTGTTACATACATGGCAATGCGCTCATCGAAGCGGGGATGGGCCCTCGCTCAATTCCTATAATTCTTTAGGTTAGAGATAGAATCTCAGCAGGCAGAAGCGAGATGCTGCCGCGCACGTTGTGGAGTCGAGGCGCATGTTGACCATCTCCAAATCCTTGTCAGCGGGCCAGGCGCGGACTTATCACTCCCGCGAGTTTACTTCCGAAAAGCAAAACTACTGGAGCCGCGACCAACAGGCGCATAACGAGTGGCAGGGAAAGCTCGCGCAGGAGTGGGGTTTGCATGGCGAAGTCGGCTCAGAACACTTTGCCCGCTTGAGTGAAGGCCAGCATCCTGAGAGCGGCGTGCAGCTCGTCAAGCATCAGCCAGCGCGCACCTATGAAAACGAGTACGGCAAGGAAATCACCAGCGTGGAGCACCGCGCCGGATGGGATGCCACATTCTCCGCACCGAAGTCCGTTTCGCTTACCGCCCTTGTAGGACGCGATGACCGTGTCCGGGAGGCGCACCGTGAAAGTGTCCGCGTCGCTCTTGGAGAACTGGAGCGTTACACGCAGGCGCGTATCGGCAACGTCCATCGACCGGAGACGACCGGCAAGTTCATCGCGGCCACTTTCGAGCATGACACCGCCCGTCCGGTGGACGGTTATGCTGCGCCGCAGCTTCACACCCATGCTGTGATCTTCAATGTGACCGAACGCGAGAACGGCCAGACCCGCGCGCTCCAGGAGCGCAGCTTGTTTCAGTCCCAGCAGTATGCGACAAGCGTGTATCGCTCAGAGCTTGCCATGCGGCTGCATGGCCTGGGTTACGAGATCGAGCGCGGCAAACATGGTCAGCCAGAGATCAGGGGCTACACGCAGGAGTATCTCGACGCATCGAGTCCACGCCGTGAACAGATCAAAGAACATTTGCAGGAGATTGGCAGGGACGGAGCGGGAGCTGCGCAAGTCGCTGCCCACCGCACGCGGGACAGCAAGGAACTGCTTTCGCCGGAAGAGGTGTTGCAGCGGCACCGCGAACTGGCCGCGCAGTTCGGCCATCAAGCAGATCGCGTCGTCGCGCAGGCGCGCGAACAGGCACACCATCATGTACAACAACCGGAAAAGACGGCGCAGCAGTCTGTGACCTACTCACGCAACCATGTCTTCGAGCGTTCGGCGGTGCATGATGAGAGAGCCATCTTGCAAGCGGCGATGGACCGCAGCATGGGGCAGGCGACCTACAGCCAAGTGCGACATGAGTTCGAGCAACGGGTGATGCGAGGCGAGTTCCGCGCGGTAGAACAGACGGATGGCCGCGCCGCGCCGCAGTATACGACCGCCGAGATGATCCGTATGGAGAAGGAGATCGTCGGCCGGATGCAGAGAGGTAATGAGCGCGGCTATGGCGATCCGATGCTGGTTTCACCGCAGCTGCGAATCTGGACCGAAGACCGTCACCCGGGGCTGAGTCCAGCGCAACGTAGCGCGGTCGATGAGATCCTGGTGAGCCGCGAGAAGATTGTTGGATTGGATGGAGTCGCCGGGGCCGGCAAAACGACGACGCTGGCTGTCGTTCGTGAAGCTGCGCAGGCGCAGGGGTATACGGTCGAGGGATTCGCGCCGACATCCCGCGCGGCGCATAAGCTCGCCGAGGCCGGTATAGAGACTTCAACGCTCCAGCGTCATCTTGCCAGGGGCGAGCAGCCGGACACCGGCGAGAAGCGATTGTATGTGCTCGACGAATCATCGCTTGCCTCAACTCGTCAGATGCACGAGTTCGTGACCCGCCTCCATCCTAATGACCGCGTTTGTTTGGTAGGCGATACGCGCCAACATGAAGCCGTCGAAGCAGGCCGCCCCTTTGCGCAGCTTCAGGAAGCGGGAATGCGGACAGTGAAGCTGGAGGAGATCGTGCGGCAGCGCAACCCGGAGCTGAAGAAAGCCGTCGAGCAGTTGGCGCACGGTCAGGTGGGAGCAGCCGTCGAAAGTCTTGACAGACAGGGCCGCGTGCATGAAGTGAAGGGCCATGAGGAACGCATCTCCGCCATCGCACGCGAGTATGCAAAGTCCCCCGAAAGCACACTTGTGGTTTCGCCGGACAATCGTTCGCGCACTGAGATCAATCAGCGGATACATGACGAGCTGCAATCGCACGGCGTTGTGAGCCAGCAGGAGCACCGCATCAACACGCTTGTGCCGCGTCAGGAGATGACTGGCGCGGACCGCAGTTGGGCGCAGCAATACCAGGTCAACGATATTCTGCGTTACTCGCGCAGCTCGAAGGAGACTGGCATTGAGAAAGGCGAATACACCCGCGTTGTCTCAGTGAACGCACGGGAAAACACGCTGACGGTCCTGCGGACGAATCGGGAACAGACGACCTACGATCCGCGCCGCCAAATGGGTGTCTCGGTTTACCGCGAGCAGGAGAAGGCATTTTCCGTTGGCGACCGCATCCAGTTCACCGCGCCCAGCCAGGAATTGAAGATAGCGAACCGTGAACTTGGAACTGTGGAGGGCATCGCGCAGGATGGCACAATGCGATTGAAGCTGGACAACGAGCGCAGCATGAGCTTCGATCCGCAACGACACCCTCATCTGGATCACGGCTACGCGGTGACCAGCTACTCCAGTCAGGGGCAAACCGCAGACCGTGTGCTCATTAACGTGGACACCGAGCTTGGCGCAAAAGACTTGCTCAACAATCGCATGGCCTATGTCTCGGTTTCGCGTGGCGCTCATGATGCACAAATTTTCACGAACGACCGAGAAAAGCTCCCGCAAGCGTTAGGCCATGATGTTTCGCACCAGAGCGCCCATACGCCCGACTTGAAACCGCCGCAACATGAGATAGCCGAGGCGCCTAAGCAGGAAAAGAGTCAGGGCATGGATATAGGGCTGAGCCTCTGAAGGCTCCGACGACGGATGCGGTTATCGGTTTGCCTGAGTCCCGTAGCCGAAACTTCGACTGATTGCGGCATCAACATTCGGTTTCATCGCTTCTGTCCACTGAACATGCGGCGCGAGATGCGGCCATTGCTGCGATCATTTATCGTTAGCAGTATGAACAGCAGGAACCGACATCGCGTATGGGCGCAGATTCACCTTCGGAAGAAGGGGCGACGCACACGGCTCCTCGTGCCCAAGGGGTCTGTAGCAGCCAAATTGACTGAAATTTGCACAGTTGCCCTGCACAGTTCCTACACAGCAAAAATCTATGGAGATATGCTCATTTGAATGAGGAATTTCCAAAATCATTATCACCCGCTCAGGATGACAGGTTGATTTATTACACGAACTTTTGCGACGGGACACTAATGCGGCCAGCGGCCGACGATCACGAAGAGGGCAAGGAGGAAGGTAGCGACCGAAGGCGCAGCCGATTCCCTGCGGCGGATGTGATAAATGGTGGCAGCGACCATGAGAAGCGCCAGCCCCGCTGCGGCTATGCGAACCAACAGGTAATCGGGAAGCAGCGCGGCGGGCGTGAGAGCCGGCGGCACGATGACGCCGAGCGCGCCGACAATCTCAAGGACGCCTAAGATCCGGCCCTGCGCAGGCGACATCCCAATGGGGACGGCGCCGCGGCAGTTTTCCAGCGTTTTTACCAACTTTTTGTAAGCGGCAATTTTGGTCACCCCGGCGACGAAAAAGACTGCTGCCAGCACAAACTGTCCGATCCAAATCAAGGTGTTCATCGACCGTTGACTCCCTCCGCGTTTTTGCTTTCCCGCGCCATGCAGGGGGTGGCATGTAGAGTGGCAGTAAGCGATTGAACCTCGAAACAGAGATGGCTGTCAAGGGCTCGGCGGGCCACTTGTGCACAGCTTCCCAGAGTGGAATGAGCCCCGGTCAACTTGCCCGCAATCCCATTGGGCAACAACCGATTGGCGAAGGGCGCACCCGTGTGTGACATCAGTCACCCATAGCCGCGGGAGCGGCTGCTAGGCTTTTAGTGCACGCAAAATCCCCATATTGCGAGGTGCGCCATGATCGAGAACGCGATGGCTGAAACAGCGAGTCAAGGCCCCCTGAGCACGGAAATGCTTGCCAAGATGAATGAGTACTGGCGCGCGGCCAATTATCTGTCCGTGGGCCAGATTTACCTGAAGGACAACCCCCTGCTGGAGCGCCGGCTGACGCTGGACGATGTGAAGCCGCGGCTGCTGGGACACTGGGGCACGACGCCGGGGCTGAACTTCCTGTATGTGCACTGGAACCGACTGATCAAAGAACGGGGCGGGGAGCGCGGCTTGAATATGCTCTACGTCATCGGCCCCGGACACGGCGGCCCGGGACTGGTGGCGAACACTTATCTCGAAGGCTCTTATTCGGAAATTTATCCGCACATTGAGCAGAACAAGGACGGCATCAAGCGGCTGTTCCGGCAATTCAGCTGGCCGTACGGAATTCCCAGCCACGTGGCGCCGGAGACGCCGGGCTCGATCCACGAAGGCGGCGAACTGGGCTACTCGCTGGTGCACGCTTACGGCGCGGCCTTCGACAATCCGGACTTGATTGTTGCCTGCGTGGTGGGCGACGGCGAGGCCGAAACCGGGCCGCTGGCCACAAGCTGGCACTCGAATAAATTTTTGAACCCGGCCACGGACGGCGCGGTGCTGCCGATTCTTCATCTGAACGGCTACAAGATCGCCAATCCCACGGTGCTGTCGCGGATTCCGCACGCTGAACTGGAAGAGCTGATGCGCGGCTACGGCTACGAGCCGTTCACGCTTGCCGGCGACGATCCAGCCGTAATGCACCAGCAGGCGGCGGCGCTTTTCGACAGGGTGCTGGACCGCATTGCCGAGATCCAAAAGAGCGCCCGCGCAGCGCTCGAAAAAGGCGAATCGATTGCGCGGCCTGCATGGCCGATGATTATTTTGCGTACGCCCAAAGGCTGGACGGGGCCGAAGTTTGTGGATGGAAAGCCGGTGGAGAATACCTGGCGCGCGCACCAGGTGCCGCTCGACAATGTTCGTCAAAATCCCGAACACCTGCGCCAACTGGAAGAATGGATGCGCAGCTACAGGCCTGAGGAGCTATTCGACGCCAAGGGCAAGCTGCGCGAGGATCTGGCGGAGATTGCGCCCAAGGGCCGGTTGCGCATGGGGATGAATGCCCATGCCAACGGTGGACTGCTGCTGCAGCCGCTGAAGATCCCAAGCTTCCGCGATTTCGCGGTGAAGATCGACGGGCGTGGGCAGGCGGATGTGGAATCGACGCGCGTTCTTGGTCGCTTGCTGCATGCGGTGATGGAAGCGAACAGGAACGAGAAGAATTTCCGCGTCTTCGGGCCGGACGAGACGGCTTCAAACCGCATTGGCGACGTGATTACGGGAACGGGCAAGACATGGATGGCGGAAACGCTGCCCGTGGACGAGCAGTTGTCAGAAACCGGCCGCGTGATGGAAGTGCTGAGCGAGCACCTGTGCCAGGGCTGGCTGGAGGGCTACCTGCTGACAGGGCGGCACGGCTTCTTCTCGTGTTACGAGGCTTTTATCCACATTGTGGATTCGATGGTGAACCAGCACGCAAAATGGCTGAAGACGACGCGCGAGATTCCCTGGCGCAAGCCGATCGCGAGCCTCAATTATCTGTTGAGCTCGCTGGTGTGGCGGCAGGATCACAACGGTTTTTCGCACCAGGATCCTGGATTTATCGATCATCTGCTGAACAAGAAGGCCGATGTGGTGCGCATCTATCTGCCGCCGGACGCGAACACGCTGCTTTCGGTGGCCGATCACTGCCTGCGCAGCCGCAACTACATCAACCTGATCGTGGCCGGCAAGCAACCCGCGCCGCAATGGTTGCCGATTGAAGAGGCTGTGGCGCATTGCACTACCGGGCTGGGCGTGTGGCAGTGGGCGTCGAATTGCGACAAGTCGAATGGCGGCGCGGGCGGGCCCGAGGTGGTGATGGCGTGCTGCGGCGACGTGCCGACGATGGAGGCGCTGGCCGCGGTTTGCCTGCTGCGCGAGCGGATACCCGATCTGCGCATTCGCGTGGTGAACGTGGTGGACCTGATGGCGCTCCAACCGCAGTCGGAGCATCCGCACGGGCTGGCGGACGAGGATTACGACCGCATTTTTCCACCCGGCGTGCCGACGATTTTTGCCTTTCACGGGTATCCGTGGCTGATTCACCGGCTGACTTACCGGCGGCACAACCACAACAACCTGCACGTACGCGGATACAAGGAGGAAGGAACGACCACGACTCCTTTCGATATGTGCGTGCTGAACAATATCGACCGTTTCCAGTTGGCGCTCGACGCCATCAAACGCGTGCCGCGCCTGGCGGCGCAGGCCGATGCAGCCGAGCAGTGGTACTCGGAGCAGATTCAACGCCACAAGCTTTACGTTGCCGAGAACGGCGACGATTTGCCGGAGATTAAAGACTGGCGCTGGCCCGCGGAGCGAGCCGGCGTGAAACCGTGAACTGCGAGCGAGGCAAGGGGAGCTGGCCAAGGCAAGCGGAGTTAGAAAGACATCCGGGAGCAGCGCAGATGTCAGGAGATAACACCGCTAGCACCGCTAACACCGCACACTCCGCTCAGCCCAACTTTTGAAAGGCTTATTCGAACATGCAATCATTGCCGGTTTTAGTTTTGAACAGCGGTTCTTCTTCGATTAAATTTTCGGTCTATGAGGCCGGTAACGGCGAGCGGACGCGGCTCTTCGAGGGCGCGGTCGACGGCATCGGCACCGATCTGGGCAAGTTCTGGATCAAAGATGCGGCGGGAAAGAAGCTGGTGGATCAGACGCCGGCTTTGCCCAACCGCTCGGTGGCATTCAAGCTGGTGGCGGACGCGCTGCACTCGGGTGAATTCCCTGCCCCGGCGGCCATCGGCCATCGCATGGTATCGGGCGGTCCCACGGTCCAGGAGAACCAGCGCATTACGCCCGCACTGATCGACGAGATGGAGAGCTACACGGCGTTCGCGCCGCTGCACACGCCCATCGCCGTCTACATCATGCGCGAGGCGCTGCGCCTGTTCCCCGGCATTCCCAACTTTGTCATCCTCGATACCTACTTCCACCGCACCATGCCAGAGGTCGCCAAGCACATGCCCATTCCTCCAGAGTATGCGGCCATGGGCGTGCAACGTTACGGAGCGCACGGCATTTCTTACGAGTCCATTGTGTACCAGTTGCAGCCCAAGGTGCCGGAGAAGCTGATTGTGGCGCACCTGGGCAATGGCGCCTCGATCAGCGCGATTCTCAAAGGCCAATGCCTCGACACCTCAATGGGACTTACGCCAACCGGCGGCATCATCAGCGGCACGCGCACGGGCGATATCGATCCCGGCGTGCTGCTCTTTATTCTGCGCAAGATCGCGGAGAAGACCGACAGCGCCACCGAGGCCGCCGATCAGCTTGAGATCGTGGCCAGCAAAAAGGCCGGCCTGCTGGGCGTGAGCGAGTTGTCAAACGATATGCGGGACTTGCGCGAGGCGATCAAGGTTGGCAACGCCAAGGCGCGGCTGGCGGTAGACAAGTTCTGCTGGACTATTGCGCGGTGGATCGGCAGCTACGTGGCGGAGTTGAACGGGCTGGATATGCTGGTGTTTACCGGCGGCATCGGCGAGAACGACATCGATTCGCGCGCGGAGATATGCGCAGGGCTGGGCGCGCTGGGCATTGTAGTCGATGCCAAACGCAACAATGTGCGCGGCGCGGCAACCATCTCGGCGGAGAATTCACGGGTGACGGTGCGCGTGATTCCGCCGCTCGAAGACCTGATTATTGTGAATCACGTGGTGCGGCTGGTGGGAGAGTAAGTACCGTAATTGAATGGTTCAAGATGCGAATCATTCCGTTTGCAACCGGAACGCCTTTATAGTGCTGCCGTAGCCTCGATGTCGTCGGCCCACGAAAAGCTGACGTTGTCAGTTGCAATGTGGATTGAGGATTCCCATTCAAGAATGTAAAGTGAGTAACAGAGTGTTTTTGGAGGAAGAGAATCCGCGATTTTCTCCGGTAAGACTCCCGGCTCTGTTCTCCAAAACTTGAACCAAATGCTTCCTGGATGCCCGATAATCCTCTCATTTTCCTGGATCTCAACGACACAAAAAAGGACTTGATGAAACAGAATCACACCGTTGCGGTAACGGAACCTTTCCGGAGGAGGATCGCCGGGCAATCCAAATAGTATCTCGACCTCGAGCTTGACGACCGCGTTTTCATAGTCATGCGACATCGCCTTAATCCGCGCGTCGTGTAGACCGTTTGGCAGAGATTCATCCAACTCTTCAAGCGTCATTGGGCATGCCTCGGCAAGGCCAGCACCTTCAGCCGCTTCCCGAGCCTCACGAAATCCCGGTCGGCGGTCACGAGAGTTGCGCCTCTCCTGATCGCAAGATCGGCCGCAAAGCAGTCCGCGTAACCCAGCTTATAAATAAACTTGAGGGTAGCGGCACCACTCGCATGTTCTTCCGTCACATCGACCGACTCAATATAATGGGAGATGGTGCGTAGCGCTCTTGCCGCCTCAAGCATGCCCGCCCGTTTCGCCAGATTGTATAGGACTTCGCCGCGGTTGATCACGGATATCGACAGACTCGCCACGCCCTGCTGTGCCTGGGCAAAAAGTCTGTCGAGGCGTTCGATACCCGGACCTTTTGTCAGATAACGATGGACGGCGATGGCATCGAGAACGTACTGTTTCACATGGACTCCAGCCGCTCATCCCACTTGCGGCGCTCTTCCATGAGGTCCCGCTCGAGCGGGTATTCGGCGAATTTGCCGCGAAGTGCCAGGAGTGCTTCATAAGGATTGGGATTCACCTTGATCTCTCCGCCGTAATCCTCGATCGCAACCCGGCTTCCTGCCTTCAACCGGTATTTTTTTCGTATTTCTGCCGGAATCACAAGTTGCCCTTTCGAACTGACCGTTGCCATGTGCGCCACGTGTCTTACCTCCAGGTAAGACATAGTATACATCTGCTCTAAAAGCCTCTTCAACCGACGCGAGCACGCCGTTGTTCTACACTGGTGTGTTCATTACGGAGTCGTCTCCTATGTCCTCCACCGCTGTTTCTCGCCGCGCGCATCGGCTTCCCTCGCCCCCGCTGCGGCGGTTTGCCTGGGGCGTGCTGATTTATTTCATTGCCGTCATTTTGTGGGGCGGACTGGTGCGGGCCACCGGCTCGGGAGCGGGCTGCGGCGACCACTGGCCGCTGTGCAACGGGACAGTGATGCAGCACTCGGCGCGCATCGACACCGTGATCGAGTTCACGCATCGCATCACCAGCGGGCTTTCGTTCTTTGCCGTGGTGGCGCTGCTGGCATGGACTTTGGCCGGCACGGCGCGCGGCCACCTGGCGCGCGGGACGGCCGTCGCGGCTGTGGCCTTCACGGTAATCGAGGCGGCACTGGGAGCGTTTCTGGTAAAACTCGGGCTGACCGCGCAAAGCCGCTCGCCCTTGCGCGCGCCCTACCTGGCGCTGCACCTGACGAACACGTTGCTGCTGGTGGCCGCGCTCACGCTCACCGCGCACCTGCTCAGCCGCCGCACCGGCTATCTGCGCAGCAAGGTTCGCCTCGTAGCACCTTTCGGCGCGATCGCGTCGGTTCTCGTGCTGCTGATCGTCGGCGTCACCGGTTCGCTGGCCGCGCTGGGCGATACGCTTTTTCCGCCGAGTTCGCTAGGCGCCGCATTTGCGCAGGATTTTTCGGCAACCAGCGGCTGGCTGGTGCGCTGGCGCTGGACGCACCCCACGATTGCGTTCCTGGCCAGCGTCTTTCTCATCTGGTTGCTGCTGCGCTCTCGGCAGCAGCGAATTCACTGGGACAACCGTGGCCTGTCGGCACTTGTGCTGATTCTTCTCGTCCTTCAGTACGTGCTGGGCGTTCTCGACGTGGTGTTTCTGGCTCCGGTGTGGCTGCAAATTGCGC
Source organism: uncultured Acidobacteriaceae bacterium (assembly GCA_963848805.1). Classification (GTDB taxonomy): domain Bacteria; phylum Acidobacteriota; class Terriglobia; order Terriglobales; family Acidobacteriaceae; genus Telmatobacter. Next base: position 514,403 of record CAWKFD010000025.1, on the reverse strand, counting down.
ACCTGCTGGGCGCCGATGTGCTGTGGGCTGCGCTGGTGGTGCTGGCGGCACGGATCGTGCTCGAGCCAAAAGAACAGCGAGTCGGCAAATCAGCGAGTTAGCAAGCGGGCTTCAGTGCCCCACCATCAGCACTTGAAAGCTGCCCTGAATGGGCACGCTCTTGACGGTTCCGAAACCGGTAGTCTGGGTGAGGTCGGCGCCGAGATAGTCGGTGACGAGATAGACGTTGCCCGTAGAGGGATCAACAGCAAGAGTGCGCGCCCGCGCCTGCGTGGGCAGGTTCTGAATCACGGCGTAGCTGTCGGTGGTTGTGTCCTGGCGGATGATGGTCAGGCTGCCGTATCCAGCGCCGTTGGCCACAAAGATCAGCTCGCGGTCCTCGTCGTAGCCAATCACATCGTCGCCCGGGCCGGTGATGAGCGACGCAATGGGATTGCCGGTGTCTGAGTCGAGCACCGCGAATCGCTGGTTGTCGCAGGCCGCAAACAAGCGATGATGCTCGCTGTCCACAGCCAGGCCTTGAGGATCCTTGCAGTCATTGGTTAGCGGCAGAAAGCGGCCGAGAGAAGTGGGAATTCCGCGGCTTGTCCAATCCATCGAAATTGCCCGTTGCGATTCCCGCTGCGGCGGCTGGTCCATTTGCTGGCGCGCGGCGATTGCGATGGATGGTGCATCGAGCCTGGCGATTCGTTGCGGGACGGAATCCTCGACAATCTTGCCATTCCGCGCGACGGCGAACTGTGCCGGTCCGGCGCTGATGTAAACCTGTCCCGTGCCGTCGGGCGCGGCAAAACGCAGGTTGCCAGAGATGACGATATCGGCGACAACGCTGCGGGTTTGGCTGTCGATCGCCACCACATGCGATGTGCCGGAGATATTCACCGGTTCCTGTTTCGATCTGGCGGGCGGGGCGGACGAAATATTGCCGCAAATGGCGAACACCAGCTTGCTGCGCGGCTCAAACGCGATGGAGCGCGGCGAGCAATAGATGGGAATCGGGGCCTCGACCTTGAGCGAATTCCGGCTAAATACATTTACCGCGCCTGCGGGTCCGTCGCTCACAAAGCCGTATTCCCCATTGTCGTCGAGCGCCACGGCGTGAGCCTCATGAAAACCGGAAATCGTCCCGGCAAGAGTGCCGGTCTCCACATCCACCACCTGGACAACGCGATCGTGTGCAATGTAAAGCCAATGCGCCGCGGCATCCAGGGTTATGTAGTCCCAGCTTCCCGTTCCACCGATGAACCAGGTGTTTTTGACGAAGAATGGGGTGCCGGGAAGCTCGGTAGACATGGGAATAGGAGCTTGCTGCGCGGCCAGCGGAAGACAAACGAACATGCAAAGAGACAAAACTGTCCGCATAGCGCGCTCCTTCACCCATTTTTGATGCGCGGATCAGGGATTGCGCTCGCGGCACGGGATTTCGATCCATCAATTTGTCCGGCCAGGCGCTGGTGAGAACTATTCGTTGACGGCCGTGATTTCGTGCAGCCAGCCGGGAGCCTTGAGCAGTTCGCGGGGACGGGGGCCGTCGGCGGCGCCGACCAGGCCGTCGCGCTCCATCATGTCGATGAGATGCGCGGCGCGGCCGTAGCCGATGCGCAGGCGCCGCTGCAAAAGCGAGGTGGAGGCCTTGCCGAATTCGAAGACCAGGCGCACGGCATCGTCGAACATGGGATCGTCTTCGCTGGAGTCTTCGCCGGCGCCTTCCAGGGATGCGCGCTCGTCTTTCGGCGCCTCGAGGAAGCCCTCGACATACTCGGCCTGACCTTGCTCCTTCCAGAACTCGACCACGGCCGCGGTCTCTTTCTCACTTACATAGGGCGCGTGCAGGCGCATGAGGCGGCTGGTGCCGGGCGGCAGGAAGAGCATGTCGCCGCGGCCTAGGAGCGCTTCTGCTCCGTTGGTGTCGAGAATAGTGCGCGAGTCGACCTTGGTGGCAAGGCGGAAACTGATGCGCGTGGGAATGTTGGCCTTGATGAGGCCGGTGATGACGTCGACGCTGGGCCGCTGCGTGGCCAGGATGAGATGAATGCCCACGGCGCGCGACATCTGCGCAAGGCGCGTGACGGACTCCTCGACGTTGGCGCGGTCGAGCATCATGAGGTCGGCGAGCTCGTCGATGATGATGACGATGTAGGAGAGCGGCTGCTCCAGATCGCCCTCGTCGAAGAGCGATGGCATGGAGCCTTCGAAGAGCTTGTTGTACTGATCGATGTTGCGCACGCTGCGCGAGGCCAGCAGCTTAAGGCGGCGCTCCATTTCGCGCACGGCGTTGCGCAGGGCGTTGGCGGCCAGTTTTGGCTCAGTAATAATGGGCGTGAAGAGATGAGGAACGCCCTCGTACATGCCCAGCTCCACGCGCTTGGGATCGACGAGGATCAGCCGCACCTGGTTGGGCGTGGTGCGGTAGAGCAGGCTCATGATCATGGCATTGATGGCCACCGATTTTCCCGAGCCTGTGGAACCGGCGATGAGAATGTGGGGCATTGAGGCCAGATCGGCGGTAACGATGCGGCCATTGATATCTTTGCCCATGGCGATGGTGAGGCGGGAGCGGGCCTTGGCGAAGGTTTCACTCTCGATGACGTCGCGCAGGTGGATGGTTTCGCGCTCGTGATTGGGTACCTGAATGCCCACGGTGCTCTTGCCGGGCATGCGTTCGATGAGAATGCTCTCGGCGCGCATGGCGAGGCAGAGATCGTCGGCCAAGCCGGTGACGCGCGAGTATTTGACACCCGCTTCGGGCTTGAACTCGAAGGTCGTCACCATGGGTCCGGGATTGATTTGCACCACCTGGCCGCGCACGTCGAACTCGGCGCATTTTTCGACAAGGACCTTGGCCTCTTCGCGCAGTGCGTCTTCGCGCACGGTCTGCGGGCCATCGCCCGAGAAGAGCAGCGTGCTCGGCGGGAGCTTGAAGCCGCTGACGCTTTTGGGCGCGACGGTGGCGGTATGCAGTTGGGCGTCGGCACGGCTGTGAATGGCGATGTCGCCGGCGCGCTGCGGCGCGGGTGCGGGTGCGGGGCTGGCGGTGGGCCAGGGGTCCACAATCCGTGAGGCAACGGGCTGCGGCTGTATAGGTGAAGGCGTGGGGCGATCATGCGCCGGCGCCGCGGAAAGCGCAGGCGCGGCTGAGGCGAATGTTGACTCGGGTTCAGCGCGCTCCCAGATGCTCTTGCGCAGCGGGGTGACCGGGATGGGAGGTTCAATTGAACCGGCTTCGGCCGGCTCATCGGATCTGAGGCGCAGATCGGCGCGCTGGTAGGCGGGAATCTCGTCGAGCGGGTCGCTTTCCTCGGCGCGCCGGCGGCGGAAGAACGCGAAAAGGCGGCTGGGCCAACGCTCGGCAGGCTCTTCGTCGGGTGCGGGACCGGCGCCGGCCGCGGTGTGCGGGAAAGGAACGGGGGGCTTGCGATCTTCGCTCAAGGCTTCGCGTTCCGCACGCAGTTCGTCGCGCTCTCGGCCGAGGTCGCGCCGCCGGTCACGCCAGGCGCTGAATTGAGCCCAGCGGTCGGCGATGTTCTCGCGGATGACCCAGAAGCTGATGGCCGAGGCGAAGTAGAGCCCGACAGCGGCGAACACGGCAGCCACCACCCAGGCGCCTTGCAGGTTGAGGTAAAGCACCAGCAGTCCGGCCATGAGGCGGCCTACGACGCCCTCGACGGGAAGCACGTGCAACCAGCGCCAATGCCACGGCAAGAGGCCAAAGACAGCGGGCAAAAACGCAAGCGCGAGCAGCGTGCCGACCCAGCGCAGGACGGGCGAGCCGCCGGGGCGCGAGCGCATCCACGTCCAGCTCACAGCGCCCAGCCACAAGGGAAGCAGAAAGGCCGTGAGGCCCAGCGACTGCAGCAGCAGATCGGAGATGTATGCGCCGAAGAGGCCGATCCAGTTGTGGGGCGCGGGGGCGCCTGTGGCCGTGTTGAGCGAGGGGTCGGACGCGTGATAAGTGGCCAGAGAGAGAAGAAGAAGAAGCGAGACAAGCGCCAGCAAAATCCCGAGAAAGATGTTCACGGGGCGGCTACGCGTGGGCGAAAGAACAATGCGGATGGGCTTCATGATAAGGGCGGTTCGGCTCCGCGGCTGCCGTCGATGGAAAGGCAGGCCGGGAGAGCAGGCAAATCGTCCCAGAGCAAGTTCTATTATGGGCGGGCGCGGGGTAAATCAGGGCAAAAGAACGGTGGGGGGAACCAGCGGCATTACCGGCAGGTTCCTGGATCACCGAAGAACCGTGAAGGCGTGTTGGCGGCGCGGTCCGAAGCGAAAGACGGCAAAGCTGCCAATTTTGAAGACGCGTTTGTCGAAATAATCTTTATTCCCCGCAATCCATCGCTTTATTTCTCCTCGCGGACGCAGGAGATGACCCAATAGTTTGGAACCCCTGTTCCGGGTTCCTTTGGCACTACCTCGTAATTTCCCCCGTTGGTGTATAGATTGTCTCGGAAGGCACGCACCCTGGCTGTATTGAAGATGCCGCGGAACACTCGGATAATGTATTGCACTGGCCAAAACACTAGCCATTGCGGCACAAATGCCTGGCCGTAACAAGCTTTGATTTGAAACCGGGTAGACAACAAATCGAGCAACTCGCTTTCAGTGTATTCGCGGGCATGATAGGGGTTTGCCGGGTGATGGAGATACCAATACCAGAAAGATGCTAACCGCCTGTCGGGAGTAGAAACCAGGAATACTCCGCCCGGACGCAGGATGCGTTTCATCTCATCCAGGTAGGCCTCCACATCATCGAGATGCTCGATCGTTTCAAAGGAAACGACGACGTCAAACTCGCCGTCTGAGATCGCCGTGAGTTTTTGCGCATCGGCTACACTGTAAGTGACATTGGGGGCGTTGTATTGCGTTCGCGCGAATTCCACGGCCTCTTCCGAGATGTCCATGCCATGTACGGTTCGAGCTCCGGCTCTCAAAAGCATCTGCGTCCCGTAGCCGGACCCGCATGCGATATCCGCGACCTTTTTCCCTTTCACCAATGCCATCGCAAAACGATACCGGGCCAGGTGTTCATTCTCTGTTCGGGCAGTCATGTGGCCCAGGAAGAGCCTTTCACCTGTGATTTCCATAATGTAGAGAGCCCACCTCCAATCAGCACTGCGCGGATGACGCGGGAGAGAATCGGTTGGCTGGCGCTGACCCGATCTCGCAGACTTGCTTCCAGCGGCACACGCGAACCAGCGAAGCAATGTTGTGGCGCACGAAGGTTCGCATCGGACTTGTGTCAGCTTATCCTACGAGCCGATCAGCTTCGCTCCCCAAATCATCAGCGCGCCGCCGAGCAGGATGCGGTAGATGGCGAAGATGGTGAAGCCGTGTTTGCGCACCCAGTGGAGGAACCACTCCACCACGCCGAGGGCGACGATGAAGGAGACAACGGTGCCGATGATGAGCACGATCCAGCGCTCCTGATTCATGACCACGTGCGCGGCGGCAACACCGGCGGCGCCGGCGGCCTTGCTCTTATGGATTTCGTGCAGCAGATCCCAGCCTGTGGCGGCAATCATGGTGGGGATGGAGAGGAGGAAGCTGAACTCGAGCGCCGAGGGGCGATCCATGCCGGCGAGTTGACCGGCGGCGATGGTGGACATGGAGCGCGAGGTGCCGGGAAAGATGGCGGAGAGCGTCTGGCAAATGCCGATCCAAATGGCCTGGGGCAGAGACATCTCTTCCACATGCTTAACGATCGCTTCGTGACGTGTGCTCCAGGCGTCGATGATCCACATTACGATCCCGCCCGCGAGGAGTGCGATGGCCATGGCGGTAAGGCTGCCGAGATTCTTCTCGCTCCATTTGCGCAGCGCCAGGGCGAGGACCGAGGTGCAGACAAAGGCGGCGAAAGTGAGCGAGATGGGATGATTGAACAGATTGCGTTCGCCCTTTTCACCCCTGGGAAAGGTGCGGATAAAGTTGACGATGCGTTCAAGGAACAAGAGGCAGAGGGCGAAGATGGCGCCTACCTGGATGACGATGGTGTACATCTGCCAGTAGGCGACATCTTGAAAACACGCCGAGGCGCCGGCGGAGCAGGACGAGCTGTCGAGCGGAAGCCGCATGAGCGCTTCAGCGATGCGCAGGTGCGCCGTGGAACTGACCGGCAAGAATTCAGTCAACCCTTCCACAATTCCCAAAAGAACGGACAAAAAATACGGACTCAAGTAGCCTCCTGGTTGCGCGGTCAACGGCTGCCGGGACGGCGCGATGCACGGGGGCGAGTCTCACGCCGCGTGATGCCAATGTTGAGATTTGTGCTATCCCACCCTTGGCGCAAAAAACAGAGACGCGCCAAGGATGGGGCACCCAGGTTTCGTGCAAGAACAAGCGGTTAGCGGCTCAGTCCCGGTCGATGCCATAGACAGGAACGCCTTCATCCAATTTGTATACTAAAGCGCCGGCGCGCAAGGAGTAGTCGGAGTCGGCGAAGTGGGCTTTGAGTTCAGCGGCAACGGCGCGGGCCTGGTTGTGAGCATCGCTGCTTTTATGGTCGTCGCCATTGGCGGAATACATATCGCTGAGGACGGCGAGGCGGTAGACGGCTTCGTAAAGCGCGCGCGCCGTGCGCGGACCATCGGGATACTCGCCGGCGTATTTGATGTAGAGCTCGGACTCCTTTTCCGGACACTGCGTGGAGCCCTCCCAGTCGCCGCAGAGTTTGTTGTCGATCAGATCGAATGCCGCCAGAGCCGCCCAGCGCGTGTGAGGATAGTACTTGATGACCTTGTGCAGCGCGTCCTCGTCCATCCCCAGACGATAATCGGGGTCTCGCTCGTGGGCCGAGGGCAGGGTTGCCTGGTCGGCTTTTTGAATTTGCCACTGAATGTCGGCCGCGCGCCACGCGGCTTCGGGCACGAGCGGCGAGTTGGGAAACAATTCGACAAGGCGGCGGTAGAGCAGCCGGGCGCTCTGCGCGGCATTTGCGGGGCCGCGCGGATTGGATGCGAGCGCCTCCTGATTGGCGGCCGCGCCCATCAGAATCTGGTCTCCGTTGGGCGTGGTTTCTTCCACGACGCCCTTGGCCTCCATCCAGCCGGAGATTGGGGGCGTGGCCTCGTCTTCGCCAACCATCGGCGTGTCCTTGTCGCTGTGCTGCTCCTCGATGTCGGTGTTGGCGTAGACGCGCATCCACGGACCACTTTTTTCGGCGACGACCATCTCGCGGCCGATTTGCACCTTGTCGACCTTCTGCGCGCTGGTCGAGGGCGTGATGTAGAGCCAGGTGATGCGCAGAGTTGTGGCGCGCGGGCCAGCCATGGGCTTCACCTGCTGCTGCGGTTTTTTGTCGGCGTGAGCTGGCAGGATGGCAAAGACGAGCGCGAGAGTGACAGTAAGAGCCCGAGCGGTGAGGAAACGGCGGTTCATCACATGCAAAATCATAGTTGAACGACGCTAGGTTGCGCTTTCCGTGAGCACCTCAGCCAGCATCGCTGGATCGACATTTCCGCCGCTGACCACGGCCACGGCTCTGCGATAAGCGGGTAACTGGTCGGCGTGAAAGAGTAAAGCAGCCGTCGAAACCGCGCCGCTGGGTTCGGGAACCAGGCGCGTGGCGGCCACGATGGCGCGCATGGCGGCGCGAATCTCGGCCTCGGTGACGGTGACGATGCCGTCGACGAAGGCCTGAATATGGGCAAAGTTGCGCTCGCCGACGCTTTGGGTGCGCAAACCATCCGCAATGGTCCGGCTGGTCAGCTCGGCGCCCCAGGTGACGATTGCGCCGGTGCGGAAGCTTTCCGCCGTATCGCCGGCCAGCTCCGGCTCGACGCCGAAGACCTTGGTTTGCGGACGAAGCCGCTTGACTGCCGCGGCAACTCCGCTCAACAGCCCGCCGCCCGAAACTGGCGACAATACGAGGTCCACGTCCGGCAGTTGTTCGATAATTTCCAACCCGCAAGTTCCCTGCCCCGCAATGATCTGCTCATCGTCGTAGGGTGGTATGACAACGTAGCCGTGCTCGCGCACCAGTTGATCGGCCACGGCCAGGCGCTCGCTCGATGCCAGGCCGACGCCGACGACCTCGGCTCCCAGCGCCAGCGTGGCCGCGCGCTTGATGGCGGGTGCGTTCGACGGCATGACAATGACCGCTTTAGCTCCCACCGCGCGCGCTGCATAGGCTACTCCCTGGGCATGGTTGCCGCTCGACCAGGTGATGACGCCGCGGGCGATTTCATGCGGCGTGAGCTGAAGGATTTTGTTTGTGGCGCCGCGGATTTTGAAGGCGCCGATGGGCTGCAGGCTTTCTGCCTTGAGCCAGATCTGCCGGCCGGTTCCGTAGCCCGACACGCCGGGAAATGCCGCGCTCACCAGCGGTGTTTTCATGGCAATGGACGCAATGCGCGCAGCGGCGGCGCGAATGGCGTCGATCGAGACCAGTTGTGCGGTGTCGGTACTCATCGTGCTCCTCAGGGTTCAGGTGTCAGGTGTCAGGTTTCGGCAACTCTGACACCTGACACCTGGAACCTGACACCTGTCATTCGTACGCCAGCGCGTCGATGGGATCTTTGCGGGCAGCCATCCAGGCGGGATAGAGAGCGCCGCAGATGGACCCCACAAAGGCGATGGCCGCGCCGCGGCCCAGCCACAAGACAGTGATTTCGAAGTGCTGCGTGGGGAAGAGATGGAAGAGCAGTGTGCGCACTCCATAGGTGCCCGCAATGCCCACCACGACTCCGGCTAAGGCCAGCACCGCACACTCGCGCAGCACCACGCCCACGATGGCCAGCTTGGAGGCCCCCATGGACTTGAGGATGCCGATTTCGCGGGTGCGCTCCAGCACCGCGGTGTACATGGACTGAAAGATGACCAGAAAGCCGATGATGACGGCGATACCGGTAATCACATCGAGAGCGACATTGAAGCCGGGAATCTTGCTGGGCGTCATCTGGTCGAGCCAACTGTCTACCGTGGTCAACGTGTTGTTGCCGAAGCCGGGCGTGGCACGGACCTCATGCATCACCAGGTCGTCGTTCGCGGGGCTATCGCACTTGATGTAGAAGAGCGAGGCCTTGCCTTCGGCGCCGGTCAGCTGTCCCATCGTCTCGAGCGGAATCAACTTGCGCCCGCCCTTGCCTGGCTCGACAATGCCCGAGATGCGAAACGGCTGGCCCATCACCGGAATGGTGTCGCCCACATGATGGTCGTTGCCCGCGAACACGTCGTCGATTATGACGTCGTTTGGTCCATTGAATGGGCCGCCCGAGAGATAGACGAAGGGCTTGAGCGCGTTGAAGGTCGCGTAATCGATGCCATACAGAATCTCAATATTGCCGTTGGTTGACAGGTGCTGAATGACCGGCGCGACCACGGTGACATGGGCCAGGCGCAGCAGGGCCGCCGCATCGCCGATGGGCATGGATGCACTGCCGACACCATTGAACATGCTGGCGTTTGAGGGCAGTAGCATCAGATCCGCGCCGATGCCATTGGTGCGCTGCTTCTGGTCGTTCAGCATGCCCATGAAGATGCCCACGATAGACAGGATCATGATGACTTCAATGGCGACAGCGAGCACGCTGATGACCGAGCGGACGGGGCGGCGCAGCAAGTTGGCAAAAATGAGCTTATTCATGTTCGAACCTGGGTGGGAGAGCAAAGAATCGCGTACAAATCGCGTCTCGGCCCCTCGACCCAAGGGTAACAGTCCTGACCACGAGTCTGGATCGAGGGCAGCCTGAGGCAAAGCCAGGCTTTGCCCGCACGTTACGTTAGTGAGTCCATGCGCGGCCGGGAAGCGTTAAATCGCTTTGACTGGGATGGATACCGGAGGTATGGTGGAGGTAAAATTTTTAATTGGGTCGATGGGACCCATTTTGGTTGCCCGATGGGAACTTTTGGAGACGATCTGCGCAAAGAGCGGTTGTTGCGCGGCATCCAGCTGGATGACATCACGGCGGTTACCAAAATCAGCCAGCACCACCTGGTTGCGCTGGAACAGGAGAGTTTTCGTCTGCTTCCGGGCGGCATTCTGAGCAAGGGCATTGTGCGCGGATATGCCGGCGCGCTGGGCCTGGACCAGCAGGACTGGACCGAGCGTTTTCTCAAGGCGTGCGGCGCCGCAGGCCAGATGGCCGATGACGACAGTGGATGGACGGCCTTTGCGGCAAACGTGGGCAAGGCGCGGATGCTGCACCGCGAGGCAGTGGAGATGCGTCTGCGCTGGTTGGGCGCCATCCTGCTGGTGCTGGTGGTGGCTGCGGGGGCCTTCCTCGCCGTGCGCTACTACGGGTTGCGCGAGGGGTGGTGGACGACGCTGCTTCCGGGCGAAGCGGTCACAGACGTACTGCACGGAGCGTTGGCCGCGGTTCGCGACGTGGTTCGGCACGTACACTCCTAGTTCAAGCGGTAGACTATCGACACCCGCCCGGTTCAAGGCCGGCAATCCCCCATTGAACGCCCGTTGCCTGCCATACGCTGCATGCTTTTCCCCAGGCCCTACCGTCTCCATTTACCATAAGAGGAAGGAATAAGGAGTTTCTCAAGTTGAGCGACCGTTTCTTGTTTACCTCTGAATCTGTGACCGAAGGCCATCCCGACAAGATTGCCGACCAGGTCTCCGACGCCATTCTCGACGCCTGCCTGGAACAGGACCCTTACAGCCGCGTAGCGGCCGAAACCCTGACGGCCACCGGCCTGGTGGTCATCGCGGGCGAGATCACGACCAAGGCCTATGTCGATTTCCAGACGCTGGTGCGCGGCGTGGTGGCCTCGATCGGCTACGACAACGCGCTTTACGGCTTCGACTCCAATACCTGCGCGGTGATTTCGAGCATCAACAAGCAGTCGGGCGACATTGCCCAGGGTGTGGATACGGGCGGCGCCGGCGACCAGGGCATGATGTTCGGCTACGCCTGCAACGAGACCCCGGAACTGATGCCCGCGCCCATCTCGCTGGCGCACAAGCTGTGCCGCCAGTTGACTGCGGTCCGCAAGAGCGGCAAGCTATCTTACCTGCGTCCCGATGGCAAGAGCCAGGTGACGGTGGAGTACGACGAAAACGGCAAGCCGGCGCGTATTGACGCCGTGGTTATCTCCACGCAGCATTCCGAGGCCGTCGGCAACGAGGAGCTGCACGCCGACATTCACAAGCACGTCATCGAGGCCGTTCTTCCCGCTAAATGGCTCGACGAGCACACCCGGTACCACATCAATCCGACGGGAAGATTCGTGATCGGCGGGCCCATGGGCGACACCGGACTGACCGGCCGCAAGATTATTGTGGACACCTACGGCGGCATGGGACGGCACGGCGGGGGCGCGTTCAGCGGCAAAGACCCGTCGAAGGTGGACCGCTCGGCGGCCTACATGGCGCGCCATATCGCCAAGAACATTGTGGCCGCGGGCCTGGCCGGCAAGGCCGAGGTGCAGCTTGCCTATGCCATCGGCGTAGCCGAGCCGGTGAGCGTGCTGGTGGACACGTTTGGCACGGGACGGATCAGCGCGAGCGAGCTCACCAAGCTGGTCCGCAAGAACTTCACGCTGACGCCCAAGGGCATCATCGAGAGCCTGAACCTGCGCCGGCCCATCTACCAAAAGACGGCGGCGTACGGCCATTTCGGCCGCACCGAGCCGGAGTTTACCTGGGAAGCGACGGACAAGGCAGCGAAACTGGCCGAGCAGGCGGGCGTGAGAGCGGCGACGAAGTAGCCGGTCGGCGAGTCAGCAGGTCAGCGAAAGACTGGTGAGTTGAGGGTTGTGGTTTCCCACCCTTTCGCAAAGAGCGCGAAAGGATAGGGCACCCTCGGTTTGTGCCCGGTTCAGAGCGGAAGACTAGGTTCGTGCTGTCCCATGTGTGGGTGGGCTAGCGGCCGCAGCAGATCGTAGGGCTTCGTTCGCGGAGCACGACTCCTCAACCACGCTCGCGTACGCGCCGGCAGCGGTACTCACCTCATGCGGCGTTGGCATGACCACCTCAACGCCCTCAAGCCTGCGGAACAGTCGCGTTTCCATCGCCACGCGCGCGCCGAGAATTGCGACGCGGCTCAAACGCCTGCGCTTGACTGCTTCCGCGGTGGCGGCGAGGGGCTCCCTAAATTCACTCTGGTATGCTGAAAAACGGCGGCTCGAACTATTCCCCTCACTCAAGTAAAGACCCCCTGAACGAAAATTGGAGGAACTGGAACAGCATGATCAACCTGGCGGGCAAGACGGCCGTGGTCTTCGGTCTGGCCAACAAGCGGTCCATCGCCTGGGGCATCGCCCAAAAGCTCCACGAGGCCGGCGCCACGCTTGCTATCTGCTACCAGAACGAGCGCATGAAGCTGGAGGCCGAGGGCCTCATCGCCGAGTTACCAGGGGCCAGTGGCTTTCAGTGCGACGTCTCCAGCGACAACGAAATCGCAGCCCTGTTTGCAACGCTCAAGGAGAAGCACTCGAGGATCGACATTCTGGTGCACGCCATCGCCTACGCACCAGCAGAAGACCTGAGGGGCGCGTTCATCGACACCAGCCGCGAGGGCTTCCGCATCGCGCACGACGTGAGCGTGTATTCGCTTATCGCGGTGAGCCGCGGCGCCGTGCCGTTGATGACCGAGGGCGGCAGCATTATGACCCTCACCTACTACGCCGCGGAAAAGGTTGTGCCCCACTATAACGTGATGGCGCTGGCCAAGGCTTCGCTGGAATCGGCCGTGCGCTATCTGGCGTACGAGCTGGGGCAGAAGAATATCCGCGTGAACGCCATTTCCGCCGGTCCCATCAAGACGCTGGCCGCGCGCGGCGTGGGCGCCCTGGGCGAGATGATGAAGTCGCATGCCGACCGCGCCCCGCTGCACCGCAACGTGGATCAGCTCGAAGTGGGCGGCACGGCGCTCTTCCTTGCCAGCGACCTCTCGAGCGCAGTTACGGGTGAAATCATCTACGTCGATTGCGGTTACAACATCATGGGGTATTAGGTAGAGATCAGGGGTCAGAGAACAGAGAGCAGTTGAACTGCCGGGCGCCCCACCTCAAATCGAAACGGAAAACTTACGTCGTAAGAATCCGTGCCCAAACTGCCGGCTCAACCCGTAGCCCGTGGTGTACGCTGTCAGCGTGCATGGGCTGACTCGCTGACTTGCCGACTCGCTATTCCTTCAGCGTGACCGTAATTTTGCGCGCGTCGCCGCCTTCCGAGGCAATCACGATCTCGCCCGTGGCGCGCTTGCGGATGCTCTTGAACTTGTCGCCCCATTCCACTACCACCAGCGCGTCGGGTGTGAGCAGGTCGTCCAGGCCGAGGGTCTCAAGCTGGCGCTCACCTTCAAGGCGATAGACGTCGAGGTGGAAGAGCTTGACGGGTTTACCGTTGCGCGTGCCATCAAACTCGTGGACGAGCGTGAAGGTGGGACTGGTGACTTCGTCGGGCTCGGCGGCGTCGAGCGCCTGCGCAATGCCCTTTACGAGCGTGGTTTTGCCCGTTCCCAGATCGCCGCCGAGCAGCAGCAGTTGCGGCGGATCGAGCAAATCGGCGAGCTTGCGGCCCACGGCGACGGTGCCTGCGCCGCTTTGCGTAGTGAACTCGAACTTTCTGCCCTCGGCGACGGATGCGGCGTTGGTCATTGCTCGGCCCTCACAGCAGTTAGATGCGCTCGTTCCGGAGTTGCCGCATTGAACGCGCGCGCCCCAGGTCTCGATTCTGAAACCTTGATCGCGCGAACCTAAAGCGTATCTTTACCTTACCCGATCACATGCCTTTTCTGCTGCACGTAGCGCTCCCTTGTAGCCAAATACATCCGTTCCCGCTCTCCGCATCAAAGCAATGCCTGTGCGACTGAAAGGCCCGCCAAAGATGCCTAAGGCAATCGGTGGCCAGCAACGTGTGTTCGCCGGCTTCGCGCACGGCGAGATCCGCCGCCAGACCGTGCAAATAGACCGCGGCTTCGACGGCGCGGGCCGGCGAGCCCGGATACTGCGCCAGCAGACCGGCAATGAGGCCGGTAAGCAGGTCGCCGCTGCCGCCCTTGGCCATGCCGGGATTGCCGGTGGTGTTTACAGCCACGCGGCCGTCGGGGTGCGCGATGAGTGTGCGCGCGCCTTTGAGCACTAGCGTGACGCCCATGCGCTGGGCAAAGCTGCGCGCAGTATCGAGGCGATTGGCCTGCACTTTGGCGACAGTGGTGTCGGCCAGCCGCGCCATTTCTCCGGGATGCGGCGTGAGGACGAGCGTGCGCTGGGCCTTGCGCGCCAGTTTGGCCAGCAGCACGGGCTTGGCGGCGAGGATGTTGAGAGCGTCGGCGTCGATGACCGCCGGCATCTGAGTGGATGAAAGCAGCCCCGTGGTGAACTTGACCGTTTCCGGCGCCTGTCCCATGCCGGGACCGATGGCCAGCACGGTTTTGCCTTCGATCAGGGCGGCGATTTGCTCGGGCGCAAGACTTTTTTCCGAGATCTGGCCGGCAGAGTTCGCATCGAGCGGCCATGTCATCAGTTCCGGGACGAGCGTCGCCACGACAGGCAGCGCCGGCGCGGGAACTGCCGCGGTGACAAGCCCCGCTCCGGCACGCAACGCCGCGAGAGCCGCCATGGCAGGCGCGCCGGCCTTGCCGCCCGCGCTGCCAAAGGCGCCGCCAACTACGAGTACGTGGCCGAAGTTGCCTTTGTTGGCCGCGGCGGCGCGCGGCGCCTGGACCAGATCGAGCGAGGAGCCGGCCCAGTCGAGGCCGAACGTGGACACAACTGCCGCATCGGGCGAGCCGATGGGCGCGACGGCGATGGGCTGGCTCCAGCGGCGTGTCAGTTGCCCAAACACGTGCGCGGCCTTGGGCGCGGTGAAGGTGATGACGGCATCGGCGGGAAAAACGGGACCCGTCACGATTGCGCCTGTTTCGTCGGCCGGCCAGCCGGAGGGTAAATCCACAGCCAGAACCGGAGCGTCACTGCGTTGCAACCATTCGACCACCGCCAGCGCCAGGCCCTTCAGCGGAGGCTTGAAGCCTGTACCCAGGACAGCATCCACGATGAGATCGGCATCAAGCGCATCTTTGTGGCGATCGAGCTCCAGTGCGCTTGTGACCACATGAACCGCGCCGTGCATGGGGCTGGTGAGCTCTTTCCACGCCACGCCGGCATCGCCGGAGAGAATGCCCGGCGCGCCGAGCAGCAGCGTGGTTACTTCGAGGCCGCCATCGGCAAGCAACCGCGCGGCCATCATGCCATCGCCGCCGTTGTTGCCGCGGCCGCAAAGCACGGTAACGCGATGCGCCCGCTGAAACTGCTGCCGCGCAAAGGCTGCGACGGCCGCGGAGGCCGCGCGCATCAATCGGATCGACGGAATCCCAAACCGCTCCGTGGTGGCGCGGTCGCAGGCCTGCATCTCGGCTGCGGACAAAACGTGCATCGCAATTATGGTAACGCAGTGGTCGGTGGTCAGTGGCCAAATGCAGGTCCTTCGACTCGTCCGCCGCGGCGGACTCTCTCAGGATGACAGGGTATTTATGCTGCGAACTTTAGAGACAGGACGCTGGTTCAACCACGTCCCTGTCACTTCAGCAATCGCGCCTGGAGGGCAGTGCGCGCATTGGCGCGGGAAAGGATGCAGACGCCATTCTTGTCGCAGCGGAAGTGAATGGCCGCAGGGAATGTCTGCCATTCCGGCGCGCGGCTCCCGGCGCCGCTCTGGATGAGGAGAAAAGCTCTTCCCGCGCTGGTGTCCACAATTCCCTTTGAGCGATTATCTCCGGTGATCACGTCGTCGCCCTCGATGGGAGCGGGCAAGTGCTGTGCCACCGCGCGCCACTCGCCGCCGCGGGCGGAATGAGGGTTTCGAGCCTCATCCAGGGCGTTCTCGTGCCTGAGCCATTCGCCCTGGTCGGCAAGGGTGGGAAAGTTGGAGGTAAAGTCCCAACCCGCGAAGCGGCGATACACATCCGCCGGGCAGGAAAGCGGACCCCCTAGAGCGATCTCGGCAAGCTTGCCGTCCGCGCCGGCGACATATTGCACGGTGTCTCCGCCAGGCGTCTTGCCTGCCAGCAGCGCCTTTTGAGGTCCGGTTTCGGCTGCGGTCTGAGCAGCGGGAAGCAGAATCTCCTTTTGGCATGCGACGAGGCCCGCGGAATCCTTGACCCGGATCACAACCGAAAGCGGATGGGGCGGATCAGCGGCCACGGCGCGAAAGCCGTCGAGCTGCTGCGGCTCCAGTGGATCGATGGTGAGCTGGTAGGTGGCGCTGCTTTCCCAGCGCGCGATGAGGCGGCCGCCCAGCCCCGCGGGATCGAACCTTCGGTTTCCCATGTCGATAAAGTGGGCCGGCGGCTTGGGCCTCACCAGCATCGGGATGGCGAAGACCAATGCCACCACGCATAGGAGTGCGGCCGCTCCCAGCGCGAGGGTTGCGACCGGGATGGATCTGGGCCTTTCCGGCTGCCTCTCCGCTTCCGGCTCGGACGGATGCATCGCGGCGCGGAAGGCGTAGAGCTCCCGCTCTGCTTCTTCTCCTAAGGTAGGCATGACCGCATAGGTGTGAAGGTTTTCGCCTTTGTCCTGCTGGGCGCCCGCGGCTGCCTGTTCGCTGCTCTCGTGTTGGTCTACGTCGCTCATTCGTAAGGCGCCGGATGCTTCGCAAAGGAAGAACTGCGCGCAAGGGAAATCAATGCCATTGGAACACGATGGCGGCCGCGTGACAATAACACTTCTGGCGGATGCGGGTGGATGTTATTTTTCAGCAACGACTTACCGATAGCTGGATCCCGTTGAATCCCCAGACGGTGTCAGAATTCGATCCTGGCTTGAAAGGCGATCATGCGCGGCGAACTGTCACCGCCCAAGCCGACGCCCAGCAGGCCTGTAGGCGGTGAGACGGTGCTTTCGAGAGTGCCGAATTTCGGCGGGATGTATGTGCCTGGGACCCCAGCCTGGACATTGCCGGGCAGCGCGAAGTTGGGATGGTTGAAGGCATTGAACATCTGTACGTCGAAGCGCATTGATATCTGTTCCCAGATGCGAAACCGGCGCGAGAGGTAGATGTCGGAGCCAGTAAAGTGTGGGCCTCGCACAGTATTGCGGCCGGAGTTGCCGAACTGGCAGTTGGCGAGCGAATCGCCGCCCGTGCATGCGCCTGTGGTGGGATCGACGACGGAGGTAAAGGCGTTGGGGTTGAGCCATTGCCGGGTTCCGGCAACTGTGACTCCTGCGACCGGGGTTTTCTGGTAGAGCGGCTGGCCGGAAACTCGCCGCGCAAACTGTGGACCGTTGGCCTGAAACACACCGTTGCCATTGGCGGTGTAAGGCTGGCTGAGGACTGAGAACGGAAGGCCGCTGTGAAGGAAGGCCGTCTCAGAAAATGACCAGTTGCGGAAGAGCGCGCGCAAGAGAAAATGCCTCGATGCAAAAGGAATCTGATAGATCCCGTAGGCAGAGAGGTTGTGGCGCACATCGTAGTCGCAGTTGCTGTATTGGCTGCTTAGTTCGCCGGGGAGCGGGGTGAGAATGCCCTGCGGGGAAAAGGGAAGCAGGCCGCCGTTGGAGACCTCGTCGAGGCAGTGGCTGAGGGTGTAATTTGCGTTGAGGGTGAGGGAGTGGAACTGCTCTGCGAGGCTGCTCTGCAGGCCGGAGTAGTTGCTACTGGCGTCGGTGCGAAATTCGTTGACGCTGCCGAATCGCTGGTCGAGGGGCTGCGCGTAGGGGTAGGGCGCGAAGCATCCGGCGCAGACATTCTGGTAACCGTTGAGGCCGACCTGAAACGGCTCGTGGAGTCCGCGCGTGCCGACGTAGCCAATGCGAACGGCGCCATGCGCACTTAGTTTTTGCTCAATGCCGAAGTTGTACTGGTAGTAATACGGCGTTTTCAGCGTGCCGGTGGGGAAGGTGTTGAGGCTCACAGCGAGAGGGCAGGTTGGCGCGCCGAGGGCGATTCCGGCGCAAGGCGGGCCACCGGCGCTGAAGAGCGACTGAAACTGCCGGTTCGCAGCAGAGGCTGCATCGGCTGCGCTGTTGGCCACGCCAGGCGCGATGGCAAGGCCGCCCACCTGGCCGCCGATACCTCCGACAAAGGTGGGCGCGTAGGGAGCGTTGGTGGCGGCGAGATCGGCAATCTGGGCGGGAATGATGTCGCTGAAGACGCCGAAGCCGACGTGGATTACGGTGCCGTGGCTAACTTGATAGGCCAGGGAGACGCGGGGTTGCCAGACAAGGAGGGGCGTGGAGGGAAACAGAGTGCTGACCCCGGTCTGAATGGCCTGATTGAGCGGCTGGTCGATGCCATGCGAAAGATCGAGAAACGATCCGGCAGGACGCGCGAAAAGGTGCTGCTGGTTGACAGGGTCGGTGTTCCGTGTCGCTCTTACGCCGACGATGAAAGTGGCTTTGGGCGTTGGCTTGTAGGTATCCATCGCGTAGAGGTCGAGATTGCCCACGGCGACTCGCTCTTTGAACGAGATGGGGAAGGTCTGGCTCTCTGTGTAGGCCGCGCCGTAGGTGAACTCGGCCAGATCGTTATAAATGGCCGCAGGTACGCTTCCCTCGCCCAGATCGTAGTCGCTTACGTCGACGCGGCGCGTGTTGATGCCGAAGCGGTACTCCTGCTTGCCGCGGATCCAGTCAAGATTGTCGTTGATCTGCCATTGCGTGACTTTGCGTCCCTGCGGATAGATGTTGTTGTTGCCGCCGATGGTGGTAAAGGGAGCTTGATTGCTGCCTGCTGCAAGGACGATCGGAAAACTCTGCTGGACCTGGGCGAAATTGTTGGGCTCGAAGATGCTGGAGTACCAGCTTGCGCCGGGATTGAACTGGTTGACGAGATTGGACCCGAAGATGTGTGTATAGCCGGCGACCAGCGTGTACTGCGGCTGCGGAGAGTACGAGTTGAAGATTGGATTGATCGCATCTGTGTAGGCGGCCTGGAGGCCGGTGTCCGATTGAAAGCGGTACCAGACGGTGTTGGCGGCGTTGATGATCTGATCGATCTTGAGCACCTCGAGGTTTTCGTGGTCGCCATTCTGAAGCGACTCCTGGCGCTGATTGGCGCAGCCGAAGCCGTTTTCGAGGGGGCAGGAATTGACCGGGAACGCAGTTCCGGCTGTGTTGTTGTAGAGACTGAACATCGATTTGTAGAAGGGCACCTCGGCAGGCTCGGCGGCAAGCATGGTTCCCGTGATGGGATCTGTTCCTCCTACGAGGAGCTGGCTGAGCACATACTGCTGGTAGGCGGGCGATGGCACGACAACCTGAGTCACCACGATGGGAAGCGCGATGCGGACGCCCTCATAGGCAGTAAAGAAGAAGACCCTGTCTCTGCGGATAGGTCCGCCCACGCTGAAGCCGAAGTGGTTCACATTGGAGCGCGGCTTGGGGGTAATGTTGCCCGGCGTGTCGTCGGCGTGGAGAAAGTAATCCTCCGCGCTGAACAGCGAGCCATCCCATAGCTCGTAGGCGTCGCCGTGAAAATTATTGGCGCCGGATTTGGTGAAGTAGTTCACCTGCGAAGCGCCATAGCGGCCCTGATCGACGGAATACGAGTTCGTGTTTACCGTCGCCTGATCGACGGCATCGAGTCCGAGGACGAGATTGGTTGAAAGCCCAATGTTGAGGCCCAGCCACGGATCGTTGGTGTCGTAGCCGTCGAGGATGTAGCCGTTTGAAGTGGCGGGAAGGCCGTTGTATTCGACATTGCCGTAGCCGCCCGGGGCTTTGTTGTCGTTGGAAGATCCGGCGGTGTTCATCAGCGCTCCGGGAGCAAACTGCGCGACGAAGGTGAGGTCCGAACCGGCGTTGGGCAGGTTGGCGATGGTCTTCGATTCGATGGTGGTGGTGGTGTTGGGATTCTCCAGGCTGAGCAGCGGCTGATTGGCGGTGACCTCGACGGTCTGTGTCGTGGTGGACAAGGATAGGGTCATGTTGAGCGTGACGGTGCGCCCCACCTCGACCGGGACCGGCTGCGAGGTTTGCTTTTGGAAGCCGTCTGCACGCACCGTCACCGTATAGGTTCCGGGATTCACCTGGGAAAAGAGGAACCGCCCATCGGCATTGGATCGTTCCGCACGTACGGCCGCGGTATTGATTTCTGTCGCCTCGACCTCGGCATTGGGCAGCACCGCGCCGGTCGCATCCGTCACCGTTCCCGAAATCGCGCTCGAAGTGCCGCTTTGCCCGGCTATCCGGCGACAGTTCAGCGTAGTCACTATCAGGAAGAAGAGCAGAGCGTTCCGGATTGTCTTTCTGGGCTTCATGTGGGCTTCGAGAGATCGGTGAAATCGGAGCGAAGCGAGACGATAAAGGTCTCAATACCCATAGTATGCCACAGGTTATTAACTATGGTTAATAAATCTCTTTAGATTTAATTACGAAGGAGACTCCGGCCGCAGCCAGACCGCTTCCGCGGCCGGTCTTCCCAGAGTTGACTCCCCCGTAGGTAGCTCAATCAACACGGTTTGGTCATAGTTCTGATGTACCACGCGCAGGCATTTCCCAGGACCGATGCCAGCGCCGTAAAGGAACTGAAGCAGCCTGGGATCGCGCTCTTGCAGGCTGATAACAGTGTAGCGGCGGCCTTCGCCGGCCTCGGAGAGCTGGATTTCTCCACAGCGCTTGCGCTCTTTCGGATTAACCGGCAGCACGGAGTTGCCGTGAGGGCAGGCGCCGGCTTCACCGAGCTTTTCCTTGAGTTTGGCTTCGAAGGCCGGCGAAACGGCGTGCTCCAGCCGCTCGGCTTCTTCGTGAATCTCGTGCCACTCCATGCCGAAGATCTCGGTCAACATGCGCTCGATAAGATGGTGGCGGAGCGCGGTACGATAGGCGGTTTCGCGGCCTGTGTCGGTGAGGCGCACGATGCCATCGGCGCCTACTTGAACGAAGCCGCCCCGCTTGAGACGCTTGAGCGCCATGGTCACGGCAGGCGCCGAAACTTCAAGCCAATTGGCCAGCATGGCGGGAATCACCTCACGTCCTTCGGCTTCGGCTTCGAGGATGGCTTTGAGGTAATTCTCTTTCGAGACCTGGACGGAATCTTTCATGGCTGCGCCGTAAATTAGTTTATACGGGAAGACAGCTTGTAGCTTTTAGTGTCACTCCGGAGAAGTTCGCCGCGAGAGATAGAGGACCGGGGTTGATGCCGGCCCCATCATCCAATTCCCGCCCTGGCAGAGCCAGGACGGGGCACCCCCGCCGTTCAAATGTACCTTAACGTGCAATAGCACTGGCCGGACCTTATCATTCCGCGTCCCACAAAGGCTAGTTTCCGGTTTGGCGGTGATACGACCGCAATCCCAAAAGAACAGTTGTCATCCCGAACGCAGTGAGGGATCTGCGGCTGTTCTTCGTCATATTCCATCTTGCCGCTTCAGCGTTCGATCAACCGATGCACAAGGGGCTCCTATTGCACGTAAATCATAGCCAGCCGCAGCCATACGCTCTATGTCGGAGCCACCGGCAATCTCCTCAAACGCGTCCAGCAACCACGCCTCACTCGCAGTGTCAGATATGTCCCCGGTTCAAAATGTCAGCCATGTGCCCGGTCCGTACCGAATGCCATCCCCACCCCTCCCCCTATATGCCATATCTCCATATTTGAAAACAAATGGTTTATGGACAGGATATATATCCCTTCATATTTGAAAAAAGAGCGTATCGAATGTGCATGGGCCGTCTCCGCTGTGCCATTTTTCAGCGGAAAAGGCCGGTTTGGGGGCCGAAATTCTGGAACCGAACACAGGTCGCATGGAGTTATTGTGCGGCAAAAGGGGGAAATTATCTGCAAGACACACCGGCCGGATTCCGGACATTTTGGGCCCAGGACATTCCTGGAACTGCACCGAGCCGGCCGGGCCGGGCGCCTATTTCTGCGAGTCTTCGAACTCTGCATGCCATGCCATCTGAATCGCCTCGAGGCGTGACTCATTGGACTTCAGCGGATCGTCGGCGAAGCCTTCGAGTTCGGTCACGTAACGGTGCAGGTCAGTGAAGCGGACTGCGAGTGGATCTACGCCGGGAAACTTTTCCGCCAACTGAATGCCGATTTCTTCGGCGTCGGTCCAGTGGATCTCGCGGGGCATGAACAGCTCCTTGGCTCCGTTTCCGGAAGTTGAGTTTCATGCTTTCCCACACTTGCGGCAAACAACGCCGCAAGGGGAGGCACCTGCGGTTCGTACCGGGTTGAAAGTGATGAGTTGAGATTTGTGCTTTCCCAGGTCTCAAAATCGAGACCTGGGGCACCCGAGTTTGTGATCATTTTTGTTCGGCGAGCGCCAGGGGCTTGCCTTCGGAGACGTAATTGCGGTTCCAGCTCGGAATCTCAACGACGTAGTTTCCGGGACGCGTGATCACGGCCTGGCAACCCAAGCGCGAGTTCAACTGCTGATCGGCAGCCATGTCGAGCCGGTCGAGCTCATCGTCGTCGGCCTCGCTGATGCCCGCCGCGCCTTCTTTGATCCACAGATGACAGGTAGTGCAGGCGCACGATCCGCCGCAGGCGTGTTCGAGAAAGACGTCAAAGTTCTCCGCCACATCGAGAAACGACATCGGCCTGCCGTGCCGATCGTAAGGCATGGCGCCGAACTCAAACTCGACCGTCCTGCCCTCGGGAAGAAAGGTGACGCGGACCAGTTTGTCGGGAGGGATGTTCTTGTTGGTCTCGGTCATGGTTGCGTCCTTGTCGTAAGCGGAGCTAGCGGAGTTGGCAGGGTTAGCGAAGCTAGTATTTCCGGCAACGACTCGCTCCGATTACTTGAACTCCGCCGGGGCAAAGTCGTGCGGCGCGGTGACGGCTTCCTTCAACTCTTCGCCTGCCGCGTTCATGGTTTTGCCGCGAATGGCGCTCGATACAGCCGCGTCCATGAGCAATTCGGCAAAATGCCGCGTCGCCTGGTCGAGCGCGACACTTGCTTCGCGGATTGCGGCCATATCCTCACCCTGTTTGGCCTCAGCTAGCCGGTCGCGCGCCGATGCGATCTTTGCCTGTTCATTTGCGTCTAACTGCTTCCACGCGGGGTTTTGCGGAGCGCGTTCGACGGCGCTGAGAATCGTCTCCGCTTCATTGCGTGCTTCGATGAGCAGCCGTTTGGCAAAATCATCTTCGGCGTGGTCGAAGGAATCGAGAATCATGTTCACGACCTGTTCGTCGGTCAGGCCATAGGCCGGCTTCACTTCGATTTGCGCGGCCTTTCCGCTGCGCTGCTCGCGCGCGGAGACTTGCAGAATGCCGTCGGCATCGATGAGGAATTTCACTTCGATGCGCGGCAGGCCGGCGCTCATGGGCGGAATGCCCTTGAGGTCGAAGCGCGCCAGCGAGCGGCAGTCGGCAGCCAGTTCGCGCTCGCCCTGGACTACATGAATTGCCACGCTCGTCTGCCCGTCTACGCCGGTCGTGAAGTGCTCGGTGGCCGATGCGGGGATGGTGGAATTGCGCTGGATGATGCGCGCCACCGTGCCTCCCAGGGCCTCGATGCCGAGCGAAAGCGGCGTCACATCGAGCAGCAGCATTTCTTCAGTGGCCGCCGAGGCGCCGGCTAGAATGTCGGCCTGCACCGCAGCACCTAACGCCACAACCTCATCGGGGTTCAGCTCCGTGTGCGGCTTTTTGCCGCGCGCGCCGAGGTGGAAAAGGCCGTCAACCAGCGCACGCACGGCTGGAATTCGCGTTGAGCCGCCCACCAGCACCACTTCGTCGATCTGCTCCGGCGTGATGCCGGCGTCGGCCAGGGCCTGCTTGCATGGTCCCACGGTTCGCGCGAGCACCGGCTCGATCAGCCGTTCGAAGGAGGCGCGCGGAAGCTGGCGTTGATAGCGATCGCCGTTGGGCAGTTCGAAGTCGAAGCTGGCCGAGGACTCGGCCGAGAGGCGAATCTTGGCGTCGATGGAAGCTTTGCGCAGGGCCTGCACCGCGCTCGGGTGCGTGCGCAGATCGACGCCGTGGACGGAAAGAATTTCATCGAGCGCAATAGCCAGCAGCAGATTGTCGATGTCGTCGCCACCCAGGTGCGTGTCGCCGTTGGTGGACTGCACCTCGAAGATGCCTTCGCGCAGCTTGAGGATGGAGATGTCGAAGGTGCCTCCGCCGAGATCGTAAACGGCGATAGTTCCTACCTTGGCGCGATCGAGTCCATAAGCAAGGGCCGCCGCCGTGGGTTCGTTCACCAGCCGCAGCACGTCAAGACCGGCCATGCGGCCCGCGTCTTTGGTTGCCTGGCGCTGCGCATCGTTAAAGTAAGCCGGTACAGTGATCACGGCCTGCGTGACGGGCGTGCCGAAGAATCGCTCGGCATTGCGCTTAAGCTGGCGCAAGACGTAGGCCGAAATCTCCGGCGCGGTAAAGCGCAGCTCGCCCAACTGAATGCGCGGAACTTCGCCCGCCTCGATGTCGTCGGCCAAACGGAAGGGAAAGAACTCGAGTTCATTTTGAATTTCTTCGAGTCCGCGGCCCATCAGCCGCTTGACGGAGTAGATGACGCGCTCCGGCGTTTCGATGAGCGCCTTGCGTGCGCTGTTCCCTACGGTAATCGTGGGGCGGGCGCCATCGGCGGGGATGGGATCAAGCGCCACCACCGACGGCACAAGGTTCGAGCCGTCTGCGCCGGGAATCACCACCGGCGCGCCATCCTGCATATAAGCGACCAGGGAGTTTGTTGTCCCCAGATCGATACCGACGATGCGTCCTTCCGCCATTTTTGCTGTTTATGCTCCCAGGGTTTCGGTCACGTCGCGGACCAGGTTGCTGAGGTACCGGCGCCGGTCGAGCAGCGCCACCATGGCATGCTGCGCGGGCTTGCGCGCGGCCCCATCGCCGGCGTCCCAAACCGCCCACTGCGCATGCAGATCGCGATCCGCCGCATCGACCAGCGCTTCGAATTTTCTCTTTGCTTCAAGCAGGGTCCGTTTCATTACCGGGTCTTCTTCGCCCATCTTCCGCGAGCTGCGCATCTCTTCAAGCTGCATGTTCAGATCGAAGACTTCTTCGAGCAGATCAGCGGGCACGCGAGAAGGATCTTTCCGGTCTCTGCCTATTGCCGGGGCATCCGCCGCGGCAGACGCGCTAATCTCCGCCCCGTGCAATTTAAGCAGGTATTCGGTGCGGCGCAAGGGATCTTTGAGGGTGCGATAAGCGTCGTTGAGCAGCGACGTGTCGGCCAGGCTAAATTGCTTCTCGTTCATATCGGCACGGGCAAAGCGATCGGGGTGCAGCCTGCGGCTGAGACGATGAAACTCGTGCTCCAGCGCCTGCAAATCCAGATTCAGACGGGGTTCCAGGCCAAAGACGGAGAAATAATCGCCGCCAGGAGGGGGTTGAATCTTGCTGCAATGCGGACAGAAGAGAGTGGATTCGTTGTGAGCTACGGAACAGGACCAGCAGGCTACCGGAACTGCGGTATCGTCGACTTTCAGCATGAGGCGGCCTTACGCGCAATGCGCTTTAAACAGAAAATGAAGTACCACACCCGCAAGCGCGAGCTGAATTCGGGTTGATGAAATTGAATCCCTGGCGCATTAACGTCTCTTCGTAGTCCAGCGTCACGCCGTGCAGATAGACGAAGCTTTTGGGATCGACGAAGACGCGCACGCTATCGAAGTTAAAGATGCGGTCGCGCTCGCGCGGGTGCGTGTCGAAGGCGATGGAGTAGGAAAGGCCCGAGCACCCGCCGCCTTTGACGCCCAGCCGCAAGCCGCCCTCCAGAGGCGAAATGCCTTCCTTAGCCATGGCCGCGCGGATGCGCTTGACGGCCCGCTCGGTCACGTGCAGGCCTTCGACGGGCCTGGGAGCGCCACCGGGGCCCGGCGCGGTCTGCCGGCCGATTTGCTCCTCAGTGGACGCCGGATTGGACTCGATGGTGACGATGTTTGCCATAATTCCAGCCTTTCTTCCGCCTGCCCGGCGGACTTACTTCGCCGGCGCCGCGGCGGCTTCCGCAACGCTATTCTTTTTCTTCCAGTCGCCGATGGCGGCGCGAATGGCATCCTCGGCCAGCACCGAACAGTGAATCTTGACCGGGGGCAGCGACAGCTCCTTGACAATGTCGGTGTTCTTGATCCCCAGCGCGTCATCGACGGTGCGGCCCTTGATCCATTCGGTGGCCAGCGAGGAACTGGCGATGGCGGAACCGCAGCCGAAGGTTTTGAACTTGGCCTCTTCGATCACCTGCGTTTCAGGGTTCACGCGGATCTGCAGGCGCATTACGTCGCCGCACTCCGGCGCGCCCACCAGACCCGTGCCCACTTCTGCCGAGCCCTTGTCCAGGGTGCCCACGTTGCGCGGATGATTGTAGTGGTCCACTACTTTGTCGCTATATGCCATGGTTTTCTGTTTTCCTCTCGCGGTACCCGCGCCCTCTCCTGTTTTGATTCGGCTAGCGTGCCCGCCGATGCATTTCTAATCTCCGCCGCCTGGTCCCGGCATTCAGTGGGCCTGCTGCCACTCGACCTTGCTCAGATCGATGCCTTCCTTCACCATCTCGTAGAGCGGCGACAACTCGCGCAGATGCCGCACAATGTCGATCACTTTGGCGGCCACGTAGTCCACTTCAGCCTGGGTGTTGAAGCGGCCCAACCCAAAACGAATGCTGCTGTGCGCGACGTCGTCGCCGAGGCCGAGCGCCTTCAAAACATACGAAGGCTCCAGCGTGGCCGAAGTGCAGGCCGAGCCGCTTGAAACCGCGACGTCGTTGATCCCCATCAGCAACGACTCGCCCTCGACGTAGATAAAGCTCATGTTCAGGTTACCGGGCAGCCGATGCTCCATCGATCCGTTCACGTGCACATAGTCGAGCTCCGATTCCAGCTTCGTCTTCAGCCGGTCGCGCAGGCCGCGCAGGTACGTGGCTTCCGAGTCCATTTCCGCCTGAGCGATCTCGCAGGCTTTGCCGAGACCGACGATGCCGGGCACGTTCAATGTGCCCGACCTCATGCCGCGTTCGTGGCCGCCGCCGTCGATCTGCTCAGCGATCTGCACGCGGGGATTGCGCCGGCGAACATAAAGCGCGCCCACGCCCTTTGGTCCGTAGATTTTGTGCGCGGAGATTGACGCCACGTCGACGAAATCGTCTATGACGTTGAACGGCACCTTGCCCAAGGCCTGCACCGCGTCAGTGTGGAAGAGAACGCCCTTCTCATGGCAGAGCCTGCCGATCTCGCGGATGGGCTGCAGCACGCCGATTTCATTGTTGGCGGCCATGATGGTGACCAGAATGGTCTTGTCGTCGATGGCCCGCTTCAGATCTTCGAGATCGATGATTCCGTCGGATTTTACCGGCAAATACGTAACGCGATAGCCATACTTTTCCAGGCGCTTGCAGGTGTCGAGCACAGCCTTGTGCTCAGTGACCTGAGTGACGATGTGGTTGCCGCGCTCGCGGTACATCTCCGCGATGCCCTTGATGGCCAGGTTGTCGCTCTCGGTGGCACCTGAAGTGAAGATGATCTCCTTGGCCGTGGCGCCGATCATTTTGGCGATCTGTTCGCGCGCCGTTTCCACCGCCTGTTCGGCTTCCCACCCAAAGCAGTGGTTGCGGCTGGCTGCGTTGCCGAACTTGCTGGTCAGGTATGGCATCATCGCCTCCAGCACCCTGGGGTCCAGCGGGGTGGTGGCGTGGTTATCCATGTAGATCGGCAGGGTTACACCTGCCGGCGCCTCCGCTTGATTTCGAACCGTGCTCATCCTTGTCTCCATTTTTCGTAAAGCGGCGCCAACCGGCCGACGCGGCGGAGGCGCGTTAGCTGAACTGATTAATGCAGCAACGAACCGTATTGTAACTCCGCTCGCAACGCTAACTCCGCTTTCTACAAAGTCAATGTAACCAATCGGTTCGTATTCCGGGCAACCGTCGAAGCCGCGTGTTCCTGCTCAGCCAGATCCTGGATGCTGATACTCTTCAGAACTCCGGCAATGGTCTCGTTGACGCGCGCCAGCGGTTCCTTGATGGTGCAGTTAGGGGTCAGATCGCAGGCCTTTGCGCCTTTGGTGCAGGATGTAATGAACAACGGCCCATCAATGGCATGGATGACCTCGAAGGCCGAGATCTGGCGCGCGGCGCGTGCCAGAGCATATCCGCCGTTCATCCCGGCATGGGAGCGCAGCAGCCCTGCCTTAGTCAGCCGCTGCAGAATCTTGGCCAGCAGTTGCGCGGGAATCCCATAAGCATCGGCCACGTCCTTGGCGCTGAGCGCAGGAGTCTCTGGATGCTCAGCGAGATACTTGAGCGCCATCAGCCCATAATCTGCTTTCTTGGTGAGCTTTAGCATGGAATATGCGACATGTTCGGTCTCAATTCAGTATACGACCAATTTCGTCCGCCTTTCAAGTCCACGTCTGGCGGGCCCAGGGCGAATGAGGATTTTGGCGACTTATCAAAGGATTCATCAAAAATCGGTTTGCAATCGACAAAAAGAAAGCTACAATTTGGCGGATAGAGCACCTGTAGCCATTTCCGATTGGCTGTCTCCGAGCCGGGTCCCCGGTCAAAGACTTTAGTCGTTGAAGTGGAAGCCGATGCAACCTGCCAGGGCGGCGAGTGGCGGCTTTCTCCTCACCGGAAAGGGCATAAGGCGGCAAATTTGCAGTAAGTTCAACCCAGACCCAGAGAACGATGGCAACTGCCTGCAGACACCCGAAAGTCCGGATCGTTTCCCGGCACGAAGACACCGAGTATGTCGAGTGCCTGGAGTGTGGCGAAGTCTTTGATTCAGAGGAGTTTCGCGATATGGAGATTGAAGAAACAGCGGGAACGGAAGAGCTTCAGAGACGACTCTTAAGGCATTTCTCCTTCTGGGCGTATCCCGGAGCCCGTGCACTCAGGTTGCGATTCTCTCAAAGAATCGCAACTTTACACGATTCCGCAATGACTGTATCTGAAGGAGACAAGCTGGGCTGTTTATTTCGTGGCAGCCCCATGGGCGGTCGGTGCGCCGGCGCGGCGCGAGACCACCCATGCGTAATGCAGGCCCGAGATGACGGTAAGCGCCATGGTGGCGTCGAGGGCCACCTTTTGGGAGATAGCTACCCAATAGGCGGCGGTGAGCTGATGCAGCAGAACGGCCGCTACCGCGCTGATCTGGGCAAGGGTGTTGGCCTTGCCGAAGATGCTGGGACGAAACTCCCGACGCCCCACGGCCGCGTAGAGAAGGGCCGAAACCAGCAGGATGCCCACATCCCTGCCGAACACCAGCACCGTAACGGTGACCGGCATCAGCCCCTTGTGCAACAGAACCAGAAACAGCGTGCTCAGCAACAGCTTGTCGGCGACAGGATCGAGGTATGCGCCAAACGTCGATCGCTGCTTGAGCATGCGCGCCAGTGTGCCGTCCAGTGCATCGGTCAATCCGGCGGCCACGAAAAGAGCGAAGCTTAGCTTGAAGTGCCCCTCGAGGATGGCGGCAACCAGGAATGGCGCCAGGCAGATGCGCATGAGGGTGAGCAGATTCGGTGCGCTGCGGAACACGTTTAACCAGGATTTCGGCTCTCCTTCGACGGCGGTTGGTTGAACGGCAGGCGTCATCGTTTCATCCCTGAGCGAAACCATTCCCGGCAGCCCCCTAAATGATCCCAGGCAGCGCAAGCTTCCAGGTGCCCGAATTCCCGAGCTGTTCGACCGTGGCCCGTGGAACGATGGATGGCATTTCGATGGTACAGCATAGCGCCCGCGAGTCGCAGCAAGGCGGGCCAGGGCGTGAGTTCCAGATGCGGGGACGGGAGTTTTTATATGTCGCTCGGCAGCTCCGCTGAAAGGATATTCATGGGCGTGAGTCCGCGCTGGCGCAGGGCGCGCAGGCTGAGGGCGTCATGGCGCTTGGCCAGGCGGCGGCCATTGTGGTCCACCACCAGGCGGCAGTGGAACCAGGCCGGATTGTCGAAGCCCAGGGCGCGGTTGAGCAGAATCTGCCGCGCGGTGGACTTGAGCAGATCGGCGCCGCGCACAACCTCAGTGATGCGCATGGCGGCGTCGTCGACCACGCAGGCAAGCTGATAGCTGGGCACGCCGTCACGCCGCCACACCACAAAGTCGCCAAAGTCCTCGCCTGCCACAAAGCGCTGCGGCCCCAGGTTGCGGTCAACAAACTCAACCACCTGACCGTCGGGAACGCGGAAGCGCCAGTTGCTGTCGCCGGGGGTTTCAGCGTCGCTGGCCGTGGGGCCGGGAAGCTGCGGCGCGCGGCCAATCCGGTGACGGCAGGTTCCGGGGTAGATGGGTTCGTCGTCCAGGGTGTCGAATTTGCCGCCCCCGCGCCCGGTTTGCACGCGCTCATGCGGCGCGCCTAATGCGGTTTCGAGGTCTTTGCGCGAGCAACGGCATGGAAACAGGCAGCCGCGGCCGAGCAGCCTGCGCCACGCGGCCAGGTAGAGAGCGCGGCGCTTGCTCTGAATGTAAGGCGCGAACGGCCCTCCCTTGTCCGGGCCCTCCTGCCAGCGGATCCCCAGCCAGCGCAGGTCCTCAATGGCGGCGCTTGCGTAGGCGGAGCGACTGCGGTCCGGATCGAGATCCTCCATGCGCATCACCAGCGTGCCTCCGGCCTCGCGCGCGTGCTGGAACGCAGTCCAGAAGGTGCGCGCGTGCCCTACGTGCAAATAGCCCGTGGGCGAGGGCGCCAACCGCCCGCGATAGTTTGAAACCGGCGATGAAGCAGTGCTCGCCATCCTGAAGCCAAGTTTAGCCAGCTTGCACTTCGCGGCATATAGCGGGGTTGGTTCCTGTGGCGGGGAACAAGGGAACAAGAAAACAAACAGCGGCATGGGAGAACAAAGGGCTTGAGGCGCAGGGAATTGTCGAAGGTTGTTCACTCCGAAGGAGTGTCTTCAGGCTTTCGAAAAACGAGTCGCACGAGATGGTGGCTAACGTTTGGCCAAACAAGAAACCACAAGCCGATCAATAATGCGGTCAGACGCACAAATAAGAATCGAGGGCCTTCGGGCAACTCGAGGGCCAGACAGAGCAGCACGACGCCCCATCTTACGAAGTGCTCTAGTGTTGTCAGTTTTATGTTCGCGTCAGCGCGCCGCCTCATCGCTCAGGAGATAAGCCAGATCCCTGTCAATTGACCCACTATCCACTTGGCATGCGCGAACGCTCTGACAATCTCTTGGTTTGTCAAATTTAGCACCACACGGAACAGGCCACGGCCGACGCGAAACCCAAGTTTACAGCAACTTTGCTAGATTGCCGACTGGGTCGCTTTCCACCGCAAAATCGGCGCGCCGCCTGCGCCTCGTGTCAAACGCACAATAGCGACTGAAGTCGTCCAAAGGAACAACATCCTGAGCCTCCACACCCGGTCCCTGACGAAGTCAAGAGCCCATTTCTCGCGCCGACTGAATCCGAAGGACTTAATTGAGTATTTTCACTGCTGATTAATCCCATAAATTCTTTAGTCTTGTCTTAAGGTTCCAGGCAGAGCTCGGGAACAGACCGAAAATCCCGCAGCCTTTTGAGCTCCGTTATCCCCGATATATACCCTGTGCATAACCCCTTTGTTTTCAAATATAGAGGTACGGCATATAGGGGAGGGGTGGCCGTTCAAAAGGCTCGAAAAAGAGGAACAACGCACTGAAGCTTCACACCTGGTCCCTGGCCCCCGGTCCCGGCTTTTTCCAGCGGAGAATGGGATTTCTCGCCGCCTGCACTTCGTCGAGGCGCGAAACACGCGTTGAATGCGGCGCCGTCTTCACCAGTTCGGGGTTCTCCTCGGCCTCGTGTGCGATGGAGCGCATGGCATCGATGAAGAGATCGAGCTCCTCGCGCGATTCGCTCTCGGTGGGCTCAATCATCAGGGCCCCGTGCACGATGAGGGGGAAGCTGACCGTATAGGGATGGAAGCCGTAATCGATAAGCCGCTTGGCGATGTCGCCGGTTTTGACGCCACGCGCCGCCTGCCGCTTGTCGCTGAAGACCACTTCGTGCATGGAGGGAGTTTTGTAGGGCAGTTCGTAGAGATCTTCGAGGTTCTTGCGGATGTAGTTGGCGTTCAGCACCGCGTCTTCGGTGGTCTGGCGCAGACCGTCGGGGCCATTGGCCAGGATGTAGGCGAGAGCGCGGATAAACATGCCGGTATTGCCGTAGAAGGCCCGCACGCGGCCAACGGAGCGGGGGCGGTTGTAGTCCCAATGGAATTGAGAGCCCCGAGAGCCCTGGTTGAGGTCGGTGCTTTCCCGGGTCTCAGAATCGAGACGCGGGGCACCCAACTTAGTCGCTGATCCCTTAGCCCCTAAGTCCCTAGTCCCTAGTCCCTCAATTCCCGTCCTCCTCGTAAGGACGGGAATTGGTAGGAACGGCTCAAGAAACGCCTTGCACGCCACGGGGCCGGAGCCGGGCCCTCCGCCACCGTGAGGCGTGGAGAAGGTTTTATGCAGGTTGAGGTGCATCAGGTCCACGCCGAAGTCGCCCGGCCGCACCTTGCCCACCAGAGCGTTCATGTTGGCGCCGTCCATGTAGAGCAGCGCGCCCTTGGCGTGCAGAATGTCGGCGATCTTGTGAATCTCGTTCTCGAAGACTCCCAGCGTGGAGGGGTTGGTGAGCATCAGCGCGGCGGTTTCCTCGTCGACCTTGTGCGCCAGAGCTTCATGATCGATGCCGCCATCGGCGTTCGACTTCAGGTTCTCCACGGTGTAGCCGCTGAGGGCCGCCGTGGCCGGGTTGGTACCGTGGGCCGAATCGGGAATGAGAATCTTCTTGCGCGGATTGCCCTGCGACTCGTGCCACGCGCGAGTAAGCAGAATTCCGGTGAACTCGCCGTGCGCGCCGGCCGCTGGCTGCAGCGTGATCGCGTCCATGCCGGTGATGTCGAGCAGGCAGCGCTGCAAGAGATCGAAGATTTCAAGCACGCCCTGCGCCAGAGACTCGGGCCGGTAAGGATGCGCCTCTGCCAGACCTTCGATGCGGGCGACGAATTCGTTGACGCGCGGGTTGTACTTCATGGTGCAGGAGCCCAGCGGATACATGCCGAGATCGATGGCGTAGTTCCACGTGGAGAGCCGCGTGAAGTGGCGAATGATTTCGATTTCGCTTAACTCGGGAAGCAAGCCCGGCGTCTCCCGGTGCGCTGCGCCAAGCAGTTTGGCCGCGTCCACATTCGGCACGTCGAGCGGCGGAAGCTTATACGCCCGTTTGCCTGGCGAGGACTTCTCGAAAAGCAGGGCCTCGTTCTGCGAGGGATGCGGGCGAACTTTGCCGAGGGTGCGGGGGCCGAGGTTTTCTGTGTTAGGAATCATTCCCTAGCTCTCCTTGCCCGTCAATTCGCCACTCGTTCGATC
Source organism: uncultured Acidobacteriaceae bacterium (assembly GCA_963848805.1). Classification (GTDB taxonomy): domain Bacteria; phylum Acidobacteriota; class Terriglobia; order Terriglobales; family Acidobacteriaceae; genus Telmatobacter. The sequence continues at coordinate 481,261 of CAWKFD010000025.1, read as the reverse complement.
CTGCTTGGTGGAGGGGATCTGGAAAGCACGACGGATGCTCTCGTTCTGGTCCCACGCCCAAAGGCCCACAACAAGCGCTCCGAGGAAACACACAAAAGCGCTTGTCTCAATCAGATGAAGGTTGAGTTGTTGGTGCCCGATGAGCAACTCAAACAAGATGGCTCCGACAAATAGGATGCTGCCGCGAAGCAACAAGCTATTAACAATGAGGAAGCGGGTCTTGCCAACTCTGCGAGCCTTTTCCCATCGCAGCCGACCGCTCTCGCTCATGCCCCAACCAATTCCGCGAATCATTGAAATTACGCCTCCACCTCTACACCCGCCAGCACCTTCGCCGCAGCGTCAATCTGTTCGCGCGTGACCACTTCGGTTGCGCACCAGAGCGTACAATTGCGCAACTCCGGAAACCAGCGGCTCAACTCGATGCCGCCGACGATCTTGTTGTCGAGGAGCCGTCGGCTCCATTGCGCAGGGGTTTCCGTGGTTTCGAGAACGAATTCGTGGAAACGCGGCGCGCCGTTAAAGCGCAGCTTTGCGGCCGGCTGCGAGCTCAGGGTTTTGGCCGCGTAATCCGCCTTGGCCAGATTGTGTAGGGCGAGTTCGCGCATGCCTTCTTTGCCATAAACGGCGAGAAAGATGGTCGCCATCAGCGCGATGAGCGCCTGGTTGGTGCAGATGTTCGAGGTTGCCTTCTCGCGGCGGATATGCTGCTCACGCGTGGCAAGTGTGAGCACGAACCCGCGATTCCCTGCCCCGTCAACCGTCTGGCCGGCGAGCCGTCCCGGCATTTGCCGCACGTATTGTTCTTTGGCCGCGATGACTCCACAGAACGGCCCACCATAGCTGAGCGCCACGCCGAAGGACTGCGCCTCCATGGCGACAATGTCGGCCTCGACGGGCGGGCGCACGATACCGAGCGAAATAGATTCAGAGATCGAAACGACCAGAAGCGCGCCCTTGGCATGAGCGATGGCGGCAATGGCCGGAATGTCTTCAACGACGCCGAAGAAGTTAGGACTTTGGACGAGGACGGCTGCGGTTTCCCCGGTGACGGCGGATTCGAGCGCGGCAAGATCGACGCGGCCGGTCTCGTTGTCGTAGCCAACAACCTTCACCGGGAACCCCTGATGCTTCGCGTAGGTGGCCAACACTTCCCGGTACTCGGGATGCACCGCCGCGGCCACCGTGGCCTTGTGCCGTCCCGTCACGCGGACGGCCATCATCACCGCCTCCGCCGCGCCGGTCGAGCCATCGTACATGCTGGCGTTGGCCACGTCCATGCCGGTCAGCTCGGCGATCATGGTCTGGAACTCGAAGATCGCCTGCAGCGTGCCTTGCGTGATCTCGGCCTGGTAGGGCGTGTAGCTGGTGAGGAACTCGCCGCGCTGAACGAGAGCGTCAATGATGACAGGACGGTAGTGGCGATAGGCGCCGGCGCCGAGAAAACTGGCATAGTCGGTCGCATTCCTCTGCCCGGCGGCGCGGAAGTAGTCGATGATTTCGCTCTCGGCCTGCTGGCGCGGCACGTTGAGGTCGCGGCCGAGGCGATACTCGGCGGGAATGATCGAGAAGAGATCGTCAATCGAGGCAGCGCCGATTGCGGCCAGCATCTGGCGGCGTTCTTCGTCTGATTTGGGGAGATAGCGCATCGATGATCCCTCCGGGACCAGTGAACAGCGATCAGTTGTCAGTGAACAGCCGGTGTGTGTTCACGATCAGCGTATCAATCACGTCAAGGGATCCTGGGAGATGCCATCCGTCGCCGCTTGGCCACAATTGCGGGGTTCATTGCGAGATGAACTCCGAGCGACTGACCACTGACAACTAGCTTTTAGCTTTCCTCCGCGATAAACGCCTCATACGCGGCGGCGTCGAGCAAATTGGCCACCTCGGCCGGGTTGGAGAGTTCGACCTTGATGATCCACGTGCCGTGCGGATCCTGGTTGATTTTGTCGGGCGCGGCCTTTAGCTCTTCGTTGACCGCGGTGACCTTGCCGCTGACGGGCGAAAAGAGATCGCTGACGGCCTTCACGCTCTCGACTGAGCCGAAGGTGGCGTTGGCCGTGACCGTGTCGCCCACCTTAGGCACATCAACAAAGACGATGTCGCCGAGGGAGTTTTGCGCGTAGTCTGTGATACCGATGGTGCCGATGGCGCCATCAATCGAGATCCATTCATGCTCGCGAGTATAACGGTGGTCCGTAGGGTAAGCCATGGCGGGTCTGCTCCTTTAAAAGACAACGAAACAACAGAATAAGCCGTGAAGGTGGAAGGCGGTGAGGAAAAGCAGGGAACCAGGGGAATAAGAAGGACTCGGCTAGTGGCATCCTTATCCCAGACATCGGGCTCCTAAGGATACATCCGGGCGACAAAGCACCCAAAGCCGAGTTGTATGATCGCTATAGTTTGGTCTGACGCCAGCAAGGGAGCAAGCTGGCGGATGCCGCGGGCTTTCCAGTTTTGTTTGCCGCCATGCATGGACCGAACGATTCACAAAAGGAGGAGCAAACAAATGGCTGAGTCAGTGTCAGGCAGTGCCATGGCAGGCGCCGCCTACGAAGTATTGAGTCCATGGGCGGATGCTGATCCTATACCCCTGAAGGGACTTTCCCCGCGTTTAGACGATCTCAGCGGTAAGAAGATTGGATTGTTCCGCAATAATAAGCGTGCCGCCGGCCTGATGCTGGGCATCCTTGAGCGCCGTCTCAAGGAGCGGTATCCCACCATTGAGACGAACTGGTACGAGAGCGTCGACTTCACGCTTCCGGAAATTGAGTCGAAGGACAGCGCCCGATTCCAATCCTGGGTCAAGGAGCAAGACGGCGTCGTACTCGCCGTGGGCGATTGAGGGTCGTGCACGAAGCATATCGTCTACAACGCGATCTCCGTCGAGGAAATGCATACGCCGGCGGTCGCACTGGTAAACGAGGGCTTCGTGACGGACGGGCGGTCTGCCTCGTCCAGCAGAGGAATGCCAGTAGCTCGTATGGTCTCAGAGACCATACCTTGTGAATGCAGCATCACGGAAGAGGCCGAAGAGGGCATCAGTCAGGTTCTGGACCAGATCGCAGCAGGGCTGGTTCAGCCTCTGACGGCGGAAGAAGTGTCGCCGAAGCCGAAGACACGGACGCAGAACCCGCGGATCATCTTTCGCGGCAATATTCAGGAAGTCAACCGTTTCTTCTACAAGCGGGGCTGGGGAGATGGCTTGGCTCTGATCCCGCCCACCGAGGACGCGGTAGCGGAGATGCTTACCGGGACGGACCTGCCCCCGGAACACATCGTGGGCACGCTGCTACCCCGGCTGGGAAAAGCAACGGTCGAGAAAATCGCAATCAACGCCGTGATGGCGGGAGCTTTGCCGGTTCATATGCCCGTGTTGCTCGCCTGCATGGAGGCCCTATTCGATCCGGCGGCCAGGGCGAGCGCCTTCGCCGTCAGCACCGGTTCGTGGGCTCCGTTTTGGATCGTCAATGGTCCGATTCGCAACCAGATTCACGTGAACGGCAGTAGCGGCGCCCTCAGTCCCGGAAATATCGCCAACGCAGCGATAGGGCGCGCGATGGGGCTGATTGTGAAGAATATCGGCGGGATGCGCAAGGCTATCGAAGATATGGGCACGTTGGGAAATCCCGGAAAGTACTCCATGGTCCTCGGGGAGAACGAAGAGAACAGCCCCTGGGAGCCGTTACATGTGGAAGAAGGATTCGCTCCCGAGGACAGCACGGTCAGCCTGATGTATCCCAATTGCTACGCGCAGCATCATCCCAGCTTATGGCACCGAAGATCGGGACATTATAAGCAATCTTCTGTATAGTCTGCCGACGAACACACTGGGCGCCTTGTGCTTCCTGGTGCCGCCGGTTCATGCCAGGAAACTGGCCCAGAAAGGATGGACCAAAGAAAAGATTCGGAACTACGTCGGGGAATTCGCGCAGGCCCCGGCCTTTAAGCATCCGGCGCACTACGATTCCGGCAAGGCCCTGGATAGACACAAGACCGTGCCGATGGATGCTCTGGAGCCCATCCGCCTGATTGCCGATCCCAGTTCTATCCGGATTGTGGTGGCTGGGGGCCCTGGCACCTTCATCGGTATTCTCACCGGCGGATTCAGTGCTCGGCGGGTGATCAAGCGGATCCAGTTCCCTCGCAACTGGGACAAGCTGGTGGCCAAGTATCGGAACCTGACGCCGACGTACGAACTGTATTGAAAACTTCCCCCCAGCAGGCCAAAAGCAGGCCTGTTGGGGAGCTTGCGAGATGTGTTGCCGATGTTTGACTATGACGCAATCATTGTTGGCGGCGGGCCGGCCGGATTGACGGCAGGCATCCACTTGGCGCGTGCGCGTTATCGGGTGCTGGTGTTGGAGAAAGAGCAGTTCGGCGGGCAGCTCAAAAATACCGATTGGATCGAGAACTATCCTGGTTTTCAAGACGGTGTGCGCGGACCGCAACTCGCCTCCGCGATGATCGAACAGGCCACCCAGGCGGGCGTAGAGATGGAACTACGGGAGGTGACCGGCATTGAATCCTTCTCCAGTTGCCGTTCGGTTACCTGCGCCGATGGCAGATGTTACACCGCGGCGGTGATCCTCGTTGCCGCCGGCTGCCGCTCTAAGGAACTCCCGCTAGCCGAAACGGAAAGGTTCCGGCACAAGGGGATTATCCACTGTTCGCTGTGTGAAGGCAGTCTGTTCAGGGACCTGATAGTAGCGGTCTGCGGGGGAGGCGATACCGGGGTCATCGAGGCTCTGTATCTCTTGAAGCTGGCGTCGAAGGTGATCGTCATCGAAGTGCAACCGGAATTGCAGGCGGAAGCGGTCCTCAAGGAACGCTTGCGCGCCGACCCCAAAGCGGAGATCTATTGCGGTGCGATGGTGACCGCTATCCGGGGCGATCAGTGCGTCGAGGAAATCGATCTCCTCCATACCGCCAGCCAACAGGTGGAAACCCTCAAAGTGGACGGCATTCGTGTGGCCATTGGAGTCGAGCCGAACACGCAATGTTTGCAAGATGCGGTTCCGCTCGACGAATACGGCCAGGTCACGGTAGGCAACCAGTTCGAAACCGAGACGCCCTACATCTTCGCCATTGGGGACATCCGAGCCGGATCACCCCGTCTGATCGCAACGGCGGTTGGTGATGGCGCGGCCGCTGCAATCGCGGCACAACGGATCTTGCAAGCTTATTTTGCGACCTCTCGTTCGCTGGCTATAGACTGATGCGAAACCGGGAGAATAAGATTGAAGTCCCGGCCAAAAAATTCCGGCCAAATCGTTTAGCTCAAGGAGAAATCAATTGAATTGCTACGGATCAAAGGAATTGGCTCATAGTTTCCGCACCGTTCGCAAGAATACAACTACAATTGCCCAGGATATCCCGGAAGACAAATACGGTTTTCGGGCGACTCCCGATACGCGCTCCGTGGGTGAGCTTCTCGCGCACATTGCGTTGGCGTACAGTTTCCAGTACCAGATTAATGCTCAGGAAGCACGGTCTTCGCTGGCCGGCTTCGACTTTCCGTCGCTGATGCAGCGCATTGGGGCTGAGGAAAAGTTGCATCGGAGCAAAGATCAGACTCTGGAATTGCTCCGCAGTTCCGGCGAGAAGTGGGCTGGTTGGCTCGACGGACTTACTGATGCTTTCCTAGCGGAGAGGGTTGCGATGCCCCCAGGCGCCGAGCCCGCATCAAGAAGCCGTTTCGATATGATCCTTTCAGTGAAAGAACACGAGATGCACCACCGCGGCCAGTTGATGCTTATCGAGCGCATGGTGGGCGTCGTGCCGCATCTGACTCGCGAGATGCAGGCCCGAATGGCGGCCGCCGCTGCGCCCAAAAGCTAAGCCGGTACAAAACCTTCAGGGGACGCGGTGCTTCGAGCCGGAAACCGCGTCCCGGTGGTGATCGAAGCTACTACAAGATTGAACTCAATCGTCAGCATGGACGGGAATCCCTTGGTTGTTGATCCGTTGGTTCCGGGGTCCCCTCCGTTCTCTGCTTTCACCCCATGACTACCACAGGTTGAAACAGCGTCCCCGCCACTCGCCGTGCAATTCCGACGAGATCGCGCGAGCTGGCAAAAACCTTGACCAGCGAAGCCGAGGAGAACTCTGGCAGATTGGCCTGCGCCCCGTTGCGCAGCCGGCCCAGCGCCAACGCATCCGCGGTCACAGCGGGCATCTCCGGCAGCAGAGCGCGCGGGTGGACACATAAAGCCTGGATCGTGGCAATATCGCCTGCGGGACCTGCGGCCAGAGCCTTTAGTTCTTCGAGCGTGTGCGCGTCGGCGAGCGTAAAGGCGCCGGCCCGCGTTCTCCGTAAACGGCTCAGATGCGCTCCGCAGGCAAGATCCCGCCCCAGTTCGTGCGCTACCGAGCGCACGTACCCGCCCGCACTGATGTTCAGGTTGAAAGTGGCCTCCGCGCCCTCCATCGCCGCAATTTCGAAGGCGTCGATCCGGACCCGGGCCGGCTTCAGCTCAACCGGCTTGCCCTCGCGGGCCAGCTTGTACGCGGGCTTGCCGTCGATCTTCTTCGCCGAAAACGGTGGCGGCATCTGTTGCGTTTCTCCCAGGAACCGCTGCGCCGCCGCGCATACCCGCTCCAGGGTAAGCGTCTGCGCAACTTCCGGCCACAGATCGGGTCCGGCAGGGTCGCCCTCCGCATCGTACGTGTCGGTCGCGAATCCAAAGCGCATGGCTCCGGTGTAGCTCTTTTCCGCGGCAGAAAAATACTGCGCCAGCCGGGTGAATCTGCCCATCAGCAGCGGCAACACGCCGGTGGCCATCGGATCCAGGGTGCCCAGGTGGCCGATCGATTGCTCTCCTGTAATTTTGCGCAGCCGGTTCACGACATCGTGGCTGGTGATTCCATCTGGTTTGTCGATGACAAGAAGCCCGTTCACATCATCACTTTAGCGGCACCAGCTCCCCTTGCCAACTTTGCCGGTTACGCTCCAAGCTAAGTATGGATGGCAGACGAACGCGAGCGGGTGCGGAAGGTGTTGCGCGAGCTAGGCAAATTGCTCGTGAATTTGCCTGCGAGTCCTCCGCCCAAAGAGGTTCATAATCTGCGTACGGCCACGCGGCGGGTTGAGGCGATTGCCGCCGTGCTGGCGCCCGAGGATCGAAAGAAATCGCGGCTGCTGCTCAAGCCGATTGAACCGGTGCGCAAGGCAGCCGGCGACGTACGCGACATGGACGTTTTGATTACCCATGCGCGCCGAATGGCGAGGAATTCTGCAGGCGATTCTCTCACGCGATTGGTGGGCCATCTTGAAAGCGCACGCAAGGAAAGCGCTGCCGAACTCGAGCGCACGCTGGGCCGTCGCCGCAAGACAGCGCGAGACAAGCTCAAGCAGTACTCCAAGCTAGTAAGATCGGCGTTGGCCCCGGCAAAGTCCTTGACGTCCAACGCAGGCCAGGCCGGGCTATCTCACGAGGCGGTCCACACCGCAGCGATCAACTTTGTGAGGGAGCTTGGTGAATGGCCGCCGCTCGACGCCGGAAACATCCACGCTTTTCGTTTGAGGGTCAAGCAGCTGCGCTACGTTCTGCAACTTTATGCAGACGCCGACGCGGGACTCATCGAGGCGCTCGGTGACGTGCAGCGCCGCATTGGCGACTGGCACGACTGGCAGCAATTGGCTGAAATCGCGCGAGCGGTTCTCCATCCGGAACAAGATAGCGCGCTGTTGAAGCGAATCGAGGGAATCGGAAAAAGAAAGCTCGCTCAGGCGCTCGCCTCAGCGAATGCCCTGCGCGGGCGGCATTTGACAATGCCCGTTGCGCAAGGGGCTTGAGGCGTTTTGACGCTGAGGCTCACACTCCGCCGGTCACCGGCTGCCGTACCAGCGTCAGGAACTCTGCCCGTGTGTCTCTCCGCCGGAAGCAGCCAACCATCGCGCTGGTCACCGTGGACGAATGCTGCTTCTCGATTCCGCGCATCATCATGCACAGGTGGCGCGCTTCAATCACCACCCCTACGCCCTGAGGCGCGATCGCGTCCTGAATCGCATCGGCAATCTGCCGCGTGAGCCGCTCCTGCACCTGCAACCGGCGCGCGAACACCTCGACGAGGCGCGGAATCTTGCTCAGCCCGATAACTTTGCCTTTAGGTATGTAGGCCACGTGCACCTTGCCAAAGAAGGGCAGCAAGTGGTGTTCGCACAGCGAGAACATCTCGACATCCTTTACGATGACCATCTCGTCGTAGTCCACTTCGAACATCGCGGCGCGCAGAATCTCGGCGGGGTCCTGCTCGTAGCCCTTGGTGAGGAAAGCCATCGCCTTTTCCACGCGCTCGGGCGTGGTTGCCAAGCCATCTCGATCCGGATCCTCGCCCAGGCGGTGTAATATCTCGCGATACATCTCCTGCGTACTGAACCCGCTCAGGCCCTCGTTGGCTTCAATTGCTCTACGAACCGCTTTACTCACTACTATTGGGTGCGCCATTGTCGTTTATCCCTTTGCCAAACACTCAAAAAAATTATTCTCTGTCTCTTCCACGCGCACCTGCTCCAATTCTCCGGCCGGCAACGCATCCCTCAATAATTCAAAAATCCCCTTGCATAGATTCTCCGTCGTGGGAACGCAATCCGCAAATATTGGGTCGAGATTCAGGTTGGCGTGGTCGAATCGGTTCACGACGCGCTTAAAGACCGCCTCATCGAGCGCCCCAAGATCCACCACCATTCCAGTTTCCGCGGCGACCGCGCCACCAACGAGAATTTCGACCGTGTAGTTGTGCCCGTGGCCGTTCGCATTGTTGCATTTCCCATACGCCGCGCGGTTTTGTTCGGCTGTAAGCGCCGGCGTGTGCAGCCGGTGGCTGGCGCTCACCAGGTAGCGGCGGCCGAAGTATGCCCTCACGCCTCACCTCTGTATTCAGCGAAGATCTCCGGCGTCTCGTAGACGCGAATCCGGCTGAGCCGCGCGCCGCCGGCAGCCGTGATGGCCGGTTCCAGCCGCTGCCATGCTGCAATTGCGATGTTCTCGGTGGTTGGAATCGCGAGCCTGAACTCCGGCACGTCCAGGTTCAGGTTCTTATGGTCGTAGGCAGCCAAAACCTCGCGCTCCACGACGCCTTTCAGCCACTTGATATCGACCGCATAACCGGTCACGGGATCGGGATTGCCGGCAACCGTCACTTCAAGCGCGTAATTGTGCCCATGACCATTGCGATTCGCGCAGCGCCCGAACACCTGCTGGTTTTTCTCGGCGGGCCAGGCGTCGTTCCAGTAGTAGTGCGATGCGGAAAACGTCACCCGCCGCGTTAAGAAAATCATGTATTCCCCTCATTTAACGATGTTCCTGTTCGCGCCTGCGCTTCAATGAATCTGTCACCGATCCCCTGGGCCCAAGCCACTATTCCCCGTTCCCTGGTCCCTAGCCCTTGTATTCCCGCCCTTTCCAGCTTACGCGCTTGAGAATCCGATGCTGGAACCAGCTGCGATAGAGCAGCGCAACAAACAATGGCAAACCCAACGGCGCCAACGCACAATCCAGAAAGGGAAAGTTCGACTTGGCCACGCGCGCGTAGAACCGGAAGAGCGTCCGCAGCCAGAGCAACGCGAGTATCCAGCCTGCGCCGAGCCACTCGAGCGCGTGCACACCCAGCCGCGCGTTCCAAAGCTCGTAAGCCAAAATCGGTAACCCGAAGAGAAGAAAAAAATCCACTGCCCGCCAAACCGCCAGCAGCAGGGCATTGTCGAAGAGGAGCTTGAGGTTCTTGGTCCAGCCTTCAATCATCGCCCCAGTGGACCGGTACATGCGCGTGGCCACGGCGTCGCCGGCATAGCGGAAGCGCAATCCCACCCTCCGCCGTTTGGCCAAAAAGGCCAGCTCGACGTCTTCCAGCACCTTGCCGGCTACGCTTGGATGCCCGCCCAGCTTGCGGTAGGCCTCGCGTTCGACCAGCAGAAACTGCCCATTGGCTGCCGCGATGTGCTGCGCGGGATCGGAAACCTTGGCGGGCGGATAGGCCAGAGCCAGCTCGCAAAAGACCAGTGGCATCAGCGACCGCTGCCAAAATCCGCTGACGATCTGCCGCGGCGAATAGCTCAACATTCCTGCTTTGTGGCGTTCCGCTTCGTGCAGAGCGCGGCGCAGGCCGCCCGGCTCGTGCAGCGTGTCCGCATCCGTAAAGAGCAGCCACCGGCCGCGAGCCTTGCGGGCCGCAGTCCAAACGGCGTTGGCTTTGCCGGTCCAGCCCGGCTCCAGCTTGCCCGCCTGCATCACGGTCACTCCGGCAGAGCCGCGGGCAGCCGACTCCGCAATCTGGGCCGTGCGGTCGGTCGAGTGGTCGTCCACCACGATCAGCTCCCAATCGCGGCCCAGCTCAAAAATGTCCTCAGATTGGTTGACGAGCGATTGCAGGCACTCGCCCAGGCAGTCCTCTTCATTGCGTGCCGGCACAATCACCGTCAGCTCGATGAGCTTCTCCGGTTCGGGCTGATCGAAAACCGTTCCTGGAATGGCCTTTCCGGCCCATTCCCTCCAGTCCGCCGCTGGAGCCTGGCCCTCCGCCGCATCGGCCAGACCGAGCACCGGCGTATACCCCGCGGACGAAGACCTGTCTCCGGGGGCCCCGGACTTCCACCCGCCTGCTCCGCCGCGCCCTGGCTCAATCCTGCGCATCGCGCCTCACCGCTTTTCTCCTTCCCTTTTGCTCCGTATTATAAGGATGTGCGGTTCCCTCGTTGCCTCATTCTCGCCCTCCTTCTTCCACTGGCCGCGTTGTCTGCCTGCAACCGCGGCGCACATCCCGCCCAAACCGGAAAAGTTGCCCCCGATTTTACCGTCTCCGACGGCTCCACAACCGTCCATCTGGCCAGTTACCGCGGCCGCGTGGTGCTGCTCAACTTCTGGGCCTCGTGGTGCGCGCCCTGCGTCGAGGAGATGCCCTCGCTCCTTGAGCTTCACCACGACCAGCCCAGCCTCGTCATTCTGGCCGTGAGCGCCGACGACGACCCTGACGCTTACTCTAGTTTCATCGCCCGGCGCCACGTGGACCTGATTACAGTGCGCGACCCCAGCGAGTCGGCCGCCCGGCTCTTTCACTCCGACATGTGGCCTGAAACCTATCTCATCGACCGCGATGGCATTATTCGCCGCAAGTTCGTCGGCGCGCAGGACTGGACTAGCCCCGAGATCCTTACCTATCTCAAAAACCTTTGAGGAAGGGGTCAGGTTTCAGGTTTCAGGTTTCAGGTTTCAGGGCTCAGGGTTCGGGATTCGAGCTCGGGGCGCCAGCCGCGTCTGGCGCAAACCCGCCGATTTGACCACGGACAACTGATTCCTGTTCCCTGCTCTCTGTTCTCTGTTCTCTGACCACTGTTGCTATCATTGGACTATGACCACAGTGGAGATTCTCTATCGGTACACCACGGCGCCCACAGAGCAGGTTGCCCAGGCGCTGGCCCGCGCCCGCGACGTGTATGGCATCCGGCATCTTAGCTTCGATCGCGGGGCGCGCACTCTCCGCGTGGAGTACGACGCTACGCGCCTCAACGCTGCCGTGGTCACAAAGCTTGTGCGCGAGGCCGGCCTGGAAATTGCTGAAGAAATGCCGCTGATCCCCCCGCCCGCCGCGGCAACCGCACCGCCAACCGCCTGAGGGACCGCGTTGCGCCGCTGCCGCAACCTTGATAATCTGTGATTGGTTCGTCGAACGGGTTTCGTCCTGAAATCCGAGCATGTGCGCCCGTAGCTCAGCTGGATAGAGCGACTGACTACGAATCAGTAGGCCGGGAGTTCGAATCTCTCCGGGCGCACCATGATTCTAAATCACTTAGTAGCAGATTCGCCCTCCATCTTGATGATGCGAGGGCCTTTTTATGCGTGTCACCTTTGCAATACGTTGCAATGTGCTGAAAACACATGGACTTGATACTCGCGGGTGGCGAACACTTTTCGGGGTAGCACGGGGCCTTCGTTACCAATTAACTCAGCTATAGGGAGTTTCACGTTTCATCCATGGACGTGCGACCTTATTTACCACCTTTTCGGGGCCGGCGGCGGCCGCTTTTCGGCCATAGCCACCCATTCAGGTTCCGAGTTCGGCTCACTCGCGATTAGTGTCGGCCGGGCCACGGAGGCAGACGGATATCCGCCTTAAAACATCGGATGTGGATTGATTGGATTTGCAGGAATTGGCTGCAAAACATCCCAATGTTCGACGATGAGACCATTTTCCAGGCGGAACAAGTCGACCACGGCGCCCCCCGCTCCGCCGCCGGCAGACTTGCCGTGCAGGTGGACAGCCGCTAAGTCCCCATCCACGAGGATGTGTTTCACGTCAAACCGGGAATCGGGCCGGGAGAACATCGGCTCCAACGCAACAATGGCGGCCTCACGGCCGTCGAGAATGCCGGGGTTGTGCTGCACGTAATCCTCGGCGACACAGTTTTCGAAAGCGAGGCGAATATTCTTCTGAGCGTAAAAAAGCTCTACAAAACGCTGCACTATCGCCCGATTGCATTCCGTCAACGACATCTTTTCCTCCTTGCGATTGGCCGCGCTTCCTGCGAAAAGCATAATTGGTTCTTTGGCAGGATGGAAATTGTATTCGTGTATGGAAGGTATCGGCGAAAGCTATATCGGAGACCGTGCTGCACCTCTCGTGTTGTGTAAACGGCGGCTGAAACTGGGTTCTTAGGCATTTGACGCCGGCTATGGCGTCCTGCCATAGATCGTCGGGAAGTGAGTTTCTCCGGCGCTAGTGTTACGGTTAAGATCGATCCAACAGCGACGTTTTCACTAAAGGAGATTCTGTGAAGAGGGCGCAACGCCTTAGTCAAAATGCGAAAACTATGCACGACGTGGCGCAGGCGGCCGGAGTCTCGCCCATGACCGTTTCCCGCGCGCTGAGCGGAAGCGCCAGTGTGAGCCCTCAGACACAGAAGCGCATTCACCAGGCAATTAAGAAACTCCGATATTCGCCCAATATTGCAGCGCGCAATCTGGCCAGGGCCACATGCCTCCGCATCGGCCTTCTTTACAACAATCCCAGCGCTGCTTATCTGAATGAATTCCTGCTTGGCGTGCTGGAACAGAGCCGCCGGACCGGATGCGAGATTGTACTGGAAAAATGCGGCGCGAAACGCGAAAAAGAAGCTATCCGCAAATTGTTGAATGACGGAATCAACGGCATCGTTCTTCCGCCGCCGCTTTCCGATTCCATCAGGGCGCTGGAATCGCTTCAGGATGCCGATCTGCCGTTTGTCGCGGCCGCCACCGGCAGGCGCGAAGTAGAATGTCTCACAGTCCGTATTGATGATTTAAAAGCGGCTGCCGCCATGACGCGCTACCTGCTTTCTCTGGGGCACCGAAAGATTGGCTTTATTGTCGGGGCATCGAACCAGAAGGCCAGCCAGCAGCGCTACCTTGGCTATAAAACCGCGCTGCGCGAGGCGGGTTTTGACGCGCGGCCGGAATGGATCCGCAATGGATCGTTTAGCTATCGTTCCGGCCTGATCGCGGCCGAGCAGTTGCTCGCGTTAGCCGATCGCCCTACGGCCCTGTTCGCCAGCAATGACGATATGGCGGCCGGCGCTCTGGCCGTGGCGCATAAGCTGCACCTAGACGTGCCCGCGCAACTGAGTATCGTGGGATTCGACGATACGCCGCTGGCCACAGCCATCTGGCCGGCGCTGACGACTATCCGGCAGCCGGTTGCGGCGATGGCCGAAAAGGCCGTGGAGATGCTGCTCGACGAGATTCGCCTGCGGCGGCTAGGAAGGACCCTGGCGCCCTTGCAGAAGGTTTTGAATTTTTCCCTTGTGAAGCGGGAGTCCTCGGGAATTTACCAGGGATAGATCTGCAGATCTCATGCGGCAGAGGAGATCCCGTTGAGATATCCGTTGTTAGCGCTATCATATACACTGTTAACGTAAGAATTCCATGCTGAATGCAAGAGCTTAAAGCTTCGCATCCAGACGAAACGTCCTGCTAACTAATTTTTTCGCCGAGGAAAGCTAATGTATCTGGGAATCGATATAGGCACCTCCAGCGTAAAGGCAGTGATTGCAGACGCCGATCAAACGGTCTTCGCACAGGCTTCCTCGCCGCTCACCGTCAGCCGACCGCAACCGCTCTTTTCAGAGCAGGATCCGGATTCGTGGTGGGTTGCTACAAAGGAGGCGATCCAGGCGCTTCCGGAAAAACTGCGCAGCGGGGTGAAGGCCGTTGGATTGAGCGGGCAGATGCATGGCGCCACGCTGCTGGACGCCGCCGACCGCCCGCTGCGTCCCGCGATCTTGTGGAACGATGGTAGATCGGGCGAAGAGTGCGGGGAACTCGAAAGCCTCGAACCGCGAGCGCGCTGCATCACCGGCAATCTCGTCATGCCGGGTTTTACCGCGCCTAAGCTGCTGTGGGTGCGCCGTCATGAGCCGGAACTTTTTTCCAGCATAGCGAGCGTGCTGCTGCCCAAGGATTACGTTCGCCTCAAGTTAACTGGTGAAAGGGTCAGCGATCTTTCCGATGCGTCGGGCACCTCGTGGCTCGATGTGGCGCGCCGCGACTGGTCGGATGGGATGCTGGCCGCGACAGGTCTGACCAAAGCGCAGATGCCGCGCCTGGTTGAGGGCAACGCCGTCTCCGGACGCTTGTTGCCGGCGGTGGCTAAAGAGCTGCGATTGCCATGCGCTCCTGTTGCCGGGGGCGGCGGAGACAATGCGGCCAGCGCCGCGGGTATGGGAATCGTGAACTCCGGGCAGGCATTCCTCTCGTTGGGAACATCGGGGGTGTTGTTCGTCGCCACAGACCGTTTTCGACCGAATCCCGAGAAAGCGGCGCACGCATTTTGCCATTGCCTGCCAGAACGCTGGCATCAGATGGCGGTACTGCTCAGCGCCGCAAGCGCTTTGGATTGGGTGATCGCTCTTGCCGGCTTCTCAAGCGTAGACGGTGGTCTGCGAGCGGCTGAACTGCGCGGCGCCAGCCGCCATTCGCCACTTTTTCTGCCGTATCTTTCCGGCGAGCGCACGCCACATAACGACCCGGAAAGCCGAGGCGTCTTTTTCGGTATGACCCCCGAAACCAGCGCAGCCGATCTGGTTCATGCCGTGCTGGAAGGCGTGGCGTTAGCCTTTGTCGACGGCCTGGAGGTGCTGTTGGAAACCGGCGGATCGATCAGCGAAATCTGCGTCACTGGCGGCGGTTCACGCTCACTCTACTGGGGAAAGATGCTGGCCTCGGCTCTGAATCGGCAGCTTACCTACCGCCAGGGAAGCGAGATCGGCGCAGCCTTCGGCGCGGCGCGATTGGCGCGCATGGCCTTCAGCGGCGAGGCGGTCGAAGCCGTTTGCGCGCAGCCGCCGATTTCAAACGTCGTCGATCCCGACCCCGCTTTTTGTTCCTTGCTGGCGGAGCGCAGAACGATCTTCACCCGCCTGTATCGTGATTTGAAAAATGCATTCAAGGAGTTTTCTCGATGAGTATCTTTTCACAGGTTTCGCCCATTCCATTTGAAGGCCCGGAAAGCAAGAACGATCTGGCCTTCCGCGTTTACGACAAAAACCGCATGGTCCTGAATCGCAGGATGGAGGACTGGCTGCGCGTCACCGTCTGCTACTGGCACTCCTTCTGCTCAACGGGTTCCGATATGTTCGGCGGCGGCACGTATTCACGCCCCTGGCTGGGTGATACGATCACGCAGAAGATGGCGGAGGAGCGCGCCGATGACGCCTTCGAGTTTATTTCCCGCCTGGGCGCTCCATACTTCGCATTTCACGATCTGGATGTAATGGCAACAGCGCACTCACTGCGTGAGCATGACAAGAATCTGCGCTGCATCGAAGAGTATCTTGCAAAGAAGATGGCAGCTACTGGCGTCAAGCTGCTATGGGGCACGGCCAACCTATTCGGCAATGCCCGCTTCGCCGCCGGCGCCGCAACCAATCCCGATCCCGAGGTTTTTGCCTACGCGGCGGCTCAGGTGCGCCTCTGCATGGAGACGACACATCGCCTGGGGGGAGAGAACTATGTGCTATGGGGCGGGCGCGAAGGCTACGACACGCTGCTCAACACGGACTTGGGCAGAGAACTGGATCACTATGGCCGTTTCCTTTCCATGGTCGTGGATCACAAGCACCGCATTGGCTTCAAGGGAACGATCCTTGTCGAGCCCAAGCCATTTGAGCCGACAAAACAACAGTATGATCGCGACACCGCAGCGGTCTTCGCGTTCCTTCAGCGCTTTGGACTGACAAATGAAGTCAAGGTGAATATTGAGGTCAATCATGCTACGCTGGCCGGCCTGGATTTCGAGCACGAATTTGCTGCGGCGCGCGCCTATGGCATTCTCGGTTCGATTGACATCAATCGCGGTGATCCACGCAATGGATGGGATACCGATCAATTCCCGAACAATGCGCAGGATCTGGTTCCGGCGATGCTTGAGATCATTGCCAACGGCGGCCTGTATAGCGGCGGTTGCAACTTCGACGCCAAGCTACGGCGTCAATCGGTCAGCGTGGACGATCTCTATCTGGCGCATATTGGCGGCATGGATACGCTGGCCCGTGCGTTGCTCGCCGCCGCGGAAGTGGTGAAGGAAGGAAAACTGCAGAAGCTGCGGCAGGATCGCTACCACGGATGGGATGGTGATCTGGGACGACGCATCGAAGCCGGCGACTTCACGCTGGCGACGCTCTGCGATTACGCTATGGAACGTCAACTCGACCCGCAGCCGCGTTCCGGCCGGCAGGAACTTGCGGAGAGCGTTGTTGCAGCTCATTGCAAGTATTAGGCCTTCGGATATAGATGAAAGAGATGGGCCGATTCGGCCTTTCATCGCAGGAACAGGTCTGGCGCTGGCAGGCGTGATGGCAGGCCGTCTTGAGGCCTCAGAAGCGGAAGGCGCAACCGACTCTATGGGAGCAAACCGGCTTTTGCTTGTGCGAGGCTGCTTGTATGAACTGCGTCGGCCATGCGGTCAGCTGAGCGATTTGACGTACTCCGCGGCATGTTCTGCGGCCATGCGGCCGCTGTTGATGGCAAATCCCATGGTGTTCCCAGGAAGCTGGAAGACATAAGTGTCGCCATAGATATCGCACGCATCCGTGCCCGCGGCATAGAGGCCGGGGATCGGACCCCAGTTCGTGTCCAACACCTCGGTCTTGTAGTTGATCTTAATGCCGCCAAGGCTGCCGTAGCCTCCCGGGTACAACCGGAACGCGTAGAAAGGTTCCTTCCGCACCGGGCGCAGATAGCGAGTGGGTTTGAGGAAGTGCTTGTCGTAACCGTGGTCGCAGAAGGCGTTGTATTCATCGATCGTGGCTTTCAAGTTTTTCCGGTTCATGCTGGTTTTTTCGGCCAGTTCCTCCACCGTATGGGCCACAAAGAAGTGCGGATATTTGCTCTCGACCGCCGTCTTAATCATGTCGTCGATGTCGGGAAGGCATGGAATTTGGATGACGAGATTGATAAAGTCCAGATAAGTCTTCATCCCATTCTTGATATGCTCATCGAAGACGAAGTAGCAGAGACGGTCCTTTTGCAGAGCGATGGCATTGCCTTTGAAGCTGGTGTTGCCTTCGGCCTCATTGAAAAAGCGCTCGCCGTTAAGGTTCAGCATTAGATGCGGCTGATTGATAGCCGGTAGCCATTCATTCGCGAGGGACGAGCCTTCGGCCAATCCGGCGGTAAGCTCGATTCGCATCGGCGTAGGCATGGCGCCCGCTTCCCAGGCCATGCGGATGCCGTCGCCTTCCAGGCCGGGAATGCGGAAAGAGTGCAGATCCTTGCCCCACTCATAGCCGGTATGCTTCTTGATCATTTTGGGATTGTCGCCGAATCCGCCCGTGGCCACGATCGCGGCCTTGGTCTTGATTTGAATCTCTTCGCCCGACCTGTCCTCCGCGACGACTCCCACGATGCGTCCATCTTCCTTGATGAGGCGCCTGGCGGGGGTCTGGAGCATAAGCCTCACTCCCAATTCCTTGGCTTTTTGGGTGAGGATCTTCACCATCGTGGCCGCGGCCGTGGGGCCAGGATTTCCCGACTCCGGCTGTATGATATGCCAGGTAGGAAAGGAACCGGGGAAATAGGAAGACGGCTCGACAAACTTGACACCCTGCGCCTCCAGCCATGCGATTGTGTCACCGGATTTGTTCAAGTATTCGCGCACCAGCCGTCCGTCCGCCTGCCAGTGAACATAGTTCATAAAAACCTGAAAGGCCTCGTCGCACGTTGGTAAAAACTGCTTGGCGCGTGTAAGGTGGCTTTCGATGCCCATCGGTCCCATGCCCATGTTGGCAGCTCCCCCGGTTGTAGAGCCTTTTTCCAGCGTAACCACCTTCAATCCGAGTTGGGCGGCCGCGACCGATGCGGCCAGACCGCTAGCACCAGCGGCAATCACGACAAGATCCGATTCGAGCTGAGTCATTTCCTTCTCCATGCAATTGTTCATCTATAGCGCTTATCTCTTTCGCGCACTTCCTGCCTAGCCTTGCCGCACAGATGCGGCCAGTTAAGGCCACATCGCCTCAATATTCAGAAATCCCCCAAAATGCCTGGTAGGGAACCGGAGGCCTTGCATCAAGCGTCTGACTGCGGTCGGTATCTTTCTGGATCACCAGCTCCCCTTCTACTGAACGCCTGCGAGTATTGCTACTCGGTTGCCGGTCTGGGCGGCGCTCCTGTCAGGTGCGTTGCGGCTGACCAGGGCCGGATCGAGGTCTCACCGCAAATTCTCGCATGCTCAATCCCGGTGAAGTACCTGTATGGTCCGGTGAGTTCCGGCGTGCTGACTTCGTCCAGACGCGCAGCGAGTTCAGCGGGAATCTCGAACTCGATTGCAGCCAGATTCTCGGCAAGCTGCGCCGGCTTGGTCGCCGACGTGAGGGTTGAGGTCACTCCTGGACGTGCCGCTATCCAGTTCAGCGCAACCTGCCCGGGCGTTTTGGAGAGGTGCCATGCATGCAGCCAGTAAAGATCGATGTAGTCCGTTTGCAAGCGATGCAAGGACGCTTCGACTGCCTGATAAATACTCTTTCGCCCATTGCCGCCCCCGTTGGGATCTCCTGGGCTAAGATTGAATGTGAACTTGGTCGCCAGGACAACGCGATCGCGCTGCCCATCTTCTTTCAGAAACTTGCCGAGCATTTTTTCGCTGCTTCCGAAGTTGTAGACATTTGCGGTGTCAATGAAATTGCCACCCGCTTCGAGGAATTGACGAAGGATTGCGTGCGCCTCCTCCTCCGCTGTCCCAATTCCCCATTCGATTCCAAAGGTCATGGTGCCAAGACACAACGGGCTGACCCGCAACCCTGAGCGCCCGAGCGTGACGTAGTCTTTGATGCTCATGCGATTTCTCCTGTTGGCATTCTGTTGTGGGCCACAGTTGGATTTCATTGCCCCTTTCGGCATTTCCTGCAAGGCAGGGAATCGGTGAGCCGGCGCCGTTCTACCTCCTGCCTTGTGCGGATTACTAAACGAACGGGAAGCTACTACGTTCTTCTTACAGTTGTGGATGCAATACATCTTGCGCGCCGCGAGGCGGCGTGCACGCTTCCTCCCTCATCTGCAAAAAGCGCAGTAAGCATTTGCGAGAACCGGCTGGGCGAGTATCTGCGCACCGGTTTATCGTCGAGCGTCCTGATCCGCCGCGCTTAGGCCTTTGCCAGAACCTGCTTCTTGTACCAGCCGTTCAGCATGACGCTTTCTTCCGCGTGCGCACTTTGGTCGCTTTCAGCAACGACCCATCCCTCGTAATTATGCTTATGCATCGACTTGAGCAGTGCCGGGAAATTCACCAAACCTCCCGGCGTTCCCATTTCGTAGTACCAACGCTCGATTCCGCGTTTTTGGCCGGCAAGCGTGATGGGTGTCGGCCAATATTCGAGTTCTGCATTCTGTTCCTTGTACTCGTCCTGGCTGTCTGTCTCGACGGCGTCCTTAAAATGGAAATGACAGACTCGATTGTGATGCTTCTCGTAGAACTTCACCGGATCGATCCCGGCAATAGTGAACTCGGCAGTGTCCATCACGAGTCCGACAAGTTCCGGGTCAGTGTACTTCAAGAAGGTCTCGATCGCATCTAGATTGCGCAAGCCGTTCAGGAAGTCCACGTGCACCGCCGTCTTCACTCCGGAGGCCTTGGTAGCCTTTCCGGCGTTATTCCAGCACTCGGCCGCGATCTCGATCTTCTCGTCCGTAACCGGAGCCTCTTTCCAGAAAGGAGGCATGCCCCGCGTTATGAGGCGCTCGGCACCCAACTGGGCCATGAATCCGGCGATGCCGCCGGCCGCGCCAACGATGATCGGGTGATCGTCGGGATTAGTAGAGCGGAAGCCGCCTTTAAAAAACGATCCGTTGCCCAGATTGAGGAAGAAGCTGCTTACCTGGCTGATCCCGCAGTTGTTCAAAAAAATCCTGAACTTCTGCGCCGAGCCAAAATGTCCAAGGATGTTTTCGGGACCGTCAAGAATGCCATCGCAGTCGGATAGCTCGACGGCCTCGAAGCCGCACACTGAAACCACCTTCAAAGCGCTCTCAACTTGATCCTTGCGGGCGAGGTCTGTTTCCATGTTTCGCCACTGATTGATTGCGTAACCCCATCGAATATTCGCCATGGCCATGCACCTCGCTATGCGTAAATTTTGGACAATACGTTGTCGATGTACCACTTCGTATGGCAAGTGCTCTCGGCGTAGTTGCCTCTTCCGACATCCGCCTTGTCGTGTTCGACGCTGACCCAACCCTTGTACTCGAATTCCTTCAGAGCCTTCATCAGCTTGGGAAAGTCAACCAGCCCGCCCTTGGTTCCCATTTCCCAGAACCAGCGGCTGGTGGTTGAGGCGGAGCGCTCCGGATCGGGAGGCGTGCGGTAATCCCCAACGAGATCCACAAAATGCGTGTCTTTGAAGTGAAAGCCCGAAACCCGCGGGTGATGCTTCACATAGAAGTCCGTGGGATCTACTCCGGAGATCTGGTGCTGCGCGGTGTCGAGGAACAGATAAACATACTCCGGATCGGTCCATGCGTAGAACTTCTCGAGCTCCTCACGATGGTGCAGCCCGCAGTAGAACTCGTGGTGGCAGGCTAGCTTGACGCCTCGCTTTTTCGTCATCTTTCCTACGCGGTTCCAGCATTCGGCCATCCTCTTGATCTTCTCGTCGGTAACCGGCTCTACCTTCCAGTAGTGGACTGCCGGCATCACGACAAAGGATTCGAGCCCAACATCCTCAAACCTCTTGATCTTGGCCTCGAAGACCTTCAGGGTTTCGTCATGCGTCTCGGGCAAGTGTGTGTTTTCGTTGTAACCGATGCAGAACATGTTGACAAACTGCTCAACACCGCGGTCTCTCGCGAATTGCACGGCCTTCTTCGCGGAGCCGAAGATCTGGATCTGCGCCCCGAGGCGGAATTCAAACGGATCCACGCCCTGAAAGCCGACGCCGACGATCTGCTTATAGAACCGGTCGGCGAACTTGGGCCCGTTTTGAGGCGTAACCCATCCACGTCCCGACACCATGGACCAGTGATCCATGTAGGACCATTTGATGTTCGGTGTTGCCGCTAGCTGGGCGATGTCAGGTTCGGGATGTGCCATCTTCTCTTTCCTCCATTAACTGCAGTTTGCTTTCGTCCCCAGGGTCCGCTTGCATGTGTACCGCTTGCGACTTCGCCTCCGGTTAACTGTCTGCACGAGCTGAGGCCGTGCACCGCACGTCATTGAGGGATCGGTAAACCGGATATGGACCGCCTCGCGAATCTCGTTCACGATCGTCAGATCTCGAGATTGAAGATCTCGTAAGCTTTCTTCAGGCACTCCACGGGATCGGCGTCCGGAGTCGGCATATACTCGTGACCCACGAAGCCCGTAAATTTCAGCTTCGCAATTTCACGGGCGATGAAGGGATAGTTCAACTCCTGGTTCTCCAGGATCTGATTGCGTCCCGGGTTCCCGGCAGTATGAATGTGCCCGATCCACTCGATGTTATTGCGAATGGTGCGCACAATATCTCCGTCCTGAATCTGTGAGTGGTAGATGTCGTAGAGAATCTTCACGCGCGGCGAATTCACCCGCTTGCACACGTCGAATCCCCATCTGGCGTGGTCGAAGACGTAATCGGGATGATCGATGGCGTTCAGAATCTCCATGCAGATCGTGACGTTCTGGTCCTCCGCCTGCGACTTCACGCGGTTCAGAAATTCCACCGCGTTGTCGGCGGCTTCCTCGTAGGTCATGCCCAGCGGCGGTCCGGGCATGGCAACCATGTTCGGAGCCCCAACCTCCGAGCACTGCTTCAACAAGGCTCGGGTCGAAGGCTCGTATTTCGCATGGTTTTCCTTCCTAGCGAATCCGTCCATCGGGGTTCCGGCGGAACCGAGGCCGGGCATTGTTGGAATGAGACCGTACTTCTTGAGAGTCGGCCAGTACTTTGGAGCTATCAGGTCCATGCCCTGGATGCCGATCCCGGCGGCTATGCGGCAAATGTCGTCCAGGGTCCAGCCTTTGTTGAACGAAATGAAGAAGCCGGGAACAATGGCGACCTCTCCCGCTTCGTGAGAGAACTGGGCCCCCAGCGTGAACGGGGCGATGCACTGCTTGATACGGGCTTTATCTTCTGCCACTGCAATTCTCCTCTGATTCGCGATTGCGTTAAGGGCACTCTGAATTCCGACTAAAGCGAGGGCACGTTCACCCATCCCTGCTTTATGTTGCTCGCCAGCTCTGCTTCGATGATCAGCAGCTGGCGGAGCCCGTCGATGAACTGCGGATAGTCCGGCGTCACGGAGGGGTCCTCCACCGAGCGATAGAAGCGGCGGAATACATTCTTAAATGTGTCGTCGTAGCCTTCGGCATGGCCTGCCGGCAGATCGGCAAACGGACGTGCAGCAGGGTCGATCAACGCCGGGTCTTTCAAGAGAATCTGATTGTTGGAGTTCCGATTTCCTATCCACAATTCCTCGGGGCGCTCCTGGTCCCAGGAAACCGAAGCTTTTGTTCCGAACACCTCGACCTTGAGCCGGTTCTTTCTGCCCGCCATCACCTGGCCAGCAGTGAAACTGCCGCGTGCCTTCTCGCCGATGTGAAGCAGAACCGCGCCGAAATCCTCAGTGTCGACGGTGAATTCCTGATAGTCCTCCGGCTTGAGCATCTTGCCTGCAAAGGTCTCGACCGTGCCCTTGGGACGTTTGCGTGTTTTGTGAAACGTATTGAGGTCGGCACATACTGCCGAAATGCGCAAGCCGGTGACATACTCGGTCATGTCGCAGAAATGCGATCCAATATCCGCCATGGCACAAGACGGCCCGGACTCTTTTGAATCCAGCCGCCAGTTCCAATCTGTGTCGTATAGCAGATAGTCCTGGGAATAGGTTCCCTGGACAACGAGAATCTCGCCTAATTCCCCTTCCTCGCGTAAGCGCCGCATGTGCTGGACCAGCGGATAATAGCGGAGGTTGTGATTGCAACAGTTGCGAACACCTTTGCTCTTCGCCAGCTCGACGAGTTCGCGCGCAGCAGGTACCGAGGTGGCCAGCGGCTTTTCACTGAGCACGTGCTTGCCAGCGAGGAGCGCATCTTTCACAATCTGCGCGTGGAGTGCGGTGGGAGTGCAGACGTGAACTGCCTGCACCTCCGGATCCTCGAGGATACGCCGATAGTCCGTTTCGACGCGTTCCACGCCGTATTCCTTCGCCAAACGATTTGCGTGATCGACGTCCGCAGTTGCCAGCGAGCATACGTCGATGAATCCCAGTCGGCATAGTGCTTCCAGATGCACCCGGCCGATAAATCCGGTTCCAATGATTGCGCTTTTCACTCTCTTCATAGTTGCTCGAAAGACACGTTGACTTGCGATCCTAGTGCGCTCAAACCGAACGCGAGGCTGAGCTCGAAAGCTCGATGCTTTTCCCATACTCGCCGGCGATGAATTCACAGGCCCTTGTCGTCAAAGCCATGATCGTTAAGGCCGGTCCGCAGGTCCCATTGCTCACAAACGAACTACCGTCCGTAACGAACACATTGGTCGCATCCCAGCACTGATTCCTGGCGTTCAGCACTGATTTGCCCGGATCGCTGCCCATTCTAGCCCCGCCGACTTCGTGGATCGAGGCTCCCAGCCCCATGCTCTTCTTGAAAGTTGCGCGGAACAGAGCCCTCACCAACGGGTTTGCGTGGGGCAAAATGTTCTTGGAATCATCGAGGCCCAGGCAAGAGCCTCCGAAATCCTGCGTCCAACCCATTTTACGAACCATCTCTTTGATGGTGTTGAATTCGCATCGCAGGAGCTTTACCTCATTCTCCGTCATCGAGAGCTTGATATGCGGTGCGGGTATGTCCCAGGCGTCCCTTTTACGCGGGTCAATCGACACATAGTTTTCATAGTGCGGCAACATCTCGCCCTGTCCCATGAAGCCGAACTGAGTGGGAGAGTCATCCGGGACCCAGCCGCGCCCAGCCATCCCCTGGATGTTGAAGCCTCGCTTGAAGTCCGGATGGGTGACGCGCCCAAGGTTCTGGAATCGGGGAATATAAAGCCCTCCATGGTTCTCATCGCCGTCCTGGGTATCCACTTGTTCCCATCCAGTGGTTCCTGTCGCAGCGCCAAACAGAAGCGCGGGGCATTGATCCATAAAGTACCGGCCAAGAAGCCCGGAGGAATTACCGACTCCATTGGGATGCTTCGAACAGGCAGAATTCAACAGCAAGCGTATCGACTCTATCGTGGAACTGCAAAGCATGACGACGTTTGCAGACGCTGTGAAAGTCTGCTTCGAATTGGCGTCGATATACGCCACTCCAGTCGCTTTGCCGGTTGCCGGGTCGATATTGATTTTGCTCACAACCGAATTTGGCCGGAGGGTGAGGCGTCCCGTACGTTCTGCCGCCACCAGCGGTGAAGTGGTGCGGTCGCCCTTGGAGTCCTTGGGCATTGCGCCTTTGCGCACATAGCGCCAGGGGACCACTTTGCGATCCGGCCAAGTGGACTCGACTGTCTCTTTGAGCTGTTTTTCAACGCGCGACAATCCGGCCTTAGCAGAGTATTTTCCATCGGGAAGATTCGGGATTCCCTCGTTGCTTCCGACAACCCCGAGGAACTCTTCTACATGATCGTAGTAGGGAATAAGTTCATCGTAGCTAATGGGCCAGTCTTCGCCCCAGCCGTCATTGCTGGCGCATTTAAAGTCGTAGTCGGACATCCGCATTAAGACGCGCCCAAACGAAAGGAATCGGCCGCCCACGTTGCGCCCGCGGGCCCATAAATAGAAACTATCCGGCGGGTACGTGTAAGGATTTTTCCTGTCGTTCACAAACATAAACTTGGTCTCTTTGCCGTAGAAGGACAACCGCGCCTGAATATGCTGCCCTTCAAGCGTGCCGATTACGCGCGGGATCACATCGATACCCTTCATGTGCCACTCTGCATCCCAGAGCGCATCCTTGAGGTAGGGCCCCGCCTCGAGGACGAGCACCTCCAAACCGCGCTCCGTTAACTCTTTCGCCGCAAAGCCGCCGGTGGCTCCAGAACCAACAACAATTACGTCATATGTTTTTTCATTTTTGTATGACATCATTTTCTCCATCAGGCAAACTGTTCGGCGCAGTAATTACCTTGCCAGTGTTGCCCTGTGCTAATGGGGATGGGACCAATCTACTGGGCCGCGGGTTTACGGTCCAGTCTGCCTAACAACAAGCACCTTAGCGAATTGCGCAATACGCCTCATGTTTTTCCCTCGCCTTCCTTCATGGTTTAGGCCGATGGGTCAACGACTCCCTGAACCTGGGCTCCCTGGAGTCACTGGCAGCAACCCGGAAACAAACGTTCATTATTCGCACATATAGTGCGCTATGCGCACACACATCTGCGACAGCCTGAATTTACCACCGCGAAGAAGCCTTGTCAACAAGGAAAAAACGAGACCCGAAGGCCGCTGAGGACTCCCTTCATTTCAGGCGCGTCCCCTATGCCAGAGGCGCGCGCGGCGAATTCATTTGGGATATCGAGGATCGTCCGGACTATCCTGTCCGGGACAATCTGTCACTCTTGACACGGGATTTAACTCTCTGTACTCTGAAACGATCGTGCGCGGTACGCACAACAGGATGCTTTGCAGACTCATAGCGGCCATCAGTCTCGATGGTGTCTTGAAGGAACGGCCAAGTTGAGCTCGACGGCGGCGAGCACACCGGTGTTCCGCTGAACCTGGCCCGGAGGCACGAAATGGAAGAAAGCGTCACATCAGCCCAGGAGACCGCGGTTGTCCAATCTGCTTCGGCAGATTCTCGCGTCGGGGTCGTTGAGAAGCTCTCTTACGGCGTCGGCAGCTTTGCGGAACAGATGGTTTTTAATCCGGCCACCAGTTTCATTGTCTTCTTTTATACCGACATTGCGGGACTCGCGGCGGCCACAGTCGGGGCGATTCTGCTCTTCTCCAGGGTATTCGACCTGCTGAATCCTGTGATGGGACTCATGGTGGATCGCACCCAAACCCGCCTGGGCAAAGGGCGGCCATGGCTTCTATGGCTGGCCGTGCCTTTCGGCATCTCCACCGTTCTGCTCTTCACTGCACCATCGCTGAGCCCGATGGGAAAAGCCATCTATGCATTCGTTACTTACAACCTTGCGTTGGCCATCATCTTTCCGGCAATCGACATACCCTACACGGCAATGCTACCGCTCATCACGCCGGAGCAGCACCAGCGGACCTTGTTGAGCCTGTTTCGCATGGTCCTCCAGAATGCAGGCGGCCTGGTCTCGTTCGGGATGACCCTGGCGATGGTGAGTTACTTCGGCGGCGGCGCCAAAGGATGGAACCGCTCGTTTGTTGTCTTCGGAGTCATCGGAACGGTCTTGCTCCTGGTCTGCTTTGCGGGCACGCGGGAACGAATCAAGCCGGACTCCTCGGAGGAGGCAAAGGTACCCGTCAAGCAAGCCATGGCTACGGTGTTCCGGAACAAATACTGCATGATGCTATGTCTTTTGTTAATTGCTCTCTTTATCATGCTCGGACTCCTCGGCTCCAATATCTACTATTGCCGAAGTGTGCTGGGAAATGTGGCTCTCATGGCGCCGCTGATGATCGCCTACCAGGTCAGCATTATTAGCGGCATGGTAAGCATTGGCCCGCTGGTCAAGCGCCTGGGCAAGCGCAATGCGGCATTGTGGGGAATCGCGGTGGCCATCCTGGGCCAGGCCATCATGTTCACGGCTCCGGCAAGCCTTCCTGTAGTTTTCCTGGGTACGATCCTCAAAGGCCTGGGCGGATCTCCCGTGATGGGAACCTTGTTTGCCATGGCTGCGGATGCGATCGAGTACGGCGACTGGAAGCTTGGAATCCGCGCCGGCGGATTTGTCTTTGGAACCATGGCGCTGGTCACTAAAGTCGCCATCGGCGTGGGCAATGCGATGGTGGGATTCATCCTTGGACTGACTGGCTATGTGGCCGGCGCTACCGTGCAAACACATGCCACGCAACTGGCTATCAAGGCCATGTTCCTGCATCTTCCTTTGCTGATGTTCGTCTTTATGGGACTTATCTTGCTGGGTTACGATCTGGACCGGCGTTACGCCTCAATCGCAGCCGAGTTACAAGTGCGCCGGTCCGCGGTAAGTTAGGCTTATGCGTACGCGGGCGAGCGCGCCCCGCGATTTGGAAAAGGTGGCAAATATGAAGAACTGGTTTGTCGAAGAAGACGCCTTGCATGCGACGGAGGGCGGCCTCGAGCTGGAGGTGCGTCTGCCCTGGTATAGGTCGCTGCCCCTCTCCGTAATTGATTTTGGAGAAGTGCGCATTAACGGCGCCACGATCGACCCGGGCGCCATTACGTTCAGGGTCAACGGGAAGGACCGTTGGCCGGGCGAGTTGCGGGGCTTGTGGCAGGAGTCGTGGTACGTCCTTGACTCAGCTTATATTCGCTTCCCTTATCCGGCTGTGAAACCAGGCGCGCAATATGAAGTGGATATCACCTTCATTCTTCATCCACCCTACATCCCGAAGGTGTTTTTCCCTTTTTCTCACAAGAAGGTGATGACGGCGAATTAAACGGGCGGAACCTGGAGGCAATTATGAAGTCAGAAAACAGCGGTCTTCGATTAGGAGCAACTTTATTCAGCTTTAATAACGAGTTCCATGCTCGCAGGTATTCAGTCGAGCAGCTTATCGACATGGTCGGCAAACTCGAGCTCGGACCCGGGCTTGAGATCATCGGCTTTACGCACATCCGGGAGTATCCCGGGGTTTCCGACGACTTTGTCAGGACTTTTCGCAATGCCATCGAGCGGAACAACCTGGAACCCTCGTGCCTCTCGATGAATGCGGATGTCATGATTCATCGCGACCGGCCGATGACGACCGACGAGCTGTTTGATTATCACAAGACGCAGATTGAAACAGCCGCGAAGCTGGGATTTCCGGTAGCGAAGTCCCAGGTTATGGCGGGGCCTGAGGTATTTGAGCGGCTCGTGCCGGTCGCCGAACGCCTGAATGTAAAGGTCGGTGTCGAGATTCACAGCCCGGAGAGCGTCGATTCGCCGAATGTGATGGCGTTTCGGGAGATGTACGCGAAGATGGACACTCCCTATCTTGGCTTTGTGCCCGACTTCGGCGCTTGCATCAAGGCTGTGCCGCGATGTTTCGTCGAGCATTTCCGCGACCTGGGAATCCCTGATAAGTTGATTCAGATTGCCCTGGATGCATGGGCATTCAACGGCACCTTCGAAGAGAGAATCGGCCGGTACCAGGAGAAAGAACGGGCAGCGGGAGCAAAGGATTCGGAAATCGGGCCTATGTTCATGATCTTTGCCATGCTGGGCCGGCAGGAGCCCCGGAAATGGCTCGAAATCATGCCCCAGGTCATTCACATTCACGGCAAGTTCTACGATGCGATGGATCCTGCGATTCCTTTCGAGGAACTTCTTCCGTTGTTTCGCGACAACGGCTACGAGGGGTTCCTTTCCTCGGAATGGGAAGGCAACGCATTCAATGAGGAGGATGCATCGCCACAGCTCCTCGCCTTGCACGAGCGAATGCGGCATATCCTGGCCGGGCGGCATGCCTCGTGAGGCCACTGATTGAGTTTGGCGCATTCGGACGCCAGGCGGAGCGCGAGCCCGCCAGCTGGGCACGCAGTGAATCGGAGATTCTGCGGAATAGCAGCTAATTGGAGGGTCAATTGAAGACAATGTCGGCGAAAAGCGCAGGTAAGAAGCCGGACAAAATGCCCAATGGCCGTTCTACTTTTGTCCGTTCAGTTGCGCGTGCGCTCAGAGTGATCAAGAGTTTTGGCGCCGACTCTCCGTCACAGACACTCAGCCAGGTTGCGACGAAAGCGGATCTCGACAGAGCAACCGCGAGACGGGTGCTGTTAACTCTGGAGAACCTTCGCTATCTACGCCGGGAGGGCCGTCTTTTCTCGCTTACGCCTCTTGTCCTGGAGTTGGGATTTGCTTATCTTTCCAGTCTGCCGTTTTGGAGCGTCGCCAACGATGTGTTGCGGGAATTGGCGGAAGAACTAAAGGCAATCTGTCTGATTGTAACGACTGACCGGGATTATGATCACGTGGTTGTGGTTTCTTCAGTCCGGCCTTCTGAGCTTCCCATGTTCGTCTCCGCCCCCGATCCGGGCCGCAGTGGGCCATCGCACAAGGTAGCGCCAGGCTTTGTCTTGCTCGGCGCTTTGGATGGGGAGGACTTGGAAGCTGCCCTTCGTCGGTCCACCTCCGGACAACCCGGATATTCGATCGCATTGCTCAAGCAGCAAGTGATCCAGGATCGGGAGCGGGGCTGGTCGTTCCGGTCGGTTCCGGAGGAGAACTTCTGTGAAATTGCCGCACCACTTCTCGACAGACAGGGCCGCATTATTGCCAGCATGTCGGTTCTGAGTCCGCTTTCCAAAGTGCCCGCCGATGAGGCCATCGAGCGCAACCTGCCGCGGATCCTGCGAGCGACGGAGGAGATCAATAAGATGGTTGCACTTAAGAACACTTGATTGATATGCCAGGCCGCATTCAGAACCGTTCCTGCGCCTGTGCGCTGCCCGAGTCTTCATCTTGGGGCGCCTTCGCGTGTATTGCGCATAACCCGCGTCGAGTGCTGCTGTCAGACCGTAAGTTCTCTGCTGGCCGCCTGGTCGTGAATCTGGAATCCAAGGAGAATCCTAAATGACGCCCTCGAATGAAAAGCGAATCCAGGTGCTTCTTGTTACTGGAGAACTGACCGGCGAACACGACCCTAAGGTCAATCACCTGTTGCGCCGCGTGCTGGAATCGACCGGCCGGTTCCGCGTGAAGATCACGGAGGAGTTTCGGGGCTGCACGGAAGAAACACTCGCCCCCTACGATCTGGTTCTTATCAACTATGACGGCGACCCCATGCCGCTCGGCACATGGCCGGAGGCGGTGAAATTCGGCGCGCGGGCGGAAATCGCTCTCCTAGATTTTGTTCGGTCGGGCAAAGGAGTCATCTTCTACCATTCGTCAGTCTTTGCCTCGCCCTGGCCGCTGGAGTTTCTAAAGATGATTGGAGGCTATTGTGATCCTAAAAAGGGAAGCCGGAAGAATCCGAGGCTCGACTTTCCTGTCACCATCTGCAATCACGATCACCCCATCACCGCTGGACTAGTCAATGAATTCAACCTCGTGCAAGAGGACTTGTTCGCCGGCGTCATCTGGCATCCCGAGGCCAAGCCCACCGTACTCGCCACCGCCTTTGACGATGAGCGGGAATACCGGGACATGTCACCTCACCTGGCCGCGATGATGCCGCCTGCTGAACTCATCACGGATATGAACCAGGACCAACCGGTGGCGTGGACGAATCGTTACGGCGAGGGCCGGGTATTCGTCGTCACCATAGGACACGGAATCGATACCATCAGGCGCCCGGGGTTTGTGGCTCTGTTTTGCCGGGCGGCGGAGTGGGCTGCAACAGGAGAAGTTACGATTCCTTCCCCCGATCTTAGAGGCGATAACCGGCGCCGTGCGTGGCCATACTACACAGACATTTCGATTGTGGAGTACTCCTCGATGGTTCCTTAATCGCGGTGCGCTTACGGCGCTGTGCCCTGGGCGCTTATCGAACCCAACAAATGGTAAACGTGTGATTTACATGTTGTACGGTAGCAGACGGCAAGAATGTTAACGCTAACACTATGGGAAAGGAGGCAAGATGCGAGCTTTGAATGGAAGGTATTCGCAGGACAAATGGACCCCATCAATACAAACGATTTCTCGGCGACTCGAGAGATTCATATACTTGACTGTCCAACGGCAAAATGGCGAGTTAGGCCGTCGATCCAGGAGGCCTCAAATGGGAGGAAACATGAAAGCGAATCAAAGTCAATCGGGAGCGACCGGATTGCGATCGCTTCAACGCAGTTTGATGCTCGTAGTCATGGCGCTGATTGGTCTGTTCTGCGTGCCAGCGCATGGCCAGAACATTACCGCGGACGTGCTTGGGACGGTCACCGATCCCAACGGCGCGGTGATTCCCAATGCAAGCGTGACTATCCGGGACCTGGGGACGAACGCCACGCGCACAACGCAAACCAGCAACAGCGGGGATTACACCTTCACCCTTCTCCCTGTCGGCAAATACGCTCTGACGGTTCAAGGAACCGGCTTCAAGCCGTACAAGGTAACGGGCATCACGCTCTCGGCCGGAGATCGTCTACGGCTAGACGCAAAACTCGAAGTGGGCGCAGCAACCCAGACCATCGAGGTCCAGGCGTCTGCCGAAACTGTTCAAACCGACAGTTCGTCGGTGGGCAACACGGTTCCTGAGGAAACGGTGGAGGATATTCCGCTCAACGGCCGCAACCTGACCAACCTGGTCACGCTGCAGGCGGGCACAAACGCCGGTCTTCCGAGCAGCACCACCAACGGGTCTCGGCCCGACGATCGCCGGCAGTCGTCGGAGGTCTCGGCTAATGGACAGGAAGAGTACTACAACGACAACGTTCTGGATGGCATCGACAACAACGAGCGCCTTTACGGCCTGGGCGGTGTAAAGCCCTCAGTCGATGCGATTCAGGAGATCCAGGTGCAGACCGGCAACTTCAGCGCGGACGTGGGGCGTGCGGCCGGCGCGGCGGTTTTGATTCTCACCAAGTCCGGAAACAACCGGCTCCACGGCGACATCTTCGAGTACTTCCGCAACGACATCTTCGATGCAAAGGAATATTTCACGCCCGTGGGGTCGCGGAACCAGGAATGGCGCCAGAACCAGTTCGGCGGCAGCATCGGCGGTCCGATCCGCAAAGACAAGAGCTTCTTCTTCGGTTCGGCCGAGTGGATGCGTCAGGTACAGGGCGTCAACTCGCCTGAGCAACTCGTGCCGAGCGATGCTGACCGGGCGTACGTCGCGGCGCTTCCTGCCGGGATGTATGATCCGGCCGGTAAGCAGGTCTTCGATCTCTATCCGGAGCCGAACGTGCCTGGAACCGATTTTTACGTCTCTTCGCCGAACCAGACACAATACATCACCACAGTGGACACGCGGTTTGACGAACATTTCAATGCCAATAACCAGTTTTTCGCGCGCTTCAACTACAACCCGACGACCTCGTTCTTCCCGAATTTCTTCCCGGTTTGCGGAACTCCGGGAAATAACTGCAACGGGGATACGGCGGACAGCGGGATCGATCCTGTGGGCGCTGGATTTATCGCTAACGGCCAGTTCCCGGGCACCAACAAGACCACTACTTATGGCGCACAGCTCGACTATACGCACGAGTTTTCGTCCAACCTTCTCATGGAGCTGCGCACCGGCTTGTTCCGGATCAATATTGATTCGGAGCCGATCAACGAGGGAAGCAACGCCGGCACCAAGTTGGGCATCCCCAACGCCAACACACCCAATGACGATCCGCGCTCCACGGGCATGCCGGGCTTCCATTTCACTGATGGATATGCCGACCTCGGCGACCAGATCGCCTATCCGATCAACAACATTGGCAACAATTTCCAATGGAACGGAGATATCACTTACGTCCACGGCGTGCACAGCTTCAAGGCCGGCGCCGCGCTGGTCAGGCGGCAGCTCAACTATCTGCAGGAGTTCGCTCCCGAAGGCTGGTTCTTCTACGTCGGGTTGGAAGCTGCCGGTTTGATGGATGCTCCTGTGCTCATGGCGCAGGGCACAATACTTCCATTTCCGGGGGCGCCGAGCTTTGACCCGATCTTTGTCAACCGCCAGAATATGCGGGAGAGAGAATACTTGCGCAGCTGGGAGCCGAGCGTGTATGTAAAAGACGACTGGCGCGTCAAGCCCTGGCTAACGCTGAATCTGGGCGTGCGTTACGACGTCTACACTCCCCTTAACGAAACCAAAGACAAGCTCTCGAACTTCGACTTCGGCACGCTCAGCTACAATGTCGGCGCCAACGGCGGCGTCCAAACTCAGTACGGGAACGTTGCCCCGCGCTTTGGCTTTGCCGCACAGCTCGGCCACGGGTGGGTGATGCACGGCGGGTACAGCTTAATCTATTATCCGAGTGACGTCTCCAATTCACTCATCCTCCTCAACCTTCCGAATAATGTGGGCATCAACTGCGAAGGAGGGCCTGTGGGCGCCGGATGCACGCCAAGCATTGGTCCGCCGATCGCGCCCGCGTATATTGACCCCTCGATTATCTATAGCCAGGCTGCTACCTACGCTGCGATTGGGAATGGTTCACTTGTCACAGCTGAAGGAAAGCAATTGAATTACGCCACAGCCTACATGCAGGAGTATAACCTCACTCTGCAAAGGCAATTCGGCGCCAATGCGATTACCCTGGGTTACGTCGGTTCTGTAGGGCGCCATCAGACAAACTTCAGTAGCTGGGACCCGAACTACCCGCAACCCGACGCCGAAGGTGATGTTCCGATCACTTGGGCGCCCGGGTCGAACGGGGCACCACCGACTCCATACACCACGAGGTACTATTCCACGCAGCTGCCGGGCGTCGCGGAAATGGAATATTGGACTCCCGAGGGAACCTCCAACTACAACGCAATGCAGGTCATTCTGGAACGGCGCGTTGCCAACGGCTTGCATGTGAACGCGAACTACACCTGGGCCCATGGCATGGACAACTGGTCCGGCGTCGGGAGCAGCGGTGCGCCTGCCATGTGGCGCTTCAACTGGAACTATGACTACGGCAACTCCGACTACGACATCAAGGACCGGCTGGGCTATACGGCGACCTACGATGTCCCGTTCGGCAAGAATCTCAATGGCGCGGGGTCTGTCCTGGCGAAGGGCTGGACGCTCAGCTCCGACGGGTACTGGCAGACCGGACTGCCGTTCACGGTTGTCACAGCCAATAAACCGGGTGGCGCCTATGGCGATACGAATTACAGCATGAAGGTGAACACGGTCGCTGGCCAGGGCTACTATGCGGCCAACAAGTCGATCTCCAACTGGTTGAATCCGTCCGCGTACGTCGATCCGCTGTCGCTCCTGACACCTAACGTCTCGACCTACTTCACGCTGGGCAGCGAACGCACGGACCAGTTGTTTGGACCCCACATTCGCCAATTCGACTTCGCGGCTTTCAAGGATTTCGACCTGAAAGAGAACATGAAGCTCCGGTTCCGGGCGGAGTGCTTTAACCTCTCCAATACGGCGAACTTCTCGAATCCGCAAAACAGCGTCAGCAGCCCCTCGACTTTCGGACAAATCACCAGCACGGACTTCGGATTGTTCCCAAGGTCCTTCCAGTTTGCGTTGAAACTGAGCTTTTAACCTCAACTCAGCCAGGCTCGCGGGCGTTCGCCCGTGAGCCTGGCAGAATCATCATGCCGACTTTGTTCGTTCCGGCGCCACCCATCATTCATCGTGAAAAGTTTGCCTCGGGAGGAAGGCCCCATGTTTGCAAACAGAGTGATTAGCGACAACGGTTCGACGCGGACCTAAGATTAATCGACAGATTGGAAGAAGATTTGACTATTCGTTCGCGACGTTGGCTTTTGAAGAGCGGAGTTCTGGGTAGCATGGCCGCTACGACGGCGCCGGTGCTGGCCTCAGGGGCTATTGAGCCGTGCGAGAAGATGCCTGAAAAGCGCGAAAAATGGGGGAAGGGCTTCGAGGGGCAACGAAAAGCCGACCTCGGGGACGGCCGCTATCTCAACCCCATCATGTCAGGAGACCATCCGGATCCAACAATCCTCAAGGATGGCGACGACTTTTATATGACCTTCTCAAGTTTCGAGTCTGATCCGGCACTCATTATCTGGCACTCGCGGGACATGGTGAATTGGACCCCTCTGAAGCCAGCCCTGAACCACCCCATTGGTTCGGTGTTCGCCGTAGATCTCTGCAAACATGCAGGTCGTTACTTCATCTACATCCCGATCATTCCTTCCGCGATCTCTGCCGGTCTGATCGGTAACTCCGGGATTTATGTTATCCATGCGGACAATATCAACGGGCCTTGGAGCGCACCGATCTCTCTTAATATCTCCGGCTATATCGACCCAGGGCACATTGTCGGGGAAGATGGGAAACGCTATCTGTTCCTCAGTGGAGTTAGCCGCGTGCGCCTGGCCGATGATGGTCTTTCAACAGATGGTCCAGTTGAGCATGCCTACGACGGATGGAGATATCCGGATGAATGGATCGTAGAAGCGTTTGCATTGGAAGGTCCGAAGCTGGTGAGGCGCGGGGAATACATCTACCTGATCTGCGCGGAAGGGGGCACCAGTGGACCTTCCACCGGGCACATGGTTGTTGCAGCTCGTTCGAAGTCTATTCGCGGGCCTTGGGAGAACTGCCCACATAACCCTCTCATACGCACCAGGAGCGACGCGGAGGCCTGGTGGTCCCGGGGTCATGCAACGCTGGTTGAGGGACCGGCTGGCGACTGGTGGATGGTATATCACGGTTACGAGAATGGCTTCAGGACGTTAGGCCGGCAGACACTCATGGAGCCCATCGAGTGGACAGTGGATGGCTGGCCACGCACGAAAGGCGACGACCTTTCCCAACCAATTCCCAAGCCGCTCGGAGGCAAACCGAGTCCGCATGGTTTTGCTCTTTCCGATGATTTCAGCGAAGACAGGTTCGGTCGGCAGTGGACCTTCCACAGCCCTGAAGCGAACGAGAGCATGAGAGTGAGCTACGCCGATCATACATTGGGTTTGGAGGGTAAGGGGAAGTCGCCGAGGGACAGTTCTCCAATAACCTGCCTAGTCGGCGATCCGGCCTACGAAGTGAGTGTGGAAGTGGAGGTTAGCAAAGGCGCACAAGGCGGCTTCCTTCTCTACTACAGCCGAAATGCATTTCTTGGCATGGGTATCGACGGCGAGAAAATGACGACTTACTCTGCAGGCCAACCGAGTTTCTGGCGAGAACCAGCTCCGAAAGGTCGCCGGTTTCACCTCAAGATCGAGAACAACCGGAACATTGTAAGCATGTACTACAGCATGGACGGGGTCGTTTGGAATCGCCATGGCCTTCGCTTCGAGACTTCCGGATACAACACAAACACGCTAGGAGAGCTATTAAGTCTGCGGCCTGCAATGTATGCAGCAGGATCGGGAATAGTGAGTTTCCGCGACTTCAAATATCGCGTTTTATGAATCGCGCAATCATGCGCCTGTCGAGGCGGCCAAACGGGGAGAACGAGAATGAAGATCGGAGTTTTTACGGCATTGTTGGGCACACTTCCGCTGGAGGACGTGCTTAAGAAACTCGCGACGCTCAACTTGCGCACAGTGGAACTTGGAACCGGCAACTATCCCGGCGACCCGCATTGCAAGCTCTCCATGCTGCAGTCGGAGAAAGAACTCATCGAGTTCAAGAAGCGGCTGGACGATCACGGATTTTCCATCAGCGCGTTAAGCTGTCATGGCAATCCGTTGCATCCCGTGCGGGAAAAAGCGCGCCACGACCAGGAGGTCAATCGGGACACGATTCTACTGGCGGAAAAGTTGGGCGTGCCCGTCGTGGTCGATTTCAGCGGCTGCCCCGGCGACTCGCCAACGGCCCAGGCGCCGAACTGGGTGACCTGCCCCTGGCCGCCGGAGTATCTTGACGTGCTGCGCTGGCAGTGGGAGGAAGTGGCAGCGCCCTTCTGGACGGAGCGCGCGCGTTTCGCCGCCGATCACGGCGTGAAGATCGCTCTCGAGATGCACCCCGGCTTCCTGGTCCACAGCCCGGAGACGATGCTCAAGCTGCGCACCATCGCGGGCCCCGCGCTGGGCTGCAACTTCGATCCCAGCCATCTGTTCTGGCAGGGCATCGATCCCATCGCCGCGGTCCGCATTCTGGGCGACGCTATCTTCTACGTGCACGCCAAGGATTCGAAGATCCACGAGGCCAATCTTCCTCGAACAGGAGTGCTTGATACCAAGCCCTACACCGACGAAATCAATCGCGGTTGGATCTTCCGCACCTGCGGCTACGGCCACGGCGTCGAGTGGTGGAAGGACTTCATTTCCACGCTGTGCATGGTCGGCTATGACTACGTCATGTCGATCGAGCACGAGGATAGTCTGATGTCGGCCGAAGAAGGGCTGCGCAAAGCGGTGGCGCTCTTGCAGGAAGCAGTGATCACGGAGAAACCGGGCGCCGCCTGGTGGGTATAATCCGTCGCGGCGCTGCTGTGCTACCAGCGGCCGCCGCTGAAATCTGGAGGAGAACAAATGGGAATTCAATACAACATCCTGCAAAGGGGATTCAAGAACACTCCCGGAGAAGGCGGGCCGGGCGGATTTCAATTGCTTGTCAAGAGCTGTTACTATCGCGGGGTTGCGTTGTCGCTGGTTGAAGGCGTCGAGGTAACGGTCGACGGAGACGCCTTCGACCAGAGCAAAATCCGCTTCGCGATTGGCGGCCAGACTTACACCTTTGATCAGATGGCAAAGATAGGCAATCGCCACTGGGAATGGCTCGAACCCGCCACGGTGTACGTCGCCAAGCCGGGAGGCTTGCAGCCCGGCATGCACGACGTTCAAGTCACCGTCAAACTCAGGATTTCCTACATGCCGTTCAACCCGGTCAGCTACACCTTCAAGGATAAGCTGGTTCTGATGCCCGGCGCGGCCGATCCGGCGCCCGCGAGCAAACCCAAGCTGGGCGCATCCCTCTATTCTTACAACGGGGATCTGCAAACGGGGACGATGACGCTGGAGGATTGCCTGGCTGATCTGGCCGACATGGGCGCAGAGGGCTTCGAGTTCTTGCCCGAGGCGATCGTCCCCCGATATCCCAAACCGCCCAAGGCATGGTTGAAGAAGTGGTTCGGCTGGCTGGAGAAGTATCAGCTCACTCCCATTGCACTCGATGGCGGCGCCGATACAAAACTCTTCAAGCATCGCGCGCTTAGCGCCCAGGAGATCGCGGATCTGATCGAAATGGACCTGAAACTGGCCAACACATTGGGATGCAAAGGTTACCGCGGATTGGGCAGCTCGTGGCCAGCGGCACTGGGTGTTTCTGGAAACATCTCCAAGAAGACGGCCTGGCAAGGAATTACGCCGTTTGAGATTTACGACAAGCTCCTTCCCCTTGCCGAAAAGTACGATGTCAGGATGGGAGAAGAACTCCACATTCCGTTTTTGATGGAATCGGACTGGTTAGAGCAGACGATCGAGTACATCGATAAGCGGAAGACCCATTATCTCGGATTCGTTCCCGACATGAGTATCTTTGTCCGCAATCCGCCAGCTTCGCTCAGCCCCGAAGTCTTCTTAGGCAGAGGTGTGTCGCAGGAAATCGTCGACTATGTCTACGAATCGCGAGAGAACCTCGTTGACGAGGAGACTGTCAAGCACAAGGTTGAAGCCATGGGCGGCGGCATGCAGGGCGCTTTTCTGACCGCCTTGGTGTATCACCTGACCTATTCCACTCGGGAACGGAACGAAGTGGAGCAATTGAAGGCTCTGATTCCGTATACCGTGCACATCCACGCCAAATGCTACGAAGTGGCGGAGGATTTGTCTGATGAGAACAGCATTCCGTACAGCGAGATTGTGCCGGTGCTGGCCAAGGCCGGATACTCCGGATACATCTCCAGCGAGTACGAAGGGGACCGGAGCCCGTTTGCGGCCTCGAATCAGGTTCGCCGGCAGCAGATGATGATTAGAAATTTGTGGGCGGCTCCATTGGGCGGAGGCAAATAGCCGCCGCACCGGGATCTGGCAACGATGAAACTGAGCCTAAATGCCCTGGTGAACCAAGAGGGCAACTGTTGGAGGGGATGAATATATGAGCGCAGTCAAAAGGGGCGTGAGCCTTTATAGCTATCAGGATGAGTATTTCCTGCGCAAAATGACGCTGGAGCAATGCATCGCCGCCGCCGCGGCCGAAGGCGCCTACGGCATCGAGTCGCTGGCCGAACAGATGATGCCAGGATTTCCGAATCTGCCGGATAGCTTCTACGAGCAATGGCATGAGTGGATGCGGAAATACAAGACCGTGCCCAGCTGCCACTGCGCCTTTCTCGATACCAAACGCTACAAGCACCGCTTATTGACAATGGAGGAGATGATCGCCGATGTCACACGCGACATCAAGCACGCGGCGCGTATCGGCGCCAAGTGTATCCGGATGCTCGTCGTTTGTACGCCGGAATTGATGGAGGCCTGCGCGCCCATCGCGGGCGATCACGGCATTTGGCTTGGCATCGAAGTGCATGCTCCCTGGTTCATCAAACATGAATGGATTCAGAAGCACCTCGAGGTGGCCTACAAGATGGGAACCGACAAGCTGGGCATCATTCCCGATATGGGCATCTTTGTCGAGCGCTTCCCGCGCGTCGTTTATGAGCGCTGCATCAGAAATGGCGCCCAGGAGCGTTTCGTGAGGATGATCGTCGAGCGTTACGACAACCACGACAACATCCCCGCCCTGCTCGACGAAGTGACGAAACTTGGCGGCAATGACATCGATATTGCTTTGGCGCGCACCGCCGGCCACTATGTCTGGTCCGATCCCGCCACTCTAGCGGAGGTCGCCGGCGCCATGCGTCACATCCACGGCAAGTTCTATGAGATGACCGAGGAGTGTGAGGAATACAGCATTCCCTATGACAAGATCGTTCCCGTACTCTCCAAGGCCGGCTACGACGGTTATATCTCCGCCGAGTACGAAGGAAATCGGCATATTGAGGACGCCTACCCGGTGGACAGCGTGGAGCAGGTCCGGCGCTTTCAACGTATGCTCGCCAAGCTTATTGACCAGAAATAGCGGAAGGAGAATTCTCGATGCTAGAAAAACATCTCATTGGCGATGGCAGCCTGAAGAACGTTGTGGAGAACGGCCGTGTCACCGGCTTCCAGTTTGACGTGCGGATTGGCTATTACAGACACCTTGGACTGTCGATGGTGGAAGGCTTTGACGTCACGGTCGATGGAGTCATGTATCCACG
Organism: uncultured Acidobacteriaceae bacterium; assembly: GCA_963848805.1. Classification (GTDB taxonomy): domain Bacteria; phylum Acidobacteriota; class Terriglobia; order Terriglobales; family Acidobacteriaceae; genus Telmatobacter. The sequence continues at coordinate 440,950 of CAWKFD010000025.1, read as the reverse complement.
CGTGAAAAATCTGTTTACGGTGCGGGGCAAGACCTACACCTATGAACAAATGGAAGTCGAATACAACGATTATTGGGAATTCGGCGAATTCGCGACCCTTACCATTCCCAAAGAAGGCGGATTAAGACCGGGCGTTCATCAGGTGGAGATCGTTGAGACCCTGCGGGTTTCCTATATGCCGGTGATGTCCTACGCCAGAGCGAAGAAAGAATTAACTCTCGCGGCGTAACGCTGCGACATGCCTGCGCCGGCATCTCTCGAAAGAGGAATGTCGGCGGAAAATGATAATGCGGAGTGGATGAAATGAAGAAGATCATCGGGTTGTCTTGCGGAAGGGTCAATGGCTTCAGCGAGATATTTCTAAAAGAGGCCGCGATGGGCGCCGAAGAGCTTGGCGTCCCTATGGAAATCATTCGCGCTCAGGCGCTCAAGGTCTTTCCGTGTACCGGATGCGGAGCGTGCGACAAATCCGGGAATTGCGTCCACAAAGACGATGTGGAATGGATCTTGGAAAAGACCTGCGTGGAAGACTGTGCCCTGATCGTCGGTGTCCCTTGCTTCCATGTGCGCGCCAATGCCTATTTTTACGCCATTAACGAGAAGATGAACCACGTCTTTGGCAAGAACATGGACATCTTGAAGAAGACCCGCGTGGGTGGGATCATCGGAATCGGCGGATCGGGCTACGACGGCTGGACCAGCTTGAATCTGCCATCGATCGACATCTTTATGCAGCACACCCGCAAAGTTGTGGACCGCATCCAGATCAACAGTTGCGCCATCCGCGAGTTCAACCTCTGGGATCGCACCGACATGACTCCGGTAACCTACAAAACTCGCGGCACGGACATCCCCTACGATCAGTGGTACACCGCCTGGGGTCAGCAGCCCCCGCGAATCGAATTTTTCAAAAGGGCGCTCGCCCGGTGTCGCCAGCTTGGCCGGAACGTAGCCAATGCCATGAACATGCCCATTGAAGACGTTCCGTATCTCGGAGAGAAGAGCGGCGTCGAGTGTCCCGTTTGTCACGCCAATATTCTGCACGTTCACGAAGACCTTCCTCATGTAGCCTGCCCCTGCTGCGCGGTCCGCGGCGAAATCGTCATTGAGGGCGGCAAAATGAAGGTGAAGTGGAATGAGCAGGACGCCAGGGTGCCGAGATTTTCTCATGAGGGAGACGCTCATCACGTGGCCTGGCTTAGCAGCCATTACGGCAGCAAGGAAGCCGAGGAGTACTTTAAAGCGATAGGCGAGTTGACCAAGGCGCACAAGAAGTATGGAACCATCATCAAACCGGAGCCAGTTGCGGCGCAGGGTTGATTTCTCGGTGACGCTGCACTACTTTCTAAGGCGGTTCGCCAATTCCTGTGGAGTCTTTGGATCGAGCAATGTGGCGTTTTCTTAAGGGAAAACGCCACTTGACCGCATCGGTTCCGCTCTACACCAATTGGAGAACCGCTATAAACTGCCGCAAAAGAGTGCAGTTTTGAGCCATGGTGTCTCCTGAACACATGCGGTGCACAGGCCATCGAGATACGGGCGAGGAGAATTACTTGATGAGTAAGGTCTTGATAGTTACGGGAATTCTGCTCCTTGTCGGACTTACTTCCCTGACCAAACCGCTCCGGGCGCAGAAAGTTGTTGTGAATACGGTGTCCGGAAAAGTATCTGGCGTCGCTAGCGATAAGACAAAGACCGTCTCGTTCAAGGGAATTCCCTTCGCCGCTCCGCCGGTGGGCGAGTTGCGCTGGCGCGCGCCCCAGCCGGCCAAGCCCTGGCAAGATGTGCGCAAGGCCAACCGGCTAAGTGCGAGCTGCATGCAGGTCACGGAGAAAGAGCATTTGCCATGGACAAGCGAGTTCATGACGCAAAATGAACTGAGCGAAGACTGTCTCTACCTGAATGTTTGGACGCCACGGCTCGGAACAAGCGCGAAGTTGCCTGTCCTGGTTTTCATTCACGGCGGCGGATTCGGCGGAGGATCGGGCGGCATCGCAATTTATGACGGGGAGCAGTTGGCTGCAACGGGAGTTGTGGTGGTTACGATCAATTACCGCGTGGGCGTCTTTGGCTTTCTGGCGCGCCCCGATTTGACCTCAGAATCGCAACATCACAGCTCAGGCAACTACGGCCTGATGGATCAAATCGCCGCACTGCGCTGGGTTAATGAAAATGTAAGTAACTTTGGCGGCGATCCCGCGCGCGTTACGATTTGGGGGCAGTCGGCGGGCGCCTTCAGCGTGCAGGATCTGATCGCATCGCCCCTGGCGGCGGGATTGTTCTCGCGCGCTGTCGCCAACAGCGGCATTGGCGTCGCCGGCCTCCCTCTTATGCCGCTGGCCGATGCAGAGGCAACCGGCGTAAAGTTTGCCGCCAGCCGTCACGCGACGTCCATCAAAGAGCTTCGCGCCATGCCCGCCGCGGATTTGTTGCCGAAGACCGCATTCTTTTCGGAGGAGCGCTGGTCCCCAATTCTGGACGGCTGGATTCTGCCTGCGACGCCAGACCAGCTGAGCGAGAAGGGCGTGGATAACGATGTTCCCATCATGACCGGCAACATGGCGAACGACGGCCTTCTTTTTGCCTCCACTATTTCCAGGGTCGCGGACTACGAACAGACCGCGCAAAAGATATACGGATCCATGACGCCGGAGTTTTTAAAGCTTTATCCGGCCAAGGATGTGGAAGAGGCCCGGAAGATGATGGAGTTGAGCACGCGCGATCGTGAACGCGCCTCCGCCTATGTATGGGCCTGTCAGCGCGCCAAAAACCATCACTCCCCGGTCTACACGTACTTTTTCGATCGGGCGATTCCCTGGCCGCAGCATCCGGAGTTTGGAGCATTTCATACGGGCGAGATTCCGTATTTCTTCAGGAATTTGAAATTGCTCGATCGGCCTTACGAGCCGGCGGACTTCAAAGTCTTGGAACTGGCTTCCTCTTATCTGAAGAACTTCGCCAGCAGCGGCGATCCCAATGGCGCGGGCCTGCCGCAGTGGCCTGCCGCCGCCGACGGCGCGGGACTCACCATCGAGATTGGATCAGACACGGGCGCCATGCCCGTAGCAGACAAGGACCGATTGAGTTTCTGGGTCCGCTTTTTCAATTCAAAAGAAGCCGCCAACGCCCCGGTATTCTGAGCGAAGGGCTACTACGATTTCCTGCCAGAGGAAAAGAGACAGGATGCAAACGCTGGATAAATCGGCGCCAGGCGCCAAGCCGCAGAATGCAGCAGATCTCTTCGCCAAACGCCTGAAGCGCTTCGAAGACGCAGTTCAACTAAAGCGGCCCGATGCCATTCCGGTTGTAGCCACATTCGGTAACCTGATGTCGGAGCTGGCGGGATGCACCAAGCGCGAGCTCTACGAGCATCCCGAGCGCGAAATTCCCGTCCTGGAGCGCGCCGTTCTGGAGTTGCAGCCGGATGCAGCGATGGGCATGCCCCTGGCGCCGGGAATCAGCTTGGAACTCGGCGATCGCATGGTCCTGTGGCCAGGACACGGCATCGGTGACGACGACTCCTTTCAGGTGCACGAACAGGAGTTCATGAAGGCATCGGAATACGACGAACTCTTGCGAGATCCGTCGGACTTCGCCATTCGCAAGCTCTTGCCTCGTATGTTCAGCGAGCTTGAAGGCCTGGCCATGCTGCCCCCCGCGAGCTTTTCGCTCAGCGGATATTTTGGATTTCTGCAGGGAGCCATGATTTTCACCTTGCCGCCCGTTGTCAAAGCGCTGCGGGCGCTTGAAAGCGCGGGCGCATCGAATGCGCGCTGGATAAGCCACCTGATGGAGTGCTCGGCGCAACTGGAAAAGCTCGGTTTTCCAGGGATTCCCTTCTACAACGGCGCTACTATCTGGCCCCCCTTCGATCTTATCGGGAACTCACTGCGCGGCATGAAGGGCATCTTTCTTGATATGCGGCGCTGCCCCGAAAAACTGCTCGCCGCCGAAGAGCGTATCATTGACGTTTTTATCGAACACTCGGTGCAGGTTTCGCGCGTCAGAAACGCGAACTACGCGCATATCGCCACCAATCGCGGTTCCGACGGATTTATTTCCTTGATGGACTTCGAGCGTTTCTACTGGCCGCAGTTGAAAACCATCGTCTTCCGTTTGATTGAGAACGGCATCACTCCGTATCTATCGTTAGAAGGCGTTTGGGATCAGAGGCTGAAGTATCTGCAGGAGCTTCCCAAGGGAAAAATCATCGGGCAGTTCCAAGATACGAATCTGTTCAAAGCCAAGGAGATGCTCGGGGATACGATGTGCATAGTTGGTGGGATGCCCGTTTCCCTGCTATGGGGTGGAACGATAAGCGAAGTTGAGCGGCACACCAAGCGCGTATGCCAAGAGGTCGGCTGTGGAGGCGGATTCATCATGTATCCCAGCATCGGAGAGCTGCAGGGATGCAAATGGGATCTGCTGAAAGCATGGGTTGAAGCCACTCGGGAATACGGCACATATTGAAACTCGAGTCTCTAAGGAGAGTGAGAGAAATACTCCCATGTGCTATGTGGTAGAAATCGATCTTGGCGGCACCGTAATTAATTACACGGTGATGGGCGAGAACCGAAGGCCTGCAGACGTTTATGAGTTGTAAGCCGGCATCCGCAGTGCCGATACCCCCCATCCATTCAAACCATTTCACAACGATTCTGCGACTAGGATACACTTCGGCTTTAATTGAGACTGAAAAACATCAATGCATGAGGAAACGGCTGTCTCGGCCAACCCGATATCGAAGAATGTGAGCCGATCGACAATTGGCGAAACCCTCGCCTACGGTTCGGGCGGCTTTGCGGAAATGATGATATTCAATCCCGCGACCACTTTCATGGTGTTCTTTTATACCGATATTGCAGGAATTGCAGCAGCCACAGTCGGCACATTCATGCTGTTTTCCAGGGTCTTCGATTTGCTGAATCCTGCGATGGGATTGCTGGTTGACCGCACGCACAGTCGTTTCGGCAAGGCCAGGCCTTGGCTCTTATGGATGGCGGTTCCTCTCGGAATAAGTGCGGTTCTATTGTTCACGGCCCCCGCATTGGGGCCAACTGGCAAAGTTATTTATGCGTTTATTACGTATAATCTGGCGCTGACCATTATTTATCCGACCATCGATGTTCCGTACAGCGCGATGCTTCCATTGATTACGCCCCACCAGAACCAAAGGACAACCCTGAGTTTGACCCGCATGTCGCTGGCGATGACAGGCGGACTGGTCTCGTTTGCCATTACGCTGCCGCTGGTGCGGTTTCTCGGAGGCGGTGCACGGGGATGGCAGAACGCATTTTTCGTATTCGGCGCGATTACAACCGTCCTTCTCCTGGTGTGTTTCTTCTTTACCAAAGAGCGTGTCACGCCGGCCTCGATTCACAAGGCGCAGGTGCCGATCAGGCTTGCCATAGCTTCATTGATGCGCAATAAGTATTGGCTGCTGATAGCGGGGCTTGCCGTTGTGTTGTTTTTAATGATGGGGTTACTGGGAGCAAACCTCTACTATTGCCGGTATTTTTTGCATAACGTGGACCAGTTCGGGCCATTGATGACCATGTACCAGATCACGCTTATCGTCGGCATGGTTTCGTGCGGCCCATTGATAAGAAAAATTGGAAAGCGCAATACGGCCCTTTTGGGAACTGGGGTTGCGATCCTCGGGCAGGCGATGATTTATCTGGCCCCGACGAGCTTTGCGATGGTTGCGACCGGCACCGTGATCAGGGGAATTGGAGCGTCGCCTCTGGTTGGAACCCTGTTTGCGATGGTTGCCGACACCATCGAATACGGGGAATGGAAGAGTGGGGTACGCGCGGACGGATTGGCGTTCGGCGTGATGGTTCTAGCCATGAAAATCGCCATCGGAATCGGCAATGTGCTTGTGGGATGGATCTTAGGGCTGGCAGGCTACGTGGGCGGCGCCGATGTGCAATCAACCACTGCACTATTCGCAATCAAGTCAATGTTCCTTACCATTCCTCTTGCGTTGTTATGTGTGACAGGCATCATTTTGTGGGCTTACAAGCTCGATCAACAATACGCGGCGATTGCCGTCGATCTCAAGCTTAGGCGAGACGCGGCGGTATAACTACTGATTTGATCTGGAGAAGAACAGAATGGACAAATTGAAAGTTGGATTCATCGGTTGCGGAGGAATTGCAAACCTCAAACATTTCCCCGCCATAGCGAAAGCCAAGGAACGCTTAGAACTTGTAGCGTGCTGCGACATTATCGAAGAGCGTGCTGCAGAAGCCGCGGCCAAGTTCGGAAGCAAAGGCGCAAAGGTCTATGTCGATTACAGGAAGATGCTGGAAGATAAGTCGATCGACATGGTTCACGTGCTGACCCCCAACGTCTTGCACTGTGCGTTGACGGTGGACTCTCTGCTAGCCGGTAAGCACGTGCTCTGCGAGAAACCGATGGCGGTAACGTCGGCAGATGCGAAGAAGATGCTCGACGCCGCGAAGGGCGCGGGCAAGAAACTCACTATTGGCTACCAAAACCGCTTCCGCAGGGACGTTCAGAACATGTACCGGGCATGCCGGGCCGGAGACCTGGGTGATATCTACTATGCCGAGGCGCAGGCGGTGCGCCGCAAGGGCGTCCCTACCTGGGGCGTCTTCCCGGACAAATCCAAGCAAGGCGGCGGTCCGCTGATCGACATCGGCACGCATGCTCTGGACATCACGCTCTGGACAATGGACAATTACAAGCCCAAGCAGGTAACCGGGGCGGTCTTTCAGAAGATGAAAGACAATTACGAAGGAAATCTCTTTGGTCCCTGGGACCCCAAGACCTATGAGGTCGAGGATTCCGCTTTCGGGTTCATCAAGATGGAGAACGGGGCGACGATCAATCTTGCGGCCTCCTGGGCGCTGAATATCCGGAAGGACCGCGAAGGAACTGTCATGCTGTGCGGGACGAAGGCGGGCGCAGAGCTGGTAGGCGAAGGCGCGGGCGCGCCCACTACGCCTGTGAATGGTACAGGCAGGGCGGTCTTCAACACGGCGCGCAATGGAGAACTGGTCGATATCGCGCCGAGGGAACTGGGCGGTCCCGGACCGGCCGATTTCGGCGGCGATCCCTGGCGCGTTGGCGATGCGGAGCTGAAGATATGGCTCGACGCCATTGTGAACAATACCGATCCAGTGGTAATGCCTGAACAGGCATTTGTGGTTACGCAGATTCTCGAAGCGGTTTACAAGTCCGCCGAGACAGGCAAGACGATCGAACTTTCGTAGGCAAGACACTGAACGAGAGTAAGGCCAATCATCAAGTTCGGCAAGTGAGGCTATTGATCAAGCCGGCGAGCATAAGGCGATGGAGCGTTTTGCTCGCCGACAGGATACAGGAGGAAACCTCCGATGTTTGTAACCCGAGTGATTACTGACGGTGGCTTAAGCCGCACCAAAAGTGGATTCGACCTCGATATTCGCCTGCCGTGGTACCGGTCTTTACCGCTTTCCACGGTCAGCATCGCCGAATTGAAGATTGATGGCCAGTCCATTGCACGAGACGCCATCCAATTTGAGGTGAACGGAAAGACCTTTGCGCTCGATGAGCTGAGCCAACACCCGGAGGAGTGGTGGTTCGTGCTCGATTCCGCGTATCTGCACGTAAGCGGAAACACACTGCAGCCCGGAACTCAGCATAAGGTCACCGCGACGGTGGGGATCAAACCTCCATATATTCCGGGATTCTATCGGCTCACCGAATGCACCAAGCAACTTGCCGTCGTATAAGGGAACGCACGGCTACAGGAGATTGGCATGTCGAAGCAGAATGGTATTCGTCTTGGATGTACCCTTTTTAGCTTTACCAACGAATATCACGGACGCCAGTATTCGCTGGATCAATTGCTGGAACGGGTTGCGGAACTGAATCTTGGACCGGGCGTCGAAGTCGTGGGCTTTCAGAGCATACGCGGATTTCCGGCCATCAGCGACGAATTTGCAGGGCATTTCAGAAACCTGATGGCCAAGCTTGGCCTTGAACAGTCGTGTCTCGGCATCCAGGCCGACAGTTTGATCCGCCCGGACAAGCCCATGACGCCGGAAGAATCTCTTGCCTATCACGAGGCGCAGATTCATGCCGCGGCCAAGCTCGGATTCCCGGTTGCGCGTTATCAATTTCTCGCAGGTCCCGATGTGATTCGTAGTCTGCTCCCCCTGGCCGAACGGTTGGAAGTCAAGCTGGGTCTAGAAATTCATGCTCCCGAGAAGGTCAATTCTCCGAACGTGCAGACGTACCGGGAGATGTACGGCCAGGTGAACTCGCCCTATCTGGGTTTTATTCCGGATTTCGGTTCAACTGCGTGGCGGATTTCGCCGGCCTTCATCAACTATTTCCGTAAGCTCGGCTTGCCGGAGCGTTTGATTGCCATAGTGCAGGAACTCTGGATGCAGGACGACGATCCGAAGAATCCTCATGGGAAGATTCAGATTTTCGAGGCCAAAGCCCGTGAGGCAGGTTTCCGTCCGGAAGACATCGCGGAATGCTTCATTGTATTTGGTCTCTTCAGCAGGCAGGATCCTCGCGCCTGGCTTGAGATCATGCCGCAGGTGGTCCATATTCACGGCAAGTTCTATCACTTCGATGAGAATGGCAGCGAGTCAGCGATTCCATATGAGAAGATTCTCCCTGTGTTTGTTGAGGGGGGATATTCAGGCTTTATGTCCAGCGAGTGGGAAGGGCACTTTTTCTGTGACGATCCAGGATTCCCCATGGTGGAGGCACACCAGGCTCTATGCAAGAGAATTCTCGGCCGCACTTGACGCGGTCGCTGGTTGTTTTCAGTGGTTATTTGCCTGGGCCGCTTTTTCTCGAACCTGCGCTGCATGCCAGCGGCCCAAGTCCTTCCGCACCTTCCCGCAAAACCTGCCGCAGCCACTGAATCCCCGCATCGCTGTCGTGGAAGCGATGCCATTGCATTTTCATCTTGAAGGGTGGAATCGGAATCGGAACAGGGAAAATCTTGATCGGAAGATACTGAGCGTAGTACCGAGCGAAGCGTTCATGGAGAGTAGCAACCATCTGGGTTCCTATGACCTGATTGATCAGCATACTGAAAGAGGAAGCAACAACGTCAATGCGCCTCTGATATCCCGACCGCGCAATGAAAACCTCATCGAACGCCCAACCGGGAATCTTGCCGAACCGTGCGACGATATGACCGAGAGATAGATAGCTTTCAAGCGTCATCTCGTGTTGCACATTCTTATTGCCGGACCAAACTACGGCGACAGCCTGATCATCGAAGAGATTCTCCGACGGATGCAACGGTGATGTGTGCTCGGTAGGACCAATGATCAAGTCCAGATATCCCCGGTCCAGGTAGTCGATGGTCGGCTCGTCGACGATCGAAGAAATCTCAAAACGCACCTGTGGAGCAAGTTCACGTAATCGTCCCAGCACCTTGGTCAAGATGACGGCAGCCGCATAATCGGACATATTCAGGCGAAAGGTTCGAGTCGAAGTCTCCGGGCGGAAACCCTGATTCTTGTCAAGAAGGGATTCTCCCTTGAGGATGATTTCCCTGACCGGCTGCGCAAGCTTCTCGGCCATCGGAGTGAGTTCCATCCTTTGCCCAATTTGAATCAACAGCGGGTCTCCGAAAAATTCTCTCAATCGTGCCAGTGCGCCCGAGGTTGCGGACTGGCTCAGGTTAATCCGCTCGCCTGTACGAGTAATATTCTTTTCCGCCAGTAAAGTGTCCAGCACTACCAGCAAATTGAGGTCTAAGCCTTTGAGATGCATGGAAATCGTCCCCCGAGCATTTTCCATGCTGTGAATGCAGGAGTCAAGCTGCGCCTTTCGCACAAGCCGCCTTGATCGTTCTTGCAGGCGCTTCGCTGAACTGGTCACCGCACGCAGCGCCTTCTGAGCTTTCTTGAGCATGTCCTACGATGGTGGTTATTCGATAGCGAAGGCCTCCCTGGGTAATCACACGAGATTCATCAGCCTGATCGGGCGGTGTCCTGTAACGCCGGTTACCTTTGCGGCTCCAAGGCTGCTGTGGAGTCGTCGACCATCGGAGACGAACGGACATCAGAGATGATCTCGATATAGAGACGGAATACACTCAGATCATGGCCTCTGGCAAGTGGACAGCTGATCTGATTCCACCCCAATCGGGGCGTCGCGTGGTTATCACTGGTGCTAACTCCGGCATCGGGTTTGAAACAGCACGTGAACTGGCCAGAAAAGGCGCAGAAATCGTTCTTCCCGCCCGCACTGCGGCAAAGGCAGAGGACGCTGCTGACCGTATCCGCTGCGAAATCCCTTCGGCAACTGTAGTTTCCGCCGTTTTGGATCTTGCCTCGCAGGCGAGTATCCATGACTTCGCCTCGTGGTATGCACTGCATTATCCGGGAGCCTCAATCGACCTATTGATCGACAACGCCGGTGTGATGGCGGTTCCGCAGCGCGAACTAACCATAGACGGTTTCGAACGGCAATTTGCAACCAATTTTCTAGGACCATTCGCGCTTACAGCGCTTCTCTATCCTCAACTGCGGGTGCAGCCGGGCACGCGCATCGTAATTGTGGCGAGCTCTTTCACAAAATGGGCGAAGCTCGACTTCTCCAACCTCCAGAGTGAGCGCCTGTACAAACCAATGGTTCAGGCCTACTCGCAATCGAAGCTCGCCGACTTGTTGTTCGCGTTTGAACTGCAAAACCGCTTGACAACCGCAGGCTCACCGGTAATCGCCACCGCAGCACATCCCGGATACGCCATCACGAACATACAGACCAGCGGACCCGGAAAGAGCTATTCGCTTCGTCGCTTCTTTGACGCGCTCTTCATGCCGATCGCAGCCCAGGGTGCAGCGCACGGTGCACTACCGATTCTCTATGCGGCAACATCTCCGGAAGCCCGAGCCGGAGGTTACTATGGCCCAAGTGGCCTATGCGAATTGAAGGGTTATCCCACTGCAGTTCAGATTCCGCATCGTGCGAGGGATGTAGAAGTAGCCGAACGCCTCTGGCGCGAAGCCGAACAGCTCACAGGCATTGAATTTCGTGTGTAGAGGGCAGCGGAAGAGCAGCTGCCTCACAGAGTCTCCCTTAGCCGGTCATGTAAACCATCGGCGCCGACACACGGGATCATGAGCCCCGCCTTGTTGGCGGATCTCACAGCCGACAGGACGAGAATCGCGGCACTTATGAGACCGGTGGTAAACGGCAAAGGCCCGCAGCGCAGCTATAGCGGGGGCTCAGCCATTCAGCCAGGCTGCACTGGCGCTATGCGCGCAGCCCCGTAAGCAGCCTCCGCGCGTTCCCGCCGCGGATCGCCGCGACGGTCGCCGCGTCGAATCCGAGCCCGTCAATTGCTTTGAGCTGTGGGCCAGGCTTTACCCAGGGCGAATCGCTGCCGAAAAGGATCTGGCTGCGCGGAACAAGCCTGATCAGATCACCCAGTGCGTAGGGATTCGCGGAGGTCGCGGTGTCATAGTAAAACTTCTGCATCAGAGCGATTGCACCTTCGGGAGCCACGTCTTTTCTCTGCTGGCTTTCTGTGTTGAATCGCTCAAAGAGGTATGGCGCGGTTCCTCCGGAATGGCTGAACAGAAAGCGGATTTGGGGGAACCGGTGGGCAGTTCCGGAGAAAATCAGGCTGGCTATCGTGCGCGTCGTGTCGGTTCCGTACTCAATCACCTGAACGGGAACTTCGGCTTGCAGATTCGTACAGCAGGCCGCTCCCATCGGGTGCGTAAAAACAACGGCGGCGCGGTGGTTCAGCTCTTCCATGACCGGCCGGAAGGCCGCATCGCCCAGCCACTTGTCGCCGTAGGAGGTACACATGTAAGTTCCGTCGGCCTTGAGCACGTCAAGCGCATAGGCAATTTCGGCGAGCGTCTCATCAACGAATGGCAGCGCGGTGCTGGCGAAGAAACGGAAGCGGCTTGGGTTGCCGCCGACAATCCGCGCTGACTCCTCATTGGAGCTGCGCGCATAGTTTCGGTGCTGTTCCGCGCCGCCGGGGATCTGGGTTGCCATTACCGGCATGGAGATGACCGAGGTGGCGATGCCGTCACGGTCCATGGCCTCGATCGCGTTCGCCTCCGACCACTCAGGAAGCGCAGAGACTCCGGCATTATTCGCGGCGGCGCGCATGTAGCTGGTGGTCACATGATAGTGAACGTCCACAACATCCCGTTTCGGACCCGCGGCCCGCAACAGTTTCGGTAATACGATTGCTCCTGCCACTCTATAGCCGACCGAGCGCAAGAATCTGCGACGCGATTGAATTCGTTCAGACATAAAATTCTCCGTTTTCTACAAATGAACTGTGCAAGTAGTCTGGTTTTCCTGGTCCCGTCATCGCCGCGCTACACTAACAATCTCGCTAGTACAAATGATCGGGCAGGCCAGTGTTTAGCCGATCAAGAATGCAGAACATGGTTCACAAATCGAGGGCAATCAATTCCTCCTCTGATTTCTGCAGGTAATCTTTGATCAGCATTTTTTCCAGAACTTTGGTGTGGTCAAAGAACAGATCACGGCACGACCGCAGCGGCCAAGGAAGGCGATGGAAGAGATTCCCCATTTTTCGTGCAAGGGCCGTATAGTGATTCGTATACGCCACACGATTCCTTTCGAATCGCGAAAACCCTTCCGTGAGAGCGACTCGATCGCCAAGGTTTTTGCCTGCGATAAACTTAGCGAGAAAAAAGCCATCCTCAATGGCCATGCCCATCCCGTAGGCTGCGTAAGGCGATACGGGATGAACAGAGTCACCCAGACAAACCACGCGACCTCGTGACCATTTTTCCAGCGGAGGGCGGTTGTAGATTTCCCACCGGAAGCAGTTCGATTCGAAATTCGTTGCTGCGGCCAGTTTCGGTAAGGGATCACACCATCCGTCAATCCTCTTCAAGAGGTGATCACGCGGGCTCTCCTTGAGCTCGTCCCCCTCATTCCATGGCTCGACTACCCACCATTCGAAGGCTTCCTCGCCTTTGTGCAACATCGGGAAAAAACTGGCTTGAATCGTTGACGAGTGTGAGATGTAACTGACGTCACGGGGAACGCCGTCACAATGACACCAAGCCAGCCACACCTGAATTCCACAATGAAACAAGTTCGGGTCACCCCATAACTGGCGCGCCACTGTCGATCGGATGCCGTCAGCTCCAACCAGCAGGTCGGCCTCATAAGTCTCCCCGCTTTCGAAGAACAGATGAATCGCATCTTCTGATTCTTCGAAGCGCAGCAACTTATGCCCGGCCCGGATCACATCGCCGGGGATCACGGCGAGCATACGTTCGAACGCGTCCGATCGCAACATGCCATACTGCCAACCGGGCAATTGCGCCCGTTCCTCGGCCTTCTTGTTAAAGGGAAGCGCGGCACGCAGTTTTCCCTTGGAATTGCGGAATTGAACCTCAGCGTAAGAACCGAGCCGCGAGATATCCACTCCGTAACTGCGTAGGATCGACAGCACCGGCAGGCTCAGTAGCACTGCACCACCAAGTGGTTGAACCTGTGGCGCGCGCTCAAAAACACGCACATGATGGCCTGCCCGTTGAAACGCGATGGCGGCGGACAACCCACCCGGCCCAGCTCCCACAATTGCAACACGTTTGCCAGTCAAATCTCGCGATTGATCCATCCTGAACGGTTATCCTTAATATGAGACTTGGGCTTCAAGACAAATGCGGTAAGCTTGGCTCATTGTTCTGTTTGCAGCGAGTTTCGCAAGCTTTGGGGCCTACCATTTGATTCACATTAGACTTTGTCCACATACCGAGTCAAAGGGAAAATACTATGGTGATACCGCATCGCGAGAGAAGCCTCTCAATGCGGCTCCGGATAGAATGTGCATTGATTGTTTCGCAGCTTCGGCCCTGTGGCTTCGACGAGCTGGAAAGTGTGCCATTCTCGCCTCTCAGTCCACGAAGAAGCCGGGGCGGGCCATTGTTAAAATGCTGATGAGGGAGCAGGGGTTTACTAGAGTAAGTCGCAATAATCCGAGGTGGGCCGGTGGCGCCATTCATCACCTTTGATGGGTCGGTCGCCCATCGCCCTCTTCTCTTGGTTAGGGAATCGGAGGAGTTTTGAATGAATGAGAAATACATGATCATGACCCGTGGATTCAAGAATGTCCGCAAGGACGGAGACGTTATCGGGTTCCAGTTCAATATTCGGGAGACTTACTACCGTGGAGTGTACCTAGCCATCATCTCTGGTCTGGATATATCGGTTGACGGCGAGGAATTCAAGCCCGATCAGATTCGAGTTTCATTTGGAGGGCGCGACTACACGCTCGACGAAATGACACGCGAGGAAACCGAGCGTTGGTCATTCGGCGATCCAGCTACTGTTACCGTGCTAAAGGAGGGTGGACTTAAGCCCGGGATTCACGAACTGCAGGTGACCCAAATGATCAAGCCCGCGTATATGCCTGCCAGAGGATTTGTGGCGCACGCAAAAAAGCGGATCACGTTGGTCCAATAGCACGAAGAATGAGGATACCCTAATGAAAACTGGCGCCCAACTGAAACGTGGTGTGACACTTTACAGCTATCAAGAGGAGTTCTACACCCGCGCAATGTCGCTTGAGGACTGCCTCGCGGAAATGGCAGCTATCGGGGCCGAGGGTCTCGAACTGCTTCCAGAGCAGATGGTTCCCGGCTACCCAGACCCGTCACAATCTTGGGTGGATGAATGGTTTCGCATGCTCGCCAAGTACAACGTGAAGCCAACCTGCATGGACACGTTCGTTGATACGACGGTGGGTGGCCACCGTAACATGAGCACGCAGGAAGCGATCGATGTTCTCATTTCGCACCTGCGATTGGCTCAGCGGCTTGGTTTTCGGAGCATTCGTCCGACTACTGGTCCCGTTCCCGACGCGGCAATTGAAATGATCGAGCGCGCGATTCCTCATGCTGAGAAATACGACGTGAAGATTGCAATCGAGATTCACGCGCCGACGATGCTGAGGTCCAAGTTCATCGATGATTATCTCGAATTGATAAACAGAACAGGTACAAAGCACTTCGGATTCACGCCCGACATGGGGCTTTTCTGCCGCAGGATACCGCGGATACTCACCGATCACTGTCTCCGTGCTGGAGCGGACCCGCATATCGTCGATATTGTCAATGAGTTAGTAAGCGCACGGCGTCCACAAGATGAAATAAATGCCGTTGTAGGCAAGACACAAGGAAGGGAGCCAGACTTTACATACGGATTTTTAGCCAACTATTACTACCAACCGGAAAACGATCCGAAGGATATCTCGCTGATCGCCCCCTATGTATACAACATTCACGGCAAATTCTATGAAATGTCCGAAGATATGAAAGAGCCTAACATTCCATACGAAGAGATCATCCCGGCGCTGATTGAAGCTGGTTGCACTGGATATATCAACAGCGAATACGAAGGCCAGCGACTTACGCAGGATGCATTCCAGACTGACAGCTGCGAACAAGTGCGTCGGCATCAACTCATGATGGCGCGACTTCTGGGCGAGGGTGAGGGCGTGGAGCGCGGTGTCGTGCGAGCTGCGAGCCGGGTGTAGGAATAACGGTTGTTGAGAAAGCGAGAAAGCACGTGCGCAAGTCAGGAATGATAAAACCGGTTTTCTATGTTTGCCTGGCCACGTTTTTGGCCTCAGTTCCGGCATCCGGGCAGCAGCCAACGGGAAAAACTCCTAACCGAACGGGATTCTCACAGACCCAGCGGAGCCGGACACCGAGCTACATGCCGAAGTCGCCTGCAGCCTCAGCGGTAAACGCCCAGGTAATACCTTATTCACTGCCCGTGGTGCTACCCTCGCCCAAGAGTTCGCCCAAGGAAGATCTGGCGGCGCCGTACACGCCGACCGTGAAGAAGCTGATCGCCCAGTTAGAGCCAAGCAACCCTCCGACGCTTGAAGAATTGAGGAATGCGTCTCTGCTGCTCACCTCTGAGAGAAACAATGGAACCTGCCATAATCTGGCCAATGTCGTCTCCAATGTTGTGACCAGCCCTCGCGTCATGCCGCTGTGCTTTTCCGATGGACTCGGCCTCAATCCCGTCTCGGGGCCGAATAAGGGAAAGACCACCGGGCTGACCTCGATGCTCATGCTGGCGGCTTCTTTCGATCTCAAGCTTGACAATGCGGTGGGGCAGATGGAAGGCCGCGAGGGACGCAGCCTGATGGTGACCGGATTGCTCGGTCCGCAGGCGGATACCGACGAAATCATCAACTGGAACCGCGGTCATCACACTCCGGGTGAAGACCCGTATCTGAACGGCACGATTGTTGCAGCCCAGGTAAACGGCATTCAAGGGCAGGGCCTGATGTCTGAAGTCAAGCATTTCACTGGACACAACGGGACCTTTGACGCAAATAGCCTGACCGTCCAGGATCAGGCACTCCACGAGATGTACCTGCAGCCTTACGAACTGGCGCTCAGAGATGGTGGCGCCTCGTCGATCATGTGCGCATACAACCTGTTGGGCGTGCTTTCGCCCTATCTTGCCAAGACCGTTGACTCCCTTACCGGACCCAGCCCTTATGGCAGGGAAACCACTCAGACTTGGCCATTGAACGAATTTCACTACGCCTGTGAAAATCCGCTGTTGCTAACATACGTTTTGCGTGATTTATGGAAATCGAATGTCTTTGTCGGTTCCGATTACGGTGGCGCTCACAGCACATTGGGCTTTCTCCAGGGTGATAACCACGAAGACCCATCGAACATGTATCTGGGAGCGACGAATCCCATTCCGGGTGTTGGATTTTTCAGCAGGATTGATTCCTTCAGCAGCACCTGCGCGGATGTCGTCGGTAAGCCGGAGGCTTGCTCAATGCCCGGAGCGGTGCATGTCTCGGGTATCCCCGGGGCGGGATGCCCACGCAATGGCTGCGGACTAGCCGAGGCAGTCTATCGCGGTTTGGTGCCATTGACGGTCTTTAATCAGGCACTGGCGCGAGTGCTCTATCAGGAAGAAAGATTCGGCATGCTGGGTTGCGACAACGGATCGACCTCTTGTAGCAATCCCGGGGGGATCAACGGGGACCGATCGGGAACATCGCTGCTTCCCGATGGGCCAACCTCAGGAGCGCCACAGTTGGGGACGAAGTACGGCGACGCGGCGATTGCCGAGAGGGTTGCCGAAGAGGGCGCCGTGCTCTTCAAGAACGAGAATCAGGCGCTGCCCATCAGCAGTGCCGACTTGCAGCGTGGAATCGCCGTCAGCGGTGGCGGAGCAGAGTATCTGATCGCCAATCCCAACAATGAAGGCGCGGTCGGATATGCTGATCGCAATGCCATCAATCCTCTGCAGCAGCTGGAGGCTTTAAGCGGCAACAGTGCCGCCTTCACCTTCACCCCGGCAGGAGCTCCGACCGGCCAGGCCTCTCTCTGCGCCGTGCTGTCGAGCGGTCCCGTGAGCGGAGCCGCGCCAGAGGGTGCTCCTGCGGCCCACTGCAATTCGACCAGCGGCCTGCGACGTTTCTCGTCAGTTCCTGGAGCCGAGTTGGCTCCCGAATACGTCGACGCGTCTCTGGACTTCACCGCCGTCTCCAAACAAGGGCAACTGGAAGGCGGCAAGCTCTATCGCTGGGATGGATGGCTCTATGTGCCCAGCGACGACACTTACGCTTTTCGCATCCAGTACAGCAGCGCCGTGCCCGATGCCAAGGTCAAATTCGCGCTCGATGGCGAAGACAAGACCTTACGCAACGCAATTTCGTTCTACCAGGGACAATATTATGGCAATCAGGATGTGGTGGTTACTCCCACCAATGCGGGTTTCACTGAAAAGGGATTGCGCAACCGGCAGTGTGCGATTACTGATAAGCCAGCCGTCGCTGCGCCTATGTTTGGCGGCGGGGATACGGAAGATCTGCCGGAAGGGTTTTCCCGCGCAAGCAGCCCGCCTGCACCTGTCGTGCCCTGTACGGTGAATCCCACCGTAGGATGGCACAAGATTTCTCTTACCTACGACACGACCGATCTGGCTGCCGGTTTTCCGGTAAGCTTCCGCTTTGCGCTTTCACGCACTGAAAGGGACATCGCAGATGCAGCGGCGGCAGCGGAAGGCAAAGCAATGGCGATCGTCTTCGTGAACGATCAAGGCAGGCAGGTTTCAGCGCAGACCGGAGATCCTCAAGTTGAGGTGCACGTCTCATCGATTCAACCGGAGCAGATACGACTGATTGAGGCCGTGGCTGCCAAAAATCCCAACACCGTGGTGGTGATCAATACCGGCACGCCGATCGTCGTCAAGGAATGGATCGACAATCCCAACGTCAAGGCTTTGCTGAATGTGTGGCATTCCGGCCAGGAAGGTGGAACCGCCATTGCTCGTCTGCTTCTGGGGCGGGCCAATCCGAGCGGTCATACGACAATAACTTGGCCCAGGAACAATGACGATACCATCGAGGGCTTTAGTCAGCCTCAGGGACTCTATCCCGGAGACACACCCGGCAAACATCGGGAGCGCCTCAACGGCGGTCCCGATGGCAGCTCAATTGAGACGCAGGGAATCTTCTCTGGCTATCGTTACTACGACAAGATGAATATCCCGGTCCAGTTTCCCTTTGGCTTTGGGCTTTCCTACACCACCTTCGCCTTCTCGAATCTAAAGCTCGCTCCGAACAGTGACGGCACAGTGACGGTGGAGTTCGACATCAGGAACACCGGCAAGTTCGCCGGCGCGGAAGTGGCACAGATTTATGTAGGTCCAGGCCCAGAGATCGCTAATGTACAGCAGGCGGTGCGGTCACTTCGCTCTTACGACCGGGTGGAACTCGAGCCGGGCCAGAGCAAGCACGTGACTCTCAAGCTGGACCAGCGATCCTTCCAGTACTGGAGCGAGCCGAATCAAAAATGGGTAACGAATTCGGGCAAGCGCACGATATTCGTCGGCGATGCTGATGCAACTCAATACCTGCCTCTTTCGGGATCTGTGAGTCTGGAGCTGCGATAACAAGGAGTAGGTCGACTGTGCGGTTCGCTCAATCTGGAACGAGCGCTGGACCCTGCTCTTGCCCTCAGTCGTGACCCCGGTCTGGATTTGCGCCAAATCGCCAAGCCACTCATCAAAATCGAGAACCGAATTTGTGATGGGAGGTCGTCTAGTGTTCGCTGAACACGCCGATATCCTGTATCCCAACCTATAGTTTCTCAGACAAGGGGAAACGCTGTCGGAATACTCCGCAGCCCGTTGTCCTTCCAAAAACAGGTGTTATTGGAAGGAGATGGGCCGGTCAACTCCACTTAGGCTCATTTCCGGGTTTCCATTTTATGTTGCAGCCGATGCTTGGAAACTGCTCGAGGGGCGCGGGGAGGCCTGCCAGTACCGCATCTGCGGCAGCGCGCATATCTGAGCCCGACACTGGAATTGCATTACCCTGGGTATGAACGGTTTGTGGCCGGCTGCGGTCGAACTGCCCACGATATGTCAGCTGGCGATTCGCGTCGAACAGGAAAAAGTCAGGGGTGCAGACTGCCCCAAAGGCCTTGGCTGCACTCTGCGACTCGTCAAACAGATAGGGAAATGTGAATCGGCGGCTCTCGGCAAGTCGGGCCATTTCTTCCGGTCCGTCTTCTGGAAATGCATCCACGTCATTGGAACTGATCGCAACGGTGGCCAAACCCCTGGGTCCGTATTCGGCGGCGAACGCGACAAAGCCATCGAGTAGATGCTGGACGAACGGAATGTGGTTGCACAGGAACGCGACCAACAAGCCTGGCGCAATACTAAAATCTCCAAGCGTGTATATGCGCGCGCTCGTATCCGGGAGCGCGAAATCTGGTGCTCTGGTTCCCAGGTCCAACATTAATGACTCATGTCTCATTTCCGTCCTTCCTCAGTTGGCTGTGCTTCGAATGCTTTCAAGCTCCGCGTTCCCGCCAAAGATCTCTAGCTCAGGCTTCGCGCAGAAACTTCGTGTCTCTGGTGACCGAAAACACGGCATGTAGGAAACACGTAAGAACTCTGCGACCGAAGCCTCGTGCGCCGGGCACAAGGCTGCCTACGCGCGGCACTGTAACGGCCCCAAACAGGGTTGTCCCCTTCCGGCGATCCGCTGAGTCGGATATCAATTGTCTCTCTCCCTGGAAGGACCAATCGCCAGCATTGTTTGAGGTCATTCAGACCATAATCCCGCGCCGATGAGTTTTTCAGTGAGATGACGGGCCGCTGACCTGAGTCATCCATCACGTACGAATATTCGCTCCGAGGTTTACCAGCAATGTATAGCTAATACCTGCGGAGCGCCTTCCCTTTCATTTTCGATCTTCGCTTGGATGACAAATTCCACATTCTGCCCGCAATTTGAGAGCTGCTTTCCCAGCGCGTTCAGGTGGGACGGAACGACTACAAAATCGGAAGCCACTCCCGTGCCATAAGGCCCCAAGCCTTGAATCAGGAGCACCGGCATACCAGTGGTGGTTTCTATATATTTAGAAACCACCGCATAATCCTTTAAGGTGGCGAGTGCCCGCACCGGAAACTGAACCCCGTCAGGGCGCACCATCTAAAATTTTTAAGTAAGTTAA
Source organism: uncultured Acidobacteriaceae bacterium (assembly GCA_963848805.1). Lineage (GTDB taxonomy): Bacteria > Acidobacteriota > Terriglobia > Terriglobales > Acidobacteriaceae > Telmatobacter. The sequence continues at coordinate 420,443 of CAWKFD010000025.1, read as the reverse complement.
TGGAAATTTGAGAGTCATCGCTCAGATGGCCCTTAGCATGGTGGCTGTTTAGTGGCTGTTGGATCCGGCAGTAGTCCGGCTAACCATTCTCTCGGACGCAGAGGGCGTCACATCAGGAGACAGGTGGGCATAGCGGGCGCTCATCGCAATCGTTTTGTGCACGGCGAGTTCCTGTATCTCCTTGATGGAGACTCCGGCCATCGCCAACCAGCCGCAGAACGTACGGCGGTTGGAGTGGCATGTGTAGCCGGTGACCTTGGCCCCGCCGAGACAAGGTACAAACCAGAATCGGCTAGTGTTTGAAAAGAGCGCACGAATAGATTTTTCGAGGGTATTTATTGCCCGGCCTAACTGCAGGTCGACCGGGCGCAGAACGTCACGTCGCCGGCCGCACTCTCGGTCCCCTATCCGGCTGGAGGCTTTTTCTCAATTTCTACCAGTCGAAGTTGCTCGCGCAGCAAGATAAGAAAGCGGGCCACGATGGGCAGCGTCTCGTCCTTCCGGTAGGCCGCCATCAGCGGTAACGCAGGTTCCGGGTCGCAATCCAGCGGCCGCGCCACGGTGTTGGCAGGCAGAATCTGCAGCGCATAATCGGGCAACAGGCTGAATCCTAATCCCGAGGCGATCTCGTTTAGCGAGGTCAGAATGCTATCGGACGGCAGAGGCGAATGGATGGCGTTGAATGTCACTCCTGCCCGCGCAGCGAGTTCGTTGGCGGCATCGCACAACGATGGCGCTGAGTCTCGCGAAACAGCCAGAAATGGCAGGGCCGCCAGCTCGCGCACTGGAATTCGCTTCAGCTTGGCCAGCGGGTGCGCTGCAGGCAGAACCGCGAGGATCTTGTCGTAGAGAATCGTCTCTGCTACAAGCTCCCGGTCGTCCACCGGCGGCCGCAAGAATCCCAGATTGATCTCACGGTTGCGAAGGGCTACAAGCTGCTGGGGAGTCGTCATGCTACGCAGCGTCAGGTCAACGTCGGGGTACCGCGCGCGGAGGACGGGCAGCACACGGGTAAAGATCTTGCTTTCCACCCCCGGCACAAAGCCGATCGAGATCACTCCCGCTTCGGCCCGTGCCGCCTGCTGCGCCAACTTGATGGCGTGATCGGTGCGCTCGAGGATAGCACGCGCTTCACCCAGAAAGATCCTCCCGGCCTCTGTCAGTCGCAGGTGATGCCGCTGCCGGAGGAAGAGCGGCGTACCCACGATTTCCTCCAGATGCCGGATCTGCTGGCTTAGCGAGGGTTGTACCGTGTGCAGGCGCTCGGCCGCGCGCGTAAAGCTCATTTCCTCAGCCACTGCAATGAAATAGCGAAGATAGCGCTGATCCATCTGAACTCTCTACCCCTGCGAGCCATAGCCCTTTTCACAGCGTACAGCCTCGCTCCGCCAGATACCGCCCGGCCCCTCGCTGGCTAAAGACAAAACCGCCCGTGCAGTATGAATCTGCGCAGGCGGGAGTGCTTGTAACTTCGTTGCGCCGGCCTCAGCCGCGGGTCATCGTTCCGTCCCAGGTGCTTACCTTGGCTGGAATCTCTTTACCTGTGAACCATGTCGAAGTAACGTTCTTGCTTTCCGTGTAAAAGATGAAGCCGTCGCGCCCCATGCAATGCAAATCGCCAAAGAACGATTGCTTGTGCCCGGTAAACCCAAAAATCCCGAGCGGAACGGGAATGCCGACGTTGATTCCCACCATGCCGCCGTCTGTGTTCTTCGCGAACTCCCTAGCATAATGGCCGCTTTCCGTATAGATCACCGAACCGTTAGCGAAGCGGCTGTTGTTCATGATCTTCAGGCCTTCCTCAAAACCATCCACGCGCTTAATGCACAGCACGGGCCCGAATATCTCCTCCCGGCCGCATGACATTTCCTCCGTTACGTGGTCGAGAATCGTTGGCCCGACGAAGAACCCTTTTTCGCAGCCCGCCGCAACATTCGGACGACGGCCGTCCAGCACCAGTTTCGCGCCCTCTTTGATCGCCGTCTCAATCCAATTCAGCACAAACTCCTGATGACCTTTATTGACCACGGGGCCCAGGTCTGTTTTCTTGTCATAGGCCTCACCCAGTTTCAACGACGAGGCCATTGCCGCCAGGCGCTCAACCAGCTTGTCGGCCACGGAGTTCTCGGCCACCACCACCGGCAGCGCCATGCAGCGCTCTCCGGCGCAGCCGCAGAAGGAGTTAATGATCCCCTGCGCTGTTCGCTCCAGAATGCAATCATGCAATACCAGAGCATGGTTCTTGGCTTCCGTCAGGGCCTGCACGCGCTTGCCGTTGGCCGCCGCTGTAGCGTAGATATGCTTGCCGACGCTTGTCGATCCCACAAAGCTGATGCCCCGGATGGCTGGATGCTTGAGGAAGATCTCTGCCTCGGTCCGGCTGGCGGTAACGATATTGAGGACGCCGTCCGGCAGTCCCGCTTCGCGCCATAGCTCGGTGATTCGCAGCGCACATTGCGGGTCAAAACTTGCCGCCTTCAGCACCATGCAGTTCCCGGTGGCAATGCAGATGGGCGCCATCCAGCCGTGGGGGATCATCGCGGGAAAGTTCCAGGGGGCAATGCCGGCAAACACGCCCAGGGGTTCGTTGAAGCGAATTGTATCGTAGCCCTTGGAAACATTCATCAGCGACTCGCCCTTCATCATGTGCGGCGCGCCGCAGGCGAATTCAACCACCTCAATGACTTTGAGAACGTCGCCGGCAGCCTCATCCCACTTCTTTCCGTTCTCCTGCGCGCACAAGTAGGTCAGCTCATCCAGATGCTCATCCAACAGCGCCTTCATCTTGAACAACACCTGCACGCGCTTACTGACCGGAGTATCGCGCCACGCCGGAAAAGCCGCAACCGCCGCCTGAATGGCTTCCTCTACCTCTTCAGCGGTACACTGCGGAGCCAGAGCGATCACAGCTCCCGTGGAAGGGTCGTAGCACGGCATATACTTGGTTGTTTTGGACTCTTTCCACTGGCCGGCGACTCCATATTTCAACTTCTTCGGAACCAGTCCGCTGATCGGATCAACCTTTCCATCTTCCGGAATCGTGTAATAACGATTCGTTGTGGCGGTCTCTAAAACTTCAACTGTTGTGGCCATGACGATACCTTTCTTGGGGAGGATTGAACCTCCGACTCGCTCACTCGCATGCGGAATGAATTGCACTTACACTGTCAAGACTTCTGCTTCCTCGATCATTTTGGCATTCTCGTGCGCCTGCCCCCAGCCTTCAGGCAGCCACGGATAATTCCGGTCGCCTAGTGAATTAGGATCGAAAACTTCCTTGATCTTGCGTTGGAAGTTGAAGATGAACTGCTGCGGCACCTTTGCCAGCGCGTCCCATACCTTCTCTTCCTGCCAGCCGACCTGGAGGTAGATGTACTCCTTGCCGAACGGTATTCCATGTTTGGCGCATGTGGTCACGGCGTCTTCCATGTGCTTGATGCACGCGGCCACAGAATCATGGTCATTGGGATCGTAGCTGACGAACTGTTCGAGACCGCAGTAACCGCCGCCGCCGAGGACGCTCCCGCAGCCCATCATCGCGTCGCCACCGCACTGTACCAGCTTACCGCTCTTTTGGTCCTCAGTGAAGGTTTCGATCGCCACAGGAACATAGTCCTTCGTAAAGTCGGGCGTGCCCGCCTGCATCCAGCTCCCCATGTATCCGCCCACCCACATATAGTTGCAATGCTTGTGGCCCAGGCGCTGCAGATACATGTTGGTGAACTCTGCCATGTCCTGCTCGCAGTAGCGCCCCACCTTGTAACATCCGGTCTGCCGCAGGATTTCATCCATGATTTTATCCTGAAGCTGGATGTCCTCGACGGAGTTGCCCTGCATGATGATCTGGAACGAGATGCGCGATTCCTCGATAAGCCGCTTGATCTCCGGGTCGGCGGCCAGCGTCTCCACATCGTTCAGTGTCTTGTGCGGGTCGATATAGCTCAGCCACATCGGCGCGTTCAAGTCGGCTCCGACCATGTTGAACTGGCGATGGAAGATGGATCCGATGCCGTTGTCGTAGATCTGGTAATAGCAATCTGCCCAAGCGTCCCAGGAGGGCGCGCCGATGGTATAGGCGCGGAAGTTTTCATGAATGGGAAGGCGGTAGCCGGGCGGCGGTCCTTTCGGTTCCATCACCGGCGGCCCCGTCCAGGGGCTGAGCTTGATGGCGCACTTGGTATATGTTCCCAGTCCGCCGCGCGAGCCCAATACGCCGCGTGTGATTCCCCGCGGGCTTGGGCCGGGTCCCTCGGAGCAGAACCAACCGCAGCCGGAGCTCAGGGAGCCGGTGCGAAGAATCTCGCCGGCGGGAGTTACCCACTCCTGCCCCAGCAGGTTATCGGAGTTGTTGCCCATGGAATAGCTCGAAGGCCCTGAGCCGGAGTATGCGCACGCGCTGGCCACGATCGACGTCGAGCAGCCTGCGCCGATAATGTTCACATTCAAGCCGCGTTTCATCACTTCAGCTTGCAACTGGGCGCAGATCACATAGGGCTCGACGATAGCGTACATGTTCTTTTCGTCGATCTCAATGATCTTGTCCATGCGCCGCAGGTCGAACTGGATCGTGGGCTGGTCGTCGGTCAGCGGAGCGGCCCAGTGGTACCATCCGGTCGAGATCGGCTTGACCTTGATGCCGTACTTGTTCGACAGCCGAGTCACGGCGGCAACCTCTTCCGTAGAGCCGGGCATAACGACAGCCCAGGGCCGCGGCATGTAGTGGCTGTGGTTGGGTCGCACCAGCTCGGCCATCACCTCGAAGGCGTAGGAATCGAGAATGGCCGGATCGTCGCTGATATTGTCGGCTCCAACGATGTCTTCGATGGCGTAGTATGCTTCCCTGGGAATTGCCTTGCTCATAACGTCTCCTTCAATAGCTGCCGGGGCCTACAGGGCCTTCGCGGCCAGTTCCACGATGTCGTAAACCTTCAGCTTGGCGCCGCCGGCTTCAATCGAATCAATAAAGTTGCGCTCGCACCATCCGCAGGCGGTCACAAGCGCGTCCGCCCCTGTCGATTGCGCCTCATCCAGCCTTACATTCGCCGTAGCGCGCGAAAACTCTGGATACGCCTCGCGTGAACCGCCGCCGGCGCCGCAGCACCAAGAACGCTTCCTTAATGCGCTCCATCTCGCGCAGTTCGATGCCCGGAATCGCCTTGAGAATCTCCCGGGGATCGTCGTAGACGCCAAAGGCGCCGTTATACCGGGGGCGCGGCGGATCGTAGCAAACCGCCTGCCCGAAGATCTTCTTCTCTTTGCCATTCCACGGCACGTAGGGCTCGCCCTGCCGCCCCAGATGGCATGGATCGTGGTAGGTAACAGTCATCTTCACCGGCCTGGTGAACTTCAGCTTGCCCTCGCGAACCAGTTGTGCGATGAACTGCACCATGTGCACTACCTTGATCTCAGACCCCGCCTTGGCCGTGTATTTGCGGCTGAAGGTGTGGTAGCACTCCGCACAGGGCGTGATCACGGTTTTCACCCCGGCCCTCTGCCATGCGTGCAAATTGGCCTTGGTCATATTGTCGAAGCTCTCGCGGTAGCCCATGTCGTACGCGCGCCCGCCGCAGCACTTCTCGTTCTTGCCGAAGATGCCGAAGTCCACGCCGGCCCGCTTCAAAATCTCCACACAAGCCTGCGTCACGTGTGCCAAGTCGCCGTCGAACGAGTAGCGGCATCCCGGATGAAAAACGTACTCTGCCGTCTCCTGCGTAAGGTCCTTGATCTTCAGTTCGCTTGCCCAGTCGCCGCGCTTCTGCGCCGGCTGCCCCACCATGTTGAACTGCGTGCGCAGCCCTTCAATCACCGGTGCTACCTGAGGCAGCGTATGTCCCTGGCTTACCAGCGTGGTGCGCAGCTCGCGCATTGCCTCCAGCGGCTCCATGTCGTAGCGGCAGATCTTGCAGCTCACGTCGCACTGCCCGCACAGCGTGCACTTGAAGACCGAATCCTTGACCCTTTCGGTCACCGTGGAGCGGCCGTCCATCAGCGAGAGCGCCGTCACCAGCCGACCGCCCGCGGAGTAGGAGTGGAACTTGCCGGCCTCGATACTCGGACATCCCCTCGCGAACTTCGCGCTCTTCATCAAATCGAACGGAATCCATTTGCAATAGGCGCACCGTGTGCATCGCATGGCGTCTGCACGATACTCTTCCAATGCCATCTCAATTTCTCCTGACGCAGTCTTCTGCTAAAAACAAAGCTTCCCGGGGTTGAGTACATTCTTCGGGTCCACAATCTGCTTCACGGCGCGTAGAATCCGCGTCGCATCCGCGTCCCGCTTGTAAACCATCTCCGCCCACTCGCCGTAAGGCCGCGAGAAATACGCGCCTTGAGCGATCAGGGCTTCGCTTGCCTCGGAATAAATGCCTCGCACCTTCTCGGCCTCACGCCCTTGGGCGGGGTCGAATGGGAAACTGAACTCCACGTGCTGCGAGACCCCTTGATGCTGCGGCTGGATGTAAACTCCGATCTCCGAAGCCGGGTAGCGCTGCCGGTCGGCGATGGCGAAAACCGTCTCCACAAATCCCGGCGCTTTATCAAGCGTGGTCAGGAAAAAGATCTCCTGGCAGGCGCCCTTTGCGCGCAGCTTGTAATAGGTCTGGCCGCTCGAGCGTTCAAAGGCATCGGCCAGCTCCTCGATGCTTGCACCGTCCAACGCATCCACAAGCGTTCTGCCGCACTTCTGCGCAAGCCGCTTCAGGTCTAACTCCTGCACCTGGACCCGCTCGGCCGAAAAGTACCCCGCGCCAGCCAAGCCAAAGATCAGCGTCCATGCCGGCAGCTTCTCGCGCAGTGCGCTGGCTTCGGCCTCCGTTTTGCCGACCATCATAGCCAGCTGTGCCGCGTTCAGAACCATCACCTCGTCGCCAATGCGGATGCGCTCGGCCTGGTAGCAGAACTCCACGAGGTCTTCGAGCTTTTGCGCCGGCGCAAAGACGTAACGGTGCGCCTCGGCAATCAATTCGCACTTCACCGAAGCCCAGATCACGATGCCCATGGTTCCCTGCGCGCCGGTCACCAGTCGCATCAAGTCGGTAGCATTCGGGCCCCTCGGGTCGACCTGCGCGACGCGGCGCGCCCACTGCGCTTCAAGGTCCATGGGGCCGTTGCCGGCCTCTCCCGTAAATGCGACCTCGCCAGAACCCCACACCACCCCGCAGGTGCGCAGCGGCTCGGGCAGCGAGTAGTTGAAACGCGGGATCGTTGTGGGCTGCCGCTCCAGCAGACTGGCTATCACTGACTTGTTCGGCCGCGGCAAAAGCGGTCGGCTGATGCGCAGACCCTCTTTCGCCAATGCAGGCTCCAGCTCGGCATAAGTCACGCCCGGTTCGATCACAACCATTCTTGTTCCGCCGGTCGATCCGCTTGATCTCCTTCAAGCCACTCAGGTCCACGATCACGCCTTCGGGGCACGACGGAACCGTGTCGCCATGGAAATGCGGCGGTCCGCTGCTGACCGGAATGAAAGGCGTGCCGGTTTGGTTCGCCCAGGCCACCAGCTTCTCTACCTCCGCGGCCGACTGCGGCCGTACCACGAACCACGGCCTGCGTTTCGGAGCGTAGCTCTCATCCGCCGCGTAGCTGTCCAGAACGGCCGGATTGTCGATCACGTTCTGGGAGCCGACGATCTTCTCAAGCGCCTCTTTGTTCGTTTTCACTTCAGATTCCTCCGCCCATGGCCTCGCAGCCGCAAATACAGTCGACTCTGACCGCAAGACGAGCCTTGCAAAACTCAAGTTCCTGCGCAGTAAATAAATGTCCGCTGTCGCATTTTCAGAAATTCTATAGACCGAAGGCACACACCAAAGCCGGTGCGGACCTAAGTTCGAAAATGCACTGATTCACTGGTCTATGAATACCAACTTCCAAGCCAGAAGTGAAATACATAATTACCGACATCAACACTGTTTCTGGCTATACCTCAGAGAAGCCGTGGCCCGGCAGAATTGAGCAAGAACCAGCCCCTCCACGCTCCCGCCGAGGCCAGGCGCAAAACAGCGGGCCTTGCAAACGCAACCGAGGGCGGCCGTCTGTTTAAAAATCGTGATGACGATCGACGATTGTGGGAATATGGCGCGGCGAGATCTCGCCCGGAGCGGCTTTGCCCGTAGGATCCGCGCTGGCCGCGTCAGTTTGTGCGCGCAGCCGGGCTACCGTTTGCCAATTGTCCTTATGAGGTCGATCGGCCATCCAAGGCGGCAAAGGCATTTGCAGATAGTCGCTCAACGCTGTGGCGTGGCCCTCGTAAAGGACGCGCAGCTCGCGCAGCCTCTCGATGGATTGGGATTGGCCTTCGCGGGATTCGCCGTCGCGGCAAACCTTTACGCCGCTCTGGCAGAGCAGATTGTAAAGCTGCTCGTAACGCTGGGGCGGAAGCCGGTCAGGCGCATCGTAGACCGGGCGCAGCGAGAAAACCTGCGCCAGGTCGACAATGGCGTGGCGCGCCATGGCAAAGGTCAACTGCGCCTGACGCGCTTCATGGCCGCGCACGCCGGCAATCAACAAGGCCGAGGCGTCGAGGATCGAGGTGAGCGCGGCAAGCCAGCTCTGGCTGGTATGCTGCGAGCGGAAATAGCACAGCAGAGGGTAGGAGATGTGGCTTTCGAGCAGTTCCGCCGACCAGCGTTCCCACTCGATGAGCAACACGGAGAGAGCCTGCTCGGCGCCTTCAAACGAGTGGCGGCGCATCAGTTCGGCTGCAGTGGGCGGAGAGCCTGCGCGCGCGTCGAGCAGCGAGATGCTCACTTCGCGGCGCGAGAACGCGCTGTAGAGGACAGGGAAATAGCCCATCACAACAGCCAGGAAGCCGAGCCCGGTGCCCGATTCAAGAATGATCAGCGCGCGCGCCCATGGGTTCTGCGGGGTTACGTCCCCGAGACCCAGCGTAAAGATGGTGGTTCCGCTTACGTAGAGGTCGGAACGGAAGTCGGGGTGCGGAGAGGCGGCGTCATTGAAGGGACTGCCGATCGCGTAGTAAAGCAGACCGAAGCCGGCGACCATCACGCTCGCCCACACCGCAAGAAGCAGGATGAGCGACAGTGGCCCATAGAAGCTGAAGGCGGTTTCGCGCATGCGGGTATTGCGCAGCCGCCGGGCCAGGAATCTCCACGGCGTCCAGGTGGCAATGTAGAAGATTCGCGTAGGCCGGAACCGTCCGGTTGCGCGGCGCGGCAGGATGATGGTCTGGAAGGCGTCAAACAGGACGATGAACAGGCAAACAACGCCGATGAGGAAAGCAAGAGTCCGCATCGATCCCCCAAGTGTGAAAGTACCCGACCCGCGTTCTTACCTTCCAGCCGCTCCCCGTATTCTGGAAGGCGACGGCGGCTGCTTCACTCCATAAAAAGAGCGAAGCCGCCTGGGCTCCGCTCTTCGTTGCTCTTAAATTGATTCGGTTTTTCAATACAGCCGGAAATCCACCTCGATGGTGATCATCACCGGGACCGGCGTCTTGCCATCCTTCATGGCCGGTTTGAATTTGTACTGACGGATGGCCTCGATTGCCTTCTCGTCCAATCCCATGCCGAGCGCCCGGGCCACGCGGATATTCTGCGGATTTCCCTGGGTATCGACAATGAGCGAAATCAGGCAAACGCCCTGATACTTGGCACGGCGCGCCTCGTCGGAAAACTCGGCTTCCACGCTGTGCAGGACAGTCGGCGCGGAAACCCTGCCGCCGATCTGAGCCAGCCCTCCGCCCGTATTCCAGCCACTGCCAGGCCCATACCCGATTCCGCTTCCCGGACCCAACCCGCCGCCACTGCCCGTTCCCATGCCGCTGCCATTCCCCGTCCCGGCCGACGCGATCGTCACATTCGTCGAAGTCTTCATGCCGATCATCGGCATATCTGGGTTGTCGGGGAGGCGGATGTCTTTTTGTACGTCGATGGCCGCGGGCTCAGGCAGCTTGGGGTGTTCAATCGTCTGCGGTTGGGGAGGAGTGACAGGGTCCTTCTCGATCTTTGGAAGCTTGCCCTTGTTCGCATCGATGATGCTTCGGTCGCCGCCACCACCGCCGCCGCCGGCCTTGGTCAGGTCCTTCGGTGCGTTGTAGTCGCCCACGTCGATGTTGGTCGCGAGCAAACTCGGCCTTACCGCCTCGACGATCTTCCTGCCGACGAAGAATAGAACAACGATAAGGATGGCCACGTTCACGGTGGTTGAGATCCCGATGGCCCAGGGGTTTGGCTTCACGGCCATCCGGTCCGGCACTGGAATGGGCTTGGAGGTCAGCTGCAGAGGCGGCAGCTTGACCGGGAAGAATACGTCGCGGATGCTCTCCCAGAGGCCAACCCAAATGGGTTTCTCCTCGAAGGCCTTTCCCAGAAAGGCATCCAGTTCGTGGCCTGTCACCAGCGCCGCTCCGCCCTGGCCGTTGTTTTCATTCGGCGTCATGTCAGTTCGTTTGCTTGCCTTCGCTGCGGCTCGTCCGCGTGCTGCTGCCTGCCCGGACTCGAGCTGGGTCCGTACACAAGCTCATTGATCCATTATCCTTGACCGAGCTTGCGCCTGTCTCAGTGATTTAAACTCACCCCGCGCGATGGCTCCGTCTCCACAGTATCATATACCAGTGCTCGCCACGACTTCCATAAACAATAGACGCTGATGGCTCCCAGTTAGTTACGGAAAAATTTCGTCTCTCCTCCGTTTACACTGGTCTATGAACAATTCGCATTAACGAACGGAGTCCCGATGTCCTCTGCGCCGGAGTTAAAGGCGACCCTCACCCTGCCGCAAACCGCCTTTCCCGATGAAGGCCAATCTGCCGCAGAATGAGCCGCTTCGGCTCGCTCGCTGGGCCTCGCTGGGCCTCTATCAAGAACTGCGCAAAGCTGGGGCGGGACGGCCCGTTTACCTGCTTCACGACGGCCCTCCCTACGCCAACGGGCCTATCCACCTGGGCCATGCCCTCAACAAGGGCCTGAAGGACTTTGTCGTCAAGTCCAAGACCATGGCCGGATTCGACGCCCCCTACGTTCCCGGTTACGACTGCCATGGACTGCCCATCGAGATCAAGGTCGACGAAAAACTGGGCCACAAGAAGCTGTCCATGCCGGTTCCTGCTGTGTTAGATGCATGCCGCGCCTACGCGCAAAAATATATCGACTTGCAGACCGAGCAATTTGAGCGCATCGGGTGCTTCGGGCGCTGGGAAACGCCCTACAAGACCATGGCCCGCCCTTACGAGGCCAGGACTTTGGAGGCGTTCTACGGTTTTCTTGAGAAAGGCTTCGTTTACCGCGGTCTTAAGCCCGTTTACTGGTGCATCCACGACCGAACCGCCCTGGCCGAGGCCGAGGTGGAGTACGCGAACCACACCAGTCCCTCGGTCTACGTGCGCTACCGGCTCACCTCCGATCCGGCGGCAATCGATCCTGCACTGGCGGGTCGGGACGTTTCCACGATCATCTGGACCACCACTCCCTGGACGCTGCCCGCTTCGCTGGCCCTCGCCTTCCATCCCGATTTTGACTACGTGGCTCTTGAATCAAATCCGCCACAAATGCCCGGTGCCCCATCCTTGCCGCAGGCAAGGGTGGGAGACCACGACACTCAACCCGTGTACATCGTCGCCGCAGCGCTCGCCGAGCAGGTCGCCGCGGCCTGCAAACTGGGCCCGGTGAAAGAACTCGCCCGCTTTAAGGGCGCCGCACTCGACCGCGTCACATTTCAGCATCCGTTCCTGGAGCGCTCGATTCTGGGCGTGCTGGCCACATACGTTACCGCCGATACCGGTACCGGGGCGGTCCACACCGCGCCCGCCCACGGAGCCGACGACTTCTATACCGGCCAGCGCTACGGGCTCGACCCAACCTACCGCGTGGATGCGGGCGGACACATCCATGTAGATCCTGCCGCCTGGCCACTGGCCGAGCCTCCGCCCTTCGACGGCATGAATGTGTGGAAGGCGAATCCAGTGATCGTCGCCATGCTCGAAGAGCGTGGAGCGCTCCTCTCCGTCTCGGACCTCGAGCACTCTTACCCCCATTGCTGGCGCTGTCACCATCCTGTGATTTTTCGCGCCACCGAGCAGTGGTTTATTTCCCTCGAAACGCCCATCCAGGGCCAGGAAAAAACCTTCCGGCAACTCGCCATTGAGGAAATCGACAAGGTTGTGTGGGATCCGGCGTGGGGCAAGGAGCGCATCACCAACATGATCGCCACGCGCCCCGACTGGTGCATCAGCCGCCAGCGCATCTGGGGCGTGCCCATTGCCGTATTCATGTGCGAAGGCTGCAATCAGCCCATCGTTGACGCAACGCTGAATCGCAAGATCGTCGATTTGTTTGAGCGCGAGGGCGCTGAGGCGTGGCACACGACCGATGTGGCTGCGCTGCTCCCTGCCGGCGCAGCCTGCGCTCATTGCGGCGGCGAAGCTTTCCGGAAAGAGACCGACATTCTCGATGTCTGGTTCGACTCCGGAGTGAGCTGGCTGGCGGTTTGCGAGTCCGATCCGGAACTTCAATCCGCCTACAAATCATTCCAGGGCCAGAACGGCACGAAGGTGCTGTATCTCGAAGGCGGCGATCAGCACCGTGGCTGGTTCCACTCCTCGCTGCTGACTTCGGTGGCGCTGCGCGGGCGCGCGCCGTACTCGCATGTTGCCACCGCCGGCTGGACGCTCGACGAGCAGGGCCGCGCCATGTCGAAGTCGTTGGGCAACGGCGTCGATCCCGTCGATATTGCCAACCGCATGGGCGGCGAAATCGTCCGCCTTTGGGTTGCGTCTGTCGATTTCCGCGAGGACATGGCGGCCAGCGAAAACCTGATGGCCCGTTGCGCCGAGCTCTACAAGAAATTGCGTAACACCTTCCGTTTTCTGCTCGGGAACATTGCCGGATTCAATCCGGCGACTGACAAGGTAGAAGAGCGCGAGCTCCTGCCACTCGACCGCTACATGCTTGCCCGCACCCGTGACCTGGCCGAAAAAATTCTCGGCTGGTACGAGGCCTTCGAATTCCATCGCGTCTATCAGGCCGTGAACGAATTCGCCGTTGTGGACCTGAGCGCGTTTTATCTCGATGTGCTCAAGGACCGCATGTACACCTTCGCGCCCACGAGCCATGCGCGCCGTTCCGCACAGACCGTCCTCTGGCGGATTACGGAGGCGCTTGTGCGCCTGGTCGCGCCGATCATGAGCTTCACGGCCGACGAGATCTGGGAGCAGTTGCCTGCGGTCGAAGGCAGGCCGGTTTCGGTGCATCTAGCGCTGTTCCCGACGCCGGAGGAAATCTTTCCCGAAGATACCGCCCCGCTGCTTGAAGAATGGAAGCAACTCTTCGCGGTGCGCGATGAAGCCCTGCGCAAGCTCGAAGAAGCTCGGCAACTCAAGACAATCGGCAAGGCTCTCGAGGCGAAACTTCAGATCGCTGCTTCAGGCCAGACCCTGGGCCTGCTCCAGCGCCACGCAGCCGGGCTCAAAGAGATCCTCAACGTCTCCGGCGTTGATATCACTGAGGCAAAAGGAACAACGCTGGCAGAATATGACAGGTTGAATGTAGAGGATTTAGCCGTAAACGTCCGTCCCGCATCCGGCCACAAGTGCGCGCGATGCTGGAACTTCATGCCCGAAGTCTCGAACTACGGCATCTGGGAGAACGTCTGCACGCGCTGTCAATCGGCGCTCAAAGAGATGGGCATCGCACGACCGCAAATCGACGGTGCACAGCCGGAGGACACACAGTGAGCTGGACGACAAACTGGCCCTGGCCTCGCCGTCTTCCCTGGCTACTGCTCATTTCTGCTTTGATCGTCGCGGCCGACCGCCTGACCAAGAACTGGATTGCAGCACACATTCGCCTGGGCGGGGCCATCCCCATCATTCCCCGCGTTCTGCGCATCACGCACTGGACCAACGAGGGCGCGGCCTTTTCCATGTTCGCGGACTCGACCTCGCCCAACGTTGTGCGCTGGGGACTGATCGCCTTCACCCTGCTCGCCGCTCTAGCTGTTCTCGTCGCGATGATCCGCCTCGGCAACCGCATCACGCTGGCCACCGTGGCTCTTGCGCTCATCCTTGGCGGGGCACTGGGCAATGTCCACGACCGCATCGTTTATGGCTCTGTGGTCGACTTTATCGAGGTTCACATCCTCAGCTACCACTGGCCGGACTTCAACCTCGCCGACTCCTCGATCGTGATTGGCGCCTGCCTGCTCTTCCTCGATTCGCTCGTGCCGCACAAGAGAACCGCAGGCTAACGGATAGGCTCTTAAGAAAAAGCCTCCGTGCAGGATGTGGCAATGTGAATATGTGAATCGAAAATGGGCTAAAGCTTGCGCAGCCGCTCGCAGGCATCGTCCAGTTCAGCGTCCTGCTTGGCGAAGCAGAAGCGCAGCAGATTCTCGCCACGGCCGGGGCGGAAGAATGCCGATCCGGCAACGGCGGCAACGCCGGTCGAGCGCAGCAAGTGGCGCGCCTTTTCCGCCGCCGTTTTTCCCGGCAGGCGTGCGGCGCTGGCCATGATGTAATAAGCGCCCGGAGGCACGGAGGGTTCCATGCGAGCGTCCTTGAGCGCGCTCAGCAAGCGCCCGCGCTTGGATTGGTGGTCAGCGGCCACCTGCGTGTAAAAGCCCGGCGGCAACTGTTCCAAGCCCACGGCAGCCCCAATCTGAAATGGCGCCGGCGCGCACACATACGTCAGGTCGTGGAAGTGCGACATGGCTGGCATCCAGCGCACATCGGCGGTTACGAAGCCCACACGCCAGCCGGTAATCGAAAATGTCTTGCTGAGACCTGAAATCACAATGGTTCGCTCGCGCATGCCAGGCAGCGTTGCCGGGCAGATGTGGCTCGCGCCGTCGTAGACGAAGTATTCGTAAATTTCGTCGGTGATGAGGAAGAGATCATGATCGATGGCGAGTTGCGCCACGGCTTCGATCTCGGGCAGCGTAAATACCTTGCCTGTCGGGTTGGCGGGAGTGTTGAGCAGAACGGCGCGCGTGCGCGGGGTAATAGCGGCGCGCATTGCGTCCATGTCGAGCTGCCAGTCCGGCTCGGCTAGCGCCACCAGCACGGGATTCACGCGCAGAGAATTGAGCGTATTGATGTGGTACCCGTAGAACGGCTCGAATACGAGCACCTCGTCGCCGGGATTGAGCAGCGCCATGGCGGCAACGTGAAGGCCGGCCGTGGCGCCGGAAGCTACCATCACTTCGCATTCCGCGTCGTAGCACAGGCCGTAGTTGCGGAGTTGCTTGGCCGCGATCGCCTCGCGCAGGCGCGCAACTCCGTCGCATCGCGTGTAGATGTTCTGCCCATCGCGGATGGCCTGAATCGCCGCTTCCTCCACCACCTTGGGCACAGGCGTATCGCAGACCCCCTGAGCGAGATTGATGCCGCCCATGCAGCCGCACTCGGTGGTCATGGCGCGGATTTCCGACTGAAAAGTCTCGGGCGCCATCGAGCTCAAAGCCAGACGCGGGGTGGTCGAGGTTGCGTGAGTCAATGAGCGGGGCACAAAGAAAATCCTTCGTTTCCATCTTACATATTCTCGGCGCCCAGTGGGCGCGTTTACAGCCGGAGACTGCGCCCGCGTAGTATCTTTCAGGAAGAATCGATGCACGAGCTTTCCATCGCGGCCAGCATAGTGGAGGCGGTTACCGAGTCGGCCTCCGCCTATCCCGGCGCACGCGTGAAAGAGGTGCGGCTGCGCGTCGGCGTGCTCGCTTCTCTAGTCGAAGATTCCCTCCAGTTCTGCTGGGAGCTGGCCACGGAAGGCTCGCCTCTTGCCGGGGCGGCGCTGGTCATCAACAAGCTGCCGGTGATCGTGCATTGTGGCGCGTGTGGCGCGGATGCGGAGATCGAGGGCGTGCAGAGTTTCCGCTGCCCGCGCTGCGGCGAACCGGCGGCCGATCTTCGCCAGGGGCGCGAGCTGGAGATCGAATCGATCGAGATCGAGGAACCGGAGCCCAAAGCATCGGGAATCGCCACCGCGAATCCGGCAGAGGAGCGCGTATGACCACCCGCATTGTGGAGTTGCGGCGGGGAATCCTGAAGAAAAACGACGAGCTGGCGGCGGGGCTGCGCGACCGCTTCACGTCGGCCGGTGTGCTGGTGCTGAATCTCGTCTCCAGCCCTGGCACAGGCAAGACAGCGTTTCTTGAATTGACCCTGCGCGAGCTGCGCGCCCGCGGAGCGCGGGCGGCGGCGCTTGTGGGCGATCTTGAAACCGACAACGACGCGCGGCGGCTGGCTGCAAGCGGCGCTCGCGTGCGCCAGATCAATACCCACGGCATCTGCCATCTTGACGCGGAGATGATCTCTAAACATATCGACGGCTGGGAGGGTGTCGCGCTGACGGGGCTCGATTATCTTTTTATCGAGAACGTCGGCAACCTGGTGTGCCCCTCGAGCTACGACCTGGGCGAGCGCATCCGCGTGGCCCTGCTCAGCGTTACCGAGGGCGAGGACAAGCCGCTCAAGTATCCGGGGCTGTTCAATTCGGCTGACGCGGCGGTAATTACCAAGATCGATCTCGCCGGGCCGTGCAGCTTCGGCCGCGAGCTGGCGCTCAAGAACATCAACGAAATCCGGCCCGGCATCCGCATCTTCGAGACCTCGGCCAAAACCGGCGCGGGGATGGAGGCGTGGCTCGCCTATTTAGCGGAACAGGCGCAACACCCCTAGGTTCGGGTTTTGGTCCCGGTCCCGACGCAAAAATTCTTTTGGGCATTGCCAAAGAGCCGTCCGCCGGGGTATTTTCAGCTAAGGTCGGTAGCACACATATGGGTCCCTCGGATTCCCCAGGGCAGCGCGTGGCTGCGGAAGAGCGCATGCAGACGGGTTTTGCTCAAAGTACAATCGAACGGCTGTTTGAGTTTTCGCCGGACGCGATCCTCATCACGGACGGAGACGGGATCGTACGCGCCGCGAATCCGCGCGTCGAAGAGCTTTTCGGCTATAGCAGCGAGGAGTTGATCGGCCGGCGCATCGAGATGCTCGTACCGGCGCGGTTTCGCGGCCACCATCCGCGGCATCGCGAGGACTACCACGCAGCTCCCCGCACTCGCCAGATGGGCGCGGACCTCAATCTCTTTGGTCTTCGCAAGGACGGCACCGAGTTTCCCGTCGACATCATGCTCAAGCCCATCGAGACCGCGGCCGGTCCGGCGGTGATGAGCTTTGTCCGCGACGTGACGGAGCAACGGGCGGCGCAGGAGGCTCTGCGGTCCAACGACCTCAGGCTACGCTCCATCGTTGAGAGCGTCGCCGATTGCGCCATCTATCTCCTCGACCGCGACGGCCACATCCTCACCTGGAACCCCGGCGGCGAGCGCCTTAAAGGATACAAGACAGATGAGGTGCTGGGCTTGCACTTCTCGCGGTTTTTTGTCGAGGAAGACATAGAACAAGGCCGGCCCGCCGAGCTGCTGCGCCAGGCCGCGGTGAATGGGCGCGTGGAAGAAGAGGGCTGGCGCGTGCGTAAGGACGGCTCCCGCTTCTGGGCCAACATCGTGCTCACGGCGATCCACGACAGCACCGGCAGGGTAACGGGATTCGCCAAGATCACCCACGATGTGACCGGGCAAAAGCAGGCGCAGGAATCGGTTATAGCCGAGCTCAGCAGCTTGTTGCTGGCCAATGTGGACATTCGCAAGCTGCTGGGGGCTTTTTCCACCAGCGTGCGCCAAACGGTTCCGCATGACGCCGCGACGCTGAATCTTTACGACGAGCCTACCGGCAAGTTGCGCGTTCAGTTTCTTGCCGCCGACGATCAGGCTAGCCCGAGCCCCGGTGACGTGTTAATGGATCCGGATGCATCGCCCGAAGGACAGGCCTTCCGTACCCGCCGCCCGGTCATCTTGAACAGGATCGACCGATGGCCCTTTGCGCTCGAGTCTGTGCAACATCTCACCAGGGTGGGCTTGCGGTCGGGAGTCTGGGTTCCACTCATTCACCGCGAAAGAACACTGGGCTCATTGATGGTGGCCAGCCGCGTGGAGAGCGCATTTTCGCAGCATGACGCGGAGATGCTGGGCCAGGTCGCCGGGCAGATGGCCATGGCGGTGAACAACGCGCTGGCCTTTAAGCAAATTGCTGAACTGCGCGACCGTCTGACCCACGAAAAGCAATATCTCGAAGACGAGATCAATGTCGAAAACCGCTTCGACGACATCGTTGGCGAGAGCACAGGCCTGCGGAACGTGCTGCGCGAGATTGAGACCGTTGCGCCAACCGATGCCACCGTGCTCATCCAGGGCGAAACGGGAACCGGCAAGGAACTGCTGGCGCGCGCCATCCATCGGCTGAGCCCGCGCAGCGAACGCACATTTATCAAATTGAATTGCGCCGCCATTCCAGCCGGACTGCTCGAGAGCGAGCTATTCGGCCATGAGAAAGGCGCGTTTACCGGCGCCATCACGCGCAAGATGGGGCGCCTGGAACTGGCTCACGAGGGAACGCTCTTCCTCGACGAGGTGGGCGAGTTGCCGCTCGACCTGCAGCCGAAAGTTTTGCGCGCCTTGCAGGAGCGCGAAATTGAGCGCCTGGGCGGCACGCGGCCCATCCACGTCAACGTGCGGCTGATTGCCGCCACCAATCGCGATCTGGCAAAAATGGTGGCTGAGAAACAGTTTCGCAGCGACCTCTTCTACCGTCTCAAGGTTTTTCCCGTCTTTGCGCCGCCGTTGCGCGAGCGCGCCGCCGATATTCCTATCCTCGTCCGCCATTTTGTTTCGCGCCACAGCCGCCGCATGGGCAAAACCATCGAAACCATCCCGCCGGAGGCGATGGCGGCATTGGTCGCATGGAAGTGGCCGGGCAACATTCGCGAGCTTGAGAATTTTCTTGAGCGCGCCGTGATTCTCTCGCGCGGACCGGTTCTTTACGTGCCATTGGCCGAGCTCGAGTCCGAGGAAGAAGTGGAAGAGGACGAGGGCGCAGCAACCAATCCCACGCTTCAGGCCGCCGAGCGCGACCATATTCTGCGCGCCCTGCGCGAAGCCAAAGGCAGTATCGGCGGGCCCGGCGGCGCAGCCGAGCGCCTGGGCCTCAAACGCACCACCCTCAACTCCAAAATGAAAAAGCTCCGGATTGAGCGCGGCGACTATATGTAGTCTCGTGACGAAATCCCGTCATCGTCACGTCATCACGCAGCGCACTTCGCCGCCTTTCACAACGCGTTCCCTAAAAAATTAACCACTTTGCTTTCAATGCGTAGCGTCGCCTCTAGCGAGGCGGCGGAAGTTTGGCACGCACCGTGCATGACCAGGGGCATGGCGCAGGACGAGCCACTTGATGCTACGGATCACAGTCCAACAAGACCCTGAAACGATCGTCATGAAGCTGGAAGGGCGCATTACCGGACCATGGGCGGCCGAACTTGGCCGCCTGTGGGAACAGACCGCTCCGGCTCTCGCCGAAAGAAAATTGTCTCTCGATTTGCGTGGGACAACTTACGCCGACGCCTCCGGAATGCAGAAACTGAAAGCGATTTACTCTCAAACCCATGCCGACATTCTGGCAAGCACACCCTGGACGCGGTATCTAGCCGATGAAGTAAAACGCAAGGACGCGGAACCGAGAGATGAGGAGAATTGAAATGCTGATGGTGCCCGAAAATGCGAACGAGATGAGTATTCCCCCCTACCGGAGGAGCGAGTTCTTCACTTCTTTATCCGCATCGGCGCTGGCCGATTTCGAATCGCTGCTGTTTCCCACTTCGCACCCAGCCAATATCGTGCTGTTCACTGAGACGCAACCTGCCGCCGGTATCGTTGTTGTTGTCGAAGGCGAGGTCAAGCTCTCCATCAACTCAAGCGACGGCCACCGCCTGAGCTTCCACATCGCCAAAGCCGGCGAAGTGCTCGGACTTTCGTCGATGATCTCGGGCGGCGCGTATGAAATGACCGCGGAGACGGTTCATCCGGCCAAAATCGCGCACATAACGCGCCCGGCCTTCCTGCAATTTCTTACGCGCCATCCCGAGGCTTACCAGTCGGTCGCGCGCGACATGGCGCGCAGCTATAACCATGCCTGCGGGCAATTGCGCATGGTGGGTCTGTCTGCCACGGTGCCCGAAAGGCTGGCCCGCCTGTTGCTGGGTTGGAGCGAGCCCAGCCAGCAATCCGCGACCGGCGCGCGCTGCCGCCTGTCACTCACGCACGAGGAGATCGGCGAATTCATCGGCGCCTCGCGCGAGACTGTCACACGTACCCTAACCTCCTTTAAGAATCGCCATCTAGTCGCGCAGCACGGTTGCACGCTCACCATCCCCAGCCGCGATGCCTTGGAGACCTACGCAGCAGTTTAGAGCCTTAAGAACTTTTCTCACGGGCTGGCCGTTCGCCTGGAACTGGCGATGTTGGAAGGCATCGCGAATCTCCGGCGAACGGCCAATTTATTTTTTGAGCACGCGATCATCTTTGCTTCATTTGCCGCAGGGCCATATGGGCCGCGTGATAGCCACACATGCCGTGCACGCCTCCACCCGGAGGCGTCGAGGCCGAACACAGATACAACTTCCTCGCGCCGGTCGAGTAGCCACTCAGAGTCGGGCGGAAGATCATCTGCCTCATCGTCAATGCACCGCCGCCGACGTCACCGCCGAAAAGGTTGGCATCCATCGCTTCCAACGTCGCGGGTGGCGAAACATGGCGCGCCAGCACGCAATCGCGGAATCCAGGCGCAAACCGCTCGATCTGCGCGTCGATCCGTTCCGACATTTTGGCGCGCTGCGTCACATCGAATCCTGACTCCAACGTCGCCGCATGGGGCACGTGGCAATACGCCCACAGCACATGCTTGCTTTCGGGCGCCCGCGTCGGATCGAACAGCGTGGGCTGCGCGGCCAGCACGAAGGGCCGCTCGGCTTCGCGCCCGCGTGCCACCGCGCCTTCAGCCGCGGCGATCTCCTCAAATGTGCCGCCCAGGTGTACGGTAATTGCGCGCCGGCACTCCGGCGCTCGCCAGGGAACCGGCTCTGAAAGTGCATAGTCGATCTTGAACGCGCCCGGCCCGTATTGGAATCGCTCCAGTTTGCTCCGGTAACCTTGCTCCAGCTTTTCGCCGGCAATGTCGAGCATCTGCCGCGGAGCAGTGTCAAAGAGAACAAGCGCGCTGTCTGCCTCCAGTTCGCGGAACCGTGCCGCATCGATGCGGCACGAGGTGTGCACCGCGCCGCCCAGAGTATTGAGAAAACCGATGAGCGCCCGGGTAATGGCCTGCGCGCCGCCGCGCGGAACGGGCCAGCCCACCGCATGGATGGTGATGCCGAACATCAAACCGATGGTCGCGCTCAATGGACGGTCGAAGCTCAGGCACGAGTGGCCCGCCAACCCAGCAAACACAGCGCGCGCGCGCGGATTGCGTAAGTGACTTCGCGCGAAGCTGTGCGCGGATTTGAGCGCGGTCAACCCGAATCGCGCCATCCGCAGCGGATGGCGTGGAATGCGCAGCAGAGGTCCAAGACTGTCTTCCGCAAACTCTCGCCAGTGGTCGGCGGCGGGCTGCACAAGGCGCCGCCACGTCTCGCCGTCCTCGCCAAGGGCGCGCACCGTTTCGCCAAGGTCCCGCTCCAGCACAACCGCAGCGCCATCGTCGAGTGGGTGCGCCAGCGGCGCTTCGCCGTGAACCCACTCCAATCCAAAATCCGCCAAAGGGAGCGACGTGAAAAACGGTGAACCGGCAGCGAACGGATGCACGGCCGAGCCGAAGTCGTGCATGAATCCCGGCAGCGTAAGCGGCAGCGTGCGCGCCGCGCCGCCCGGCTCGGCTTCGGCCTCGAAGACATCAACATGCATCCCAGCTTGCGCCAAAACAATGGCCGCGGCCAGCCCGTTCGGTCCCGATCCAATCACGCACGCGCGGTTCATGCTATTCATCGCCCGTTTCTCGCGAGATGAAGCCCTGTTCTCTGTTCTCTGTTCTCTGTTCTCTGTTCTCTGTTCTCTGTTCTCTGTTCTCTGTTCTCTGTTCTCTGTTCTCTGTTCTCTGTTCTCTGTTCTCTGTTCTCTGTTCTCTGTTCTCTGTTCTCTGT
The DNA here is from genome assembly GCA_963848805.1 of uncultured Acidobacteriaceae bacterium. Lineage (GTDB taxonomy): Bacteria > Acidobacteriota > Terriglobia > Terriglobales > Acidobacteriaceae > Telmatobacter. Next base: position 398,463 of record CAWKFD010000025.1, on the reverse strand, counting down.
TCTCTGTTCTCTGTTCTCTGTTCTCGTCACTCGTGCGGCGGCAGCTGCCGCGGCCATTCCACGACGGCAAAGTTGCCGTCCCCGGTCATCGTAAGCTCCGGGGCGTAAAGGCCCAGGTATTCCCTTCTCCACCAATCCCCCGTGCGCCGCTTTTCAGCCATCGAGGTGAACCAGTAGCGCCACAGAACCGCGCGCACGTAACGCGGCGGAATCTGCGGGAACGGATTGCTGCGGAAGAGCGCCAGCACATCGGCGTCGCCAAGCAGCAGCCGCTCCTCGGTGAGAGGAACAATCTCGTTCTCGCGCCAGTCCCCGAGCGAGGCAAACCACAAGTTCCAGTCGAAGCGCGGCTGATAGGGCGCGTAGATGCGCGGGGCCTCATTCAACGCCTGCGGCTTGTTGCGGAACCGGTACGGAGTCCAATTCACCTGGTCGTTGGAGCCCTCGAATTCGATATCGTAGCGGCCGCGCGTCATCACGGCGAACAGCCCGAACTGATTCGCGATGCGAAAGGGATCGAGCGCGGCAATGGGAAGCGCAAGCGCCTCGGGAATGTCGCGCCGAAGGGGGATCCCGATCATCTCCAGTGTGGTGTCGTAAGCGATCCACGTCAGCATAATGGCCGCAACGGCCAGGCGCGCAAGCCTCAAGAAAAGATCGAGGCGGGCGACAAGATTCATTCGTGCGCGGGCGCTCTCGCGCGGCTCTACCCCGGCTTCCACGCTGGCTTCGCCCCCGGCCCCGGTTTTGCCCACCGAAAAGATCGATAACGGCTGCTCTTCCTGCGCCTTCGATTCCGGCTCCCGGATTGGTTCCGGCTCATGCGGACGGAAACGCTCGGGAACAAAGCGGAGCAGAAATTTGTCATCGAGCAGCAGAAATCCGAGCGAGAGCACGAGGTAATTCAGAAATGTGTAATTCGCCGTGAGAATGACGCCGATTTCCCACGGCGTGACGATGAAAAAGCAGATCAGGCGTACGCGGCGCGGGAAGAACATCATGAACACCAGGCCCAGCTCCAGCCCCAGCGTGCCTGCAACCGTCGCGGCGTGAAACCAGTGCGGAAGATGCTCGGCGTACCACCCGATCCAGGTGGGCAGGGGGCCGTTCTGGTAATACTCATCCATGGCGGTGAAGTTGCGCCACTGCGGGTCGCCGCTCACCAGCTTCACCATTCCGGATTCGAAGTAAATGCGAAACCACTCCCACTGCAACAGGAACCAACTGGCGCGCGAGGGCCGATCGCTCGCTCCCCATCCCGGCCTCAGGCCTCGGGGAGCGAAGAATAGCGCCAGAAAGCCGGCTTCGAGCAGCATGCCATCCGACTGATAGCTCGAAAACACGCTCGACACGGCGATAAATGAGAGGAAACAAACGAAACAAACAAGAAAGCTGAGCCGCGGCCATAGGTTGAGGAAGGCAACGACCGAGGCAAGAAGGCCGATCCAAGTGACCGCCATCATCATCGACGAGCTGGCGGAGATCCAGTAGAGGGAGGGCGCGTACCAGTAACGCGTGATGCCCAACTGCTGCGCGGCGGCCATAAACTGCCGCGCGGGCAAAATTCCCTCCGGACCGATCAGGCCCTTGATCTGAAACAGCAGCGAATAGAATGCGGAAAAGTAGATAGCGGCCAGCGCACGCAGAAAAATCCAACGCGGCGCCAGCCTGCCCCGCAGGCCGCGGCGCGCGTCGAAGAGCCACCGGAGGGCGTCGACCAACTTGATCAAGATCACCGTCTCGAACAGGATAACGGCTCGCCAACTCTCTGTCATGAAGGAGGAGCGAGGCGCCCACAGCAAGCGCCGCTACTGTCGCCGAGTTTTCTAAAATAGCAGAATGAAGACTTCAGCGTCCCTTCGCGCAGCAATGCGCTTTCTCCTTCTGAGCTTTTTTAGCCTCCTGTTATTTTGCGGGCCGTTGACAGCACAGGCTGTGGATACGAAGCCCGGCAAACCTGATGCCGACCTGCAACTGGTTGTCGTGCTCAGCCGCCATGGTGTCCGCGCGCCAATGAGCAAGCCAGAAGTGTACAACCAGTACTCCGCCGCGCCCTGGCCCCAGTGGGATGTGCCCCCAACCTACCTCACCGCGCACGGTTACGAGTTGATGAAGATATTTGGCGCCTGGTACCGTATCAAGTTATCCGGCGACGGTTTGCTCGCTGCTACAGGATGCGCTGATGCCGCACACGTGACAATCGTTGCCGACACCGACCAGCGCACCCGCGAGACAGGCAAGGCGCTGGCAGAGGGAATGCTTCCGGGGTGCGGTGTCACGGTCCACTCGCAGCCCGATGGAACGACCGATCCGCTCTTCCTCCCATTCAAGGCAGGCATCGTCCATGCCGATCCCGCACTGGCTGTTGCGGCCATCGCCGGGCGCATCGGTGGCGACCCCAATAACCTGGCAGAAACCTACCGCCCGCAATTGGCCGCACTGGACCGCGTCCTGGCTGGTTGTGGACAGGCGCCCGCAAACCCAAAGCGTACTTCGATCTTCGACATTCCAGCCACCTTGAAGCCTGGGACAGGCCAATCCCCGATGTCAGCAGGCGGACCCCTCGTCACTGGCGCTACGCTGGCTGAGAATCTGCTGCTCGAATACACACAGGGAATGCGCGATGCCGACACAGGCTGGGGATGCCTGGACGGCGCTACGCTGCGTTATGTGATGCAAGTCAACATTGCCAATTGGGATTTTGGATTCCGCACCCCTGCCGTCGCGCGCATGTACGCGTCGAATCTTCTCGACCACATCCTTGAGACCGTGGAGCAGAGCGTAACAAACAAGCCGGTTCCTGGCGCGCTCGGCAAGCCCGGCGACCGCCTGGTCATTTTGGTTGGCCACGACTCGAACATCGTTGCCGCAGCCGGAACTCTCGGCATCGACTGGATCGAAGATGGCCGCATGGACGACACGCCTCCGGGCGGAGCGCTGGTCTTTGAGCTGTGGCGCTCGCGCGCCGATAGCAAGCCTTTCGTTCGGGTTGAGTACACCGCGCAGACTCTGGAACAGATGCGCAAAACAGTACCGCTGACGCCAGCCAACCCGCCCGACGAGGCGCCCATCTTCGTTCCCGGATGCAGCCGCACCGATCTTTCGTGCACCTGGGAGGGATTTTCCGCCGCGATGCGTCAGGCTATCGATCCGGCATCCGTCAGCACATCGCCATAAACCGAAGCACTGCTAACTTCGCCAGCTCCGCTGACACCGCTAGCCCCGCCGACTCTTCAGTCCAGCCGCGTCAGATATGCGTCTCCCTCCGTCGGCTGCAAGTGTTGCGCGATATACTCGGCCGTCTCGCGGTCGTCGCCCTCGGGGCGAATGCGCACCCAATAGCTGTTCTCGCCGGGAAACTCAATGACGTTCGACCCGGGATAGCGGCGCAGCAACTCCTGCTTCAGTTTGATGGCCGAGCGCTCGTCGTGGAATGCGCCAATCTGCACGCACCAGCGCCCTCCCCAGTCGATGGGCTTTGGCGTTTCGTACACGTCCATGCGCACCCGCGCCAACCCTGTGCGGTAGATCCCCGTGGCCTTGGCCGAGGCGATGGTCAGGTCCAGCATCCTGCCTTCCACAAACGGGCCGCGGTCGGTAATGCGCATGGCGCTCGATTGGCCGGTGCTCATGTTGGTCACCACCACCAGCGACCCCATGGGCAGAGTACGATGCGCAGCGGTCATCGCCTGGTCGTCGAAGACCTCGCCGTTGGCGGCGCGGCGGCCCCTGTACGGCGCCGTGTACCAGGTGGCGTAGCCAACTTCGCTCAAAATGGGTTTGTGGCTGGCTACAAAATCTCGATCCGCGTCGCTGACTCCTCCCGGCGGGACCGGCGTGACCGGAATGCGCGCAAGAGGCGGTTCCGGAACTGTAGCAGCAACAGCCGGTTGCTGCTCGGGCGGCAGGGACCGGGGCGGAACCGTCTGTGCCGTGTTTTCCCTGTGATGGCAGCCGCTCACGCCCACGAGTGCGGCAGCCAGCCCGGCTGCGCCGGCCAAGCGCCAAAGCAATGTCCCTTGCTGCGCGTCCGTATTCAAGAGCGCGGGTCCTTAGTCTGGTCGCCAGGAGCCTGGTTTTGGGGCGGGTTCGCCACACGGTTGCCCTGCTGGTCAAAGCGGTCGGCAAGATTGCGCAGCGTGTCGGCCGCCACGCGCATGGCTGAGATCGATTCCCGGCGCACCTGCGGAATCACGGCATCGTTCACATATGCGATGGCGTGGCGCAGCTCCATCTCAATCAGCTCGATCGCTTCTTCGATCCGTTGGCCAACGCCGCTCGCGCCCGGGCCTGGAGTGTAATTTGCGCCCATAAGATGCCCCCCTCACCAATGACCTGTCCAAAGTCTGCTGGATGCTTCATGCCGCGTCAATGCCTCAAACGGGATGGGGGACCGTATAAATTAACATTGACGCAGGCGCAGTCATCCCGGATGATTGCGTTAAAGGTTTAACCCCCTCCCCGTGTGTAGTTTCGGTTTTCAGCAAGCGAGGTCCCAGTCTTTTGGCAAGCCACGCGTTCCATTTCAAAAGATGCGGCCACACCCCATGCGGGCCCCCCTACGCACATAGACCGCGGCTTTTCAACCTTTCTCTGCTCGGCTTGGCGCTGGCCTTGATTGCAGGCCAGGCCAGGGCCGAGCAAGCGCCGGCTGCCGAGGCGCCGCAAACGCCGACCCAGGCTTCTCAACCGAAGAAATCAACCAAAGCTGAAAAGCCTCTGGACCCCTGCGCGGTGAAGAACGCGGGCGCATCCATGACGGCCACCGGCGGAATGCGAGCCCTGGCAGTCGCCGGCCTCATTCCACATGCCTCAGCCGGGAGCGCACCGACTGTGGAGGCGAAGGTCTGCTTAACCCACGCGCCCGCCATCGACTGGTACGCCCGCTTCCTCACGGGTCCCGACGTCATGCCGTTCTCGCCCAAACAAAAGCTCCGTCTGGCTGCCGATAACCTGACCAATCCCTTCAACCTGCTCACGATCACCGGCGAGGCCGCAATCTCAGTGGCCGCCAACTCCCACACTGCGTACGGGCCGGGCTTTCCCGGCTGGGGCCGCAACGTGGGCGTCTCCTTCACCCAGGATATGACGAGCCAGTTCTTCGGCACCTTCCTCATTCCGTCTATTACCCATACGGACCCTCACTACCACCGCAGGCCCGACCTCACCATTCCTCACAGAATCTTTCATTGCGTCTACCAGATCCTCTGGCAGCGGGACGACAACGGCAAACGTACGCTCAACTATTCCCAGATCTTCGCGCCCATGGTCGATATGTCCCTCGCGAACCTCTACGTGCCCGGCCAGGAGACACATTTCTCGGCCGACGCCGAGCGCTACGGGGTCGACCTGGCCACCGCGCCCATCGATAACTTCATCACAGAGTTCGTGCCCTCGATCGCGGCCCACATTCACACCCACGTCGTCTTCGTCCAGCGTATCGTCGACCAGGTAGCCACCACCGGCAAAGTGCCGTAGGAGGCGTGAAGGCAATCGGCCTCGCCACCGCGCCCCAGCCCTAAAGGTTTCATCCATTCCAACGGAGGTAAGTGGAGAAAATGAAAAGCGTTCGCAGGTCCTTCTCTTTAAGTGCACTTTGCCTGGCTTTGGCATGCACGCTGCTGGGCGCGATCAGCGTCCAAACGGCCAACGCGCAGGCCGCGCCCCCGCCGATCGGCTACTGGAACAATCAAGGCAAGACCAATAGCCTGGTGGTCGAGCAGAACGGCACCTGTGGCTTCCTCGTCAACGGAAAAGCGAAGTGGTCCGGCACCTGCAGGTGGGAGACCCCGTCAGCGAGAGGCGGAATTCTGGACCTGCAATACCCGATGCCTCTCCAGCCCGGGCACATTCGTTGGAGCGTTGTCTACGTTAACCAGACGACCATCACGGTCGACGGAGAGACGTTCTACAAGCAGGCAAATTAGGGCGCAGCCGGGAATGCTGTAACACAAAACCAGAGTCGAGGTCCCCGGAGCCTCAACCGCTGAGTCGATGCGACCAACAGGGAGCAGCGACCTTCGACGAACCTCGACACGGCACACCGACTCTGGTTTTGCCGCAGAGTGAAGCGACTCACATGGCTTGCACCGCGCCCGACGAGCGTCACTCAACCGTGAGTAAGATCGTGGTGGATTGCTGGATTGAGCCGGACGTGGCCGTCACGGTGACCGTCGAGGTCACCGGCGTCACCCCACCGCTGCCGCCGCCACCAGTGCCGCCTCCGCCGCAGCCCGAGAGCAGAGCCAAGCCGCCGGCAGTTATCGCCATCAGCAGCACAAGCTGGAAGCCACGCCGCTTTTTCCAACCGAAGATGCACAGCGAAAGCGCCAGGACCGTCGCCGGGAACAGTGGCCGGGAGCTGCGATGCAGGCTCGCAGTCACTGTTTGAGCGGTGATGGTGAGCTTTGTTGTGGCCGCAATTCCCGAGGGCGTCACGGTTGATGGACTGAATGAACAAGAAGCTCCAGTCGGCAGCCCGGAGCAGGCAAAGCTCACTGAGGAGCTGAAGCCGTTCTGCGGCGTCACCGTTAAGGTGGTGGTCACTTGCCCGCCGGAAGAGGCGGTGAACGAGGAGGGTGAGGCAGCGAAAGTGAATGACGGGGCTGCGGCAGCTGGTAATTGGTACTCCCATAGGTCGTTGAGAAAATCGTTGGGGCTGTTCGATCCTCCAAACAGCCAGAGATTGCCCTTGCTGTCGATCCAGCCAGCGGCAGATGCGCGGGCTCCGGGACCGTCCGCGGAAGAAGTATCGATTTCCAAACTGGGCTTGGTCGAGCTTGAGAGCTTGTTGCCGATTTCAGGGCTGTGTCCGCCGACTGAGCTTCCCAATCCACCGGGCACACCGATCTGGTTGGCGGTGTTGCTGCCGGCCATCCACGTCCATCCATTCGAGACCGGGCTGTACCCCCAAAGGTCGTTGAGATAACCGAGGCTGCCGTTGACATCGTATCCCAAGCCCCCCATGAGCCAGAGATTGCCGCCGGGATCGGTCCAGCTCGAGGCGTACTTCCGGCTTCCGGGAACATTTCCTGCAGCAGGCGTTCCCTGCGTTCCGTAGACTCCGGACTGGCCGCCGGCTGGGTAGCAAGTGCTGCCTCCGCCCATCCACGTCCATTCGTTCGTTGAAGGGTTGAACTCCCAAAGGTCGTTGACCAGATTGCCGCAATCGTTGGCGAGAATAGCTTCGCCTCCAAAAAGCCAGAAGTCGCCGTTGCTGTCGGTCCAGCTCGACGCGAACCAGCGAGCTCCGGGAAAATTTCCCGCGCCAGGCACGCCTTGCGTACCATACACGCTCGGGGAACCATCACAGGCGACACCGGCTGTACAACTCGGGATGCTTCCACCCATCCAGGTCCATTCGTTTGTAGAAGGATTGAGCATCCAAAGGTCGTTAAGCCGGGTGTCAACTCCATCTTCAACCATCGTTTCACCCCCAAAGAGCCACATATTGCCGCTGCTGTCTTTCCAGCCCACAGCCCCCATGCGACCCGCGGGCGCATTGCCCTCGGCAGGTGTCCCCAGCGAGCCATACTGCCCTGGCGGAGCACAGAAATCCGTGCCTCCAATCTGGCAACTTGCCGCGTTCGTGTTGCTTCCGCTCATCCACGCCCATTCATTCGTAGCGGGGGTGTACTCCCAAAGGTCATTTAGCCAGCCATTATTTCCGTTGGCATCGTAGCCCGTCCCTCCAAAGAGCCAAAGATTGCCCTCGTTGTCGGTCCAACTTGTGGCACCGTAACGGCCTCCGGGTGCGTTCCCGGCGTCCGGCGTTCCCAGCGTGCCGTACACACCGAAATATCCGCTGCAACCGGTGGGCCCGCAGGGCACAATGTTGTCTCCTCCCATCCAAGTCCATTCATCTGTGGAAGGATTGAACTCCCAGAGGTCGTTGAGCGTGTTCTCGCTTCCGCTGGCATCATATCCATCGCCGCCAAAAAGCCAAAGGTTGCCTTTGCTGTCGGTCCACTGCGAGGCATACCAGCGGCTTCCGGGAATGTTTCCAGAAGCAGGCTGGCCCAGCGTGCCATAAACGCCCGACTGGTTGACCGTGCTGCTTCCACCCATCCAGCTCCATTCGCCGGTTTGTGCATTCGCCGCAAGGCACAGGAATCCCACCGTCAGAGCCCCAACGAGCGCTACCATAGCTGCGGTCTTTCGCAATTTCAGAGGGGCTATCGTTATTGCCTGACGAGCGATTGAAATAAGAAAGCGATAGGGGGACGTACTGGAATTCATGAGTTCTCCTTTTACTCAGAAAACCAATTGCTGGTTGTGGTAGTGCGTTATTCATGCGGCCGGGGCCACACACGCCCGGTTGTCCGAGAACTACGCGAGGACCAAGATTCAAAGGCTTAATTTGGTTTCCCATTTTACTCCCAATGCCGCACTTCGGCCATGAGGGCGACCTTTCTTGGACAACAGGCCGGAGTGTTAGCAAATACTCGAACTAACGCTCACCGCATCTATCACTTGGACCCCCTCGTTACCTTGCGGGTCCCCCATTCCATTCGCCGCCCCCAAATCTCCGTCCAGCCCCTCATTCCGCCATTCACTGCACACCGCTTGGGCTTGCCGCCCGCCCGCATTATCCTCGTAATGACCTTCTAGCCTTCGGAATCCCGCTGGGAACCGCAAGGCGTGGCTTTTGCCGGGACCTGGCCGCCGGCCTCTTAAATCAATCGAGGAGATTGCAATCATGTCTAAAGCTGTCAAGTACGCCGAGAAAGCCGCAGTTTATGTGGCCAGGGGAGCGTGGGTGGTCTACGAGCGGCTCAACCGCATCAGCCCCAACCCGTCGTTCACGCCCAAATGGAGCGACAAGCCCCTGCAGAAGAGCTGGCAGAAGGAAAAGCCACCCCTCGGCTGGCCGCGCACCACGGATTCGCTTTGTCCCAAGTGCGTCCCCGAGATTCGCAAGCAGATCCTCGATGGCAAGCTGCCCTTTGAAGTACTCCTCAATGAGAAGGTGGGCGAAATCAAGGCCCAGATCATCGAGCGCGATGGCAAGATCCTCATGGTCAAGGATTGCCCCAAACACGGCCACTTTGAAGACGTGATGTCGATCGATGCGGCCTTCTTTAAGCATCTTGAAGAAAGTTTCCCCGGCCGCGACGTGCGCGCCCACGGCAAGGGAGCCGAGAACCTGCACCATCACGGCACGTCCACGGTGACCCACGGCCGTGGATCGGTGCTCACCATCGACCTGACCAATCGCTGCAACATGATGTGCGATCCCTGCTTCATGGACGCCAACCAGGTTGGTTTCGTCCATGAGCTTACCTGGGACGAGATCAAGCAGATGCTTGACAACGCCATCACCATCAAGCCCAAGCGGCAGATGAGCGTTCAATTCTCCGGCGGCGAGCCCACTCTATCGCCCTACTTCCTTGACGCCGTTGCCTATTCGCGCAAGGTCGGTTACAACTCGGTGCAGGCCGCCTCAAACGGTATTGAGTTTGCCAAGAGCAAGGAACTCTGCCGCGCCGCTGCCGAGGCCGGCCTGCGCTACGTCTACCTCCAGTTCGACGGCATCGGCAACGCCGCTAACTCGCATCGCAAGGTCGGCAATCTCTTTGATGTCAAGCTGCAGGCGATCAACAATCTGCATGAAGCCGGCGTCGAGATCGTGCCCGTCACTACCATCGTCAACGGCATCAACAATGAGCAGGTGGGCCGCATCATCGAGTTCGCGCTCGACAACCCCAAGAAGATCAGCTTCCTCAGCTTCCAGCCGGTCAGCTTCACGGGCCGCGACGAAGAGATCACCGACGAGCGCCGCATCGCTCAGCGCTACACGCTTTCGCACATGGCGCACGACATCAAGACGCAGGTTGGTTTTGGCGAGCCTGAGCGCGACTGGTTCCCCATCAGCTTTATGAGCACATTCTCAGACTGGGCCGATCTGGTGCACGGGCCCAACGCCGAGTGGGGTCAGCTCTCCTGCGGATGCCATCCCAACTGCGGCATCGGCATGGCCATGATGATCGACAAAGAAACCAAGGAAGCCGCGCCGGTCACCGCGTTCCTCAACATGAATAAGGTGGCCAAGGACCTTGCCAAGGTAAACGACGCCGCTCGCGGCAGGTGGCTTTCGGTGATCGGCTTCGGTCTCGCGCTCCTGCGCAACTACGATCCCTTCCAGGCGCCCACCCACTTCAAGATCACCGACATGCTCAAGAAGATGGACAAGACCTTCAACGCCACCGGCAAGGACTACGGCTCCGTCAAAGGCGACCGCACCATGGAAGACATCAAGAAGCGCCGCCAGGATCGCTGGAACTTCCTCTTCATCGCCGGCATGTGGTTCCAGGACTTGTTCAATTACGACTTCCGCCGCACCGAGCAGTGCATCATCCCCTACGCCACGCAGGAAGGCGAAATCAGCTTCTGCGCCTACAACACAGGCATCGGCTGGCGCAACATCATCGAGAAGATGCACATGACGGCCACGCTTACCAAGTGGTATGAGGAGCACGGCCGCCACGAGATCTTCGCCGGCGGCAAGAAGGTGGGCATGAACCACGTGGGCCACGAATTGGTGCTCAACATGGATCACGTAAACGCCGAGGCCAATCACACGCTCGACAACCTTGGCATCGCCAAGAACGCCCGCGAAGAAAAGCTCCGCGCCCGCCAAACGAAAATGGATGAAGCCAAGATCAAGAGTGAGGCCGAGAATGCCCGCATGGCCAAGCTCTACAAGGAGCACGTCCTCGGCATCAAGCAGCCCGAGGGCCTGGTGAGCCTCGACGCGATTCTGCCTGCTTCGAGCGCCCCCGCCAAGCCCGTCAAGGAAGAAGAAGGCGAACTGGTCGCGGGCGACTGATTTCCCCGCCTTGGTCCTCTCAACCACAAAGGCCGTCCGCGCTTGCGGACGGCCTTTGTGTTCCCGGCGCAGGACAGGAACAATTCGGCTTTCTGAGCATTCCCGCTTGTGTTACTATGCCTGGCATCTATGATCGCCAGATATATCTCGACCTTGGCCCTCACAGTGGCCGTCCTCACGCTCGTCGCGGCTTCTCTCAAATTCGCGACCAGTTCCCAGGTGCTTAGTGGAACGACCCTGGACGAGAATCTTAATTTCGAATTCACCATCGACGACGAAATTGACGCAAATTTGGCGCAGTTTCTTGAATCCCACGTGTGGTTCAAAACCGAGGGCCCGCCGCACGTCGTGTCGGCGAACGTCCAAGTCACGCCCAAGCAGGTGAAATGGACCGAGAACCGCCACACTATTACCGCACCGGGTGCGGCCATGAATGTTCAACTCGAATGGAACACTCCCTCCGGCTCCGCCAACGGCTCCCAGGGCTCCATCTATTTCAACTTTCCCGAGATTCCGGGACACGAAGCGGACACCTTCATCATCCGATCCGGCCCCTATCAGGTAGACGACGTGGGACGCTACGTAATTCGCCAGGTGACCACGTATCAAAGCGCGTCCCTGGTTGCGCTGGCGCGTATTGAATTTGCTTTAGCGGCGGGCCTGCCGATCGGCATCGTGCTGCACACACTCTGCTGGGCGTTCGTTCTTGCGAGGTGAGAAGCGCAAACGCGTTTCCGCCTTGTTGGCGCAAGGCGCCGGATTGCCGCGAACGTTTTATCCAGACCCCATTGCCGAGTGGGTTTTCTGGCTGCTTGTCCTCGGTCTGGGCGCAACCATTGGCTGTTTCGTGGCCGTCTTTTCCGTCGCAGACGGCTTTATGAGCTCCTCGATACGGTATCTTGTCTACATTCCTCTCGCTATCGCAACGCCTATCGCATTTCTGGTCGCCTACTTCACCCGCAAGAGAGTCCTCACCGTGCGCGTGGAACCTGACGGCATCGCCTACGCGCGGGGTCGCGAAAACCTGCAATGGACGAGCGCCACCTGGAGCAACATTGTCGGAGCGACACAAAATTCCCGCACCTATCGCGGCAAAACATACTATTGGATTGAAGTCGAGTTCAATGACAACCAGAGGAAACTCAAGATCCCGCAATCGATTACGGACTACGCCGGCCTGCGCGATCTGCTGGCGAGCAGGACAGCAGGCCAGGTACGCTGAGATCCCCGGCTGAGTTCACTACTCGCTCAATCCCCGTTTACACCGTCCCTTTTTCCAGCGCGACGGCGGCTGTCAAGCCGCATCACGCGTGCAGGTTGCCCGCAACCGCAGCGGCCTTTTGGCATCGCCTCAGCCCTCTATGCCTATGGCCGGGGCCGCGGCCGCATTGCCGATGGCCATTGCAAAGATCGAATATACTCAATTTACGGCAAGGAGCGAGCTTTATGGCATTCCTCGCAAATGCGCTTCGAATCCTGATTGCATCCCCCGGCGAAACCGCCGAGGAACGGGATATTGTGACTGGGGAGATCTATCGATGGAACGAAACGAATGCCGTTTCCCGAAAGCTCATCCTGCTCCCGATGAAATGGGTAAACAGGGCCACTGAGCAAAATGACGCGCCATCTCAGGACGCGATCAATCCGCAAACTCCCGAGGAGTCTGACATTCTGATCGGGATATTCGGGGAACGGATCGGAAAGCTGCCAGAAGTGCAAATTGGCGCAGCCGTCGACGAGATCAAGCGCCATGTCGGCGCGGGAAAGGCCGCAACTGTCTACTTTTCCGAGGCTGCGTATCGACCGACCCCGGTCGTTACCGCCCGGTCTCTGGCTCTGAGAACATTCAAGGACGAGTGCGATGCGGGCGGGCTTTCCGCAATGTACAACGACTTGAATACATTCAAATCTTCCTTCCGGCACCAACTGGCCCTTGAACTCAACAAGCCGCGATATCGCTGGCTGCAGGAACCCGCCCAGTCTGGGCAAGGCGCGGAACTTCCGCTTTCGGCCGACGCCAGTCGCGTGCTTATCGCCGCGGCGGGAGCCGAGGGGCTCATCAGTACGATGCCAGCCGTTGGCGGAGACGTCATTTATGTGGGGCGCGAGAGAATGAGCGACGGAACGGCGAGGACAATAGCCCTTCTGAAGGAGGTGTTTCAGGATTTGCGCACGCGCGGCCTCATCGAACCGTCAGGTTCAAAAACCGGCAATTACCACTTGACGGCGCGAGGATATCGGGCCGCTGACAAGGCTAAAGAAGAAGAGGAAGAGCAGAAGAAGCAGCTTGACAGCGATGGAAACATCGCAGCAACACCGGCGGCGCCAACTCTTCGGGTTGCGCCCAAGCAATCCACTCGCCTTTGACGCTTTCGCCCGTCGAGACGCTGCGCCGTCTCCGAGGCGAAATTTCGGCGCGTCGTTTTCGTCACCATTTGTCATTTGACTAAGCCAGACAATTCGAAAATGACGATAAGTTATTTATCTACTGACCTCTAGTGGATTCACTTACCCATCGGCAATTTTTGGCAGGGCAATTGCTTCTAGACAAGGCGTACCGCAATTCCACCGAATCCAAAGGGAAACGGCAATGGAAAACGCGGTAACAAATTCACATCTGGAGGCGAATATGTCCATTATCCCCAACGCAAACTTTCCTCTGCTTGAAAGCGATCAGGCTGAAGTCATCGAGATCTTCAACGAGTTGTTGCGCGAGTGGCGTGAAGCCGGGCACTTGATGGAGGCGCCCTTTCTCAACCGGGCTATGCAAGCGTCTGCCGGATCGAGCGACTATGGATTAGAGAGAGACGCGGATCTCCAATCGTGAAGAGCTGCCGTGCCTGCATTTTCCCCGCATTTTCATTTTTCGCCGGGCCGGGGCGGGAAATCATTTCAAATCAAGGGAAATGTTGGTTTTGGTGGTGATGCGAGCCGGCCAAATGTTCGCCTAAATGGTTGCATCTGCCCCGCAAATGTTCGCTTGAGAGGGTGCGATTCTTCGAGACAAATACCGAGAAATTTCCTTTTAAATTAGTAGTTAGAACCGAGAATAGTTGCGAATAGAGCTGAGTAGCACCGAGTAATTTCCCGAAAGCGCGTCTAAACAGGCATTTGCGGTCATTAAAGGGCCACTTTTTCTACATTTTTGACATGAGTGCACTTTTTTTTTGCAGATGTGCAGCCGATCTGGAGAGACTGTTACGGAACTGTTCGAGCGAAGTTGATCTTGGGGAGTTGAAGCAGCAGGGGCTGAAGCCCACACTCATTCTGCGACATTTGCGGCCCGGCTGAAGCCGTGCCCTTATTACAAAGCGTGGCGCCGGCCGAGTTTCGTGACAGATTGTGGAGAGCGGCGCTACAGTTTTGACCGTTACGAAATCACGAGGACAAGGTACTAGCCCACCTTCACTGCCAGCGACGCGAAGTTAACGGTTCCCAGGCCGCGCGCCTCGGCCATCTGCAGATACGGCAATTGCTCGGGGTCGAGGTTCCAATAGGCCTTGGCGACATAGGCGTCAATCGCTACCGGATCGGTGCCTGCCACAAGCGTCTTTTTCAATTCCACGTCTTCAAGATTGCCGCCCGTGGGCCCATTGCGCACGAGAATGCGGTAGCAGTCCATCAGGGTGAGCGTGGGCAACATGAAGTTGGCCAGGTCTACCAGGCTCTGGTGGATCTGCTGGTGCAGCCGGTTGCGTTGCCCGCCCAGAATGCCGTACCAGTTTTTAAAGCCCAGAGTGGCGCCCGTAAGCTCATGGTGCTTGGCGATGGGCAGGTTGAAGACCTTGTCGGCTTCGAGAAACGGCGTGAAGACAGGCCAGCTCTTGAGAACCACGCCACCCATATCCACCTCGGGGAAATGATCGGGATCGGGCAAAATTACTTCGGCGCCCTCGGCGCGTGCCGCCGCCTGGATGCCTGAACGCTGGAAGCACCGGCGCGGCTCATTGCAGCTCACGTCGGTGACGATCACGCGCCTGGCTCCGGCCTGCCAGCACTGCCGTACCACCTCCGCGACCAATTCGGGATTGGTGTTGGCCGCCTGCTCCGGCGTGCGGTCCCAAGCGATGTTCGGCTTGAGCACCACCACGTCCTGGCGGCTGACGAACCGGCTCATCCCGCCGAGATTTTCGAGCGCTTTCGCCACGAGCACACGCGGCTCGGCGTTTTGAGTCACGGTCATTTGCGGCCACTGCGCATCTGTGGCGACGCGATGATCGCGGCGCGCCTGCTCGGCATGCGCGGGAACAGGGCGGCGGCTATGTTCGCTGAGCCAGACACCCGCGCCTGCCGCGCCCGCGGCTACGCCGCCCAGGCGCAGCAACTGCAGCATGGCTTCGCGCCGCGTCAATTGCGGCGTTGGCGCTGGCGCTGGCTGCGCCGCATCCTGCTTCGGCCCGCCGGGCTTACCGGTTTCGCCTGTTCCGTCTGTTTTGCCGGCCATCGCCGTTCTCCTCGTCATACTTCAATCGGTTCGTCAGACCTCCAGCAAATGGATACGCTGCGGATCATTCGTTCCCAGCCGGTGCGCGTCGTCGGCAGCGGTCGCAATGTAGGTCGGCGCGCGGCCTTCAGCCTCGAAGGTTGGCATTCCGGCCTCGGCGCGCTTGCTCGCGAGCATCTGCCACGCCGTCGAATCCAGCGCCACGCGGTCCTCGCCTATCACCAGTGCATTGGGATACCAGAGCCGCTCGGGACGGAACCCCGGCCCGCCATCGTACACCGAGGAGATGGCGTCGCCGATGGTGAAGCGCACCTTGTTGCGGATCACGGGAATGCAGTTCAGGTCGGCCACCCCAGGGTTGCAGTTGCCGGGATGCAGCGTGAACGGTTTGTCCACCACCCCGAACATGTTTTTCATGGCGAAGGTGATTCCCGCCATTCGATGGTCCTTGAGGATCGGCAGGTTGATGACCATGTCGCATTCGCGGGTAAGGATTTTTGTGATGCGAATGCGCGCCGCGCCCCACGACGATTCCTCTTCCTCAAAGCCGGCGGAGTCGGAGGGGTAGCTACGGATGCGGCTGGGATCGGTGTTGATGGTAAAACCGCAAGCCTCGAGGAAGTTGGCGTTCTGGTCCCAAACCAGTATGTTGCCCGGCTTGACGCCGGCCTGTTGCAGCCGCTCGGCAACGGCCAGTATCAGCGAGTTATGCGTCGCGATTCCCTTGGTGCCCAGGCCGTTCACTTTGAGGCCGATCACTTTGCCCGCGAGTACGTTTGCGGGCACAATGCTCTTCCACGCCTCGAGCGGTTTTTCGCGTCCGGTATAGGCGGCCATGGCTTTATCGAGCAGATTCATCACCTTCTGCTCATCGGGCTGCGTGCTCGTGCCGTGCAGTGTAGCATCGCGCGCGACCACAACTTTAGACTTGCCGTTTGCCGCGTGTGTGTTGACCGCGGCTAACGCCAGCTTGTCTGCCGTGGCGGACGAACCCAGCAGCACCGCGCCCGCGGCTGCGTCTTTCAAGAAATCCCTGCGGCTCTTCATCGTTTCCCTTCCCTTCATCCTGCGGCCGTTCTACGGCTGCGTTCACCAGTTCTCTGACCGCGTAAAGAGGTACTTTGGGTTCGTGCTATCCCAGGTCTCAAAATCGAGACCTGGGGCACCCAACATTGGTACAAAATCATGCGGTCAGAGACCTAGAGTTTCGATTCCACGCCGTGCGCCAATGCGATCAGCGCCTGCTGCGCGCCGGGTGTGTCCTGATAGGCAACGATGCGCACCAGGTACGGGCCCTTGCGGAAGGTCACGCTCTGCGCAAAGGCGAGGCCTGCGTCGCCGAGCGAGACGGTCTTGGCGTCTTTGCTCTGGCTCTTTTCGAGAATTTTTTCGGCGCCGGCGGAATCGCCCATCGTGTACACGTCGACGGTTGCCTCCAACTGGCCTTGATATTTGTAGTCGGAGGTTGACGTGGAAACGACGCCGGCCTGGATGTATTGCTCGGCATCGCCGTCGATGTACTGCCAAAGATCCTTCGCTGCAAAAACCCGCGTATCGCTGGTCTTCTGCCACCCGGCGACCGCCCCCGATGCGGGGAACGGGTCGACGGCTTTCTTTTTGCATCCGGCGCCGGCGGCCAATGCCGCGATCGCGAGCGCCACAATTGGGATATTCCACTTAGCTGGCCGAAACATTTTTAATTTATCTCCTTACTTGCGGGTTAGCAGTATCTGGCTCGATGGGGAGCGGCTTTCGCCGATGCTTGTCACGTAGACAGCGGGGTGTTCCTGGAGCGGGCAGGCGAACTCGCAGGCGCCGCAGCCCACGCAACGGCTGGGATCTACGCGGGGCTGTTTCAGTGTCCTGGTTTTTCCGGCCGAGTCCACCACCTGGGCCTCCTCGACGTAGATGGCTTTGGGCGAGACGGGGCACCACTCCTCGCACACGATGCACTCGGTGGCCATGGCCCAGGGCAGGCAGCGCCCGCGGTCGTAAAATGCCGTTCCCAGGCGGATGGGCTGGCTCTTTGTCCCCACGCCCACCACCCAGCCCTTTTCTGCCGGCGTGATCTGCCAGATGGCTCCCGTGGGGCACACCTCAGAGCAGAGCACGCAACTCGGCTCGCAATAGCCGATGCGGGGCACCAGCGTGGGGGACCACAATCCCTCCAGGCCAGCCTCTTCGAGCGTGGGATGCAACGCGTTGTTGGGGCAGACCTTCATGCACTCACCGCAGCGGATGCAGCGGGAGAGGAAGTCCGGCTCATCAAGCGCGCCCGGCGGACGCAACAGACGCTCGTGGCGGCTTTTACCCATGCCGGTATTGGCGCGCATCAGCGGCACCACAGCGGCGCCAGCCGCAATTCCAGTGATGGTGCGGCGCCGGCCCAGATCGGGCGAGGCCTTTTCTTTGGCACTGGATTGGGGGGGAAAAAAGCGGAACTTGAGCCCGTTATGCGGGCAACTGCCCACGCAGTTCATGCACAGCAGGCACTCGGCTTTGCGCCACGGAGCGCCGCCTATGGGATCGTCTCCGCCCTGGCAGTAGAGCAGGCAGCGGTTGCAGTGGTCGCAGCTATGGGAATCCTTGTCGAGACCCAACACGCTCCAGCGCGAAACCGCGCCCAGCATTGCGCCCAGCGGGCACATCGAGCGGCACCACAGCCGCGTGACGCGCAGGCTGGCGAAGAGAATCACCGCAAACAAAACGCCCAACACCAGCCCCTGCGCAAAGTGCGCCTGGCGAAAGTCGAGCAGAAACAGCCCGAGCACGGAATGGATGGTTTCGCCCGTTGCCTTGATGGCGGCCACGTGACTCTGCTCGAGGGGCGCAAGCGCGGCGCGCACCGCGAAGTTGAACGCGGGCAAAATTGAAAGACCGATCGAGCGAACCAGCAGGCTGAAGGGATCGAGCCAGCCAATCGCCATCGACCCGAATGCGGCAGCCACCAGTCCAGCGAGCAGCACAACATATTTGATTGTCTGCCAGCGCTTGTAACGATTTGCCTCGATACGCTGCTTGCCGCGCTTCGACTCGGAGGGCATGTTGCCCACAAAGTGCTGCAGCGTGCCCATGGGACAGATCCAGCCGCAGAAAAAGCGGCCCAGAAAGAGGGTGGGCAGCAAAATCACCAGGCTCCAGAGCAGTCCGCGATAGAGCGCGTGGCTGGTGATGGCATTGGCGACCGCAATCAACGGGTCCCACTCGAAGAACAGCCGCACCGGCGCGCGCAAGTGGATATCGCTGGTAGCGCCGGGTATGCCGCGCAGCGACGTGAAGACCAGCAGAATCAGGAAGAGGAAGAGGAAACAGATCTGCGAAAGTCTGCGCAACCGCGGCAACCGCGAACCAGCCACAATTCCTCCACACGCCGCTCGCGCAGACGTCTGCCTGTACAAGGAGAATGATTGGTTGCCAGGCCTGTCCCAGACAGTGACCTACATCACCTATTTGGGTTTGAGACTCTCAGCGAGTCAAAAACTAATGAACCTCTAAGTCATTCGTGAAATGGCACTTACATATGATTGATCAACGACGCCATGCACGCGGCGCCAAAGCCGTTGTCGATGTTCACCACGGCGACATTGGGCGCGCAGGTGTTCAACATGCCCAACAGCGCGGCCACGCCGCCCAGCGAAGCGCCATAGCCCACGCTTGTGGGCACGGCAATGACAGGCGCCTTGACCAGGCCCCCGACCACGGTCGGCAGCGCGCCTTCCATCCCGGCGCACACAACGAGCACGCGCGCGGACTGGAGCGTGTGCTGCTGCGCCAGCAAGCGATGAATGCCCGCCACGCCTACATCCGCAACCAGCTCCACTGTGTTGCCCATCAGCCGCGCGGTCACCGCGGCTTCCTCGGCAACCGGCAGATCGCTGGTGCCGGCGCAAACCACGCCGATGGTTCCCTTGCCTGCAACCGGCTCGGTTTGCATGAGCGTAATGGCACGAGCTGCTTCGTGATACTCGGCACGCGGCCCTCGATCGCCAGCTTCGGCAGCGCGCACTGCCGCATACACTTCGCGCGAGGCTCGCGTGGCCAGCACATTGCCGCCGGCCTTTGCCATGCGGGCAAAGATTGCGGCGACCTGTGCCGGGGTCTTGCTGTCGGCAAGGATCACCTCAGGCATGCCGGTGCGCAGCGCGCGGTGGTGATCGAGCTTGGCAAAACCCAAATCCTCGAAGGGCAGATTGCGCAGCCGTTCCAGCGCGTCGGCAACGTCCATGCTGCCTTCGCGTACCTGGGTCAACATCGCTTCAATCAGCGAGCGATCCATCAGCGCTCCTTTTCTTTGCGCGCGAGTTCCGCCCCGGCAAGTTCCGCATAGGCCCGCATCGCGTCCTGCATCACATGCTTGAGCGGGACGGCGTGCTGGCGAGCGAGGGTGCGGCAGTCCTCGTATTCAGGCGACGCGTTGGCCAACACACCTGAAGACCAGCGTGCGATCTTGATCGGCACCTTGCCCCACCGGGTTTCCACTTCAGCGAATTCGCGCATCAAAGCCATCTTGTTTTCGAAGCGCCAGCGCAGGCCAATGGTGGTGGTTTCGCGCAACAAAAGGTCGCGCAGCGCGGGCGCGAGCTGGGGGCTGGAGAGCACGGTCAGTTGCACTCCGGTGCGCCCCTTTTTCATTTGCACCGCGGCGCGGTAAACATCCCACGCGCCCGCCTCGAGCAGCAGTTCGCTGACATAGGCCAGCAATTGCGGCGTAGAGTCGTCGATGACAGTTTCAGTGACGGCGATCTTTTCGGCGCCGGGCGTTTCCCCGGCCACATTATCGTCCGCCTCGCCAACCAGCAGACGCAGAAGGTTGGGCTCGCCGGGTGTGTCGCGTCCGCCCGCACCGTAACCGCGCGCCGCAACACGCATTGCAGGCAGTGGGCCATACGCTACATCGAGCATGCGAAGTAGCGCCGCGCCGGTGGGCGTCACGCGCTCCATTTGAGGGCCGGCGGCGTACACGGGCGCCGAGCCCAGCAGCGCCAGCGTGGCCGGCGCGGGCACGGGCAGCGTGCCGTGCTGGCACTTTACTGTGCCGCTGCCTACGTTGAGCGGCGAAGACATCCAGCGGGCAATTCCCGTTTCCCGGCCGAGCGCCTCGCACCCTGCGGCAGCGCAGACAATATCGACGATGGTGTCGACCGCGCCCACTTCGTGAAAGTGCACCTTCTCGATGGGTATGGAATGGATTGCCGCTTCCGCCTCACCCAGCAGTTGGAAGGCGCGGGTGGAGCGCTGCTTCACGGTTTCGCTGAGTGCCGCAGCCTGAATGATGGAGAGAATTGTGGAGAGCGACCGGTGCTGCGCGTGCTCGTGCGCGTGATGCACGGCTACGGTTTCGTGCGTGTGGTGCGCGTGCCCGTGCGCATGTCCGTGCGCGGCTTCGTGGCTCGGCACGTCCTCCGATCTCTGATCTCTGATCTCTGATCTCTGGCTTTCAGTGATCACATCTACCTTGATCGCCGCCAACCCGCCGCGGCTCACCTGGCGCATCTCCAGCCGCGCGCCCACATTCAAGGCTAATGCCGTTTCGGCCAGCACGCTGAAAGGAACGCCTGCATCTACCAGCGCGCCCAGCAGCATGTCGCCGCTGATTCCGGAAAAGCACTCCAGATAGCCAATTTGCATCGTTCTGTGATTTTAAACGAGAGACACCACCTGGGGTAGTTTTCGTGTTCGCTCGACCTGTCAAGATGGCCCGCGCAAGATGGCGCTGCCGGTCAGATGAGCGATTGGTTCCGCTTGCGGGCGTGCGCCAAACCACGCAGGCACTAGCGGTCATGCGAAGAGGACAACTGCTGGAAATCGACTAATGCGCATTTGCCCCGTACGCCTTGTTCAGAATCTCCTTGTCGACCTTGTTAATAAAGTCTATTTCGTCTTTGGTAAGGAAATTAGGATCGTACTCTGCTGGCGGCACGGGCACCTCGGTAGGGGGCGGAGTGAACTCTCTCAGGAAATCCCGGCTATCTTTGAATGCCTTGAGATCGCTACACGTCCTGTCATCGGCACGCAGTATGCCCCAGATCCAGAGCTGGCCGTCCCGAGGCAGATTTGGAATTACCTTGATGTCGCCTTGCTGGACGCCGCAGCCTTCGAGGAACTTCACATCATTGGCGCTAAGAACGGGCAGGCTGTGAATTGCGGGGCAGGACAGAAGAACGGCGCAAAAGACAAGGGCAGGAAAGCGCTTCATAGACATCCTCTTCACTGTGCTGAGCTTGATTGGAAGTCTACTACTGGCCGCGCCTCTGAAGTACATCCACGGACAGAAGCTCGTTGAGCGAGCCGGAGCGGAAGCCAGTGGTGTCGAGCGTAACGTAGTGAAATCCGGCCTGCTTCAGCGCCGCGGTGATGGCGTCCAGCATCTCCATGGTGAGGGCGCGGGGCAGCTCATTGCGGGCAATTTCAACGCGGGCCAGCTCGCCGTGATGGCGTACGCGCAGCTCGCGAAATCCCAACTGGCGCAGGCTCTCTTCGCCGCGCTCGACTTGAGCAAGAACCTCTCGCGTGACAGTGCGGCCATACTCGACGCGCGACGAAAGGCATGGCGCCGCCGGACGGTCCCACACCGGGTAGCCAGCCGCCTTGGCCAGCGCACGCACTTCCAGCTTGGTCAACCCGGCCCCGGCAAGGGGAGCCAGCACGGCATGCTGCTCGGCCGCGCGCTGGCCGGGGCGAAAGTCTCTGGTGTCGTCGGCGTTCAATCCGTAGGCGATATGCTTGAAAGCGAGCTTTCCGCCCAGCGCTTCCATCACGGCAAACAGCTCGTCCTTGCAATGGAAGCAGCGGCTGGCATCGTTGCGGTTGTACTCCGGCCGGTCGAGTTCTTCGGTCGCCACCACCTCGAGCGGCATCCCGAGCGAGCGGGCGAAGGCGCAGGCCTGTTCCATGTCGCGCCGGGCCAGGGAGGGTGAGTCGGCCAGCACTGCCAGCATGCGCGAGCCCAGTACACGGTGCGCCGTGGCGGCCAGAAACGCCGAGTCAACGCCACCGGAGTAGGCGACCATCAGGCTGTCCAACTGCTCGAAGCTCGCTTCGAGGGTGCGCAGCTTCGCTTCTGCTTCGGCCAAGCCCGCATCGCCGCCGGCCGCAGCCGTGGACCCCATCTGTTTCGCTTGTGCGCTAGCCGCCATGGTTCCGATTATACCGTTTTGCGAATTTTCGAGCTGCTCCGGTGCGCACGAGCCGCAAGCTGAATGCTGTAGATTCTGCCATTCCTTAGAACTGTGCTCTGCCGCCGTTTCAGTCTGACTGGATTGTCGGTATCATTCGCGCCGAGGGCGGTCAAATGTTTATCGAAGGGGAACTGCCGGATGGCCGGTCAACCGTCAGCTTCAGGGCATTTGCTCTCACCTTTGAATTTCAATGACTCGAAACTCAACAGTCTTTGAGCTTTCGTTCCGCAGCATAAATGGCTGCTCTCTCGGCATGAGGGTCATTGCGTTCTTCTCTAGGTCCACATGTCGGAAGGGTGCCATTTCATTCAAGAATGTCCCCGCCATTGATACCGAGAAGCACACAATCGCCAGGGAAAGACGTGCTCTTGAACGACGCCCCCGGCTCGAGCCTGATGTCCAAAATAGAGAGCGTTGGACCCTTCTTGCTCTCTTCAATTGGGCTCTTTGCGGCGCCTGGAGCCCTCGAAGGAGCAACCAGCCCGTCGCAACTCATGCCTCCATGAACTATCGTGCAGCCATAGCTGGCCGACGAGGCGATCTGCGCCACAGCCATCACTGGACAAAACAGAGCCACGGCAGCAAAGAAAGTACGCACAAAATACCTCCATCGTTTCCGCTGACGCCATCGTACACGCCTAATGCTTCCACGGCCACGCAAATGCGCTGGCTAACGGGTTCGGATCGTATTGTCGCCCACTCTTCAGTTACTTCCCAGTAACGTCAGGGTTGGCGGTAATACGATCGCGGCTCAATTAGTGCCTCAAATGATTGAGCCAAACAGAACAACCACCCCGAGGGGAACGCACACGATGCTTAGAAAGAAAGGCCAAGCAGGGACGCGATGCTCCTTGATGAGCTTCCAATAGGCCTTCCCCGTATTATCCCTTCGGAAGTCGTGAAACATCCTCATGCCGTTCGAGGCATAGTCCATTTTTATGCGTTCCGGGGTACTTTGCACGCTTCCTCCAAGATGGCGTTGATTCTGTCTGACGATCGCACAAAATCATCGAGGGCGGATGTCTCCGATTCGCAAGTATCACCACCTTCAGATTCCGAAAGGCAACCGCGGATCCCTCGTCGCTGCGCTCTGTCGGGATGACAGCGCGTTGGGGGAGGAGCGGTGATATCGTTCTGGCAGGACGTAGTTGGCGAGTCGTCGGCCACCCTTCCCCAACATGATTTAAATCACGTGACTTCCGGCTAGGCGGTGACTCGCCCACGACGCGACGAATCCCTCGCGAGCAAGAGCAGTGACTTCCGCCTGCTCGCGTAGACTCGGAAGAGTCGCTTCCATGGGCGGCGCCCGCACGTTTAATCTGGGCTTGTTTGCGTGCGCGGCTCAGATTGCCGGCGCATGACCCGAGATGGCTGCCTGCTCCGAATTCACGCTCCGCCTGGCCACCGAAGAGGATGTCCCATCGCTTCGCGCGCTCATTGAGGCGTCGGTCCACGGGCTGCAGGCCGGCGACTATAGCCCCGCGCAGATCGAAGGCGCGCTGGGCACGGTGCTTGGCATCGACACCCAGCTCATTGCCGACCGCACCTACTTCGTCGCGGAGGCCGCGCACGCTGCCAAGCCGTATCTTGCGGGATGCGGCGGATGGTCGAAGCGCAGAAACGCTCTTCGGCGCCGACCACGGCCCCGGCCGCGAGCCCGCATTGCTCGACCCCGCCAACGATGCCGCCAAAGTCCGCGCCATTTTTGTACATCCGGCCTACGCGCGCAGAGGGCTCGGCTCGCTGATACTGGCCACCGTGGAAGAGGCCGCGCGCGCTGCCGGCTTCCGCCGCTTTGAGTTGGGCTCCACGCTCACCGGCGTGCCGCTGTATCTGCTCCGCGGCTATGTCGAGACGGAACGTGTCGCAGTCCCCCTCGCCAATGGCGAGTCCGTTTCCGTCGTCAGGATGGCGAAAAGCTGAGCAACGCAGCCGACTCTGGCAGGGGACGTCGGTGAAACGGCCGGATCTGCCAGAATCGGGGAGCAGCGCGGTGGGATTCGAGGCCTCCCGGCTATCGAATGCCAGGCTCCCCCTCCCCGGTCCCCAAAAGCGAGGGACCGGGGGCACCCTCAACGGGACAAGTCTCCTCATAAGATCGGGGCCACCTGCCTGCGGAGACTGGATCTCGCGGCTGGCGCCGCAGGCCGAGCCAATGCGCGCCGGGCTGGGCTGAGCCTGAGCGTCAATCGATTAAGTCTTCCGGTCTGGGGGCTTCCCCGCCTTTACGATTCAGGATGCGCCGAAATGCCTTGCGATCCGCACGGCCTTTTCTCTCGGCAAAGAACCGCTCCGTCTCCATTGCGGCGATCTTCTCCGCCGCAGCGACGACCAGGAACTGGTTCAGACTTGTACCGTCGCGCTTGCTGATCTCCTCAAGGGCGGCCTTCATTGAGACCGGCAGACGCAGGGGAAATGTAGAAACTCGCGTCGTCATTTCTTGATCCTCCTCAGGGCTTCGGCAGGGCGAATGACTTCAACGCCGAAGTTGCGCGCTTCGCGCAGGTGGCTTTCGTTGAAGGTGACGATAGCGTCGGCCTGCCCGTTCACCGCCGCCTCCAGAACCATTTCGTCGCCCGGATCACGGAGTTGCGGGCGCCAGCGAAAGAAAGCCTTCACCGGCTCCGCCATTCCAATCAGACCATCCACATAGATGCCCGCTTCCGCGGCGCTGAGCCCTGATGCCAAACGATGCTCTGCCAGCGTGCAGATGGCCTCGTACTCCAGCGCAAGCGCCACGGTCAGCAACATCACAGCGGCGCCATTATCGATTCGACGCAACAACTCGGCCGACCCACCGGTCGGGCTGCGCATCGCCGCAACTACTACGTCCGTGTCGAGCACCAGCCTCACCTTCGGATGATATCACATCACTGGCAATGTCATATCAATTGGTCCGGCCGATGCTGGACGTATGGTCGGCAATCCTTCTCTAGCGTGATTTAGCATGCCGCCTGCTCTACATGCCGCCCGCTCATCGCAAAATACGCGATGAACGGGGCACAGCCTCTCCCCGCACAGCCTCTCCCTGCACAGCCTCTTCCTGCACAGCCTCTCCCCGCGCAGCCTCTCCCCGCTCAACTTCACGGGTTTTGGCCGGGCCACCTGCCGGCGTGACCAGCACCCCTTCCTCTGGCCGGATTCGGTTCGACCTCGCGTTTGACGCATCCGGTTGCAGGCAATAGCTTTGTATACAGCGGAACCCGTAGATCGCGTTTCAAAGAGAATGGAAGAAGGAGATTGGATGCTTCCGAAGCTTTTCCCCCGTTGGATGACGTGCTTTTGGGGTGTGATGCTGGCTTTGCCCGCCTGGAGCGGAGCGTATGGCCAGGGCACGCTTGCCCCGTACCTCGCGCAGTTGGAGAAAGAGATCACTGTGAAGGTGCTGCCCAACGGGCTCACGCTGATCATTTGCGAGCGGCACGACGCGCCGGTATTCAGTTACCACACATTGGTGGACGCGGGCGACGTAAACGACCCCTCGGGCGAGAGCGGATTGGCGCACATGTTCGAGCACCTGGCTTTCAAGGGGACGAGCGAGATCGGAACCAAGGACTACGCGGCAGAGAAGGTTGCCTTGGAAAAGGTAGAGGCGGCGAACGACGCCTATGAGGCCGAATACCTGAAGCCGGTGGGACGGGACCCCAAAAAGCTTGCCGAGCTGCACAAGGTATTTCTCGCCGCGCAGGCCGAGGCGGAGAAATACGTCATCCCCAACCAGTTCACCGAGGTGGCCGAGGCGAACGGCGCGCACAATCTGAACGCTGAGACCGGCCTCGACGACACGCAGTTCTTCTGGTCGATGCCGGAGAACCGGCTTGAGCTGTGGGCGTGGCTGGAAAGCAGCCGCATGGCAGACACGGTCCCGCGTGAGTTCTACAGGGAGCGCAATGTGGTGCTGGAGGAGCGCCGCATGCGCGTCGATTCCGACCCCGTCGGGCGGCTCGCAGAGCAGTTTGTGGCCACGGCTTACGTTGCGCACAACTATGGGCGCAGCGAGATCGGCTGGCCCAGCGAGGTGAGCCAGATTACGGCCACTGAGGCCTTGGCTTTCCACAAGAAGTATTACGTTGGCGGGAACATTGTGGTTGCCGTTGTGGGCGATGTGGACGCGAAGACCGCGATGCCCATGCTGGAGAAGTATTTCAGCCGCGTTCCCGGCGGCGCCAAGCCGGAAGATATGACGACTGTGGAACCGAAACAGTTTGCCGAGAAGTCGGTGGTAGTCCGCGAGCAGACGCAGCCGATTTATATCGAGGGTTATCACCGGCCGAACTACCAGGACCCCGACGACGCGGTGTACGACGCCATCAGCGACATCATGTCGAACGGGCGCGTTTCGCGGTTCTACCGCAGTTTGGTGGAGAAGCAGCAGATTGCCGCCGAGGCCGCGGGGTTCAGCCCCTATCCCGGCGAGAAATACCCGAGCCTCTTTGCGTTTTACGCCATCCCGCTGCCGGGCCACACTCCGGCCGAGATGCGCGAGGCAATCGAAAAAGAGATTGAAAAGCTGAAGACCAGTGACGTCACCGACGCGGAGCTGGATATGTATAAGACGCGCACGCGCGCCGACCTTCTGCGCGGCCTGGACGATAACGCGGGTCTGGCCGACTCGCTGGCCGCCTACCAGACGCGCTACGGCGACTGGCGCGAGCTGTTCCTGCAACTGGACAAAGTGGATAAAGTGACCAAGGCCGACATCCGCCGCGTGGCGAACCAGGTGTTTGTGGCCTCCAACCGGACCAGCGCGGAGATCGATACTGATGCGCCGGTCAGTGCGAAGAGTGGAGGCGAACAATGAGGGGATGCGGATCAGAGACGGTGAAGACGCTTTTGGGGTATCCCACCCTTGGCACAAAAACAAAGACGTGCCAAGGATGGGGCACCCGAGTTTCAGTGGCTGGACTCGCTCCCGCCCTCGTTCTGTCCGGCCTGATTACTGTCATGTTTGCTGCGCCGGGCAATGCAACGGCCCAGCAGGCCAAGCCGTGGGAGCAAATCCCCATCCCGAAGCTGCATGACTTCAAGCCGCAGGAGCCGAAGCGGATCGAGCTCAAGAACGGGATTGTGGTGTTTTTGCAGGAGGACCACGATCTGCCGTTCATCTCCGGGGCAGTCTTGATCCCAGGCGGTTCGCGCGATGAGGATCCTGCCAAGGCAGGCCTGGTGGGCCTCTACGGCCAGGCGTGGCGGACGAGCGGAACCGCAAAGATGGGCGGGGACGCGATGGACGACTTTCTTGAGGCCAAGGCGGCGCACATTGAGACGGCGGGCGACGACGATTCCACCGCGCTCTCCTGGGATTCATTGAAGAGCGACGCCGACCAGGTCTTTTCGATGGCCATGGACCTGCTTTTTCATCCCCAATTCACCGCGGAGAAGCTCGAGCTGGCGCAGCAGCAGGAAGCAACGGGTATCGTGCGGCGCAACGATGACGAAGACGGCATCGCCGGGCGCGAATCGGCAAAGCTGGTGTACGGCGCCAACAGCCCCTACACGCGGCAGCCGGAGCTGGCCACGATCGGCGCGGTCACGCTGGCTGACCTCGAGGCCTGGCACGACCGCACACTGAAGGGAAAGTTGATCGTGGGCATCAGCGGCGACTTTGACCCGGCGGCGATGGAAGCCAAGGTGCGCGCGGCCTTCGAAGGGCTGCCAGCCGTCACGCCCGAGCCGCCTCGTCACGATGAGTTTGCCGGTCCCACACCCGGCGTGTACTTCATCGACAAAGAGGATGTAGACCAATCGAACGTGCAGATTGTGGGTTTAGGCATCGACCGGCATAATCCCGACGTGCCGGCGATTGTGGTAATGGATGAGATTCTAGGCGGCGGATTCGGCAGCCGGCTCTTTCAAAAGATCCGCACTGAATTGGGACTGGCCTATGCCGTGGGCGGAGGCTTCGAATTGCCCTACGACCATCCAGGCGAATTTCGCGTAGAGGTGCTGACCAAGACCGCAACCACGGTGGAGGCGACCACCGATGCGCTCAACGAGATTGCCGATCTGAATCGAAAGCCCTTTACCGAACAGGAACTGAAGCGGGCCAAGGACGACATCCTGAACTCGTTCCTCTTCCGGTACGACACCAAGGACAAGGTTATGGCCGAGCGCGAGAGGCTGGAGTTCTACGGCTATCCGGCGAATTATCTTGAGACGTACCATGCCGCGCTTGAAAAAGTCACGCTCGACGATGTGACCGCGGCGGCGAAAAAGTACATCCATCCCGCAAAGCTGGCCGTGCTGGTGGTGGGGAACGATCCGGAGATCAAGCAAAGCCAAAGCCTGGACGCGCTGGGACTGGGCGCGCCGAAGACCATCGACATTACCATCCCGCGGCCGCAGCGGCCGAAAACGCCGCCCCCAGGAGGGCAGCAGTAGATGTAGCGCCGGTCTCCAGACCGGCCGTCGTGCGGGTCTCAAGACCCGCACCGCAAGAGAAGGCTCGACGAATAACCACCACCCTTGACCGGAGAGAATGCATATGATCGCCGCCGGAGTCACCATCGACCGCCCCGAAACCTGCGTGATCGACCCCGAGGTCGAGGTTGCGGCGGATACGCTGATCGAGCCGTTTGTGCAGTTGCTGGGCCGGACGCGGATCGGCAGCGGCTGCCGCATCCGGTCATTTTCAGTGATCGAAAACTGTACGCTGGGCAACGGCGTTCTCATCCGTCAGAGCTGCGTTTTAGAGGACTCCACGGTAGCCGATGGCGCTGAGATTGGTCCTTTTGTGCACCTGCGCCCAAAATGCGAAATCGGCGAGAAAGCTCACGTGGGCAACTTCGTGGAGATGAAAAAGGCGCGCCTTGGCAAGGGCGCAAAGGCCAACCATCTGACTTACCTGGGCGACGCCGAGATCGGCGAAGGAACCAATATCGGAGCCGGAACCATCACCTGCAACTACGACGGCGTGAACAAACACGTCACCCGGATCGGCAAGGACGTATTTGTGGGCAGCGATACTTCGCTGGTCGCGCCCATCAGCGTGGGCGACGGGGCATACATCGGCGCAGGTTCCTGCATCACAAAAGATGTGCCCGCCGACGCGCTGGCCGTTGCGCGCGGCCGTCTAACCCTCAAAGAAGGCTGGGCTGCAACGCGACGGGCGCGGCGCCAGGCAAAATAGTCGAGGTGTAACGCGAATCGCGGGCGCTTCCCTGTTCCCGGCGCGAGCGAATGTCTTTGCCTGCCGCTTCTTGTGTGCCACGTTCGTGTCATTGAGGGCGCGCAGAGAAGGTGGTAGCCTTTAGGAAGAGAAAAAACTGGACAACCGCTCCCCTCATTCGGCGGTAGGACCAGAGCTGGCATGTTCTTGTCTTTTGTATGCAATTCTCCGCCAGTCGCGTCCTTTGCTGGGCGCTGACCGGCGAGAGAACCTGGCCTTGGGTGCTTAACAGCGAGATTTTTTTGGGAAGATAAGGCACGCGCAGCGCGTGACCGCAAGAGACAGCGTGCAGCGCACGACTCGAAGCAGCCGCCACAGCGGCTCTCGCGTCGCACGGCCGGGCACAGGAAGATCATCGTGCAGCAGCGAAGAATTACTTGTCTTCGCAGGTGGTCTGCGGGAGCTCGAAGGGGACGGAGGCTTCTGGTTGGCCTTGAAATCGACAGGCGTGAGAAAAACCGATTCCGGGGAAAATGCCGGCGGCGACAACGGAGGGCGCGCGCGCAAGCCGGCGCGGATTCTTGTGGTCGACGACCAAACCCCCGTGCGGACAATGATAGCCGCGGCTCTGGAGCGCCAGGGATACACAGTCGAGCTGGCCAGCGGGGGGCGCGAGGCTCTCGCAGCACTGGAGCTGAACAACTTCAACCTTGTGCTCACCGACATCGTCATGCAGGACGTGGACGGCATTGCGCTGCTGGAGCGCATCCACGCGCTGCAGCCTAACCTTCCCGTCGTCATGGTGACCGCGGTCCACGACATCAGTGTGGCCATCGACTCCATGCGCCGCGGAGCCTATGACTATCTGCTTAAGCCCTTCGAGCGCGAGCAGTTGCTAAGCACGGTGGAGAGAGCGTCTGAGCCACCGGCAGGCGCTTGAGGAAACACAGAATTACCACCAGAGTCTGGAAGAGATGGTGCGGGCCAGGACGGAGATGCTGCGCCATGCGATGGAGGATCTCGAGCATTCCTACGACGTGACCCTGGAGGCACTGGGCGACGCCCTGGATCTGAAAGACTCTGAGACTGAGGGGCACTCGAAGCGGGTAACGGCTTACGCCATCGCGCTGGCGCGCGCCATGGGGATTCCTCCCGAGGACATTAAGGTTATTGCGCGCGGCGCTTTTCTGCACGACATCGGCAAAATGGCTATCCCCGACGAGATCCTGCGCAAGCCCGGCAAGCTGACGCCGGAAGAGCAGGAGTTGATGCGCGAACACTGCTCTCGCGGCTATCAGATGCTGCGCAAGATCCCGTTTCTTTCCGGAGCCGCCGAGATTGTCTTCTGCCACCAGGAGTATTACGACGGAAACGGGTATCCAAACCGGCTGAGCGGGCGCGAAATCCCCATCGGTGCGCGAATTTTCGCAATCGCCGACGCTCTTGACGCAATTACAAGCGACCGTCCTTACCGCCAGGCGCGCGGTTTCGCAGCAGCACGCGAAGAGATTCTGCGCTGTTCCGGAACGCAGTTCGATCCTGCCGTAGTCGAGGTCTTTTTGAAGATTCCCGACGAGCTTTGGCAGGAACTGCGCTCGGAGATCAGCGCCCAGAACAAGCGGTTTACCTTCGACCTGGCTCGCGTTGCTACACCGGAATAGGAATTGGTGCAGGGCGAGTTGATGGTCGAAAGTGCCGTTTCCCTGGTCGTGGGTCAGTTTGAATCCGCTTTGAAAGGGCACCACTTCAGCCTTGCCGTAAATGCCGCAAAATGTGCCGGGGCTTTTGCAGGCTGCGGAAAAACTCGGCTGTGCGCACGAGTTTACTCGTGCCGATAAAGCCAATCGAATCATTAGGGCTTTAGCCCCTGCGGGACATGATCTTTTCTAAACTGACTCACTACCGGTTTTTTTGATCGCTTGAATTCCCCTCCGGGAGCAAAGCCTATGAAGGTACTTTCGGACGAAGAGGTTCGGTCCCGCCTGGGTAACCTGCCGGGTTGGAAGATCGCGGAGCAGGTGCTTGTGAAAACATTTAAATTCAAAGACTTCCCTGCCGCGCTCCATTTCGTGAATCGGGTGGGCGATATTGCAGAAGAAGCCGGCCACCATCCTGACATCGACATCCGGTACAACAGCGTACGCCTCGGCCTCACGACCCATGACGCCGGGGGCCTTACCGGAAAGGATTTCGATCTGGCAGGAGGGGCAGAAAAGCTGGTCGAATGAGGGCCGGGGGGGAATGCCCGAGGGTGATCGAGCGCCACTCGCGTTTTCATCTTCCCCGGTGTTAGCAAAAAAACTCCCGAATTCTGGATTTTCACAGATTTCTTCATTTTGACGGAGCTACTTGATCGTTTTGGAACACCGGAGCAGCGTGTCAGATTCCTGGCGAACCGCCGGCAAGATGGCTCTGGCGCGAATCTCATTTTACCGGCAAGGTGAATCAAGCCGCGTCCGTTGATCTATTTAAATGTATTATTATTAGCAGGTTATCTTGCGTCGGATGTCGTCGCTAAGCATGGCCCAGCCCTTAAAGGGCAAAAACAAACTTCCATACCGGGTTCTGCGATGGGGCGCTTTAGACGCCAATTCGGAGAATATAGATGACCGAACCGCTAAAAAATAAATTTTGAAATTTGTATTTGCATTTTTCCGAATCTATGCTATGGTGTATATATTCCGGTTATGGAGAGCAATTCTTCAAGCCGGAAGTAGTTTGCGTCACTGGCCTCCCGGCACGAGCAGCTAGACCGTTCGTGCCGTCTTTTTTTTTCTGCGGGCCCTTCGCATCATCGGCCAGGTCGTGACCGTCAGCCTCGAAACCGTCCGCCTCGTCCGCGAGACTCTCCGCTCTGCCCCTCCCCAATCCCGAAGGCTGAGGGCGCCCAAGAGAAATTCCCCGTGCCACTTTGCAGAAAATTTACCCCTCCCGGCGCACAGTTGTTCCAAGATGCTTTCCGGCGGAGGGACGTCTGAAAGCAGCAATCCTCCCCAACCGGGACCGGCGTCCGTGCAAATGTTGTCAAAAGGGTAAAATTCGTGCTCGGAATCGCCCTTTAATTCCTTTAAATGGACTATTTTACGAAATAATCTCTTTGTTATCAATGGGCCAGAGCAAATTGTTATCAATGGGCCAGAGCAAACGATCCGAGATCAAATCGCTGAAAGGAGAGCGCTTAGCTCCAAAAGGGGTATGGGGGGTGGGGTCACTGAAAGAAAAACACCCGCCGCAGACCTCCCTGATCTCTGTTCTCTGGTCTCTCATCCCTGACTTTGCCGTACTATATGGATGAGGCAACTGATGAAGCACCTGATGAAAAGTCGCTGGCTCGTGGGACTGGCCGTTTTCACGCTTACCGCGGCCAGTTATGCGCAGTGGTCCAATCCGGCTGAGGACGTTCCCGCCTATCACCCCTCGGCGCCGCTCAACATTCACGCCCTGCCGCCGATTCTCCACGGCGCGCAACTAACGGGCGAGAATTTTCGGTACCCATGGCAGGTGCATGCCTACCAATTGGCGGCCAAGGTCAGCAGCGTGATCTACCAGCTTCCGTGCAACTGCCGCTGCGACCGCGCCCTGGGCCACACCAGCCTGCGCAGTTGCTATGAGACGACGCACAGCACGCAGTGCTCCACCTGCGCCCAGGAAGGCTTTTACGCTTACCAGAAGACCCAGCAGGGATGGACGCCGGCGCAGATTCGCGCCGGCATCGCGCGCCACGAGTACGAATCGATCGATCTCGACAAGCAGTAAGCTCGTCCACGCAGCGGCGTACCGGTCAATCAACGATTCAGCAGCCGGCCGCTACGATCAGCGGGACAGACCTGTCCAGTAGGTGAAGATCTGGGCTCCGAGTTTCGATGCTATCTCGGCGACCTTCGGGCCTGGATCTCCATAGATTTCGAAGCGGTCGTTCTTGCAAAATGCCGCCAGCTTTGGAACGTGCTCGGTAATCACCGGGCCGGCGAGATGGGCCAGCATCGCATCTCCGTCAACGTATGTCTCCTGCAGCCGGCAATGTTTCTGGTCGGCGCTGAAAAAAACTCGTATCCCAGGGTGCCAGGCTCCGATTCACACAGCGCGATCATCGCGGAGACCTCTTTTTTGAAATTTTCCAGTTGCCCTTCGTTGATGGTCATTTCAACTGCCACTACCACTACTTTTTTGCGCATCTTTTCGCCCCATTGCAGCCGATTTCAGTTCCATTCAGACCATATCACTACCGGCGCCGGCGCCGGGAACCAATTGAGCGTAAAATGATAGAAATGCAGCACGAGCCACTCGGCACGCGCTCGCACCCAGCGGCAATCCTTGCTCATCAAAGGAATGTCCGCTTCGAGCGTCCCAAAGACGGGTCTTGGTCCTTGGGGCGGAAGTTGGGGGCGTCACGGTTTCGACGGGATCGATTGCGGCATGGGAGGCATGTCGGGGTGTGGGCACCCGTAATCGCCTGCAAAACTAAAGTTGCCAACCAAGAACTGGCACTTGCTGCTTAATTAAATAAGCAGCCGTCTTTCGCGGCTTCGCCTATGGGCTGCGAGTAAGACGTCATTCAGTAGGCTGGCGGAAGCGGCTCGGTCCGGGCGGCTGACGCGAGACCAATCGGACTAGTTCGCGGCGCATCTTGTCCGTTCTTAAGCGCCGAGAGCGAAATTAATCGAACCGGACACAGCATGGACTCTCCCGGCTGACAGCGATTTCGGACGCGGGTTCGACTCCCGCCGCCTCCACCATACCTTTACCGCTGGTCGGACAGGGCCGTATTGTTACGGCCGGCATTGCGCCCGGCTGCTGGCGCGGTTCACCTTTTGAGAAGCGTTGAGTCAGGATTTTGATCCGGCGGCTCGAACCATTTCCACGAGCACTTTGCGTGCTTCGTCCGGGTTTTGGACTGCGTGCAGGAAGTTGATGCGCCTCCCTTTCATGCCGTCGCTGGTCTTCAGCCGAAGGTGGAATCCAAGCCGGTCGACCGCCGTCATTGCGGCCTCAGTCGCGTCGAGGCCGGCATGAACTTTTGCCAACAGGATCATCGCGGGAACATGATCTGAGTTCATGTGTCCGAGAATCCCAGGAGCCGCGTCGGCCAGCGGGTCAACTTTGGCGGACCGGTAATCCTCCGCGGTCACCCATCCCATGACCCCGAAGCCGCCGACATAGTAGATGTCCAGAGGCTGCAGGCGATAGAAGCCAAAATCCTTAAAGTCCACCCAGGAACGGCTCTTCTCATAGCGCGATAGATAGCATTGACGAGCCTCGTCGACTTCTTCGTCCGGTACAGGAAGCACATCGCCAACCAGCGTTGCCCGGGCGGTGCCGAGCGGATCGCCATCGCCCGCTTGAGCCACAAAGAGACTTGCGCGGTGGTCCGCTTGAATATTCTGGGTATGCATGGCCATATTGCTGATCAGAAAGATAGGCCGTCCGGTCTCGTCGATCGAATAAGGCATGAGAGAACCGAACGGATATGCCGGCCGCTTGCGAGAGACGGTTGAGAGAGTCGCGATCGTGCAGAGGGAAACGAGCGTACGGACGCGCTCGGCATAGGTCGGCTCTGGAAGTTGGGGTACAGCAGCACTTGTGTATGCGTGCCTGCGGGACGGATTCATCTCTGCGGTAGACATTTGTCCTCAGTTCCTTAAGACCGTGGTACGTCGATCTTTGCCTTGCCCAAACTGGATGACCAGTTCAGCGCTTTACGTCCCGCAAAAGGTCTGCAGAACACGCTCCTCGGGGCGGGCGGGCGCCGAGTACCTCTCAAGCCCGGGCCGCTCGTCATATGGCCGCGAGATAACGGCCAGCAAGTCCTCGAAGGGCTGGAAATCCTGGCGCGAGGTTGCGGCATCGAGCGCCGCTTCCACAAGATGGTTGCGGGGTATGAACGCTGGATTCATTCTGCGCATGGCTGCGGCGCGCGCCTGCCCATCGGAGGATTCTTCTCCGAGACGACGGCGCCATTCGGCAGCCCAGCCGTCATATGCGGCGGGGTCGGCAAATAACTCGCGAACTCCCGCGTCGCCCTCCGGTCCGGCGGCGGCATCGCACAATCTCCTGAAGGTCAGGGTGAAGTCCGCGCCGTTGGCAGCCATGCACTGGAGCAGATTCTCGGCCAGAGCCACATCGCCTTCCCGCTCGTGAACGAGCCCAAGCTTGCGGCGCAGTCCTGCACTGCGGGTCGCTTCAAACTGAGGCTCGAAGGCTGAGAGGGCTTCGTTTGCCGCGACCAACCCTGCTTCTTCGCTGCCTGATTCCTGCGCAAGAACTGGCAGCAAGGATTCAGCCAGCCGCGCCAGGTTCCACAGCGCAATACGAGGCTGGTTGCCATAGGCATAGCGGCCGCCATGGTCAATGGAGCTGAACACGGTGGCCGGATCGTATGCCTCCATGAAGGCGCAGGGGCCGTAATCGATCGTCTCGCCCGAGATGGACATGTTGTCAGTGTTCATCACGCCGTGGATGAAACCGAGCAGCATCCATTGCGCGATCAACTGCGCCTGCCGGACGACTACGCCCTCCAGCAGCGCCCGGTACGGCTGCCTGGCCTGCGCGGCCGCGGGATAGTGGCGGGCAATCGCATAGTCGGCCAGCACGCGCACGCCCTCTGTGTCGCGACGTGCCGCGAAGTACTGGAACGTGCCCACGCGCAGATGGCTCGCCGCTACGCGCGTCAGCACAGCTCCGGGCAGGGCGGTGTCTCGCAGCACTCGCTCGCCGGTGGTGACGGCAGCCAAAGCCCGCGTGGTGGGTACGCCCAGCGCCGCCATGGCCTCGCTGACAATATACTCTCGCAACACTGGTCCAAGTGCGGCTCTGCCATCGCCGTTGCGCGAGAAAGGGGTTCGGCCAGAGCCCTTGAGCTGGACGTCGTAGCGTTGGCCGTCGCGCGATACCAGCTCGCCGAGGAGGTTGGCGCGCCCGTCGCCGAGTTGAGGCACAAAATACCCAAATTGATGCCCGGCATAGGCCAGCGCAATCGGCTCTGCGCCGTTGGCCACCCGGTTGCCGGCGAGAACTGCAACACCATGCTCGCCCGTGAGCGCGTCCGCGTCGAGTCCCAGTTCCCGCGCCAGTTCCACATTGACTTTCACGATGCGCGGCGCCTTAACCGGTGTTGGGTCCAATCGCGCGTAGAAGTGCTCAGGAAGCCGCGCATATGTGTTGTCGAATGCGAAACACACCTGCTGGCCGGTAATTGCGTGGCTGAGCGAAGGGCCGTTGAGGGGAATATCGGGAGAAACCATCGTCTGTTAGATGTGAGTGTACCGTTTTTGTAGCGCTCCCGTTCGCGATTTGCCGCTCAGGTCAACTTCAAGACGATCTTCCCGATATGTCTGCTCGACTCCATACGCTCGTGCGCTTTGCCCGCTTCATGTAACGGGAAAATCTGGTCAATGACTGGGCGGATTTTTCCGTCCCGTACCAAAGGCCACATATGCTCTTCGATGTCGTCCCGCAACTGCGTTTTCTCCGCCACCGAACGCGAGCGTAGTGTCGATCCGGTGATCACCAACCTCTTTGCCATCACTGTCCGCAGGTCGAGATTCACTTCGCTGCCATGCGTTGTGGCGATATGCACCAGGCGCCCGTCTTTAGCCAACAGCTTCAGGTGTTTTGCGAAATAGTCCCCGCCTACCATATCGAGTACGACATCCACGCCTTTGCCCTCGGACCACTCCAGCGCGCCAGCCAGCCAGTCCTCTTCACGGTAATTGAAGGCACGCTCGCAGCCCAGCCCCAGCAGAAACTGGCACTTCGCCGCCGATCCGGCCGTCGCCGCCACAGTTGCTCCAAAGGCCCTCGCGGCTTGTATTGCCAGCGACCCAATGCCGCTCGTGCCGCCCTGCATCAGGAAGCGATCGCCTGCAAAAAGCCGCCGAGTGGCGAAGAGATTCGCCCACACAGTAAATGTCGCCTCGGGCAGAGATGCCGCTGCCTCCAGCGGCATGCCTTCCGGAACCGGCAGGCAGCAGCCGCCGTGCGCTACGCAGTACTCGGCGTATCCGCCACCCGGCACCAGCGCGCAAACTTTGTCGCCGATCTTCCACTGCACCTCGGCTCCCGGGCCTCGCTCCGCAATTTCCCCGGCGACCTCCATTCCCAGGATCTCAGATGCTCCAGGGGGTGGAGGATAATGTCCCTGCCGCTGGAGCAGATCCGCCCGATTGACACCGGCCGCAACCACTCGGATCAGGACTTCTCCCTCATCAGGGCGGGGCCTGTCAGCGTCCCCAACCTTGAGTACGTCTGCTCCACCAAATCCCGCCAATGAGATGACTCGCATTTCTAAAGCATATCCGCCAACGGGTGTGGGAACTACCAATTCTTCCTCGAAGAGAACGCTTGTAACGTCACTTGGCGACGATTGGCGGCCTCAGCGGGAAGTAAATTCGGGCACGCACGTTGCGATCGACATCGGCCAAATGATCTATTAGAGGGAGCGGAAAAATGCGTCCAGATGGTTCGGAACAACGCGGCCGCAGTCAGGAGGCGAAATGCAGATCGGAATGGTAGGGCTGGGGCGCATGGGCGCGAACATGGTGCGGCGCTTGATGCGTGCCGGCCACGAGTGCGTTGTCTACGACGTCTTCCAAAAGGCGGTGGCGGGAATGACCGCGGAGAGGGCCGTCGGAAGTTCTTCGCTGAGCGAGCTTGCGGGCAAGCTGAAGGCGCCTCGCGCAGTGTGGATGATGGTTCCCGCGGCTCACGTGGACGAAACCATATCCGGCATTCTTCCCCATCTCGAACCCGGAGATGTGCTGATCGATGGCGGGAACTCGTGGTATGTAGACGATATCCGGCGTGCCAAGGAGTTGACGAAAAAGCAAATCCACTATGTGGATGTGGGCACGAGCGGAGGAGTGTGGGGCCTTGAACGAGGGTATTGCATGATGATTGGCGGCGAGCCCGAAGCGGTGGAACGGCTGGATCCGATCTTTCGCGCGCTGGCGCCGGGGATGGGAGACCTGCCGCGGACGCCTGGCCGGGAGAAGCTGGGCGGTACGGCGGAGCAGGGATATTTGCACTGCGGGCTGAACGGCGCCGGGCATTTCGTCAAGATGGTTCACAACGGAATCGAGTACGCCATCATGGCAGCGTACGCCGAGGGCCTGGGCGTTTTGCGGGACGCAAACGCGGGAAAACAGAAGGAAGAATCCGACGCCGAGACAACGCCGCTGCGCGACAAAGAGCGTTATCAGTACGACCTGGACCTGCGCGATATTGCGGAGGTGTGGCGCCGCGGGAGCGTGATTGCCTCATGGCTTCTCGATTTGACCGCAGCAAGCCTGGCGGAAGATCCAAACCTCAAGAAATTCAGCGGGCGCGTTTCCGACTCGGGTGAAGGACGCTGGACGATTCAGGCGGCCATCGACGAGGCGGTGCCCGTGCCGGTTCTTTCCGCAGCTCTCTACCAGCGTTTCACTTCACGCGGAGAAGCCGACTATCAGGACAAATTGCTTTCGGCAATGCGCTTTGGCTTCGGCGGACATCTCGAAAAACCGGCCGGTTAGAGCGTTTGCGGAAATATTGCAGCGCGAAGCCACGACGGTAGAGTCGACGCGACCAACCCAGGGGTCCCTAACGACAAGTTCCCATTGCACGATCTGAAAACAGCACACTTTTCCAGGAAATGCCGTAATAAGTGCCTGCGAATCGTTCGAAAAGGAGGTCGATTGTTGTGAGTAGTTTCGATTCCGATGCTTTAGTGTTTCTTGGCGCGACCGGCGATCTGGCTTATAAACAGATTTTCCCGGCGCTGCAGGGGTTGATCCGCGACGAGGGCTTCAACCTTCCCATTATCGGCGTAGCGAAGGCGGGCTGGACGCTGGACCAACTGAAGGCCCGCGCCAAAGACAGCCTTGAAAAGCACGGCAGTCTCGATGCGCAAGTCGATGTGCAGGCTTTTGAAAAGCTCATTGGCCTGCTGCGCTATGTGGACGGCGACTATAACGACCCCGAGACGTTTGTGCAGCTTGGCCGCGAACTGGGCAAGGCCGAGCGGCCTCTTCACTATCTGGCCATCCCGCCGAGTCTCTTTGAGCCCGTCGCCGAAAACCTTGCCAAATTGTGCTGCCCCGGCAAGGCACGCCTGGTGGTGGAGAAGCCGTTTGGCCGCGATCTCAAATCGGCCCAGGAGCTGGGCCGCACCTTGCACCGCTTTTTTCCCGAAGAGAACATCTTCCGCATCGATCACTACCTGGGCAAGGAGCCGGTGCAGAACATCCTGTACATGCGGTTCGCAAATCCGGTGTTCGAGCCCATCTGGGACCGCGATCATATCCGCTCGATCCAGATCACAATGGCGGAGGACTTCGGCGTCCAGGACCGCGGCAAGTTCTATGACGAAGTGGGAGCGCTGATGGATGTGGTGCAGAATCACATGCTGCAGGTGGTGGCCAATCTGACAATCGATCCGCCAACGGGCGAAGACCACGACGCCGTGCGCGACCGCAGGGCAGAGCTGATGCGGGCTATCCGCCCGATCAGGCCAGACGCGGTCGTGCGCGGACAGTACGAGGGCTATCGATCGGTACCAGGCGTGGCGCCGGGATCGAACGTGGAGACTTTCGTCGCCGTCCGGCTTGAAATCGATAGTTGGCGATGGGCGGGTGTGCCCATTTATATCCGCGCCGGCAAGATGCTGCCCGTGACTGCGACAGAGGCCACGGTGGAGTTCAAGCGTCCGCCCCGCGAAACATTCGGAGAACTGGTGCCCACCAACTCGGCGCACATGCGTATCCGGCTGAGCCCGGATCTTGTCATCGGGCTCGGCGCGCGGGTAAAGATTCCGGGTGAGAGGATGGTGGGACGCGACGTGGAGCTCGAAATGCACCGCCAGGCTGCTCACGACCTGCCGCCTTACCAGAGACTTTTGGGAGACGCCAGCCGTGGCAACACGGAGCTTTTTTCGCGCCAGGACCTTGCCGAGGCGCAGTGGCGCGTGGTTGAGCCGATCCTGGGAAATGTCACCCCGCTGTACTCGTATCTGCCGGGAACCTGGGGACCGGAAGAGTCCGCACAACTCATTGGGAGGGATGGGCACTGGATCGATCCCACGCTGCTAAACTAGAAAAAATAGAAGCCAGGAAGCGGACAATGCCATGACCAATCCTTGCGCGCCGGCGCGCCTCCGGTCATGCTTGTCTATGGATCGCCGACTGCTCGTTTGGAACGCGGGGCTCTTGCTGTTCGCGGTTTCTCTGCGCGGCGCCTTTGCGCAGGATGCCGCCGCGCCGCCCGCGCGTGTTGAGACCATGGTTGTGCTGGGCTCGGCCACGCCTGTGCCGCTGGCCGAGTCGCAGCGCTCCGTGGAGATTCTCCCGGTCAAGGGAGAATCGCTGGCCGCCGAGTCGCCGCAGGATTTTCTGCGCAAGGATTCGTCGGTCTTTCTCGAGGAACGTGGCGCGGGCGGCGGACAGGCCGACCTGGTGCTGCGCGGAGGCAGCTTCGAGCAAACGCTGGTGCTGCTGAATGGCTTTCGCATCAATGACGCGCAGACCTCGCACCACAATCTCGACCTGCCCGTGCCCCTTGAGGCGATGGACTCAATCCAGGTGCTCGAAGGCTCTGGTTCCACGCTGCACGGCGTTGACGCTCTGAGCGGTGTGGTGGATTTTTTGACCGCCGCGCCCGATCACGATTCGGTTTTTCTGCGCGCTGGCGAGGGAAGCTTCGAGTCGAACGAAGAGATGCTGCTGGCCGGCGCAACGCGCGGCAGCTTGAGCGGGCGCGTGACTGCGGAACGCAACTTTTCCACGGGATTCATCACCGACCGCGACTATCGCAATGAGGACGCCTCCGCCGAAAGCTGGATGGGCTCGCGGCTCGGCGTTACCGATCTGCTGTTTGCCGCAAGCGACCGCTCCTTCGGCGCCAACCAGTTTTATGGTCCTTATAACTCATGGGAGCGGACCAAGGGATGGTTTGCTTCGGCGCGGCAGGAACTCGGCAGTCGCACCGTCGCGGCCTTCGGCTATCGCCGCCACACCGACGAGTTTGTGCTCCTTCGCGATGACCCGGCGATTTACGAAAACAATCATGTCGATGGCTCGTGGCAGGCCTCGTTGCGGCGCACGGAAAAGCTACCCGCCGGCGCGCTGCTCTTGATCGGGCTGGAGGCGGACGGCGACAGCATCCAGAGCTTCAACTTTTCCGGAGGCGTCACTTCGCTTGCGCTCGGCATCCACGCGCGCAATCGCGGCGCGGGCTACGTGGACCTGGACCTGCGGCCGGCGAAGAAGCGCTGGAGCTTGTCAGCAGGCGCGCGCGAGGAGATTTTTTCCGGGGGCGCGCAAGCGGTGTTTTCTCCCGAGCTGGCGGGCAGCTTCCGCGCGGCGAAGAGTTTGAAGCTGCGCGCGAGCGGAGGGTACGGATTCAGAATTCCGACCTACACCGATCTTTACTACTCCGACCCTTCCACGCTCGGCAATCCCACGCTCAAGCCGGAGTCGGCCTGGAGCGGCGACGCGGGCGCGGATTGGACTCCGTCGGCGAAGCTCGTGTTTTCGGCGACGGGCTTCTATTCGCACCAGCATGACACCATCGACTACGTGAAGAGCGCGACGGTTCCGAATCCCTATCTTCCCGCCTTTTGCCGAGCGAACATCTGGTGCGCCGACAATTTGAACGGCCTGCACTTTGCCGGCGTCGAATCCACGCTGACGTGGATTCCGAGCAAATCGCAGAAGGTGAGCATCGCGTGGACCGGCTTGCACGGCGCCGAGAGCGCTTTGCACGGGCTCGAGTCGGAGTACGTCTTCAACTACCCGGTCCAGAACATTCACGCTAGCTGGTCCTGGGCGCTGGGACGCGATTTCGTTCTCACCAACGCGGTGCAGATTGCCGAGCGCTACCAGGAGACGGTTTATCCGGTGTGGAACGCCACGCTGACGCACAACACCTGGAAACTGCGCCCCTATCTGCGGCTCATGAATCTGAGCAACACCGGCTACCAGGAGATCAGCGGCGTGAACATGCCGCCGCGAACGATCATGGGAGGCATTGCGCTGCGATTGGGACGGTGAGAAAAGACAGGGAACAAGGGACTAAAGGGAACGTGGGAACAAGCCAAGAAAGCCACAAACGCCGGGTACCCATCCTCGCAGCTTCTTTCTGCTGCAAGGACGGGATATCACGAAGCTCTTCTTGCCACTTTCAAGCCGGTTCAGGCTAAATGCTTCTTCAGAAATGCCAGTGAGCGTTGGCGTGCTTCTTTCGCCGCCGCGGCGTTGTAACTGGCGCGCGCATCGCAATTGAAGCCGTGGCCGGCTTCGTACCAGTAGATTTCTACTTCGGGGTGCGCGGCGTGAACCTTTGCGACTTCTTCGGCGGGAATGTGCGCATCCTGCTTGCCGAAATGCAGCATGACGGGCGCGGAGGGTTTTTCGCCAATGTAGTTCCCGATGCGGCCGCCGTAATAGCCCACAGCCGCCGCGGGATGGAGCCGCGCCGCGGCTACCCAGGCCAGCGTGCCGCCATAACAAAAGCCGACGACGCCTACTTTCTTGCCTGTCGTTTTCGCTGCGTATTCATACGCCGCCGCGATATCAGCCATCGACTTCTCCGCATCGAGCTTGGGGACAAGGTCGAGTGCGGTCTGCATGTCGGCGCCTTCGTAGCCGAGCTCGATGCCGGGCCGGATGCGGTCGAACAACGCCGGCGCCACCGCCAGAAACCCGTCCTTCGCGTAGCCATCGGCCACCGAGCGGATGTGGGGATTAACCCCGAAGATCTCCTGCACCACCACCAGACCCGCTATCGGCTCGCCGGCGGGATGGGAAACATACGCGCTGAACTGATGTCCGTCTGCCGCGTGCAACTTTACATATTCACTCACTGTGCGACCTCCTCGCTGCATCCAGTATCTATGCGGCGAGAAGGTTCATCAAGCCAGCCCTCAAAACAGACATGGCGGGCAGGAACCGGCGCTAATTCACCTGCGGCGGCAGCAG
This sequence comes from uncultured Acidobacteriaceae bacterium, assembly GCA_963848805.1. Taxonomy (GTDB): domain Bacteria; phylum Acidobacteriota; class Terriglobia; order Terriglobales; family Acidobacteriaceae; genus Telmatobacter. The sequence goes on along the minus strand of CAWKFD010000025.1, from coordinate 354,956 downwards.
CGAATGGCGAGAATCGAGTTCCTCGCGCACCAGCGTCAGGCCGAGGAGCCACCGCTCAAAGCGGTCGGAGAGGCGCGCGAAGAGCGGCGCTTCCTGCGCATATTCGAAGAGGTTGAACTGGCTGACGATGTAGTAGCTCTCTTTGCCGGCGCGGATCAGCTCTTCCAGGCTTGGCTGATGATGCCGGAGTCTTCGATCGGAACCCACGGCCTCAGGGTACATGCCGGCCACGAAGAGCGAGTAGTCGCCGATGTGCTTGCGCAGCGCGCGCTCCTCATCGAACGAAGCCGCCGTTCCGTTCACAGGATCGGCGGCGCGCACCATCTCCGCGAGTTCCTCGATGGGCCGCCCGGCCTCGTCGCGCACTTTGTAAAGGTTCCCGGCTTCGGAAAACTCGCACAGTAGATGCGCCACATAGCCGGTTACGTCTGGATCGTGCATGCCTAACTTGCCTTCGTAACTGTTGCGCACGACCTGCTGAAAAAAGGGTTCGAGTGGATGAGCCTGAGCCGACATACACACCTCCCATAAACTGAACCAAAGAAAGTGTGCCCTGCAGGAGATCCTCCAAACCAGCCGTCCTGCGAAGGCGACTACTTACTAAGATGCCATTCCGACTGTGCGCGGCAGCCGCCGCTTAATTACTTTCTTTAACACAGGACTTATAAGGTTGTTGTGTTTTTCTTAAGGGGGAATCAAGTTTGTTGGCAGTGCGGCGTAGTTATTGCAAATGACGCTCCGAAATGGGAAAGGCAGCCGAAGCCGGCTGCCTTTGCCGATTCCTTGTCTCCCTGTTCCCTTGTTCGCTTGTTCTCTTGGTCCCTGTCTTTACACCGCCGTGGGTGTGCGCGATTCCAGCTCGGCCAGCCGTTTTTTGAGAAGCGTCTCCAGCTTGACCAGCGCGGCGGAGAAACCCTCGATGCCTTCCTTCAGCTTGTCGCTGGCCATCCGGTCGGCAGCGTGCATGTGGTCGAATGTGGCTTTGTCCACGATGATTCTTTCCATCGGCAACGACGCGGCGGCCTTGGGGTCGAGCTTGCGCGGCAGCTCGCCTTCTGTGGACTCGAGCTCGGCCAGCAGTTGTGGCGAGATGGTGAGCAGATCGCAGCCGGCCAGCTCGCAGATTTCGCCGATATTACGGAAGCTCGCGCCCATCACGACTGTCTTGTAGCCAAACTTTTTCAGGTAGTTGTAGATGCGCGTCACCGACTGCACCCCGGGATCGTCGGCGCCTTTGTAGTCCTTGCCCGTATCTTTCTTGTACCAGTCGAGGATGCGGCCTACGAAGGGCGAGATGAGCGTGGCGCCCGCGTCGGCCGCGGCAATGGCCTGATGCAACCCGAAAAGCAGGGTCAGGTTGCAGTGGATCTCTTCACTCTCCAGCACTTCGGCGGCGCGAATGCCCTCCCATGTGGAGGCGATCTTGACGAGCACGCGGTCGCGCCCGATGCCTGCCGCATCGTACTGGGCAATGATGCTGCGCGCTTGCGCTATGGTGGCTTCGGTGTCGAACGAAAGGCGCGCGTCCACCTCAGTAGATACGCGGCCCGGCACGATGCCCAGAATCTTCTTTCCGAAGGCGATGGCAAGGCGCTGGAAAGCCAGGTTGGCCACAGCCTGGTCGGTCGCGCCCTCGCCCAACTCGTTGCGCGCCTCGCGTAACACGCCGTCGACAATCGGCTGATAGTGCGGCATCTGCGCGGCGGTGGTAATCAGCGAGGGGTTGGTGGTTGCATCCTGGGGATGAAACTGCTCCATCGCCTCCATATCGCCGGTGTCGGCCACTACTACGGTGTAATTACGCAACTGTTCCAACAGATTCTTCGGCATGATTCCTCCTGGGGATTCGGGACGTTTGCATAGCGTCGAACGCCAACAGTGTACCTCTTCTTCTTTAAGATGCGCTGATATCGTGGCGGGTGCGCTGTTTGTGGGCGCGGAAACCAAACTGCCAGCCATCTGCGATCTCTCGCTCGGGTTAAGATGATTTCAATGATCTGGAAGCCCTGGCTAAAAGCGGCTAACTTCATTTCCATGCTCCTCCTTGCGTGGATGCACTTGCGGGGACACGACCGCGCACGCTCCGCCAAGGACCTTGGCGACGGAACGGTGGAATTTTCTCCGGACCCGCTCACATACCTCGCCTGGCCGCTGATTGTCCTTTTGCCGGCGTGGGCAGCCTTGAATGAACTGCGGCGGGGCCCCGGCGAGTGGTGGCAGCTCTTGGGGCCGGTGCTAATACTTGTCGCTGCAGCCGCAGAGATGTTTTCATTTCCGGGAACGATAGTGGTTTTCCACGACGCAATCGAGCAGCATTTCTGGTTGCGAAGCGAGAAGCGGATTCGATGGGGAGAAATCGAGGAGATCAAAGAACACGGAAAACCCGGACCTCTAGTAATTACCGCGTCGGACGGAACAAAAATCAACTTTTCAGATCGACTGCCAGACCGATCGCGATTCATGGCAGAGATTGAAAAACATTGCCGCGGTAATTTGCCGCCGGAGTTTTTGAGCAGGGTATCTGCGGGTCTACAGGTTGGGCAGAAGACGGGCTGACGTGGCTTCTCGGGCGGAGAATCACTCCCCTTCCACGGTGTTTTTGAGCGTGCCTAGCCCGGTAATACTCACCTCCACATTGTCGCCGGCCTTGAGCGGCCCTACGCCAGACGGGGTTCCGGTCAGAATGAGGTCGCCGGGCGCTAAAGTCATCACCGAAGTGATGTAGCTGAGCAGGACTGGAATGGGAAAGATGAAATCCAGCGTGGATGCGCGCTGGCGCACCTCGCCGTTGACCCGTGTCTCGATGGTCACGCCGGAATCGAGGTCCAGCTCGTCACTCACCAGCGGTCCCACGGGACAAAACGTGTCGAAGCCTTTGGCGCGCGTCCATTGCGGGTCTTTCTGCTGCAGGTCGCGCGCTGAGATGTCGTTGGCAATGGTGAATCCGCGCACCACCTCGCGCCAATTGTCGTCGGACTTCATCTTGTACGCAGGGCGGCCGATCACCAGCGCCAGTTCGCCCTCAAAGTCCACACGCTGAGACACTGCAGGCAGGCGCACGGCTCCGCCCGGGCGCAACAACGACGAGGGCGGCTTGAGGAAGAGAAGCGGTTCGGTGGGCAATTCGCTGCCCATCTCGCGCACGTGTTCGCGGTAGTTGCGCCCCACGCAGATAATCTTCGAGGGCGTGACCGGCGGCAGCAGATCGGCGGCGATTAACGCCATGGGCTTAAATTCCAGGTCCCTCGTAGTGGCGCCCATCGTCTCCAGCCTGTATTGCAAATCTTCCTCCGGCGCCTGGGTAAGTGAAGCGATCTCGAACGCGCCGCCACGCTTATCCACGATGCCGTACCGGGTGAGCCTGCCAAACATAAAACGGCAATATCTCATTGAGAGTCCCCTTATGGTCCCGGAACTGTCTCTTCAGCTCCGGTCGAGCGCGCGCTTTCGTGTCCCTCCTGGTCGATGGCGCTCACCGCGTACTCATAGGTGTGGCCGGCCTGCACGTTGGCATCATGATAGCCGGGTCCCACGACCGGCAGCGCGGGCGAAATCCGCTGCCAGCCTGCGTTTCCCTCACGCCGGTAGACGATGTAGCCCGCCAAATCGGCTTCAGTATTCGGCTGCCAGCTCAGATCGATCGCCGGCTCCGCGCCGTTTTCGCCGGCCGTGGCCACCGCAGCCAGTCCCTTGGGCACGGCGGGAGGAAGGATGTTGACCGCGTCGATGCGCACCGGCTCTGACAGCGGCCCGGCCAACTCCAGCGTCTTCCGGTTCACGGTCACGCGCGCTACGCGCTGTGCGCGATACTCGTAGCTCTCACCGAAGCGGATGTCTTTGTCCAAAGCGCGGTCTGTGGCTGCGCCCGCCTCTACCAGCAGGGTTCGTTCCAGTGGCTGGGGCGGCGGCGCCATCAGCCCCTGTTCGTTTCTTTGTGGACTGGAGCCTTTTGCCGGCGGCGTCAGCAGTTTGCGGTCCAGCCGCACGGCCGCGGGCGCAGCTTCGGGCGGCGCGGCAGTCCAGTGCAGAAGCACGCCGTCGCGGCGCATCTCCGCGCGCAGGCCGGCAACCGCCGCGGGCGCTTCGCCCGCCAGAACCTCTGAGCCGTTCGACAACCCTGCCGACCGGCCCTTGCGGTTGTCGAGCTCGACAAAATATGCGAGCAAGCGCGGTTGGCCCGTTGTCAGCGCGGCAGGGAGCGAGTCGTTAAATGTGCCATTCGCACCGGGAGCCAATTGCAGTGTGGCGATGGCGGAGCAGCCCGCGGCGCCCTGTTCGTTGCGGCAGATGCGCACGGCTACGTTGCCTTTCAGCAGCAACTTGTCGGTGTTTTTCTTCGGCATCGTCCAGGTAAGCGCTACCTGGCCGCTGGTGCGCACGGCAGCCAGATCGGCCACGCGGTCGGGAAGGTTGAGCGAAGGCGGCAACGGCGCGCCCGGCATCCCGCAGCCAGCCAAACCCAAAGCGGCGCAGAATGCGGCAGCCATCGCCGGCGCAGGCGCCACAGATCTTAGGTTTCTTCGAGATTGCATGGCGTTTTCAGTCTAACGGAGCGGCGCTGGTTCTTGCTGCGCGACGTCAACCTCGAAAGACCTGGCGCCCTCACGCCGCCTTTGCCGATCGCATTGCGATGAATCCCAGCAGAACCACGGCCAGCCCCAGCGCCACCCATAACAGTGCCGGATGCTTCTCAGTGAAAGGGCGGTCGTCGGGTCGCGGCTGGTAAGTTGGGTTCGCCTGTTCGGGACCTGTCTGCACCTGGGCCGCGTTGGCTTGCGGCGTAAACAGGGTTGCGTAGTCGTAGCGCGGAGCCGCCAGGGCCGCGTCGCCATAGTAGAGCGTGTAGCTGGCTCCAGCTGCTCGATCGAAGCACAATCGCCGCTCCAGCATCTCGAGGCGCACCGAGTCAATTTGGAGCGGTGCGTCGTCTCCGTTGTCGATTGTCACGGTCCACCTGGCCGGCACGCCGAAGTCTGCCTGCGGCGCGGCCACATTTAAATTCTCTTCGTCAATGCGGTGACCATCCTGCGTGCTGTGGACCCGCAGAATGTTGCCGGAAAAGTTCATCACCTGCGGCGGAGGCCCAGGTGTATCGGCGGAGTGCGGCGGAACGATAGTCGCTACGCTCACGCTCACATCGCGGCTGAAGCTGGCTGGCGCGGCGCCCGGCGCAAAGACGACCCGGTCCACCGGCGTGTTTCGAGCCGCGGTGAACTCGATCGTCGAGGAACGCCCCTTCTGCCTCACCGACGAAGTCTCGGCGACCGTCACGTATTTCGGATGAGTCGTGGCCGTGCGCGCCACCGAAAGCCCGTTCACGCTGTCTGGGGCAATCGGCCCGGCAATGCTGAAATGCAGGATGCGGAAATTCGATTCCGGCAGATGAAGCACCGTGCTGCGGCCCAGCTTCTGCTTCCTCAAATCGAAAATGGTGTAGGAACCGATTTTGGTTTCCGCGCTTCCATCCTGCGCCTGGCTGCCCGTCACCGTCACCGTGGCGATAAAGTTGTGACCCGTGATGTCGAGTTGAACATCGCTAAAATTCCCGGCAGGCATCTCCACATCGAAGACCGTCTGTCCGCCGCGCTGGCCCAGATTTGTTGGGTTGATAACTTTCTCCGCAACTGCCGTCGGCGCAGAGGTCCGGATCACGTACGCTGTCTCTGTGCTGTCGCGGTACAGGCGAAGATCGGCAAGCTCGGGCTCAGCGTGGGCAAAGATTCCCGCATCGAGCGCGAGGCAAGTCTGCCCCGCGGTCTGCGGAATGTTCTGGAGCGGCCGCTCATAGTGGAAATAGCGGATCTCCGGCGCGGGCGCGACCGACGCAAGCAGCAACAGAACGGCGCCGGACCTCATGATTTCCGCCCTCCCTGGCCGCGCAGGTTGAGCCAATCGCGCTGGTACACAAAGCTAACACCCAGCAGAAGCGCGCCCAGACCCAAGAAGCTCAGGATGCGGAATCCCTGGCTCAACTGACTCATATCGAACAGAAAGACCTTGGCGATGGATACGGCCAGCAGCACCAGCCCCTGCCAGCGCAGAAAGGCCGAGCGGCGCCAGAACCCCGCGCTCAGCAGGGCCGCCCCGTAAAGCATGAAGAACGCAGAGTAGGTGAACTGCGCAGCCATTTCGTAGTTCTGCACCTGGGTCCAGTCGCCGCTCCAGCTCCGAAGCCACCAGTAGCTGTGAATCTCCCAGCCGATTGCGATCAGAATCAGCGCGCTGATCGCGAGCGCAGCGGCGGCTGCAAGTCCAGTCCAGCTCAGGCCGGCATCCGGCTCGCCTTTTTCGTGCGCCTTGCGCGCCACCCAGGCCGCAAAGGCGCACACGGCGATCGCGACCGAGTACGTTCCGAATCGCGCGTTAAAGAAGGGCACAGTCGACGCCGCTGGATTCATTTCGACCAGTGCCATCAGCCCAAGGGCCATGCATATCAGCGCCATCACGCGAAGCAGCAGCGACCGCGTGCGGCTTGCCACCCAAATCAGCGCCGCGCCCTCCGCCAGCCAACCGATTAACATCCATCGGCCTTGCGTTTTGAGCGGAATGGCAATGGTGAGAAAAACCACCGCGGTAGCAAGATGCAGCGACGAGAGCAGTGCGGTATTCGAGCGAAACACTCCCAACGCCGGCAGCCTCAGCAGCGCCAGGTAGAAGGCGCCGAAAACCACAGCCAGCCACGGCCCCGTCCATGTTACCGTAGCCGGATCGAGGAGCGCATAAAACGCAAGAAAGCCAAGGCCGGCCGTAGCAATGGGCAAAACCACCATTGCCAGCGCATCCCATGCCGAGGAGACGGCGCCGTCGCCAACGTCGATGCGCGCCAGCCGCGGGGCCTGCGCGAAGGTCAGAAAGAAGCAAATGAGGAAAAACGCAGTGCGCCCCTCCTGCGCCTGCGAATAGAACTCAAACCACCAGCCGGAGACAAACAGCAGGGTGCCAACGAAGGCCAAGAACAGCAGGCGCGACCATGGTCGCAGCGCCGCCAGCACCAGCACTGCAAGGTCCAGTATCAATAAATAGCTGAAGAGCGTGATCTCGTGGTTCCCGCCGGTCGAAACCAGCATCGGCGTAATAAGACCGCCGGCAATGGCATAGAGAGCCAGCAGCTCCGCGTCCTGTATCCAGCACATCAGCCCGTTGAAGGCCGTAACCGCAATCATGGCTGCAAAGGCCGCGCCTGCCGGGATCAGGTGGTACACGGAGAAGGCGGCCCACAGCGAAAGATACAACGTGCCGCTGCCTACGGCTTTCAGCGAGTATGCGAAAGGCGCATAGCCGCGCCGCTCAAATCGTTCCGACCAAACGATGAGCGCCGCGCCTGCAATTAACCCGAAGGCCACGCGGCCCAGCGGGCCAATCCAGTGATTGTCGAAGGCGTATTTCAGGAACCAAGCCACGGCAATCAACACCGCCAGAATGCCGATGCGGTTGAACCACTGCGATCCGATGCGGCTTTCAAGTGATCGCGCGTCCTCCGCGTTGGCCTGCGGTGCATAACCGAAGTTCGGCGGTTGAACTCCCGACGCATACGGCGGGCGAACTCCCTGTGCATACGGCGGCCATTGCTGCGCCTGGCCCGCAGGCCATTGCGGTGGTGGAGCTCCGGGTTGTGGCGGGTAAGGCGTCGGCGGGATCGGATGCTGTTGTTCGGGACCAGCGCCCTGCGGCGGAGTCGTCTCTCGGGCTTGCGACGCGAATCCGGCCGCCCCTTGTTTCACGATGATGCCGCGGCTCCGAAGAGCCTCTTCCAGCAGGCTGATGCGCGAACGCAACTCCCCAATCTGATCTTCAAGACTGCCAGGCAGGTTCGGGTCCATTGCCAAACACTCTACGCCACCCGCCCCGCCCATTTCCACCAGCTTTTTCTTAGCCCGCATTTCTCACAGAATGCGCGAAAGTGTAACGCCGGCCTCCAGGAGGGGCCCCCAACGACAGGCCTTCGTCGTTGGGGTGGTAGGCCGGCTGTGGTGTGGGTCTCCAGACCCACACATCTCCAATGTCTGCCTAAACGCTTGGTAGTTCTGAGAAATACAGGTTAGATCTCTTCGAACGCCGCACGAGCATGCCAGAGAACGTCACATAGATGCACAGGTGGGGTAGCATCCCGGAATGGCAGCTTCCAATTTCGCCGAAGTTGGAAACTGCGCTCGCCACGTGGCAGATTTTTCGCTCGCTGTCGACCTATAAGGTCAACTTCGGAATTCAGGATGAAAAGAGTTCGGGAGCCTACATGCCCGGCGTCTTCTGCCCCTGCGCCTTGGCGTTGAAGCGGATGAGGTTGTGCTTCTTGTAGTCGTTCCAGATGCCGCTCATGAAGACGCTGAAGGCCTCATTGCGGCGCTCATCGAGCAGTTGGTCCCGGGTCTGATCGAAGTTCTTGGCGATCTCGTCCGGCGTAGGCTGCACTTTGTCCAGGATCTTCACCACCACGCCTGTACGCCCGGCATCGATGGGGCCGCTGATTGCGCCCGCATTCATATCGAAGAGCTGCGGGGCCACCTGGCCCACTTCGCCAAAGTCGGGTACCTGTCCGCTGAGGCCGACCAGGTCGCTGGTCTTGAGCGTTGCGCCCACCGCCTTGGCGGCCTTGGCCAGATCGTTCATGGCCTTCGCCTTTTGGGCCAGTTCCGCGGTCTTCTGGTTCAACAAGGCAGGGATCTGCTCGTTACGGTAGTCGTCGAGCACGTGTGTCTTCCAGTCGGCAAACGTGGGCGCGTGCGCCGGCGCGATTCCCGTGACCTGAAAGATGGCATAGCCGTCGCCCGTGGGAACGGACTGTGGCGGATCGCCCTGCTTGGCTTCAAACGCCTTGGCAAGAAGCTGCGCACTATCGGGCAGCGTGGCAATCGCGCCATCGTGCGCTATCGGCTGCGTGGTAACCATTTCCAGGTGGTGAGCTGCCGCGGTTTTTTCGAGGCCGTTCTTAATGGCCTCAGTGGTGAGCGTCTGCGCATATTGCTGCTCCGCCTGCTTCGAGGCTGCAGCCGCGAGCGCGGCCTCGATGGCAGACTGAACCTCGCTGAGCGGCTGCGTATGCGCCTGCTGGCGCTCTTCCACCTGCACAATATGGTAGCCAAAGCTGCTCTTCACAATTGCGATGTCGCCGACCTTCTGCGTAAAGATGGCCTTGTCGAACTCAGGCACCATTTTGCCGCGCTGCGCAAAGCCCAGCTCGCCGCCGGAGTCCTTGCTGCCGGGATCGTCGGAGTATTTCTTGGCCAGCTCGGTCCAGTTTCCGCCCGCCTGCAGTTGCTTGAGAACCATTTCCGCCTTGGCCTTGGCGGCGGCGTCGGTCTTGGCGTCGGCGCCTTCGGGCACGCTGATGAGGATGTGGCGCGATTTGGCCTGCTCGGGCACCGAATAATCGGCCTGGTGTTCGTTGTAATACTGCTGGATCGCCTGCTGGCTTGGCTGCGGAACTCCGCCCGGGATCTGATTTGTTGTAAACGCGAAGAAGGCGATGGTGCGCTCTTCCGGCACCGCCCGGGCATAACGCGCGGCGTTCTTCTTGAAGAAGGCTTCCAGGTCGCTGTCGGACGGGTTGATGGTCTTGCGCAGGTCGTCGGCCGAGATCACCGCATAGTCGAACTTGATCTTGATGTTTGCCTTGAGGTAGGTCTCCTGAACCTCCTGATCGCTGACCGTCACCCCGGCCGTGATGAGAGCCTGAAGGCGCCTGGCGGTAATGTCGTCCTTGATGCCTTGCTCAAAATCCGGGACGGACATGTTCAGCCTGTCGTTGACGAGTTGGGCGTAAGCATCCTGACCGATGAAATTGCCGTTAGGGTAGAGAACCTCGCCGGTAGGGCCGGTGCGCAGATACTGGCGCACGTCGTCGTCGGTGGCGCGAATGCCGAGCTTGTGGGCCTCCTCGAGAAGCACCTGCTGCTGCACCAGTTGCTGGCCAACCTGCTGCTCGAAAAACTGCAGCAGCATGGGATTGTCGGCGTATTGCGGGCCGCGCTGGCGCAGCTCGCTTTGCGCAACCTGTTGCACGTGGGCCTGGCTGACGGTATCGCCCGAAGAGAAGATGCGGCTGTACCAATGAGGGTAGACGATGGCGTAAGTGTCAGGCGACGAAGCGCCGCTGCTGGTGAGGCCGGGAATAAGGTAGAGCACCATGGTGACCGAAGCAGCGCCGATGACGACCACGATCAGCGCCTTGACCATGCGACTTTCAGTTTGCAGAAAACGAATCATGGATGGACCTGAACCTTCAACTCTCTACGCGCGGGGCCGGGCAGCACATTATGACCGTGCAGGCCGGACATCGCCCGCGGATGCGCAATTCTCGTTCGATGCGACTCTGTAATTATAGACGACCGGTACAGTTAACATGGATGAGCAGAGAGCGCGCGAGCATCGCGTTGCTGCAACGCACAACGGGCATCCTGCCTGCAGGATGCCCGCGTCTGACCCCTAGAACCTGACCCCTGATCCCTGTTCCTTACCTCCAGTAGTAGTACCCGCCCGCCATGTAGTAGGGCCGGTAGTAGACCGGCGGATAGGCGTAGTACGGTCCGTAGGGGTAATATGCGCGCCGGTAGAGCGTTGGGCCGCCGGGATAGAGCCCCTGCGCCAGTCTTGCCGCCTCTTGCGGGCTCACAGGGTCAACCGTGACCGGCGATTTGAGATGGAAGCTGACCAGCGCCTCGGCGGGAATCCAGACTCTGGGTCCGGGCGAAGCTGCCGAAGCCGCCGTTCCGGCGGCAACGCCGGCTCCAGCGCCGATGGCGCATCCGGCTCCGCGGCCGACCGCGCAGCCAATGATGGTGCCGATGATACCGCCGCCAACCGCACTGCCCACTGTCTGCCCTGCCTTATTCGGGCCCTTCACCCTGAACTGGTCGGTTTCGAGCGGGTAGCTGCGGCCGCCCAGGTCGAGCGAGGTGAGTGTGAGGGCCAGCACGGAGCTGCCAGCCAAGTCGCCCGAGCCGACGTTTTTGCTTTCGGTAACGACGCCGTGCACGGTGGCGCCGCGCGGAATGGCCAGAACGCCGCCCAGGGTGACGTCCTGAATCACGGTGAATTGCACTGGCTCGCCGTCCTTGGCCCTCTTACTATCGACGGCCTCGCTGGTGCGCAACTGCAAAAGCATTCCCTGAGGGATCGTTACAGGCCCAGTGGCGGGTTTATAGGCCGGCGCCGCCGGCGCGGGCGCGTACTGAGGCGGATATTGCCCATTCGGCGGCGGGTACTGGCCATACTGCGGGTACTGGTTCGGAGGGCCTTGCGGGGGATACGGATAGCCGCCGCCCTGCGGATAGGGCTGTTGCTGCGGGTAAGGCGCTCGGGGCGGATACTGTCCCTGAGGCGGATTCTGGGTCTGATTCGGGTCTTGCGCCGGAGCTGGTCCCGGCGGCGGCAAGGTTGCGGTCCCATTGCCGGCCTGTGGACTTCCCGGCATCTCCTGTGCTTCGGCATCAGGCGCGGGCTGCATGTTCTGGGCATCCTGCGGATTGCCGACCGTCAGGTTATTGTGCACCTTGGTCACCCCTGCCACATGCGAGGCGATGGACTCAGCCAACTGCTTTGACGCCGCGCTCGAGACCGTTCCGGAAAGGGTAACTTCGCTCTGGATGGTGGCCGCGGTAATCAGGTCATTCTTGAGCGCTTGCGAAGCATCGAGCGCGTGCACCACGTCCATCTCAATCTGTCCATCGCTTCGGGGGGCCTGTGTTTGATCTGCCGGCTGACCTTGCGATGGCGCCGCCGGCGCGCCCGCGTCCTGCGCACGCGCAACCGTAGCGCACAGCACGGCCAACCCGGCACATGCGACGAGCTTTATTGAAACTCTTTTCAGGAAGGTATGAATCATGGTCATCTCTCCTCTATTCGTCCAATCGTTGCCTGCCCGCGAAGGGTTACGCGAGGCGAATGAACGTTTCGAACCTCATTCTCCGGCCCAAACCATTAGACGAGCCTAGCCGGAAGCCGTCATGTGTGATAACCCGCCTTAGGGTAAAAAGTTCCGTCGGGCCAGCAAAGTTCAGCTTGCATTACTCATCTACGCTGAATGTAGATAAGCATTTTGCGCTCAGAATTCACTTCAACCATCTCACTCCGATAGCAAAAGAGAAACGGCACGTCGAATCCTCGCCAACTCTCACTTCGTTTTGGCACATTCTCTGGTACCAGGCTTTCCAGCTTGTCGATCATGGTCCATCCGGTGGTGCAAATGCGTGCAGCACCTCTAGCGGGTGGATACTCACTGATCTTTGTAGGGAAGCGGCGGAATCGGCAAGTACGGGGTCAACTCCTCAGGACTGAAGGGATGGTATTCGCTCGGCCCATCGGGCGCAGGGCAGCCGGGAATCAGCTTGGCCACCACGGAGAGGTTTCCGCTAATCGGCTGCTTAACCCAGCCCAGATCATAAGGCGTGCGGAAGTTGACGTACCAGCGGAAGTCCTTCCATTTCCACTCTCCGTCTTCCTTGACGAAGTCGATGAAATACTTGCCCTGCTGCCACATGGCCATGAGCTTGGCGTCGCCGCTCATCTCGGTGTCGTGGCCCACGAAATCGGGTTGCGTGTTACATCCCAAGGTTTGCCACATGCCCCAGGCCCGGCGTCCATCGGGATGCACCTCGATCAGCGGTGTCGTCAGCATATGAAGGCCCATGGCGCCCTTCATTGTATAGAGTGGCTTGAGCACATTCATGAAAACGCCGACGGCTTTCTCCCGCCCGGTGAACCTGCCCAGATTGTCCATCTCGATGCTGACCGGTTCATGGCGCGCGAAAAGCTCCGCAATCAGGTCGTAGCGGTGGGACTGGAGGTAATAGAGGTAGCGTCCCTGCAGGCATGCGATCTGTTGCGCGTCGCGGCACAACTCCAGTTTTCTTTCAAGAACCTCCACTTTGTGCGCGAGTTCAGCCAGGGTGAGAGATTCACCCTGCGCAGACGTTGTGATTGGCATGGCGGCTCCTTTTTACGCATTATGCCATGAAAGTTTGCGTATGGCGGTACGACGCGAGTTTGCCATGAACGCGGCAGGACGGCCAACGCTCAGGCACGACCCGGAGCGCAACCGGAACCTCGGCAAGACATCCAAATTTGGCAAGGCGATCCAAATTTCTGGAGGTTTCGAACATGGCAGCGCGGTTGAACTATGCAACGGCATTCCCTGGCGGAGTTCACGCAATTTTAGGTGTTGAAAAGGCGGTTCATGACAGCGGCATCGAGCCGTCTCTGCAGGAACTCGTGAAGATGCGCGCATCGCAGATGAATGGGTGCGCTTATTGCCTGGATATGCACTCCAAGGACGCCCGTGCGGCCGGCGAGACCGAGCAGCGCTTATACACGCTCCCGGCCTGGCGGGAAACACCCTTTTTTACCCCGCGCGAACGAGCCGCGCTGGCCTGGACCGAGGCCATCACCAATATTCAGCAAGGGCACGCATCCGACGAGGAATTCGAAGCGGCGAGAAAGCATTTCGACGAGGCCGAACTCGTTAAGCTCACGGTGGCGATCACGCAGATCAATACCTGGAACCGAATCGCCATCGCCTTCCGCGCCGAGCCGGGAAAGTATGAGCCGAAGACGCAAGCCTAGGCCTGAACGCCACCGGCGAAAGAAACGGGCGCGCGCGGCACCCGTTGCTCTTTGACGGCCTGCCGCTATGCCAGTGCGGCGTTCACCGCTGCACTCAGCGTTTGTAATCCCGCGGCAACGTCAGCGCCCAGATGGACCCGCAAGGCGCGGCGCCCGCGCGACTCCAGAACGGCCAAATCTCCGGCTGCCTGGGCGTCGATGACCACGCCAAAGCTGTACCTTTGGCCGGGGATCGGGACGTCGTCGGCGTGGTCCGCGGTGATTTCGAGAAACACTCCGGTGTTCGGTCCGCCCTTGTAGTCCTGCCCCGTGGAGTGCAGAAAACGCGGGCCGAAACCCAGGCAAGTGGCCACGCGCTTTTGGTCGCGCACCTTATGCCGGAATTCCTGAATGGCCGCTTCGTGCTCGCGGAACATGGGCAGGAATGCCAGCGTGGCAAAGTAGTCCCCGGCATGAAGTTGACCGAGGTGCGCGCGCAGGATCCCGGCCAGCGTCGCACTGGGCGCTGCCGCCTTGAGTTTGGCGGCGTAAGCAGGGGTGGCATAAAGGCCGATGCCCTCATCCTGAAGGAACGGCGCACGCAGCGCAAGCTTGCCGGTCTTCTCGTACTCTGAGGTCAACGCACGTGTCTCAATCTTGGCCGACTCCACGTCCGGCTGGTTAAAGGGGTTGATGCCAATGACCGAGCCGGCGACCGCGGTCGCGATCTCCCAGGTGAAGAACTGACCGAAGATTTCGTAGAGATCCTCAATCTCGATATGGACGACCGGGTGGCCGGCGGCTTCGAGCGCCGCGACCTTGGCGTCCTGGCTGGCGTCGGCCGTGCTCTTCAGGCGCACGTAGGCAAAGACGCGGTCGTTGCCGTAGACCGATGGGGAGCCGACGGCCTCGCGGTCCACCGGAGTAATTCCCTTGCCCTGCTTGCCGGTGGACTCGGCGATGAGCTGCTCCAGCCACGCGCCCAGGTCGGAAATCTCGGGCGAAGTAAAGATTGTGATCTTGTCGCGCCCGGCATTGGTGGCCGCGCCCAGGAGCAGGCCGAGTTGCACGCCGGGGTTGTCGGCAACTGGAAGCTTCGCGGCGGCCACGGCCTTGGCCGCCTCGGCCAACAGCTTCTCGACATTCAGGCCTATCAAGGTGGCCGGCACCACGCCGAAGTTCGACAGCGCCGAGTAGCGTCCGCCGATCTGCGGGTCGCCCAAAAAAATTTCGCGGAACCCGTCGTCCTTGGCCACCTGCTCCATCTTCGAGCCAGGGTCGGTGATGGCCACAAAATGGCTACCAACATCTTCGGAGCCTGTAGCTCTGCGTACCTCGTCGAAGAAGAATTGCTTGAGGATATTTGGTTCGAGCGTGGAACCCGATTTGCTGGCGACGACCACAAGCGCCACGCCCAGGTTCACCTCGTCGCAGGCGGCCATTACCTGCGCAGGGTCAGTGGAGTCGACGATGCGCAGCTCGGGAAAACCCGGCTGCGGCCCAAAGGTTTTGGCCAGCACTTCAGGGCAAAGGCTGGAGCCGCCCATGCCGAGCAGCAGAACCGTCTGGAAGTCGGCGCTCTCTATATCGCCGCCCAGCTCGGCGAAGGACGCGAGGTCCTTTTGCTGCCGCTCGACAATGTCGATCCAGCCCATCCACTTCTCCTCGCCGTCGCGAGTCCACAGGGATGAATCCTTTTGCCAGAAGCGCTGGATCTTGTTATTTGCTTGCCAGTCGGCGGAGGCCGCATCGACGGCGCCGCGAAGATCGGATGGAATTACCAGTCGAAAGTTCATATCACCTTAGATTTTGCCTGAAAGAATCGGCTGCCCGGCAAAGATTGTGCAAAAGTTGGCGAAATAAAGTGCCGTGCACTCCTGCCATTTGGCCTTCCTCACCGGGTTTTTCGGGGCCAGTTGGGCGTGATGCGGATCAGGTCCAGGCCGCCCAGGTCTTCGAGAACAAACTCCGGCGAAGCCGCGGGCACGGCCACGATGCCGCATGCAGGCAGATCGACAGACTCGAATCCCTCGCCGGGCTGGAATCCTGTTCCCGTCAGCCGCCCCGCTCCGGCGGCGGCAAACAGGTAGGCCAGCCCGCGCTCTCATCTCGGCGCCGCGCAGGCTTGCGCTTGTCAGGCTCGCGTTTACGGGAATCCGCTCCAAGCGAAAATACTCAACAT
Organism: uncultured Acidobacteriaceae bacterium; assembly: GCA_963848805.1. GTDB lineage: Bacteria > Acidobacteriota > Terriglobia > Terriglobales > Acidobacteriaceae > Telmatobacter. The sequence continues at coordinate 339,238 of CAWKFD010000025.1, read as the reverse complement.
CGATGAGCACGGTACGGCCGGAGAGCTGGCGCGGAGCGATTTTTCCTGCGCGCGTGGCGAGCCGCGTGGCCTCGATGGATTTCGCAATATGCAGCTCGCGCGGCCGCCCGTAGTCGAACATGCGGTAGGTCAGGTCGCAGTTCTGCTGCGTCTCCAGCAAAATCGATCCCGGCCAGATGGCGTGCACCGTCCCGGCATCCACAAAAATCATGTCGCCGGCTTCGACCGGCAGCGCGTTCAGGCTCTCCTCCAGCGTTCCCGCGTGGATTTCTTCTTCGATTTGGGCGAGAGTCGTGCCGGGCTTGAGCCCCACCGCAACCTTTGCGCCGGGCTCGGCCGCGAGCGCGTACCAGCACTCGGTCTTGCCGCGAGGCTGGCCGTATTTTTGCGCCAGCTTGTCGTCGGGATGCACCTGCACGCTCAGCTTTTCTTTGGCGAAGATGGTCTTGATCAGAAGCGGCGAATCGGGCGAGGGCGCATCGGCTCCAAGCAGCGCGATATGTTCTTCGTTGAAGAGTCCGGCGAGCCGTTTGCCGGCATGAAGCCCGGTGGCTACCAGGCAATCGTCGCCTGTTAGCCAGACTTCGCCGATGGGTTCGCCCTCGGCCACGCGGTCATACCAGGGACGCAGATCGCGAAATCCCCAAACCCGCGCCGCGAATTGCGGTTCGATGCGAAAAGGCGCGAGTTCCCGAGCCGGAAATTGTCGCGAACCTTCCATAAGATCCTATTTGACCTCTTTATCCCGTTACTTTTGCTGGATAATTGCCCGTTCCAATACCCCGCCGCCGCAGTCTCACTCTATCAGACTGCAAAAACCGCCCGGTCCAAAAAAAATGCCGTTCCACTGGCTTGACGCCGTGCTACCCTCTCGTATCATGCGCCGCGCATTTTTTTTGCTTCTCGCAGCTCTGGCTGTTTTCGTTTCTGTGCGCCCACTCATGGCCCAGAAATTCCTTCCCAAGTCCATTCAGTTTCGTGGCGCGCCGGAGTACTCCGACGCAGAGCTTCTGTCTGCGGCGGGACTGAAGAAGGGCGTTGTCCTCGGCTATTCCGACATGCAGGACTATTCCAAACGGCTGATGGATACCGGGGTCTTCGCAACCATGGCTTTCAAGTTTGACGGCCAGGATTTGATCTTCACGCTCACGCCTTCCACCGATCTCTGCCCCATCCGTCTTGAGAACCTTCCCCTCGCCCCCGGCGCGGATCTCGACTCCAAGCTCCACGAGCAGATCCCGCTCTACCACGGCAAGGTCCCGGCCGAGGGCGGGCTGACAGATGAAGTGCGCGCCGCTTTGGAAAAGATGCTGGCCGATGAAGGCTTGCAGGCCACGATCGTCGCTACCGCCGCCGCCGATCCGTCTACGCACAAGGCCACTGTGGTCAGCTACTCCATCACCGTGCCTCGAGTCATTGTCGGCGTGGCGCATATCGACGGCGTGTCCGACGCCTTCCAGAGCCAGGTTCGGGCCGTCCTCGACGAAGCGGCCAAGAACCCCTTCGCGACCATAGACTCCGCGAGCAACATCGAACGCGTCGTCGAGCAGTTTTACAGCGATCATGGCTATGCCGCCGCCAAGGTCCAGGTCACGCGCTCCGGCGACCCCACCCGCGCGCCGGAAGCCATTGTTGTTCCCTTCACCGTCCAGGTCGAGGAGGGGCGGGTTTACACGGTCACATCCATCCAACTGCCACCCGGCGCGCCGGTCACGCAAGCGGAGATCGATAAAGCCCTCGCTCGCATGCCGAACGGCCTGCCCATGGGCGTCAGGGTGCGCTCCATCTGGGAATTGATCGCCTCGCGCTACCACAACAAGGGCTATCTCGACTGCAAGGTCGCACCCCAGGCCAACCTCAACGATGCCGACGCCACGGTCAGCTACACCGTCGACGTCAATCCCGGCGCCGTCTACCGCCTCGCCTTTGTCAAATTCGAGAATGTCAGCGACGAACTGCGCACACAACTCATTCATAACTGGGAGATGATGCCCGGCGATCCATTCGACGAGAGCTATGTGTCGAGTTTCATCGTCAAGGTGCAACAGCAGAGTCCGGCTCTCCGGCAGTCCCTTTTGGGCGTCAAGGTCAAGTTCGACGCCACGGCCAATCCCAACACGCACGATGTCAACCTGGTGATCCGGCTGGAAAGGTAACCGCTGGCCTCGCCTGGCTCTTCAACGCTCCTTATTGATTCTTTGTCTCCGGCACGAATGGCGGCCGAAGACCGCGCCCGCCCGTGCGGCCAGCACCTGCGGTTTGTTAACCTTGGCTCAGCATGTGCAAACCGGTTTTGCTGATCGCGGCTTTTCTTCTTCTCTGCTCTCTTCCATCGCCCGCGCAAAAGAAGGTTCAGCCTGCGCAAAAGAAGGTTCTGGCTCCCTCGATCCGCTTTCAAGGCGCGCCCGAATACACGCAAGAGGAGTTGCTCGCGGCTGCCGGCCTCAAGCCGAACGCGCGCCTGAGCGCGAGCGCGATAAAAACCAGCGCCAAACAGCTCAACGATACCGGCCTGTTCGCGGAGGTCAGATTCAGCAATGACAGCAAGGGACTGCTGTTTTCATTGACGCCCTCTACCCATCTCTACCCCTTACACCTGGACAATCTGCCGCTCACGCCGGGCAAAGAACTCGACGACAAACTGCACTCGCGCTTTCCTCTCTATCACGGCCTCTTGCCCGCCAGCGGCTCCCTGGTCGAAGGAATCCGCCAGCAATTTGAAGAAATGCTTGCGGGCCTGGGTGTGAAGGCGACGGTGAAGGCCGAACTCACCAGCGGCCTGGGCCCCAAAAAGATCACCGCCATCAACTTCACCGTCACCTCGCCGGCGGTACGCATCGGCCCCATCCAGCTTTCCGGGGTTTCGGCAGCCATGCAGGCCAAGGCCAGTGGCGTTGTAGCCGGCCAGACCGGAAACGCGTTCGATACGGAGAATTCCGCGATCGGTCTCGAACACGTCTTCGAAGATCTCTACCAGGACCAGGGCTATGCGGCCGCCGAAGTCGAGGTTACCGAGATCGAGCCACCCATCGTGTCAGACCAGGCCGTCGATATACCGTTCAAGGTCGCGATCCGTGAAGGCGGAATCTACAAGCTCGGGTTAATCAGCTATCCGGCCGGCGCGCTCGTTCCCCGCGCGGAGGTTGAGAAGATCCTGTCAAAATATCCGGCCGGTTCAGGACGGCCGCTCGATTTGTTTCTCCTCGCCGTCCGCGACGCCTATCATGCCCGGGGCTATCTCGATTGCTCTGTCACGCCGCATGCCGCCTTCAACGAAACCACGCACATTGTGAATTACAGCGTCGAAGTCGTTCCCGGTTCGATCTATCAGATGGGCGCCGTCACGTTCGACGGCGCTCCCGATGCCATGGCAGCGAGACTCAAGCGCTTGTGGAAGATGGCGCCCGGCGATGCGTTCGACGAAAGCTACGTCTCAAGCTTTGCGGCATTCGCGCAAAAGAAAGACAAGTCCCTGTCAAAATGGTTGCAAACCGTCATCACCACGTTCGACGTGAAGGCCGACCCGGCCAATCACCAGGTGAACTGCATGTTTCACTTCGCCAAGGCGGCGCAGGGCGGGCGTTAGGAACCGCTCCAGGTTCCAGGTTCCTTACCGAAAAGGCAGACTTCTTCAAGACATTGATGCTAGCGGAGCATCTCAAGTGGGACGCCGAGTTTCATTTGCGCCCAAGTGCGGTCGGCGGTCCAGGCGGCCGCGTTTCGGGCCGTGGCGAGGGCGAGGCAAGCGCGGTCGCCGAGGGAGAGCGATCTGAAGCGTTTGGCCAACTCGGCGGTTTGCTCGGCTTCCCGCTGGCCAAAAGGCACGACCTCAACTCCCGGCAGCAGGCCCCGCAGCTTATCGCCGTTGATGATGTCGCTGTCTCTTTGAAGCCGGGCGAGGACGCCGCTCCAGTTCACGGCGCTGATGGAAATGGTGCTCACCTGCGCCAGGAACGCGGCCTTCAATTTGTCACCGCCCGGCTCCCCTCTGGCAGATTTGGGCTAATTCTCACTCCCACTCTATCGTGCCGGGCGGCTTCGAGGTCACATCGTAGACCACGCGGTTGATGCCGCGCACCTCGTTCACGATGCGGTTGGAGATCCGCTTGAGCAGTTCGTAGGGCAGCGGCGTCCAGTCGGCGGTCATGCCGTCTTCGGAGTGCACGGCGCGGATGGCCGCGGTATAGGCGTAGGTGCGCTGGTCGCCCATCACGCCCACGCTCATCACCGGCAGCAGCACGGCAAAGCTCTGCCAGATCTTTGTGTAGAGCCCGGCGGCCTTGATCTCCGCAACCACAATCTCATCGGCCTCCTGCAGCAGCGCCACGCGCTCCGGCGTGACCTCGCCCAGAATGCGCACTGCGAGGCCGGGACCGGGGAACGGCTGCCGGCTCAGAATCTCCTCCGGCATCCCCATGTCGCGTCCGATGCGCCGCACCTCGTCTTTGAAGAGGTCGCGCAGCGGCTCGATTAGTTTGAGTTTCATCCGCTCCGGCAATCCGCCCACGTTGTGGTGGCTCTTGATGGTCTGGCTTGGGCCCCGAACGCTCATCGACTCGATAACGTCGGGATAGAGCGTTCCCTGCACGAGCCAGTCGACTCCGCCTGTCTCCTGGGCGATACGCGTGGCCTCGTCCTCGAAGACGGCGATGAACTCCGCGCCGATGCGCTTGCGCTTGATCTCGGGATCGGAAACGCCGGCGAGCTTCTCGAGGAAGCGCGCGCTGGCATTCACGGCCACGATGTTGAGGCCCAACTTGTCGCGCAGGTTTTTTTGTACGTTTTGGAATTCATTCTTGCGAAGGACACCATTATTCACGAAGATGCAGGTCAACTGGCTGCCGATGGCCTTGTGCACGAGCATCGCCGCGACAGAAGAATCGACGCCGCCCGAAAGGCCGCAGATGACGTGGCCTTTGCCGACTTTCTGGCGAATCGAGGCGACCGTGGTCTCGATGAAATGCGCGGGCGTCCAGTCGCCGCGCGCGCCGCAGATGGCGAGGAAGTTCCGGATAAGTTGCGGTCCCAGCGGCGTGTGGTGCACCTCGGGATGAAATTGCACGGCCCAGATGCGCAGCCCCGCGTTCTCAATTGCCGCCAGCGCGTTTTCAGTCACGGCGATGCGGCGAAAGCCGGCGGGCAGCTCCAGCGCCTCGTCGCCGTGGCTCATCCACGACCTGGATGGCCGGCGGCAGCCCGGCAAAGAGCGGCGACGATGCATCTTCGATAGCGACTTCGGCGTGGCCGTATTCGCGTTTGGGCGCCGAACGCACTTTGCCGCCGAGGTGATGGACGATGAAATGGAGCCCATAGCAGACGCCGAGGACCGGGACGCCCAGCGCCAGCACGCGCGGGTCCGCCTCGGGCGCGTCGGCATCGTAAACCGACGAAGGACCGCCGGAAAGAATCACGCCGATGGGGTGGTGGGCCTGAATATCAGCCAGAGGCGCCGTACAGGGCATCACCACGGAGAAGACATTCTGTTCGCGGATGCGCCGCGCGATGAGCTGCGTATACTGCGACCCGAAATCGAGGATGACGACTGTCTGGGTGTCCACGCTCCAAGTGTGGCAGGGGGCGGGGCGGGGTGTAAAGGCAACACTTACTTACTTGAAAATGTCGTCGCATGCCCTCATCATCTCTCGCGCCGGCCGCGTCAATCCGCGCGCAACCTTGCTCATCGCTGACGTTCCCGCCGGGGATCGTCTAATCGCCGATTGTTTCCTCGAAACTGAAAGCCAAAGCCGCAAGAAGGGGCGGGCCCCTCACGAGAGGGCGCAATCCTCGAAAATGCAACGTTTTGCCAGTTCGGAGCGGAAACTAGGCACAACCGGCCCTCGCCTTTTACAATTCATCAGGGATTCCATCCCAACCCAGCATTGCTCGGGAACGATCAAACTTGGCGGCGCACGCCTAACCAGGATGAAGGAATAGCATGAGGTTCACGAAATTCGGCAAGGCGCTTTGCATTGGCGCTCTCTCGGCGGGCGTTGTTTTCGGCATAACGTCTTGCGTCGAAAGCTATACAGTTGGCTTCTTGTATGTAACAGATACGGTCACCGCCTCGTCGGGGAACAACGGCCATCATCTCCGGCTTCAAGATCGATCACAACACGGGCAGGCTGACCAGTATCGCCGGCCTGCCCGTTCCTTCAGGTGGCGCCAACCCGGTGCGCGCCGTTCTCAATCAGGGCAGCCGGTTTCTTTATGTTCTCAACCGCGGCGTCTCGGCCTCGGGCAGCGCCGATTGCTACGGAACGGGCGCCAACCAGTGCCTGAACGCCAACATCACCCAGTTCGCTGTGGGCGGCAACGGCGTTCTCACGCCGCAGGAGACTTTCTTTACACAGGGCCTGAATCCCTTCCGGCTCATCGCCGACTCCTCGGGCAACTATCTTCTCGCGCTGGACCACGACGCGCCGGATAACGTCAGCCCATCGAGCACAGACAACTGCGCGCTCGCCCTGGGAAGCGTGGCCGCCCAGGAAAGTACCCCCTACACCTGCGGCGATGTGACGGTTTTTCAGATTAACCAGACGACGGGCCGGCTGTCTCTGGTTGAAAATTCGCAGGTGACGGCGGCCAGCGGCTCGCCCATCAATTATTTCCCGGTTCCGGCCGACCCCGTGGACTTTGTTTTCTCCGGCTCCTTTCTGCTTACTCTTACCGGCGCGCCGTACCCCACGACCTCCTACCCCTACACCGGCGGGACCGAAGTCTGGCCGTACAGCTACACCAGCAGCAGCGGGCAGTTGACGCTGAGCCAAAACGGCCTTCAGGCTTTGGGTATTCATCAGGGCACGGCCATTGTGAACGCCTCGGGCGTGATCTATGTGCTCGATAACGAACCTGTCACCGTCAGCTTCAATTACGAGGGCGTTGTGCAGTCGGTCACGTCTCCCAGCCAAATTCTGCCCTGGACCGTGGGTTCGGGAGGCGCGTTGCAGGCTGAGCCGAGCGGCGTCATCCCCGACGATCCTACGCTCGAAAATCCCATTTACGTCCTGGTGGAGTCGAAGGGCAAGTATATTTACGTGGCGAACCAAGGGAACAATGTCACAGGGACGAATGCGGATAGCGGCATTGCCGCATACGATCTGTTTACCTCGCCCTCATACCAACTGAGTTTCATGTCCGGCGAGCCCTTTGGCTCGGGAGCCGGTCCCCAGTGCATTGTGGAGGATCCTTCCGACCAGTTCATTTACGAAGCCAATGAGTACGACTCGACCGTGACGGGGCGCCTGCTTGACCCAAGATCGGGCGAGCTTGACGACTTGCGCACGACCAGCACCTATACACTCCAGGGTCAGCCGACATGGTGCCTGGTAGACGGGCGTACGGGTTAGAGAGCGCGGCGCCCCCGCCGGATTGCAGGGGCGGGCCCGGCCTGTCAGATCCGGGCGCTTCGGAGTCTCAAAGAAAATTGCCGGATACGGGCGCGGCCGCCTTTTGAGACCCCGCCGGGATTCGAACCTAAATCGGATGGATGAAGGGCTCTTGTACGGGCCCCGAAGACGAAAGATGCGCATGAAGTTCTCGAGATCGAGCCAGCTTGTGCTGGTCGCCGCAGCCAGCCTTCTCATGGCTACGTTTATCACTGCCTGTGAGACGCTTACCGTGGATTTTGTCTTCGTGGCCTGTTCCAAGGCCGCTGGAGCCAACAACTACGGTGAGCTTGATGTCTTCGAGATCAACTCCGAGTCAGGCCGGATGCGCCAGATTCCCACCTCGCCGTTCCCCTCGGAAGGGCGCAATCCGGTGGCCGAAGCCGTCTCAGCGGACAATCAGAACCTTTTCGTAGTGAATCAGGACGACAACACCATCGTGCAGTTCGTCATCGGCAGTGACGGTAAGCTCTATCCGAATAACACCGTGAATACGCCGGGAATCTTTCCGCTGGCCATCGCGGCAAACAAGTCGAACGTGTTTGTCGTGGATACCTACCAGCCCTTGCCACTTTGCTCCACAGCAGATCCCTGCTCGGGATCGATCGCAGTCTTTCCTCTGACAGCGGGCAGCACCGGCAACAGCAGCAGCAACGGTACATGCTCGGCTACGGTGTGCCCCGGACCCGCGGCGACGAATACGGCTGTAGGCGGGCAGTACTGGCCGCTGACGCTCGCAAGCTCCCCAAAGGACGTTATTGTGCCGACAGCGGTCAACGTGCTCGGCTCCGGCTCGTATGTCTATGTCACCGCATACGACTCGTCGGTGACGCCAGGCGTGGGTTACGTTTTCGGTTTCTCCGTCGGCTCCGGCGGCGTGCTCACGCCGCTGAATGGCGGTGTGCCCTTCCCGGCCGGCGCGCAGCCATGGTCTATCGCCAGCGATCCCTCAAGCACATATATTTATGTGACCGACTACGTCAGCGGCAACGTGCTGGGCTACACCGTTGGATCGAGCGGCGCGTTAACGGCTTTGCACGGCAGCCCGTTCCCGGCCGGCAGCCAGCCCACCGCCGTGGTCGTCGATCCTTCCTATGCGTATGCCTATGTAACGAACTACACCGATGACACGGTTACCGCCTATTCGATGAGCAGCGGCGTTCTCACCAGTATCGGCACCTACTCCACCGGTCTCGAACCGGTTGCCATGGGAATCGATCCCTCGACAAACCATTTCCTTTACACCGCAAATTTCCTGGCGAATACGGTCTCCGGCTTTGAGCTGAGCGCGACCGACGGGTCGTTGCTCGATACGCAGTTTTCTCCCTACGCGACCAACAGCCAACCGGTCGCTGTTGCGGCTATTCCGCACAATGGCACAGGAGCCGGCGTGCAAAAGTGACAGCCTGCGGTGGTTCCGCCCGGCAACGGAACTGGTGGCAGCACCCCGCATCAGGTTTTTACTATAATGACGGGGCAACCTAAACGAGTTTTTCCAGGGGCTTGAACAGATGGCCCATGACGAAGGAAGCGCATGAAGTTCAGCAAAATGAGCCAGCTTTTTCTGGTCTCTTCCATCGGCCTGATTTTGGCCACCCTCCTGACTGCCTGCCAGCTAGTCACCATTGACTATGTGTTTGTGGCGGCTTCGGCAGGCACGTCGGCGGGCAGCGCCGGGCAAATCTATACCTACGCGGTAGACTCCGAGTCCGGCGCACTGCGCATGGGAGCGCCCACCATCTCTTCGGGCGGAACCGCTCCCGTAGCTATGGCTGTCACCCCGGACTACGCGAATCTCTACGTCGCCAACCAGGGAAATAACTCGGTGGTGCACTTTGCCATCGCCGGCAACGGCGTTCTGAGCCAGAAAGACTCGATCACCCTGGCCGCGGCTCCGATATCTCTGGCGGTGAACTCCGCCAATACGTATCTATACGCGATTTCGGGACCGACCCCAACGAACCCTCACGGCACGCTTACCGGGTATGCGCTCAGTTCCGGCACTATCGGCGCGGTGACGGCGACCGAGAACCTCACGCTTCCGGCGCCATACAACGACGACACGATTCTGCCCACGGGAGTTGTCGTGCTTGCCAACAGTGACGCGGTTTACGTGTGCGCCTATGACAACTCCGCCTACAATCCGGGCGGAGTCACAACCAGCAACGCCAATCCCGGCTGGCTGTTTGGCTACGCCGTGGGCTCCAACGGCGTATTGACCGCGGTTTCGAACAGCCCCTACGAGGCCGGCGTGAAGCCCTCGGCCCTCGCCTCCGACCCCACCAACCGTTTTGTCTATGTCACCGACTTCGCCTCTGACGAGTTGATCGGCTACACGGTGCAGTCCGACGATTCGCTGAACTTCATGATCAATGGACCCTTCAGGACCGGCGACTTTCCGACCTCCATCACCATCGATCCGCGCGGCCTTTATATCTATCTCACCAACTCGACGGATGACACGGTCTCGGCCTATACGATCTCGCTTCCGACCGGCACTCCCTCAGGGACGGTGGGCGCCACTTCCAGCGGCGGCAACTCCACGGACACCGAGCCGGTGGCAATCCTTGTCGATCCGTCGCTCGGCCGGTATGTTTATACGGCTAATTTTCTCGGCAATTCGATCTCCGGCTTCCGCCTCGACCCCAATACCGGCTCACTGATGACAACGCAGGCCACGCCCTACCCGACTGGAGCAAATCCGACTGCATTGGCGGCTGTTCCTCATGGCAACCATGCCATCGAATCAGTGAACCCGTAGCGTTAGAGCAGAACTTTAGCATTTTCAAAATACCGTGGACCGAAAGCACGCCCTTCAAGTGGCTCGCCGCGGCGAGCCACCTTGCCCGCTTATTGAAAAGTCCACGTTAATTCCGAAAATGCCGTAGAGTAAGCTTCGCTTTTCGTCCTGTTGTGAAATTTGGCTGACGTGCTTCCGGGACACATCTACTCTGGTTCCGCTTTACGGTCGATCGATTCGGCAGCAAGAAGCCTGGCCTGTGCGGCTGGGCTTTTTATTTGAGCTCCCTTGGTCCCTTGGTCCCTTAATTCCTGTCCTCCGTTCACTGGCTCCTTAATGACAGATACCGCGCCCATCCACTGCCGCAGCTTGCGCTGCGCAGGCTTCTCAATGAAGTGCAGCGCAAAAACGGCCAGCGCGATCAGCAGAACGTAGCTGATCCACGGATCGAATCGGCTCAGGCCCGTCGCATCCAGCACATGCGACGCGTGAAGCAGGGTCCAGAGATTGAAGTGCAGCAGGTAAAGGCAGTAGCTGGCCTCGCCCACAAACACCAGCGGACGCACTCCCAGAACCCGTGCGAGCGAATTCTCTCCCGCCAGCCCGAGAATGATGCAGGCAAACAACGGCATGAGCAAGCCGTCGTGAATGATGGCGTAGGGCACCAGCGGCCCCAGCGACAGGAGCCCATAGATGCCGCCGAAACCGATAAACCCGAGCCACAACCGCAAATGGCCTTTGCGCTGCACCATCCGGTCGAGATCGGCCAGCATAACGCCGAAGACAAAGCTGCAAATATGCGCATAGGGCGTGTACTTGAGCGCCCACAGCCACGGGCCGTAGCTCCACCGGTCAGGATGCACGATGCCGTCGGGATTGGAGGCGATGTAGAGCGCGCCGGGAACCAAGCCCAGAACCCACACTCCGGCCATCTTCACCATGTGCGGCGCTAACCGCTCCGGGCGTTTCCACTTCGCCAGCCAGGGAAAGATCACGTAATAGAAGGCCTCGGCCGACATCGTCCACGCGGGAGTGTTCATAAACGTGGCGACGGCCGGAATAAAGCCTTGCAGCAGCAACGGAGTCAGGACCACGCCGGTCCAGAACATCGCGTGGGTGTGGCTCAGATATTCCGACGGCAGTTGTCCCACGCTCAAAAGCAGGCTCAAAAAATAAATGGGATAGATGCGCGTGAACCGCGCCTCCCAGAAGCGCTTGCGGTCCAGTTCTCCATTGCGCGCCCGGTCGGCATAGTTATAGGACAGTACGAATCCCGACAGAAGAATGAAATAGCTGACTGAGATAAAGCCGGCGTTGACTACCGGCGCCAGGAACCCGAACCATTGTGGATTGGAGAAGTGGAAGAAGACGATGTTGATGGCCGCGAAACAGCGCAAGCCTGTTAAAGCTTTCAGCGGCGCTGGCTTGCGAGTCTCCACGAGCAGTTAGACGTCTCCGGAAGGCAGGGAATAGGGAGTAGGGGGGAGGGAATAGGTCGTAGAAGGCAGAAATTAGGAAGTCCGGAACAGCAAACAAACTCGAAGCATCTGGCACGCCGCTTTGCTTCATGGCGGTCTTCTATTCCCTGTTCCCTACTCCCTAGTCCCTGCTCCTACGCCGTGACCAGCGATCCGACCTTCTCGCCGAGCACCACCCGCCGGATATTTCCCGGCCGATTCATATTGAACACAATCATGGGCAGGTTGTTGTCTTTGCACATGCTCACCGCGGTCAGGTCCATCACCTTCAATCCCTGCTGCAGAATCTGCATGTAGGTGATCTCGTCGTATTTCACGGCGTCCTTCACGATCACCGGATCGGCGTTGTAAATCCCCTCCACCTTGGTGCCCTTCAGCAGCACATCGGCTTTGATCTCCATGGCGCGCAGGCTGGCTGCCGTATCGGTAGAGAAGAATGGATTGCCGGTGCCCGCGGCAAAGACGACCACGCGGCCTTTTTCGAGATGGCGCACGGCGCGGCGGCGGATATATGGCTCGGCGATCTGGTTCATGAACACGGCGGTCATCACTCTGCACTGCACATTGCGCTGCTCCAGCGCGTCCTGCAGAGCGATGGCGTTGATTACCGTGGAAAGCATACCCATGTTGTCGCCGCTTACCCGGTCCATCTGCTTGGCCTGCTCTTCCACGCCGCGGAAGAAATTCCCGCCACCCACTACCAGGCCGATTTCGACGCCCAAGTCATGAATCTCGGCCAGCTCGCCGGTAATCTCGGACACTTTATGGGCGTCCAGACCAAAGCCGCGCTCCCCGGCAAGCGCCTCGCCCGAAAGCTTGAGTACGATTCGTTTGTACATTCCGATTCGAGTATCGCACAGGAGCGCGCCTTCTCGCCCCTCGCTCCGAGTCCCGGCTGCGGCAGGCGCCGCGCGCTGCCCTGAAGCATGAATTTGAATTGAGCAAGCGAGGATTGCGGCTTCCCAAATTGGCGCTTTCTCCAAGACGGATGTCAAATCAGGAACATTCACCCGCTTTTCATTGGGCGCCTGGTGCGCTGTGCGATCGTGCTCCGTAGACTAACCTCATAAATCCTCACTCGCCATTGATCGGAAGCATGTATGCTCGTTAAGACGCAGTGCAAGGGACGCGAATTCACCGGCGTCGAAGTGGGCACGGACAATGTCCGGCGCTATTTTCCCATGGACGCCGAAGTAATCGAGTTGCACCTGGACCATCTGTTGATCCAGTGCGGTCTGGGCCCTGCTTTCTGGCAGGGCCATACAGAGATTAGCGATCCCAGGCTGTGCGCATGGCTCGAATCAAAGAATTTTCATGGACGGCCGGGCGAGGCCCCTGTTCCACTGGCGCTGATTCCCTCAGGGAAGAACTCGTTCCGCCTGCAAGCGCAGAAAAACAGGGAAGAGGCAGTAGGGAACAGGAGATAGAAAAACCACGGTGAAGCAGAGGGTCGCCATCTACTCGCAAATCACTGCCCCTTATTCCCTGCTTTCTACTCCCTGCTCCTTGATACACTCGGATTGCAATGACCACGAAACAGCTTGAGAAGGCAATTGAGCGGCACTTTGCCGCCGGACCTGCTGCCATCGGCGACTCCGATGCCATGGCGGCTTTCCTCGCGCTACGTAGCGCAATCGAGCGCGGCGAGGTGCGCGCTGCCTCGCCCGACGCGGCGTCGCCCACGGGATGGCGCGTGAATGCCTGGGTCAAGCAGGGGCATTCTGCTCGGCTTTCGCCTCGGCGTGCTCGAAGAGATGACTGCCGCAGGCCTTTCGTTCGTCGACAAGCACACTTATCCGGCGCGGCATTTCACTGCTGGCGACGGTGTTCGCCTGGTCCCGGGCGGCTCTTCGGTTCGCGTCGGGCGCCTACGTGGCGCGGGGCGTAGTTTGCATGCCGCCCATGTACATCAACGTGGGCGCGTATGTCGACGAGGGCACGATGGTGGACTCGCACGCGCTGGTCGGCTCCTGCGCGCAGATCGGCAAGCGCGTGCATCTGAGCGCGGCGGCGCAGATCGGCGGCGTGCTGGAGCCGGTAAACGCCAGCCCGGTGGTGATTGAAGACGACGTGCTGGTGGGCGGCAACTGCGGCGTCTACGAGGGCACGATTGTGCGCAAAGGCGCGGTGCTGGCCGCAGGAACCATTCTCACGCGCGGAACCCCTTTGTTCGATCTGGTGAACGGCGAGGTGCTGCGGGCTGCGGGCGACCTGCCGCTTATTGTGCCCGAAAATGCCGTGGTGGCTCCCGGCGCGTCGCGCTGTGAACAAGGGCAAGGGACAAGAGTGGGGACTCAGCCTTTATGCTCCTGTAATTGTGAAATACCGCGACGACAAGACCGACCTGAGCGCGACGCTGGAGGATCTGCTGAGATAGGCTATTGATGCTCGGTCAACGGACCGGAGTCTGCCGCGTCTAACCGGTTGAAAGTGTGTAACTCAAACATCCTATGAGATTCCTGCCTTCCGTTTGCCTCGTTTCCCTGGTGCTGGCCCTGGCCGTCCTGTGGAGTTCCGGCGCCGCTCAACAGCCGTCGACCACGCAATCCATGACCACCATCAAGGTGCAGTCGCGCGAGGTCCTGCTGCCGGTTACCGTGATCGACAAGCACGGCGCCCTGGTGACCAACCTGACTGCGAAGGATTTCACTTTGACCGAGGATGGCCGGCCAGAAGTGATCAAGAGTTTTACCACCCAGAGCAACCTGCCCTTCAGGCTGGGATTGCTTGTGGACACAAGCCGCAGCGTGTCTTCGGCGATGGACTCGGAGCGCAAGGCGGCAGAAAAATTTGTGGATCTGATGCTGCCAGCCGACCCGAAAACCAGCGCCGCCGCAAGTGCCGGCTCGACGCCGGCGGCGAAGGGCGGCGTTGCCGGCGACCAGGCCTTTCTCATCCACTTCGATCGCGAAGTGGAGTTGCTGAGAGACTTTACCGACTCGCGCGACAAGCTGGACCACGAGATCGATCAGATGGGGCCGACCTCGCAGGAACGAAACAACCAGGGCCCTGAGACCAGCGGAAATAATGGCGGCTACGGGCAATCCCGGAACAGCCGCGGCGGCGGAACGCAGCTTTACGACGCCATTTATCTGGCTTCAGACGAGTTGATGAAAAAGCAGGAGGGGCGGAAAGCTCTGGTCGTTTTCTCCGATGGAGCCGACCACGGAAGCAAGGAGACGCTGAACGACGCCATCGATGCCGCCGACCGCGCCAATCTGCAGGTTTTTACCATTTACTTCAAGGGCGAAGAAGAACGCCCACAGTACAGCAATCCCGGCGGACGCCGTGGCGGCATGGGCGGCGGCTACCCGGGCGGCGGCTATCCGGGCGGCTACCCCGGCGGCGGAGGCGGCTATCCAGGGGGAGGCGGCGGGCGCCGCGGCCCTGCCAGCGAGTCTGGTGTCGACGGAAAAAAGATCATGCAGCAGATTGCCTCGCGCACCGGCGGCCAGTTCTTTGAAGCCAAGAAGAAGGACAATCTGGAAGACATCTACGGCCTGATCGCCGGGGCGCTCCGCCAGCAGTATCTGCTCACCTACACGCCTGACAAGGTGGATCCCGATGAGGAGTTCCACAAGATCGCGCTGAAGACCGACAAAAGCGACTTGACGGTGATCACGCGCGAAGGCTACTACTCTGGGAATACGGAGAAGTGAGCAAGTCCATTGTGCCGCACTGGCGAGTGTTATGACCGCGTGATTCGGTAATCGTTCCTGCGCAAGTGCGGGCCTTGAGGCCCCGCACGACAGACGGTCAGGAGAGCGGCGCTACTTCGCGGTGATTACGGAACAAGGCTCCCACGGCGAACCGTGGGACCCTTCATTGCGCGCGGAAGATCCCGCTTTAATGTCCGTGCTGATCATGCCCTTCGGACTTGGGTTCGTGCGACTGCGGTGCGGGACGCGATTGCGGTGCGGGGTGCGACTGCGGTGCGGGGCGCGACTGCTGCGCAGGACGCGATTCCGGTGCGGGACGCGACTGCTGCGCGGGACGCGATTCCGGCGCAGGGCGCGACTGCTGCGCGGGACGTGACTGCGGTGCGGGGCGCGACTGCTGCGCGGGACGCGATTGCGGCGCAGGACGCGACCCCGGGCCGCCTTGCGGCGATTGTCCCCTCGATGCAGCTCCGCCGGGATGTGAGCCCGCCCCCATCGGCCTAGCTACGGCGGCATTCGCCGGGTGCCCGCCATTGTGGCTGGCATAGCTGTTGGTGTTGTTCCTGGCGGCGCCTTCGTGCTGCGTCTGGTACGATGTCGGCGCCCTGTGCTGTTCGTGCGAATACGCGTTCTCCTGCGGCGTGGGCTGATGATTGATTCCACCTGGACCGCCGCTGTAAGCCACATGATTGTTGTTGACGATCGTATTCCGCTCCACAATGGTGCGGTCCTCATAGACACGATTACCACCCCATCCCGCGCCAACACCAACGTGCATCACCGCCCTGTTATAGGCAAAAACTCCGCCACGCCATTCACCGCCCACAAAGCCGATGCCCATGTACCCGAAACCGTAGTTCACGCCGCCGTAGTAGCCCACATGCGGTCCCCAGTAGCCGGGGTTCCACACATATAGCCCACCGCTCCAGCCCCAGTAACCGGGCGTCCACAACAGGCCCACAGCCGGCGCCGGAACCCACGTGCCAGGCACCCAGTAATAGCCGTCATCGCCGTAAGCCCAGTAGCCGGGGGTCCACATCAAGCCCGGTTCCGGGCACAGCGGCTGCTCATAAACCGGCAGAGCCGGCGGAGCAAATCCAACACTAATGAAGACTCCTGCATAGGAAGATGCGGGAATCAGGGCGATCAACAGCGCCAGGAAAATCAGGCGCGCAGAACGAAACACTTGCATGAGGAATCCTCCTGTCAACTCGAGCGGATGGCGCCGCGATTTGACGCGCATCCAGTCTACGATAGTTGGAACCCCTCTTGCATCGAGAAGTTGCGCAAGGGAACTGGTTTTTCAACAAAACAAACGGCTTACAGCGGAACGAGAGTAAATGTATCCCGAAGGCACGGCAGTCACGTGGCTTTTTCCCAAAAAAAGCCACCCCTCATCGTAATAACACGTTTGCTCTGGTTCCGCTCAATAGCGATAGCTGAGCCCCATGCCGACGACGCTGCGCGCCTGCAGGTTCACAAGCGTTGAGACAACCGGAGGCCCGAACGCGGGATTCTCGGGGTTAAAGTAGGGGTTTGCAACATAGATCGATCCGATGTTTCCCGCCACCTGGCCGACACCGATATCGAAGGCAAAGTGCGGTTTTTCCCTCTGCGTCACGCGTACGGCGTAGTCGAGCGTGGTGGGTATGTGGGAGCTCATCAACGGGTACGACGCAGGATTGCAAGCGAGTTCAAGCTCACACTGATAGAGCGCCGCATTCAGCAAGGTGTTCAAATTCACCGAAGTCTTGGGCTCCTGGGTGAATCCAGCCGAGGGCACAACCACAATTCCATGGCCGATGGGCAGCGGAATGCCCAGCCCGCCGAAGAACCGCCCGCCAAAACGTGTGCTCTGGCCACCAATGCCGAAGATGGTGGCATTGGTCGCCTTCCAGCCCAGATTCAGCAGGAACGGCACAGGAGGTTTCGCCCACGTCTTGGTGACGGCAACGTAGACGTCGCCGTTGGTGTACGACTTGTCCGTTCCCGTTAGCAACTTGTTGGCCGCGCCCGAGAGAAAGTGGTCGTTGGTGCGGACCAATCCTCCCACTGCAATGCCCGGCATCCAGGCGGCGAACTGCCCATCCTTGACTCCTACAACCTTGCCGTGGAGGACGTTCATGCCGGAGTAGTTCCACAGGTTGCTAAGACCGAGCGGTGTGGCCGTAGTGGTCGACTGGTCTCCATACTGATGAACGCTGCGCGTATAGCCAACCTCTGCCCGGTTGGCAAAGCCTTCAGTAACGCTGAAGGTCTCAACATTGCCGATTACCGCCGAAGCATCGATGAAATGGAAGCTTACGACAGGATGGGAGAAGAACTGGCCCTTCTCTGTGTAGACCACATAGGCCGTGGACGTCAGGAATCCGCCGGTTTGTCCTTCGAGCGTCAGGTTTTGTGCGGCAAGGCGGGTTGCCGGCACAACAGTTAGGATCAGGAAGCAAAATGCGAGCTTGAACGCCTTGCGAAGAACCATGTTTCGCTCCAACGGAGCACAAGCCCACACGCGGACCTGCCCCGGCATGTTTTTGAGGGTTTCACACACTTGTAACACTACCAGAGCAGAGTTGTCTCCAACACAAGAGTGGGGTTGTCTCGAACGATCGTTGCAGTGGTAGACTCAGCCCATGCCGCGCGGCGTTTTTATCACTCTCGAAGGCCTGGACGGGGCGGGCAAAACCACGCAGATCAAGCGCCTGGCGGCATGGCTTGCACGGCGAGACCAGCAACCGGTCCTGCTCCGCCAGCCCGGCGGCACCGCAACAGGCGACCGCATCCGGGAAATCCTGCTCGACTCGCGTTCCGGCGCCCTGGCTCCCACGACGGAGATGGCTCTGATGTTCGCCGCCCGCGCGCAGGCCATCGCCGAGGTGATTCAACCGGCCCTCGATGCCGGCAAGATCGTGATCTGCGACCGCTTTACCGACTCAACTGAGGCCTACCAGGGCGGAGGCCGGGAACTTGGCTCAGCCGTGGTACTCGATCTGCACCGGCTCGTCTGCGGCGGCCTGCAACCGGACCTCACGCTCCTGCTCCTGCCCGGCCTGGACGCCTCGCTGGCTCGCGCCCGGCGCCGCAACTACCGCGTTGAAGCCGAGACCGGCAAAAACGAAAACCGCTTCGAGACCGAGCAGGACGCTTTCTACGCTCGAGTCTGGCAAAAATACCGCGAAATCGCCGCCCGCGAACCGGAGCGCGTGGTTCTCATCGAAGGCGACCTGACTATCGACGAGGTCCACGAACAGATTGTGGAATCGGTTGCCGAGCGGCTGCTGATGGCCGAGCGGAATACATAGAACCAGCGCCGCCACACCGCACGGTAGAATTCACTTGCGCAGAGGTGCGGTAAAGTCGCACAATACCGATGAATCCCGAAAGAGAGTACGAACATGTTCAAACTGCGGCGCGCAGGTGCGGGATGTGCGGCAGGTCCCGTCCTTGCCGTTTTCCTGGCGGCAACCTTGCATCCCCAAACTTCAACCTCGGGGCAGTCTGGCTCGGCGGCGGACGACGCACTGCTGGCCAAGGCCCGGACCATGTATTACTCGACCGCGAAGGCCGGTCTGAGCGGCTTCGATTGCGCTGTGCACCCAGATTGGCACGCGATGTTTGCGAGTTCCGATCCGGGCGCGGCCGCAAGCGACAACGACAGCAAGGTGACGCTACTGAACGGGGTGGAGATTACGCTGCATGCACGCATGAAAGGCGATTCCACGTTGGATTGGACGCCGGCCGCCGGCGCTGGCGACGCCGATTCCACCGCCCTGCTGAATGGGATGCACGAGGCGACGGAGCAGACATTGGTGCAGGGTTTTCTGCACTTCTGGACGCCGTTTGTGGACGGCGAAGTAGTGCCGGACAATTCGTCCGGACTGACGGTGGCGCATGGCCCCTCCACATTCACGCTGCATAGCGTATCGGACGGGACGGATGTGACCGAGGTCTTCTCCAACGACCTCATGCTGGAAAAGTACGACGTGATCATGGGCAGCACTTCAATCAAGTTCGAGCCCACCTACAACACCACAGCGCAGGGGTTGCTGGTGGAGCGCTTCCTGGGGCACATACAGCAGTTGGGCAATCCACCGACGCCCGTTCAGGAGATTCGCGTGGGCATCGAGTACCAGACTATCGAGGGCTTTTTCATCCCGCATCAATTGAACGTGGAAGTTGTTGGCGCCTGGATTTTCAACATGTCGCTGGATGGCTGCAAAGTCAGCCGCCGGGAATTGCAGAAGGCTGCGGCAAAGCCGAATAACCGCCGCTAGTTCAAAACGGCCCCCGGTTTTTTTCGATCATTTAAAGGGTGGCTTATTGACCCGGCCGGGCGGCGCTGCCACTGAGATTGGCAACATCCACAAATGTAGAGCGCAGATACTTGTGTGGATTCACCGGCACGTTGCGCACGCGTACCTCGTAGTGCAGGTGGGGGCCGGTAGCGCGTCCCGACTGGCCGACGTAGCCGATGATCTGACCGCGGGCGACATGCTGCCCGGGGAACACTGCGAACGCCGAGAGATGTCCATACACCGTCTGCAGACCATGGCCGTGGTTCACCACCACCATGCGGCCGTATCCGGCATTCATCGACGCCTCGTTCACATCGCCCTCCGCCGCCGCGCGTACCGGCGTTCCGATGGGCGCGTCGATGTCGACGCCACTGTGGAAGGCGCCTTCGCCGTTGATAGGATCTTCGCGCACGCCGAAGCCCGAAGCTATAGGGCCTTCAACCGGCCACAGCGAGGGTGCATCGGCCAGCTCTGTCCAATCGCCCCCGAAATTGGCCGTTAATCCGCCTTCCAAAGCCTGCGAGACCTGGCCGGAAAGCGCGGCTGCGCGCAATTCATAAAATGTGTCGATGGAGTTGGTAACCTGCTGCTGGCTCACATCGTCGGTCTGGGCCAGGGTTGCCGGGGTGGGTGCGGTTGCCGCATTGCTCGCCGGCAACTGCGGTTTCGCCGAATCCATTTTGTTAAGCCGCAACCCGTAAAGCGCGGTTACTTCATTCGCCAGTGCGCCGAGCGATGCCACTTGCACACTGCGGTTGTGCGCGATCTCAGCCATCTGCTGGTAGTTTTTGCGCAGTGTTTCCCGCTCGGCGCGAACCTGGTTGTAGCTTTCGGTCTTGAGCAGCATGCGCGTGTACGATCCCGCCAGGCCCACAATGGTGAATGCTCCCACGATGGCCGCGAGCAGGAATCCGTAAGCATACTTTAGCGGGAGCGGAATCTTGCGGATGTTGCCGTCCTCATCCCTGGCTACGAAAAGTATGTAATAGCGCTTACGTAACATGAGTGCCTGCGATCCCGGCGGAGTGCCGATTTTTCGAGCGCCCAGAACGAACAGGGAGACTGCATCCTGCGACGGTTTTTCCCGCCCGCACAAGGGCCGCTTTGCCCAATGGGGTTGGATGCGAGAACGTTCACTAAGGGTAACAGACCCTGGATTCGAAGGTCAACGAAAGCCCGCGAAATCGAGCCCTGGACCCCCACTTTGGTAATGCGGCTTTCGTAACTCCACGAGTCAGAAATTTCCCTAACTCCAATCCAATCAACCGTGACACCGCTGGCCTTCAGGCCGGCTTCGGCGCGGGTCTCTGACACGCGCACTCTCTTCCGAGCTCAAGGCCGTTGTCAAGTGACGCCCATTCAGTCGGATACGGTCCCCGATGGAACGGGACTGAACCCTGCCCCGTTTCATCTTCCAACCCACCCCGCCGCGCCGGCGCTCACGGATGTCCTATGCTCAAGAGATGCGATCGAATCGTGTAGAATCACCGAGTTCCGCGGACTCAGGCGAGTTGTCTCTGCTGGCCCGGATTCGCGCCCGCGCGGCCAAAGCGCCGGATTCCAATGTGCGGCTGGGTATCGGTGACGACTGTGCGCTGCTCCGCCTTCGCCCCGGCGAGGAGCTGGCCGTCACTACCGACCTTTCCATCGCCGGCCGCCATTTCCGCCTCGATTGGCACACGCCCGAAGCCATCGGCCATCGCACGCTGGCGCGCGGACTCAGCGACCTGGCAGCGATGGGTGCGCGGCCGATCGCGGCCTTTCTTTCCTTAGGCTTACCCAGCTATCTCGCGCAAAACCCTAAAGGGCGAGAGTCTGGCCGGAAGACTTGGAGCAACAGCGGGAGCGAGACTTGGCTCGACCGCTTCCTCGATGGATTTCTCGCTCTCGCCGAGTCGTACCGAACCCCTTTGGCAGGCGGTGACCTGGCTGAATCGCCCCTTCCCGTCGCCGATATTGTGCTCACCGGCGCTGTTCGGCGCGGCAAGGCGCTGCTCCGCTCCGGCGCGCGGCCCGGCGACCTGCTCTACGTCACCGGCAGCCTTGGCGGCGCCGCCGCGGGCCTGGCGCAACTTGCCCTGCTTGCCCAGGCAGCGCCGCGATCCAAAGCCGGGCGGCAAAATCGCCCGGCGCGTCCCTTCCAGGCGCCAAGTATTCCCAGCAACCTGAAAGCGCAACTCGCGCCGCATCTAATCCCCCAGCCCCGCATCGCTCAAGGCCTTTGGCTGGCGCGCCGCGCGCTGGCGACCGCCGCGATCGACCTCAGCGACGGCCTCTCGACCGATCTCCGTCACCTGTGCGATGAGTCCGGAGTGGCTGCCGAGGTCGATGCGTCGGCGTTGCCCGTCTACTTTGCCGGAACCGAGGGGCCTGCCGCAACTCAGGCGCAGGCCCTCCATGGCGGCGAAGACTACGAACTCCTCTTCACCGCCCTGCCTTCATCCCGTATGCCACGGAGGCTTGCCGGCGTGTCCGTCACGTGCATCGGTCGCGTCCTGAGGCCACGCAAAGGAAGACCGCAGGTCACGCTGTTGACCGCGCACGGCGTGGAACCGCTCACTCCCCAGGGCTGGGAGCATTTTTCTTAGATTGGGTTTTTCCGGCAGAGGTTCACTCGCCGTCGCGTTGCGCCCGCGCTTCTTTCACCATGAGGAGAAATCTGCGCGCGAGTTCGTGGATG
This sequence comes from uncultured Acidobacteriaceae bacterium, assembly GCA_963848805.1. Taxonomy (GTDB): domain Bacteria; phylum Acidobacteriota; class Terriglobia; order Terriglobales; family Acidobacteriaceae; genus Telmatobacter. The sequence goes on along the minus strand of CAWKFD010000025.1, from coordinate 317,004 downwards.
CGGTCTCCCTGCCGGTGCAGCAAAGCATCCTTGGGCAGCAACTGCGAGCCCACTCCGATGGCTGCTGCTCCGGCAACAATATAATCGAACGCGGTCAATTGATTCACGCCCCCGGTCACGATGAGCGGAATCTGGGGAAGAGGCGCCTTGAGCGTGCGCACATAATCCGGCCCTCCCTCTGCGGCGGCCGGGAAGATCTTCACAAAATCCGAACCCGCCCGCCATGCGGCGATGATTTCCGACGGAGTCAACGCTCCGGGAAAGACCACGACTCCCGCGTGCCTGGCATAGGCCACCACCTCGGGAATGAACCCCGGGCTGGTGACGTATCTAGCTCCGGCATCGATCGACCGCCGCGCCTCCTGCTCATCCAAAACGGTTCCTGCCCCCACAATCAGATCGGGAAAACGCCTCGCCAGCTCCTCGATGACCTTCGGGGCCTCGGGCAAGGTCAAAGGAACCTCGAGAATCGGAATTCCGGCCGCATATACTGTTTCGGCCGCAAATAGAGCCTGGTCCGGCGCATCAACGCGCGCACATGGAACAATTCCGATATCGCCGATACGCTTGCGAACCTCTTTGCTTTCCATCTGACCTCCTTGTGCGGGCTACTCAAGCTCAGCGAGCGTCAACGCCATTTAAAGCTATTCCATGAGGATCACGCCTTTTCATCGCGCTGCAACCAAAAATACTCCCCCTCAGCGTATGTTGCCGCTCGTCGCAGCCGCCTGGGCAAGCCCGCCGGTGCGCACAATCGCCTCCACCACCTGCTGCGGCGTCAGCGCATCCACGGCAATCGACACATGCGCCATGCGGTAAAACGGTAGCCGCCGCTCGTACCGGCTGGCCAGGTTTGCCTGGTCGGCGAGGACGGGCCGCAGATGCTCGGTGCCGCGGCAGCGCGCAAGCGTGGTTGCCAGTTCGACCTCGAGATGGACCACGAACGTATCCGGAGCGCCGAGCAGCAGTGACCGCGTCGCCGCATCCTCAATGGCGCCTCCGCCGAGGGCCAGAATCAGGCCATCGCCGCCCGCCAGTCGGGTAATGGCCGCGCGCTCCCGCTCGCGGAATGCGGTTTCTCCATCACGCCGAAAGAGTTCGGGAATCGTGCAGCCGGCCTCGGCTTCAATCGCATCGTCCGCGTCCACAAAGCTCCAGCCAAGCCGCCGGGCGAGCAGGGGGCCAACGGTGGTTTTGCCCGAGCCCATAAAGCCGGTGAGGACGATGCAGCGAGGCGAAGTGGCGGGCGCGCGTTCGGTATTCGGCATCGTTCTCATTGGTCCAAGTATAGGAGAACCACGACAAAAATCGGTGAGGTGGTAATTGTTCCCTGTTCCCTGTTCTCTTGTCTCTTTCAGCTCATCACCATCACCACGGCTCCAGCGGTAATCAGCGCGCCGCCGACCAGCGCCGTTGCGTTCATCTTTTCGCCGAGCAACAGCCAGGCAAAGATCATGACCAATGGAACGCTCAGTTTGTCGAGCGGCGCCACGCGCGATGCCGGCCCCAACTGCAACGCGCGGAAGTAGCAGAGCCACGAGAGTCCCGTTGCGAGACCCGAAAGCGTAAGGAAAAGCACGGTTCTGCGGTCGAGCGAGCGAATCTCTCCGTGCTTGCCCAATGCCAGCGCGACGCCCCATGCAAAGACCACCACCACGCTGGTGCGCAGCGCCGTAGCCAGGTTCGAGTCAACATGCTCCACGCCGACCTTGGCCAGGAGGGCCGTGGCGGCGGCAAACACAGCGGAAAGTATTGCCCATCCAATCCAGCTCATGGCAATCAGCATACGCGCCGCTCTCCGTCTCCGGCGCGAATTCCGTCTCAGAAGAAAAATCCTGTTGCGGTTCACGATCCCCGTTGGTATCATCCCTGCATTCCCCCGCCAATACCGGAGGTGTCTATGAAAAACCCCCTTCAACCTTTGAAGACCAGCAACGCGGTTCAGCGTTTCACCCGATTGGTTCTCCCAGCGATTCTCGCAGGCAGCGTAGCGATTGGTTGCGGGTCACAAGCGGCACAAGCGCAACAACCTAGCCTGGTCGGCCAATGGCGCACGGTTGCTCAGGGCAGTACCGTAACTCTTACGATTCAGGCGAACGGTCAATACATGCTATTAATGCAGCCTGCGAATGGAGGCGCCCAGTCCGCGGCAGGCGGCCGCTACCAGCTCGTCGCACCCAACACCATCGTCTTAACGGTCACGGACTGGTCGCCCAAGACCAAGTGGATGTATGTTCCAAATCCAACGTGCGGTGTTCCGGGTGTTGCAGTTCCAACCAATCCACGAAGGGACAGTTGCAAGCAAGAGCAGGAGATGACGTTGCTAAAGCCGCCCGGAGGCAGGGACACGTATGTGTTCAACGGGCCCAATACGGTGGTGATGACCGACGAGCACGGATCAGGCACCTATACGCGCGTGACGGGTCGATGACCTTGACGTCCGAGCTTTAAGGTGTAGAACATGGAAACCGGCCGCGCCAGCAAAACCGCTCTCCGAGTAGCACTGCGGCGCGCCGTTCACCAGGTTCTCGATCGTCCCTGCGTCTTCACAGATCCCATTGCTGTGCCGTTGCTCGGGCCGCAATTCAAGTTCGATCCCATCCGCGAGAAACTTCGCGTCTCGCGCGCCTTCCGCGCCTTCATGGCCGCGCGCAGCCGCTACGCTGAAGACCGGCTGGCCGAGTCCGTCGCGCAAGGCGTCACACAGTACGTAGTTCTCGGCGCCGGTCTCGACACCTTCGCCTGGCGCAATCCGTTTCCCCACCTCCGCGTCTTCGAAGTCGACTTTCCCGCAACTCAGATTTGGAAACACCAACTCCTTTCCGAAGCCGCCTTGCTCCAGCCCGCCGGCCTCACCTTCGTTCCGCTCGATTTTGAGCACAAGACGCTGGCCGAGGGGCTTCTCGAAGCCGGATTCGATGCCGCCAGACCTGCATTCTTCAGTTGGCTCGGCGTGGTGCCCTATCTCACGCTCGCAGCCTTTCGAGCCACACTCGAAACCATCGCGAAACTCCCTGCCGGCACAGCCGTTAGCTTCGACTACGGCCTCTCACCGCATTCGCTCGGCGTCTTCCATCGCATGGCTTTCCGTGCACTGGCCAGGCGCGTGGCGCTGGCTGGAGAACCCTTCCAGCTTCTCTTTACATCCGAGGAGCTCAACGCGGAACTGGCGCGCGCCGGATTTCGCCACTACGAACAGTTGGATTCAGCGGCGCTCAACGAACTCTATTTTTCGGGGCGCGCCGATGGCCTCAAGCTGCCGTCGCCGGGCTTGGGCAAACTGGCCACCGCGTGGGCCTGATAACGATTAAGGCGGGGGAGATGAATGCGCGAGATAGAATTGCCTCATGCGTCCCTCCGCCCTGTTGCCCACCGTCGCTTCGGCCGCTCTCGCCTTGTTGAGCCTGAGCGGATGCGGCTATCACACCCTGGGCGCGGCCACGCACCTGCCTCCCGGCGTGAAGACGCTTGCGGTGCCGGTGTTCGCCACGCGCACCGAGGCGAACGGCGCTGAAACGGCAATCACAGAAGCGGTGGTCCGCGAATTCGCAACCCGCACCCGCTTCCGCATCACTACCGATGCCGGCGACGATTCCGACGCGGTGCTGCACGGCACCATTCTCAAGCAGACCACAACGCCGCTCACCTACAATGCCGCCACGCAGCAGTCGTCGAGCTTCATCATTACCATCGTGGCTTCGGTGACTCTCACGGCGCACGACGGAAGAGTCCTCTACCAGAACAAGAACTACATTTTTCGGCAGCAGTACCAGTCCACCACCAACCTGCCGACTTTTTTAGAAGAAGATCCGGCAGCCGTTCAGCGGCTCTCGCGCGAGTTTGCACGCCAGCTTGTCGCCGACGTCCTGGAAGGGTTCTGACGGGCAGGATTCCAGCGCCCGCCGGTGCGGATCTGGCGGCGGCCTGCAACTGCGGCAACGCGCGTCAGTTGCATACCGGACAACATTGCGGAGCGCTCCGGCATCATGAGAATTAGAAGGGAGATTCTGAAATGCGCTCCACGGTACATTCACTATTTTTCGCCGCTGCCGCTTCACTTCTGTTCCTTGCGGCCTCGATCGGACACGCGCAGATTATGGGCACGATCTATGCGGACATGCATCACTCATTCACGATTGTAAACACTACTCTGCCGCCCGGGCACTATGTCCTTCGTATGATAACCGGTACCGAACTTGGCGCCATGGAGATAAAAAGCGCTGATGGTAACGAATCGGTGGAGTTCTTAACGAGGCAATCAACGGACTCGCACACGCCCGCGCACACTGAGCTGATCTTTAACAGGTATGGAGATAGGGAGTTTCTGACGCATGTTTATGAGCGCGGAAACAAAAGTGGCGCGGCGGTGATAGAACCCTCCCAGGCTGAAGAGCGCCTGAAAAAGGAGGGGAAAACTCCTTTCGAGCACACTGAGGAGCAATCACAGTAAGGAACAAGCCTGGCGCTAACAACGGTTACAACGGCGCGCCATTCGATAAAGCCGCCTGCTGTTGGGATTATTGTCCGTTTTTCCATGGGCGCACGTGCATGTGCGCGAAATTCTTCGGAAAACCCCCTTAGTTGTCTATCAGGGCACTCTGGTAGAAGGAGGTACTGCATCGGGCTCCCAGTAGACATCCATGGCCTCCCTGAAAAAGGGGTATAAGACTTGATTGCCATAACCGCTCAGATGATCTCCATCGAAGAAGAGCGGCTTCCCGTCCATAAAGGCGTTGCAGCGTGACCCAGGGCAGAGAATAGGAAAGGGGTCCCATAGGGACACATTGGGCCTGCTTTCCACGAGACCCCGGATGGCGTTCACAGCGGGCGCGCGGCGTGCTTCAAGTTCAGCTCGGTCCACCGTGAACCCTTCTGCGCAGATGGGATTTTTGGCATTAAACCAATCCGCGCAGCGAAAGGGAGGAGATTTGAATATGGGGGTCGGTCCCTCAAATACGATATGCGCACCGGTGACGCTGATTCGCCCCATGACGTCTGCCGTCTCTTTATCGACCATGGCCCGCAGTGCCGGTGCATCGATATTGGCGTAGAAGGTGTTCTGGGCCTCGCCCCACTCCTCGACAAACCTCGGCATTCGCAGCGAGGGGAGGAATATCACGTCCTGAGGCCTTACCGTTTTAGCCAGATCTTCAGATACCGCGCTCTCGAGGTCCAGGCACTTCGGTGCCGCAGGCTCATATAGGGGAAGAAACGAGCACCCGGGCAAGGTATAGACCTTCACCTCTCGCCCAGTTTCCTGTGCGAATCTTGAGAACACCCCCCAATATGCTCCCGCATGGGAGTCGCCCGCAACTATGAGACTTCCCGGTGGGGCGGGAGTCGGGCAATGGCTAGGCATAAAAACATACGTCTGAAATTCTCCATTGTCCCGCATGGCAGTGTTCACAGTGCATGAAAAAGGGGCATTCGAGTACCATGTTTCGAAATCGCGAGTGCGAGTGAAAGTCAGCGAGTTCTTGTGGCCGAACATGTCTCTCGTGCAATAGGCGAGAATGCAAATCGTTGCAACCCCTGCCGCAACTACTATCCAGGGAGGGCCTGAACGGCGCAGTTGCCGAAATGGCTGCTCGATAAAGAAGTAGCTCAGCAGGCTGATGCCGAAAGTGACGCAAACCGCGAGAAGAGATTCGAACCAACTATTTAATCCCGTCGTCCAGCGCAGCAATACCAATACTGGCCAGTGCCACAGGTAGAGCGAGTAGGAAATCTTCCCCAAGAACACGACGGGACCGGCGCTTAATATCTTTGCAGGTGCTTCGGTGGGCCGCGCCACCGACACCACGATAAGCCCCGCGGCTCCGAGCACGGGAAGCAAGGCGAGTGGGAATGGGAAGCCGGTGCTCGACGGAAGAAATAGCGCTACGGCGATAATGGCAGCGGAGGCAATGGAGAGCGCGGAACTGATTCTCGCCGAGTTTAAGAGAAGGTGCCTCCAGCGCTCGATTGTAAGGCACAGCAGCATCCCACAACCAAGCTCCCAGAAGCGAGACGGCAACATATAGAAGGCCTGCCTCCACTGGTGAATGGTAAGCGCTGCGCTGGTGGCCAACGAAACAAAGCAGAGGGTCACGATTGCCAGAATGATGCGCCGCCGCCAAACCCGGGAACCCCCAGATCGAGAGAAGGCGAACAGCAAAAACGGGAATAGGAGGTAGAATTGCTCCTCCACCCCGAGCGACCAAGTGTGAGTGAATGGGTTGAAGTTCGCCGCGGGCGAGAAATAAGTGTTGTTGTCTGTGGCCAGGACGACATTGCCCGCACCGAAGAACGCTGCCAGTCCCACGCGGGTCATCGCGGTGCTCAGCCATGCTTGGGGTATGAACAGAGTGTACAGTGCACCAGTCACAACAAGGCAAACGCAAAGCGCAGGGAAGATGCGGGTAATGCGGCGGGCGTAAAAGTAGGCCAGAAAGCTCGGCAAAGTGTCGAATCGCATGTGCGCGATGGACGCGGTAACCACAAAGCCAGATATAACGAAGAAGATGTCGACGCCAACAAAGCCACCTGGAAGAGACTTTTCCGTGAGGTGGAAAAGCAAAACGGCGACGACCGCCGCAGCGCGCAAACCGTCGACCGCTGGAAAATACCCTAACCCTCTCTTTGTGTCCGTCGCTTCTGCCTGGGGCGTCTTCAGTTGATCTTCCACGCAACCTCCATGCTATTTCTTACAGGAAATCGTGTGGTCTTTCTGGCGCAGCCCGGTTCCGCTCGCAGGAGATTTGCCATATCGTTGAGTACAGCAACATCCTACTATGTCAAGCGGGACGCTGGAAGCCCTTTTGGCGACCAGCCCAACGACCATTCATGGTTCAGTAGGATGGAGGAGGGGGGGGCGGATCCGCCCCCGATAAGGCTTTTGACCCTATAACGGTTTAGCAATTGGTTTAGATAGCTGGTCTGGAAACCGGCGCTACCTCGCGGTTATTACGGAACACGCGGTATGACTGAATTCGATTTGAAGAGTACGCGCCTCCCGCCTGTGCCAAAAAATGCCGCTTATCTTTTGATTCCTGCCTACTTTTCCATATTGGTCACTTGCCTCGAAGGCCTGTATTCTGGAGCCGCATGAGAAATATTGCGATAGGCGGCGGCCTGGAAGCCCGCAAGGAGCGCGAGTTTTGAGCGGCGCGCGCTGGGGCGCCGGATTCAGCGCCGTAGGCCGCTTCGTCGCCGAAATCGAGGCTGCCGCGGCCGGTAAAAGTAAGCTGCAGCCCGGCTATGTGCTGGCGGGGGACGAAATCTTTCTCCTCGACCGCTGCCGTGCCGCTGTCCTTAAGGCATTTGTCCCCGCCGATCTTCGTGATTTTTCGCTTTCCGACCTCGACCTGGCCTCAACCTCAATTTTCGAAGCGCTGGACCGCGCGCAAACGCCCTCGCTGATGGCTCCCTTTCAGGTGATCTTCGTGCGCAACGTGCGGCAGCTTTATACGCGCGGCGCCAAGAAGGAAGAATTCGCCGCGCTGGACCGTTATTTCAAATCGCCCAATCCGCAAGCGCTGCTGCTGTTCATCGCCGATTTCCTGCGCATTCCCTCTGACGCGCGGCGCATGGAGATGGATGACAAGAATCGCTTCGAGCGCCTGAAAGAAACGCTGGGCGAGCACTGCGGCATTGTCGAGCTGGCGCGCGTCAGCGAAGAAGACGCCATGCGCTGGGCCGTGGCCACGGCGCAGGAATCTCAGGTGCGCATCGAGGTGGACGCGGCGCGCGAGCTGGTAGACGCGCTGGGCGCGGATATGATGCTGGTCTCCTCCGAGCTCGAGAAGCTGCTGCTCTACGCCATGGGCCGCGCGCGCATCACGCTGGGCGACGTGGAAACCATGGTGCTGGCAGCCAAGCAGCGTTCGCTCTATGAGCTGACTGACGCCATAAGCGCCCGCGACCGCGTGCGCGCGCTGGCTCTGCTGCACGGCCTGCTGAACAGCTCCGAAGCCGGCGAAGACGCCGCCATCGGCCATCTCTATATGCTGGCGCGCACCTTCCGCCAGATGCTGGTAATTCTCGAGAAAAACGTGCGCGATTCGCGCGCCATCTGGCAGGCGCTGTGGCAGGGCTTCCGCATGCCGCCCTTTGCCGCCGACGATCTTATCCGCCAGGCGCGCCGCTATAAGAGCCGCCGCGAACTCACGCGTGCGTTGCGGCTGGTGGCCCGCGCCGATCTCGAATTGCGTTCCTCGCCGCCCGACAAGCGACTGGTGCTCGAGCGCCTCGTCTATGAGCTCGCCTCGGAGCCCAGGCCGGCCCCGCCCGCGTGGGCCTCGGCGCAGTTATCGTTCGAAACCTGACGCGGCGCCCGCATCTTGAAATAACTTGCGTTCCCGCAGCCAATCGCCCAGCCGCAAATCGTCGGTCTGGACGTGATTCACAAGCCAATCGCCAAGAAAATTGAGCTCGTGCCGATTGAGCGGCTGCCCGCCACGCCCATGGCGCGCGCTAAATGCCTGCAGCTTCTCCATCAGGCGCAGGTGATTCGCCCTATGCAGAACCAGGCCGGGGTACTTTGCGGTCCTCATCACCGTCTCTTCTACAGCAAAGTGCGTGCGCGTCGCTTCCTCCAGCTCGCGCAGCAAACGCGCCGCCGATTCAGGCTCCAGACTTTGCCTGGTTGCCGCTTCAAGCGCCGTCAGAAAGTCAAACAACCCCCGGTGCTCGTCATCGAGAGGCTGCACTCCCACACTGAGCGTATCGTTCCACGTCAAGACATTCACCGGATCGCTCCTGCATGAGCATGTACTGGTTCTCGATGGCTTTCACTCCGACCGAGAAGCTGCCGTTCCAGGCCAAAAGGGCCATTCACGTCCTCCCGCCGGCAATCGCCGACAGGAGAATTATCGGAAGAACTCGAAGGAAGTTGAGGGAGGGTCGATGCGCAACAGGCATTCCCAGACGGAAGGACCCTGCTTACCGAATGCGTTGCCCGTCCGCGACGTTGTCTGTAGTTGCGCGGTTCCGGCCGGCTGTCTTGCTTTCGTACAGCAGCTTATCCGCCCGCTGGATGAGTTCTTCGGCAGTCACGCCACCGCCCGCCAATGTGGCTCCTACGGAAACCGAGAGCGAGATAAGCGCCGCTTCGGCGCCTGAAATCGAGGTCTGGTTCACCATTGCAACGCAGCGCTCGGCCAGTCCTCTCAAAAGCTCCGCGTTCACATGGTCCGTGATGGCCAGAAACTCATCGCCGCCCCAGCGCCCAACGATATCCGTGGGACGCAACGACCCTGCCAGAGTCTTCGCAACTTCCTGCAAAACCCGGTCTCCGCAACTGTGACCGAAGGTGTCGTTTATATCCTTGAACCGGTCGAGATCGAGCATCAGCACGCCGAATGGATCATGGTGCACCTGGTATTGGCTCATGGCGGTATTGAGTGACATCTCCAGGAACCGGCGATTGGGCTGTTGAGTAAGATGGTCAAGAAATGCCAGCCGATTCAGGGCCTCAGCCTTGCGCAACGCTTCGGTGTGGGCCGAGTCATCGCTGAATATTTCGATCGCTCCGACGATGGATCCGTCTGCGCCGCGAATGGGCTGCACACGCACGTTTACAGGAACCCGGCGCCCCTGCTTATGACGCAGAAGAACATTTCCTTCGTGCCGGCTGCCATCGGCCATGCATGCCGTTAAAGGGCAACCATCCAGGCACAGCCTCTTTCCTGAATAATCCACGTGACAGAGAATGTTGTCCTGGCAGCACCTGCCAATCACGTCTTTGGCCTGATAGCCGGTCAAGCGGTAGGCGCCTTCGTTCCAATACTGAATGCGGCGTTCCCGGTCAACAAAGTACACGCCATCGCTCAATTGGTCCAAAAGCTCTTTGTAGAAGCCGGGATCGGCTGCAGCAATTTTCTCTACGAACGCACTACGTCCACTCTTCATCGCGCTATCCATTCCGCTTGCCTGAATGTCTCTGAAATTTATTCCCGCATTGGCGCAATGATAACGGCTTGTCTCAAGGTTCGTCGATTCACGTCAAGACCCGGTGGAGGTGCGCTGTTCCTGGCACGTCTCTTCGCCAGACAATGAAATCTTCAGCGAAAAGGCGTCAGGCGGGCGCTGAATTGCCTTCGCTCACGCCGTGCCGATTCAGCCACGGCCCACAATGCTGCTCCAGGCGATCAGTGTGCTGGAGAAATTCGTCATGCAGATGGGAAAGCAACGGGCGCAGCTCGATTTCTTCGCCGTATTGCAGGCGATGGGCTGCCTGCAAGATCTCGGCCAGCATCCTGTGGTGTTCGGCGCGATGCTCCCCCAGCTCTGCAAAGCCGGTTTGTTGCATGAGCTGCTCCTCGCTCCAGAAGTGCATGCGCATGAGCTCGATCAACTGGTCCAGCAGCTCGCAGGCCTTTTCCCGCCCGCAGCCGCGCCCCAAGGCAATGCGCAGTTCGTCAAAGGCGTCCATGAGGTTGCCGTGCTGATCGTGCATAGCAGGCGCGCCTAAGCAATGGGTTTGTTTCAATGCTAGAAGGGCCAAATGTGTCTCCATGACCGGCTAACCACGCTATCGGCGGAGCAAACCGGGGCGTCACTCCCAATCTGCTCACGCAAGTGACCAAAGATTTGATGCGACCTGAACGGCCGGGGTTGGCGCACAATGAATGTACCGTTTATGTTCACTCCGCCAAATCTGACCGCTGCCGTCCTCACGCTCGTTCCGTTTTTGACCGTGGCATTTTTCCCTCGGGCGGCGGCTGCCCGCATACGAGCACTTCCCTTGTGGGCGCAGCTTGTCTTCCCGGCGGCGTTATGCGTCCCATATGCCCTCGTCGCCTGGAGCGCGGGCGTCTTCCGCTGGGGATGGTTCGCGTTGTACGCTGCGCTTCCTGTGGAAATCGCGATATTGATGTGGCGGGCGAATCGCGCGGATTCTGCTCAACTATCCCAACGACCAGGACCCGTCGCCCCTCCCGCTGGAGCCGACCCCGGTCAACCACCCCAGCGACCTGGACCCGTCGCTGGGGACCCCGGTCAGTGCGGCAACTGGCGCGACTTTCTGGTCCTGGCCGCGCTGGGCCTTGCCGTAGACCTGCGCTGGTTTGAGAGCGCGTGGCCGCCGCACCTGGCCATTTTCAACAAAATTCTCCTGCTCGATGCGGGCATTTACGGCTTCCTCATCATCCGCCAACTCGACGGCGCCGGCTTCGACCTGCGCCTACGCCTCAACGATCTTGGGATCGGCCTGCGCGAGGTGGTCTTTTACACGCCGATAGCACTGGCTCTCGGGCTGAGTCTGGGCTTTTTGCACTTCCATTCGGGATGGCCCGCCCCGAGCAAAGCGGCAGGCACGTGGATTTTCACCTTCTTCTTCATCGCCGTTCCCGAAGAGCTGTTCTTTCGTGGCTGGCTGCAAAACTTGCTCGAAAAGCGCATGGGGCGCTATGGCGCATTGCTGTTGACAGCCTGCCTCTTCGGCCTGGCGCACTTCAACAAGCGGACCACGAGCTTCAACTGGCGCTACGTGCTGCTGGCCGCGCTCGCCGGCATCTTCTACGGCCGGGCATGGCGGCAGCAGCGGCGCGTGGGCGCCTCGGCCATCACTCACGCCACCGTCGACACCATCTGGTCGCTTTGGCTGCGCTGACCGCTGCCCTGGAACCTGTTATTTACCGCGTTATTCTGTAATCCTCGCTACGCAGCAGCCTCCAGGCCCAAATTCGCCCAGGAACGATTACCGAATCACGAGGTCACAGCGCTAGGCGTGGGACCGATGTGGTTGGCTGTGCGAGTGGTAAGTCAAGTAGCCCAGGCCGACGCGCATGTTGTGGTCCACCGGACCCGGAACCGTGATCGCAATGGAAATGCCGAGAATTGCGTGCGCGATCATGAGCGGATAAAGGTTGCGGTAGCGGAGATACAGCAGGCAAGCCGTGGCGCCCCAGAGCACCGTCACCACCGTCAGGAGAGGATTGGGCAAGTGCGCAATGGCAAAGAGTGCGGCCGCGACCCACACAACACTCCTTCGATCGGGGATTAGATGCTGCAACCTTGAGAGAAAAAAGCATTGCAGCAGAAACTGTTGCACGCCAGCCCAGATCGCGTAGCCCCAGAAACTTTTGACAAACTGAATGGGACCGCCTGGCGTGTGCAGGGTGTGCATTCCGGCGGCAAGCAGCACGGCCACTCCGCCCAACCCGAGCGCTAAGGCGACGATCCACAGCGAACGAAACAAGTTTGCCGCGTGCAGACCCATTGCGCTCAGGCTCTCAAACGAGAGACAGATCATCGTCAGAACCGCGACGAGCGCGATCCACCACAGCCGCTGCTGCCATGGCCGCGGCGTCCAAATCACGGTCAGGATCAGTCCAAAGCCAATGGCAATCTCGATCAGATCGCGTCGTTTGCTTCGTGGGGCAAGGGAGCGGGGATTGACGACTGGTACGGCTTGCGTCTGCGCCATGGAATCACCATAAAAGAAGCCGCCTGGAATCTTGGACGCGCAACAGATCGAAACGGCGCATTTCTTTTGCGTTCGCCCGGAAAATTCTTTGCCGCTCTCGCGACGTCCGTTGGCGCCCTGCTGAGGGCTACGCTATTCCAGAATCACCGCCGGCTCTGTCTCGCGCCCCCGCGCCGTCAGCGTGATGGCCGCGCCGAGAATCAGCGCGCCCCCCAGCCACGCGTACGGCCCCAGCCGCTCGCCCAGCAGCTCAACACCCAGGATGGAGCCGAGCGCCGGTTCGATATTCAGAAAGACTCCGGCGCGCGAAGCCGGCACCTGGTGGATGCCCCAGTTCCACAACAGTGTTGTTGTGGCCGTGCACATCACGCCGCTGATGGCCAAAGCAACCCAGGCAGTCACGCTGATGTGGGCAAACGGCATGGGCTGGATCTTTTCATGCGTCAAGGGCGTCAGCAGCCACGAGCCGAGATTCCACGCCACCAGCATCAGCGTGCCGGAATAGATGGTGTAAGCGGTCACCACCGGCGGGCTGTGCGTCTGCATCAGTTTTTTACTGAGGAGAATCCACGCCAGGGCCGCAATGAGCGAGGCGATCACCAGCATGTCGCCGGCGAGCGAAGGAGTTTCGCGCCCGGTGGCGGCGCGGTTGCCGCCCAGAACCACCATCGCCGCGCCGACCGTCGACCCACATAAGGCCGCCCAGCCTATCCAGTCGAGCCGCTCGCCGGCAAAGATCGCCGCTGCGGCGGCCAGCAGCACCGGCATGGCGCCCACCATCAACGATGCGTGACTCACCGTGGTCAGCACCAGCCCGTGAAACTGCAGCAGAAATTGAACGGGAATTCCGAAGACCGCGGTCAGCAGCAGCGTCCGCATCTCGCCAGCCGTCAGCCGCACACGCTGCCGCACGATCACCGGCAGCATGCCCAGGCAGGCAAACAGAAAGCGATAGAGCACCATGTGCTCCACGCTCATCTCATCCAGCGCGAGCCTCCCGAAATAAAACCCGGTGCCCCACAGGGTTCCGGCCATGGCGCAAGCGCCGTACCCGAGAAACCTGAGGCGCCCCGCCGTCGCTCCCTGTTCAGCCATTCTTTCTTTACTGTCGCACACACTGCTGCAGGCCCGCGGGCTTTCGGTGCGGTGGCTTCATCGGCGAGAATACTCTTCGATGGCGAATCGGCCCAGAAACGTGCGAGGAATTTCGCGAGTAAATGCTGAGCGGAGAGCCGTTCTGAGGGTTGCATTGCTGGCTCTGGCCGTCACCGCCATGGTCGCTTTTGTCCCTTCCGCTACGCCGGCGCAAAGCGGCAATCCTTCCCCACCCGTCGAGGCCCCGAAACCGCAGCCTGACGCGACGGCTCCGCCAGAAAATGCCCCCCCGGCGCAAACTGTCGCTCCAGCACCGTCTCCAGCCTCGCCCCCGGTCAAAGAGCGATTCATCGTCGGCAAATTTCCCGACAAGCCCTCCCTGCCGCCGACATTCACCATTCCTGTCGGGCCGCTGGGTTTCACAGCTCCTGGCGCTATCTACCTGGGCTCGCGCAACACGCTGGCTTCACTCGATTTTCTCGATGAAAACCATCTGCTGTTCACCTTCCGTGTTCCCGGCTTGCTGCACCGGGACACGGTCAACGGCCAGGATAGCGACGAACGCCAGATCCGCGCCGTGCTACTCAAGCTGCCCAACGGCACGGTGGAGGCCGAGACGCTATGGACCGTGCACGACCGCGTGCGCTATCTGTGGATGCTTAAAAATGGTCACTTTCTGCTGCGCGACCGCAACAACCTCCTCGTGGGCGATGCGACGCTCGTCTTGAAGCCTTTCCTCGACTTCCCCGGTTCTCTGCTCTGGCTCGAGCTCGATCCTGCGCAGCAGTTCATGGTCACCAACTCCCGCGAGCCGGTAGCGGAGCCGCAAAAGCCCGGCTTGGTCCTCACGCCTTCCACGGCACAAGCCAGCGTGACTTCAGATGAGGACTCCGCAGCGGGGGAGCGCGGCCATCCAGAAATGGTTCTCCGCATTCTGCGCCGGGAATCCGGCGATGTAATGCTGGTGAGTCGCACACGTTCTACCGTCCATCTTCCGATCAACTCCGTCGGGTACCTTGAAAACCTGCGCGGACGGGGCACGCAGTGGCTGCTCAACCTAAGTTACTTCGCCGGCGGAACAAGGATGCTGGGCAGCGTAGACTCCGCTTGCGAACCTGAAGACAATTTTGTCTCGGAGCAGGAGATTCTGGTCAGCGGCTGCAGCCCTGAAGGAGAAACCAGGTTGACGGCGATAAGCACTGAAGGGCGGACTCTTTGGGTTTCGCAGGCGCCGTCCACCGAGATATGGCCGCAACTTGCCGTGGCGCCCAACGGCTCGCGCCTGGCGTGGGCCACGCTCGATGTAAACCATTCCGTCAATTCCTACGCTCCCATCGGCGCAGAAGATGTAAAGGAGCAATCGGTTACGGTCTTCGACGCGGCCAACGGCGACATCGCCCTGGTTACGCCCTTGGCCCCCATCCTCGATGCCGGCGGCAACGTGGCCATCTCTCCCTCAGGCCGGCGCGTGGCCGCAATCAACGCCGGCGCTATCCAGGTCTTTGAACTGCCCGCGCCCCCTCCGCTGCCGGTATCCACCGATCCGCGCCCCGGAAAATAGGAGACCCGGCGTTCCTGGCCGCTAGTCCCTGATCCCCTCCCCGTTTGTTTCTGCCCATTCCTTGCTCGCCACTACCTGCTTTCTCGTTCCCTTGCTCTCTTGTTCCCTCGGTCCCTGTTTGCTACTGTTTTTCTGTACACTGATCGACGGGAGCTAACCTTGGCTACGGGTGTCGTCAACTACACGGCAGCGGCGGTCACCGACTGTGGCCGAAAACGCCCTTCCAACGAAGATGCATTCGGGTTTTCCGTCGAGCATGGCGTATATGTGGTTTGCGATGGCATGGGCGGCGCGGCAGCCGGTGAAGTCGCCAGTTCCCTGGCCGTTGACGAGATGATGCGGCTGCTCACCCACCGCGGCTCGGAAAATCCGCTGCCCGCCGACGCGGAGCAGGCCGTCATCGCCGCCAACCAGGTGATTCTCAAGCGCTCGCAGCACAGCCCCAAGCTCAACGGCATGGGCACCACTCTGGTGGCGCTTCTGGTCAACGGGAACCACGCGTGGATGGTCAACGTGGGCGACAGCCGCGGCTACCGCCTGCGCAACTCGCACCTCAACTCAGTCCAGGACACGCACCCCGAATCGCACCCCAATTCGCACCTCGATCAAATCACCGTCGATCACTCCCTCGTCGAGGAACAGGTCAGAATAGGCCAGATGACCCCGCTTGAAGCGTTGCGCTCCCCGCTGCGCAATATCATCACGCGCGCTCTAGGCACGCAAAGCTCCGTCACTCCCGACATTTTTGAACTTCAAGCCGAACCGGGCGACCTGTTCCTGCTCTGCTCCGACGGCCTCACCCGCGAGCTGTCCGATGCGCAAATCGAAACGATCCTCGGCGCCGATGTTCCCCTCGACGAGCTGTGTGCGCGGCTGGTCGCCGAAGCCAACGAGGCCGGCGGCCACGACAATATAACCTGCCTGCTGGTGCGCGCCCAGGCGTAAAGTCTGTTCCTCACTTTGGAGCAGCGGTATCACGTTTGCATTCCGGGAGAAGGCATGGTCCCCGTCGATTCGACTCTGCGATTCAAAAGTCCGCTCCACAAAATGACCGAGACCACTCCCACCTGCCTGTGGAACGACTCTGCTTCAATCGAAGAGCTCACCTGGGCGATCGAAAACGGCGCTGTCGGAGCCACCTGCAACCCCTCGATCGCTGTTTCGGTACTCAAAAAAGAGCTGCCCGTCTGGAAGACCCGCATCCTCGAGCTCGCCGCCGCTCAAGCCCAACTCACCGAAGACGATCTCTCCTGGCGCATCGTCGAAGAGATGTCCGCCAACGCCGCGCGCCTGCTCCTGCCCATCTTCGAGCGCGAAAAAGGGCGCAACGGCCGTGTCTCCATCCAAACAGACCCGCGCAACTACCGCAACACCGCGTCCATGCTCGCGCAGGCCATCCGCTTCAGCGGGCTCGCGCCCAACATGATCGTCAAAATTGCCGCCACGCGCGCCGGCATCGCCGCCATTGAGGAGGCAACGTATCGTGGCATCAGCATCAACGCTACCGTGAGCTTCACCCTTCCGCAGGCCATCGCCGTCGCTGAGGCGGTCGAGCGCGGCCTCAAGCGCCGCGAAGCCGAAGGCGCCGATATCTCAACTATGGGCCCCATTTGCACCCTCATGGTCGGCCGACTGGACGACTGGGTCAAAATTCTCCACGACAAGCTCAATCTCTCCATCGATCCGGGCTATCTCGAGTGGGCCGGCGTCACAGTCTTCAAAAAAGCCTATCGAATCTACAAAGCCCGCGGCTACCGCTTGCGCCTTCTCTCCGCCGCAATGCGCAATCACATGCACTGGAGCGAGTTCATCGGCGGCGATGTCGTCATCTCTCCGCCCTGCGCCTGGCAGCGCCGTTACAACGCGAGCGACATCGAAATCGTTCCGCGCATCGACGATCCAGTCGACCCGCGCATCGTCTCGACGCTGCTCAACAAATTTCCTGACTTCGCGCTCGCCTACTCTGAAAATGGCCTCACGCCGGAGGAGTTCGACACCTTCGGCCCAACCCGCCGCACCTTGCGCCAGTTCATCGCCGCCGTCGCCGAGATGAACGCCATCGTCCGCGACATCATCCTGCCCAACCCCGACACGGAATAGCCGGGACCCCATACTGCACACTGGAAAAATTCCTGCTAGAGTTCTGCAGATTATTTCGCGGAATTGGCTACCATGAGAATCGATGGCGAACTTATTTGAAAAACTCAATCTTGGGAGCCGCCAGGAGATTGTGGTACTGAACGCGCCGGCAAGCTTTGAACCGGAGCTTGCGAAGCTGCCTGCGATCACGATCCACCATCATCTGGAATCAGTGACGGAGGCGGATTTCTGGCTGGCGTTTGTGACGCGCAAGAAGGATGTAGAAAAGCTTGCGCCGCAAGTGGCCAGGCGGGCCAAGGGCGACGCCATCGTGTGGTTTGCGTATCCCAAGGGCACGTCGAAGAAGTACACCTGCGACTTCAACCGCGATGCGGGGTGGGACGTGTTGAAGAAGGCCGGCTTCGCTACCGTGCGAGCCGTCGCCATCGACGCGGACTGGACGGCTCTGCGGTTCCGGCGCGTGGAGTACATCAAGGCGCGGGGCTAGCGAGTTAGCAAGTCAGCGAGTGAGCGCGGCTGGCTCGCACACAAACAATATCCACTGAGCGACGAATTGGAGCGGATCGACAACATCGAAACGAAAGGGAGAATTATGCAAGCGACACCGAAAATTTTACGGCCGGCACAGAATGAGGTGCATCGCACCGCGCACGATCAGGATTTGGTTGAGGTTCCCAAGCGCGCGGTGCTTGACCGCGAGGCCGAAGGGAAGAGGCACGCACTGCCGGAGGCGGAGCCGCGGGTAAATTGACGTTCGTGCTATCCCCGGTCTCAGAATCGAGACTTGAGCCCTTGGTTCGTGGGCGGGTGAAAAGGAGAAGGCGAAGGCTTGTGCTGTCCCACCCTTGCCGCGGTGAGGCTGCGTCAAGGATGGGGCAACCTCTTGGCTATCTAAAGGCACCCAGTCATCCCGCGGAATCAGCTTGCGACTTGGAACAGCCCCGGCAGAACCTGACCGGCTTTGCCTTCGACGACGTGGGTGAAGGCGGAGGCGTTGAGTGGGCGTTCGGGACCGATGTAAACGGTGCGAGCGCCGGCCTGACGGGCCCAGTGGACGAAGTTGGCCGCCGGATAGACCGAGCCGGAGGTGCCAATGACGAGCATCAGCGTGGATTGGGAAATTTCGCGCTCGATGCGGGGCATCTCGAGGGGAATCTCGCCAAAGAAGACAATGTGCGGACGCAGGCGTCCGCCGCAGGAGCAGCGGCCAACTTCGTCGAGGCTGGCGTAGACGGTGGTATCCGCAACGGGCGGACGGCCGCACTCGCGCTCGCAGCGCGATTTGGCCAACTCGCCGTGCATGTGGATGAGATTGCGCGAGCCGGCGCGCTCGTGCAGGTCGTCGACATTCTGCGTGCAGAGAAAATAGCGGTCGCCCTGCCGCGATTCGAGCTGCGCTTCGAGCTCGGCGAGAGCGATGTGCGCGGGGTTAGGTTTGGCCTTTTGTCCGGCCTCGCGGCGCGCAGAGTAAAACGCCCAGACGCCGGCTGGGTCGCGGCGCCAGGCATCGGGCGTGCACACATCTTCGACGCGAAAACCGGCCCAAAGGCCGTCTTCCGCACGGAAGGTGGGCAAGCCGCTTTCGGCGCTGATGCCTGCGCCAGTGAGGACGAAGACGCGGTCGGTGGCGCCAATTGAAATGCTGCCCATTTCCCTGCTCCTGCTTCTCTGATCCCTGTTCGGTGCTCTTACGGCACGAGCAAAATCTTGCCCGTGGTTTTGCGGGATTCCATGTCGATCTGGGCCTGGGCGGCGTTGGCCAGGGGATAGGTGTGTTCGGTGCGCAGCTTGAGCTTGCCCTTGGCGGCCCATCCCAGCACTTCTCCGGCACGCTCTTCGAGTTCGGCGCGCGTGGCGATGTAGTGCCACAGCGTGGGCCGCGTGACGAAGAGGGAGCCCTTGCCGCTGAGCTGGATGAGATCGAATGGAGGAACGGGACCGCTGGAGGCTCCGAAAAGCACCAGCATGCCGCGTGGGCGCAGGCAGTTGAGGCTCTGCTCGAAGGTCTCTTTGCCCACCGAGTCGTAGACAACGTCGACGCCTTTGCCGCCAGTGAGGCGCTTGACCTCGTCTTCAAAACTCTGATGGGTGTAGAGAATTACGTCGGACGCACCGGCTTCGTGCGAGAGCGCGGCTTTGGCTTTGGTGGAGACAGTGGTGATGACGCGCGCACCGAGCCGCGCCGCCATCTGGGTGAGCAGAAGGCCCACACCGCCTGCGCCTGCGTGCACCAGCGCGGTGTCACCGGCCTTGAGCGGGAACGTGGAATGGGATAGGTAATGCGCGGTCATGCCCTGGAGCATGGCGGCGGCCGCGTGCTCCATGCTCAGCCTCTCGGGAATCTTGACCAACTGCGCAGAGGGAACCAGAGCGTATTCAGCGTAGCTGCCGATCATGCCGGTGGAGGCGACCGCATCCCCGGCCGCAAATCCCGTTACGCCCGGTCCCAGCTCCTCGACAGTGCCCGCGGCTTCGCTGCCTGGAACAAAGGGCAATGCGGCTTTGTAGACGCCCTTGCGAAAGTAAATTTCGATGAAGTTGACTCCGACGGCCTCAACGCGAACCAGGACCTGACCCGGCCCCGGCTCAGGAATAGGCAGGTCCTCCAGTTGCAAAACCTCTGATCCGCCGGTCGAATGAATCTGTATGGCTTTCATGACTAGCGATAAGCATGAACCTTGAGGGCCGGCGAAAGCAAGGGAATAGGGGGCAGCCAGCAGGGAGCAGGATGGATTTCGCATCGCGCTTACGATGCCGTGTGCCGTTCAAACTCTTCTGGCGCGATAGGAGAAACCCGCAAAATAGTGCAGAACGTTTTTCTGTTCCCGCCTCCCTGCTCTCTATTCCCTGCCTTTAGAGCATTCCGTCCTGACGATCCGACAGCAGGCTTCGCTCGTCAGCGGGGGCCAGGCGCACCAGCCGGTCCACGGTGTAGGATGCGGGGCGCTGGGTCGAGTAGTAGTGGCGCACCTGCAACTCGCCCAGCAGACCGAGCGCCAGCAATTGGACGCCGGCTACGATGAGCACTGAGGAGATGACGAACATAGGGCCGTGCAATTGCATCAAGTCCATCTTCGGATCCAGGAGCTTCATTGCCAGCAGGGCTGCAGCCATGGCGCTTCCGGCGAGCATGCCAAGAATGCCGAAGCCGCCAAAGAAATGCATCGGCCTGCTCATGTACTTGAGCAGGAAACGAATCGTCATGAGGTCGAAGAAGACACGAAAGGTGCGGCCGAGACCGTAATGGCTCTTGCCGCGCTCGCGGTTGTTGTTGTGGATGGGAATCTCGCAAATGGATGCGCCATACCAACTGGCAAGGGCGGGAATGAAGCGGTGCAACTCGCCGTAAAGAGGAATGTTCTGGATGACCTCACGGCGATAGGCTTTGAAGGTGGTCCCGAAGTCGTGGAGGGGGACACCGGAGAGCCGCGCCATGATCCAATTGGCGCAGGCGGAGGGAACGCGGCGCAGGATGAAGTTGTCGATGCGCACCCTGCGCCAGCCGGAAACGACGTCGTAGCCCTCGTCGAGCTTCTCAAGAAAAGCGGGAATGTCGCCAGGGTCGTGTTGCAGGTCCCCATCCATGGCCAGAATGAATTCGCCCGTGGAGTGGTCAAAGCCTGCTGCCAGGGCTGAGGTTTGGCCGAAGTTGCGCCGCAACTTCACCACCAGGACGCGGCTGTCGACGGCGGCGATCTCTTCCAGAAGTTTATATGTCCGGTCCCGGGACCCATCGTCAACGAGAACCATCTCAAAGGAGTCGCCCACCTGTTCCATAACCTGCTTGAGGCGCGCATAGAGGACCGTTACATTTTCTTCTTCATTGTGAAATGGCACAACAATCGAGTATTTCGCCATACTTTTCCTTAGATGCCAATTCATTTCGCAGGATTCCCTGACCTTCGTGGAAAAATCTGTTTCTCTGGCTCACAGTCTCGATTCGGAAGCCTAAGCCAGAGAAACCTGGCTGAGCGGCGTCTTCGCTTATTGCTCCAGTTCGTCAAGCATTGCTTGCATTTCACTGAGGGCATGGCTATTGCCATCACGCGCGGCGCAGGCAATGCCGGCCTTCAGCCGTTCGATCGCCTCCGGTTTTCTGCCCGCATGCGCCAGCGTTTGCGCGGCCATAAAATAGCCCGGCGTGTAATCGGGATTGTTGGCCAGCAGTGTTTCAAATTCAGACAATGCCGCGGCCGTTTCGCCACGGCTTACCCATTCCATGGCGATGCCGTACCGGGCAAAGCTGTTCTTTGGGTCGAGCGCCACGATTTCTTTGAGCCGTTCAATTTTGTCCATCTTGCTTATCCATTTTGTTCATCCTGCTGATGCATTTCGCTCGCATCCTAACCGGATTCAGTTCACCGGGCCGCCACAGGATTTGCCTAATTGGCTGGGATTGCTGAAACTGGAACAGAACGCCTCAGCGGAATTTTCAGGCCGGAGCGGCCACCAGCTCTATTGTAGCTGGCCGGACATGTAGCTGGTGGAAAGAAAACGCGAACGGCGATGGAGGCGGGATGATCAGCCAGGAGACCCAATCGATGGTGCGCACAGTGGCGAGCACGCAGTCGGAGATGACAGAGATCATCCTGCCCAATGACACCAACATGCTGGGCAATCTGCTGGGCGGGCGATTGATGCACTTCATCGACTTGGCGGGCGCGATGGCGGCATACCGGCATGCGCGTACGTATGTGGTGACGGCATCAATGGACCACATCGACTTTATCCAGCCGGTGCGCCTGGGCGATCTGGTGACGCTCAAGTCGAGCGTGAACCGGGCGTTCACGACCTCGATGGAAGTGGGCGTGAAGGTGTGGGCGGAAAACACGCGAACCGGCGGGGTGATGCACGTGGCCACAGCGTATCTGGTGTTCGTGGCCATCGACGAGCACGGGCGCCTGCAAAAGGTTCCGCAACTGAAGCCGGAGACGCCGGACGAGGTGCGGCGCCATGAAGACGCATTGCGCCGCCGCGAGCACCGCGAACACGAAAACGCGCGCCGCAAAGAGGCAAAGCAAGTGACCGCGGGCCTGAAGGACGCCGGCGCTATTGAGCCGTGAAAGCAAAACCAACGTTCGAACATCCATGTGGGTAAGGGCATTCGAAAAGTGGAAACGTGCCGGTGTCTACGTCGAACAGGCCTAGAAGGCTAAACTGGTAGGGCGGCATGCGATTGCGGCTTCCGCAAACGAGCCTCAAATGATTGACAAAGGAGTAATAAAAAACAATGGCGCATTCCCATGCCATGCCTTCGCCGGTGGCTTTGCCCGGCGTCTCAAAGATCATCGCAGTAGGTTCCGGCAAGGGCGGCGTAGGCAAAACCACGGTGGCCGTCAACCTGGCCATCGCGCTCTCGAAGCTCGGCCAGCGCGTGGGACTGATGGACGCCGACGTGTACGGGCCGAATGTTCCGCTGATGATGGGCTAGTTCGCAATCGCCGGCGGTGGGCCCGGGCAACATGATTGAACCCAACCTGACGCACGGCATCAAGACGATTTCCATCGGCTACATTTCGCCCGGCGACAAACCGCTGGTGATGCGCGGACCGATGCTGCACCAGATCGTCCGGCAGTTTTTGCAGCAGGTGAACTGGGGCGAGCTGGATTACCTGGTTGTGGATCTGCCGCCGGGAACGGGCGACGTGGCCATTTCGCTGGTGCAGACCGTGCCGCTGACGGGAGCGATCGTGGTGTCGACGCCCAGCGACGTGAGCCTGGAGGACGCGCGCAAGGCGCTGGAGATGTTTGCCCAGGTGAACGTGGAGGTGCTGGGGATTGTGGAGAACATGAGCCACTTTACCTGCCCGCATTGCCACAAGGAGATCGACATCTTTTCGCGCGGCGGCGCGGAGCGCACGGCGAAACAGTTCAACGTGCCGTTCCTCGGGGCGATCGAGCTGATTCCGGCGATTCGCGAGGGCGGAGACCGCGGACTGCCGGTGGCGCTGGCCGGGCCCAAGAGCCCGCAGGCGGCGGCGTTCTTTGCCATGGCGGAAAAGGTGATGGAGCAGGCCGAGCAGGCGGCGGCATCGGCGTCGGATGTGATTGAGATCAGCTAAACGAGCTAGCTTCCGGCTGCAGATTTGCTGCTTCACAGCCACGACCGTAGCGCATATGCACTTAAGTGGAAAGTATCGTCGAGTTCTATGCGACGGAAATCGTGCAGGAAAAAGCGGGGCTTGCGGCCCCGCTCTCTTGCTGTGAGCTGCTGTCTACCGCCAGTGGCCTTCGACCAGAACCCAGCCGTCGCCACGATGTTCCCAGCGATGGGCCTCCCAGACGGCGCCGGGATGCGGTGGGCGCGCCCAATGGCCATGAACCCAAACATAGCGGTGGCCATCCCATCGGTGATAGCCATCGATCCACACCCATCCTTCGTGCGGCGGACGGTTGTGACGCTCGACAACGGGCGGAGGCGGCTCCACGCGGACGACAACCTGAGCCATCGCGGCCACGGGCGCCAAAAAAAAGGCAAGCAGCGCTGACAGAACAATTTTCTTCACGGGATTTGTGTCCTCCATGTTTTCAAAAGATATCGGGATCATGCGATTGTCCCGGACGACTGTTGATATGAACTCTTGCTTACGTGAATAGTTGCCCTGAAAACGAAAAGAACGCGCAAGCGCATTCTACGTCAATGGCATATGGCTTGACGATATCGTTTCACGTGCCGATGAAGGCCCGGTAAGTGCAAGCGGTTGAATCGTCAGGCTGGGGGTGTTTCGTTTTCCCTGGGAGCAAAGATGTTTCCCATGCGCTGGATCTGCGCGCCCACGCCGCGAAGTTTCTCTTCGATGTGCTCGTAACCGCGGTCCATGTGGTAGACGCGATCCAGAATGGACTCGCCGTCGGCGACCAGAGCGGCCAACACCAGCGATGCGGAGGCGCGCAGATCGGAGCACATGACAGCGGCGGCCGAAAGCCGGGCCGGGCCGCGCACAGTCGCGGTGTTGCCATCCACTTTGATGTTGGCGCCCATGCGCACAAGCTCCTGTACATGCATGAAGCGGTTCTCGAAGATGTTTTCGCACACCAGGCTGACGCCCTCGGCCTGCGTGGCCAGGGCCATGTATTGCGCCTGCATATCGGTGGGATAGCCGGGATATTCCTGAGTGGAAAGATCGGCCGAACGCAGCCGGGTGCCGGCGCGCACGCGAGCGGAATCGGGACCGAGCACATCGACGCGCACGCCGGTCTCGCGCAGTTTTTCGATCACAGCTCCCAGGTGAGACGTATTGCAGTTGGCAACAGTTAGATCGCCGCCAGTGATGGCGCCGGCTACGAGGAAGGTTCCCGCCTCAATACGGTCGGGGTTGATGCGATAACGCGCGCCGTGCAGGCTGGGCACGCCGCGCACGCGGATGGTCGCTGTGCCGGCGCCTGCGATCTCCGCGCCCATGGCTGTGAGCAGCGCGGCCAGGTCCGCGACCTCCGGCTCGCGGGCACAGTTTTCCATCAGCGTGTCGCCCTCGGCCAGCACAGCGGCCATCAGCAGATCTTCAGTGCCGGTGACGGTGATCTTGTCGAAAACGATATGAGCGCCGTGCAGACGCTTGGCGCGCGCCTCGAGGTAACCGTGCTCCTGAGCGATGACGGCGCCCATCTTTTCGAGACCCTTAATGTGCAGGTCGATGGGACGGCCGCCGATGGCGCAGCCGCCGGGCATGGCGACGCGTGCCATGCCGGCGCGGGCGATGAGCGGCCCGAGAACCAGCGAGCTAGCGCGCATGGTTTTTACGATTTCGTAGCGGGCGACGGGATCGGAGAGCGAGCGGCAACTGATTGTGCTGCGGTTGCGCGAGTCGCCTTCCAACCCCGTGGCCGAAGCCCCGCCCACGGAGACCCCGCGCGCAGGCAACTCAACCTCAGCACCCATCGAGGCCAGCAGACGACGCTCGGTCTCGATGTCGCGCACTTGAGGAATGTTTTCGAGAATGACCTCGTCTTCGGTGAGAATGGCCGCGGCCATGCACGGCAGCGCCGAGTTTTTGGCGCCCGAGACGCGAATGGTGCCGACCAGCGGATTGCCGCCGCGAATGACGAACTTATCCATAGAAGTGCGAGCTTCTTGCTTTTAGCTGCCAGCTTTCAAGTGTAAATGCGCAGAGCTGTGGCGGAGCGAGATGCGCGTTGCGAGGCGTTCTATCCCGCCCATGTCGCAAAGAACGCGCCATGAATGGGGCAACCAGATCGGTGCTAGAACCCGCGGTCAGGAACCTAATCTCCGGTTGGAGCAGCGGCGACAAGACTGAGCGGCTGGCTCAGCGTAAACAGCAGGACGGTGCCGTTTTCGAGCGTGGCCTGCGGATGGCTGACGAGCAGGTGCGCTGTGATGACGCCCGCTCCGATGAGGGTTCCAGCCAGCGCGCCGCCGGGCCCGCCGAGGATGGCTCCCGTGACTAGCCCTGCTCCAACCGCGCCGCCGTATTCGATGCCGTCTTTCTTGAGGCGCGAGCCGGGCGTGACGACGCCCTCGCTGCCAACGTGGTTCGCGGAGCCGGGAGCGCCTGTGATCTGAGCATACAACTGGAAGCGCGAGCCATCGGGCAGAATTACCGTGTCAGGGCGCAGGCGCATGGAGCCGTGGCCGCCGGCACGGCCGCCCGAGACTTCAACCACGGCGCCGTCGATCTCAGCGCCGGTGGGAATCAGGACCTGGCCGTTCTGAACAACGTCGGAGGCAACACGCGTGTGGAACCGCTCGCCGCGCTGGCTTTCCGCCGTGGAGAGGCGATCGAGCAAATGGACGCGGATGGTGGTCCCTTCACCGAGCGTGCCGGGAGGCAATGGCTGAGGATGCACGATGTCGCCATCGGGATCGCTCATGTACGCGCGCTGATCCAGATTGTGTTGGGCGGGTGTGTCAGGCGCCACGCGCACGATGCCGTCGTCTGTGCCGTCGGCCGGGCCCGGCGCGGGATAGCTCTGCGCGGGGTAACCCGTTGCAGACTGCTGCTGTGGGGCAGGCTGCTGTTGCGCAGATTGTGGGTACGCGGGTTTCCCCGGTGCAGGCTTGGGTATAGGCGCAGCCTGCGGCTCAGGTGTGGTGATGGTGTCGTCGGGCGGAGGACTGGAAGTTCCCTCGTAGGGGCTCGTCTGCCTGCTCTGGGCTGCCATCGCGGCCGCGGTTGCGGCCAACAGGGCGTACACAAAAATGGTCCGCTTCATCCCGATCTCCTTTTTGCGAGCAAAGATCACCTGACGGCTGTAAACCCGGCTGGGGCCGAAAAGTCTCTGGCGCGCTCGTCCGGCGGCAGCGCGCGGGGACTAACTCACCCAAGATAAGCGTAGCGCCACATCAGGGAGGACCGGTTTGCCGCGCCGGCTATGGGTGCCAAAGGCGTCAAGAATCAACACCGTTACCCTCCGGTGGCCGGCGCCGCCGCTTTTCGAGGGCGTGACCGCTGCCGCCGGGGCCGTCGAAGCCCAATTTGCTAGAATCCGAAGGGATCGCAAATTTTTTTGACGCACTTTTCTGGCTGGATGGAAGGTGGCTTTTTTGCACGCGCAGGAGCTTTTGAACACCATTCGAAGCGCCTCCGGAGATGCTCTTGCCGTGGGTCGCCTTCGCCAATTGCCCCAACCGCTGAACGCCCGGCTGCAGCACCACATTGTGAGGAGCGATATGACTGAGATTGTTGCCATCCGTGCCCGCGAAGTACTTGACTCGCGCGGCAACCCGACCGTGGAAGCCGACGTGATTCTGGAAAGCGGCGCCATGGGCCGCGCCATTGTGCCTTCGGGCGCTTCGACCGGCGAGCACGAGGCCGTGGAACTGCGCGACGGCGACAAAGGCCATTACCTCGGCAAGGGCGTGCTGCAGGCTGTGGAAAACGTTGAAACCGTTATCGCGCCGGAGCTGGAAGGCATGGACGCGGGCAACCAGCGGCTGATCGACCAGACGATGATTCAACTGGATGGTACGCCGAACAAGGGCAAGCTGGGCGCCAACGCCATTCTTGCCGTTTCCATGGCCGCGGCGCGCGCTGTGGCACAAACACTCGAGGTTCCGCTGTATCGCTATCTCGGCGGCGTCAACGCCAGCGTGTTGCCCACGCCGATGTTGAATGTGCTGAACGGAGGCGCGCACGCCGACTCGAACGTGGACTTTCAGGAGTTCATGATTATGCCCGTGGGCGCGGAGCGCTTCAGCGATGCGCTGCGCTGGGCAGCCGAGACCTTTCACACGCTGAAAAGCGTGTTGAAGAAGAAGGGGTACAACACGGCCGTGGGCGACGAGGGCGGATTTGCGCCGTCGCTCAAATCGAACAGCGAGGCCATCGAACTGATTCTCGAAGCCATTGAGGCGGCAGGCTACAAGCCCGGCGAGCAGATCGCCATTGCGCTCGATCCGGCGTCGAGCGAGTTCTACGACAAGGAGAAAAACAAGTACGTCTTCAAGAAGGGCGACAAGAGCGAGTTGACCAGCGCGGAGATGGTGGGCTTTTACGACAACTGGACGCGCCAGTACCCTATCGTCTCGCTCGAAGACGGCCTGGCCGAGGACGACTGGGAAGGATGGCGCATCCTGACCGACAAGCTGGGCGGACGCATTCAGTTGGTGGGCGACGATATCTTTGTGACCAACGTGAAGCGCCTGCAGCGCGGCATCGAGGAGGGCGTGGCCAACTCGATCCTGATCAAGGTGAATCAGATCGGCACCGTCACCGAGGCGCTGGAAGCCATCGACCTGGCCCGGCGCTACGGCTATACGTCCGTAATTTCGCACCGTTCCGGCGAGAGCGAGGACACCTTTATCGCCGACCTTGCCGTGGCTACCGGCGTGGGCCAGATCAAGACCGGCTCGGTGAGCCGCACCGACCGCATCGCAAAGTACAACCAGTTGCTGCGCATCGAAGAGGAACTGGGGGCGGGCGCGGTTTACTTGGGGCTGGAAAGCCTGAACTACAACGATTAACGCATCAACAGTTGGTTGGATATGAAGGGAGGAAGCATAGCTTCTTCCCTTCGCATTTATACAACTCCTCCACCCCACAAGGTGCAAAGCCGACAGAGCATTTCAGGGTCGAACATGGAACGCCTCGGCGTGTTTTCGCTCTTAAGGTTTTAGATTTGCACCAAAAAGAAAAACTGAATTCAAAGACGATGGCCAAGCTCGTTGAGCGATATTGGAAACTTGCTGTGATCACACTGGATGAAGACGCGCACTTGAATAAAATTGCGCAACATTCAAAACTCCAGAGGAAAGATACGCAGTTGCTGGAATTAAGTTTCAGGTGCGCTAGCAGCCGAAAAGCAACCGCAGATCCTTCGACTCCGCTGCGCTCCGCTCAGGATGACACTCTTATTGTTGTTGCATAGTGCCGCACTCCCGCAGCTTGGCAGGTTATCCTTGAGAAGAACACTTCGATCCATTCTGAGGTGCTTTTCTACGTGCCCAGTTCCAAGCGTCCCCTCGTGCTGACCATCCTCGACGGATGGGGTTATCGCGCCGAAACTGCGAACAACGCGATTGCGCTTGCGCGCAAGCCTGCCTACGACAAGCTGCTCAAGGAGTATCCCAACACGCTGATCCGCGCATCGGAACACTTTGTGGGATTGCCCGACGGGCAGATGGGCAACAGCGAAGTGGGCCACCTGAATATAGGCGCCGGCCGCATTGTGCGGATGGACATCACGCGCATCGATGCGCTGATTGCATCGGGCGAGTTCCAAAAGAATCCGGCGATCGTCGCGGCCATGCAGAAGGCGCGCGAAGGCGGGCGGCAACTGCACCTGTTCGGCCTGGTCTCGGACGGCGGCGTGCACTCGCACCAGGAGCATCTCTATGCACTGCTGCGCATTGCGCGCGAGTACGGCGTGGAGCGGGTCTTTGTGCACGCATTCATGGACGGCCGCGACACCGGACCGACCTCCGGCGCAGGCTACATTGCGCATCTGGAGCAGAAGATGCGCGAGTACGGGGTGGGCAAAGTGGCGACGATCAACGGTCGCTACTACGCAATGGACCGCGACAAACGCTGGGAGCGCGAGCGTAAGGCCTTCGATGCGATGGTGAACGGCAAGGCCGAGGGCGGAGCGTATCCGAATGCAGTTGCGCGCATCAGGGACTGTTACAACGGCGGAACGACCGATGAATTCCTGATTCCCTTTGTTGTGTGTGACGCGGCGGGCAAGCCGGTGGGGCAGATTCGCGACGACGATGTTTGCATCAACTTCAACTTCCGTGCCGACCGTGCGCGGCAGATTACGCGCGTGCTGGCGCGCGAGAGCGGATTGAACAAGCAGGGTGGCCGCGACCTGGAAAGCTGGGAGGCGCTGGACGAGACGATTCCGCGCCGCGAGATTCCGAAGGGCCTGCACTACCTTTGCATGACGCAGTACGACAAGCTCTACGAGCTGCCGCTGGTTATTCTTCCGGAATCGATGGATAACATTCTGGCCAACCTGCTGGCGCAAAACCATCTGCGCAACTTGCGCGTGGCGGAGACGGAGAAGTTCGCGCACGTAACGTACTTTTTCAACGGCGGCATCGAAACGCCCTTCGCCGGCGAAGACCGGAGCCTGATTCCCTCGCTGAAGGTGGCGACATACGATCTGGCCCCGGAGATGCGTGCCGAAGCCATCGGCGACGCGGTGGTGAAGGCAGTGAACGACACGGCGTTCGATCTTGTGGTGGTGAATTTTGCCAATGCCGACATGGTGGGCCACTCGGGCAAGCTGGAGCCGACCATCAAGGCTATTGAGGCCGTGGACGCGCAACTGGGACGAATTTCGAAGGCGATCAAGGAGAGAAACGGAAGCTGGCTGATCACCGCGGACCACGGCAACGCCGAAATGATGGTGGACCCCGTGACTGGCGGCCCGCACACCGCGCACACCACCAACCCGGTGCCGCTGATCTATGTCGCCGAAGAGGCCAATCGCTACCGTCTTCGCACGGACGGCGCACTGCGCGACATCTCGCCCACGCTGCTCGCCATTCTCAATCTTGCCGAGCCGAAGCAGATGACGGGCGGAGATTTGCGAGTGTCGCTGGCGCGGTAAAGCTCAGCCGCCCAGAGGAGGAAAGAAACGAGGCCTTCGCAGCTTCGCCTTTTCCATTTCGCGCAAGCCTCGAATCGCGCAATATTCTATTGTTCTGGTCACTTCGCTCCCGCTGCCTTGAGCATCTGCACAATCGCCGTATACGCTTCCTTTTCAGTGGGAGTAAGCGGATTGTAAGTCACGTTGCCCGAGCTATCCATACCTGTTGGCATCCCTTTTTCGAGCGCATCGGTTGCGGTCGCCAACGCTGTTCGGCCGGACACGATCATCTCGTCGCCGGCGGCGATCTTGCCGCTCTCATCCGTTTTGTTAACGTCCGCGCCTTTGTCGATGAGAATACGCACAATATCCGTCCTGCCCAGGGACGCGGCCATGGTGAGCGGTGTATATCCGTTGCCCAACATGTTGATGTCGGCGCCCCGGGAAAGCAGCAACTGCACCACGTCCGGTTTGTCCCACTGCGCCGCATACACCAGCGCGGTGCAGCCGACCGCGCTGTCCTTTGCGTTGACGTTCACCCCCTGGTCGAGCAGACTGCGGACGCCGTCTACATCGCCCTTCGCGGCAAGGTTCACGAGATTGTCTTCGCGATCGCCTGCCTCAGCCCTTGGAACAAGCCAGAAACACAGAATGACCGCCAGGAATACGAAGCCCAATCTCCATTTCATCGTTTGGCCACCTTTCAAGCCAGTTAAGTGCATTATCCTCGCGCCTATTGGCCCTAGGCACGAAGGGCCTCCCACATGCGGGAGGCCCTGAATTTCGAGTGTCTGAATCGCTTACCGCGAGCGAAGAGATTTGAGGGCATCGGGCAGGTGTTCTTCGATCACCCTGGCGCGCTCGGCGGCGATGCCGCCCAAGTACGACGGGGCGGGCGTGGCCATGAGAACAAGAGCCATGGCAATCAGAGAGAAGCATAGCCCGGCGATGCCGGCCGAAACCAGCATGTGATACATGTCGTAGATGTCGAGGCCGAGAACCTTGAAGGCCACATGCTCCAGCGGCCGGATATGCTTTAAAACCGCGAGTGCGAAGAGGAAGAACAGCGCGGAAAGCGATGTGAGAATCGCCAGCGTTGCGTCAAGACTGCGATGGAACCTTTGACGCGAGCTGCAATGGGCACACTCGACAAAATGATTTTCGTAGTCCCTGCGCATCTCGGGGGAAATCCCGGAGATGTCGTAACGCCAGCTTGCCAGAATAGCGCCTACGACCCGGTCGTTGCATCGAACTCGTGGCATAGACATTAGATTCACCCTACAGGAAAAAGTTCAACCGTGGCGCTGATGAGTGGAGGGCACGGTAACGAGATGGTTACCTAGTTGGACGCTCCACCTGCCGAACGGGATGTTCTGTGGCGCTCCAGGAAAACGCACAGGCCCCAGCTAAATGTCCTGGGCCCATCGTGTTGTCAGGTTTTCGGGCCAAATCAATTTGATTTTAATCCACAAACCCTAAAAATTGATAGCAGAAAGTGGCTCATGTTGCGACGCAAGTAACAGGCGGTTGGCCAAAAGGTTTGCCCGGCCCTCGAGCGCGCCCTCGGCGGCAACGCGCGCCAATTCTGGAAGATTATTGTTTTCAGAGAGATGCGCGAGAATCACATATGTCGCCTGGCCGTCGTAAGCGGTGGAGAGGAACGCTGCCGTGGCGTCGTTGGAAAGATGGCCGACTCGCGAAAGCACCCGCTGCTTCACCGGCCAGGGATACGGGCCGTCGCGCAGCATCTCCAGGTCATGGTTGGCTTCGAGCAGGAGCAAATCGAGCGCCCGGAGCTGCGCCTTGACGTTGGGAGGGATGTAGCCGAGATCTGTAGCGAAGCCCATCCGCACCCCTTCGGCGCAGGAAAACAAAGCCGACCGGGTCGGCGGCGTCGTGGGGGATGGTGAAGGGGCTCAGGTCGATATCGCCGATGGCGAAGGGCTGGCCGGCCTGAAAATATTCGACGGCGGGAAGCCAGGTGGGATCGTCCTTGAAGGAGGGCGGACGCGCTGAAGACGGTTCCGGCGCCCGGCCTGCCGGCGCGGAGGATTCGGCGGCAGGGAGCTGGCTGTCAGCCTCCAACTCCTCGGGATCGGCCTCAGCAGGATCGGGGGTGTCTTGCACAGTGGACGATTCAGCCTCCGCCTGGCGCTCGGCGGCCTGTTTGCGACAGAGTTCCAGCCATTGGGCGTAGCTCATCTGGCGGCGCGGCGTGAGCCAGCGCATCCAGGCGCGATGCGTGGCCTCAGTGAAGAAGACTGGAATGCCGAGCTTGCGCGCCGTGATGGCGAGACCATTGACGTGGTCCTGGTGCTCGTGGGTAATGACGATCGCGTCGAGGGTTGCAGGGTCTTCGCCAGCCAGCTTCATGCGGCGGAAGAGTTCGCGGCAGCTCAGACCTGCGTCTACCAGGATGCGCGTGCGCCCGCCGGAGATAACCGTGCTGTTTCCCTTGGAGCCCGAGGCCAGCACGGTGAAGCGCACCATTGTTTGAGGATACCGCGCGCGGCTGAGGACCGCTCGGGCGGCAAACAGCATTCTTGCCTCGGAATCCAAAGCTGCAACAGAAATCTGCCTTCAAGATTGCACGGTTCGTGAGCCTCTACCCCGCACCGGGCATCTCCGCCGGAAGCTCGATGGAGACCAGAGTGCCGCGTCCAGGGTTGCTGGCCACGTTGAAGCTGGCCTGGTTGCCGTAAAGAACCTCCAGCCGCTCCTGCACGTTTTTCATGCCTATGCCGGCTCCGATGCGGTGCAGCGACGAAGCGCCGTTGCTCATGCCCACGCCATCGTCGGCCACCTCGATCAAAATCCGGTCGCCCTCCAGCCGGCTGCGCAGCGTGACGGTGCCGCCGTGGATGCGCGGCTCAAGGCCGTGCTTGATGCTGTTCTCGATGAGCGGCTGCAGCAGGATGCTGGGCACCAAAACATCGAGGGTGCGCGGATCGATCTCTTTTTTGACGCGCAGCTTGTCGGCGCCGAAGCGCACCACTTCGATGTCGAGGTAATCGTCGGTAAACTTCAGTTCCTCGCGCAGCGGCACGTAGGCGTCGTGCTCCTTGAGCAGGGACCGCAGGATGTTGGCCAGCTTGACCGTCATCTTGCGCGCCAGTTCCGGCTGATTTCGCACCAGCGAGGCGATGGAATTAAGCGTGTTGAACAGGAAATGGGGGTTGATCTGGCGCTGCAAGGCGTCGAGGCGCGCTTCCAGCACGAGCCGTTTCTGTTCTTCAAGCGACATTTCGATGCGAAGCGCATTCCAGACCTTGAGCGCAATGCCAACGCTGATGGGAGCGGCGAGCCAGACCAGAGCCTGCAGCCAGATTCGGTCGGCGAGCAGGGCGAAGAGGCGGTGGGGAAAGAGGTGCGCGATCCAGTCGCGGATCATCTCCATGAGCGCAATGAGAACCAGCAGGAGAATCTGGCGGTCGATGCGCGGCTTGCTCAGGTTGCGGCGCACCCAGCGGTAGAGGCTTAAATCGATGAAGGGAGTGAAGGACCATATCTCTTCTCTCTCCACGATGCGGCCGATCATGCCCGCGGCCAGGCCGAGCGCGACATTGAAGGGAAGCGCGAGATACTCGTGGTGCAGGACTGCGGGGGCCGAAAGGACGGCGCCCGAAAGCATCGCCCAACTGGGGCCGATGAGCAGGCCGAGGAGGATGACGGTCTCAAAGGAAATGTCGGCGGCGAGAAAGTTGGGCACAACGAGCCGGACCCAAACGCCGAGCGTAAGAGGCACCAGGAAAAACGCCAGAAGGGCGAGAGTCTGTCCTGGGCTGCGTTTATCGGCGAAAAAGAGACGCCGGAACGTGCTGCCGCGCGCCAGAATGCTGGCCACCGAGGCAACCACGCCCAGCTTGACCAGCAGCGTTACCCAAAGGAGTGTTCCCGTCACCTCACCAATGTATCGCGCCGCGGGTGGGAAGCGAGAATCGCGGCGCTAGAGACACTAGAGCTTAATGCGGATCAGAATCGGTTCCTGGGGAAGTTGCTGAAAGGGCGACACCTGGACGGGGCGGCCGCTTCCCATGCGCTCGAAACCCATTCTGTCGTAGAGAGCCAAAGCATCGCGCATCACCGGCATTGTGTCGCCCACGATCTCGGAGTAGCCTGCAGAGCGGGCCTCAGCCATCGCCCACTGGAGCAGCGCGCGGCCAAGGCCGAGACCGCGAAATGCGGGGCGGACGTAAAGGCGCTTGGCCTCAGCACGGAGCGCATCCACGCGGCGCAGAGCGATGCAGCCGGCAGGCTGACCAATCGATTGTGGCCAGGGCGAGGCGGCCATCGGGCGGCGCGTAGGCTCCGGGCAGGCCCGCCACTTCGTCGCCGAAGTTCTGGAAGCAGGGCGTGAAGCCGAAAGAGTCCCAATATTCCTGGAGCAGGAAGCGCACCGCGACAAGCGCGGCCTCGTCCTCGACAGCGTCGATTTTCCAGGTTGCATTCATCGGGAACGCCTTTTGCCTGAATTATTGTCGCCCGGATCGCGCTTCGAACGGAATGTGACGGCGGACGCGGCGGCGCTGATGGGCGCAAAGTAAAATGAAACCATGGGATTGGAGAGCGTGAAAAAGGTCGCCGAGGCGGATTTTCCCACCCGCTGGGGAGCCTTCCGCATTCTGGGCTTCGAGGGCGTGCTGGCCGAGAGCCAACCCGGCTGCGAACCGGCGCGGACGGTGGAGGGCCTTGTGGCGCTGGTGATGGGCGACATTCATGCCACGCCGCCGCTGGTGCGCATTCACTCGCAGTGCCTCACGGGCGACGTTTTCGGCTCGCTGCGCTGCGATTGCCGGCTGCAACTGGAGCTGGCGCTCAAGCAGATCGCAGAGGCAGGGCGCGGGAATTCTGCTCTACGAGCAGCAGGAGGGCCGCGGCATCGGGCTGATGGCCAAACTGAAGGCCTACGAGTTGCAGGACCAGGGGCTCGACACCGTGGAAGCGAACGAGGAGCTGGGTTTTGCCGCCGACTGCCGCGCCTACGAGTTGCCGGCGGAAGTGCTGAAGCTGCTGGGCGTCAGCCAGGTGCGGCTGATTACGAACAATCCCGAGAAGGTGGCTGCGCTGGAGTCGGCGGGCATCGAGGTGACGGAGCGCGTATCGGCCGAAGTTGAGCCGCAGGCGAGCTTCGCGGCTTACCTGAAAACCAAGCAGGAGAAGATGGGGCACATCTTCGATGGCGTAAATGCGATCGACGATTTAGGCTGAATCCCCAGGCGACGCCGGCCTCTTGCTACCTTGAAAATCGAACT
The DNA here is from genome assembly GCA_963848805.1 of uncultured Acidobacteriaceae bacterium. Classification (GTDB taxonomy): domain Bacteria; phylum Acidobacteriota; class Terriglobia; order Terriglobales; family Acidobacteriaceae; genus Telmatobacter. The sequence goes on along the minus strand of CAWKFD010000025.1, from coordinate 281,597 downwards.
GTAACCGTTCTGCCGTTCGTGAAACGGCTTGGCAGCCGTCCTTCCCAGGCAACATCTGCCCCGGGACCCTCAGCAATTAACTTCTAACTCCGAAAGAGCGCCCTTCGCCGCGGCGCACACGTACATCCCTTCGGGAGCAGCGCGCATCCTCTGCTCATGAAGAGCCGCTGAGAGAAACGAGAGGACCCAGGGCCTGGTATGGACTTTCACGCCGGTAACCGAAATATTCATCATGGGCCGTGGCCAATAGAAAGTTTGGGTGCTAAACTCATTTCACGTGGACGGTTCCCCTGTTCTGACGATTTCTTCCCCGGCTGGCCAGGTTCTACTGTAATCGTAAAAAAAAAGAGCTCAAGAGAAAAGACCCCTGGATTTCGGCACGGCACCTTCCGGCGCCTGACAAATCCACTCATCCGCATTCATTCCGCACGAGCAGCTGGAAATCAGGGGTAAGCGGCAGGTCGTACGCCAGTAGCATTATCGTGGCTCCCGGGCTCCTCCCAGCCCTCTTTCCGCTCGGCGTGTGGGTTTGATCCTTCATCTGGCAGCATCGCCGTAGCATGAAGGGGGTATTCACGATGAAGTTCCCGATTCGTCCGTTTCACCTGTTTATAACAGGCCTTGCGATCGTGGCGACCTGTTGCGATCTTTACGCCGCAAAGTTGCCACCCACTTCGGGCAGCGCGCCAACCGATGCGACTGGCGGGGAAGCGACATCTGGCCAGCCTGCGGAGACTGTGATCGTTCCCGGCCCCTTGCGGTCCTTCCTGCGCATGGCAGGCATCAGCCAGGAGGCCGCTCCCGGCGAAGTGCTGGCGTTGCTGGCTCGCAACGCTTTCCTCTACGGACACGAAGACGGGAGAAAGACGGAATACCTGGTGTTAGCTGACAGGTATGTGCATTTTGCCAGGGAGCTTCAGGCCCTTGCCGGCGCAGAAGGCACCATTCACGTTTCCGGCTGTGATGACGCGGGAAAGCTGATCCAGATCCTGGGCTACAAGTTTGAGCACGGTTGCAGCCAAAATGACGCTACCATGATCACCGTGGATGCGGAGCGAGCGTTTCTCACCGTCGATTCGGGCTTCCCCCTCACGCAGCTTGAAGAAGCGCTTCAGAAAGGCACTGCCTTTGACTATGCCTTTCCAGCCACTCGCGTTCCCATCCTGCTCTCTGAAAAGGACTGGACAGCGCTCGTCCCGGCCAAGGAGAGACCCGGAGCGACTCTGCTCGACTTCCTGATGAACGACCAAAATGCGGATCGCCTGTACTCGGCCATGGCGCGGCTCGACCCGGCGACAAGGCTCGCCCTGTCCCGGTCACCGGGGCTGAAAAGACTATTTGCCTACGCTCCTGTGCTGGACTTCTACGGAAGCCGGATATGCATTCGCTCCGGCGCTGTGGTTGTGCCCGCAGGAGATGCCGCTGAACAGAGCTGGCAGGAATTAGCAGGAGCAAGCCCGAAAACGCCAGGAGACTTTGTATACCATTTGCTGGCCAAGGATCAGGGTTGGCTGGCGGCATTTTTCGATGCCCTGTCGCGGGTGAGCCCGGAGCAGCAGGCCCGCCTTGCGGAAGGCGACCGTCTGAAGCTCCTCTACGGGGCCTACCGGTCAGGCATACCCGGCGTTGGCGCCGGAACCAGCGTCTTTCCAAGAAATTCCAATCTGGTGCTTCTCTTCACCGTTCTGCGCTGGGATGCGAAAGGCGAACCATTGATTCCGGGCAACCTCGCCCTTTGGCGCGAAGTCTTCGCCCGCGGCGACAAAGCATATCACATGCGTGCTTCGTCCAGATCCCTTCGCAACGTAAACAGCCCCGAAGCGCTCCTTGAAGCCCTGGTAGCCTATTCCAACGTTGTGGACAGTGTGGGGCCATTGCAGGTCTACCTGACGCTCAGCGCAATTGACGGCGCCAAGGCGCCGGGACGAATGTCGGATTCAGCCGCGCGGCTGCTTGCCGGCAGCTTTTCCCAATACAACAGCTGGTACCCGGTCTTTGTGGAATTTCCAGCTTTGGACGATGCATCGATTACCGAGTTTGTGGATACGGCAAGACATATCGATGGCATTGTCAATATAGCCTTGCGGTCAAATGTGATGGGGACGTTTCAAGCCGAAGTCGGGATTTGGCAGATATTCGCCCGGCAGAGACAGATCCCGGAGAACGCTCTGAATGCATCCTGGATTAAGGCCGTGCAGCCGTTTGCGGGCGTGTCGTCGTCAATCCAGCTTTTCGACGCGGCCCGCAGTTCGCTGCAATCGACCTTGGTTGCCGCCGGCGGCAATGCGAACGGTACTCAGGATGAGGTCGTCGATCTGCTCGCAGGCCCAGCGCCGTCTTCTCCAGAGGCTGCGCAGGTCCGCCAGGAGATCGCGCGAAGAATACGCGCCGTGCTGGATGACCAGCGTCTCGTTTCTCTGGATACGCTCTTCGGGCTTTACGATGGCTTGGGCGAGATGGCGCACGGATCGGCCATTGGCGACAGCTTGCTTCCGCTTGCGGGCGCGTTGCGGGAATTCGAGATGCCGCGGCCCATCTTCACCTCGGGAGAGCGTGTTTCCTGGTCGCCCCTGGTTTATACGAGCCGCCATGCGGAATTGCAGGTACGAACCGACCTGACCGCCGTCATTCGCGGTCCGGGTACGCCCGCGCAATTGGAGGCGGCGCGCGCGCGACTGGCGCCATTCCTCAGAGATACGCTCGTGGGCCTGATTTACGCCTATTATGAGCCACCGGGCGCTCAGGTGCTTCACAGCAACCCTCTGTTCGTCCGCTCGCACGATTTCGCGGCGTCGTCCATTGAGGGAATCCAAAACGTGTGGGATCCGCCGGTGCTGGTTGGAATCGGCGCCACCGCCGGCGGGGGAGCATATCTGATTGGCTCGCTTGCCGATCTGCCCTATGTGCTGGCGTTAACGGAGGAGGATTTCATCGTTCCCAGGAAAATTCAGGCGCTGACTTGGCGAGAGACCGTGCCTGAGCTTCTTGTGGATGCGGTTCTGCCCCGCTGGTGGACTGTGAGCCGCGAAGAGTTGCATGCCGTAAGTCTTTATCAGCGTGCCGGAGAAGAGTTGCTGACCGCTTCGCCGTCTAACGCCGACCTGCGGGCGCGTGTGATCGCCATCTTGTCCGATCGCATGGATTGGGGGCGCATGGAGGGGCTGAAACAGGATTTGCAAAGCCCAGAAAGCGCGGCTGCTTTGAGAGCCCAAATGCTTCCTGTAGAAACCTTCTATCTGGCCGTGGAATTTCGCAAGAGGTTCCCGGAGCAAGCTGCCCAATGGGGCCAGGCAAGCGAGGAGCTCGATGCTCTCGCGCGCGGAAATCCCGCCGCTACTGCCCCGGAGCGAATCGCAAGCGACTTTGGCGTGCCGCATCCCACATTGGCTCAAAGCGCGTCCCTGGCGCTGCTAACGACGGAACCATTTCCCGCTTCCGGAGGATCTACGAGCCGCCTGTTCAGCGAATCCTGGGAATCGAGCAATCTCTACTGGGCGCGCCTTGCGGATGAAAGGGGCGTTGCGCCATCCATGCTCAACGTTTTGATTCCCGAGCTGACCCGCCAAATGATCGCGAACATCTCGGCGACCAGCATCGACGACTGGCCGGCACTGTTGCGCGCCATGGACGAGACAGGGGAACAGTTTCGCCAGGGCAAGATTGCCATTAACACATTAAGTTCGCCGGTCAAGAACCAAGAAGTAGCGAATGGGGGTATACATGGCGATGAATAAAGGATACAAATCCTTCGCGGCCATCGGGAAGTGCATGTGTGTTCTGCTCCTGACCGCCGGTGTACCGAACTTCCCGGCTCAGGATGAGCCGACGCAACTGCGCGTGAACGTGGTTCTGGTGCAGCTCAGTATTGCCGTTACAGATCGCAAAGGAAACTATGTAGCCGGTCTTCGCCCTGAAGACTTCATCATTACGGAAGATAAGATTCCGCAGAAGATTGCCAATTTTGAAGAAGGAAGCGATATGGTCCGCGAGGCGAGCCAGGGTGGCAAGTTGCAGAGCCAGGAGCGCGCTCCTGAGGAGAATCTTGTCAAAGCCGCGCCCAGCTCGACGGGAGCAAAGATTTCCCCCGTAAGCGGGGTCACCAGGTTGCCCGTTAGCGGGGCCAATATCTTCATCCTCTTTGACACCAGCAACTATATGTACCGGGGCTTTGTCTACGCTCAGGATGCCATCTCCGATTTTGTGCGGTCCATGGACGACGCGAGCAGGATCGCTTTCTACTCGTATAGCCGCGATCTTTCGCGGGCGGCGCAGCTCACCGAAGATCGATTCCGCGTGGTAAGCGGCGTGCGCAGCACGGTGGCTGGAGACGATGCCGCCCTCTATAACTCCCTGTTGTTGACGGTGAAGGATGCGGCGCCGCTCACCGGCCGAAAGGCGATTGTGGTGTTCTCCAACGGGCCCGACAACGCCAGCTCCGTTCCTCCTGAGGACGTGGCGGAATTGGCGCAGTCAACGGGAACCATCATCTACATCGTCAGCACCCGCCTGGCCCAGGACGACCCTGTCTCCGCTGCCTCGTTTGAACGCGTGAGCAAAGTCACCGGCGGCAAAGCCTATTTTGCGGGAAATTGGAGCAAGGAAAAACAGGCATTTGCCTCCATTCGCGAAGATCTCGGCAATCTCTATTCCATCAGTTACTATCCTCAACCCAATCCCAACCGCGGATGGCGCACGATTAGTGTGAAGCTGGCCGGGCCGGCCCTGCAGAAATATCACATACGCACCCGCGACGGGTATCGCCTGACGCAGCAGACAGCGGCCGCCAACGTAACCATGCTGACAACCGGACCGGAGCTTGCGCCAGCGAAGTAGCTGAAATGCAGGGAACGAGGGAGCAGGGGAACAAGGGCTGCTTCGAGTCAGGCTCGGAGCGCCTTGATCACCTTGGCCGTGGTGACTACCTGGCCGACGTGGCGTTGCGTATGATCGGCTACGTGGACGAGTGCGCCGCCTATGGACGTGGGCAGTTGCTTGCGGCCGACCGCGCGCGGAGTATCGAGATTGGCCGTGGCCAGCACGCGAATGCGGTCAGCGGCGCGTTTGAAAGCGACTTGAACTTCAGCAAGCAGCTCGACCAGCGATTCCTGCTTCCCTTCCCCGTTTATCCCGGCCCCGTGTTTTTCTGTATTGAGTGCGGCGAGTTGGCCCGCCGAAAGCTGGTCGCCTTCAGCGTAGGTGAGGATGCGGTCGACCGAGCCGGCGATGTGGCGCAGGAGGAAAGCGATCGACGGAATACCGAGCGGCCGCGAGTAGATTTCGGCGTCGGCCAGGCCCACTGTCCACTTGGTCAGGTCGTCGAGGGCGAGTTCGAGCGCATGCAGAACGGCGCGTCCGGCGGCAGGAACGTCGGTGTGGGTTCCGCGCAGCCAGGGCTCGGTGTAGGGGGTTGGTACAAGGGCGGTGGCCATTGTTGAACCTCTGATGCACTCCTATTATCTATGTCTCAGTTCAGTGCGCATTTTCGCCAGCTCATCCATCATGCTTGGCGAAATGATGTACGCCACAACCGCTCTTACTTTTACGCGTAATTGCTACCGGAGATTCTTGCGCAACATCGAGCAATTTGCGCCAATGTCTTCGGGCCGCGGAGGAGGTTCTAGTCATCACGGTTGTATCCCCGCGCGAAGGCGGTCTCCATGCTCTAATCGGCGGCCCAAACGCAAACTTGATTTCTCAGCAGCCAGTTGGCCTTCTTAAGCCACTCCCCCGACCTCCCAACCCTGTCATCCTGAAGAGCGCAGCGACGAAGGATCTGCGGTTGTTTCGGAAGCGCAACGCCGCACGTTTCCGCGACAGAGCAATGACGTTCTGCCCGGCGGTGACCTGTCGAAAATTGGCTTATTATTGGGACGACCGATGACCGACAGTACTTTTGGCGATCGGTTGAAAGAGAGGTGCAGCTTGCGAATTCGTCGTGATGTGGTTTTCATATCGAGCGTGCTTTTCACTATCGCCTTAGTTTGGCTCATTCCATCAGCATGGTCGAACGTCCTGGGGGGTTCTGGCGACACTCAGGGGTTCGACGTGTGGGAGAGGACAGCTTTGCAGTCATTTAGCGATGTTGGCGAGCTTACGCTAGCGCTCGTTTTCATCGGTCTCATCGTTACATGGACGGGATACCTCAACAGGGTTCGCTGGACCTGGTTTGTCATGTTCATCTTAGTGTCTGGCTTGGCATTCCCACTCGGCATATTGCCGCTGGTTACGCGTGGCAAGGTAATGCTGCATCTGCCCGAGCTGCTTGCAGATGCCTGGAAGGGAGAGGTGTTTGCAGCACGAGGCATTCTTGGAGGAAATCTCGATCTTCTCGCTTATGGTGATTGCTCTATTCTTGCCGGTGAAATCATTCTTTTCCAGACGGACCGGCCCTGCCATTTGATCACGTCTTTGATCATTGCGGCCTCACGGACCTGGCGGACTCCAAGCGCCTGCACAGCGTTTTCGAATAGGCGTGGGAGCCCTTTGCCGAAATTCCACGCGAGTGACCAGCAAACCGAAAAAATGAGGGAATACAACCGCAGATCCTTCGGCTAAGCCTCAGGATGACAATGTCTACCGGGGCGCGCGCTCCAGCGATCAGTGCGTCGGATCGGAAATCCCGTGGAGCTTATTAACCCGCGCTCTTCACCCTTACCACAGTGATCTTCTCAAAGCCCTCTTCGAACACCGGCGGCTTGAGTTTCTCGGCCATCTTGCGCATGATCTCTTCGCTCACTGAGCGGTCGCGCTGGCGGTTGCGCTCAAGGCAAACGTCGAGAGGCACGTCGAAGAAAACGGCCTGCACCTCGTAGCCGAAGCTCTTGGCCATCTTGATCCATTGGCGGCGCTCGTGAATGGAAAGGTTGGTCGCGTCAACGTAGTTCATGGGCATTTTGGCGATGAGCCGCGCGCGCAGCAGTGAACGCAGCGTGGAAAAGACCAGGCCCTGGTAGCGCTGCTCTTCCACATCGTCGAAGAGGATGTTGCGCAACAGGTCGCTCGACAGCGGAGTGATGCCGCGGCGGCCAAACCAGGTGGTCTTGCCGGAGCCGGGAAGGCCGATCGCCAGAACAACGTACCCTCTGGGCGTTTGTCCTGCGGCGTTTGGCTGCGGCGCAGCAATTGCCGGCATCTCCGGCTGGGTTTCCACCTCCAGGCGGCCCGACCCGGGAGGCTCATTCCACTGAGGCCGGGACGGCTGCGGCTGCGGGCGGTGCTGGCTATGCTGTGGAGCGGACGGCCGGGCCTGCGCGCCGTGCCGGGGATCCTGGGGGCGTTGCGGGCCGGTCTCGTGTGGCGGAGCTGTTCCCGGCTCATCGTCCGGATACAGCGGCACCAGCGGAGCCGGCTGATTCAAGGGCAGTTCCTGGCCGATTTTGCCTGTAGATTCCGAGGTATTCGGACCGCGTTTCGAACGTCTTCTCATGCTGCCTTCAATTCTTGCAGAAAACTTAGTCTCCCACCCGAATACCATACTCGGCAAGGGCGCTGCAAACTGTACGCACTCCGTCACATACAGTGCCAACGTGAGAATTTCATTCGAGCGGCGGGAATCGTGTGCCCGCAGCGGCTGCTCTTTCCATTCTCCACCGCCGGCCCGGATGATACGATCAAGGGTTCGGTGGGGTTTAGTGGCGTCGCCCTTTCGGCTCAATCCAGACGCCGCATCCCCGAGTTCCGCAGTCTCAGTGCTCTTTCAAAGACCATCGACTTCACCCATTGCGAAGGAGAAATCACTCATGGCAGTAAAGGTTGGAATCAACGGCTTCGGCCGCATTGGACGCAACGTTTTGCGCGCCGCGATTGGCAACAGCGACATCGATTTTGTCGCCGTGAACGACTTGACCAGCCCGGCGACGCTGGCCCACCTGCTCAAGTACGACTCGATTCTGGGCAACCTGGCCAACGAAATCAAGTCGGGCGAGGACTTTATTTCGGTCGACGGCAAAAAGATCAAGGTCACTTCCGAACGCGACCCCGCCAAGCTGGATTGGGCTTCTGTAGGGGCTCAGGTGGTGGTCGAGTCGACCGGTTTCTTTACCGACGGCTCTAAGGCAAAGGCGCATCTGGGCGCGACCGTGAAGAAGGTCATCATCTCGGCGCCGGCCACCAACGAAGACATCACCATCGTGCTGGGCGTGAACGAGGAAAAATACGATCCAGCCAGGCACAACATCATCTCGAACGCGAGCTGCACCACCAACTGCCTGGCGCCAGTGGTCAAGGTGATTCTGGAAACAACGGGCCTCGTCTCCGGCATTATGACCACTATTCATAGCTACACCAATGACCAGGTCATTCTCGATTTTCCGCACAAGGACCTGCGCCGCGCCCGCGCCGCCGCACTGAACATGATTCCCAGCTCGACAGGCGCCGCCAAGGCCCTCAAGCTGGTGATTCCCGAGACCGCAGGCAAGCTCGACGGCTTTGCCATCCGCGTGCCCACCCCCAACGTGTCCATCGTCGACCTGACCTACATCGCCGAAAAGCCCACCACCGTCGAAGCCCTGAACGCCGCCTTCACTGCCGCCTCCATCGGAAAATTGAAGGGGATTCTGGGCGTCGATTCGAACCTGCTGGTCAGCTCGGACTTCAAGGGCGACAAGCGCAGCTCGATTGTGGACGCGCCGCTTACCAAAGTCGTAGGCCAGAGCGTGAAGGTGCTGAGTTGGTACGACAACGAGTGGGGCTACTCGAATCGCGTCGTCGACCTGATCGGCTTTTTGGCCAAAAAGGGACTGTAAGAACAGGGAACAGGGGGCACGGATCAGCACAGTTTTCGCCGCTCTCTAACCTCTGGTTTCTCATCGTGTTTTGCTGACCCCCCAAACCTGACACCTGAACCCTGATTGCCATGCGTACAAACGTCAGCGGCGGATCGCCTTATGAGCCCATCATCGGCTTCTCACGCGCGGTGCGCGTGGGAAACACAGTGCCCTTGGCGGGAACGGGGCCGGTGGGCGCGGAAAACGCAGACGCCGCGGGACAGACGCGCCGCATCTTTGCCATTGCCGAAGAGGCGCTGGCTAAGGCCGGCGCCTCGCTCAATCACGTGATTCGCACGCGAATGTTTTTGACCCACGTTGAGGATTGGAAAGCGGTGGGGCGCGTGCATGGGGAGTTCTTTGTGCAAGTGCGTCCCGCGGCGACCATGGTTGTGGTGGCAGCTTTGCTCAATCCCGCGTGGCGCATCGAGATCGAAATGGACGCCGTGATCCCTGACTCCGGTCCCTAGTCCCTTAGTCCCTCAGTCCCTTAGTCCCTCAGTCCCTTAGTCCCTCTGGAAAGGAACCCCATGCCCAAGCTCTCAATTCGCGACATCGATCTGACAAATAAGCGGTTGTTTATCCGCGTCGATTTCAACGTGCCGCTCACTGAAGACGGCGCAACCATCACCGACGACACGCGCATTGTGGCCACGCTGCCCACTATCGTCTATGCCCTCGAGCGCAAGGCCAAGGTGATTCTGGCTTCGCATCTGGGCCGTCCCAAGGGAAAACCGAATGCGAAGTATTCGCTGCGGCCCGTGGTCGACCGGCTGCGCGAACTACTCGACAAAAAATTGGGCGAAGGCGTGAACGTGGCCTTTGCGCCGGACTGCGTGGGCGAAGTCGCCAGCGCGATGGCGCGACAGCTCGAATCGGGCCAGGTGCTGCTGCTTGAAAATCTGCGCTTCCACGCGGAAGAGGAAGCCAACGATCCTGCATTCTCGAAGGCGCTGGCTTCGCTGGCCGAGGTGTATGTGGACGACGCCTTTGGCTCGGCGCACCGCGCCCACGCTTCAACCGAAGGCGTCACGCACTATCTCAAGCCCGCCGTAGCCGGCCTGCTGATGGAAAAGGAAATCACTTACCTGGGCAAGGCCCTCGAAAATCCCGAGAGGCCTTTTGTCGCCATCATCGGCGGGTCGAAGATCTCCGGCAAGATCGACGTGATCTCGAATCTGCTCGACAAAGTAGACACGCTGGTGATTGTGGGCGGCATGGCGTATACCTTCGAGCGCGCGTTGGGCGTGAAGACCGGCAAGAGCCTCGTGGAAGAGGACAAGATCGACCTTGCCAGAGCGGCACTGGACAAGTCAAGAGCTAAAGGAGTGACACTGCTGCTTCCGTTCGACAACATCCTGGCAGATAAGTTTGCCGCCGACGCCAAGACCCAGGAGTGGGACTGCTCGGTCGATTTCCCGCCTGACTGGCAAGGGCTCGACATCGGCCCCAAGTCGATTGCTGCGATTGAGAGAGTGGTCGCAGCAGCGAAGACGATTGTGTGGAACGGGCCGGCGGGAGTCTTCGAGTTTCCGCGTTTCGCCGTGGGCACCAACGCCATTGCGCGGGCCGTAGCAGCCAACAAGAGCGCGACTTCGATCATCGGCGGCGGCGACTCGGTGAGCGCGATCAACCAAGCCGGCGTTGCGGACCAGATCACGCACATCTCCACCGGCGGCGGGGCTTCGCTGGAATTTCTTGAGGGCAAGAAGCTGCCGGGCGTGGAAGCGCTGGGGGAGAAGTATTGATCAGGGATCAGGAAAATCACTTCGGCGGGAAAGTGTCGGATGCACCTCTTTGAATTGAGCGCAACCCATGCATACAATCACCCACCCGGCTGAATGCGGCCACCTAGAATCAAGTTGAGGAACCCACAAAAATGGCACGTAGAGCGCTGATTGCTGCAAACTGGAAGATGTATAAGACGCCCGCGGAAGCCGAAGCGTTTATCGAGGCTTTTTTGCCGCTCGTCGCCGGGCACACGCGCGACGAAATCGCGCTGTTCCCTTCTCCGGTGCTGCTGCCCACCGTCGTTCCGGCATGCAAGGGGTCGAACGTGGCAGTGGGTGCGCAGAACATCCACTTTGCCGAGGAGGGTGCCTACACGGGCGAAACCTCCATAGGACAACTGATGGCCGTGGGCGGCACGCATACGCTCATCGGGCACTCCGAGCGGCGGCAGTACTTTGCCGAGACCGACGAGATCGTAAACAAGAAGCTGCACACGGCACTGAAGCATGGCATCGTGCCGGTGGTTTGCATCGGCGAGGTGCTGGAAGAGCGCGAGGCGGGCAAGACGGCGAGCGTGTTGAAGACGCAGGTGACCGGAGCGTTTTTGGGGGTCACGCCCGAAGCGGCGAAGCCAATCGCGATTGCCTACGAGCCGGTGTGGGCCATTGGCACGGGCCGAACGGCGACGCCGGAGATTGCTGCCGACGCACACCGCATCATTCGCGCGGAAGTGGCAAAGCTGCTGGGCGCCGATGTGGCCGCGGCGATGCGCATTCTTTACGGCGGTAGCGTGAAGCCCGACAACGCGACCGCGCTCATTGGCCAGGAAGAGATTGACGGCGCGCTGGTGGGCGGCGCGAGTCTGAAGCCGGATTCGTTTGAGAAGATTGTGAAGTATTAGTGGCAGTAAGTCAGCGGGCCGGCAAGTCAGCGAGTCAGCGGCCGCCCGAAGAGCGATCGCTGGGCGGGTTTTCATTTGAACGTAGAGAGTTGGCTTTGCCAATGCGGGCGTGGACGCCCGCACTACAGCCGGTCAGTAGACCCGCGGTACTTCGCGTGCTAAATCGCCGGATAGAAGTTGGCGATCCAGCCTTGCAGCAACGCCGGCAAGCAGCCCATTACGACAACTGCGGCGGCGATGAGGACGAGCACGGCCAGCGTCACGGGATGAGCGTGGATCGGCGTTTCGTCGGCGGCGGGCATTACGTAGACGCGCTTAAGCACCTGCAAATAGTAGTAGAGCGAGACGGCGCTGAAGGCGATGGCGAGAGCGACCAACGCCAGTGCGCCCGCAGGCAACGATGTCACAGGCATTCCAAAACCAAGGTTGAGCACGGCAGCGAAGAGATTGAACTTGGCCCAGAAGCCGACCAGCGGCGGAATCCCGGCGAGCGAGAGGAAGAGCACGAGCAGAACCGCGGCGAGCAGCGGATTGCGCTTTTGCATGCCGAGGAAAGAGTCGAGTTTGTCGGAGCCGGTTGCGCGCTCCACCACGCCGACCACACCGAAGGCGCCGATGGTGGTGAGGCCATAGGTGAGGATGTAATAGAGAATCGCGGCGCCGCTTAGGCTCGCGAAAGAGAAGAACGCGAGGCCAAGCAGGATATAGCCCGCATGCGCGATGGCGGAGTAGGCAAGCAGGCGGCGAACGCTGACCTGAGCCAGCGCGGCCAGGTTGCCGACAACGATGGAAACCGCGGAAAGAATCATCAGAATCAAAGGCCACGCGGTTGTGATGCCGGGAGTAACGCGCCCGAGCGGCGCGCCGGGCGAAGTCGCTGTGATCGATACATAGCCGCCGGTGATGTATAAGCTCTCCATAAAGTGCATGGCGACTGTGCTGATGGAGATAAGCAGCGCGAAACTCGCGACTTTAGAAACGGATGCGATGAACGCCGCGGCGGGAGCGGGCGCGCCTTCGTAGGTGTCCGGTGCCCAAAGATGGAATGGAACCGCCGCGACTTTAAAACCGAGGCCGGCCGCAATCATGACTAGAGCGATGGCGAGCAGCGGCCAGCCTCCGTTGGCGGCCGAAGTGTAGCTGCCGAGCACCACTCTGGGCAGCCACGTTGAGCCCGAGATGCCATAGAGATAGCTGAAACCGAAAAGCAAAAACGCCGCCGACATTCCGCCGAACAAGTAATACTTCATCGCGGCTTCAGCGCTCTTGCCGGACTGTTTGTTGAACGCGGTGAGGATGTAGAGTCCCAGCGAGAGCAGTTCCAGACCCGTAAAGATGACGAGGAGATCCTGTGCGGCGGAGATGAGCAGGCCGCCGGCAGCGGCCATGAGCACTACGGCCACATATTCGCCCGCATGGCGCGTGAAGACGGAATCGATGAGCAGCAGAAGCGTTAGCGCAGTGAGGATGAGGATGGCGCATTGCGCAACGCCGGCCGAGCCGCCCGCTGCCAGCAGCAGATTGCTGCCTGCGCCGAAGGAGGGCGCGACGGAGACGGCCCACAGCGCAACCGCGCAGCCCGCGATGCCAAGCAACGCCGCAGTTGCAACACGTGTTTTGAGGGCGGCTTTGCGCAGAAAGGCGAGATCGACGACGAGCACGAGCAGCGCGGCGACTTCGAGAACGGTTTCGGGCAGCGTGGCGCGGAAGAGATCGATGTAGTTCATTGCATCCCTCCCGCAAGCAGCGATTTCACGGCCGGTTCAATGGAATCGAGAAGAATACGCGGATAGAGGCCGACGACGACCGTACACGCCCCCAACAGACCGACGCCGGTCATCTCTGGCCAGGTGATGGGCGCGAACGCGTGCGCCTGTTCGGATTCGAGCTCATGCGCAGTGGGCAGCGCATCGGAGAAGAATGCTTTTTGCATGGCGCGCCAGGTGTATGCGACGCCGACGATGATGCCGATGCCGGAAACCGCTGTCCACCAGGGATTGGCTCGCCACGCACCCACTAGCACCTGCAACTCGGCCACAAATCCGGAGAAGCCAGGAAGGCCCATGGACGCGATGCCCGCCACAACGAATGCCCACGCGGCGAACGGCAATCGCCGGGACAGATGCATCGTTTCGAGCTCTGCAAGTTGGCGGGTGTGGGTACGGTCGTAGACCACGCGGCCCACAATGGCGAAGAGCAGTCCGGCAATGACACCGTGCGAGAACATCTGCAGCACCGCGCCATCGACGCCGATCTGGTTGAGCGTCATAAGGCCGAGCAGAACGAAGCCCATGTGGCTGACGCTGGAGTAGCCAATGACGAATTTGAAGTCTGTTTGGGCCAGGGCGACGAGCGCGCCGTAAACGATGCCGATGACGGCAAGCCAGGCGAAGACGTCCCGCCAGGAGCCGATACCGAGGAAGGCAAATCCCCAGGGATCGAGGCCGTGGGGAAAAAGGCCGATGCCGACACGCAGGCAACCGTAGGCGCCGAGCTTCATCACTACCCCGGCGAGCAGCATGGAAGCTGCTGTGGGCGCGGCCACGTGGCCGGTGGGCGCCCAGGTGTGAAACGGCCACATGCCGGCAAGGATAGCGAACCCGACGAAAACCAGCGGGAAGCACCATATTTGGAAGCTGACCGGCAGGCCGGCACGGGCCAGATCGATGAGAGTGGTGGAATGGCTGCCGGATGTGGAGTAGGCCGCCAGCAGGCCGATGAGCACCATGGCCGATCCGACGAAGGAGTAGATTGCCAGCTTCATGGCGCCGTACTCGCGGCGCGTGGAACCCCAGATGGCGATGAGGAAGTACTTGGGAACGATGGCGATTTCGTAAAAAACAAAGAGCAGGAAGAGATCGAAGCTGAGAAAGACGCCGTAAACGCCGCCGATGAGCGCGAGATAGAAGGCGAAGAACTGGTTGGTGCGCAGATCGATATTCCAGCTGAAGAGGACGCCGGCGACCGCGGCAATGCCGGTGAGCAGTACCAGTACGCGGCTGATGCCGTCGGCGGCGAGCATGTAGTGGATGCCCATCGACGGTACCCAAAGCGCGTCGACGATGACGACGCGTCCTTGCGCGAAGCCGGCGGCATAGCCTGCGATGGCGATCGCGAGGCCGGCCACGGCAACGGTGAGCGCGAACCAGCGCGCCACGACCGGCTTGCCCTTGGGCAGCAGCGCCGAAACCAGCGCACCGGCAAACGAAATGTAGATCGCGTAGGCCAACATCTAGAATCTCCAGTGCGCCAGCAGGTTCACGACCGTGGGGTTGACGGTGTCCACGATGAGCTGGGGCACAAGACCGAGCAAAAACATGAGACCGATGACAGGCGCCAGGGCCATGCGCTCCGCGTGATGCAGATCGGGAAAACTGGCGCAGTGTTCCGGCGCGGCACCGGTAAAGACTTTTTGAATCACGGTGAGAATCACGGCCGCAGTGACCAGCAAACCAAGCACCGATACCGTTGCGCTAATCCAAGACAAGGAAAAAACGCCGCGGAAGATGAGGAACTCGCCGACAAAACCATTGAGGCCGGGCAGGCCGAGCGAGGAAAATAGCGCGATGCCCATAAGGCCGGCGAGAACAGGCGCGGGCTTGCGCAACCCGCCGAAGTCGTCGATGCCGCGCGCGCCGCCAGAGCGCATCTGGATCATGGATATGAACCAGAAAAGCGTGGCTGCGGTAATGCCGTGGTTGAACATCTGCAGGATGACACCATTAAGCGCGGCAGCCTGACTGGCTTGCACTGCTGCGCCGGATACAGGGATTGCGATCGCGAAGATGCCGAGCAGGCAATATCCGAGGTGGTTGACTGAGGAGTACGCGAAGACGCGCTTCAAATCTTTCTGCAAGGCCGCGGCCCATGCGCCCATGACGACGGTGGCGACAGCGAGAACCAGTAGCGGCGTGCGGATCTGCGCGATCTGGGGCCCGAAGATCGGCAGCGCGATACGGAGCAGGCCGTAGACGCCCATCTTCGACATGGCCCCTGTGAGCAGCATCGTGACCGGCGAAGGCGCCTCGGCGTAGGCCGCGGGCAGCCATGTGTGGAAGGGCATCAGCGGTACTTTGACCGCGAATCCAGCGAGCACGCCGATGGCGAGCCAAAGCGTGACCGGACCAAGGTGAGCCGTAACAGCCCGCTCCAGCGCGCCGGATTGCGCCATTGCGGTCAGTTGCCCAAAGTCCATGGTGCCCGTTGAGAGAAAGATGGCGAGGAAGCAGAGCAGAAGGGCCACCGAGCCGGCCATGGTGTAGATGAAGAACTGCGTGGCCGCAGGGCCGCGCTTGGGCCCGCCCCACAACTTGATGAGGAAGAAGGCGGGGATGAGACTGAGCTCCCAGAACAGAAACCAGTGAAAGAAATTCAGCGCGGTGAAGGAGCCGAACAGGCCCGCTTCGAGCGTGAGCGCCAGACCGTAGAACAGGCCGGGCATGTGGTGCACGCGATGCGCCGCATCGACCGACATGAGCGTAACGATAGCTGTGAGCACGAGCATCAGCGCGCCCAGGCCGTCTACGCCGAGGTGATACTCGATGCCGAGCGATGGCGCCCAGGCGGCGCGTTCCACGAGGCCGATGCTTCCGTCGCCGGGCAGGTGCATCCAGATGAAAAGCGAAACGACGAGGCAGGCCAGCGTGGTGAAGACTGCAACGTAGCGCGCGTGCCGGCCCGAGAAGAGCGCAATGGTCGCGCCCACAAGGGGCAGCACGGTGAGGAGCGTCAAGATGGGAAATCCGGTCGCAAACACATTCATGGCCGGCTGCTCCAGAGAAGAATTGCGGCCAGCGCGACGACGGCCACAGCAAGAATGCGGAGGTAGTTCTGCACGCGGCCGCTCTGCACTTGCGCCAGCAAACCGCCGCCCGTGGAGAGCTCCTCGCAGGTTTTGTCGAAGCCGCCGTCGACCCAGTTAACGTCAAGCAGGCGGTTGAGCTGCGCCCAGAGGCCGACGAGCCACGCGACCAGGGCAACGATGCCGCCCCATACGCGGCGGTCGAGCCAGTCGGCCACACGCGCCCACCATGCGTAGAAGGCAATCACGGTGATGCCGTAGAACTCATCCACGTATAGGCGATTGTGAAGGCCGGCCCACAACGATGGCGCGGCCTTTTCGAGCGCATCGGGCGCTTCGGGCTTGGGCGATTTGTTGCCGTAGAGCCACCAGCCGAGGCCAAGACCGAAAAGGACAACCAGCGACGATGTGACCATGAGCCCGAGCAGGCCCGGCTCGGCAAAGCCGTGGAAATCGACCGTGGCAGCGTGGCCATCGAGAAACGCGCGGAACCACGGCCAGGCAGGCGTGCCAATCACGCCTAGCGCAATAGCAAAGAAGGCGAGGATGGCAAGCGGCAGCGTCATCACTCTGGGGCTTTCGTGCGCCGGGTGATGGCCGCGCCAATAGCCGAAGAAGACATAGCAGACCTGGCGCGTCATATAGAAAGCGGTGAGTAGCGCGCCGAAGACAAGCAGGTAGAACGGGCCTTTGATGGCAGTGGACTGTTGCGCCGCTTCAAGGATGCCGTCTTTTGACCAGAAGCCCGAGAAAAGCAGCGGGAATCCGCAAAGCGCCAGCATGCCGATGGCATAGGTAATGAATGTGACCGGCATGACGGCCTTAAGACCACCCATGCGGCGAATGTCCTGGTCCTCGTGGCAGCCGTGAATCACCGAGCCGGCGCCGAGGAACAAGAGCGCCTTGAAGAAGGCGTGCGTGATGAGGTGGAACATGCCCACGGCGACGCCGCCCAGCCCGAGGCCGGCCATCATGTAACCGAGCTGAGAGATGGTGGAATAGGCGAGAATGCGCTTGATGTCGTTCTGCGCGACGGCGATGAGCGCGGCGAAGACCGCAGTCGCCGCGCCGACCCATGCAACGACGGCGAGGGCTGTCGTGGTTCCACCGGGCAGAGCGCCGATTTGCATGAGCGGATAAACCCGCGCGATAAGAAAGACGCCGGCCGCGACCATGGTGGCCGCGTGAATGAGCGCGGAGACCGGCGTGGGACCTTCCATGGCGTCGGGCAGCCACACGTGCAATGGAAGCTGGCCGCTTTTGCCCGCCGCTCCGGCGAAGATTAGCAGGCCGATAGCGCCGGCCGCGGTGAGGCCGAACGCCGCGTGCTGCGAGACCAGGTTGGCGAGGGCCAGGCCTTCAAGCGAGCCTTCGCCGTGGTTGTAAAGGAGCAGCGTGCCGGTCTGCGAGAAGAGCCAGACGATGCCGAGCAGGAAGAAAACGTCTCCGAAACGCGTGGTGATGAAGGCTTTCTTCCCCGCCGCCGCCGCAGACGGTCTTCGATACCAGAAGCCGATGAGCAGGTAGGACGTGAGTCCGACAATCTCCCAGCACATGAAAAGCAACAGCAGGCTGTTGGAGATGACGACGCCGAGCATGGCTCCGGCAAAAAGCGACAGGAAGCAGAAGAAGCGCGTGAAGTTCTCGTCGTGGGCCATGTAGCCCACGGAGTAGATGAAGATGAGCAGCCCGACGAAGCTGACCATCACCAGCATGACGGCGGCCAGCGGATCGAGGACCCAGCCAAGATCGACAGCGGTGCGTCCGAAGTGAAGCCAGGTGAAGTTGACCGTTTCGCGGACCGCCGTGCCGCGCACCCACCCCGCGAGGACATGACCGAAGGCGATAAGAGAGAGCAGCAGAGAACAACTGAGCGAGCCGATGGCCAACGCGGCAGCGAGCTTGCGCTTCGGCTGCTTGAGCAGCGCGGTCACGCCCGCTGCGGCCATCGGCAATGCTGGAATGAGCCAAAGCTTTTGTGCGATCGCCGAGGAAATTGTACTCGGGGCGAAGGAAATCAGGTCTTGCATCAGTCGTTCACCCCTTCATCCTGTTCATCTTGTCGAGATCGGTGGTATTGGCGTGGCGATAGATGGCGATGACAAGGCCCAGTCCCACAGCAGCCTCGGCCGCGGCCACAGCGATAGAGAAGATGGCAAACATCATGCCGGTGAGCAACTCGGGGTGCGGCCCGTAGCGCCAAAAAGCGATCAAATTCAAATTGGCCGCATTCAGCATCAGCTCGATGCCGATGAGCACCATGATGGCGTTGCGGCGGGTCAGCGCGCCGGCCAGGCCGACGCCAAACAGCAAGGCGGCGGCGAGAAGAAAACCCGCGAGGGGCGTGGTGACATACGTCATTTTGGCCCCTCTTTCTCGTGCATGGCCACAATGACCGCGCCAATGGTGGCCGCGGTGAGCAGCAGGGCGACGATTTCGAGCGGCAGCACGTAGCGGCCCACCAGCGCATCGCCGATGTCGTGGACGGTGACGGCCGGAACCGCGGTTTGCTGCGGCACCGCATGCACGCTTTCGAGCACGGCCCAACCGAGCACGGAAAAAACACCCGCGGCGATGATCAATCCCACAAACCAGGTGTTGCTGAAGACTCCGTCACTGGGCAGCTCGGAGCCGCGGGTAAGCAGGATGGCAAAGACAATCAGGATGGCGACCGCGCCGACGTAAACCAGAATCTGCGCAAAGCCGGCGAACTGTGCATCGAGTTCGAGGAACAGCAGCGCCAGACCAGCAAATGCCGCAGTCAACGCAAGCACGCTGTGCACAAGGTTCTTGAGCAATATGGCTGCCAGGCCGCCGGCCAGCGTGATTGCCGCGAGAATGTAGAAAACGGGATTCATCGAACAGTTCCCTCTAGCGCGGCTACAGCATCAAACATCTGATTCAGAACGCGTTCCATGCTTTTACTCGGCATAGCGGTAGCTCCTGGGGCCGATGTGCCTCCGGTGCAATTCCAGGCGGCCCATCAGGACGAACGCGCCAACAAGAATCGCGGTGCAGAAGACCCAGCGCTGCCAGCCTTCGCCCAGGAAGCTCCACAGCGCGGTGACCATCAGATTCACCAGCGTGAAAGGCAGAGCAAATTTCCACGCGAAGTTCATCAACTGGTCCTGGCGCAGGCGGGGCAGCGTGCCGCGAATCCAGATGAAGAAACAGATCCAGATCATGATCTTCGCAATGAACCAGGCCCATGAGGGCACCCAGTTCAGAAATGAGAAAGGCGCGGACCATCCGCCCAGGAACAGCGTGGTTCCGAGACCCGCCACGGCAAGCATTTCCACGTACTCGCCCAGGAAGAAGAGCGCAAACTTGAAGCCCGAATACTCGGTAAAGTATCCGGCCACGATCTCCGATTCGCCTTCTGGCAGGTCGAAGGGCGAACGGTTGGTCTCCGCGGTGGAGGCGATAACGAAGATCACGAAGCCGGCTAATCCCCAGGGCGTAAAGACGTACCAGTTCGGAAAGATTCCGGTGAAATGATTCTGCGCCTCGACGATCCTGGGCAGCGAGAGCGAGCCGGCAATCATGACCACGGACACGCTCGAGAGCAGCAGCACCACTTCGTAGCTGATCATCTGGGCGATGGCCCGCATGGATCCGAGCAGCGAATACTTGTTGCGGCTCGACCAGCCGGCCATGAAGACGGATACCTCGGTCGCCGTGCCCATGGCGAAGAAGAAGAGCAGCCCCGAGTCCATGTCGACCAGCACCATGTTGCGGCCGATCGGTAGTACCGCGTAGCCCATAAAGACAGTCACTACCAGAAGCACCGGGGCCAGGAAATGCACCACCGCGTCGGCGCGGAAAGGCACAATGTCTTCCTTGATGATCGCCTTGATTCCGTCGGCAACCGGCTGAAAAAGGCCGAAGGGGCCCACGCGGTTGGGGCCATACCGATTCTGCATCCGCCCTAATCCTTTGCGCTCCATCAGAACGGCCAAGGCAAAGAGCGTGCAAAAAACCACGATAATGGCCGCGACGCACACGAGCACGCCGACAGGCTGCCGCCAGGAGGCGGGCAGAAATCCCACCAGCCATTGCTTGAAGATCACAAAGATCTGGTCTAGCGTCTCTGCCATCGTCTATCGTCCTTCTCCGGCAGGGGGCGCTGGCTTGCCGGCGGCGGCTTTGGCTGCGGCGGCCTCGGCTGCGGCCTTCGCTTTGGCTTCAACCTTGGCTTTTTCTTCAGCCAGGCGCGCGTCCACTTCGGCCGCTTCGGTGGGATGAATTGAATGATAGTACTCGTTTGATTTTGCCAGTTGTTTGCGGTCAAGAAGCAAGCCGCCAAAGCGGTCGTCCGTGGCCAGCTCAAACTCGGTGTTCATCTTGATGGCTTCGAACGGGCAGACTTCAACGCAGATCTGGCAGCTCATGCAGACAGAGATATCGATATCGAAGCGCGTGGGATAAATTTGTTGCTTGCCCACGTAATCCGGCTTCTTGTCTTTGCTTTTTTCGATGTAGATGCACGAAGGCGGGCACTCTTTTTCGCAGATCTGGCAGGCCACGCAGCGCAGGCCGGCTTCCCAATCAGGACCGTCGTAGACCAGGAACGGGAAAACGCGCGTGGCCTCGGCCAGAGGAATTCGCTCCTCCGGATACTGCACCGTGGTCAGCCGCTCCTTGGAGACGTAGCTCCCGGCGAAGTTTTTCGCCGTCTCCGCTAGACCCTTCAGGATTCCTTCACCCAGCAACTCAAGTTCCTCCAGCTTCGGTCTTTTAACTCTTAGCTTGCGGCTGACATCTCCACAACTGTTCCCTGTTCCCTGCTTCAGCGGTCCACTTCACCCAACACAATGTCCACACTGCCCAGAATCAGCACCACGTCGGCTACGTTCTGCCCCAGACACATATCTTCCAGAATCGTCAAATTCACAAAACTGGGCGGGCGTATTCTGTAGCGGAAAGGATTCGGTCCGCCATCGCTGACGAGATAAAAGCCCAATTCGCCCTTCGGCGCCTCGATGCGGCCATAGGCGTCGCCCGGCTTCGGCCGGAAACCGCGAATCTTCGCCTTGGGGTCCATCACCGGTCCGGCAGGAATGTCTCTGAGCCCCTGCTCCACAATTTTGATCGACTGCCGCACCTCCAGCAGCCGGATCATGAGTCGATCGTAGACGTCCCAATGATCGCCCAGCGGCACCTGGAAACTGAAGCGGTCGTAGATGCCGTAGTGATCTACCTTGCGGATGTCGTAGTTGACGCCCGAGGCGCGCAGCATGGGGCCCGTGACGCCGGCGTTCACAGCTAGTTCCGGCCGCAGCACGCCGATTCCCTGGCAGCGCGCCATTAGAATTTCGTTGCTGGTGAGCAGCGCCTCGAACTCATCGGCAAATTGCGGCAGGCCGGCAATAACCTTGCGCGCCTCTTGGAGCCAATCCGCGGATGCATCTACTCGGCAGCCGCCAAAGCGCAAATAGTTGCACATCATCCGCGAGCCGGTGAGGGATTCGAAAAGGTCCAGTATTTTCTCTCGCGCCTTGAAGGCGTACATCAGCGGCGTGCCGCTGGCGCCCATGTCCTGGATCAGGAACCCGACCGCGCATGCGTGGTTCTGGATGCGCGTAAGCTCGGCGAGAATGACGCGCAGGTACTGGGCGCGCTCGGGAACGTCTTGTCCGGCGAGCTTTTCGACCGCCAGCGCGTAGGCCCAGTTGTTGGTGAGCGAGCAGAAGTAATCCAGCCGGTCTGTATACGGCATTGAAGCCAAATAGGCATTCTTCTCAGCGATCTTCTCGTGGTTGCGGTGCAGGTAGCCGAACACAGGCTTGAGACGGACGATGCGCTCGCCGTCGAGCGTGACATCCATGCGGAAGACGCCGTGCGTCGACGGATGGTGCGGACCCATGGCGACTTCGAGCAGTTCGCCGCCGCCGTCCGGTACCACCTCGTGTGGACGATTCCAGCCTTCCAGCTTCTCCGTTTTTGTCTCGACTGCGCTCATTCCATCCTTTGCATCAACCGTGGGCGTTTTCCCCAGTCCCTATTCCCTGTCTTTGTGCGCCTGCGCTCGGGCCAGCACGGCGTCGTGCGCCGTGGGCTCATATTCAAAGTCGTCCGGCTCCACATAATCCTTGCGCATGGGGTAGTCCTTGAAACCTTCCCACATGAGAATGCGGCGCAGATCCGGATGGCCGGTGAACACAATCCCGTAGAGATCGAAGGCCTCGCGCTCCTGGAACTCGGCCGAGCGCCAGATGTGCGTCAGCGAAGGCAACTCCACCTGATCGGTGCGATTGACGGTACGCATTCTGAGTACGAGCGGGCCCTCTTTGAGATCGACCGAGTAGAGGTGATAGACGGCTTCAAGGTATCCGGGCACGACGCCCTTGCGGGTCTCTTCGACGGTTTCCTTAACTTGCTGCTCTACGTCGTCGACGGTCTTCGTTATTTCACGCGTCACTTTCACTTTTTCCGCGATCTCTTTGTCGGGCCAGTCCACTCCGGTGACGTTGGAGAGAAAATCGAAGGCCAACTCGTCGCGCAAAAACATTGCGATTGCGACAGCGTGTTCCCGCGCCAGCCGCAGCGAATGCTGGGCGCTGGGACCGGTGTTGGATACAATCTCCACTCCCGCGCCCGGAATCGCAGCCTCAATCGCCGCCTTGATTTCTTCCAATGTCTTCAAAGCATCCCCTACAGCTTCTAGCTCTCGGCCCTTAGCCTTTAGCTTTAAGCATTAACTTCTAGCCTTTAGCCTCTCAGCTTTTAATTCTTAGCTTTCCCTGTTCTCATTTCTCTGTCTTATCGGATCACAATCGGCACCGGCCAAACTCCCTTGTTGGAGGTGGGTTCCAAATCGTGCTCGCCGAACTCCGGAACCGCGAACTCGCCTGGCGCGTCGGCGTCAAGAAAGCGCGGGCGGTCCTTTCCGGTCAAACGCTGTCCGTCAATCTTCTTTTGCAGCGCCATAAAGGCCTGAAGCAACGCCTCGGGCCGAGGCGGGCATCCGGGGATGTGAACATCCACGGGAATGTAGCGATCGATCCCCTTGAGCACGTTGTAGCCCTGCTTGAACGGCCCTCCGGAGATGGCGCAGGCGCCCATCGCGATTACGTAGCGGGGCTCGCCCATCTGGTTGTACAAGCGCACAACCTGGGGCGCCATCTTCTTGGTCACGGTGCCGGAGATAATCATCATGTCTGCCTGGCGCGGCGAAGGACGAAACACCTCGGCGCCGAAACGGGCAATATCGTAGCGGGCCATGGTGGTCGCAATCATCTCGATCGCACAGCAGGCCAAGCCAAAGTTCATGGGCCACACCGAGCTGCGCCGCCCCCAGTTGTAGAGTTCCTGGATGGTGGTGACGAAGACGCCCTGTTTGCCGAGCTCGATCTTCAGTTGTTGGTCCATGGGTTTCCGCTCCTTAGTTGATAGTGGCCAACGGCATGTGGTCTGTGATCACGCCCACACCTGACAGCGGTCAGTGGTCTGTATTAGTGATCAAGCCCACGTCAGCACGCCCTTGGCCCAGGCCCATGCGAGGCCCTCGATCAATAGGAGTACAAATACCAGCATGGCGATGCACGCCGCCACGCCCAGTCCTGTAAACGACACTGCAAACGGCAGCAGAAACACGGCTTCCACGTCGAAGATGAGAAAAATGATGGCGTAGAGGTAGTAGGCCGGGTGGAATTGTATCCAGGCATCGCCCTTCGACACCAGCCCGCACTCGTAAGTGGCATTTTTTAGCGCATTTGGCTTGGGCGGCGCAAATACCCTGGCCCATAACCAGGCCAGCGCCAGCGGCGTCAAACCAAAGCACAGCGCCACAACGAAGAGAACCGCCAATGAAAAGTAAATACTGGAAGCCATTAGAAAAATAAGTCCTTTACGGCCCGATCGCAAACGATGCCAGACAAGCCCTGGTCCAAGCAGCTTCCTATTTTGGGCCGGTTTTGGCTAAGTGGTTATATTATTACTCCGTTTTAGGCCGGCTTTTTTCCCATCATCCCATACTGTGAACTGTTGGCTGCCACGGCCTCGCAAGCAGGCCGAAAGGGATTGTACAAAGAGGCAAATGATTGGGGGGTGCCTTCCCATCCTTTCTCCTTGCGCTTCGGGGCGCGGACGAAAGGATGGGGGCACGGGAAGATTTTCGGAATCGGCCTACGGATAAATGCCGCGAATCTGCACGGCCTCAGCCACGCGACCGATGCCTAGCATGTTGGCGGCAATCCGCATGGGCACCTTCCGCTCCACGTGGATCTTCAGCACGTCGCGGAAGGACGTCTTCATCACGTGATTGAGGCGCTTGTAAATATCCTGCGCCTCCCAGAACAGGTGCTGCTCGTCCTGCACCCACTCGAAGTACGACACCGTGACGCCACCGGCATTGCACAGGATGTCAGGGATCACGAAGATGCCCTTGTTCTCCAGTATCCTGTCGGCCGCGGGCGTGAGAGGACCGTTTGCCGCTTCGGCAACGATGCGCGCGCGCACCGCGGACGCATTGTCGGCATGGATGACATTCTCAAGGGCCGCAGGCACCAGGATGTCGCACTCGAGCGCAAGCAGTTCGTGCGGCTGGATGGGCTCGCTCTCCGGGAAGCCTTCGACATGGCCGCAGAGCGACTTCATGTGGATGAGTTCCGGAACATTCAGGCCCTTGCTGCTGTATACGCAGCCTGTGGAGTCACTCACGGCGACGATTTTCGCGCCCGCTTTGTGCAGCAACTGCGCGGTGATCGATCCGGCGTTGCCGAAGCCTTGCACAGCGATGGTGGCACCCTTCAGCGCAATGTGCAGGTGGTCGCAGGCGCACTCGATGGTGTTGAAGACGCCGCGGCCTGTGGCTTCATTGCGCCCCAGCGAGCCGCCCAGGCTGATGGGCTTGCCCGTGACCACGCCGGGAATCGCATAGCCCTTGGTCATGCTGTACGTGTCCATGATCCAGGCCATGGTTTGCGAATTGGTGTACACGTCGGGCGCGGGAATGTCCTGCTCCGGCCCGATGATCGGCAGAATCGCGCTGGTGTAGCGGCGCGTCATCCTTTCGAGCTCGCCCTGCGACATGCTTTTCGGATCGCAGGTGATGCCGCCCTTGGCTCCGCCGAAGGGAATGTTGACCACCGCGCACTTCCATGTCATCCAGGTGGCCAGAGCCTTTACTTCATCCAGCGTTACCTGCGGATGGTACCGGATGCCGCCCTTGGCGGGGCCGCGTACCGAACTGTGCTGCACCCGGTAGCCCACAAAGCGGTGAATGCTGCCGTCATCCATTCGTACCGGCACGCCAACTGTCAGCATGCGCTCGGGATATTTGATCATCTCGCGCGTATTTTTTTCGAGATCCATGGCGTCTGCCGCGGTATCGAAGTTCTCCATGGCGACGTCATAGGCGTTTGCTTGAACTACTGTTGCTGGCATTCGTGTTACCTCCTTGCCTGTGCTGCATCGCCGGCGCCGTCGCCCCGCCGTTTCGGCGGCTTCATCGTGGAAAGGGTGGGAGCGTGCGGGCCGGCGTTCTTTCAGGCCAAGATCGTTTCCTCTTGCCGTGCGGCGTTCGGCGCAGACGTCCGATCATTCTCATAGGCGGGAAACAGCCATTTGCGGTACGCGGGCAAATTCCCGTGCATGGCGTCGAAGTATAACTGCCGCAATGTTCGCGTCACCGCGCCGATGGCTCCATCCCTCACCGGGCGATGGTCCACGCTCACCACCGGCGCCAGGCCCACAGCCGTGCCGGTAAGGAACAACTCATCGCATACATACAGCTCGCTGCGGTCGATGGGACGTTCCACAATCTCTAACCCCAGTTCGCGTTTGGCGAGTTCCATCACCGAATCGCGCGTGATGCCTTCGAGCACGTTCTCGGTCACATCCGGCGTGATCAGCTTTCTTTTGCGCAGCATGAAAAGATTGCAGGTAGACCCCTCGGTTACATGGCCGCTTTCGTTCAGCAAAATTGCTTCATCGAATCCGTTGCGCCGCGCATCGTCGCTGGCCAGCGCGCTGTTGGCATAGGCGCCGCATATTTTGGCGCGCGGAGGGATCATGTTGTCGTCGATGCGCCGCCAGGAGCTGACGCCCGCATGAAGGCCGTTCTCGCTGTGCAGATATTCACCATAGGGCAGCACGACGATGAAGAATGCGTCCTGATCGTCGATGGCGACGCCGATGCGCTCGGCGCATTTATAGGCCAGCGGCCGGATGTAGAGATCGGTATGAAGATTGTTGCGCCGGGCCAGTTCGGCGGTAATCGCCGACAGCTCTTCGGGTGAGAGGGGCACGTCGATGCGCAGAATTCCGCAGTTCTGCTTCCAGCGCTGGAAGTGTTCCAGGGGCCGCACGATGAACAACTCCTGCTCGGCCTCGTTCCAGTAAGCGCGAATCCCTTCAAACACTCCGGTCCCGTAATGCAGGGTGTGCGTCAAAATTCCGATGCGCGCCTCGCGCATGATATACATACTGCCCGCCGAAATACACAATTAGGTTCGGATCGGCATCCGCGTTCATCTTACGCCTCCGCGAGCGATTGCCTGTAGAGTTCCCTCCCCCGCGCCATGGCGCGCTCGTCTAGTTCCACCCAGCGCGGATTCTCAATCAACCGCCGCAGCGCGGCATCGATGCTCACCTGCGGCAATGCGCCCGCAATCTCCAGCAGCGCGCCCAGCATCACCATGTTTGCCGCCCGTTTGTCGCCCAGTTCATCGGCTAGTTGCGTGAATGGAGCGGCGAGCACATGCACGCCGTCGCGCGCGCAATCGGCGGGAAAATCGTCGCCGTTGTAGATGACCCATCCGCCGGCGCGCACGCTTTTGTCGAACTTCCTCAGCGAGGGCTCGTTCATCGCCACCAGCACATTGGGTGCGGTCACCAGCGGCGAATCGATGGTCTGGCGCGACAGGCGCACATGGCAGTTCGACGTGCCCGACCGCATTTCCGGCCCATAGGAGGGCAGCCACGAGACCTCGAGTCCCGCATCGAGGCCAGCTTCGGCCAGCACTTCGCCGATCAGCAAAACACCTTGCCCGCCAAAGCCGGCGATGCGCACTTCGAGATCGATCTCCTTGTCGCGCGCAAGCGCCGCCGCGTTGCCCTCGGGCAAATCCTCCTCGGCAACCCCGAGAATGCGCGGTAGTTCGTCGAGCGGCGGCGCCGCATCGGATTCGAGCGGGGCCGCGGGCAGCCCCTCCGGGGCCTGTGGCTCACGGTCCAGCGCCTGCGGCTGCCGATCTGGCGCCTGCGGCCGCCGATCCTTTGTCCGGTCGCAGAACACACCCAGTGGGAAGGTCTTTTCCATCACATCGCGCACCCAGTGCTGCGCCTCAACGGGCGTCAATTTCCAGATGGTCGGGCAGGGTGAAAGCACTTCAATCAGTGAGAAGCCCAATCCGCGCACCTGGTTTTCCAGGCCGCGGCGAATGGCGCGCACCGCCTGCGCAATCTGCTTGTTGTCTCCCAGGCCGACGCGCTCAATGTAGGCGGGCGCCTCCAGCGTACTCAGCAACTCGCTGACGTGCAGCGGATAGCCCTCTCTGGCGGCTGTGCGGCCTTCGGGTGTGGTTGTGGTCCTCTGGCCCAGCAGAGTGGTGGGGGCGCATTGTCCGCCGGTCATACTGTAGACGGCGTTGTTGACGAAGATCACGGTGATGTTTTCGCCGCGGTTGGCGGTGTGCAGAATCTCCGACGCTCCGATGGCCGCCAGATCGCCGTCGCCCTGATAGCTGATGACGATGCTTCCGGGGCGGCTGCGCTTGATGGCCGTGGCCACGGCCGGCGCGCGTCCGTGCGCGGCTTGCACGTTGCCCACGTCGAAGTAGTAATAGGTGAAAGCTCCGCAACCCACCGGGCCGACCAAGATCGTCCTGTCCTGCACGCCCAGCAGGTCGATGGCCATGGCCAGCATCTTGTGCACCTGGCCGTGGCCGCAGCCCGGACAAAAGTGCGTCTGGTGCTGCAATTCCTCCTTGCGGTCATAGCGCTCGTAAAAGGCTCTGGCCTTGCCGTGCGCGACTGCGTAATCTCCAGCCGATTCGCTAGACATTAGCCATCCCCTCCTCTTCGAATGCCCGCTTCACCGGCTCGGCGCGCCGCGACAGTTTGCGCACAAATTCGAGCACCGCTTCATGCGATGGCACGTTACCGCCCCCACGGCTGAGGAACTCGACCGGCCGCGCGCCGTTGAGCGCCAGCTTTACATCCTCCAGCATTTGGCCGTTGCTCATCTCCACCACGACAAAGACGCGCGCGCTGCGCGCCAGACGCTGGAACTGCGCGGTTGGAAATGGATACAACGTAATGGGGCGCAGCAGGCCCACTTTCAGTCCATCGGCCCGGGCGTCGGTGGTGACGGCCTTCAAGATGCGGCCCACGATGCCGTAGCCCACCAGTACAATCTCCGCGTCCTCGGCAAACCAATCCTCGGCGCGCGCCTCGTGCTGCTCGGCGACCTTGTACTTGGCTTCGAGGTGGAGATTATGTTCTTCGAGCTCGTCGCATTTCAAATGCAACGAGGTGATGAGATTGCCGCGCGTAGCCGCGGTCCCGGCTACGGCCCACTCCGGCAGGCGCGGCGCGGTGGCAACCTGCGGAAATTCGACCGGCTCCATCATCTGGCCGATAAAGCCGTCAGCCAGAATCATCACCGGGTTGCGATAGCGGTCAGCCAGCTCGAACGCTAACGCCGTCAGGTCCGCCATCTCCTGTACGGAGTGCGGAGCCAGCACGATTGTGCGATAGTTGCCGTGGCCGCCGCCCTTCACGGCCTGGTGATAGTCGCTTTGCTCGGCGGCAATGTTGCCCAGGCCCGGCCCGCCGCGCGTGATGTCGGCGATGACGCAGGGCAGCTCCGCTCCGGCCATGTAGCTGATACCTTCCTGCATCAGGCTGATGCCGGGACCGCTGGACGCGGTCATGGCGCGCACGCCCGCCGACGCCGCGCCATACAGCATGTTGACAGACGCTATTTCGCTCTCCGCCTGCACATATACGCCGCCGGTCTTCGGCATATACTTCGCCGCGGCCTCGGCAATCTCGCTGGCCGGCGTAATAGGGTAGCCGTAAAACGCGCGGCATCCGGCAAGAATGGCGCTCTTGACGATGGCATCATTGCCCTTCATCAGTTGCTTGCGCATTCCGTCGCTCCCTCCGCTGCGGCCTTTACCGAGCGTGCCTCAACCTCGTGCGCAACTACAAGCCGGTACACAGTAATCGCCCCTGGCTCCGGGCACACTATAAAGCAAATGCCGCAGCCTGTGCAGCCTGCCCCGGTGTACACCGCCGTGCGGTAGCCGTAATGATTCAGCCGTTCGCTCATGCCGATCACTTTGGGCGGACAGGCCTCAATGCATAGCCCGCAGCCTTTGCACTCCTGCTCGTCGATGCGCAACTGGCCCCGATCCGGCTTTCGCTCCGGCTTTTTCGCCTCTGTCATTCCTTCGACCTCTCCAACCGATAGTGTATCGGCAGCGATTTTTCCCAACTCAGGTCGTGCCTCCTGGTAATGCTCTCGATTCCCCTCAAACCGGCGTTATTCTGCTCCTTAGCAGGGGGTTGTGCTGTGACGAGAATCACTCCATTAACTGCTTATTTAACTGCTTATATCAGGCGGAATTCAGGGCTGTCTTCGCCGTTTTTTCGCAAGCGTAAGGGCAATGAAGATGAATCGTGCGGAAAATCAGATGCTAGCACAGAATGTGGATAGCGGCCGCGCATTTTTGGCATGCAGTCTTCATCGGCAGCGTGGAATCAGTCGCTCTTTCCGGAGCCTTCGCCGCTTCCGGATGGCAAATCGAGCGCAACAAGGGCGAAGCGGGTCTGGCCCGGCGCGGAGCTCTCAAATCCGACAATGTGCTGGTGATGTTTGGAGCCGGCCTTCAGTTCAAAGCCGTTGAGGCCCGCATGGTAGCCGTGGTTGCTGCCGTGATCGTTGACCTGCACGTGGGCGCCGCTATCATCGGCGCAGGTCAGGCCCTCCGAAGTCTGCGTGGGTTTGCCCACGGGCGCATTGTCCTGGCAGGTAATCACATCGCCGTAGCGGCCCAGCGCTTTCTTATAGAAATCAGTGACCTTGTCCTGGCTATCGGGCGTGCTGTAGTTGACCACCTTCACGCGCAGTTCCCACTCGCCGAAGCCCATGTGGATGTCCGCCGATTTGTCATTCTCCTTGTCTTTCGCAATCTCGGCGCCCGGATAAACCGGCAGCCCAAGATCCTCGGCCGTAGTCTGGTCGGTATTCACATGAATCCCGCCAAAGGGAGTGTCCACCTGGACGTTCTTGTCTTCGCCGTTAGCGCCTTTGTCCACGTGGATCTGGCATCCGGCCGCTCCGGCCGCCAAAGCTAGACAGGCAAACAGGCCAGCCACATTGAGTAAGTTATTCCGCGTAGGGTTCGGTAACATGACATTCGCCCTCTGGCCACGTTATACGTCACCAGGCGGCAAAAGGTTCCGGAAAGCGTAGCGCCGGCTCGGGATCAATGCTCGGAGGGCTTGTCTTCCTTGCTGCTGGTGGAGAACAAAATCGACACCAAAAACACGGCAATGATCACGGAAACGACAACAAATGGGGAAGAGATGTGCATCGTGCAGGCTCCTTGCTGTTTTTAGCGTAGCAAAACAGGGGTCAGGTTTCAGGTGTCAGGGATCAAGGGTACTGTTCCCTGTTCCCTGTTCCCTACTCTCTGCCTTTGCGTAATCGACCCTCACCGTCAGGATCTCGTATGGACGAATCGGAACCTTGACCACATCGCCCGCCACCGTCAGGGGATTGC
Source organism: uncultured Acidobacteriaceae bacterium (assembly GCA_963848805.1). Lineage (GTDB taxonomy): Bacteria > Acidobacteriota > Terriglobia > Terriglobales > Acidobacteriaceae > Telmatobacter. The sequence goes on along the minus strand of CAWKFD010000025.1, from coordinate 250,664 downwards.
CCTCGGGCTGCTCCATGAGATTGGTGACGGTGGCTCCTGTCGCGCCAGGAGGCACATGAAACTCGACTGTGGACTCCTTGCCGGCCCACTCGTACACGCGGAAAATCAGGCCGTTCGCGTCCTCAGCCTTTTTCACGGCAGTCAGGACCACATTCTCCGGCGAGACGGAGGCAAATGAATGCTCGGCGGGCAGCGATCCGGGGTGCGCCGTCGTCACGACAGCTTGCAGCGGATAGTCGTACTCCCAGCCGTGGCGCACGGTGAGCGCATCTTTCCACGTGCCCGCGTGCGGATAGAGCGCGTAATGAAAGTGGTGGTGGCCCATATCGGCGTCGGGGTCAGGCCACTTGGGCGAGCGCAGCAGCGTAAGCCGCAGTACGTTGCCTGCGGCGTCGTAGCCGTATTTGTCCTGGTTGAGCAGGCTCAGGCCGTGGCCTTTGCCGTCCGCGCCCGTGCCGCTCAGATCTGCCCAGCGCATGGCCGGAACCTCAAACTGAGCTTTTTCCCAACTGTTGTTGCGCGTGGTGGGCCGCTCGATTGTGCCGTAAGGAATCTCGTAGGTGGCGAAGTTGCTGGTGACAGCGAGCGGGAAGGCTGCTTTCAACAGTACGTGCGACTCGTGCCAGTCAATCTCGTTGTCGATGTCGACAATGTCCGAGTCGTAGTTTCTCAGCCGGATGATCTGCATGAACTTCGAACTCCCGTAATGGCTCGTCACCCGAATCGCGTTGTCGGCCGTATTACTGCCAAACGTAGGTCCGTGCGCCTGCTCGCCGGCAACTTCGACCGCGTCAGCCTGACCGATCACCATGGGCGCCACATCGTACGTGCCGGGATCGATGTTCCATGCATCGTAGTCCTTCGGAGTGTCTTTGAAGAACTGAAGTTGGTTGCCGCAAGCACCCGGAGCCAGCGTTTCGAAGTTCGCCTTCTTATCAAACAGGCTCGTAACGCAACCGGTCTTGCGTTCGACCACAACGCGAAGCGCATTATTCTCGATGCGCAACGAGCCAGAGCTTTGCTTATCTCCCAGATTCGGATCGAGAGGCGGGTTGAACTTGACGGCGACCAGCCACAACACGCGATAGCCAAGGGCTGGAACAGAAACGTCGCCCAGTCTGACAGTCAGGAAACCCGAAGCAGGGTTCTTTGCGGTAATGTCCGCGACGTTTGTCGGCGCTCCGCCCGAGTTCTCCCCGTACTCCCAGATATACCCATTCGATCCGCCGGAAAAGCCCGGCACTTTAACCGTGATGTCTCCCTTGCGAGCCCACCCAAGTGGATTGAATACCAGGACGGGAATCTTGTTCAGCGCCTTCACATCGCCATTTGTGTTGATGGTCTGGTCGATCTCCCCGAGCGCCCCTGCCGAAATCTCATTCGTCGACATCCGCACCCAGTCGTAATCCTTCTGCGCATCCTTATAAATAACGCCAATCCCCGACCCCGCCGCCAGATCATGGAACTGGTTGAACAGCACCTTCTTCCAATCCTCGGTCAGCTCGTCCACCGGGTACTTCGCACCATCGAGCCACGCCAAAGATGACCATTTCTCTGCGTTCAGCATCTCTTCTTCGGCAGTCCGCATGTTGTGTTTGTGGTTGGCCTGCGTGGTGTAGACGCCGCGATGATATTCGAGATAAAGCTCGGTGTCCCATGTGGGAATCGACACCTTTCCCGCCACAGCCGCAGGAGGCTCGTACCCCTTCGCAATCGATTGGTAATTCCACGTCCGGCTCTCCGGCGTAACCTCGTTCTCGATCGACGAAAAGTAGCTCTGCGCGATCCCGAACTGGTATTTGGGCGTGACGAGGTCGCCGCCGTCCGTAGCAACGGCGGCTGCGCTCGGCGCGGCCCAGTGAAAGCCCTGGTCGAGCATCGCCCTCGTCGGTCCGCCGCCGTGGTCGCCCACGCCGTAGAGGTCCATCATCTCCGTCATGCCCGGCGAGCGTTCGCGCGCCACCGCCAGATCTTCCGACAGCCGCAGCGGACCCAGATCGCTGTTCCCATAATCGTGCGGGAAATACGTGAGCACCTTCGAGCCGTCGGGCGACTCCCACCAGAACAGCTTGAACGGCAACACATTGGTATCGTTCCAAGTCATCTTCTGCGTGACGAAGTAGTCGATGCCGCTCTTTTTGTAGATCTGCGGAAGCTGCCACGTGTAACCGAACGAATCGGGGTTCCAGCCGATACGCACGTCCACGCCGTAGGCCTGCTTGTACCAGCGCTTGCCCACCAGCAACTGCCGCACCAGCGACTCGCCGTCGGGCATGTTCAGGTCGGGCTCGACCCACATGCCACCCACGATCTCCCAGCGCCCCTCCTGGATGCGCTGCTTGATTTCAGCGTTCAAGGTGGGGTATTTCTGGGCCAACCAGTCGTTGTAGGCCGCCGCGGACTGGGTGAAGGTGTAGCCGGGATATTCATGCATCAATTGCAGTGCGGTCGAGAAGGTGCTGCGGACCACGCCGACGGTTTCGGTCCACGGCCACAGCCAAGCCGCATCGATGTGCGAATTACCAGTGAGATGAAACGTCGCCGTCTGCAGCAGCGGCCTGAGCGCCTCAAGCCGGGTTTGCGCGGTTTTCAAGCTGGCATCGAACTTCAATTGGTCGTGCGCATCCAATGCACTCAGGTCCACGGCGCCGATGGCCGCGTTCAACGTGTCGATATTCGTGCTGCCACCGGGCTTGCTCGAGTCGCCGGGTGCAAGCGAGGGAAGCAGCACGGCAGCGGAAAGAAACTCCTGCCGCAAATCGTCGGGGTTGGGCCGGCTTTGAGGAAAGTCGATGCGCAGAGTGGCGCCGTGGAACTCCTTGGTGTCCACGGTTTGGAGCAGTTTGACAGCAACAACGGCCTTGTCGCCGGGCCTGGAGTCATCGAACAACACAATTGGCTCCAGGTCATCGCCCATGGCCACGCGCCGGCCGTTGAAGTAGAGCATCTCGGGCATGGGGCCATTGGCGCTGGCGTGGAACTGGAACCAGATGCGCGCGCCGGTCAGGTCGTAGCCGTGCAGCGTCTCCGGGACTTGAATGGTCTGGCGAAACCAGACCGCATCGGTCGGCGCCTTCTCGCCCGGGGCAACCGCCTGCCATCCGCTTTCGTCCAGATTCAGAGATTCGCCGTGCGCCAGATCGCCCTTGTGCATCTTCCATGTGCCGGCGGGCAGTTCACCCAGACTGGCGAGCCGGTCAATTACTGCGCGTGCCGCAGGCGACAGATTGGAACCGGGCTGAGGGACCGGCCGCTGGCCTGCGGCGGGCCAAACCGTGGAAAAAATTCCCGCAATCAGCAGGAGGAGAAGGAATAGACGGCAAGGCTCCCTGAAAGCTGAATTCATGGCGCATCAACCCCCCGCAGCATTTTAGGACATTGGCCCATGACCACGTGTGCATAAGGGCAATGGGACAAGAAAAAAATGTGCGTGAAGAGGCAGTCCTTTTCGAGAGAGATGTTGTTCGCGACCCCCTTAACGTCGATTTTTCAAAGACTTTTCACCTAAAGCCCAGCAAATGCTCTAGTCTGGCCTAGACAGGCATGAGGGTCTATTTAGTCAAAATCCGTGAGGCGTTGCTGCAGGCCCTTGCTCACGACGTCTTGAATACGGCCAAAGCCGCGGCTTACTCCGGTATCCTCATGCTCTTCCCCGCCGTCCTGGTCTTCACCACCCTGATAGCCCAGGTCAAGGTGGGCCCCACGTTGGTGGGCGAGACGCGGGGCGTCCTCCAGCAGTTCCTGCCCACCGGCACCTTTGACCTCGTCCAATCCTCCATCCTCAATCACCAGATCCATTCCAACCAGGTCGTTCTCTCCGCCACCTCCCTCAGCCTTTTTGCCGGGCTCGGCGTCATGCTCTCGCTTATGGAGGGCTTTCGCCGCGCTTACCGCCTGCCGTCCGAGGGCTGGGGCTTTTGGGGACGCCGCGGACGAGCCCTCCTGCTGGTGCCCATCGTGCTGGTTCCGCTGGCGCTGGCCTCGATGGTGGTTGTCTTCGGCCACCCGATTGAGTTGTGGATGATCGATAACGCCGGCCACGAATTGCGTCATATCGTGATCTTTTTCTGGCGCATGGCCCGCTGGACGATCACCTTCCTTGCCATCCTCGGCGTCCTCACCGCCCTTTATCATTTCGGCACCAAGCGCACCGAGCATTGGCTCTGGGTCCTGCCCGGCGCCGTCACGGGCACGCTGATCTGGTTCCCCGCCACGCTAGCCTACGGATGGTACGTCACCCGCCTCGCCGATTATTCCAGAATCTACGGATCCTTTGCCGCCGGCATCGCTACCCTGGTCTGGCTCTACATCACCTCCTTCAGCGTGCTTGTAGGTGCGGAGCTCAATGGGGTTCTCTATTGGGATCGCCAGAATCAAATGATGGCGCTGATCTCCCCGAGGGACTCAGCCAAAGCCTCCAACTGATCGAGTCCCTTTCCATCGAGTCCCTTCCCCGTCTTCGCTGCTCGAAGATCAGCGCGTCGGCGAGGCGGACATCGAAGGCAAGTTGCAGAAGATGATTGCGCAGGCAGTCGAACTTGCGAACCGCAAGCCTGCTCCCGCAGCCGAAGAATCTGCAGGAAGCGGAATCCGAGCCTTCCTTCCCGTTTTGGGCGAGCCGTTCCAAAACAGCAAAGCGAAGGAAAGTATCACACTTTAGTTACATTGCGCAAGACTTGCAATTCTTCGCGCGGACCCATACTATCCGCATTAGAAACCGGCCTGCAAAGCAGGTGGGTGGTCAACGCTGGTTGAACCAACATTCAATGAACAGGGGTTCGACTCGACAATCGGTTCTGTGTGCCGTGTCCGCCAGTCCGGAATGCCTAATGAACCGCGGAGAACTCCACCGTCTTAGGACGGGTTCACCAGCGCATTGCCCACGGCCCAGCGGGCCGGATTCTACTTCGCGCAAAAATTATCTCTGCGCACTCGCTGAAAGTTAAATTCTCCCCCTGCCCTGCATCCACATCACGCTTCTATCGCGGACTTGCTAACTCGCTGGCTTGCTGACCGGCCGACTCGCTGACTCGCCAACTCGCTGTATTCTGGCTTCAGTGCATCCAGTTCTCTTTCACATCGGCGCAGTTCTCATCCCTTCCTACGGCGCCGTGGCCGCGCTGGGAGTGCTGCTGGCGCTGGTCCTCACGCAGCGCACGGCGCGCATCGCGCACATTGACGCTGCTAAAGTTTGGAATCTCTGCATCCTGAGCCTGTTTGCGGCGCTGGCAGCCGTGCGGCTGGTACTGGTCGCCGCCAACTGGAGCGCGTTGCGCTCGCATCCCGCATGGCTGCTGGGCCTGGCGATGGTACATCATCCGCTTTTGGTGGGCGTGGGCGCGCTGGCGGGAGCCGGTTGCGCCGCGTGGTACGCGCGCTGGAGCAAGCTTCCCTTCCTCGCGACGGCTGACGCGCTGGCTCCGCCCCTGGCCTTCGGTTTCGCCTTCGAGCAACTGGGCGCGCTTGCGGCAGGCTCGGGCTACGGCGCCGAAGCCGGGCCCGGCGTGCCGTGGGCTGTCACCTACACTCAAACCCTGGCCGCGATTTGGAGCGGCACGCCGCTGGGCATTCCGCTGCATCCTGTGCAGGTGTACGCGGCCATGGCCTTCCTCGCGCTCGGCATTCTCCTTTGGGTCTGGCTTCCGGTCGAGCGCCGCCCGGGCGACGTGGCCGGCCTGTGGTTGATGGGGGCCGGAGTGGCGATCTACCTGACCGAATTGTGGCGCGATCCGGAGGGCCGCGGCTCGTTCCTCTCGCGCGCTATCGACGGGCCGCAGATTGCCGCCGTCGTGCTGGTGCTCGCAGGCGCGCTGGTTCTGCTCGAGCGCAAACGCGCGTCACACGCTGCTCCCGATACGATTCCTGACCACGCCGCGCCGTCCGGTGAAGGCCGGGAATCCACATGAGCGCCTTGCGCACGATCGATGTTCCCGCCGAGGCGCGATCGCAGCGCCTTGACATATTTCTCGCCCGATTTCTCGCCGCGCAGCTTGCGGGCGTCAGCCGCTCGCGCGTGCAACTGCTCATCGCGCAAGGCGATGTGCTGGTCGATAGCGGACAGGGGGGCCGACGAGAGAAGCCATCGCTGAAGCTGCGCGGTGGCGAGCGCATTACCATCACCGGCGAGCCGCATCCAGCGCCCCTCCATGCAGTGCCTGAAGCCATACCGCTCGACGTTGTTTACGAAGACGCCGGCATGGCCGTGGTGAACAAGCCGGCCGGCATGATGGTGCACGCAGGGGCGGGACAGAATATTGCCGCACGCAGCAGCGGAACGCTGGTGAACGCGTTGTTGCACCGCTTCAAATTGCTCTCCTCAACAGGCGGCCAGCTGCGGCCCGGCATTGTGCACCGGCTCGACAAGAGCACCAGCGGGCTGATTGTCGTGGCCAAGAACGACCGCGCCCATGCTGCCCTCGGCGCCATGTTTTCAGGCCGCCGCATTCAAAAAACCTATATCGCGCTTGTCGAGGGCGCCGTGGTGCGCGAGAAGGGTACCATCAGCGCCGCAGTGAGCCGCGACCTTGTGCGGCGCACGCGCATGACCACTCGGCCCGGCGCGAATGCACGTACGGCGGTCTCGCACTACGAAGTCGTGCGCCGCCTGGCGACTCGCTTCGGCAAGTTCACCTTGCTCCGCGTGCGCATTGAGACGGGCCGCACACATCAGATCCGTGTGCACATGGCGTCGATTGGGCACCCTGTGGTGGGCGACACGCTCTATGGCGGCAGGGCGCAACTCATTGATCAGCAACTTGCTGCCGCGCCCTCCCGCGCCACGAAGTTGAAAACCCGGGTTCCGCTGGTGGGCGATGGGCGGCTGGGAGAGCCGGGGTCGCCGGGGAGTAAAGTTGCCCCGGAATCACTTCGCCTGGGACGCAACTTTCTTCACGCGGCCAAGCTCGAATTCGCTCACCCTTTAACGGGAAAGCCGCTCCTGCTTGAGGCGCCGCTGCCTGAGGAGTTGACGGCATTCCTCAACCGGCTCGATGCGGCTCCGGCAGTCCCATTCACCCCCGTGACAGCGCGCGCTATCGGCGCAAAAGCCCAAGGCGCACGCCAGCGCTCTGGTTGTTAAAATAAGAGAGTGATGCTCAGAAATCTGTACTCGTCTCAGGCAGCTCAGAATCCGGGCGACAGGCAGCTCCTATGCCTGGCGCTGGCGGCGTTTCCTTCGACCGCGGCGCTTGCCCAGCAACCCGCGCAAAACACCGGCGGGCAGCCCGCACAAGCTGCGGCCGCGCAGCCGGACCAGCCCGCGCCGACCGATATGAACACACCGACCATTCGGCTCGGCGTCAACGAAGTCAGCCTCATCTTCACCGTTACCGACAAGCACGGGCATTACATTCCAAACCTGGGTCAAAGCGATTTTGCTCTTTTGGATAACCAAAAAGCGCCGGCCAGGGTGAACTCGTTTCACCAGCAGATCAATCTGCCGCTGCGCGTGGGCGTAGTTATCGACGCCAGCTCATCCATCAAATCCCGCTTCCAGTTTGAGCAGCAGTCGGCCACAGAGTTCCTGCTGCAGGTGCTCAAGGCGCGCAGCGACCGCGCCTTCGTCATGGGATTCGATGTGACTCCGACGATCACGGCGGACTGGACCAACGATCCGGACGCTTTGGAGACGGGCATCAACAGGCTGAACCCTGGCGGCGGCACCGCGCTCTACGACGCTGTCTATATGGCCTGCCGCGACAAGATGCTCACTGAGCGGGGGCCGGAACCCGTACGCAAAGCCATCATCCTCATCTCCGACGGCGATGACAACCAAAGCCGTGTCTACCTTCCCGAAGCCATCAAGGAATGCGAGCGCGCGGAGACCATCATCTACGCCATCAGTACCAATTGGACGCCCAGCCGCGGCCCAGGTGACAAGGTTCTCCAGCAACTGGCTGAACAAACCGGCGGCGAGGTCTTCTGGCCTCCTTCAGTGCAGGATATGGCGACGAGCTTCAAAGACATCGAACAGGAACTGCGCAGCCAGTATGCGCTCGTCTATACCCCCGCCGATTTCAAGACGGATGGCGCCTATCGAACGATTTATCTCTATTGCTATGACCGGCGCTACCAGGTACGCGCCAAGAAGGGCTATTTCGCAACCGGCCAGTAGTCTGCTGCGCAGGATTGGCGTTCCCCGCCCAGCCTGGTTTTTCTTCCCAGAGCGCGCCCGTCGCTGCGCCTTTTCTGTGCGTGTTGCGATCTTGCGAGATCCCGCGCCGCTTGTTCCGTTTCAGGGCGATCCTTCGCTCTTTTGTTCAGTTTTGGATCGCATCTGCATTGTTTTTTCTCCGGCCTCGCTCATTCCTCCCGATGCACGATGAAATAGATGCAGGAACATCCTGGCATCTTAAGGAAGATTTGCCACGGGGCGAGGAATTTGAGGTGATCCGGCAGACAATATCGTGCGATATCTGCGCAACGGAGAAACGGCAGACCAACCACTGGTTTGTCGCCTACGAGCAGAACGGTGAGTTGCGCGTCAGCAGTTGGAACTCGCGCCGCCGGCAGCGCCCTGGCTCGAAGCATCTCTGCGGGCAAACCTGCCTCCACAAACTGGTGGACGAGTTCATGGCCAAAACGATTGCCGTACGACAGCAGCACAAGGCGGATCCGGCTGAAGCCGCGGTGCAAGCGCCGGCGGTAATCGATGCCAGCCTCACGTCGAGCGGGGCCTATGCTGATTCGGAATCCTCGGCGCGATTGCTCACGCCGCCCGCGCCCGTCGCGCCCGAACACGTCTTTCGTCCCCAGCCCGAACTTGTGACCACGCCTTCGCGGCCGTATTCCGAGAGCCCTCCGCCTCTGCACGAAGGGAAGCCGCGTTCTGCGCGGAACTGGCGCGCCGAGGCCTGGGAGCGAGAGCGCGAACGCGAAATGCGCGCCATCGAGAACCGTCCCGATATCGCCGAGCGGCGCCGCTCCAGCGCTTAGAGTCTGCGCATAGAAAGGCCTTTTATCCTTTATGTGGCTCGATCTGATTTTTGCCATCCTGGCCCTGCTTCCGATGCTGCTTGCGAGGCCAGTTCGCGCAGAGAAATTGCGTCCGATTCCAGAGTAAAAGCCGCGGAAATCGATTACCTTGCCGGGCTCTGCCCCGCAAGCAGCGCCAGCAGTCCGGCTTCGTCAATCACGGGAACTTTCAGCTCGCGCGCCTTATCGAGCTTCGAGCCAGCCTCTTCGCCGGCCACTACGTAACTGGTCTTTTTGCTCACCGAGCCCGCAGTTTTTCCGCCGGCCGCCTCGATCTTCTGCTTGGCTTCCTCGCGGGTGAGCGTGGGCAGCGTGCCGGTCAACACAAAGGTCAGTCCCGCAAGCTGCGCGGAGCGCACTTTTTTCTCCGCTGTCATATCCACGCCGGCATATTTCAGGCTTGCAACGAGCGCGCGATTGGCGTCTGCCAAAAAAAACTCCAAAATGGCCTGCGAGATGCGTGGCCCAACCTCTTCAACGCGTTCCAGATCTTCGACTGTAGCGGCCATCAGCGCATCGATGGAGCCGAACTCCTGCGCCAGCAACTCAGCGGTGCGTTCGCCAACAAAGCGGATACCGAGTCCCATCAGCACACGTGCCAGGCCCGCGCGCTTCGAACCTTCAATCTCCTTGAGCAGCGTCCGCGCCGACTTTTCTGCGAACCGCTCCAGCCCGATCAGTTGGTCCTCGGTCAGCGAGTAAAGATCGGCCACGCTATGGACCAGGCCCCGATCCAACAACTGCTGCACCGCCGCATCTCCCAATCCCTCGATGTTCATCACCCCGCGCGCGCCAAAGTGCAACAGCGATTCGCGCAGCTTCGCCGGGCAGTCGGTGTTTACGCAGCGCCAATCCACTTCTCCTTCCACGCGGACCACGGGGTTGCCGCACTCCGGGCAATTCGAGGGATAGACAAACTTCCGGGTCCCTCTGGGATGCTCCGCGTCCTCGATCACTTCCGCTACTTTGGGAATCACGTCTCCGCCGCGTTCCACTTTCACCCAGTCGCCGATCAGCAAACCGAGCCGCTCGATGAAGTCGGCGTTATGCAGCGTGGCGCGGCTCACGGTCACGCCGCCGATAAAGGCAGGCGTGAGCATAGCGGTCGGTGTCAGCTTGCCGGTGCGTCCCACGGTGATCAAAATGTCCTCGACCTGCGTGACTGCCGATTTGGCCGTGAACTTGTAGGCGATGGCCCAGCGCGGCGCGCGGCCGGTATAGCCGAGCCGCTGCTGCGTGGCGTGCGAGTCCACCTTCAGCACCACGCCGTCGATCTCGTAGCCCAGCGTGGCGCGCTTTCTCTCGGCATCGTCGATGAACTTGACCATCTCCTCGACTGTGCCGACGCGCCCGCGGTGCGGGTTCACGCGAAAGCCGAGCGCTGTGAGCGCATCGAGTGTAGCCGTTTGACCGGCGGCGAAGTACTCGCCTTCCACGAGCAAAAAGTACGCGAAGAAAACCAACCGCCGGTTGGCGACAATGCTGGGCTCTAGCGTGCGCAGCGTACCCGCGGCGGCGTTGCGCGGATTTACCGCCGACGGCAACCCGTCTCGCTCGCGCTCCTCATTCAGGAGTTCAAAGGCCTTTGCCGGCATCACCACTTCGCCGCGCACCTCGAATGCTCCATGCGGGAGGTGGACTCTTTGGATGAGGCTTGAGGCAATGCTTAGTGGCACGCTGCGGATGGTGCGAATGTTCGAGGTGACGTCTTCGCCGGTCTGCCCGTCGCCCCGCGTCAGGCCCGAAACGAGCCGGACCCCGGGGTCTTTTTCTCCGTCTTTGTCCGGCTCGTAACCGAGCGCCACGCTCAGGCCGTCGAGCTTCAACTCGACGGTGTATTCGACAGGCAGATTTCCAGCCAGCCCGCGTACGCGCCGGTCCCAATCGGCAAGTTCCTCGGCCGAGAAGGCGTTGTCGAGCGAAAGCATGGGCCGCGAGTGCTGCGCCTTTTTGAAACCCTCGGCCGGCTTGCCGCCCACGCGCTGCGTCGGCGAGTCCGGCGTCACCAGGTCGGGATGCGCCGCCTCCAGCCGCTTAAGCTCGTTCATCAGCGCATCGTACTCGGCGTCGGAGATCTCGGGCGCGTCGAGGACGTAGTAGAGGTGCTCGTGGCGGCGAAGTTCCTCCCGCAGCTTCTCGATTTTGCGCGCGTCGGGTGGGTCACTCACTTACTTCGCTCCCTCCGTTTCCTTCAGCCCGCGGAACTTCATCAGTGGCTCACAGTCTGGCTGCGCGCCACGCCACGCCTCGTACATCTTTTCCAAATCCTCGGTGTTGCCGCGCGACAGCACCATCTGCCTGAAGCGGTCGCCGTTGGCGCGCGTCATGCCGCCATGATCGAGAAACCACTGGAAGGCGTCATCGTCCAGCATCTCGCTCCACAGGTAGGCATAGTAGCCGGCCTGGTAACCGTTGGCCCATATGTGCAGGAAGTAGCTCGAGCGGTAGCGCGGCGGGACGTAGCTGATGTCGAGGTGCGTCTTCTTCAACGCCTCGGTCTCGAACGTGTCGGGATTCTGGAGCGGCGCGCTCGCCGGCAAAATGTGCCACTCCATGTCCAGGCTGGCCGCCGCTAGAATCTCCGTCAGATCGTAGCCCTGGTTGAAGGTCTTGGATTTTTCAATCTTCGCCGCCAGCTCCGCGGGCATGGGCTCGCCGGTCTTGTAATGCTTCGCGTAGTTCGCAAAGACCGCCGGATAGCTGGCCCAGTGCTCGTTGAACTGCGAGGGAAACTCGACAAAATCGCGCGGCACCTGCGTACCCGACAGGCCGGGATACATGGTGTTCGCGAACATGCCGTGCAACGCATGGCCGAACTCGTGAAACATCGTGGTCACATCGTCGAAGCTGAGCAGTGCGGGCTGCCCCGGCGCGGGCTTTTCGAAGTTGGCTACGTTGAAGACCACGGGCAACTGGCCCAGCAGCTTCGATTGGTCAACCAAGCTGTCCATCCACGCTCCGCCATTTTTGTTGTCGCGCTTGAAGTAGTCGCAGTACCACAGCGCCAGCGGCGTGCCGCCGGCGTCAAAGACTTCAAATACGCGCACGTCCGGCTGATAGACCGGAATGTCTTTGCGCTCTTTGAACGCAAGGCCGTAAAGCTCGTGAGCGGCGTAGAAAACGCCGTTTTCAAGCACGCTGTTCAACTCGAAGTAGGGCTTGATCTGCGACTCGTCCAAATCGTACTTGGCCTTGCGCACCTGTTCGGCATAGAACTCCCAGTCCCACGGCTCGAGCGCGAAACCGCCATGCTGCGCGTCTATGAGCGCCTGAATGTCCTTGGCTTCGCGGCCGGCCCTCGCCGTCGACGCCGGCACCAGCGCATCCAGGAATTGGATCGCCGCCTCCGGCGTCTTCGCCATCTGGTCGGTCAAATTCCACGCCGCAAAGTTCGGGAACCCCAGCAGCGCGCCCTTCTCAGCGCGAAGCTGCGCCAGCCGCGCAATGGTCGAGCGCGTATCGTTGGCGTCGCCGCGCTCGGTGCGGTTCCAGGAGTTCTCAAAGATCGCCTTGCGCGTGGCGCGATCGGTCAGGAAGGTCAGATCGGGCTGCTGCGTGGTGTTTTGCAGCGGCGCCACCCATCCCTGCTGCTTGCGCGCCTGCGCGTCCTGCGCAGCCGCCGCCATCTGCGCCTCGCTCAGTCCGGCCAGCGCCTTCGGGTCAGTGGTCGAGAACGCGCCCGCCTTTGTCGCCGCCAGCAGTTTGTTCATGAAGGCGTTCTCAAGCGTCGAATCTTCTTCGTTGATCTTCTTCAGCTTGGCCTTGTCGGCGTCGGAAAGATTGGCGCCGGCCTTCACAAACTGCTGGTAGTCGTACTCCACCAGCCGCAGCGATTCGGGATCGAGACTGAGCGAAGCGCGCTTCTCGTAGATCGCCTTCACCCGCGCAAACAGCTTGGCGTTCAGGTAAATTGCATCCTGGTGCGCGGCCAGCCGCGGCGCTTCGTACTCCTGCACCTTCTGCAAATCGTCATCGGTGTTCGCGCCGGTCACGCAGTTGAACGCAGCCGACGCGCGGTCAAGCAATTGGCCCGAGCGCTCCAGCGCCACGAACGTGTTTTCAAAGGTCGGCGGCGCGGGGTTGTTGGCGATCGCCTCCACCTCCTCGATCTGCTGCGCCATGCCGGCGTCGATGGCCGGCTGATAGTCGCTGTCTTTGATCTTGTCGAAAGGCGGCGCCTGGAACGGCAGCGTGCTGGGCGCATAAAAGGGATTGCCCGGGCCAAAGCCGGCTGGGGCAGTTGGCGCCTGCGCGGCTGCCGCAGCGGCGCCCATAGCAATCGCAATTCCGGTATTCAAAATGCTCCTCTTTATCCAATTGACTTGCAAATACATCATGGCGGTATGGGCCCTCAGAACAGCCTGCGAATCCATCCCTGATTGTAGGCGAACCGCGTCCGGCTCCGCCTCGCCGCCATAACGCAAAAATGAGTTCCTTCTGGTTCCGCGCTTAGCCCATATGTCATTCTCTATGCAGGGTCGCCTGCAACAATGGAACCTGTCACGCATTTCCTTACTGGCGCCTGCATTGGCCGCGCCGGATTCAACCGCAAGACCGCCTACGCCACTGTGGCCGCGGTGCTGGCCGCCGAAGCCGCCGATTTGGACATTTTTTGGGGATTCTCCGGGCCGGTCGAGGGGCTCAAGCACCATCGCGGCATCACGCACACGTTCTGGGCCGTGCCCGTTGTCGCCGGCGTGGTTGTGGGTGCAGTATGGCTCTTTCACCGTTGGCGCAGAGCACCAGCCAAAGGTGCCCCATCCTTTTCACGGCCTTCCGCCGCGGCGGATGAAAAGGCTGGGACAGCACAAGCGTTGGAGTCCGCATCCCAAACCGGCGCTTCCTCAGTTAGCCGGTCCCCATCGCGCCAGCCAGTTCACTGGGGCTGGCTCTACGCAACCGCCTTCCTCGCTGCGCTCAGCCACCTGCTGCTCGACTGGACCAACAACTACGGCCTGCGTCCCTTCTTCCCTTTCAATCCCCGCTGGTACGCTGGCAGCTTCGTATTTATCGCCGAGCCCCTGCTTTATGTCTTCTTTTTCCTGGCCTTCTTCATGCCGTGGGTCCTCGGCCTGACCGACCGCGAAATCGGCGCGCGCCGGAAGCCGTTTCGCGGCCGAGGCTGGGCCATCTTCGCTCTTGCCGCGATGACAGCACTGGGCTGCTGGCGCTGGGCAGAGCACGCGCAGGCGCTGGCCACGATCCAAAACACGAACGTCACCTCCGTGCCGATCACGCGCATCGCCGCCGAGCCGTACCCTGTGAATCCCTTCCGCTGGCATGCGATTCTCGAAACCGCCGATTTTTACCAGACCGCCGAGATCGACACCCGCACCGGATCGATTGAGAGCGACCCGCACCGCGACGTGATGTACAAGCCCGCCGACACGCCGGCGGTAGAGGCGGCCAAGCGGACGCTGCTGGGGCGCGTGTATCTGGATTGGGGGACGTGGGCCGTGGTTCGCGATGTGGGTCAGGAGCCTGTGGCCGGCTTGGCCCCTCCGAATCTGGCGTCTGGCCGCGCGTGGACGACCGTCGAGTTTACCGACCTGCGCTTTGATTATGCGTTCCTGGCCACCCGCAGCCCCGTGGGCCGCGCCCCGCTCGGTGGCTGGGTCTACATCGTCGATAACCGTGACGACGCCGGAGAGATCATGAATGGCCGGGTGCAACGGTAGATTCTTTGCTCCAGCGAAAGAATTTATTGATCTCGTGGAACCGGGACCTCACCGAAATCATAAAGATCCTGGATTGAATAATGATTGAGCGTTAATTGAACCCTTGGTTGAATACGGCCCGGAGCCTCGTCAATCTTCCAACAGCTTCCCGGCGCGCTTCTTTTTCATCCACCACCACGCGAATCCCACAACCGCGAGCATGCCCACGATGAGAACGGTAGGCAGCGCGTGGCGCGCCACCAGATCGACTGCGCCCGGCCCGAGCTCGAGCACAAGCAGCGAAAGAGCCAGCCAGCGCAGCATCCTTCCCACAAGAACGGCCAGCAGGAACTGCGCGATCCGCATCTCAAAAACGCCGGCTGCAAAAACAAAGACCTTCCACGGCCATGGCGGAGGCATCATGGAGGGAATCAAGACCGCCAGGAACTCCTGGCGCTGAAAGCGGTCGCGCAGACGCTCAAAACGGGCGCGGTTCACGCGCTTGAGCAGGAAAAGTTCGCCCCCGGCGCGGCCCAGCGCGTAGGGTACGAGACCCCCGATTGCCGAGCCCGCCGCCGCCATCAGGCAATAGAGCCAGAAATGGCGCTTGTCGTTCCAAATATATAAAGCGAGAATCGCGTCCATGGGAACCGGAATGCTCGATGAGTCGAGAACCGCGACCGCGCCCACTCCCCAAATCCCCCATTTCAACAGCGCCGGCAGAATCACCAGCTTCCATTCCGCCATAAAGTGCGCAAAAAACCGCTTCAAACGCTGTCCCCCTTCCGGCCAGTTCTGCGTCAATTCATTAAGGTCTGCCGAAAACCATTGTACGAGGCGCGGTCCTGCGCGCTGCATCACAAGAGATGAGAGAATAGACAGGAAGGACTCGAATCAGGAGCGCCGGAAGCTCCTCGGGATCGAATGCCCACTAGCGAAGCGCCAGCCAAAGTGAACGAGCCCAAGGGACCAGCCGAGTCGAGCCCGCAATCGGACGGTCCTGCATTGGATACGTCCGCTCCGAAACCGGCTTCTTCCCGGAAGTCTGGCCCGCTTCTGGGCCTGGGTTTGGACCTGTCCTCGAGCCCAAGCCCAAGCCCGGCCCTGAACCCCAATCCGGCCCCCCGTCAGACCCCAGATCGAACCCCTGAGCCCGAAGGACCTCGCGCCCCCGTCGCGCGCAGTTCGCGCTGGATCGACTACGATACTCACGAGCTGCTGGAGATGATCGGCGAGCTCGAAGACGAGCGGCGCTGGGCGCGGCTGCGCGAGGGAATGCTCTGGGCGATCCTCGTGCACATCGCGATTCTCCTTGCCCTTTTCCTTCTTCCCCGGTTCGTCAAAGTCCCGAATGTGGTCGATTCCAGCCGCAGCAGGGACCACCAGAACTTCACCTATCTCGATACGCCGTTTATTAAGCCGCCCAAGCCGGTCTCGCCGCTGCAGCACCCCCTGATCGACAAACAGACGATGGAGCAGATGAAGAAGCTCGCTCCACCGGCGCCTCCGCCGCCCCAGCAACAGCCACAGGTCCAGGAACAACCGAAGCCGCAGACGTCGCAGCCCATTCCGCCTCCTCCGCAGTCCCAATCGCAGGTCGAGGCGCCGCGGCCTGCTGCCGTCCCGGCCAAGCCCAACTTCGCCATGGGCCCGCAAAACCCAGCGGATCAGCTCCGCGAGGACATGCAGAAGGCCATGCGCGGTCAGGGCCAGCAAAACTACGGCAATCAGGGTGGGGGCGCCGGGCTCCGCATGCATCCCGGAGCCGGCACCGGCGGCATCGAGGTCCTGTCTGACACGCAAGGCGTGGATTTCAACAACTGGCTGCAGCGCTGGCACTACATCACGCAGATGACTTGGGATCCCCTGATCCCCGACGAGGTCAACCCGCCCATTCTCAAACAAGGCGTGGTGGCTGTCCGCTTCAAGGTTCTGCCCAACGGCCAGGTGACCGACATGCAGCTGGACGGCCGCTCCGGCGACACCGGTCTGGACCGCGCTGCCTGGGGCGCCATTACCGGCTCCAGCTATCCACCCCTCCCCACGGAATTCCACGGGCCCTACCTCGAGCTGCGCGCCTACTTCCTCTACAACGTGGAGCCGCGGTAGCTTAAGGCGAAACCACATGCCGGCATCCAGGCCGGGGCCCCCAATGACAGGCCTTCGTCGTTGGGGTGGTAGGCCGGCAGTAGTGCGGGTCTCCAGACCCGCACATTTCCGCTGTCGGTCTAAATCCGTTGTTTCGAGGCCGGATTGTCATCTCGCTTGGTTCTTGCGAGAAATGCAGGTCGTTTCGCGTTAGCGGTGGCCGCGGCGCCAACGGCAGAGCTGCGAAACAGCGGCACTTCCACCCAAGACGCCAATTTCAGACAATTGCTTCATCCCCGGCCGTTATACGGCTGAATCCGCGCGCACCTCCTCCACAGGCACGCCCGCCTGCCCGGCCGGCCCATGCGGTCTGTGCCTCTGATCCAGGAAGATTCCGTCCTGCTCCAGGAGCGCCTCGTACACCGGCGTGTGGCGCCAGTGACGCGCCAGCGCGAACGCGCTCATATTGGCGATCATCAACGGCAGCACCAGCCCGTATCCACCGGTCATCTCAAAGATGATGAGAATCGAGGTCATGGGCGCGCGCACAATGCCGGCAAACACCGCGCCCATGCCTACCACGGCGAACGCCCCGATCGAATCGGCCGGGTGGTGGAAGACCGTTACATCAAGGTAGCCGACCGCGCCGCCCAGCATTCCGCCCATAAAGAGTGCCGGAGCGAAGATGCCGCCCGAACCTCCGCTTGAATACGACGTAACCGTGGCGGCCAGCTTCAGAATGCACAAGACCGCCATCGCGGTGACGGGCAGATTGCCGAGGAGCGCCTGCGTAAGGGTTTTGTACGGGTCGCCGGCGATTCCATTCAAGTGGAAGAAATAGATTGCCGCCACCGCGAAGCTGCCCGTTGCCGCTCCGCCGATTGCCGGCCGAACCCACTTCGGAACCTTGCTGAGGCCCTTAAACCATCCACGCAGCCACAGCAGCGAATCGGTGAACGCGACCGAAACAATGGCCGCCAGCAGGCCGAGCAGAGCATACCAGATTAGTGACGAGGAGTTGGCGAGAACGTAGGATTGCAGTTTGGGCACGTGAAAGATGGGGTTCGACCCCAGAATGCTGTGCTCTACTACGGCTGCCAGCGCCGCGGCCACGATCACGCCGGAAAGCATGGTCTGGTCGAGGCTGCCAATCAGTTCCTCCAGCGTAAAGGTGAAAGCCGCGATGGGCGCGTTAAAGGCCGCGGCAATTCCCGCCGCCATGCCTACCGACGTCATTCGTCGCCGATTCTTGGGACTCAGCCTCGCCACGCGCGACAGAAAGCTGCTCACTCCGGCGCAAATCTGCACCGTCGGCCCCTCTACGCCCAGCGATGCTCCTGTTCCCAGCTGAAACGCGCACAAAACGAACTTGCCCACGGTTTCCCGGAACGATATAGAGCCGAAACGGAACGTGTACGCCGACTTGACCTGGGGAATGCCGCTGCCCGCCGCCGCCGGAACCCAATAGGTCAGTCCAACACCGACCACCAGCCCGCCGAGAGCGGGCGTAAGAATCGTCCACCAGACCCACGAATGGCCCGGAGCCGCCGCAGCGCGATCGATCAGAAATCCATATAGGAACTGGCAACTGATGTGAAATGCGACTGCCGACAACCCGCACAACCCACCCGCCGCGATCGTAATCAGCAGCAGGCGCTGCCGTTCGTTGGGCATCCGGCGCGCGAGCCACGCGAAAAAGCGCCTAAACAGCCCCTCAATGCCAACCCAATATTTCAATTTCGAGGAAGCCCTCGCAGCGAAGAACATCGCACTTCCAGTATAGGAGCAGGCATTGGGGCGGGAATGTTGCAGGAAACGGCGAATAGCCGGCTTACAATGCAATCACAATTGCTTTGAATGATCCAATTCTTCGGCCATTGGGGAATTGGACGGCTTCATCCAGCCCGGGAACGGCATGTGAATCCGCAGCGCTCTCTGGCGCTCACGCTCTTCTGTCAGATTTTGCGTTCTCGCGTGAAGAAGATCGTTCAGCGAGATCATGCCCGCCAGCCGCCGCTCCGATTGACGGTCCAGAACCGGAAGACGGGTAAAGCCCGTCTCGGCCATTCGCTCCACGACCACGCGGAGAGGCTCATCGGCAAAGGCCACGACCGGGTCTGCAAGCGCAATCTCCGAGAGCCGGGTTTCCAGCACCACGCCATCATTCTCTTCAAAACGCTTGAATAGCTCCGTCCGGGTGACCACTCCAATCAAACGATTCTCCGAATTCACTACAGGGAAGAGATATTGGCCTTGAGGACGCGGCTTGCTTCGAATCATTCCTCGCGCTTCCTCAAGCGTTTCCATCCCGGGCAAAGCGACCACGTTGGTGCGCATCACTTCCTTCGCGAACAGAATTTCGAGAGGATCGACCGCGTATTCGCGGCTCAAATGATAACCGCGCCGGGAAATCTTCTCCGTCAGAATGGAGCGTTTCAGTGTGAGCACCGTAAAGGCATGGGCGAGGAAGCAGGCCACCAGAAGCGGCATCAGCATATTGATGTCGTGAGTCAATTCGATGGCGAAGACAATGCCTGTGAAGGGCGAGCGCATGGTGCCTCCCAGGATGGCTCCCATGCTGACCAGCGGCCAGAACCCCGCGCCGAAGTGCGGCAGCCCGAAGTGCGAAAAAACGATCCTCTCGATGCCGCCCAGAGCCGCTCCCATCATCAGCAACGGCGCAAGCACGCCGCCCGAAGTCCCCGACCCCAGCGAAATCATCCAAATAACGGACTTGACCAGAAGAACTCCCACAACGATCTTGAGCGGGGCGTCTCCCCCGAGCAGCAATCGGATGGTGTCATATCCAACGCCCAGCGCCTGCGGAAAGATCAGTCCTCCCAATCCCACAAAGACCCCGCCGATTGCCGGCCACCACATCCAATGAATCGGTAGTTTCTTGAACAGGTCTTCGGCGGCGTAGACCCCGAGGGTGAGGAGCGCCGAGAGCGCTCCGGCAGCCAGCCCGGCCACGACACAGCCGCTAAGGCCTCGCGGACCGATAAAGACGGGGTGGGCCGGAACCGGGAACAGCGGACCCAGCCCGAGCAGGTAGCGCCTCAGCACGCAGGCTGTTGCGCTGGCCAGGGCCACGGGAATGGCGCTGCGTGGCTTCCACTCGAATAACAGGAGCTCGACACCGATCAATACAGAGGCAAGCGGAGCCGCGAACGTCGCCGACATGCCCGCGGCCGCTCCCGCGACCAGCAACGTTCTCCGCTCCATACTGGTGAGATGGAAGAGCTGGGCGATCATCGATCCAAAAGCCCCGCCAGTCATGATGATGGGGCCTTCGGCGCCGAATGGGCCTCCCGTGCCGATGGAAATTGCCGCCGAGAGTGGCTTAAGGATGGCCAACCGCGGCTTGACGCGGCTGCCGCTCATCAGAATAGACTCAATTGCCTCGGGGATGCCGTGCCCGCGGATTTGTTCCGATCCATAACGCGCCATGAACCCCACGATAATGGACCCGATAACAGGCACTGCAACTGCGTAGACACCTAGATGGTTATCGGCCGGCGAGACAAAGGCGGCACTGAGCCGGTGATAGTAGGCGATATTCGTAAAAGCGCCGATCATTTTGAGCAGAAGCCACGCCACGCATGCTCCCAGGGCGCCAATCACCACGGCCATCAGCGAAATGGGAATCACGCGAATGGTGGTCGTAAAATCGCCAAGCTCCTCAAGCGACGACTTCAACCGCCTAGCGTGAGAGGGCAGATTCATGCCGCCCCCTTTCCGATCCCGCCGCGTGGGCCAATACCGCTGAAAGCGCCTCAGAAAGAGCCGGACCGGAAGTCCTCAATTCCTGCCGATGCAGAATGGAGAGCCGATGCAGCAGATCTTCCCCATGCGGGGTGAGTTCGATCAATACTTCGCGGTGATCCACATCGCTGGGCCGGCGCACTACCGCCTTTTGCCCTACCAGCCGGTCGATCAATTCAACCGTGCTGTGATGGCGAAGACAGAGCCGTTGCGATAACGCAGTGACCGTTGGGCGCGTTCCCTCCGGCAAGCCCTTGATGGCCAGCATGAGCTGGTGCTGCTGCGGCTCGATACCGTGGGACCGGGCCGCTTCTTCGCTGAAATGCAGAAATCTGCGGATGCGGTATCGGAACTCGGCAAGCTGGCGATAACCCGCTGCCGAGACGTCTCTGCCGCGCGCTTCCGAGTCGTTGCCATGGCCGCTCGATACCATTGGTAGGTCCTTCTATTTATATCGTATCACGATCTAACTCTAGAGTCGACTGGTTTCCGCAAAACAATCCTCCCAACACGAGACACAAACCCGCGATCGGAGGCCTCAATTCAGATTGGTTCGCGATTTGAGCCGTTCTTTAAACGACGCGCTACGGCTTCGGTTCCGATTCCTGCATCAGCTTGATCAAGTACTTCTCCCACACCGCTGCCACCGTGTGCGTGCCGTGGCCGTGCGTGGCGGCTGGTCGGCGCGCAAGGCGGTTCCATGCCGGCCGTTTTCGCGCTAAAATTTTTATGTACGCCATGCGCAGCTTCGCCAAGCCCGGCTCGCCTCCTCTCAAACGCTTCCGCCGCGGCCGCCCCGACCGTGGACGCTAACCGTTCCCGCTGATTAACCTATCTCTGTCGAGAGTTTTCTGCCGCGCAGGCCGCTTCGCGCTCCAGAGGTCTGCGGAAATTCCGCTAGCGCTGCGCACTCCGCTCGCCGCCGCTACCCCGCTCGCAACAGCGGATAGAAAGGTCACTCCACATGAGTTCCGATTCGAAGAACAGCTTCTCAAGTAAAGCCGTGCTCACCTCCGGCAACCATTCCTATACGATTTATCGCCTCCCGGCGCTCACCGCCCGCGGCTTCAATCTCAGTCGCCTGCCCTTCAGCCTCAAGATCCTGCTCGAAAATCTCCTCCGCCGCGAAGATGGCGTGAACGTCACCGCCGCCGACATCGAGTTCCTCGCCACCTGGGACGCCAAAGCCGAGCCCAGCCGCGAGATCGCCTACATGCCGGCCCGCGTCCTTATGCAGGACTTCACCGGCGTCCCCGCAATCGTCGATCTGGCGGCGATGCGCGATGCCATCAAAACCCTCGGCGGCGACCCCGAGCGCGTCAATCCCCTCGCCCCCGCCGAGCTCGTCATCGATCACTCCGTGCAGGTGGACGAGTACGGCACGCCCTCGGCCTACACATCCAACTCGCTGCTCGAGTTTCTGCGCAACCGCGAGCGCTATGCCTTTCTCAAATGGGGCCAGTCGGCCTTTCGAAATTTCTCCGTCGTTCCGCCCGGCATGGGCATCTGTCACCAGGTCAATCTCGAGTACCTCGCCCGCGTGGTCTTCACCACGGAGATCGACGGCCAACTCACTGCGTACCCCGATACATTAGTCGGCACTGACTCGCACACCACCATGATCAACGGCCTCGGCGTGCTGGGTTGGGGCGTGGGCGGCATTGAGGCCGAAGCCGCCATGCTCGGCCAGCCTATCTCCATGCTCGTCCCACAGGTCGTCGGCTACAAGCTCACCGGCAAGCTGCGCGAAGGCGCAACGGCCACCGATCTCGTCCTCACCGTTACGCAGGCACTGCGCAAGCTCGGCGTCGTGGGCAAGTTCGTTGAGTTCTACGGCCCCGGCATCGCGGAACTGCCCCTTGCCGACCGCGCCACCATCGGCAACATGGCCCCTGAGTACGGCGCCACTTGCGGCATCTTCCCGGTCGATGCCGAAACTCTCCACTACCTGCGCCTGACCGGCCGCAGCGAAGAACAAATCGCCCTCGTCGAGGCTTACTACAAGGAGCAGCAGCTCTTTCACGCCACCGGTGCGCCCGAAGCCGACTACACCCAGACCATCGAGCTCGACCTCGCCACCGTCGAGCCCAGCGTGGCCGGACCCAAGCGCCCGCAGGATCGCGTGCTGCTGAAAAATGCGGCCGCCAGCTTTGCCCAGCAACTGCCCACGCTGCTCGCTCCCACCGCCAAACCGCTCGGCTCCCGCACCGCCGCCGCGTGGGAGCGCAATGCAGTCACCGACGCCGCCGTAGCAGCCGAGGATTACGAAGGGCCATCGGCTTCTGCGCCGGTCGCCGTCACAACCACCGTCAAACAGCGCTTCAATGTCGACCCCGACAAATATCTCGACCACGGCTCGGTCGTCATCGCGGCCATCACCAGTTGCACCAACACGTCGAACCCGTCAGTCATGATCGCCGCCGGCCTGCTCGCGAAGAAGGCCGTGGAAAAAGGCCTCGCCGTGCCGCCGTGGGTCAAGACTTCGCTCGCGCCCGGCTCCCGCGTCGTCACCGACTACTACCAGAAGTCCGGCCTGCTCCCCTATCTCGAAAAACTGCGCTTCAACGTGGTCGGTTACGGCTGCACTACCTGCATCGGCAACTCCGGGCCGCTGCCCGCCGACGTTTCGAAATCCATCGACGAGCACGGCCTGGTCGCTGTCAGCGTGCTCTCGGGCAACAGAAACTTCGAGGGCCGCGTCAACGTCGATGTGCGCGCCAACTACCTCATGTCGCCGCCGCTCGTCGTCGCCTACGCGCTCGCCGGCAAGATCGGCCACAATTTCGACTCCGATCCGCTCGGCAATGACAGGTCTGGCCAGCCTGTGTACCTCAAAGACATCTGGCCCACGCAAGCTGAAGTCTCGGCGGCCATCGAGCAGGCGGTCTCAAGCGAAGGCTTTCGCCGCGAATACGCCACGGTCTCAAAAGGCGACGCCAGTTGGCAGGGTCTCAGCTTCCCTACCGGCGACGTGTATCAATGGGAGCCCGACTCCACCTACATCCGCCGCGCGCCTTACTTTGACGGCATGACCATGAAGCCCGCGCCTATTGAAAACATCGCCGGTGCGCGCGTCCTCGCTGTTCTCGGCGATTCGGTCACTACCGACCACATCTCGCCAGCGGGCTCCATCAAGGCCAACGGACCAGCCGGAAAATATCTCGCCGACCACGGCGTCAAGCCTGCGGACTTCAACTCCTACGGCTCGCGCCGCGGCAATCATGAGGTCATGGTGCGCGGCACCTTCGCCAACGTGCGCCTGCGCAACAAGCTCGCGCCGGGCACCGAGGGCGGCGTCACGCGCCTGCTGCCTGAAGGCGAGCAAATGTCCATCTTCGATGCCAGCGTGAAATACGCCGAGCGCGGCATTCCGCTCGTCATCCTCGCCGGCAAGGAATACGGCTCTGGCTCCTCGCGCGACTGGGCCGCCAAGGGGCCTAAACTCCTCGGCGTGCGCGCCGTCATTGCCGAAAGCTTCGAGCGCATTCATCGCTCAAATTTGGTTGGCATGGGGATTCTGCCGCTCGAATTTGAAGCCGGGAAGAATGCAGAGTCGCTCGGCCTCACGGGCGAGGAGACCTACGACATCCTTGGCTTCCGCGAGCGGCTCGACGCGAAATTCGCCAATGGCCGCACGGTTGGAGTTGTCGCCGCTTCGCCCGACGGCAGGAAGAAAGCTTTCGAGGCGCGCATCCGCATCGACACGCCGCAGGAGATCGAGTACTACAAGCACGGCGGCATCCTGCAGTACGTGCTTCGCCAACTCGCCGCAAAATAGCGGGTGCCCCGCCCTCGCCGCCCCGGTTTTTTCGGCGAGAGTGTGAAAGCGCTTCAAATCAATGCAAATGCTGGTTTTGGCGGTGCGCCGGACCGGCCAAATGTTCGCTTAAGTGGTTGCGGTTGCCCCCCGAATGTTCGCTCGGGAGGGTGCGATTCTTCGAGACAAATACCGAGAATAGTTCGGAACAATTAACGGTTAGAACCGAGAAAGGTTGCGAATAAGAGCGAGTGGCACCAAGTGATTTCTCGAAAGTGTTTCTAAACGGGCGTTTGCGGCCTTAAATGGCCGCTTTTTGCCCCATTCTTCGCATGTTTTCGCGCGTTTTTGCGATCTGTAGAGGTTGGGAGCGCGGGATCAAGGGCCAGGGGGTCAGTTGTTCCCAGCGGAAGCTTAGAGGTGTGGTTTCCCGGGTCTCAGAAGCGGGGCGCGGGGCACCGTGCGCAGGCAAGTCTGGGGGCGCGCTACGACCCCGTTCTGCGCTCGTCGTCCAGGACTTCATCAAGCAGAAGCTTGAGGCTGGCGGCGCGTGCGTGGCCGAGCTGCACATCGGCTGACGTAGCTTGCGACAGTTCATCGGCGAGGTTCAACGCGGCCAGCACGGCTACGCGCAGCGAGTCCGCTGTCTTTCCGTGCGCGGCCACGGCGCGCATCTTGGCGTCGACGCATGCGGCCAGCTCGCGGATGTGCGCCGGATCCTGGCCTGAAAGGTGGTAGAGCTGGTCGTAGATTTCCACCGTCACGTATTCGCCTGGATTGGCGGGTTGCCTGCTGACTTGATTGCTGCGCGGGTCGTTAATCTGGGCCATCTCCGCCTCACAGTTCCAGCGCATCCAGTTGCTTGAGCAGCCGATCGACGCGTTGCCGCACCTGGTCGCGCTCGGCGCGCAACGCAAGCAATTCACTCTGCAATTGCTCGATCACCGGTGACTGCGCGTGCATTTTTTCCTCTGCTTTCGCCGCGCGCTCCTCGGCCGCAGCCCGCGCCTTCCGTTCGCGCTTCACCAGCTCCACAGCGCGCCGGATGCGGTCCTCGAGCGCCGCAAACTCGTCCGCGCTCATAGCCAGCGCAGCCGGTTCCGCGGACGCGGCCTGCGGCTGTTCCCCGCTTGCCGCCTGCACTGCCGACTCTGACTCAAAGAATGACTCCGCCATCGATACAACCTCCGCCACCGGGTTCGTTTGCGTTTGAGTATAGCGCCGGCCGGCGCCGAACCGCCGCTCACTCGCGCAACCGCGCCCCTGCCTTGCCAACAGCTTCAACCACTCGCGCCTGAAAACTCTTGAGCTCCTCTTCGCGCAGCGTGCGGTCCGGCGCCTGAAAGGTGGCTCCCAGCAGCAGCGCATACTCGCCCTTGCCCAGGCGCGCATCGTGAAAAACTTCGCGCACGCGCCAGTCAACCAATTCGGGAATCCGCAATCCGGCCATTGCACGGTCGATGGTTTCCCAGCCGACGCTCTCGCCCAGGACAAGCGAGAAGTCGCGCCGCACCGGCTGATAGCGCGAGATCTCACGCGCGATGGGCTTGCGAACGGCAAGCTTGTAGAGCCGGTCGAGATACAGCTCGCCCACCAGCACGGTTTCCTTGAGCTTGCGCGCCGCGGCCTGGCGCGGATGCAGTTGGCCGAACCAGCCGACGGTCATGCCGTCAGCTACCGCGCGCGCCGCGCGATACGGATGCAGCCATTCCGGCGTCAATCCAGCTTCGGCCGGAAAGCGGTCGAAGTACATCGCCCGGATCTCGAACCGCGCCAGCACCTGCTCCACCACGCCCTTCACGTCGTGGAAATCGATGGCTCTCCCCGCGTGCAGCGCGCTCTCCTGAGGCAAGCTGCCCACGGCGCCAAACGCCAGCGCCGGACGCTCATCCACTCTTTCTGTCGTCCCGCTGAACACCGTGCCCAGCTCAAACAGCCGCACGTCGTTTACATCGCGATTCAGGTTGCCCGCAATCATCGCCAGCATGCCCGGCACCAGCGACGGGCGCAGCACGCCCGCCTCTTCGCTGAGGGGATTTCCGAGCGGAACAATCAACGCCGGCTGCGGCGCAGTCAACGCCCCCTCGGCCGCCGAACAGAAAGTGTTTCCGATCGCCTCATGGAACCCGGCTGCCAACAGCGCACCGCGTACCGCCGCTTCCTTCTCCGCCCACGGTAACGCGCGCACGCCTTCGCCGAACGAAGGCAGCGTGTTGGCGAAGCGGTTGTATCCGTAAACGCGCGCGATCTCCTCGATGAGATCGATCTCGCGCTCCAGATCGAGCCGCCAGCTCGGCAATGTGACCTGCCACGCCGCATCCTTCTTCGCAAAATCGGCAGTCAGCCCGCATCCCAGCGCCGTCAACACGCTCTCGACGGTCGACGCGGTAATTCCCTCCTCGTCCACCGTTGCGCCCAGAATGCGATGCACCTCGCTCAGCGCGAGCGGGACAGGCTTGCGCCGCGCGGTGCGTTCTTCCGCTGCCGCCACGCGCGCGTCCACCAGCTCTCCCTCGATCCAGCCCCCGTTCGCCAGCAGAATGGCGCTCACGATGGCCGATGCCACAGGCGCCGCGTTGAAATCCGCGCCGCGCTCGAAGCGGTGGCTGGCATCGGTGTGCAATGCGTGCCGCCGCGCCGTTTGCCGTACCGCCATGGGATCGAACCACGCCGCTTCGACAAGCACATTCTTCGTCTCCGGCGTAATCATCGTGTCCCAGCCACCCATCACCCCGGCCAAGGCCAATGCCTTCTTGTGGTCGGCAACCACCAGGTCGTCAGCGTCCAGAGTGCGCTCCACGCCGTCCAATGTCTTGAGCCGCTCGCCCTTATGCGCCCGCCGCACAACGATTCCGCCCTCGATCTTGTCCAGGTCGAAGGTGTGGGTCGGCTGCCCCATTGCCAACCAGGCGAAATTGGAAGCATCCACAGCGTTCGAAATCATCTTCTGTTCGAGCAGCTCGAAGTAAGTCGCCACTTCAGCGCCCTTAAACCAGTCCCGGGAACTGCCGATCGTAATATCGCGCAGTACGCGGCCCGTGAAACGCCCGCACGCATCCTCAGCCTCAATCCGCACGGAGTAGGGCGTCTTTGCGGGTTTCGCATCGGGCAACGGGAAATCGAGCGCCGGCAACTGCAACCCATAGATCGCCGCCGCTTCGCGCGCGATGCCATAGTGGTTCATCGCGTCCACGCGGTTGGTGGTAATGTCCATCTCGTAGAGCGAGGCGTTGCCCCCACCCAGCGGATAGTTGCCCTCGACCGCAATGCCGCGCAGAGTCAGGTCCTCCGCCAGTTGCGCGTCGTCAACTGCGAGTCCCGATAGATATGCGCGAAGCCATTTGGTAAGGATTTTCATTTGGCTGTCCCCCTGCGAGCGGGGCTAGCGGAGTTAGCGGTGCTAGCGGTGCTAGTGTCGACGGATGCATTGTGCTGCCGCAACGAGGCAATCAAGCCGTTGATGAGGCGGGCGACTTCTCCGCCCTGATCCATCAAACTTTGGACACACTTCTTATCGAGATAACCTAAGTCCGCTGCAAGTTCGATCTGGGTTTCCATTTCATAAAGTGACCCGCGCGCGTTACCGCGAAAGTGTCTGAACTGCAGATCGGAAAGCCTGCCTTGCCCCTCAGCGATGTTGCTCGGAACGGAGACGGCTGCGCGCCTGATCTGGGAAAGAAGGCCATATGCCTCGCCTTTGGGCAATCCGGCGGTCAGCGCATAAGCTTGCCGCGCCAGAGCCAGGGCTTTTTGCGATACAATCAAATCTCGATATTCCTTCGACCTTGCCATTTCTAACTCCGCTAACCGCGCGTAGCGCGGCTAACACCGCTAACTCCGCTTTGCCTACACAAATTGCCCGAGGAACCGCATGTCTCCGGCGAAAAACTGCCCAATCTCGCTGATGCCATACTTCATCATGGCGATGCGCTCGATGCCCATGCCGAAGGCGAAGCCGGATATCTTCTTTGGGTCA
This sequence comes from uncultured Acidobacteriaceae bacterium, assembly GCA_963848805.1. GTDB lineage: Bacteria > Acidobacteriota > Terriglobia > Terriglobales > Acidobacteriaceae > Telmatobacter. The sequence continues at coordinate 222,448 of CAWKFD010000025.1, read as the reverse complement.
TAAGCGGGCTGTTTTTCCGCCGCAAACGCAAATACCGCCGGGTCGACCATGCCGCAGCCCAGCAGCTCGATCCATCCCGAGTCCTTGCACTTGCGGCAGCCTTTTCCTCCGCAAAAGATGCAACTGATCTGGACGTCGGCCGAGGGCTCGGTGAAGGGGAAAAAGGAGGGGAAGAAGCGCGTCTTGACCGACGAACCGAACCACGCCTTCATGGCGTGGTCCAGCGTGCCCTTCAAGTCGCTGAAGGTGATGTTGGTGTCGACGCACAGCCCTTCGACCTGGTGAAAGATGGGCGAGTGCGTCGCGTCGGCTGCATCGTTGCGATGGACTTTGCCGGGAATCACGATGCGCACCGGGGGCGGCTGCATCTCCATGGTGCGCATCTGCACCGGCGAGGTGTGCGTGCGCAGCAGGAGCCGGTCGCGCAGCGGCTTGCGGTCCTGATTCGAAATGACCAGCGTATCCTGCGTGTTGCGCGCCGGATGGCCGGGCGGAAAGTTCATGCACTCGAAGTTGTAGTAGTCGGTTTCAACCTCAGGCCCCACGCCCACGGAATAGCCGAGCGCGGCAAAGACCGAGACAATTTCGTTCAGCATACGCGTGAGGGGATGTTCGGCCCCGGTCAGCCGCCGCGTGCCCGGCAGTGAGATGTCAATGGCCTCGGCCTTGAGCGCGGCATCGGTCGGACCTCCGCCCGCAGCCGCGTCGAGCAGGCCCTCAACGACGGATTTCAGGGCGTTGAAGCGCAGGCCCAGCGCCTTCTTCGCATCGGGCGGCGCAGCCTTCAGCCAGCGGCCGGAAACCTCGTTGAGCCGCCCCTGCTTGCGCCCCAGCCACTCCAGCCGGAAGGCCTCCACAGCCGTTTCGCCATCGAGCGCAGCGGCTGCGTCGCGCGCCTGGCGCTCGAGCGCGGCAAACGCCTGGTCCAGCGCGGCCTCGTCAAATGCCGTCAGATTCGGTATCGCTTCTGTAGTCATGCGTAAGGTTCAGAATAAACCACTGCGTGAGGCGGGCGATGTCGCAGAGCTTTGCCTGCAAACACGCAGCGGCCCGGAGTCCTGCAAAGAACTCCGGGCCGCATTTTCCGCCAGTCTATCGGAAATCTTGTTATGCCGCTTTCGCCTTGGCTGCATTTGCCGCCTTAGCCTGCTCGACGAGCTTTGTAAAGCCCGCTGCATCTTTCACCGCAATGTCGGATAGAATCTTGCGGTCGAGCTCGATGCCGGCCATCTTCAATCCGCTGATGAACTGCGAGTAGCTGGTGCCGTTCAGCTTGCAAGCGGCCGCGATGCGCACAATCCACAACGAGCGGAACTGGCGCTTCTTGAGCCGCCGGCCAATGTAGGCAAACTTCAGACCGCGCTCGACGGCCTCCTGGGCTGCCTGGTAGAGCTTCGATTTGGTGAGAAAATAGCCGCTGGCGCGATTCAGAATCTTCTTGCGTCGGTCACTCCGCTTGGTACCACGTTTTACGCGGGGCATGTTTGGTTCTCCTTTTTGCGTCTCTGTTTACGCGGCTGGAGGCAGGTGGGCCTCTTCACTCGCTCAATTCATGCTCAATCTCACACCGTTTCCGGCGGGGGCCCAGCGACGCATAAGCAGGACCCGGATGCATCCGCCGCGGCGGACACAACGATCAGGCGTAGGGAATCATGCGCGCTACCTTCGCGTAGTCGCCGTCAGAAACCAGCAGAATCTTACCGAGCTTCCGCTTGGTCTTTGGCGCCTTTGACGTAAGGATGTGCCGCGTCTTCGTCTGGCCCCGCTTGATTTTGCCGGTGCCAGTCTTGCTGAAGCGCTTGGCCGCGCCCGAATGGGTCTTCAACTTAGGCATTTGGTCTCGTTTTTTCTTCTTTTTCGATAGGCGGCATCGCCCGCCGTCGGACTCAAGACAGGGATTTCCGTCCCTCTTTAGGCCTAAAACAGTATATCGCAAAGGTCGGTCTCACGCGACCCGAAACTCCGCCAACCACGCTGCTCCTAGAACCGGTACCGGACCGCGATCTGCATCAGCCGCGGCGCCATAGCGCTTACCGCATGGCCGAAGGTTCCGCTCGAAATGTTTCCCTCGACCGTCGCGGGGCCGAAGAACTGCGGGTGATTGAACACGTTGAACGCTTCGGCGCGGAACTCGAAGCCGCGGTTTTCGCTCAGCACAAAATCGCGCGAGAGCGTCGCGTCAAGATTTTCCATGCCGGGCCCGGAGAAGAATCGCCGTCGCGCGTTGCCCATGGCTCCCAGCGCCGGCAAGGTGAACTGGCTGGCGTCAAACACGGCCGCTCCACCGCGCGGATTGAGGTTCAGGCTGAGGCTTTTGCCGCTCCATTGCGGAGTGTCCACACCGTTGTTGTTGATGCCGTTGGGAATCGTGCCCAGCAGCGAGGTGTCGTTGTTATTGAGGAGTGTGATCGGCAATCCGGTCGTGAAGCGCGCTATTCCCGCTACGGCCCAGCCATCGGCCGCTGCGTGCACCAAACGCTCCTTGCTTTTGGGTTTTGGGATCTCGTAGTGGAAGCTGGCCACCAGGTTGTGCCGCATGTCGAAGGCCGAGAGGCCGCGGCTCAGCGAAGGATTGACCGGATTCACAGGCTCCGGCAGCCCCGCCGACTGATCGATCGATTTGGAATACGTGTAGCTGGCGAGCAGATCGAGACCATGCGCGCGATGGTTCAACGTCAGTTCGAGTGCGCTGTAGTTGGCGTTGGCGATCGTGCGCTGCAGTTCCACGCTGCCGAACGCCGGGCCGAACGCGGTTCGCGCCGCCTGCTCATTAAACGGCCCGCACGCCGAACCGAGGCTCAGGCACAACGCCGGATTGGCCGGGTTCGCTTCTTCAAGCACCAGCAGATGATGCGACGAAGTGCCCACGTAGCTCACCGTGGCCAGTGTGCCGGCGCCAAACTGCCGCTCCACGCTGGCCATCCAATGCTGCGCGTAGGGCGTTACGTCGTTCTGATCCACGGCGGGAATCCCCACCAGCGGCTCAAACTGGGTCCAGTTGACGGAGGAATTCGGATTCGCTCGGCTGGCCCCGAAAGCGGCACGCTGCAACGGGAACCTCTGCCCCGCATTCGCGCCTGTCGCGGCTACCGTGAACGGGGAGGCAAACAGCGGCGGGGCGGAGGAAGTGTAGGTATAGCCGTAAGGCGGATTCGCGCTCATGATTCCCGCCGACAATCCCTCGTACGCTGTGTAGTACATTCCGTAGCCGAGGCGAATGCTTGTGCTGCCTGTGGGACCAAGAAGAGTCTCGAAAAACCTGCTCCCCGCAGCGGAAGGCGTATACGCGATTCCGGCTCGCGGCGAAAAGTTATTCCTGGCCGGCGCCAATGAATCCGGCACGCCCGGATCGCCCGGAAACACGAGCCCCTCAGGCGCGCCGGGAAATACCTGCGACTGCTCGCCCTTGACGAGTGTCTGAAGTTGGTTATATTTCTCCAGCCAAGGCCGGATGCGGTCCCAGCGCACGCCGTAGTTCACAGTCAGTTGGCTCGTCGCCTTCCAACTGTCCTGCGCAAATGCCGCCATGTAAAGGTTGCGGTTATAAAAGCTGCCCGCCTGCCCCTGCGTGTAGCTCGAAGTCACGCCCAGCAGAAAGTCGGCGAAGTCCACGCCGGTCTCAGAGCCATTGAAGCCGAAACTACCGTTGAACACCACGTCGGGGTGAGTATTGATCTGGCTGGAGTGCAGTTCGCCGCCAAATTTCAGCCCATGCTTGCCATCGATGCGCGAGAAAGCGTCGCTCACCTCGTAGATGTTCTCTGATTGCACCAGCGCGGTCGTGTCCACGCCGATGGTGAAATCATTGAAGGCCACATTCTCGATGCCTTCGGTTGACGGTTGCAGAGGCATGATGCCGCTGAATCCCTGTTCGGCCAGCGTGGGGCCGACTCCGCCGCGCGGCTGGCCCACGGAGTTCGCGTTGCGCATGTAGCTCAAGTGCGCTTCGTTCAGAATGGACGAGCCGAAGGTCATTTTCTGCTCCAGGCTGGCGAGTTGCGACCGCCCGTTCGAGGTCGCGTCAAAGCCCGGCACGCTGGCGCCGCCGGTACCGGTGGGATAGGGATTGTGGAGCGAATAGTTATCGAGAAAGAAGTAGCCGGCGAGCGTCTGCCCGCCGCGCGACCAATCTGCGCGAAGGCCGCCTTTGTCATCCTGCAAGGTCTCGGCCGCGTTCGCGGTCTCAAATACAGCAGCCCCTGTGTTCGGCTGCGGAATCGAGGCCAGCAGGTACTTCGCCGGCGCCGACCAGATCGACTGGGGAATCTGCCCTGCGGGAAAGACCTGCGCATAGGGCTCACCCGGCGTTACCGTTTGCCCCAGTTCCGACGATAACCGCGCCGCCCAATAGCTTCCGTTCACGCTCCCGGTAAGCGGAACCTGGCTGAAGTCCCCGCCTCGCTCAGCCACGGACGGCACCGCGATGTCGCCTGTGTCGATTCCCTCGGTGAGCCGCGTCCCCTGATAATCGCCAAACAGCATCACGCCGCGCTGAAACGGCTCTCCGCCCACCGTTCCGCCATACTGGTTCTGCCGGTAGGCGGCGCGATCGGAAGAAAAATAATTTCGGGCGTCGAGATCGGTGTTGCGCAAAAACTCAAATGCGCTGCCGTGCACTTGCGAGGTCCCCGATTTGGTGTTCACCAGGACCTGTCCGCCGCTCGAGTTCCCATACTCCGCATCGAAGTTCGATGTGAGCACACGAAAGCTGTCGATGGCATCGAGATTGGGCACGATCGACGTGCCCATGTTCACGTCCTCTTCCACGTCCGCGCCATTCACGCGGAAGCCGTTGGAATCTTCGCGCTGACCGCTGATCGACAGGTTGCCGGGGTTTGCATTCCCCGAGGGAGGCGTGGTGGCTACGCCTGTCATGATCACCGCCCCCGGCTGCGCAGTGTTGACGGGCACAATTCCGGGCTGCACCGCCATCAGATCGGTAAAATTCCGTCCATTCAGCGGCACGCTCTCAATCTTCCTGGTCTCCAGCGTCTCGCCCAATTGCGTGCTTGTCGTGTCAGCCGCCAAAGCGTCCGCCGTCACCTCGACGGTTTCCGCGCTTCCACCCACTGTCAAGGTCACATCCAAGGCTGCGCACGGCGCGCCCTTGCTCACCACTGCCTGTCCGCGGTAGATTCCAAACCCCTCCGCTCTCACTTCAACCGCGTATACACCGGCAGTTGGGACAGCAATCTGGAAGCTTCCCTGCCCATCTGTTTCCTGCGTAAATGGGGTGTCGGAACCCGCCTGCCGCAGCGTCACATTGGCACCCGGAATCACCGCTCCCGTTGCATCGCGCACCACGCCGGCGACACAAAGGCTCGCTGCATCCTGTGCCTGCGACCCGAGCGGAAAGATCGCCAGTAAAAGATTGAATAAAAGATAAATACAGGGCTTCAACGAGAAAAACCTCCGGTAAAACATCAAGGAGCGACGCCGGCCGCCCGCGCTAACTCTAAGACGGGAGCCGTTCGGCAAGCTACTATCTATATCCGACCAAATAAGTCCGAATCTTTCTGTGATTGAGGTCACAATTAGAACACGGCCATTGCATTTTATATGGGACTGATTTGGTCCTGAATTAATATACGACTGATTTGGTCCGTGTTCAATCCCGCTGTCCCAAGAAATGAAACCAGGCTGCACAGCGCGAAACACGTTCGCTCCTGAAGAGGTGCATCGGGAGTTCAGCAGGGGCTAAACAGGCTGCGGAAAAACTCTTCATTTCGCGCCGGACGTTTTGCAATGGGCCTCCGGGCATGAAGGCCGGAGAGTTTTTGCCTGGAAATTCAGGGGCCTGAAGGCCCCTGCTCCCTCTGGCGAATCTTTTTACCGCCTGCATGCGGGTTTTTCTGCAGCCTGTAAAGCCCTATCTTTATTTTCTGCTGTATGCCGCACGCGACCCGTCCACTGGGTGGGTGCCCCGGTCGTGCCCTGTTACAAAGCCGGATCGTGCTCGACTCGATTTGAGCTTTGTGCCGGAGGTAAGTTGATATTCATTTAAGTATATTTATGCCGTTCTTTCGGGTTCTGGCGCGGGATGCGTCGAACTTCGCTGATGCACGGTCAGCACCACGGCTACGAGCGCTGTCAACAACGAGACCCCGGCAAGCGCCAGGAACGCATCGTTCCATCCCAGGGCAACGCTGATGCGCGCCACCGTGTCGCCCGATAGCCATCCCGCAATATAGCCGAATCCATCGATGATTCCCGAGGCCGTGGCGCTGCCGCGCTCACCGCCGAAATCGAGCGACATGGCTCCCGCCAGGTAAGAGTACGGGCCGAGCAAGGCAAAGCCCACCAGCCCTACCAGAATCGAGGGCGCCCACTGGCCTCCATTGCCCGGCAGGCGGCCCATCAGCACCAGGCATGCGGTGCACGCCGTCATCCCCGTCACCACCAGAATGTTGCGCCCATTGGCGCCGAGTTTGTCGCTCAGGAACCCGCCGAGCAGCACGGAAACCCCGCCACAAAGCGGAAACAACGCGCTGCGGCTGGCCGCCGCACTCGCTGAGAGCCCGGCAAACTGCACAAAATAAGTGGGCATCCACAGATTGAATGTCTCACGCAACAGCGTCGTCCCAAACGCCAGCGCGCAAACCATCCAGAATGCAAAGCTCGCGAGCAAGGGCCGCAAAATCGCCACGATCACAGCCCGCTCGCCCGCCGGGCCTGGCTCCTCGCCGGCATAAACATTCCTCGGATTCACCTGGGGCGCAGGAAGCCCACGCTGCTCCGGCGTCTCGCGCAGAAACAACACATTGACGATCATCAAAACCGCCAGCGACGCCGCGCTCGAAAAAAACACACCGCGCCAACCAACCCCGTGGGCCATCAGTTCGCCCAATGCCCAACGAACGCCCGCATCGCCAAACAGAAAACTCAGGCTCACCACCGCCATCACGCTTCCGTAAGTCGAGCAGGAAAACCAGCGCGACGAAACCCGCACCAGTCCTGCCCATCCTTGCGATTGAAAAAGCCGGTTCCCTATCCACGCCATGGTGAAAAGAGGAAATCCACCGGTCGACGCAAAGACAATGGTGAAAAGGATCGATCCGGTCATTCCGCCCAGAAAACTACGCCGTCCGGTTCCCAGATCGGCTATGGGTCCGGCGGCAAACTTGCCGAGCGCGTATGCGATCGTGCCCACCGAGGCGATAAAGCCGAGCCGTATCTGCGCCTCGTTGGGCGTGATGCCGTGCTGCGCCAAATCGTGAATCAGTTGAGGCAGCACCACCGACAAATCGGAGCGGCAGAAATAGTAGCCGGAATAGCCAAAGGCCAGCAGCGCAACCGTGGCTGCGTGCCAAGAAGTAAACTTCGGCTTTAAGCCTGGCTGCGCGGACCCGATTTGGCCTGGGGCCGATGCATTGTCGCTGGACACACTTGAAAAGTAGCACAGGCCGGCGCGGCGAATCCCGGCCGAACAGGCTGCGGCCTACGAATCGTGCCCGTTCGTGACAGCTTCAAACCGACCCGCTACCCTCGCCGGAGTTGTGGCCAGTCCTCGACCTTGTAGAATGTGCGAAGCATATCGCCGGTTGCTTTGCATGAGCTACTACGACCAAGTCGCGGAGGCTGCCGCCTTTCTGAAGGGCAGATTGGGCTCGCGCGCGCCGCTCGCCGGCATCGTGTTGGGTTCAGGGCTGGGTGCTGTGGCGGACGCGATCACGGATGCGGCGATTGTGCCCTACGGCGAGATTCCGCATTTCCCGCAATCCACTGTCGAAGGCCATTCGGGACGCATCGTGGCGGGCCTCGTGGGCGGCGCTCCGGTCCTCGTGATGCAGGGTCGGGTGCACTTTTACGAGGGCTACTCGCCGCTCGAGGTCACGTTTCCCATGCGCGTACTGGGCGCTATGGGAATCCGGGCCGTAGTGTTGACCAATGCAGCCGGAGGCATAAGTCCGGGCTATCGTGTGGGCCAATTGGTGGTGCTGGCCGACCACATCAACCAGATGGGCTGGAACCCACTCAACGGTCCCAACGAACCGCGCTTCGGCTTCCGGCCGGGCGGGGGACTGCGCTTCTACGACATGACGGAGGCATACAGCAAGGCGCTGCGGGCGCTGGCCCAGCAGGCCGCGCAGGAAGAGGGATTCGCGCTCGAAGAAGGTGTTTACGTGGCCACACCGGGACCGAGCTTCGAGACGCCGGCGGAGATTCGCGCCTTTCGCGCCCTGGGCGCGACGCTGGTGGGCATGTCGACCGTTCCGGAGACGCTGGTGGCGCGGCATATGGGGATGGAGGTGCTGGGCATCAGTTGCGTCACCAATCTGGCCGCGGGGCTGGGCGCAACTCCGCTAAGCCACGAGGAAGTGAACGAGACCGGGCGGATGGTGGAGAACCGTCTGGCCGGGCTGCTCAAACGGCTGGCGCCCAGGATCGTTGCAAAGTTGGAAGCGGAGCCGTGAGCCGCACGGGGAGCGCAGGCGATGCGCTGCTGCCCTTTCCGCCCACGGTGATCGGCGTTGCCGGCTGCTCGGGCTCGGGCAAGACCACGCTGGCCAACGAGCTGGCGCGCCTGATGCGCGGCCTGCGCTTTCATCTAGACGACTATTACCTCGACCTTTCGGATATACCTCTGGCCGAGCGCGTAGAGAAGAACTTCGACGATCCGGCGCTGATCGAGATTCCGCTACTCGCCGAGCACGTTGCCGCCCTGGCGCGCGGCGAAAGCATCGAGCGCCCGGTCTACGACTTCGGCACCTACACGCGCGTCAGGGGCCGCACGCAGCGTGTCAGCGCAGGCCCGTTTCTCATCGTCGAGGGGATCTTCGCACTCTATTATCCGGAGCTGTTCCCGTACTATCAGATGCGCATTTACATCGATACGCCGGAGGAGCTGTGTTTCGAGCGGCGGCTGAAGCGCGACATGGACGAGCGGGGACGCACGCCCGAATCGGTGCGTTATCAGTATGAAAATCGAGTGCGGCCATCGAGCATGGCCTACGTGCGGCCCTCGGCTGCGAATGCCGATCTGATTGTCGACGGCACCGGCGCGCTCGATTGGAAGGTGGAACGGGTGATGGCGGAGATGCGCAACCGGGGGTTGCTGGCGGCAGTTGCGTAAGATGGGTTGCGGATTATTTTGCCGCGGTCAGCGCGCTCACGGGCACCAGCATGTCTTCCTTGCGCATTACCAGATTGGTGGCGTTGAGCGTGGCCAGTTCGAAGCCGTGGCCGTGGGTGATGGCGTCGGTGGGACAGGCTTCGACACAATAGCCGCAGAAGATGCAGCGGTTGTAGTCGATGTTGTAGACCTTGGCGTAGCGCTCCGAAGAGGAGATGCGCTGCGCTTCGGTGTTTTCGGCGGCCTCGATATAGATGCAGTTGGAGGGGCAGGCCGCGGCGCACAGGAAACACGCCACGCACTTCTCCAGGCCGTTCTCGTCGCGCTGGAGGACGTGCGCGCCGCGGAAGCGCGGCTCAAGGACGGCTCCGCGCAGAGGGCCTGGCCCGTCAGGATAATTCTCGACTTCAGTGGGCGCAAAGGCCTCGCGAGCCGTGATGCTCATGCCCTTGGCGATGCCGGCGACGTTGCGCACAATCGACATAGGGCCAGTATACGATGAGCGCAGGAGGATTTCACGATGCGTACAGGCATATTTGCCGCTATCTTCTTGGGACTGATAGCAATAACCACGGCGCCCGCGCCGGCCAAAAGCCAGCAGCCGTCGATGTCGACGGGGCAGACCGGGTCAACGGGGCCGATGGGACACATGGGCGACATGAGGGAGATGGACAAGCCCGCGCCGCCGGCCGGCCCGCTCAAGATCACCTTTGGCGACAAGTCGGACACGTGGACGGCGGCTAATCTGGCGGCGCTGCCGCACACCACCGTCACCGTCTTCAACGAGCACACCAAGGCGAAGGAGACTTACTCCGGCGTGCAGGTAATGGAGCTGCTGACGCGAATTGGAGTGCCCGCCAAGCCGCACGGCAAGGATTTCCGGCTCTATCTTGTATGCGTTGGCTCCGACGGCTACGAAGTGGTTTTCGCGATGGGGGAGATCGCCCCCTACATCCACGATGCGCCCACGATTGTGGCCGACAGCGAGGACGGCAAGGCGCTCACGAGCGAAGGGCCTTTGAAGCTGATCTCTTCGGGAGATAAGATGCCGGAGCGCTGGGTGCGCAACCTGGTTGCGATTCGCGTGATGGCCGCGGAGTGAAGAGACGCGGAATCTCGGATGTTCCCACCTACGCAGCATAAGTCGAAGGGCCTAAATGCAGGCCCTTCGACTTTGTTTGGCCGGAAAACCGGCCAAACTTCGCTCAGCATTACAGCGCATCTACGGCTGGTTTTGCGCTAGCGGTGCTCTCCGCCGCCATGGCTTGGCGCGCGCACCGTGGGATGTACGTTGTGATCCGCCTGCACCGGTCTGGTGACGGCCGGGGTGCGAGGCTGGCCGTGATTCTCTCTCGCCTGTTGCCCGCGGTTCGACTGGTAGGTCTGCGCGTGGCGCACCTGCGAGCTCATGCGGGGCGCAGTCGGCTCGTGGTATGCCGCTCTTTCAGAAGGCCTGGGCGTTGCACGCACACCGCCCTCTCCGCCGCGATAGCTGGCACGAGGACCGCCGCCGGCGTGCACATTGGCGCGATAGCTGTAGACGTTATGCACGACGCGATCATTGATGTGGTTGTACTCACGGTTGTAGAAGAATCGGCCTCCATTCCAATAGCCGCCCTCGTACCCGAAGCCGAGGTATCCGAAGCCGTAGTTGATGCCGCCATAGAAGCCGATGTGCCGGCCCCAGTAGCCGGGATAGAACAGGTAGCGTCCACCGTAGAAGCCCCAATAGCCGGGTGTCCACAGCGCACCCACGTAGGGCGCCTCGACCCATGCGCCGGGCACCCAGTAATAGCCGGCCGGGCCCCAGGCCCAGTAACCGGGAGTCCAGATGTAGCCGTCTCCGGGCGGAGGAGGTTGATTGTAGTCGGGCAGCGGCGGCGGAGGCTCAGTAGCCGTTTCCGTGGGCTGTTCGGAGTAATCCTGATCGCCGGGTTCCGCGCCTGCCTGTTCGGGGGGCGGAGCCTCAGTAGTGTACGACGGTCCCGACGGCGCGGCCTGGTTCACGGCAGCAGGGTCGGCCCCCTGGTCCGGAGGCGCCTGATCGGGGGGCGTCTGGTCCTGAGCGGCGGCGACGGCGGCGCTGACATTGGGAATGAGTGGGCTCTGCATTGCGCAGTAGGCCGCCAGGCAAAGAGCAGCCGCAACGGCCATCAAAATCCATGGGGTGAATCGAGAAAGTTGTTTCATAGCACCCTCCAGGTGTTGGAATTGCTTTGAGGCACCCAAGTCTAATTCATTTGGGGTCCGCCGCGTGTTTTTGAGACGCCAGCAACACTTGTAGAAACCCCAAGGCAACGAGAGAGTTGCGAGTGGATGCACCGCTCTATTGCGGATGTTCGTCCGGCTTTTTTTGCTCCGGCTTTTTTGGTTCCTCGGGCTTGGGCTGCGGGTGCGGAGCAGGCTTTGCTGGTGGCGCGGTATGCTGCGGCTGGGGAGCGGGCCGCTGCTGCTGAGGAGCGGGATGTTCCTGAGGCGCAGTATGCTGCGGCTGCGGAGCGGGCCGCTGCTGCTGAGGAGCGGGATGTTCCTGAGGCGCAGGACGCTGCGGCTGGGGAGCCGGCTTCCGCTCCTGAGGGGCGGGACGTTCCTGAGGCGCGGGATGCTGCGCCTGCGTGGTCGGCGCAGGGCGTTGCTGCTGGGGCTCGGGGCGCTGCTGCTGATTCGGGGTGGGGCGCTGCTGCTGCGTAGCTGGCTGCGGCTGATTGCGCGCGGGCGGCGGAGGCACAGGTTTGACGCCGCGATCGGCCATTACCGGCCTGGTTTCAACCGCGGTCGCCGGGCGGCCGTGATTGACGTTCGCAAACTGAGCGCGATTGGTGCTGGAAGCATGGGCGACCTGCACCTGCGCCTGCATGGGCGGAGCGTGCGGCTCACGAATAGCCGCCAGTTCCTGGGGCCGGGGGCGCGCCTGGATTCCGCCTGATCCGCCGTTATAGCTGACACGGCTATTGGTGGTGACGTAGGTATTCATGACCGGGTGGTTGTACAAGTAGTGGACGGTGTTGCCATTAACGTTGTTAACCGAGCGGTTGTAATTGAAATGGCCGCCGCTCCAGTAGCCGCCCTGATAGCCCACGCCGGTGTAGCCGTAGCCGTAATTGACGCCCCCGTAAAAGCCGATGTGGGTGCCCCAATAGCCGGGGAAGTAGCAGTAGTGGTGGTGGGAGTAGCCCCAGTAGCCGGGGGTCCAAAGAGCGTCTTCATAAGGCGCCTGCACCCAGACGCCGGGAACCCAGTAATAGCCGCCCGAGCCCCAGGACCAGTAGCCCGGTGTCCAAATATAGCCGTCGCCAGGATCCGGCGGCTGGTCGTATTCGGGCAGGGGCGGCGGAGGCTGGTCGGCGGTGTATTCGGGGGTTTCTCCGTAATCCGAGTCGCCAGCATACTGATCATTGCCCTGGGACGGGCCTTGGTCGTAGCCCCCGCTGGTATCGCTCGCAGGCGCCAGATTGGCGCTGGCCGGGTCAGCGTTCTGATCTTGCGCGGTCTGGTCCTGGGCGGGCTGATTGGCGGCGTTCTGGTTTTGGTTGTGGCAGCCAGAGGCCACAACTGCTACTGCTAGAACGAGAATCGGCAATGGGATGAGTCCGAAAAAACGGTACATGGCACGCTCCAACACAGTTGGATGCTACTCGCGGCGCGGGGGGCAGGACTGCTCCCTATTGACCACTAAATGCTTCATCTCAATGGCGGGCGCCGGGCGGCGCAGACTGGCCGCGGTTGTTGGCCGGAGGGGTGGTCACAGGCTTGCGCTGGGGCTGCGTATTCAGGAGCTCGGCGCAGACTTGCGAATCCTGCCCGCGCTCGAGACCCTGTACGGTGTCCTGCCCGCGGCACAGGCGCAGTTCCATGGCTTTGGCGTCCTGCCCGGTGAGCTCGATGGTCCGCTCGAGACCGCTCATGGGGTCCACGTCGTAACGGAAGAGCGTATCGCTGGGGCCCCTCTGCTTGCCGTAGTCGAAGTGGTTCCAGGTGACGAGCTGTGCGCGGCCGCCGGGATCGGCCATGACGGCATAGATCTGTGTCCACGCGACGCCGGGGACACTGGGCTGCGCCGCATTCCATACCAGAACTCCCTGGCCGCCACGCACCCAGCGCGCCGCCCACATGTGGTGCGCGATGTCGTAATAGAAGGCCGTGAAGTAGGTGCTGGCCGCGCAGTCGTGGCAGTTGTCGTAGAGCGCGGTCAACTCTTCGGGCGCGCCGTCGGCAAAGTGTTCCCAGTCAAACCAGCGCAGGTTTACACCCTTAAGCAGCGGAGCCACCACATGGCTGGTGAGGGAGACGTTCCAGATGGTGAAGGTGTCGTCGCTGGGCGGCGAGTTTGGCGTGGGGCGGTCAGTGGTGACCACCAGAGCCGCGTCGTAAACAACGCCGATCTCGCGGATCGCCGTCCACTTCTCAACCTGCATTGAGCGCGTTACCCAGGCGACGATGTTCTGATCTTTTGCGTCGTGAAAATCGATCCAGCGGAATGTACCCGAGGTCTGTTGGGCGGGGAGGGTGGACGCGGCGGCCAGAACAACGGCGATGCAGCAAAGGCGTGTCCGGAAGGAGACGCAACGCATGAATTAGATATAGCAGAGGGCAGAGGTTCGCGCGATCTGAGGTTCTCGAAATCGGCACCGCCTTCGGCGAGCCCAGTGCGGGTCCTGGGGCACGCGCCAGGAAGAAAAATTATCTCAACGGATTACTCCCCTAAAAATGCGTGAGCTGCGCCATTGACCTCTCCTCGTTTGATTCTTGTTGCGTGGGGGCCAGGCAGACTTGAATAATTTAAGTTGCGCAGTTTTCCCCCAGTCCCGCCGCCCATCTGCTCGTTTGACTTTGACGGGGAATCCCTAATCCCCGCCTTAAAGGTTCGATCCATGACGGTTAAAAGGTATAGGATAAATTGCTTATGGGTGTAACCATCAATGGCAAGGTGCATGCTTTTCAGCCCGGCGACCGGATAATTGACGCCACCAATCGCAGCGGAGTCGAGATACCGCAGGTCTGTTACCACCCGCAGTTGGGGCCGATACAAACCTGCGATACCTGTATGGTCGAGGTGGACGGCAATCTCGTGAGAGCCTGCGGGACACCTGCCGCCGATGACGCTCACGTGGAGACCGCATCCCCGCGGGCGAAGGCAGCGCAGCGCGAGGCCTTCGATCGAATCCTCGGCAATCACATGCTCTACTGTACGGTTTGCGATAACAACAACGGCAACTGCACAGTGCACAACACCACCAGGCTTCTTCAGGTGGAGCATCAAGAGATCCCCTACCGCCCTAAGCCATATGAAGTGGATATGTCCAATCCCTTCTACCGGTACGATCCAAGCCAATGCATTCTCTGCGGACGATGTGTGGAAGCCTGCCAAAACCTGCAAGTGAACGAAACATTGACCATCAATTGGGAAGATCCGCACCCGCGAGTCTTGTGGGATGGGGGAAAACCGATTGGCGAGTCGAGTTGCGTCTCGTGCGGCCACTGCGTAACCGTGTGCCCGTGCAACGCGCTCATGGAACGCTCCATGCTGGGAGAGGCTGGTTACATGACTGCTTTGCCCGAACCGGCGCTCGACGGCATGATCGATATCGTAAAAGGTATCGAGCCGGAAGCCGGCTATAGCTCCATCCTTCAACTCTCTGAAATAGAAGCGCATATGCGCGAATCGCGCACCAGGCGCACCAAAACCGTGTGTACATATTGCGGCGTTGGCTGCAGCTTCGACATCTGGACTAAAGACCGTCACATCCTCAAGGTCGAACCAGCCGAGGGAGCTGCGAATGGCGTATCCACTTGCATAAAAGGCAAGTTCGGCTGGGATTACGTCAACAGCCCGGACCGTCTTACCAAGCCGTTAATTCGGGAAGGGGATGCCTTTCGCGAAGCTACGTGGGATGAAGCACTCGATTTGATCGCGCGCAGATTTGATGAAATTAAGGCATCAGCGGGACCTGACTCGCTTGCCTTCATCTCCTCTTCAAAATGTACCAATGAAGAAAGCTATTTGATGCAAAAGCTGGCGCGAGCAGTAGTCGGCACCAATAACATGGATAACTGCTCACGTTACTGCCAGGCGCCGGCGACCACAGGGCTTTTTCGAACGGTGGGATACGGCGGCGATTCCGGCTCGATCGCGGACATTGAGAAGGCAGAACTGGTGCTGATCGTGGGCAGCAATACGGCAGAGAGTCATCCGGTACTGGCTACGCGGGTGAAACGCGCACACAAAATGCAT
Source organism: uncultured Acidobacteriaceae bacterium (assembly GCA_963848805.1). GTDB lineage: Bacteria > Acidobacteriota > Terriglobia > Terriglobales > Acidobacteriaceae > Telmatobacter. The sequence continues at coordinate 207,143 of CAWKFD010000025.1, read as the reverse complement.
GGCCAAAAGCTTATTGTCAGCGATTTGCGCGAAAACGAAATGGCGTGCCGCGCCGACGTCTATATGCAACCGCGGCCCGGTACCGACCTGATTTGGCTTTCGGCGGTGACAAAGTACATCTCTGGATAACCAACTTGCCGACGAGGAGTTTATTAAGAGGTGGGTAAATGGAGCGGATGAGTTCAAAAAGAGCCTGGAATGGTTCACCCTCGAAAGGGCAGCCGAGCGCTGCGGGCTGCCTCAAGAAACATTGATAAAAGTTGCCCGCATGATCGCGGAGGCTGAAGGTGTCTGCGTGCTGTGGGCCATGGGCGTCACGCAGCACACAATGGGTTCCGACACCTCCACCGCAATCTCGAATCTCCTGCTGGCAACCGGCAACTATATGAAGCCGGGAACGGGGGCGTATCCTTTGCGCGGACACAACAACGTGCAGGGGGCGAGCGATCACGGGGCGATGCCGGACTACTTTCCCGGCTATCAGCGAGTCGACGATGCAGCGATTCGCGGCAAGTTTGAAAGGGCGTGGAATGTTTCGTTGCCCGGTAAACCCGGGCTCGATAACCACTTGATGATCGAGGCGATCCAGGAGGGCAAGCTCAAGGCGATGTATCTATTCGGCGAAGAGATGGGCCTGGTCGATTCGAACGCAAATTACGTTGCCGACTCTTTGTCGAAGCTCGAGTTCCTTGTTGTGCAGGAGATTTTTTTCAGCGAGACCTGCCGCTTTGCGGACGTAATTTTGCCAGCGTCCCCGAGCCTGGAGAAAGAAGGAACCTTCACGAGCACCGAGCGGCGTATTCAGCGTCTCTATCAGGTGTTTGAGCCTCTTGGAGAGAGCCGTCCCGACTGGATGATTATCCAGGACGTCGCAAACCGGCTGGGCGCGGATTGGCACTATGAGCACCCTTCCCAGATATACGATGAAATTGCCTCACTCACGCCTCTGATGGCAGGCGTCAATTACGAGCGGCTCGAAGGCTATAAGACATTGCAGTGGCCCGTAGCCGAAGATGGCAGCGATCAGCCCCTGCTGTATACAAATAAGTTCAACTTTCCTGACGGCAAGGCGATGTTTTTCCCGGTTTCCTGGTCGGAACCGTCAGATCAACAGGACGCCGAGTACGACTTGCACTTGAACAACGGCCGTCTGCTCGAACATTTTCATGAAGGCAACATGACGTATCGAACAGAAGGCATCCGCGAGAAGACGCCATGCACCTTTGTTGAGGTGTCTCCTGAACTAGCGCGCGAGCGGGGAATCAATACCGGAAGCTGGGTGCAACTCACTTCGCGATACGGTAAGGTGCGCGCCCAGGCCGTAATTACCAAAAGAGTCCATGGGAAGGAGCTATACATGCCCATGAACTCCACGGAGGAACCGGTCAACCGACTTACCAGCAGTTATACCGACAAGGTAACCCACACTCCAGCTTATAAAGAAACCTCAGTGCAACTTCGGGTATTGAAGGAATCCGGCGAAGATCCTTTACCGCGAACTAACCCGCGCCATGGGCATCCCACACCTCAAAGCGGCGTGGAAGTGGAGCGGAAGTGGAAGCGCAAAGACTATCGTCAACCGGGCGATGGGCTCATCCAGGTACAAACCCACGAACCGTTGGTGCAGAAGTAACACACAAGGAGATCACGATGGCCCGGCCAATTGCCCTTGAAATCCCCCCCCGCGATGCTCGCGACGAATTGCGCAAGCGATTGGAACAGGCCCCGATGGAGCACGCAGAAGCCCTGCTCGATGGTTACGAATTACTCGAAGAGCTCCATCAACATGGGGTCTTCGATCTGTTGCGCGGGGCCCTGGGGGCAAGCGACAAAATCGTCGAGACCGCGATCGATGCAGCGAAATCCGCCGAATCGGTGCGCGCGATTCGCAACGCGATCATTCTCGGCAAGATGCTGGGATCCATCAATCCCGACGTGCTCGAGGGTGTGGCGGTGGCGGTTGGAAAAACGCTTGGATGCTATCAGAAACCGGTCATTGAGCCTCCGGGGCTATTGGCTCTCCTGGGCCAGTTTCGTCACAAGGAGCTGCGCCGGAGCATCGCTTTGATCAACAGGTTTCTCGAGGCGCTCGGGAATCAAATCAATCTGCGCGGCGGATGCGATTAACCACAGGGCGCGATTGCCGCGAACCGATTTATTTCTGTGACGGAGCGGGAGCCGAAACCGCGGGCGCGGGCTTGATCTGCCTGGCGAAATCGGCAGGCGGAGCGTCTCCGGCCAACGAGTCCGTCAGCACCGCATCCCAACCGTCGCCGGAGCCGTGGAACTGCTTGTATTTTGTCTGGCAGTAGTTCATCATGGCGCTCGCATCCTGCGGAATGGCCGCGCTCCGGGCAAGATGAATCGCCCTGGCGCAGTACCAAAAACCATTGGCATCGGCCGGTGTTGTCTCGAGGTCCGCAACGGCAAGCTCGTACACATCCTGCACATTGGTCGGGTCGATCCGGAGTGCGCGTGTGAACCAATCCCTGGCCTCCGGGTAGTTCTTTTCGTGGATCGCGCAAAAGCCCTCGGCGCCGATAAAGATATCGTTCATCAGCTTGCTGAGCGCAGTAAAATCAGCATCGGTCATGGTGGCCGGCTTGCGCCACATGGGAACCTCGCGCATTCCGCCCGTTGCTTCGACGCACATTTCGTTGAGCGAGTCGAGGTCGCCCTGCGACGCGCTCACGCGCTCGAGCGAAACCACAATACCCAGCACGCGAACATTGCCGGGATCCGCGGCCAGCAGGCGCTTGGCCACTCTTTTCATCTGGGATGAATCGCCCACAGTCTGCCATGCGGCCAGCTCCTGCTCGAGCGCATCCGTTAGAACGACGCTCTGCGGATACTGCTGCACAAAGGCCTCCAGCGTCTCAGCCCGCCTGGTGGCATCCTGCGTATTCACGGCAGCCGTGTAGGCGTTGTATTCGGCTGGATCGTGAATGACCTTCTGCCCCGGCCCCGGGGCCTGCTGCGCGGCTCCGGCGACGGCGGCCAGGACCAACCATAGAGGCAACAAGCGAAGTCCGCGATTTGCACGCAGAGACTTTGCGACTGCAGCAAGATTACCCATCATGCGCTTTGCCCTTTCCCGCAACGCCCGGGTTGTGCAGCGAAGAGATCGGAAGCGGAATACAAAGGAAGCGTAGCACAGACTCTACAGCCCCAGCTTCGCCCATATCGCGTCCACTTTGGCTTTGGTTGCGCGGTCCATTTCGATCATTGCCGGCCACGGCCGCTCGAAGCCTTCAGCCTTCCATTTGCGCGTGGCGTCGATACCCATTTTCGATCCGTAGTTGGGCAGGCGCGAGGCGTGGTCGAGCGAGTCGATGGGGCCGAGCGTGAATTGTATGTTGCGCTCCGGATCGATGTTATTGGCCACGCGCAGGACAACCTCGGCAAGGTTCTGCACGTCGCAATCCTCGTCGACCACAACGATGCACTTGGTGAACATGGCCTGACCCAGTGACCAGATAGCATGCATCACCTTGCGCGCCTGGCCGGGATAGCTCTTTTTGATGGACACGATCATCAGGTTGTGAAACACCGCTTCGACGGGCAGGTTAATGTCGACCAGCTCGGGGATGGTCATCTTCATGGCGGGGAGAAAGATGCTTGCGACGGCACGGCCCATCCATGCGTCCTCCATGGGCGGCTTGCCCACGATGGTCGCGGCGTAGATGGGGTCATTGCGATGGGTGATGCAGGTGAGGTGGAAGACCGGGTAGTCGTCTTCGAGCGTGTAGAAGCCGGTGTGGTCGCCGAAGGGGCCTTCAGGGCGCAGCTCGCCCAACTCGACATAGCCTTCGAGCACGATCTCGGAGTGGGCGGGGACTTCGAGATCGACGGTCTCGCACTTCACAATTTCGACCGGCTTGCCGCGCAGGAAACCGGCGATGAGGAACTCCTCGACTGCGGGCGGCGCGGGAACGATGGCGGCGAAGGTCGTTGCGGGATCGGTGCCGATGGCCACGGCCACTTCGAGCCGCGAGCCTTTCATTTTGCCGAGCGAGATTTGCGGCAGGCCACCCATGGGGCCTTGGGGAATGCTGGTTGCGCCGCCGGCCGATTCGGCCATCATCGCGACTCGCGCGCCCTTCTGGCCGTTCTCATTTTGGTGCAAAGGGTCGCTGGAGACGGCGTTGCGCAGCGCTTCGCGGTAGTGCTCTGCTGCCACCTTTTGGCGCTGCCAGTGCATGCCGGTCGTCTGGCCGTCGTAGACCTGCATGCGATACATGCCGATGTTGCGCTTGCCCGTGCGCGGGTTGCGCGTGTGCACGCAGGGCAGCGTAATGAAGCGTCCGCCGTCATGGGGCCAGCATTTGAGGATGGGGAAATAATTGAGGTCGAACTTCTCGCGCTGAATCACCGCCTTGCATGGCGCGTCTTTGGCGGCGACGGTTTTGGGGAATGCGCTGGTGAGCGCGCCCAGTTGCGGCAGCATTTTGAGCTTGTCGAAGAGGCCCTCCCCTGGAGGTTTCATGTTGAGGAGGCCGGTGATGCGCTCGGCGATCTCGTCGATCCGTTCGACACCCAATGCCAGCGCCATGCGGCGCTCGCTGCCGAACTGATTGATGAGGACCTTGTGGCCGGGGTGTCCCTTGACATTCTCGAAGAGCAGCGCCGGACCGCCGGGCGCGTAGTTTTCGCTGGTCGTTGGCCCATCCTTCGTGCGATTCTTGCTCGAGGAGTGGGAGGACGCGCCGATTTTGCTCACGCGGTCGGTTATTTCGGTGATTTCGAGCTCCGGCGAAACCTCTTCGCGGATGCGGCGGAGTTCGCCGTGTTTTTCCAGCGTTTTAATCCAGTCGCGCAGATCGTCGTAGGCCAAGGGCTTGCTCCCGGCGGCAAAGGCCGCCCTCAATCCTTTAGCTTAATGGCTCAGGGGCTAAGTGCACGCGTGGAAGGACATAGGCTCTGGCGCGTTGCGGCGCCGGCAGCATACACTACATTCGACTGGGAGGTCGGACCTGTGTCCAACGACGATTCAAAACCAACTGAAGGGGAGTTCTTTCCTCGCGGCGCAATCGCGTTTTTCGTCGCGATGGTTGCCGGCTATGCACTCATCTGGCTGGCGATTTATTTCCTGCTGCTGCACCGGCAGTCGGGTCTCTAGGGAGGATTTTGGGAATGTCGATCAACGTGTTTGAGAAGCGCGCGCTGCTGCTGTCGGTGGCGTCGGTCGCGGTGAGCCTGGCATTGATTGCTTATGCCACCTGGGGCATGGGTATCAACGTGCCTACGTGCATTCCTCTCGGGTCGAAGCCTTTCGAGCAAGGTTCGGTTACCAGGCACGACGGCTTGAACTACGAAGTGCACTATGTTGCGCGCATGTGGGCCTTCGAGCCGAGCGTGCTGCGCGTGCCCACAGGTTCCACGCTGGATATCTATGCGGTGACCAAGGACGTGACGCACGGCCTGATGATCGCGGGAACCAACGTGAACCTGATGCTTGTGCCGGGGGCGGTTGCCAACGGCCGCGTGCATTTCGCCAAGCCGGGGATCTACTCCATTGTGTGCCACGAATACTGCGGCATGAACCACCAGAACATGTTCGCGCGGATCGAAGTGAGCGACAAGATCGCCGATTATTCCGTCGAGGGGCTTCCGGCTTCAGAGGGAGCGAAGCTGATGGATGAGAAAGGCTGTTTCGCGTGCCATACGGTGGATGGCAGCGCCGGCGTGGGTCCGACATTCAAAGGCGCATGGGGCGGGCAGGTGCAGTTGGCCGACGGCAGCACGCGCACGCTCGATTCCGCGTTTTTCCTCGAAAAGGTTCAGCACCCCAGCGAGCTTGCCGTCAAGGGCTATCCCCCGGTGATGCCGAAAGTGCTGTTGACCGACGACGAGATCAACGAGATGAAAGCCTACCTGGAGGGCTTGCAAAAATAATGGAACTCCAAACGAATCTAAAGCGAATCATCCTGGCGGAGCTGCTGGTCCCGCTGGCGCTGTTTCTCTTCGGCGCCTATCACGGCGTGTTGCAGGTCATGTACCTTGCAGGCATAATTCGAGCCACTTCCTTCGCCGGCATCGGTTATTACGAGGGCCTGACCGCTCACGGAGTCATCAACGCCATCGTCCTGACTACGTTTTTCGCCGTTGCCTTAGGGTATACGGTCATCGTGCAGGAATTGAAGTCCCATGTCTCGACCGCCGGGGCGGCAATTTCGCTGGTTTTGATGCTGGCAGGCGCCGTGATGGCGGCGGCAATGATCTTCATGGGCAAAGCCTCGGTGCTCTACACGTTTTATCCTCCGCTGATGGCTCACCCGTTGTTTTACATCGGACTGGCTGTGTTCATTGTCGGTTCCTGGGTGCCGATGTGGACCTGGATTCCTGTCTACCTGCGGTGGCGAAGGGAAAATCGCGGCCAAAAGACGCCCATGGGGGTGGTGGGAATCCTTGCCACGTTCATCGTGTGGCAGATGTGTACGCTACCGGTCGCGTTTGAAGTTCTGGTGCAGCTGCTGCCCTGGTCGCTGGGATGGATCTCGGGCATCAATGTGATGTTGAGCCGGACGCTGTTCTGGTTTTTCGGGCACCCTCTGGTCTACTTCTGGCTGCTGCCCACCTACGTGCTTTACTACACCATGCTGCCCAAGCTGGCCGGGGGAAAGCTGTTCAGCGATTTTGCCGGACGCTTCACCTTCATGGCGCTCATTCTGCTTTCCTGTCCGCTGGGCCTGCACCACCAGTTTGCCGATCCGGGAATTTCCACGACGTCGAAGGGTATCCAGGGCGTGCTCACGATGCTGGTCGCCATTCCGAGCCTGCTGACGGCATTCACTATTGCGGCGTCGCTGGAACATGGGGCGCAGCAGCGAGGAGGCAAGGGGCTGTTTGGATGGTGGAAAAAACTGCCCTACTTCAGCGCTGAAAACTGGCTGTTTCCTTATCTTTTCTGCGGGCTGGTGATTTTTATCTTCGGCGGCATCACGGGCATTGTGAACGCCTCGTACAACATGAATAACGTGGTGCATAACACCGCGTGGATTCCCGCCCACTTCCACCTCACCGTAGCGGGGCCGATCTTTCTTGGCATTCTCGGCGGAAGCCTGCTTATCGTCACCGGCCTCATGAAAAAGCCGGTGGTTTCGGGCGCCATGGCGATGATTGTGCCGTACGTGTGGATGACGGGCACACTCATTTTTTCGGCCGGCTTCTTTATGGGCGGCCTGCGCGGCGAACCGCGGCGCACCAACCTGGGGTTGACGTATCTGAATCCTGCTTCACCCAGCTATCGGCATGACTGGTTGATTCCAGCCCACATCGGCCTGCTGGGTGGATGCATCATGGGGCTTGCCGTCCTGCTTTACTTTATCGTTCTCGTTCGCAGCCTGGCAGCCAAACCGGATGCCGCGCTTGCGCATTCGCCATTCGCATTGCCGACCAGCGAGCCGTATCACGACGAAGACGTTGCAGCGGTGCGCAATTTCGCGCCATGGGTGGCCGTGGCGATATTGCTGTGCGTAGCGGCCTATTACGTACCCCTCACCAACATCGTGAAATTCGGTATTACCACTGCGCCCGGCTTCAGGCCGGACAGCCCTGCCGCAGTCAATACGACCCATTGAAGAGCCCGGCGAATGAGAATTGACCTCAGGCGTTGCTTTCTTGCATTGATATTGGCCTTGTGGCTGGCATGCGGCGTAAGGGCGCCGGCGGCGGCGCCGGCTGACAGCCATGCAGGAAAGATTCCGGACATTACCGTTTGGGATGAAGGCGACGCCCGGCACAGCTTATGGGATGAATTGCGGGCTGCCGGGACAGGGCCCGTTATTGTGTTACCAGTCTATACGCGCTGTACGATGAGCTGTCCGGTACTGGCGCGCATGCTGGTCCAGCAAACCGCGCAGATCGGCGGGGGCGCGCCCTATCGGGTACTGATTTTTTCCTTCGATCCCGGCGACGATGCCGCGGCCCTGCACCAGTTTCGCGCGCAGAAGGGACTGCCGGCGGAATGGATTCTGGCGCGCTCCGATGCCGCGGACATTCGGCGCTTCTGCGATTTTTTCCATTACACGGTCATGACCGAGGGATCGGTGATGATCCACACCAACCAGATGTTTCTGCTCGACCACAATTTCGAATGGCGAGCGACGTTTATCGACCAGAATTGGGACGCGGCAGACTTACACACCTGGATGAGGCGGGCGGAATCGCCTGGGCTTCTGGGGTGGTTGACGATGAATCCGGAAGCGCTGGTTTTCATCGGATTCGGCGGATTGCTGCTCAGCCTGCTGCTGATCGTAGGAACGTTGCTGTGGCGTTCCCGTCCCTCCGGCTCACTTTCCGGCCCCGCCGCGGCGCCTGCGGTGGAAATCGGACAGGCGCCCAGGGAAGATTGATTCAGCAAGACTTTCAAAATGAGACGCTGTGTGATATACATCTCCACGTCATACTAAGACAAATTGCATCTTCCGTTACGAAGGAGTTATTCAGTGAATCTGAACGTGAGAATTTTGGCGGTTTTCTGTCTCGCAGCGTCTATCTCCTCCCCTGTCTTTGCACAAAGCGGGGCCGACACGTACAAGGCGAAGTGCGTGATTTGTCATGACGCCGACGGCCTGGGAACCACATCGGTAGGCAAATCGCTCAAGATCGTTTCGTTCAAAGATCCCGCAGTGGTGAAGAGCTCGAACGCGGCACTGGAGGCGATTATCAAGAACGGAAAGAACAAAATGCCCGCGTTCGCGAGCAGCCTCAGCGACGCCCAGATCGTCGCCGTCGTCGAGTATATCCGCTCATTGCAGAAGAAATAGTTGCGCGGGAAGTTCGGACGCAGCCAGGCCGACGCCTGGCGGTCATGCCAGCAGGCGTGCCGGTGAGCGCGCCCGCGATTCCTTTACCCGGCTTCAGGGTTTTGAGCCGCGGCCTTCGTATCTTCAACGACTGAACCCTCGATTGTGATGCGCGTCACAGGTGGAGGCGCTTGTAATGCGTAGTGTTGGGTCGGATGTGAACTTTGCCACCGCTAGCGGTTCGGTGTTACCGCCTCACAAAGCTCCGGCAAACGCATCCTCTGATGGGTGGAGTTCTCCGATTGACTGGTAACAGCGAACCGGGCCTGGAGCCATTGCCCATAGGTTTGCGATGGCGCGGCATCAGGACCGGCAACTGCGGCAAAGGTGCAATGCATGTGCGCTGAATACAATTCCAAGCCGGAGGTTACGCGGCGCCGGGTGATAGAAGGCTTCCTCGGAGGCGGAATCCTCGCCACGCTTGCTTCATTTCTCTATCCGGTATTGCGATTTCTCATCCCTCCGCCCGTGGCCGACCTTGGCGGGGACGAAGTAGTAGCCGCCAAACTGGGAGAGATCAAGCCAAATTCCGGGGCGATTTTCCGTTTCGGCAGCCGCCCCGGCCTGTTGATCCTCGACGCCGACGGCACGTATCGCGCGCTCTCCGCCACGTGCACGCACCTGGGTTGCATTGTGCAATATCGCAGCGACCTGCACGAGATCTGGTGTCCGTGCCACAACGGAATCTACGATATCAACGGCCGCAACGTCTCCGGACCGCCGCCCAGGCCACTGGATGTGTTCGATGTTCATGTGCGCGGCGACGAGATCGTCGTGAGCCGAAAGCAGGAGGCGTGACCATGATCTCCGCCCTCGATGACCGCTGGCTGGATGAACGCCTTCACCTGGACAGTCTGACAGCTCCGTTCCGTCACAAAACCGTTCCTACGCACCGGCTGTCCTACTGGTATTTCTTCGGCGGCATCACTCTTTTTCTCTTCGTGATCCAGGTGCTCACTGGAATCCTGCTGTTGTTGTATTACCACCCGAGCTCCAACGAAGCCTTCGAAAGCGTGCAGTACATCATGACCCGGGTACAGTTTGGATGGCTGATTCGTTCCATCCATTCGTGGTCGGCCAATCTGATGATTCTCACCGCCTTTGCGCACATGTTCAGCGTGCTGTTTCTCAAGGCTTACCGCAAGCCCAGGGAGTTGACCTGGGTCACGGGCATGCTCCTCATGTTCCTGGTAATGGGATTTGGCTTTAGCGGGTATCTGCTGCCGTGGAACAAGCTGGCCTTCTTCGCCACCACGGTGGGCACCCAGATGGCGGGGCAGGTTCCAGTTGTCGGTCATCCCATCATGATCTTTCTCCGCGGCGGTCCGGAGGTGAATGGAGCCACGCTGACCCGGTTCTTTGGGTTCCATGTCGCGGTTCTACCCGCGTTAGTCACCGTGCTGATTGCAATTCATCTGTTCTTCGTGCAATGGCAGGGCATGAGCGTTCCGCCCAAAGTGGAAGTGAAGTGGATGGAGAATCCTTCACTGAAGCGGGAGATGAAATTCTTCCCCAACTTCGTTCTGCGGGAATTGATGGCCTGGTATGTGGCCGTCGGCGTGCTGGGCGCATTGGCGGCCATCTTCCCGTGGGACCTGGGCGCCAAGGCGGATCCGTTTGCGTCGGCGCCGGCGGGCATCAAGCCCGAGTGGTACTTCCTGTTCATGTACCAGACGCTCAAGCTCATCCCGGCCAAAGTGTGGTTTGTCGACGGCGAGGTTTTAGGCATACTTGGATGCGGTCTCGTCGCGCTGTTCTGGCTTCTGCTGCCTTTCTTTGAGAGTGACCGGCCCGCGCGCATGAAGTCGTGGATCACCGGTCTCGGAATCTTCGCTCTTGCTTACGTGATAGGTATGACTGCTTATGGCTACCTTGCGCAATAAGGTCGGGCGCTTCGTCGCAGCCCGCTCTGGCTGTCTGGCCGGCTTGCTGGCGATCGCGGCCTGCCTGAGTTATGGGCAAGCCACAAATTCCTGCCTGGATTGCCACTCCGCGCTCCCCGATCCCTACGGAGTCACACAGGCGAAGTTCAGCCAGGACATCCACGCGCAAAAGGGCTTGACCTGCGCCAGTTGCCACGGCGGCGACGCAAGCAGCTACGATCCCAACCAGGCCATGAGCACGAAGGCCGGCTGGAGGGGCAAGATCGATCGCAAACAGATCCCGCAGTTGTGCGGAAGCTGCCATTCGAATCCGGCGTATATGCGGCAGTACAACCCCAGCCTGCGCACCGACCAGTTGGACCAGTACCACACCAGCGTGCACGGCAAACGGCTGGCAGCGGGAGACACCAAGGTTGCGGTATGCACGGATTGTCATAGTGTCCACGATATAAAGCCGCCCAGCGATCCTCATTCGGCGGTAAATCCCGTCAACGTGGCGACGACGTGCTCGCGCTGCCACTCCGATGCGGCCTACATGAAGGCGTACGGCATTCCCACCGATCAGTATGCGAAATACAGCACGAGCGTGCACCATGAGGCGCTGGCGGTGCGCGGCGATTTGAGCGCGCCCACCTGCACGACGTGCCACGGAAACCATGGCGCGGCGCCGCCGGGAGTGGACAAGGTGCAGAACGTGTGCGCCACGTGCCACGTATTCCAGGCCCAGTTGTACGCCAAGAGCACGCACAGCAAGGCGTTTGAGAAGCTTTCTCTTCCGGGATGCGTGGTTTGCCACAGTAATCACGCCATCCACCATCCAACCGACGCCATGCTCGGCACCGGCCCGACCGGCGTCTGCATGAGCTGCCACAAACCGGGCGACTCGTGCGACCAGGCCCGGGCAAAGATACAAAGCAGCCTGGTTCAACTGAACGAGTCGATCAAGGACGCCGACCAGGCACTGCATCTCGCCGAGTCTTCAGGAATGGAAGTGAGCACGGCACTGCTTAGCCAGGACCAGGCCAGGGATTCTTTGACCAAGGCGCGGGTAACAGTCCATAGCTTCCAGCCGGATTTGGTGGACCAGGATGTTCAAGCGGGCCTGAAGATTGCCGCCAGCGACGATAAGGCGGGCATGGACGCGATGATTGAGCGCAACCACCGGCGCATCGGGCTCGGCCTTTGCCTGATCGCCATTGCGATCATGCTGGCCGGGCTTTGGCTTTATCTCAGGAAGATAGAAAGTACGAAATAGAAAAGCTTTGGTGCGAAAGGACAACATGAGCAGTCAAGTGGTTGTACAAGCAAGTCCACCTGAGGTATCGACTCCGTCCGGCGCCTGGACAGTTGTATGGTGTTTATTTCTCGTGGGCGATGTGGGCTGCTTTAACTTCATGAAGGTCCCGCCGCTCATGCCGGTTCTTATCGACCACTTCAAGTTGAGTCTGGCCCGCGCGGGATTGATGATGTCCCTTATTGGCGTAAGCGGATTGCTGCTGGTGCTGCCGGCAGGGATTTTCGTTACGAAGTATGGAATTAAAGTCGGTGCGCTTATCGCCATGTCCTTCTCCACTGCCGGATGTTTGCTGGGAGCGGTGGCTGCCAGCTACCCCGTTTTTTTGTTCAGCCGCGGACTTGAAGGAATATCCTTCTCTCTACTGGCAGTTGTCGGAGGCACTGCTGCCGGCATCTGGTTTCCCCCGCAGAAGATTGGGATGCCAATGGGGGTAATGTGCTCAAGCATGGGGATAAGCGGAATTCTCGCAATGGCGATTGCTCCGAAGCTGGCACAGAGTTTTGGCTGGCAGTCGGTTTGGTGGATCACCGGGATTTTGTCGTTTTTGTCGCTTTTGGCCGTCGCGATCTTTGTGAGTATGCCTCCATGGATGAAAGTTGGGGCTGCGGTGCGTACGCCTCCCTGGATGAATGTCGCGGCTCGGGCAGAAGAGGGCGCAAGGAAAAAGGCGGGCCTCGGTGAGGCCTTCGCGAATCGCAATATCTGGTTGGTATCAGCGGCATTCCTTCTCTTCTATATTCCCAACAGCGCGTTGGGCACCTATTACGTTGACTATCTAACTAAATCTCAGGGGTTCACCAATGTGGGGGCCGGGCTGCTGAATTGTTTCAGCATGGTGGGCCTGCTGATCGGTGCTCCGCTGGGCGGTTATCTGCTCAACAAAGTCAGAAGCATCAAACTGATCTTAACGGTGAATGGCTTGCTGCTCGGCTTGTTGTCTCTGCTGCCATTTCATATCTCAGGGATACTGGTGCCGATCTGGTTGTTGCTGTTCGGCGTCTGTGGCGCGGGTGTTGTCTCCACTATATGTTTAGCCGCGGTGCCTAAAGTTTTGATCAAGCCCGAGTTGGTTGGAATGGGAATGGCGATTTCCGGATTCGGAATGAACCTTGCGGGAATCGTCGCCGCGCCTTATTTTGGCGCAGTCGTGGATCGGGCGGGGTGGAATGCCGGAGCCTATGCTTTGATTCCAGCGGTCCTGCTCGGATTCATCGCAAACTGGATGACGAGGTATGGGAAACAGGAGGCGAGCGCGTAGTCCAGTTCACCTGCCAGGTTAGGGCTTTGCCTTTTGCCAAGGTTGTGCGATGCTCACGGTATGTGACGGAGGTTCCCCTATGCCTCATCGCCGCCGGTTCGGCTGCAAACCCTATTTCAAACTGCCGAAGGACCCAAGGGCCGCGGCTGCTGCCGCGTGGAACGTGCCCGATCTTTGCACCGCCTACAACTGGCCTACGGGGAAGGCGGGCGGCGGAGTGATCGCCATCGTGGAACTGGGCGGCGGCTGGGTTGCGTCGGACATGGACTCGTTTTTCCAGTCGCTTGGCCAGCCGGTACCGTCGATCACCGACGTTTCAGTGGACGGCACAAAAAACACACCCGGCCAGAGCGGCTCGGCCGGCGACGACGATTACGAGGTGGCTCTCGACATCCAGGTTTCGGGCGCGGCGTACTACGCGGCCACGGGCCAGGCTGCGACCATTCGCGTCTACTGGTCGCAGGATATCGGGACAGCGGTTGCAAAGGCCGCCTCCGACGGCTGCGATGTGTGCAGCATTTCGTGGGGCTCCGACGAGGCGAACTGGGGTACAACGGCTGCCAAAGAGATGGAGTCGACCGCCGAGTCCGCTGTTGCCTCGGGCATGATCGTGTTTGCCGCATCCGGCGACAACGATTCGAGCGACGGCGGCTCGACACCGGCGAACGTGGATTGTCCCGCGTCGTGCCCGCACGTGGTGGGCTGCGGAGGAACCACGAAGACAGCAACCAAGGAAACGGTGTGGAATGACAATCCCGGCAAAACCAACGGCGAGGGAACGGGCGGCGGCTACTCGACTATCTTTCCCGTGGAGAGCTTCCAGATTGGCGCGCCTCCGGCGCCCACCGGCAGCCAGTATGGCACGGGCCGCATGGTGCCCGACGTGTGCGCCAACGCGGACCCCAACACCGGATACAACATTTTTGTGCACGGCGCGGCGACCGTAGTGGGGGGAACCAGCGCGGATGCGCCGCTCTATGCAGGGCTCTTCGCGGCGTTTGGAACCAAGCTGGGCTTCGTCACGCCCACGCTTTGGGAGAATCAGAGGGCATTCAAGGACATCACGGTGGGAAGCAACGGATTTTATTCGGCCGCCGCAGGTCCCGATCCGTGCAGCGGAATCGGCTCGCCCATCGGCGCCAGCATTGCAGCGCTGTTCACACCGGCGTGAGATTTTAAGGCAATTTCGCAGTTACTATGGGGCATCTTGCGTGTTGTGCCATGTGGCGTTTACTTCCACCCCAGCAAGCAACAATCGCTTGCCGGGGACCCCGGGGATAAAAACACCACTTGACGGTGGCGGCTTCGGCTTACGGCAGCTGTGAAAATGCGTTATTTTGCCTGCGCGATCGCTTCGACCGGCGGAATTACCGGCGGAATCGCGTCGAGCGGAAAACCGAGCCGCTTCCACTCGTCGAAGCCGCCGCGCAGCGGTCGGACGCGCTCGATGCCCAGCCTGTGCAGTGTCATGGCGGTTTTGGCCGCGGTGGCCTCGCTGGGACAGGTGCAATAGAGAACGATGTCGCGGTCGCGCGGGATCTCCTGATGGCGCGCGGCAAGAGCCTCGGGCGAAATATGCTGCGCGCCGGGCAGCGTAAATGGGTCGGGCAACAGTTCGAGCGGGTGGCGCAGGTCCACGATGAAGACCTGTTCACCGGCATCGAGGCGGCGCTTCAACTCTTCAGGCTCGAGGCGCGCGGCGGCAAGACTTTTGAGCACCATGCGGCGGCGCCAGACGCGGCCCAGGAAAAAGCCCGCAATGCCTAGAACAAGCAGCGCGCCTGAGAAGCGGCCGGCCCAGTTGAGCAGGTCGTTATTATGTTTGAGCAGAGCGCCGAAGAAGCGGCCAACGGCCAGCAGCACGCCCACCCACAAAGTGCAGCCGATGCCATCGTAGAGCAGAAATTGCCCGAACCCCATGCCATTCTGCCCAGCCACCGGGGCGGCCAGAAGAGCGAGCCCGGGAATGAACTTGGCAAAGAGCAACACCCTGCCGCGCCGCTTGCCAAACGAATCCTGGGTGCGGCGGACACATGTGGTTGGCTCCAACGATAGTTTGCACACGAGGCGCAGTACATGATGCCCATGCTTGCGCCCGACGAGGAACCAGGAACTGTCAGCGATGAGACAGGCAACGACGCCGGCCACCAGCGCCAGGGGAAATCTGATGGGGCCATCGACCGAGAGTGCTCCGGCGGCCAGCAGCACGGGTGTGGCTGGCACGGGAACTCCCAACTGCTCGCCCAGCACCCAGGCAAAGAGAAGCAGGTAGCCGTACACCAACAGAACGTGCGTAGGCAGTTCCATGGAGAGCGTCCTGAGCGAGTCGTGCGGGTAATCAGAACCGCCCAAATTGATCGGGCGAGCGCAGACGGCCTCGCTTTATGTGATGATGCTGGGCGGGATTCGTTGCAAGGCCGGAGAAATACGGCCTGGGAAATTGTCAGCGCGCCAAGGGACGCGAGCCTTCTCCACGGTGAGCCTGGCTTTGAGAATGGCGCGGCTCTTCAGTCCGCATAACCTGCCCGATCACCCAGTCGGTCCAGCTTCATTTTCCTAAAACGCTATCCTAAAACGCGATAAGGAAAAAACGACGCTGCTACTGCTCCGCCGGCGTGGGCTTGCCGGGCGCCGCAGGTGCCGTCACGGGCGCAGCCGAGGGCGCGGTCTCGGGCTTCCTGGTTCCTGGTCGCGAAGTAATCGTGGTCCCACAGATCCTTGTAGAAAATGCCGGTCAGCTCGGCGGCGCGCGGGCCGAAGGTAGGCCTGCCGCCCTCGAGGAAGAACACCGTCACCAGGCTGCCCTGCGGCGAATCGGAATAAGAGGCAAACCAGCCGAAACGCGTACCGTTGTCGGAGCAGGTTCCGGTTTTGCCGAAGACCGGCAGTTCGTTGAAGTTGGCGCGCAGCCGGCGCGCGGTTCCGTACTCCACGGCGCCGGCCATGCCGTCTTCGAGGTCCGGAACGTATTTGGCTATGTCGAGCGTGCGCTTGACCTTAGGCTGGAGCGTGGCCGCCTCTTCGGGAGTAGTGGGATGCTGCAGGTAGTAGAGGGTTCCGCCGTTGGCGATAGCGGCTACATACGCGCCGAGTTGGAGAGGCGTGAGAGAAACACCCTGGCCGAAGCTGCACATGCGCGCGACGCCGCCCTCCGCGTCAGGGATGGGCTGATCGGGATATTCGCCGAGTTGCTCGCCGGCGATGTGGTAACCGGCGAGCTCGCCCAAGCCGAACTGCGTGGCGTAGTGACGCACGCGGTCAAAGCCCAGCTCGCGGCCCAGCTCCTCAAAGTAGAGGTTGTTGCTCTTGGCCAGCGCCTGGGTCATGTTCATGCGGAAGCCGTCGAGCTTGACCATGGTGTCGCGCGTGACCAGCCCCTCAGAAAGCGCAGCCATCGCGACCGTGAGCTTGATGGTGGAACAGGGCTCGGCGCCTGGCGAGAGCGCCAGCTTCTGGTTGACCATGGCCAGGATGCGGCCGTTGGATGGGTCGATGACCACGGCGGTGCCGTTCATATCGCCCAGGGCGTCGATTGCGGCCTGGCGCACAATCGGATCCTCGCCGGCCGTTACGTCGCCCTCGCCCAATTCGCCTTGAATAAAGGAGCTGGCCGTGAAGCGCTCGTAATAATGATGGCGGGTGATAGAAGTCCGGCGCAGGTGCGCCGTTGTCGCGCTCGTCGCAGTGCGGCCGGCCGTGGCCATTTTCGCCGGCACGCGGGCCGCGGAACGGCGCCTGGATGTGGTGTGAACCGAGGAAACGCGAGGGGTGGTTGCGTGGGCAGCGCTCGCCTGTGTAGCCGCCGGTTTTGCCGTGTGCGCCGCAGTGCGATGCGAAGCGGCGGAGCGATGCGATTCCGACAGATGCTGCTGTCCCTGCGCTCTAGAGCGATGCAGTGCATGCTGTGGCGCGTCCAGTGCCGCGACGCGGGCGGCGCCCGCGAGAAGAACAATCAAGGCAAAACCAGTGGGGCAAACGCGGGACAGATTCATCCAGCAACATCCTTTCAACTTTGATTTCGTGCCGCGCGTTCGCTCATCTGGCGACGCACTTCAACTGCCCATGCTGCGTCCCGTTTTCTCAAGTGCCGCGGGGCGGCGGCTTTCGCTTAGCGGCTCCGCCGTTATCTCGCGGGCGGCCGCTCCATCGACGGCCCGACTACGGCCAGACGCCCCCTCGGGCGATTTCTTACATTTAAGTTAACCCGGAAAACACGATTCCGTCTAACCTTCAGTAATATCGGATGCAACTTTTGTAACCTTTCTGCTTACTATACCGGCTTTGCGCCCATTTTGGAACCTGCCCCTTGCGCCCCCACGCCAAGCCGTTTCAGGCTTTAAAACTGCAGCCGGCGCAGGAATGTGGGAACATCGAGATCGCGCTCGGGCTCCCCGCCTGGATCAGGAAAAAGCGACGGCCTAGGCTGAGCGCCGGACTCCGCGAGCTCCGGTCCGCAGCCCGCAACCCCATTGAAATCCGCGGCATAGTCCCTGGGCGGAAGCGCGTAGTCGGATCCCCCCTCCGCCGCGTCGATTCGCTGCTCGGCCGGGGCGGCTGCGCTCGCCTGCTCCATCCCAAAATCGATTGCATGATCCTCGGCGGTTTTTGGCGGCACAGCCATGCTCACGGTGGTAGCCACGCCCGGCGCCGCCGCAGCAAAGAAAAAGGTGTCGTCCGCGCTTTCCTCTTCGTCCTCGCTCATGAATCGCGCGGGCTTGGGAGCGGGCTCCGGATCCTTTTCGCGCATCCAGTTGCGCGGCGCAACCACAGGCACCGACACGACAGGCACTTCTTCCACGTTCAACATGCGCGCGCGCCGCTCCGGCATCTGGTCGCGGAAGCCGGTGGCAATCACGGTGACTTTCATCTCATCGCCCATGCTCTCATCCAGCACGGCGCCGAAGATGATGTTGGCGTCTTCATGCGCCGAGGATTGAATGAGCGACGACGCCTCGTTTACCTCGGAAAGCTTGAGGGTGCTCGACCCGGTGATATTGATTAGAATGCCGCGGGCGCCATCGATGGCGCCCGCTTCCAGCAGCGGCGAAGCCATGGCCGCCTGCGCCGCTTCCACAGCGCGGTTGGCTCCAGAACGCACCGCAGTCCCCATCACCGCGTGGCCCATGCCCGCCATGGTGGTTTTCACGTCGGCAAAGTCGCGGTTGATGATTCCGGGGATGGTGATGATGTCGCTGATGCCCTGCACGCCCTGGCGCAGCACGTCGTCGGCGATGCGGAAACTCTCGAAAAATCCCGCGTCCTTGGCCACGGCCAGCAGCTTTTCGTTGGGGATCACGATCATCGTGTCGACGCTCTCGATCAGCTCCTTGAGTCCGCGCTCGGCCTGCTGCAGGCGGCGCTTGCCCTCGAAGGCAAACGGCCGCGTGATGACGGCGACGGTGAGGATGCCCATTTCGCTGGCCAGCGAAGCGATGACCGGCGCGGCTCCGGTGCCCGTGCCGCCGCCCAGTCCCGCGGTGACAAACACCATGTCCGCACCCTCGAGAGCTTCAATGATCTTTTCCGAGTCTTCGAGCGCGGCGCGGCGGCCGACGTCAGGATTGGAGCCCGCTCCCAACCCCGAGGTGAGGCGCACGCCCAACTGCAGCTTGATGGGAGCCTGCGACAGCTTGAGGGCCTGCACGTCGGTGTTGGCGGCAATAAACTCCACGCCCTCCATGTGGGCCTGGATCATTCGGTTGACGGCATTGCTGCCGCCGCCGCCCACGCCGATAACCTTGATCTTGGCGCCGTGCACGGGCTCCTCGTGATATTGAATGCGCATCTCTCCGGCTTCGCTCGTATGCTGTTCCATTGGGGCTCTGTTCTCCTGGTCTGTGGTTTCCCGTTCTACTCCCTATTCCCTGTTCTTCAAAAACTGGCTGCAAACATGGCGCGCAGCCTGGCACGCAAACTTTTGTCCTCGGCGGCGCGCATCATTCTGGTCCGATGCGCGTAGAGGATCATTCCAGTGGCGGCGGCCCACGCCGGGTGGTAAAGGTCCGAGGGCATTTGCGACAGGCGCACGGGATAACCCGTACGCGCCGGTACGCGCAATTGGCTCTCGGTCACGTCCAGCATGCCGGGTAGCATGGCGCCTCCGCCGGTAAGCACACAACCTGCGCCCAGGGCATCCGCCACGCCGCCTTGGCGCAGGCATTCTTTCACGTAATAGAGCAGCTCGCGTGCGCGCGGCTCCAGAATTTCCGCCATGGTGCGCAGGGGTAAGGTTGCCGCGGCGCCCTGCGCGTTGACGATCTCAACCTCAGTCAACTGCGGAACCGCGGTCACCACGGCATTGCCATGCCGGCGCTTGAGCTCCTCCGCCTGCGCAACCGGCAACTGCAACCCGATGGCGAGGTCGTTGGTAAAGTGCGCTCCGCCAATGGGAACCGACGCGGTGTGCGCAACCGCACCTTCGAAAAACACCGCCAGATCGCTGGAGTGGGCGCCGATGTCGAGCAGGCAGACGCCCAGTTCGCGCTCGTCGGAAGAGAGCGTGCATTCGGCGGCGGCAAGCGGCTCCAGCACCGCCTCTGAAACTTCAAGTCCGGCGCGGTTGGCGCAGGTGACCGTGCTTTGCAGCGCGCCGCCGCCGCAGGTGGCGATGTGCAGATCCACTTCAAGCCGCTGGCCCACCATGCCCACCGGATCGAAAATGCCGGCTTGTTCGTCGAGGATGAACTGGCGCGGCAGCAGGTGCAAAATTTCGCGATCGGCGGGGCACTCGATGGTGCGCGCGCGATCCACGGCGGCGCGCACATCTTCGTGCGTAATCTCGCGCATGCCGCGGCCAAGCTGGATTCCGCCACGCGCGTTCAAGCCGCGAATATGCGGCCCGCCCACGCCCACCACGCACTCGTCGATATTAATGCGCGCCACGCGCTCGGCCTGCTCGCAGGCCACGCGGACCGCTTTTGCCGCAGGGCCCAATTCCGCGATGAGGCCTTTGCGCATGCCCGCCGACTCCACGACCCCGTGGCCGCGATAGCGTAACACCTGTTCGTTTACATCGGCCGCCAGAACGCGCGTATGCGCGCTGCCGATGTCGAGCACCACAATCACGTTGTCCTGTTTCTGCGCCATTCAAATCACCCGGCCTGCGCGCCGGCTGCCGCCGGACGAGTTGTTGGGGCGGGACTCCGCCTGCCTGTATTCCGTGCGGAAATCCGCCGTGGCTGTACTGCCGCGCGTTTTTTCGTCCGCGGCCTGCTCTTCTTTGTTGCCGGCACCGCGCCCGCCGCGGGCTTCACTGCCACAAGCCCCGGCGCGGGTGTGGCCGCAGGACCGCCAGACGCGGAGGAAGGGGACGCGCCTGCACCGCTATCGCCGTTTGTGCTCGTATCGGCAGTCTCCTTGCCCGACTCCATCTGCAGCACCACTTGCTGCTCGTAGCGCAGATCGACCGATGCCATATGCGGATACTGCTGGCGCCACTCCGCGATGTGCGCCTGGTAGCGCTCGTAACGCTCAAGGAAATGATCTTCGCCGAAGTGCGCCAGGATGTCGGCGCCCTGTTCCGGCATCAGCACGCGCGCGTCTTCGGGATCGGTCAGGTCGATTTCGGAGATTTGCTCGGAGTTGTGCCTGCCGCCGGCGTCCAACTCCGCCATCAGCCGCAGGTACACCGCCATGCGCGCCTTGCGCGAATCCGCAGGGTCACCGGGATCGATGCCCATCAACACCGGAAACGAATAGTGGTGCTCGGCCATGGTCTGCGGCGCCATGGCGAGCAGAACGCCGTTCGCGTCCACAAGGCCGATCTGTGCGCCCGTGCGCGTAAACGCCACCGGCTTGCGCTCGACGATTGCGATGCGAATCCGATCGGGCAAGAGGCGCATCACCGTGGCCCGCTCGATCCAGGGAATCTGTTCCAGTTGCCTGCGCCTTTGGCTCAAGGGAACAAAAAAGATGTTACGGCCGATGTCTTCGCCGAAGACGGGCAGCATCTGGGCGCGACTTACTTCGGTCAGCCCGGTGGCTTGAATCTCGCTGGTCCCGGCGATGCGGAAGCGTGAATCGCGTTCGAGATAGTGCTTGAGGAGGAAACCGGCGGTCGCGAACCCGCCGAAAACGATGAGCGCGCCGAGCGTGAGAAACACGCGGCCGACGGTGCTGGCCGGCCGCCACCAGGGTCTTCTTGGTTCTCCGAAGCGACTCGCGGCGGGGCGCAAAACACCGTCGCCGTCCGGATCGTCGAACTCCGGCGGCATGCCGGGCAAGTTTCGTCCTGGGCGGCGCGCCCCCTCTCCAGTGGTCTGCATGCGCCGGACGCGGACCGCCGCCGGCGGGTCGTCATCCCACAATAGAGGCCGATTTGTGGTATTCCCTTGATTCGCCACGCCTGAGCAGGGTCGTGAGAGTCGCCAGCTTTCACTATAGCCCGGGGTTGCGCGACTCTTTTCCACCAGGTGAATGGGGGGAACCCGCGCCGTTACGGGGGAAGCGAGAGGTCAGGGCCAGGGTCTAGTGAACAGGGGACAGCGATCAGGGAACGGCAGTCAGGGACCGACACCTCTGCACAGCCTGCCCGGTCGGAACGAAACCATGCGAGACCAACGCCCAAGCATGCCCAGCAAAGGGTATTTTGCACTTAGGTGTATAATACAACTATCGATAATCGAAGCACCCGATCAAGTGGAGGAAATTTGAAAATCGCAGTAGCAACTATTGACGGTATCTCTCTTTCGCAGCATTTTGGCCAAAGCAAAGGATTTGTGGTCTTCGATGTTGAAGGCTCAACCGTGCGCAGCCGGGAGTTTCGTGCCAACGGCGACACGCCTCACAATCAGGGAATCTGCAATCACGAAGGTCAGCATCAAGAAGGAACCAAAGGCCGCGGAGGCATTCTTGACCTCTTGAGCGATTGCGGTGTTGTGCTGTGCGGAGGCATGGGCGCGGGTCCAGCTCAGTTCATGACGGCAAATGGACTCAAGCCGGTCGTTCTGCCCGGCGCACGCTCCGCGGACGAGGCCATGGCAGTCTACCTCAGCGGAAACCTGCCGGTTGCCCAACCCGGCTTCTGCAATTGCCATCATTGATGGCTTTTTTCTGTGCGAGTACAGCGCGATGAAAACCTCCGGCTCTTCAAGAAGTCTCGATCGCACGCTGCGGAAGCCTATGACACAAGTCCAGACCGGGCATCGGCGCAAGGCCGTCTGCAGCCGTCATGGGAGCGCGCATCCTTGCGCCTGCGCCATGGGCAATGTGTATCGTTTCATCGAGCCCGTGCTGTTACTGATGCTCAAGGAAAAAACCCAATCTTACGGCTATGACCTTTCCGCAGGACTGGCTGAGTACGCGCTCACAGATGCCGAGATCGAGCGCGCCGCCCTTTACCGGACTCTGCGACGGCTTGAGGTTAACGGGTATGTGTCCTCCAGCTGGGAGGCTGAACACGCCGGTCCCGCCCGCCGTATCTACTCTTTGACCCGCGCCGGACGAGGGCATTTGCGCGAATGGGGCGAGGTGCTGCAGCGGCTCGGCGGCGCCATGCAAAAGTTCGCCGGTAAGGCTTTGTGAAAGCTGAAGAGCCTGGCAGAAACGTGGCGCCGGGGCAACGCAGTTTAACTACTTGCACGGAAAGGAAATACCCGATGACAACTGCTGTCCTGGAAAAGATTGTTGCCCGGTTGGACGCCGAAAGCAAGATACGAAACCTTATGGGCGTGTATTCCTATTTGCTGACCGCGGCACGATACCACGACATCGTCGAGTTATTTGCCAAGAAGGCTCCCGATGTAAGAGCGGAGATGAGCTTCGGCGTCTACGACGGCTATGAAGGCATCAAGCGGTGCTATTCGAAGTTTCATGCCGAAAAGATCGTAGGGCCTGGAGTCATGGCAGTGCATGCGCTTACTACGCCGGTTATCGAAGTCGCCGGTGACGGGAAAACGGCCAAGGCCGTATGGATTTCTCCGGGGCATATTACAGGCGGACCGTTCACGCCCGACGGTTCCATCAAGGCGCACTGGGCATGGATGCGCTACGGAAACGACTTCATTCTCGAAGATGGCGAATGGAAGATCTGGCATCTGCACGTCTTTGGAATGTTCTTATGTTCCTTTGAAAAGAGCTGGGCGGAACTGGGCGATGTTCATCAGACGCCGTCGCTGCCTCCCCAGTATGCGCCAGACCGGCCGCCTACGACGACCTGGTCTTACCAGCGCGATGCGGTCACTCGACTGGAACCCGCGCCGCCGAAGCCTTACGAAACCTTCGATCCGGCTGACGCCTTTTAGAGCAGAACAGCTTCCAGCGCGGCCAGAATTTGCGGGGCCAGTTGGCTCACGCTGCCCGCGCCCAAAGTCAGAATCAGGTCGCCTGCGTGGGCGTGAGCGGCAACGGCGGCAACGGCAGCGGCGAAATCCGACGCAAATTGGACGCGCGGGCCTTGAATGCGCTCCACGAGCCGCTCGGCCGTAACACCCGGTATGGGTTCTTCGCTGGCTGCGTAGATGGGCAGCACGACAACGGTGTCCGCGTCTCGAAATGCGCCACCGAATTCATCAAGAAGATCCGCGGTACGCGTGTACCGATGCGGCTGGAAGACGACGTGAATGCTGGCGGGCCCGCACGCGCGCGCGGCTTCGAGCGTGGCACGAATCTCGGTGGGGTGGTGGCCGTAATCGTCGACAACGGTTACGCCGCGCGCCTGCCCGCGCTCGTGAAAGCGCCGGTCGACGCCGCGAAAATTGTGCAGGCCTTCGGCAATTTTTTCGGGCGAAACTTCAAGCTGGCGCGCGATAGCGACGGCGGCCGTAGCGTTGAGCACGTTGTGCCGCCCGGGCACGCGCAGCTCGAATGGCCCCAGCAGTCCCGCGGCGGTATGCACCTGAAAGCGCGAGAAACTGCTTCCCGGCCCTGGCCGCTGCCCCGCTCTTTGCCCGGTCCCCGAACCTGACCCGAGTGTTTGACCCAGATCGAGGAGTTCGAGCCTGTAGTCGGCCTCCGCAGTCACGCCGTAGGTAAAGACGCGGCGCCGAGCGCGCGGAAGAATCCCTTTGAGGAGCGCATTGTCAACGCAGGCCGTCACCGCGCCGTAAAACGGCACGCGGTCCATGAAATCCAAAAAGGCGCGCTCCACATCGGCCATGTCGTGGTAGCAGTCCATGTGCTCGCGGTCGAGATTGGTGACGACAGCCAAAATGGGCGAGAGCTTGAGGAACGAGCGGTCGCTCTCGTCGGCCTCGGCCACGAGATACTGCGTCGATCCCAGGCGCGCATTCGAGCCCAGCGCGTCCACGCGGCCGCCGACGACAACCGTGGGATCGAGGCCGCCCGCGGCGAGGACCGAGGCGACCATTGACGTGGTGGTGGTTTTGCCGTGCATACCGGCAATGGCGATGCCGTACTTGAGCCGCATCAGTTCAGCGAGCATCTCCGCACGCTGGATCACGGGAATCTTGCGCGCGTGCGCCTCCAGCACCTCGGGATTGTTTGCGTTCACCGCCGAGCTCGTGACCACCACGGTTGCGCCGGCCACGTTGGCCGCGTTGTGGCCCTCATACACAGTCGCGCCCAGTTGCGCGAGGCGGTCGGTAACCGGCCCACGCCTGAGATCGGAGCCGGAAACCTTCATGCCCAGATTGAGCAGAATTTCGGCGATGCCGCTCATGCCGATGCCGCCGATGCCGATGAAGTGCGCGTGCTGCGAAGTAGCAAACATTTGCGTGAACGTTCAGGGTAGCAGAGGCAGGGGTCAGGTTTCAGGTTTCAGGGGTCAGACTGCAGAGATCAGCTTTCAGCCTTTGGCTTTGAGCCATCTGTCTTTGTCTTTCGCTGTTCCTTGCTCCCTGCTCCCTGACCTGCCCGAAGACCCGCGATTCGACACGGCAACCGCCGAAAAGTTGTGCACAACCTTTCGCTCCTCCGGTGTTTGCATAGGACAAGAGCGGCAAGCCCAGGGAGGCGGCAAGATCCAAGCTTCCAGGTGGCGAGAAGCTGGAGCGGTCCGCAGACAAGGCCGCTCAAATGGAGGAGTTATGGGCAGCATGAAGAAGTGGATGTTAGGCGCAGCATTGGCAGTCGGAGCTTTGGGCTTGGCCGCAGCGCCTGCCCAGGCAGCTCGAGTTGGAGTATACGTTGGCGTCGGCGCGCCAGGTTACATTCCGGCCTGCCCCGGCCCCGGATATGTTTGGGTTGGCGGCTATTGGGCTCATGGCTACTGGGTGCCTGGATACTGGAATTACGTCCGCGTCGGAGGCCCCGTGATTCGCGGCGGCGTGGTAATTGGCCATGGACCGTTCTACGGCCGGCATTGGCGCAGGTAGTTGCTCTTCTGCTGCCTGCAATGCATCATGCGGCCTCTCCAAACTGGAGAGGCCGCTTTTTCTGCGCTGTTTTCCGTCTGCGAGCGTCTCATAGTGTGGAGAGTGACTCCCGTGGGGAGTTAGCGCAAAACAAAGGAGATGCGAAATTTATTGCTCTTTCGAGCGCGGTAGTGGAATCTTTCATCGGACCGCAACAAAAGAGCGAAAATGCTGTTTAAGTAAATGGAAGCCGGCCGAAGTAAGCGAAAGGCCGGGAGGTGCTGAGAACCGGAGGCGACTCCGGGTCCCAGTCCGGCCAAGGCAGGACGGGGCGGCACAAGGAGGATGTTATGCGGAAACTCCGCTTGGTTTTATTGGCAATGCTTGTAGTTCTGCCATTCGCCGTTGTGGCGAATGCCCAGGTCGGGGTAGGAATCGGCGTCGGCCCCGCAGTAGCCGCTCCTTATGATTACGGCTATTACGGCCCTCCCGATTGCGAGTGGGGCTACTACTCCTATTACCCATATGCCTGCGCTCCTTATGGCTACTACGGTCCTAGCTGGTTCTATGGCGGCGTCTTTATCGGCGCTGGGCCGTGGTATGGATGGGGCAGATATGGCTGGGGCCGTGGATACGGCTATGGTCGCGGATACGGCTACGGCCGCGGTGGATACGGATACGGCCGTGGCGGATACGGCGCACGTGGCTATGCCGGCGGCGCGCGTGGTTATGCCGGCGGTGCGCGCGGATATGCCGGCGGTGGCGTAGCACGTGGTGGCGGCGGCTTCCACGGCGGAGGCGGTGGCTTCCACGGCGGAGGCGGTGGCTTCCACGGTGGAGGCGGTGGTGGTGGCTTCCACGGCGGAGGCGGCGGTGGCCATGGTGGTGGCGGCGGACACCGGTAAACCCCGGAAGTTTGTTCACAAAAGGCCCGTCTGCTTCGGCAGGCGGGCTTTTTTGTTTAGGTACAGTGAACAGGGGAATGAGGGAACGAGGATCTCCTAGCTCCGCCAACTCCGCTAGCTCCGCTAACTTGCTCTTCCCGCAAGCGCCACAACGCGCGCGGCGATGCGCGCTGCAGCGGCGGGATGAGCCTGGGTGCGGGCAGCGGCGCCCATCGCAGCCAGGCGCGCGGGGTTGGTGAGCAGCCCGATGAGCGCGGCAAGCAGATTCCCGGGAATCTCGAGATCTTTTTCCTGGAGCATGACGGCCGCGCCGGCTGCCACCATGGCTTCAGCATTGCGGCGCTGGTGCTCATCGGCGGCGGCGGCAAAAGGCACCAGCAGCGCAGGCTTGCCGGCCGCGGCCAGTTCGGCCACCGTGGAGGCGCCGCTGCGCGACACGACGAGATGCGCGCGGGCAAACCGCTTTGGCATGTCGTCGAGGAACGGGCTCACCTGCCAGCGCGAGGGATCGGCGCCGGTGGCTGCATAGACCGCTTCAGTTGCCGCAAGGTTGCGCGCCCCGCACTGATGCAGAATCGTGAGCCCCGGAACCGCGGACAAAAGCTCCGGCAGCAGTTCCGGCAGATACGTGTTGAAGATTCGTGCCCCCTGCGAACCGCCGATGACGAGCAGATGCGGGTCGCCGCCGGGCGGCTGGAGCGAGAAAAACTCCGGGCGCACTGGAACGCCGGTGACCTCGGCATTGCGGAACCACTTGGCCGCCACGGGAAAGTTGACGGCCGCGGCCTGCACTCTTTTGCCCACCAGCCGATTGGCCAGGCCGGGCATAGCGTTTGGCTCGAAGGCCATGGCGGGGATCTTGAGCCATAGCGCCGCCGCCATCGCCGGGCCTGAAGCGTAACCGCCCACGCCCAGCACCGCGCCGGGCTTGAACTCGCGGATCAGGCGCTTACAGTCGAAGAAGCTTCCCGGCAGACGGAAGAGGGTGCGCAACCGGGTGGACAAGGATACGTTTTTGAGCTGCCCCACATCCACGAGCCGCAGCGGGAAGCCGGCTTCGGGCACCAGGCGCACTTCCAGCCCCCGCGCCGTGCCCACAAACAGCACCTCGGCTCCGTGGCGCTCAACCAACTCGCGGGCCACGGCCAGGGCCGGAATGATGTGGCCGCCCGTTCCGCCGCCGGCAATAAGAATGCGCAGTTCCGACAAGCTCCCGCCTTTCACGAGGGAGCGTCATGCGGTTCAGGCTTATCCAAACCGGAGTCGACAAAGATCCATCGTTTCTCAATCATTCCAATTGCCAGGACCAAGACGCAGCAGAGCGGATCGAAGGGAGAACGGATATGAGCCCTCTGGGGGATCATCCATTCGTCCGTTATCCAGCTTGGTAGTGACGTATAAAACCGAAATGCCATCTGCGCCAGCACAATGAGAATCAGCAGGACCGCTGCGTGGCCACAAATCGTTGACGACGTTGGCCTAGAATTAAGCTTCGAGAAGATGGGCTTCTTTTCCGCGAGGTAGCACCAACCGAAGAAGCTAACAGAGTACGCGCTCGGGATCACAACGAAGGCCAACAACGTTTGATGCGCATTTGTCATCGAGTTCCCCGCGCTGGCGCTCCTATCCCCTATTCCCTAGTCCCTATTCCCTGTCTTTCACTCCGCCTGCCTGCTGATGTTGAGTAAGATGCCGATCGACGCCAGCGTACAGCACAGCGAAGTGCCTCCGTGCGAGATGAGCGGCAACGGGATCCCTTTGGTGGGAACCAGCGACAGCACTACGCTGATGTTGAAAAATGCCTGCAACAGAATTGTGGTGGTGATGCCGAATGCGGCCAGTCGGGCAAAGGAATCACGGGAGCGGAAAGCCGTGCGCAGTCCGCGAATGCCGAAGACGACAAACAGCACCACGATAAACATGGCGCCGATGAAGCCCAACTCCTCGGCAACATTGGCAAAAATAAAATCCGTCGCGGATTCGGGCAGATAGAAGAGCTTTTGCATCCCCTCCATGTAACCGCGGCCCGTAAGGCCGCCCGTGCCGACCGCGATGAGCGACTGGCAGATGTGGTAGCCTACGCCCGCCGCATCCTTTGCATCGCATGGCGAATTGAGAAAGACCAACATGCGCTCCCGGCGCCACGCAACCAGAAACAGAAGCGCGGCCAGGACCGGGGCAGCCGCGCAGGCGGCAGCAAACAACCATTTCCATTCCATCCCCGCCAGCATCAGCATCAGGGCGGCGACGCCGGCCAGCACCAGCGCCGTGCCCAGGTCGGGCTGGCGCACCACAAGACCGATAAACAGCAGCGGGATGAGCGCCGCGGGCACAAGCGTGTGCTTCCAGTCGCACATGGCATCGAGCCGTTTGTGCAGAAACCATGCCAGGAACAGCACCAGGACCGGCTTGGCGATTTCAGAGGGCTGCAGGGTGAAAAAATTGCCGAAGCGAATCCAGCGATGGGTGTGGTGCGAGCCGGGCATGAGGAAGACCAGCACCAGCAGCACCGTGGTGACGGAGAGCGCGGGATAGATGAAGCGCGGCGATTTGTAATGGCTCACGTCCACGTGCATGAGGACGAGCAAAGCCAGTACGCCCAGCGCGGCCCAGATGGCTTGCGTGAAGACGAATGTGTAAGCCGAGTGATAGCGCTCCTGATCGACGACAGCGGAGGCGGAGAAGACCATCGCCAGCCCGCTGACCACCAGCACCATAGTGGTGAAGAACAGCCATTTGTCTACCCCTATAAGTTTCGCCATAGACACCTACGCGTTTTGTCCCACTTTCCAACCCATCCGCTCGGCCACAAGTTCCTTGAAGACGCGGCCGCGGTGCTCGTAGTTCTCGAACTGATCGAAGCTGGAGCAGGCCGGAGCCAGCAGCACGATTTCTCCCGGCCGCGCCGCGCCAGCCGCCTCGTTCACCGCGTTGGCGAGCGTTGCGCAGGGTCGAATGGAGACCACCCCGCGCAGATGCGACTCGATTTTGGCCGCTGCCGAGCCGATGGTGTAAACAGCGCGCACGCGCTCGCGCAGAAGTTGCGAAAGGAGGGTATAGTCCGAGCCCTTGTCTTTGCCGCCCAGAATAAGATGAATGCCGCCGGGAAACGCGGCCAGGGCCTTGGCGGTCGCGTCCACGTTGGTGGCCTTCGAGTCGTTGTAATACTCCACTCCGTTAATGGTGGCCACGTATTCCAGGCGGTGCTCGACGGCCTGAAATTTCTCGATGGCGCGGCGAACCGCCTCTGCGGGCGCGCCGGCCAGGCGGCAGGCGCACACCGCGGCCAGCACGTTCTCCACGTTGTGCTGGCCCTTCAGCGGAATGCCGGCCAACGGCAAGATGGATTCGATTTGAGCCTTCGGCGCCGAGCGATAGACGACTTCACCGTTCTCGACCCACGCGCCTTGCTCGACCCCATGTTCAGTCGAAAACCAATAGACCCTGGCGCGCGTGCGGGCCGCGGCCTCGGCGGTGCGGGCGTTGTCGGCGTTCAGCACCAGGCAGTCGTTTGCGTCCTGCGCGGCAAAGATGCGCTCCTTGGCCAGCGCGTAGTTCTCGAAAGTGCCGTGCCGGTCGAGATGGTCAGGCGTGATGTTCAGGATGACTGCGATTGCGGGATGGAACTGCTCAGTGCTCTCAAGCTGAAAGCTCGATACCTCGAGCACCGACCACGTGCTGTCAGAGCTTTCTTCGATCAGGCCCACCACCGGCAGGCCGATATTGCCGGCGACCAGCGTGGGCAATCCGGCCTCTTTCAGAATTTCACCGGCCAGAGCCGTGGTTGTCGTCTTGCCGTTGGATCCGGTGATGGCCAGAACCTTGCCCTTGAGAAAACGCGCGGCCAGCTCCAGCTCGCCAATCACCGGCAACCCGAAGCTTCGCACCTGTGCAACCTCAGGCCGATCGAGAGGCACGCCGGGGCTTACCACAATCAGATCCTGGCGGCGAAAGGTCAACAGGCCGTGGCCGCCGGCCTCGACCATAATTCCCTCTTCGAGCAGCGCCGGAATCTCCTTGGCCAGCGATTCGGCCGAGCGCACATCGGAGACCGTCACCTGCGCGCCTTTGTGGCGCAAAAACAGGGCCGCCGCAAGCCCAGACTTGCCCAGGCCCACAACCAGCACCTTTTTGCCCTTCAGTTCCATCATTCGCATCGATCCTGGTTTCTTAAAATGCGATCGGCTGCCGCGACACTCTTATTGTGCACCGCGCGGCCCCGGCGTGCAGTGCGCTTAGCGCAATTTCAGCGTAGTGAGTGCAAACAATGCAAACACCAGTGCGCCAATCCAAAAGCGGGCGATGACCTTGGATTCGCTCCAGCCCAGTTGTTCGAAGTGATGGTGCAAGGGCGCCATCTTGAAGATGCGCTTTCCGTTGCGCAGCTTGTAGCTGCCCACCTGCAGCACCACAGAGAGCGCTTCCAGCACAAAGATGCCGCCGATGAACGGCAGCAGCAGCTCCTGCCGGATGACGATCGCCACGGTGCCGATGGCCCCGCCCAGCGCCAGCGAGCCCACGTCGCCCATAAAAATCTCAGCCGGGTGCGCGTTGTACCAGAGAAAGCCGATGGACGCACCCACCATCGACCCGCAAAAGACGGTTAATTCGCCCACCATGGGCATGCGCTGCAGCTCCAGGTAATCTGCAAAGACCACGTGGCCGCTGACGTAGGTGAGCACCGCCAGAGCTGCAGAAGCGATGATGGTGCAGCCGATGGCCAGGCCGTCGAGCCCGTCGGTCAGGTTCACGGCGTTCGAAGAGCCGACCAGTATAAGGACGACCCAGAGTACGAATGGAATAAACGCCAGGAGGGCAAGATGCGGAATCGTCGCGGGCCACGCGTGCCACAGCAGATCGGGTCGCAGGCTCTTGATAAACGGAACAGACAGCCGCGTCGAAAAGACCTTGAACTGCTCCATCGCCACCAGCGCCATGGCTACCGTTGCGGCCGCCAATCCCTGCCAAAGCAGCTTGGCTCGCGCCGTCAATCCCAGGCTGCGCCGTTGCACCACCTTGATGTAGTCGTCGGCAAAGCCGATGGCGCCAAAGGCCAGCGTGGAAAACACCACGATCCAGATAAACGGATTGGCCGGGTCGGACCAGAGCACCGTGGGCAGCAAAATGGCGATGCAAATCAGCACGCCCCCCATGGTCGGCGTGCCCGTCTTCTTTTTGTGCGACTCCGGCCCGTCGTCGCGCACATATTGGCCGATCTGGAACTCGCGCAGCTTCTGGATGACGTAAGGCCCGATGAACAGCGCGATCAGCAGCGCCGTAAGAGAGGCAAACGCTGTGCGAAACGTGAGGTAGCGGAAGATCCGGAACGGGTGAAAGAACGGAAACAGCTTTTCGTACAGCAGCCAGTAGAGCAAGAAGCCTCCCAAGCCATATTGAGGCGGGTTTCAGCTTGATTCTACAGGCTTGGGGGTTGGCGGGCGCCTGGAAACAAGACGAGAGAAGGCGCTTTGTGCCTGCAAGTCTCAACAACACGAACGGCGAGCCATGCTCGGCAAAACACCCGCCTACTTTTTCGCTTCGGCCTTCTCGAGGAATCTCTGGATGCTGATGATGTACCTTTCGTGCGTGCCCGAGCCGATCTGTTCCTTTTCGTCGAAGGCTTTGACTGAGAAAACCAGGCGCTTTCCATCGATTTCCGTCAGCTCGGCGATGGCGCGTACCGCCAAACCCACGGGAGTTGCCGCCATGTGCCTGACCTTCAGGTCGACCCCGACGCTGCTCATCCCTTCCGGCAGGTGAGGATCGATGGCACTGAGGGCGGCGCCCTCCATCAGTCCGATCATGGCCGGAGTCGCATAAACAGGTACGCTTCCGCTGCCAAACTTGATCGCAGTGTTGTCGTTGCTCACAATTTCTCGCTTTTCGCCGGTCATGCCAACCGACAGATTCAGGTCCATTCCGATCACTCCTGTGAAATCTATTCTTGCATTTGGCGGCCAACAACCACTCATGAAGTGTGCGTTCCGAATCGCTGCTCAAGGTGTTCCTCGCAGAACGGTTGGAAGCGGAGAGGCGATTGAAGCGGGCCGGTTAGAGCTGGCCTTTGGGGTTCGTGCTATCCCAGGTCCGAAAATCAGGACCTGGAGCAGCCAGCTTGAGCTATAATCCCACCCATGCTTTCTTCGCCAGGGTTCATCGTCCTCCTTGCTCTTGGTGCGCTTGCAGCCTTCGTGGTCTGGTTCGTCTGGCAGTTCTGGTCCATCTTGCAATCGAACCGGAAGGCCGCGAGCTGGCCTTTGACCGAAGCAACGATCCAGTCGGTCGGCACAGTAGTTGTGCACGCGGGGCGGGGGGGAACCTGCTCCCTCGATGTGGGCGATTTCTCTTACACCATCAACGATGACTACTATTCCGGGCGCCTACGGATCTCGCCCTTGTCCTCTACCGGCGATGCTTCGCCGAAAGCTCTGATCCACCAGAACTTCCAGGTAGGTTACAACCCGCAGAAACCGGAGCAGCATTCCGTCCCCCAGACGGAGCTTGGGGGCTTTCTGCTGGATTCGTTGGACGAATCTGTCGGAAGCGAAGTCGGCCCCATTGATCTGAACATCGACAAAATATGAACGGGCCATGCAAGTCACACCTCGCATGGCCCGCCACGTTTGCCGCATTGAACTCTACCGCGTCTTCGCCACTTCCTCCACCGTCACCGGATCGAGGAACGGCATCTGCGCGCGCAGTTGCTTGCCGATGATCTCGACCGGATGCTTGGCTTCGGCTTCGCGAAACGCCAGGAATTCTTTCTTGCCCGAATTTTGATCGGCGAGAAATCGCTTGGCAAAGCTCCCGTCCTGAATCTCGGCCAGAATCTGTTTCATCGCCTTGCGGCTCTCGGCATTGATCACGCGCGGGCCGCTCACGTAGTCGCCCCACTCCGCGGTGTCGGAGATGGAGTAGCGCATGTATGCCAGGCCGCCGCGATAAATCAGGTCCACGATGAGCTTGAGCTCGTGCAGGCACTCGAAGTAGGCGCTCTCGGGCTGATAGCCGGCTTCGACCAGCGTCTCAAAACCTGCTTTAATCAGCGCGCTCACGCCGCCGCACAGCACCGACTGCTCGCCGAAGAGATCGGTTTCGGTTTCTTCTTTGAAGGTCGTCTCGAGAACCCCCGCGCGGGTGCAGCCAATGCCCTTCAAATAGCTGAGACAGAGCGCATGCGCCTTGCCGGTGGCATCCTGATGCACGGCGATGAGCCCAGGGATGCCGCCGCCCTCGATAAACACCTCGCGTACGCGGTGCCCGGGGCCCTTGGGCGCGGCCATGCCCACGTCGATGCCCGCGGCGGGAACGATGGTCTTGAAGTGGATGTTGAACCCGTGCGCGAACATGAGCAGCGAACCCGGCTTCAGATTCGGCCCTATCTCTTCGGCATACAATTTCGCCTGGGTCTGATCGGGAACAAGGATCATCACCACATCGGCCCACTTGGTTGCATTGGCGACGGTATCCACTTCGAGGCCCGCCTTCTGCGCCTTTGCGACGGACTTCGAATTCGCCGCCAGGCCCACCTTTACCTGCACGCCTGAATCCTTGAGGTTGAGAGCATGCGCATGCCCCTGCGAGCCGTAGCCGATGATGGCCACCTTCTTGCCCTGGATGAGTGTGAGGTCGGCATTGTTGTCGTAATAAGTCTTCGCCATTCTTCGTGGTTTCCTTTTCTGTAGGTCGTTTTGAGTGGTGCGTTAAAGAAAAGAGGATTTGCCTGCCGCTAAGCCTTGACAAAAGTCGTTAGATTGCGCCGGCCGCGCTCACGCAACTGGCATTCGCGCAGGGTGTTGGCCAGGTTCTCGAGTCCGGGAACGGCATAGATGGAGAAGCGCTCGAGTTCTGCATCGGAAGTGAAGATGCGCAACGCGCACTGCCCCATCAGGCGCATGCCCAGCGGCTTGTCCAATTCGAAATGGTCGATGCGAAACAGTTCCAGCGACTCCTGAACTTTGGACAATACGCCCCGCTCCAGAATAATGCGCTGCGTGGTGACGGTGTAGTGAGTGCCCAGCCGCCGGAGCAGGAAGGAGAGCCACACGATGCCGCTGAGAACCAGAAATGCCGCGATCGCGATGAGGACCCCCTCAGTGGTTCCGGCAAAGAAGCCTCCGGCGATGGCGAGGGCAAGCAGCACGATGAAGGGCACCGTTTGACCGACGCTGTACACGACCGCGGGATGACCGGAGAACAAAGTTTTCTCAGCCTCCTGATCTCTCTGAGCGGCATATGCCTGCAAGTCGGTGTTGCAAAAGCGGCATTTGATTGCCGCCGCCTTGATTGTCTCCCCACATACCGGACAGACCTTTGCGTCTGCGTCCATGGGTCAATCCCTCCACATCGGCATAGTCATCTGGCCCGGCCAGGCATCGCGCCCTGGGCGCGGCTCGTTTTCACAGGTCGCCCGCCACGATATCCTCTACTTGCTGCTCGTCCGCTACCGCGGGCTCGTCCACGCCCATCGCTTTCACCACGCTGCTCACGTGGTGGCCGCGCCGCATGGTCATCTTGCCGCTGCGGCAAATTTCCAGAATGCGGCCTTCGTCCTCGTGCAGAACTTCGATGAGCCCTTCGATCTTGCTTTCGACGCCCGTCATCTCGATAACGAGCGACTCCGACGTAAGATCGACGATGCGCGCGCGGAAGACCTCGACCAGATCGAAGATCTGCGCGCGATTGCGTGGCGTGGCGGCAACTTTGATGAGCGCAAGTTCGCGCGTGACCGTCGGCGCCTGGGCGATGTCGTCCACATCCACGACATTTTCCAGTTTAAACAAGCTGGCGCGGATGCGATGCCCGGCCTCGGCCGATGCCTCGGCGACGATGGTCATGCGCGAGAGCCCGGTGCGCTCGCTGCGCCCCACCGTCAACGAGATGATGTTGATGTTCAGGCGGCGGAAGAGCGAAGCCACGCGCGTCAACACGCCGGGCCGGTCTTCAACGTATGCAATGAATGTGTGCAACATAAATGCCTCTCCAGAGATCAGAAAACAGAGATCAGAGATCAGTTTTCCGAGTCTCTCGTCCGACTTGGCTCTTCAGCGAATTCAGAGTTGCGAAAATCATCTTGCCAACTTCATGAGAAAGGCCCTCAGCCTCATCAACCTGTTGAGGATTCCCCATTGCAAGCTCGCGCGCGATCTGTAGTTGTGTCTGCAACTCAAAATTCGAGGCGCGCGCTATACCAAGAAACTGCCGAAACTCGGCTTTGTTCAATCTCCCATGCCCTTCGGCGATGTTGCTTGGCAATGACACTGCCGCACGCCGAATCTGGCTTGTGAGTCCGTAGATCTCCTATCGCGGAAACTCCTTCGTTAACCGGTAAATCGCGACGGTCAATTGCATCGCCCGTTGCCAAACAATCAAATCCCGAAATGATTGCGCCATGAAAGGCGGCTCCTATCTGACCCCACGGAGGACTTGATTTCTGATCTCTGATCTCTGTTCTCTGTTCTCTGTTCTCTGTTCTCTATTCTCTGTTCTCTGTTCTCTGTTATTTATCGTTCCCCGACTCTTCCAGCGGGTCCTGGCCGGGGCGGCGGATCATTTCGTGCAGCGCGTTGCCGGCAGGAATCATGGGGTACACCGAGTCTTCCTTGCTCACCATGAAATTGAGCAGGAAGGTTCCCGGAGCTGAGCGCGCCTCGGCGACAGCTGCTTCCACTTCGCCGCGATGGCGCACCGCGCGCCCAGGAATGCCGTGCGCCGCGGCAAGTTTTACAAAGTCCGGGCTCACCATTGGCGTGGCTTCGTAGTTGCGCTCGTAGAAGAATTCCTGCCACTGCCGCACCATGCCCAGGTAGCCGTTGTTGATGATGGCAATGTTGATCTTGATTTTTTCCTGCACGATGGTCGCGAGCTCCGACGCGGTCATCTGGAACCCGCCATCGCCCGCAATCACCCACACTTCCTTTTCAGGGCAGGCAAACTTAGCCCCGATGGCCGCCGGCAGCGCGAATCCCATGGTGCCCAGGCCGCCGGAGGTGATGAGCGTGCGCGGCTCCTCGTGATGGAAGTACTGCGCCTCCCACATCTGGTGCTGGCCCACGTCGGTAACCACAATGGCGTTGCCGCCGGTCAGGCGCCACAGATCGTGCATCACGTGCGCCGCGTACAAGCGCCCAAGGTCGGGCAGGTTCTTGATGTCGCGCACCGCAACCGCGCCCTTGCTGGCCTCGATCGACTTGAGCCATTCCGATCCGTCGCGCCCGCCAATGCGCGGCAGCAACTGCTCCAGTACTTCGCCGAGATCGCCCACCAGCGCCACATCCACCTTGACGTTCTTGTTGATCTCTGCCGGGTCCACTTCGATGTGGATCTTTTTGGCCTTGGTGGCATAAGTGGCGAGGGTACCGGTCACGCGATCGTCGAAACGCATGCCGCAGGCTATCAGCAGATCGGCTTCCTGAATGGCGTGATTCACCCACGCCTCGCCGTGCATGCCCATCATGCCCAGGCTCAGCGGATGCGAAGCGGGAAAACCGCCCAGCCCCAGCAGCGTGAGCCCAACGGGAATCTGCGCCCGCTCAGCCAACGTTCGCAATTGCTCCATCGCGCCCGATTCGATCACGCCGTGGCCGGCCAGAATCACCGGACGCCTGGCGTTGCGGATCAGCTCGACGGCTGCGGCGAGTCCCGATTCCTCCACGGCCAGCATGGGATGCGGCCGATACGGGCGCGGCTTAGCTGCTTCGAAATCGAACACGGCCGTCGCCTGCTGTGCATCCTTTGTAATGTCGACAAGCACCGGTCCCGGGCGGCCGGAACGCGCGATTTGAAACGCATGGCGCAGCACCGGCGCCACGTCCTCCGCTTTGTTCACGAGAAAGTTGTGCTTGGTCACCGGCAGCGTAATGCCGGTAATGTCTATCTCCTGAAACGCGTCGGTGCCCAGCACCTTGCTGGACACGTTGCCGGTAATGCAGACGATAGGAATCGAGTCCATCATGGCGGTAGCAATGCCGGTGACCAGGTTGGTCGCGCCCGGCCCGCTGGTCGCGATGGCAACACCCACCTCGCCCGAGGCGCGCGCGTAACCATCGGCCATGTGCGCCGCGCCCTGCTCGTGCCGCACCAGCACGTGCCGGATGGGAAACTTGCGCAACGCATCGTAGGCGGGCAGAATGGCGCCGCCGGGATAGCCGAAGACGTCGGTGACGCCCTCGCCCACCAGCGTGGCCCACAAAATCTCAGCCCCCGTGAGGCGCGTGGGCGCGGTAAGGTGAGCTTGCGGCTCAGGCGCGTTCGCGTTCGATGACGCCTTTCCCCCATTCGTCGCGCCTGGTTTTGTCTTCGTGGTTCCCTTGATCGCCATAAGAACTCCTAGTTCGCAGTTGCTGCCAACCGTTCTCTATTCCCTGTTCCCTATTCCCTAGTCCCTGCTTTTCACGTCGTTGCCCCTTCGGACGCCGACGTCACGCGGTCCACATACTTGCGGAAGACGCCCGAGGGCCAGCGCAACGCCGGCGGTTTGAAACCCTTCAGCCGCGAAGCGATCTCCGCGTCGCTGATTTCGACATTCAATGTGCGATTGGGAATATCGATGTGGATCATGTCGCCCTCGCGCACCGCGGCAATGGGCCCGCCAACAAACGCTTCGGGAGCCACGTGACCCGCGGTGAATCCGCGCGTCGCGCCACTGAAGCGGCCGTCGGTGAGCAGCGCCACGGTCGGGCTCAGCTCGGGATTGCCGCTCACGGCCGCCGTTACTTGCAGCATCTCGCGCATGCCGGGTCCGCCTTTGGGGCCTTCGTAGCGAATCACGAGCACGTCGTTGGGCTTGATCTTGCCTGTCTGCACAGCCGCAAAGCAATCTTCTTCGCAATCGAAGACGCGCGCCGGCCCGCGATGCTCCAGGCGATTGGCTGCGGCAATCTTCATCACAGAGCCCTCGGGCGCGAGATTGCCCTTCAAAATCACCAGGCCGCCATTGGGCTTGATGGGTTTCTCGAAGGTGGCTATCACATCCTGGCCCGGCGTTTCCCTGGCGAGCGCTGCTTCCTCAGCAAGCGTTTTGCCGCTGATGGTGAGCGCCGTGCCGTCGGCATAACCGGCGTCGATCATGCGCTTGGCCAAGAGCCGCGAGCCGCCCGCGGCCTGATAATCCGAAGCTACGTATTTGCCGGCCGGCGTGAGAGAGCAGATGTAGGGCGTGCGCCTGGAGATGATGTCGAAATCGTCGATGTTCAGCGCAATGCCCATCTCGCGCGCGATAGCCAGCAGGTGCAGCACGGCGTTGGTCGAGCCGCCGCTGGCGGCCACGCTGGCGATGGTATTTTCGAGAGATTTGCGCGTGATGATCTGCGAGGGGCGGCGATTGGCGCGCACTGCATCCATCAACATGCGGCCTGCCGCTCGCGTGGCCTCGAATTTCTTCGGATCGGTAGCAGGAACGCCCGAAAGCTCGATGGGCGAAATGCCCAGAATTTCGCCGCTCATGGCCATGGTGTTGGCGGTGAACTGGCCGCCGCATGCGCCCCCGCCGGGGCAGGCGTTCGCTTCAAGAGCTTCCAGGCCGGCGTCGTCGATGCGCCCCGCCGCGTATGAGCCGATGCCTTCAAACACATCCTGAATCGTGATGTCGGCGCCTTTCAGCTTGCCGGGCGCAATCGATCCACCGTAGAGCATCATGCCGGGAATATCGAGACGGCAGAGCGCCATGATGATGCCGGGCATGTTCTTGTCGCAGCCGCCGATACCCACCAGACCGTCGAAAAGATTGCCGCGCGCCACCAGCTCAATGGAGTCGGCAATCACTTCGCGCGAAACCAGCGAGGCCTTCATTCCCTGCGTACCCATGGTGATGCCGTCGGAGATGGTGACGGTGTTGACTTCCATCGGCGTGCCACCCGCCTCGCGAATGCCCACCTTCAGCGCCTCTGCGATCTCGCGCAGATGCATGTTGCAGGTGCCGATTTCGGTCCACGTATTGGCAATTCCGATGATCGGTTTGTGCAGGTCTTCCTTGGTGAAACCGGAGGCGCGCAGATAAGAACGCGCGGCCGCGCGGCTGGGCCCTTCAGTCAACGGAATACTTTGTCGCTTGCCTTCGATTGTCATTGCTTCCCTTACCTTCTTTGTATTTAAGCGGTGTTAGCGGAGTTAGCGTTGTTAGCGAGCTAGCTATAAACCACCCTCGCCGGCGCCGCTTCTAACACCGCCAGCGCCGCTAACTCCGCTAGCTCCGCTGTTACTTTGCCCTCAGCCAAACCGCTTCATCGTGCTTCGTTTCAAACTTGTCCAGCGCATCCGCGTGACGCAGCGTTAATCCGATATCGTCCAGCCCCTCGAGCAGGCAGAACCTGCGGAATGGATCGACTTCGAACTTCGCGCTGAATCCACAGTTGTCCGTCACCGTTTGCGCTTCAAGCGAGACCGTCAGTTGATAGCCGGGAATCGTCTTCGCATTTTCGAGCAGTTGATTTACCTGCTCTTCGCTCAGCCGCACCAGCACGATCCCGTTCTTGCCCGCGTTCGAGAAAAAAATATCTGCGAAGGTCGGCGCGATCACCACGCGGAATCCGTAATCAGAAAGCGC
Organism: uncultured Acidobacteriaceae bacterium; assembly: GCA_963848805.1. GTDB lineage: Bacteria > Acidobacteriota > Terriglobia > Terriglobales > Acidobacteriaceae > Telmatobacter. The sequence continues at coordinate 167,199 of CAWKFD010000025.1, read as the reverse complement.
CCACGCGGCGTGTTCGCGGCTCGATCCGCAGGCGAAATTTTTCCCCGCGATGAGGATCTTCGCGCCCTGGTAGCGCGGATCGTTGAGGACAAAATCGGCGACCGGCGCCCGTCAGGCGTTTGCCGCCAGTCGAAGAACAGAAAATCGCCGTAGCCGGTGCGCTCGATGCGCTTTAAAAACTGCTTGGGAATAATCTGGTCGGTATCCACGTTGGAGCGGTCCAGCGGCGCGGCCAGCGCGGTCAATGTACGAAAAGGTTCCATTAGCCCTTCACCTCCCACTTGCGAATGTCTACAAAGTGCCCGGCAATCGCGGCTGCCGCGGCCATCTCAGGCGAAACCAGATGCGTGCGTCCGCCGCGTCCCTGCCGGCCCTCGAAGTTGCGGTTGCTGGTGGAGGCGCAGCGCTGGCCCGGCAATAGAATGTCGGGATTCATGGCCAGGCACATCGAGCAGCCGGGCTCGCGCCACTCGAATCCGGCCACGCGAAAGACGCGGTCGAGACCCTCCGCCTCGGCCTGCGCCTTTACCGCCTGCGAGCCGGGCACCACCATCGCGCTCACCTTCGCAGCAACCTTGTGGCCGCGGGCGATGCGGGCCGCGGCGCGCAAATCCTCAATGCGGCCATTGGTGCAGGAGCCGATAAAAACGCGGTCGATCGGTATCTCTTCAAGCCGCGTTCCCGCCCTCAGACCCATATATTCGAGAGCGCGCTCGTAGTCCCTGCGCTCGATCTCTGTCTCGGCCGTCGCCGGATTGGGCACCGTGTCCGTGATCGGCGCCACCATGCCGGGGCTGGTGCCCCAACTCACATAGGGCGCGAGCGTTGCGGCGTCAATCACCAGCTCGCGATCGAACTTTGCGCCAGGATCGCTGGGCAATTTGCGCCATTCGCGCACCGCGGCGTCCCACGCTTCTCCCTTTGGACTGTGGCGCAGCCCATTCAAATAAGCGAAGGTGGTTTCGTCGGGCGCGATCATGCCCGCGCGCGCGCCGGCCTCGATGCTCATATTGCAAACAGTCATGCGCCCTTCCATCGAAAGCCCGCGAATGGCCGATCCTGCATATTCGATCACGCAGCCGGTAGCGCCGTCGGTGCCGATCTTGCCGATGATGGCCAGAATCATGTCCTTGGCCGTAACGCCGCGCGGCAGCATGCCCTCGACAGCGATGCGGAAGGTCTTGGGCTTCGACTGCGGCAGCGTTTGCGTGGCCAGCACGTGCTCCACTTCGCTGGTGCCGACACCAAATGCCAGCGCTCCGAAAGCTCCATGCGTCGAAGTATGCGAATCGCCGCAGACGATCGTCATGCCCGGCTTGGTGATGCCAAGCTCCGGCCCGATGATGTGCACAATTCCCTGATCGGGCGAGCCCATGTCGTAGAGCTCGATGCCGAACTCCTCGCAGTTCTTGCTCAGCGTGGCAATCTGCTTTGCCGCAATCTGGTCCACAATGTGGAGGCGGCCTTCGAGAGTCGTGGGCACATTGTGGTCCACGGTGGCGATCGAGCGGTCGGGCCTGCGCACCTTGCGCCCCGCCAGCCGCAGCCCCTCAAACGCCTGCGGCGAGGTCACTTCGTGCAGCAGGTGCAGGTCAATGTAGAGCAGCGTCGGCTCGCCTTTGGGCTCGACGACGATGTGTTGCTCCCAGACTTTCTCAAATAACGTCTTTGGCTCTTTGCTCATGGATCCCCTCTTGATTTCCAGCTACTAGCTGCCAGCTTTTTCTTGCCGATTCAAGATGTCGTGGCTTCCATCGAAAGCTGGCTTCTCATCGCTGGCTATGATCCTGCTTGTTCCAGCACCACGAACCAGAGGCTAGGAGCTAGTGGCTAGAAGCTGCACATTTACTGTTTCCCTCACCTTTGCGCCCATCTGCGTGGTCGAAAGGACGGTCAGCCCCTCCATGTTGCCGCGCGCCAAGTCCGCCGTGCGGAAGCCTTGCTCCAGCACCTTGCGCACCGCCGCTTCAATGGCTGCGGCCTCGGCTTCGAGCCCGCCTGAGTGGCGCAGAATCAGCGCTGCCGTCAGAATCGCCCCCAGCGGATTCGCCAATCCCTTGCCGGCAATGTCCGGCGCCGATCCATGCACCGGCTCATACAGATTCACCTTGCCGCCGATAGTCGCCGATGGCAACATGCCGAGCGAGCCGGTAATCACGCCAGACTCGTCCGTCAGAATGTCGCCGAAGAGATTCTCCGTCACCACCACGTCGAAGTCGCGGGGCCGGTTCATGATGTGCATCGCCATCGCGTCTACGTACTGGTGCTCCAGAGCCACATCGGGAAACTCCGCGGCCACTTCGGTCACTGCCGCGCGCCACAGTTGCGAAACTTCGAGCACGTTGGCCTTATCGACACTGGTCAGCTTTTTGCGCCGCTTCTCGGCCAACTTAAACGCCACCCGGGCCACTCGCACCACTTCATCCTTCGTATAAACCATGGTGTTGTAGCCGACGCCTTTTTCCTTATCCCACTGGCGAGGCTTGCCGAAGTAGGCCCCGCCCAGCAATTCACGCACAAACATGATGTCCGTGCCATCGATCACTTCCGGCCGCAAGGGGCTATTGACCGCCAGTTCTTTGAACGAAAAGCACGGACGCAGATTCGCGAATCCCCCCAGCGCCGCACGAATGGCCAGTAATCCACCCTCAGGCCGCTTATCCGGCGGCAGCGCGTTGAACTCATTGCCGCCCACCGCACCCAGCAATACCGCATCCGACGCGAGGGCCGCTTCGAGCGTGTCCGCGGGCAGCGGGGTCCCGTCCTGCACAATGGCCACGCCACCGATGCGCTTCTCAGTAAACGCAAAATCGTGGCCGCCCATCGCGGCAATCTCTTCGAGCGCGGCAACCGCCTCGCGGGTTACCTCCGGGCCGATGCCGTCGCCGGCAACGACCAGAATCTTCAACTTCATAAGTGATCTCTCTTTTCTTAGTGGCAGAGGGTTTTCCCGTTTGCCTCTTAACGCAAGCGGGCTACTGTTAGTTTAATCGAGCTCCGACACCGCCGGCTGGCGGCGCCCTTCGCGAATTCCGTCAGGCAGCAGTCCGATCAAATCCTGATCGTAGATGTTCTTCTTGCGGTCGGCCAGCGCCACAAACCGGTAATACACGTGCTGCAGCTCATCGCGGCTGACGGTGAAGCCGAGTTGTTCCAGTCTGTGCCTTAACGCCGCACGGCCCGAGTGCTTGCCCAGCACTAAATGCGTTCTGGCCACGCCCACCAGTTGCGGCGTCATGATCTCGTAGCACAGCGGATTGGCCAGCATGCCGTGCTGGTGAATGCCCGACTCGTGCGCGAAAGCGTTGGCACCCACCACCGCTTTGTTCGGCGAGGGCTTGAACGTGATGAGCTGGCCCAGCACCTCGCTGGTGGGATAAAGCTGGTCGAGCCTGATGGCAGTGGATACAGCGTAGCGGTCGCCGCGCACATAGAGCGCCGCGGCAATCTCTTCCAGAGCGGCGTTGCCGGCCCGCTCGCCGACGCCGTTGATGGTGCACTCCACCTGGCGCGCGCCAGCCTGGATTGCCGCCAGCGAGTTGGCTACAGCCAGGCCAAGGTCGTCGTGGCAATGCGCCGAAAGCACCACGCCCTTCTCGTCGATGGCGGGAATGCGCTCGCGCACCTCGCGGAACATGTGCGCGTATTCCTCCGGCGTCACGTAGCCCACGGTGTCGGGCATGTTGATGGTGTTGGCGCCGGCTTCCACGGCAATGCGCACCATCTCCACAAGGAAGTCGCGGTCAGAACGCGTCGCGTCCTCGGGCGAAAACTCCACATCGTCACAGAGCGACCGCGCCAGCCGCACCGATTCGCCGCATTTCTCAAGCGCCTCGGCGCGGCTCATCTTCAGCTTGTACTCCAGATGCAGATCGCTCGACGCCAGAAAAACATGGATGCGCGCCCGGTCGGCAAATTGCAGCGACCGCGCCGCCATCTCGATGTCCTCGGCCGTGGCGCGTGCCAGCGACGCGATACGCGGCTTGCGTACGGCCTGCGTAATGGTCGCAATGGCGGCAAAGTCGCCTTCCGAGGCCATGGCGAATCCAGCCTCGATAACGTCCACACCTAAATCCTCCAGTGCGTGGGCCATGGTGAGCTTTTCCTGCGTGGTCATGCTGCAACCCGGCGACTGCTCGCCGTCGCGCAGGGTAGTGTCGAAAAAAACTACGTGATCGCTGCTCATGTGTGCGCCTGCCGGGAAAACCGGCCTCGTCCAGCCTTTCAATTGTCGCCGATCGCGGCTGTATAAGACCATTGTCGTCTAGCTGGGCTGTATAAGGCAAAGTTATTATTGTTTTAGAATGTATTAGAATTACTTATAATAAAGCAGCCGCTAACTCCTAGCTTCTAGCTGCTAGCTCGTTGCGGGTCTGAAGCCAGTTGCGGTTTCAAATTCCGCTATTGCACGGCCTCGGTTCTATCCAAGTACATGGACTCCGATGCGCAAGCTAGTGGCTAGGAGCTAGAAGCTAGGAGCTTTCATGGAACTCAGTCAGCTCGAAACCTTTCTCGCCGTGGCCGAGGAGCGCAGTTTCTCCCGCGCAGCCGTGCGCCTGCACCGCACCCAGCCTGCCGTAAGCCAGGTGATCCGCAAGCTCGAAGATGCGGTGGGCGAAACCCTCTTCGACCGCGCTGCGCGCGATGGCTCGCTCACCTCTGCCGGCGTGCTGTTGCGCGACTACGCGCATCGCCTGCTGGCCCTGCGCCGCGAGGCCGCGAGCGCACTCGATGAGCTGAAGAGCCTGGAGCGCGGCCACCTGCAACTGGCGGCCAACGAGTACACCTGCATGTACCTGCTGCCGGCCATCGACGCTTTCCGCCGCGATTTTCCTCACATCGGCGTCACCGTGCAGCGCATGCTGGCCTCGCGCATTCCCGAGGAGCTCAACCTGCGCAGCCTTCGAGCTGGGCGTCATCAGCTTCCGGCCCGACCCCGCGCAGATCCGCACCATCGCCGTCTATGGCGACAGCCTGGCTTTCATCGTCAGCCCGCGCCATCCCCTGGCCGCGGCGCGGCGAGTGTCGATCAAGGACCTGGGCGGCGAGAACTTTATCGCCCACAATGTGTCCTCGCCGTTGCGGCGCAAGGTGATTGAGGCCTTCCAGCGCTACCGCACGCCGCTCAAATGGGCATCGAGCTGCCCACCATCGAGGCCATCAAGCGATTTGTGGCCATGGGCAACGGGGTGGCGCTGGTTCCCCACCTCACGGTGGCGCGCGAACTCGAGACCGGCGACCTGGTCCGCGTGCCCGTGGACGAGCTGGACGTGCGCCGCGTGCTGCGGCTGGCGTACCGCCGCCAGGCTACGCTCTCCTACGCGGCCAAGGCCTTCCTGAACACGCTGAAGACCCTGGCCAAGGTGCATGGACCGCCGTTCTTTTACCATGTGGAACGGGCGGGGTGAAAAACAGGGAATAGGGAGCAGGGAACAGGGAATAGAAAGACGTGGCGCACCGGTCTTTGCGGAATGATCCTCGGCCTGTTTGGCTGGATCAGAACGGCATTCGGCACCGCCCTGGTTCCTGTTCCCTACACCCTCCTCCCTATTCCCTGCTTCGCGTCTATGGCCTCAGAAGATTCCTATGGTACGCCCGCCCCTTGACCCGCCCCGGCCAGTTACAATGCTGAGAGCGGGGCTCCGAAAGGTTTCCGTGGCGCCGGCCAGTGCGCGGGGCCATTGTGCGAGACCAGTGCGCGAGTATCGGCATGCTCGTTGCCAGCCGCGAAGCTGTGCCACTGTGAGGATCAGGATCGAATGAAGAAGATCGCCTTTTTAGCATTTCTGCTGGCCTTGTGCGTGGCCGCAGGCCGCGCTCAGGAAAGCCGCCAGGACGTCAGCCTTAGCGGAACTGCGCTGATCGAGCCCTTCATGGCTTCCTCCACCACCGTGGAGGTGAACTCGACCACCGCCTATGGAGCTTTGGTCAGCTACCGCTTTATGCTCACGCCGTCGAGCGCGCTCGAGGCCAACTACGGCATCACCTACCAGAACAGCATTGGCTACTACGTCAACCCCATCCATTACAAGATATTGACCCGTACCCAGGAGATATCGGGCGCTTACGTCCGCTCCTTCGTCTTCAAGAACTGGAATCCGTTTGTTGAAGCCGGCCCCGCGGGAATCATCTTTCTGCCCATCGTCAATTCAGGGACAACCACGCTTGACGCCAAGCAGCAAGTTGAAGTGGGCGGCATGTATGGCGCTGGCCTGGCCTACGAGATCAGCCCCAGTTTCGATATCCGCGCCGAATATCGCGGAATAGTAGTAAAGGTACCCACCTTTAGCGATTCCCAGTTCACCACTAATCGCTGGTACAACATCAGCAATCCGGTGATCGGCGTCGCTTACCACTTCTAAAGACAGGGAGTAGGGAACAGGGAACAGAAGGGCGCGCTGGACACATCGTTGTAAATTGTTTCCGATTGCGCACCGGAGAGATGGAACGACACGTGGCACTGCAAGCAAGACGCGAAATCCGGCGAAATCCCTGTTTCCTGCAACTTGCTCTCACTGCCGAGCGCCATCCCACACTTCCGAGCGCAACGAAAAACATTTCGCAACGATGAGCCCTGTTCCCTATTCCCTATTCCCTATTCCCTGTTCCCTGTTCCCTATTCCCTATTCCCTGTTTCCTGCTTTTTCCGCTTCGCGATAGCGGCCCAGCTCTTTCACCATGCCGCAGTAAGCGCCGAGCGCATCCAGCACGCGCGCGCCCTCTTCTGAGGCGCGAATCTGGCAGTCCACGTAAAAAACGTACTGCCAGGGCTTGCCCTCGACCGGCCGTGATTCGATCTTGGTCAGGTTGGTGCCCTGCGCGCTCAATGCGCTCAGCGCCGCCACCAGCGTGCCGGGGCGATTCTCGACGGAAAAGGCGATGCTGACCTTGTTCGACTCGGGATCGGCCTGGGCCGCGCCTTTCGGGCGCACCAGAAAAAACCGGGTGTAGTTCTCCGCGTTGTCCTCAATGTCGCTGGCGAGAATCTCAGCGCCGTAATAGGCGGCGGCCGCCGCACTGGCAATCGCCGCTGCATGCGTGTCGCGCAGCTCCACCAGTTGCTTCACGCTTCCGGCGGTGTCGTAAAAAGCAATCGATTTCATCCTGGGGTGCTCGGCCAAAAATCGCCGGCACTGCGCCAGCGCCACCGGATGCGAAAACACGCGGTCGATCTCGCCAATCGACGCGCCGGCAATGGCGATCAGATTGTGGCGAATGCGCACGAGCGTCTCGCTCACAACTTTCACGTCGTGCGCCAGCAACAGGTCGAAGTGCTCCAGAACCGAACCGGCCAGGCTGTTTTCAATAGGGATCACGGCGGCATCGGCCGCTGCCGAGTCCAGCGCGGCAAACACTTCCCGCGAGACCGCGCAGGGAACGATCTCCGCGCCGGGCACGAGCTTCAACGCCGCTTCATGGCTGAATGAACCGGGTTCTCCTTGAATTGCGATCCTCATAGCGTCGCCTTCTGCTCCCTGCCGGTTCAGAACCAACCGGGCGGCCTAACTCCTAATCATAGAGGAGCAATAAAGGGGAACTGACGAATTGGCGATCGCGCTCAAGAGGTAATTGCCATCGGCCATTTAGGAATGCTACTCTGCACATGCCACAGGGCCCCCAACGAGCAGAATTCCCACTGTTCGTCTCTCGATCAAGGTAACAAGCCAAAACCAAGGAGAAGTGACCTTAGCCATGCAGATTTGCGATGCAATGAAATTCCTGCGGATCGCCGCCGTGCCGGTGATCTTGACCATCGTTGGGGTTCCAGCCTTTGTCTCCGCTCGAGCGCAGGCGAAGCCCTCTGCTGCCCCTGCCGCCGCTCCGGTCCAGTTGCAGACGTATACTTTGCCCGACGGCAGCGCCTCTGCCGGTGTGCCTGCCGGATGGACAGTTAAAGGGGGTGGCGCCGGCATGATTGTCATGTCGGGACCGCAGGGCGAAAATATCACTCTCGGACAGCTCATTGTCGCGCGTAATGGTCCGTTTCGAGCGGGAGAGATGGCCCCCAGTGGCATTGCGCTGACAATGCCCGGCTCGGCAAAGCTGAGTGACAAACTCGTCATGATTTTCCAGCAGACTGCGGCGGTCAGCGGAACGCCGGCTCCTCAGATTAAATTCATTTACGGAGCCCCACTCCAGGTGCCGGCGGCTCTAGGCCAATGCGGCGTGTTTGTTGTGAACAATAGCAGAGGCAACACCAATCTAGGCGATGCGATGGGCATTTTCTGTTCGCTCCCGGGCGACTCCGGCCAAATTTTCAAGAACATATTGATATTTGGTTCGGCGCCCGCGGCGGTGGCCGGCCAGACTGGGCCTATCGTTTTGGCAGTCATCCAGAGCTACACGATTGCTCCTGGTTGGTCGCAAAAGATACTTGCCCCCGTATCGGCCCCTGCGGGAAGTCCAGGGGGGGGACCCAGCACACAGGAAGTGGTTGATTCGTACACACAGATACTTATGCGGAATCAGCACGCAATCGATATCGGCGCCCAATGTACAGACGCAAACTTCGTCGGCCTCTCGAGCTGGCATCAAGCGGCCGAGTGCGGTTATTTGTCGCCGGACTTCTAGGGTCGATACCGGCCTTCTCGACGCGGCCGCAGGCAATTCCGGGACCTTGCGCAGCCAGTCTTATTTAGCGGCGGCGCCGGCTGACTCTTTCTCGGTTTGCCCAACAATCGTTGCGACCAGATCGTGATCTGTTCCGGAAAGCCGCGCCGATAGCAGAGTCAGGTCCGTATCTGCTCCGGAGATGATCGCGACTCCATCGATTGGACTCGCATTGGCTTGCAGCTTCGAACTTGTCCCCAGCCCTTCGGAGTTGGCAGGTGTTTCAAACTCGACGATCGCCGTGCCGCGATAGGTCAGCTTGTCTTGGGGATAAGGGCCGAAGGGAAAATCGCCGGCCGGCTCAATTCCTTCCGCAATCACGTTCTGTGCGAATGCCTTGTACGCGGGGAACACGCGGGCAACGACCTTGGCAACCTCGAATCTTCCGGAAGTGCCGCCGCTCAAGGCAGAAATTTGGACGGCCGGACCTGAGAATCCCTTCCGGTCCATCGACATCAAAGTCTTCGGGTCGATGGGGTCGGGGCTCACAAACAGTTTCACCCCGTCGGAGCCGTACGTCGAAAAGCAGTGCCACTCCCGCGGCGCGAGAACACCTGCGCCATACTCCGCCTTGTAGTAGGCGAGCCGTTGCGCAACTGCAGGGGGAATCGCCAACGGCTTGGCCTGGCCGCTGGGCGCGTCTTGCGGGCCGGCCTGGCCGTCGGACGCGCACCCGACGAACGGCACCTCGGCTGTGACTCCTAGAGCAGGCTTCTCTGACGGCTTCGCCTGCGGAAATGCCGTCTGAACTTCAAACAATCCTAAGCAGCAGGCGAGACTCACAAGGAAGAGATGTCTTCGTTTCATGTCTGGAATGATAGCAAGTCATGGTGAGCTCGAGCGCCGGGCTCACTTCTTCTTGACTGCCCGTTGAGCGCGCGCTGTGGCGTTGGCCGCCACGGCGGCGCGGACGAGCTGCTTAAAGGCCGCTTCGTCGATCTTTTCCCCTTCGTGCAGGTCGATCGCACGCCGCGTGCTCCCTTCGAGGCTCGAGTTGAAGAGCCTCTTCGGGTCTTCGATAGTGGCCCCGCGAGCGAAGGTGAGCTTCACGGCCTGCTTGTACGATTCCCCTGTGCAGACGATGCCGTCATGGGACCAGATGGGGACTCCCGATGGGTTGGATGGCTTTACCCATTTGCACTCTTCGACGATGCCGGGGTCGGCTTCGTGGATAAGCCGCCGGACGTGCGCGAGGGTCTGGCCTCTCCAATCCCCCAGTTCCTCGATTCGCCTGGTGATGTTTGCTGAATCTGCGATGTTTGCTCGAGCGGCCTCGACCTTATTGCGGCTTGCCGGGTTCATGTTTTTTCTCCTTTTTGGTTTCTCGTCAGCCGGTAATATGCCGGGGGAGAGCCCGGTCAACCCGTTCACTGCTCCTTCGCCAGCAGGCAGAAGGCGCCACGCGAGCTGAGAACCCTGTCAAAGGTCACCAGCGCACCCTCCGATGCCTGAGCAAAAGCGAGCAGCCATGCATCGGCCCACACCTTGGGCGAGACGGTTCGCCCTGCCGCCTTTTCGCGGAACCGCTTCTCCACCTCTGTGGGTTCCGCAATCAATGTCACGCGATCGTCGTCGTAGAAACGGTCATAGACGCGCCAGGCTTCCGCGATGGTCAATGGCTTGCCATCCATGGCTGCCGCCGTGGTCATAAGACGAAGAAATCCAAGTTGCGTGAGGCGGCAGAATGCGATGGTTCCGTTTTCCTGTTCCCACCATTGTTTCGCAATCGTGGCGTGCACATGTTCCGGGGTGGCCAACGCCAGCCAGACATTCATGTCAGGGAAGCTCAATGAGCTCATAGGCCTCTTCATTCGTGATATCGATGCGGCGCCCCGCAGGACGAATCAAAGGTTTATCGAGGCTGAGACGCCGGCTGGGCCGGGACGGCCTGGTTTCTTCCACCGCGCGCTCAATGCCCGCAAGGATAAGCTTGCGCGCGGAACAGCCCTTACGCGCGGCAACTTCGTGCAAACGGCGATGCAGATCGCGGGGAACGTCAATCGAAGTTCTAATGGCGCCAGGCTTCACAGTTACCAGAATATGCGCTCGACTTAAATAAGTCAAACTGGACGCAGCTCAGCTCTTCTTCGCACCATACCACACAGGCCCGGCCGGAAACTCCGCATTCCTGTAACGGCCAAAAGGGATTAAGATCGCAGAAACTTCGGAAATCTCGCCGCACTCGGTTGCCAACGGTGCCGCGAGCGGCGTCTAGTCTGCTGGGCTCAGGCGAATGGTTCGTCCCCTGGAACGCGCGATGGAGCGTACCTGGCCGTTCGTCCATCTGACGGCTGGCGGCGCTGCCCGCGCCTCACCGCCGCATCCACAAATCCGCTGTCACAAAGGCAAGGAACACCATCGCGATCACCCCATTCATGGCGAAGAACGCGGCATTCAACCGGCGCAGGTCGCGGGGCGAAACCAGAGCGTGTTCATAGGCCAGCAGCAGGCCCACGGCGGCGATGCCCATCCAGCCCACCAGGCGAAAATCGAACAGCCAGCCGAACCACGCCAGCAACGCCAACATGGCCAGATGCATGGCGCGCGCCGCCCAGAACGCAGCCGTAAGCCCCAGCGCCTGCGGCAGGCTATGCAGCCCTGCAGCGCGGTCGTGTTCGCAGTCCTGGCAGGCATACAGCACGTCGAAGCCCCCCACCCAGAGCGTGACGGCGCCGGTGAGCACCAGGATGCGCGGGTCCAGGCTGCCGCGCACGGCAATCCACGCCGCCGCTGGCGCCAGGCCCAGCGCCAGCCCCAACCCCAGGTGCGACCACTGCGTCACGCGCTTCAGGTAGCTGTAGCCCAGCAGCACCACCAGCACCACGGGCGACAGCGCCAGCGTGAGCCGGTTCAATTCTGCCGCGGCCACCACAAAAACCGCCAGCGCCACCAAGGTGAATCCCAGCACAAACTGCCGGCTCAGTAATCCCGCCGGGATCGCGCGGTTGCTAGTGCGCGGGTTGTTTCGATCCAGGTCAGCATCGGCCCAGCGGTTAAAGGCCATGGCGGCCGACCGCGCGGCCACCATCGCCACCATGATCCACGCCACCGTCCGCCAGCCTGGGAGACCATTCGCCGCAAGCAGCATGGCCGTCAGCGCAAACGGCAGCGCAAAGATGGAGTGTTCCCACTTGATCATCTCCAGAGTGGTGCGGATTTTCTTAAGAATGCCGACCATGTGCCGCCCTCTTTACTGTAATTGAATGCGGAATCGCGGCCGCTCCGAGGAGGCTCCGCGACACGCCCCGCGCACAGCCTGAATAGGAACCGGACGTCCTCTTCGATGCCCCCTCTTCACACACCCACCTCGGAGAACATTAAAAGGTGACCTACATCACAGGATCTTGGTTCCAAATGGTGGGATTATAGCGATGGAGTTCCTGAACGCACCTATGAAAGTATCAATCGCCCCAGGAAGGATGTTCGTGGACCTCGACCCATCTGCATTTGTCGCCGATCCGGAGCTGATACGCGCGCTGACGACGCGAGCCACGCTCGTCCCCTGCAATGCAGACAGTATTCTTTTCAGGCAAGACGACCCGCCGGTGGGCGTTTACATCCTCCATGAGGGCGAGGCTTCATTGAGCATGAAATCGCCCGAAGGCCACTCGATCCTCTCCGTGCAGGCGCTGCCCGGTTCGCTGTTCGGCTTGCCCGGCGTGATCGGCGGTCAGCCCTACTCGCTGAGTGCGAGGGTCCGCGCCGGCGCGCAGGTCAGTTTCGTCAGCACCGACGAATTCTTTGCGCTCATGCAGTCAGACCCGCAATTGTCGCTCAAGATGCTGCAGGTGCTGGCCGCAGAAGTCCGCACCGCCCGCCGCGCTCTTTACTAGCGTTTGGCATTCACTCTGCTAAGGGCATCGCGAAAGTGACTACCGTGCTCTAGCGCTGCGAATGCGCCGCTCCATGCGCTTCCTTCACCTGCTACACTCATTGCGTAATGCCCCTTGCCAGCCCGATTGTCGCGGTTGCCGCGTATCTGCTCGGATCCATTCCCACCGGATACCTGCTGGTCCGCTTCTTCCGCCATCAGGACATCCGCTCGATGGGCAGCGGCAACATTGGCGCCACCAACGTGTTGCGCACCGGCAGCAAGGCTCTTGGAGCGGCCACATTTCTGCTCGACATTTTGAAGGGCTGCGCCGCCGTTTGGCTCGGCGAGTGGGGAGCCGCCCATGTGCTTCTCTGGGCCAACCCGCGCGACATCGAAGCCCTGGCCGCCCTCTCGGCCGTGCTGGGCCACATGTTTCCGGTCTGGCTGGGTTTCCGCGGAGGCAAGGGTGTGGCTACCGGCTTTGGCGTCTTCCTGGTCGCCGCGCCCCTGGCAGCTCTCGCCGCCATCGCCGTTTTTGGTGTCATTCTGGCGCTCACCCGCTTTGTCTCGTTGGCATCGATCCTGGGCGCCGCCAGCTTTCCCGTTTTTGCCTGGCTCCTGGTTGAGGGTGACCGTCCCCCCTTCTACTTCGCCGTCCAAATCGCCGTTGCTCTGCTCATCATCCTCAAGCACCACCAGAACATCCGGCGCCTGTTCGCAGGCACGGAATCCCGCTTCGGAGCCAAGCAGCCCGCATGAGCCGCATCATCGTTCTAGGTTCCGGCGCCTGGGGAACCGCCATCGCGCTCTCGCTCGTCCGCCGCGGCGGGCACCAGATCACCCTCTGGGCGCACAGCCCCGAGCTCGCCAGCCAGATCATCAGCGCCGGAGAAAACTCCCAGTTTCTTCCCGGCTTTCCCATCCCTTTCGGCCTCGCCGTCACTGCCGGCAGCGCGGCGATCACTGCCGCGGACATCGTGGTCTCCGCTATCCCTTCCGAGTTTCTGCACGCGACTCTCCTTCGCATCCGTGCCGATCTGCGCGAGGGTCAGTTTGTGGTCAGCGCAACCAAAGGCCTTCAAGATCACAGCTTCTACCGCATGACTCAGGTTCTCTCCGAGACTCTCGAGCCGGCCGGGTTCCTGCTCCCCATCGGCGCTATCTCCGGGCCCAGCTTCGCCCTCGAAGTTGCGCAGGGCCAGCCCACCGCCGTTACAGTGGCCTTCAGCGATCCGCAAGTCGCCGCCCTCATCCAACAGGAGTTCTCTTCCGAAACCCTGCGTCTCTACACATCGACCGATGTCATCGGGGTCGAACTGGGCGGAGCGCTCAAAAACGTCATCGCCATCGCCGCCGGAATCGCCGCGGGCGTGGGCCTGGGCTACAACTCCACCGCCGCCCTCATTACCCGCGGCATTGCCGAGATTACGCGTCTCGCCGTAGCCTGCGGCGGGCGCCGCGAAACTCTTGCCGGCCTCTCCGGCGTGGGCGACCTGGTGCTCACCTGCACGAGCTCGCTCAGCCGCAACCGGACAGTCGGCGAAGCGCTGGCCCAAGGCCGCAAACTGCCTGAGATTCTCGCCTCGCTCGGCGGCAAAGTGGCTGAAGGCGTGCTCACCACGCGCGCCGCTCTCGGCCTTGCCCGCCAGAACAGCGTCGAAATGCCCATCACCGAGCAGATGGAACTGATCTTGAACGAAGGCAAGGACCCCCGCGAAGCCATACGCGATCTCATGCTCCGCCCCGGCAAAGAAGAGCACTAAGCCTTAGAACGTTTAATTTCGCATGATGCCTGGGTACTCTGTTTCCTGTTCAATTTTGAACATCCAGCGTGCCTCGGCATCGCCTAACATTTGGATGAGTTCGTTCTCAGGAGGTCGTTATGCCAGTGAAAGCTCTCACCGAAAACACCGGGCAAGATGCACCTCAAGGCAAGCAACTGTGGCCATCCATCGACAAGTTAGTGCTTGAAAATCCAGGGGATATCCAGCAGGCCAGCAATCCGGCATCACCCGCCGGCATTCAAATGGGGCGCTCTCAAAATGAGTCAGGCGTGGTCTGGGTTACAGCTATCTTCATGGCTATCTTCCATTTGGGCGCCATTGGCGCGCTATTCTTTTTCAGCTGGACCAACCTGATTGTCGCAGCAGTGCTTTATATTCTAGCGGTAAACTGCGGTATCGGGATGGGTTATCATCGCCTGCTGGTGCACCGCGGCTACCAGGTGCCTAAAGTGGTCGAATACTTTCTCACAGTCTGCGGCACTCTGGCCCTCGAAGGAGGTCCGATCGCCTGGGTGGCGACGCATCGTATCCATCATAAGCACAGCGATCACCTCGGCGATCCGCACACGCCACGGGAAGGTACCTGGTGGGCGCACATGGGCTGGATCATCACAGGCCGAGCGCTCAACACAGAGACGGAGGCCCTGGCCCGTTACGCTCCCGATCTCGCCAGAGACCGTGTGCAAGTCTGGTTGAGCAAGTACCATTGGGTTCCGTTGACCATGCTGGGGATTGGGCTGCTGGTGGCGGGAACCTTGATCGGCGGCATCAGGGCCGGAGTGGGCCTGTTCTTATGGGGCATATTCCTGCGCGTCACACTCGGTCTCCATGCCACATGGCTCGTGAACTCCGCGACCCATATCCACGGTGGGCGGCGCTTTGAAACGCGGGACGAGTCTCGTAACAGCTGGTGGGTGGCGCTGCTTACCGGGGGCGAGGGTTGGCATAACAATCACCACGCCAATCCGGTTTCTGCCCGGCACGGTCTCGCGTGGTATGAGTTCGACCCCAATTATTGGGGCATTTGGTTGCTCAAGAAACTTCGACTTGCCAGGCACGTCCGGATCGCGAAATTCACGCGGCGCGAGCCAGGCCAGACGGCGCCAGCGACCCACATGATAACGTCTTGATGGACTTTTGAAGCCTGCCGAAAAACTCCAGGCTTTGGTCAGGTAACCCGGCCGCTTCGAACCAACGCCGCGCCAATTGCTTGTTCGCTTCAGGCATCGTGTACCTCCGGGAGAGGAATCGGAATAGCACTGCAAGAACCGCTGGCGCGCCGGAGGCGCAGCGTTTGTCAGCCCCGCGCTTCAGACTCCAGAGTCCCGTAGGGACGGCACATCGTGGCGCAACAGCCGCTTCACGCCGCAATCGGCCGGATCTTGATGCCCAGCGCCTTCATCACGCCGACCAATGTTGACAGTCGCGGATCGCCCGCGGGCGAGAGCGCCTTGTAGAGGGCCTCGCGCGTTACTCCCGCCTGGCTGGCGAGCTGCGTCATTCCTTGCGCGCGCGCCACATCGCCGAGAGCCGTTGCAATCAGGGCCGGATCGCCATCCTCGAAGGCTGCTTCCAGATAGGCCGCAATCGATGCGGGGCTGGAGAGATACTCCGCCGGATCCCACAGCGTCGTCTTAAGCGCTCTCTTCCCGCTCCTGCGCGAGTTTCTTTGCTTTGGCAACGTCACTTGTTAACTATAATTCACAGTCAATTTCTCGCAATATGTTCTTGAACATATCGCCTTGCCGTGTTCCCATGATTCCCAGTTGCAGAAACGGGTCTGTGAGGTCAGCATGAAGAGCATGGTCTACCGAATTACACGCCGCCAGGCGCTCGCCGGGGCCGCGGCCGGAATTGCACTTTCTGTTTCACGACTCCCCGGGCTCGGGCAGCAACCCTCCCCCGCGCAGCAACCCTCTATGGGCCAGAAGCCTTCCACGCCGGCCAACGCGATGCGCACTTCGCTCCATCAGGAGATTGATCTCAACGCCGCGCCGGAGCGCATTTTCAATGTGCTGCTCGATTCCAAACAGTTCGCCGCCTTCACGGGGATGGCGGCAACCATCGACCCCAGTCCCGGAGGCGCATTCAATACCTTCGGTGGATTGATCGAGGGCCGAAACGTTGAACTCATTCCGAATCGGCGCATTGTGCAAGCCTGGCGCCCGACACATTGGGATCCAGGCGTCTATTCCATGGTGCATTTTGAACTGAAAGCCGCGAGCAGTGGAACCGCGCTCGTGCTGGACCACACGGGTTTTCCCGAGGGCGAATTCGACCACCTGGACCCCGGTTGGACCATGCGCTATTGGGACCCGCTCAAGAAGTACCTGGCGAACCACGAATAGGAGTTTCCCGGCAAAACCCTGGGCGCTCTCCCATTGGTGCAATCGATGCATTTACACGCCAGAGCACCCAGCCCGCTCAAAAACACTCCTTTTCACCCGCCCGCAATCGCTCCGAGAATCAGCAGCGGCTCTTTTCCCGATGCGACGGCTTCGGGCAGCGGCTTGTCCGGCGATTCCAGCGACCAGTCTTCTTCGCAGGCAAAGAAGCGCAGAAACGCACGGCGCTGCCCGGTCGCATATTCGCGAATGGTTCCGCGCAGCATGGGATAGCGTGTTTCGAGTGCATCGAGAACGGCGCGCAGAGTGACAGGAGCGGGAACATTGAGCAACACATCGCCCTCCACATGCGCCAGATTGCGCAGATGGTACGGCAACGCCACGCGCACCGCGGGCATGTCCGCGCTCTCAACGTCAGTCAAGCTTCCTCCGCATTTCCGTGCTATCCGGTCCTTAGTCCCTCAGTCCCGGGTCCCTTAGTCCCTATTGAAGCGTCTGCACCTCGACCGAGAACACAGCCGGCAAGTCGTGGACGATCGGCGTCCAGCTATCGCCGCCGTCGGCCGAGCCATAGACCTGTCCGCCGGTGGTGCCGAAATAAACGCCGCACTTGTCGAGCGAGTCGACGGCCATCGCGTCGCGCAGGACGCTGACATAGCAATCCTTCTCGGGCAGTCCCCTGGCCAGCGGCTCCCACTCATTGCCGCCTGTGCGGCTGCGATAGACGCGCAACTTGCCGTCGAGGGGGAAATGCTCGGAGTCGCTCTTGATCGGCACTACGTAGACCGTTTCCGGCTCGTGCGCGTGCACGTCGATGGCGAATCCGAAGTCGGTAGGCAGGTTGCCGCTCACCTCGCGCCAGTTTTCGCCGGCGTCGTCACTGCGCATCACGTCCCAGTGTTTCTGCATGAAGAGCACATCGGGGCGCGCCTGGTTTATGGCCAAATGGTGCACGCAGTGGCCGATTTCCGCGGTGGGATCGGGCATGAAATCTGAGACCAGCCCCTTGTTGATGGGCTTCCAGGTCGCGCCGCCATCGTCGGTGCGGAACGCCCCCGCAGCCGAGATGGCGATGTAAATTCGCATGGGATTCGTGGGATCGTGAATGATCGTGTGCAGTCCCATGCCCCCGGCGCCGGGCATCCACATGGGGCCAGTGCCGTGGCCGCGCAAGCCGGGAAGCTCCTGCCAGTTCTCGCCGCCATCCGTGGAGCGGAACAGCGCCGCGTCTTCAACGCCTGCGTAAACGGTCTCAGGATCGGTGAGCGAGGGCTCGATGTGCCACACGCGCTTGAACTCCCAGGGATGTTGCGTGCCGTCGTACCACTGGTGCGTGGTCAGCGGCTTGCCTGTCTCGGGCGACGTGTCGTAGGCAAACCGGTTTGGCAGCGCCGCGGGCGGGCCGGGAGGAGGAATCGCTTCGTTCGGCAAGCCGGGTTGATGCCACGTCTTGCCGCCGTCGTCAGAGCGCTGGATCAGTTGCCCGAACCACCCGCTCGTCTGCGAGACGTAAATCCGGTTGGGGTCTGCCGGCGAGCCTTTCATGTGGTAAATCTCCCAGCCGGCGAAGAACGGCCCGTCGACTTTCCAATCTTTGCGTTTGCCGTCTGCGTTCAGCAGGAACGCGCCCTTGCGCGTCCCCACGAGAACCCGCACGCTACTCATATCGGCCTCCTGCCGGCTTGAGTTTCCCGAGCTTCACCTTCGCGGCGCCAGGGGGACTGGGCCGGAGACGGGGAATGCCGCAGTGCGATTCTTTCCGATTTTACTTGCAGACTGCAAGTTTTTCTTCGATGCATTACCGTCGCGGCCGTTTTTGGGAATTCGTATTTGCATTTTTCAATGCAGAAAGAACAGGCTCGGCAGGCCTCGTCGCAATGCCGCTCATAACTTCCTCGGCGTGAGAATCACCTTCATCAGATTCGGTTCGCGCGCATGCAGCCGCTCAAACCACAGGGGCCCGTCTTCCAGCGGCGCCACTGCCGTGATGAGCGGGGCAACGTGCATCCTGCCGCTCGCGATCAGCTCGATAGCCTGCTGATACTCTCCGGCAGCGGCGCACGAGCCTTGCAGGCGGATCTGCCGGGCGACCACTTTTTTAAGCGGCATTGTCACCTCGGGCGCAATGTTGCCGATCAACGTCACCGTCCCGCCCTTTTTCGTGCATTCGATGGCTGCCGCTACAGTTTCATTCTGGCCCACCGCATCGAAAACGAGGTCCACGCCCTCACCTTCGGTCAACTTCAGCACAGCGTCAACCAGCTTCGCACCCGAGCAGTACAAAATCTCATCGGCGCCGATGCGCCTCGCCAGTTCCAGGCGCGAAAAGTCGATGTCGGCAGCGAAGACGCGTGTGCATCCCGCGGCCCGCGCAGCCTGCTGCACGAGTAATCCGATCATCCCCACGCCAACGACCAGCGCCGTGTGGCCGGCCTTCGCTTCCGACACGTGCACCGCGTGCTGCGCCACCGAGGCCGCCTCGAGCAGCGCCGCTTCAGCAAAGCCGATGTTCTCAGGAAGGTGATAGAGGATGCGCTGCGGCACCGCAACATACTCGGCGAAGGCGCCGTGCCGGCGGTAATCCCCGCACGAAACGCCGATCACTTCGCGATGATCGCAAAAATTCGCTTTGCCGCTCTTGCACCAGGCGCACTCGCCACAGTGCACGGTGGAGTCGAACGTGACGCGATCGCCTTTCGCATATCCGCGCACATTGGCGCCCGTCGCCGTCACAATCCCCGCCGCTTCATGGCCCATCACAATGGGAGGTATGCGCCGGCCCGACGACCCGTCGTAGCCGTGCACATCGCTGCCGCAAATGCCGCAGGCCTCAACCCGCACCAGCGCGTCGCCCGCACCCACTGCCGGCAACGGCATATCGGCTATTTCGAGGCGGTTATATGCGGAGAGAAGCAGGGACTTCATCGCTGCCATGAATTCTACAAGCAAACGCGAGGCCGGAGGCTTTCAGGATCAGAAGGTAAATGCAAGACCGGCGTGCAGGCTGCGCTGGTCCTGGGCGAAGATGAGCAGCGAGCCGTCGCTCAGGAGATAGGGGCGATAGCCCTCGGCAAGCAGATTCCTCACGTCGAGCAGCGCTTCCAGGCCTCCCGATCCATTGCGGGTGAGATGAATGGGTTGGCGGAACTGGACGTTCAGGAAAGGCGCGGCCGCGTCCATCGCGTAAGGAGCGGCGTCGGTGACGGTGTCGTCTGGCTGCCAACTGTAGCTGGCCCGCCATTGGGTCCCGGTGCCTTCCAGGGTGCCGGAGAAGGAGATTGCATAGGTCTGGGTGTGCCGGGGATGTGCTGCAGACAGCACCTGCGTCAGCCCTTCCGCCTTCGTCATCGCGGGCATCACCAGGGCGCTGCCGCTGGCATAGCTGGCACTTACGCGGTTGCCGCCGGGCAGGGAGTGCTCAACCCTGGCCTGCACGCCGGCGGAGGAGAAAGCCGGCCCAGCGGCACGGAACAGGTGGCTCGCCGGATCGAAAAGAACTGCGCCAGAGGTTGCCGAAGAATCGCCTAAGGCAATGCGGCCCATCGCCTCGAGAACCGGATTATCGATGTGGTCGGCGTAAACCAGCACGGCCATTCCCGAGTTGCCGGTACGCCGCTCCCATCCGATCTCGTGGTGCATGCCGTGTTCGATGGCGAGATCACCGTTGCGCTCGACCGGCGGGGGCAGAAAAGCGTTGGCCTGGCTTTCGTCCGAAGTCCGGCCCGGCACCGAGGTAGCCAGGCGATAGCTCACCGTAGAAGGGCCGGAATGCCATGCGACAGTCGCAAAGGGCAGCGCGGCAGTGGCGGAGCTGGGAGTTGGCCCGGCAAGACGCCCGATCACTGCGGTTGAGCCGACCTCGGCATCGATCGCATCGCCAAAATGCAGAATCTCGTAGCTGTGCACCGCTGCTTCGTCCAGGCCCTCGCCGCCCGCGCCCTCTATCTCCGGCTGAATCGTGACAGCCGCCATCGACTGCACCGAGCCGGCAATACCCAGATCCTGCCGGAAGCCCAACATCGACTCCATGCCGCCATCGCTACCGGGTGCAAAATCCACGCGCGCGAGCAACTCCCGGCTGTCGGCAGGAGTGTCTTCCACTATTGCGGAAATGCGCTCGCCACTCTCGCCGAAAGTCCCGGTTCTGGCCGCTCGCAATCAGGCGAGCCTTCAGCTTAGGCGCAGTTCCCGGTCCATCCGACACCACCACCAGAGGGCCGTCTTCAAGCCAGCGCAGCAGCGGCCGGTTGGCGGCCGAGCGCAGCGTCCAGGCCCAATCGTCCTTTTGCGAGTCGCCGCCGCGCGGCTGAGCAGGAAGCCACTGAATGACTTCGTAGAGAGTATTCAGCGTGAGGTTGACGACCGTGCCGCCGCGGACCCTGACGTTTTCACGGAGCGCAGGCAAAAACAATGGTCCCGTGGCTTTGAGGGCGTAGTGGCCCGGCAGCAGCGAGGAAATGAGAAAACGGCCTTCGCCATCGGTGTAGACGCTGGCGACGACGCTTAAGTCGGGGCGCAAGAGCTGAACTTCGGCCCCGATTCTGGGGCACTCCGGCAGAATCGCGCACGAGGCCCGACAGTGAGGCTGACGACGCCAAGCAAGCTGGGGTGGCGGCTAACGCGATCAGCGCGGCAAATGCTGCGAGATGGGCAATGCGCTTCATCTTAAGATGTGCGACCGTGCCGCGTCCCTGGCGTGTTGTCCTCGAAAACATGCCTTCGCAGGCCCCCGAATTCTTCAGTCCGGATAGCACTTGCGTTGCATCACTACTATTCCACGACAAAAGGCGCCGATTGCGCAATCTCTTGTTTCGAAATTGCGTCACTTATTTTCACCGTCACCTTATACTTCCCCGGCGGCAGACCAGCCATGGGGAGCGTCTTCTCGACCGTCAATTGGTCGCTGTGCGCCCCTAAATCCTTTGATTCCAGTTGTTTTTCCAGGATCACTGCCCCTGTTGCGGCATCGGAAATCTGGTAGGTAACCGTAGCCGAATTACTCTTGGTCGCCTCATCGATGCCGAGGTTGTAAAACTGCATCCAGAAGTTCAGGTCCTGGTTGCGCTTGAAGTTCACCACCGTAGCTGGGTTAGAAGCTACGCGAGGCCTGACATAGGTGTTGCTGATAATGAAGTTGCCGCTTCCTATCTGGCGCGAGGAAACCGTGTTCATCTGGTCGGCCAGAATCAAAGACGATGCTCCCAGCTTCTCATCCTGATAAGTCGGAACCTCAATCCCTCTGCCGTAAATTCCGATGTGATCGGGATTGTTCACGTCTTTGATCGCAATGTCGAGCCTGTAGAGGCCGGGAGGAATCGGCAGCGCTTTCCAATAAAGCCGTTTGCCGTCGAGCGACTTTTCCAGTAGCTCGGAGGGAACTTCAATCTCGACCGTGTCTTCGAAGGTCTGCACCGTCTTGTGCATGATGGTGGTCACCTTGCCAAGAATGTTCACTACGCCTTTGGAGACACCGTCTTTGGTCACGAAGGTGATGTCGCGGTTGCGAATCTGGAGGGTGATAGGCACCAGATCCATGCTGTCGGTCACCTTCACAAAGTCGGTGCGCACATCAAAGGGAAAAGGCGGACCGCTCAACAGCTTGTGCGTGGAGTTGAAAGCGTCGAGGGCAGCGTCGAGATCGCTGAATTTGATCGGCGGCGGTGCGAAGATCTTGGCGGCCAGCTCGATACGGTCGAATTCTTTGCCCTGCTGCGCCTGCGCCATCGGGCCGCTGCCGAGCTGCTCGAGGCCTCCGCCCTGGAAGCGGTCCGTCTTGCTGCCTTTGCCCATCTCCTCGTACTGAGTAAGGCCGGCGCCGGGTACGTTTTTCAGAGCGTCTTTCTCACTGCGGTCGATAGTGAAGTGGTAGTCGCCGCATTGGCAGGTGTCGACAAACTCCAAGTCGACGTTTTCGCCAACGCCCTCGAGATAGCGGTAGTGCCAAACCTCGAATGGGAACGTGGAAGTCTCGCCGCCGCCTTCTTCACTGGGCCGCTCATACATGCCGCCGGAGGGATGCGCGTCGATCGAGTCCGCCGGGCCCCACATGATGTAGATGCGCCCGCGGTCTGTCTTCCAGCCCGGCTTGCCGGCCGCAAAGTGTTCGTTGGCATAGGCAATGCGCCGGTAATGCTCCTCGCGGAACTCGTTTTCAGGGGAATCGGGATTGGGGTTGCGGCGCAGCCAGAAGTTCTCAATGAAGGCTTCGCGCTCCTCGTCGTTGCTCAGGCTCATGAACGCCTTGCGCTCTTCGTCGGTAATAATGTAGGGCACTTCCTCGTTCAGCCAGGTCTTATAGGGGCCCTTCAACTCCTGCCGCAGAGCCTTTTGCGCTTTGGCCCGCTCCTTGTCGGAAAGTTGGCGATTGAGCGGATTGGCTTCCTGGTCCTGATTCTGACCGGCTGCCGGCTGGGCCTGTTGCTGAGATGCAGAAGGCGGGGCGGGGTTCTGCTGGGCAAGAAGGGCGGTTGCGGGGATAGAGATCAGCCCGAAACTGAGAGCGGTGAAGAGAAACGGGCGCCTGTTGAACATCATTGCGTTAAATACTCCTGCAACCCTTATTTTACGGCCCAGTGAAGGGCATAGCAAGGTCCTGGCACGCAGTTGGCTCCCGTTTGGACGCGCGGGAGGCATCAAGGTAACCCGCGAATCGGCATTAGGAGGATGATTTCGCGCTACATGAGGCGCTCGATCGAGCCAATCCAGAGCCCGTCCTTCGGAACAACGGCGCTCCTGCGTGGAACCATTTCGCGCGCTGTCGCGTACACTGGATTAGAGAGAAACCCTGGGATCCAAAGCACCCATGAAGAAGATTCTTTTAATTGCTCTCGCTGTGCTCGTTGCTGCCGCACTCGTGACTTTTATGGTTATAAAGCAGCAGTCAGGCTATACCAAGGTCCTGACTGCGACACTGGCGCGCCAGGATTTGACCTCGATCATCAGCGGTACCGGCCAGATTAAGCCCAAAACCTACGTGAACGTGGGAGCTACGGCCATGGGCCGCGTGACCCATCTCTACGTGAAGGAAGGCGACCGGGTGACCCAGGGCGAAACTGTGGCCACCATCGAGAATGTGCAGCAAGAAGCGACGGTTAACGGGCAGGAAGCAGCCATCGATGCGGCAAAGACCGACATCGCCTCCTACATAGCCGCTGAAAAGACCGCCGAGGCCAATTTGGAGCACGCACGAGCCGACCTGGAGCAGAAAAAGCTGGACTGGGACCGCGCCCAGGCGCTCTACAAAGACGGCATCATGGCCAAGCAGGACTACGACGCCAAGAAAGCCGCCTACGATCTCGATGTCGCCTCCGTGGCTCAGGCTGTGGCAGGCGTAAATCAGGCCAAGGCCAATACCGACTCCGCCCGCGGGCATTTGCAAACCCAGGTAGCAACTTTGCGCGCTAACCAGGATCTGCTGAACCGCACCATTGCCATTGCGCCGTTTAACGGCATCGTGACCAACGAACCGGTCCGCGAAGGGGAAACCGTCGTCGAAGGCATCCAGAACACCGAGGGCTCCACGCTGATGACTCTTGCGGATATGAGCATCATTACCGCCGAGGTGAAGGTGGACGAGACCGACATTGTGAACGTGCAGATAGGCCAGGCCGCCGACGTGACCGTGGATGCGCTGCCCAACAAGGTCTTTAAGGGGCACGTGACCCTGGTGGGCGATCAGGCGCTGCTGCGCTCGACCGGCGTGGCCACCTCCCAGTCGACTTCCGGCACCGAGGAAGCCAAGGACTTCAAGGTGGTCATTACGCTGGATGGGCCATTGGACGAGCTTCGCCCGGGCCTCTCCTGCACTGCCAAGATCACAACCGCGCACAAGCTGAATGTGCTCTCCGTGCCCATCCAGGCGCTGACCTTGCACGATCCGGCAACTGACGCCGCAAAGAGCAGCGGCGGCGTCCAGGCGGCAGCGACGCCTACTTCGGGAAGCGTGAAGCTCAACCCGGTGCAGGGCGTCTTTGTCGTCGAAAAGGATCCCCACGGCAGGTTGCGCGCCAGATTCGTTCCCGTCACCACCGGCATCACCGGCGCCACCGATATAGAGGTGCTCTCCGGCCTGAGCGAGGGCCAGGAGGTCGTGACAGGCCCCTACAAAACGCTCCGCGATCTCAAAGGGGGCGCGCCACTCAAGCGGGATACGGCCAAGCCGGTTTCGCTCGCCACGAGCGGAAGCTGAGGGACAGGGAATAGAGAAAAGGGAATAGCATGGCGTTGAACGGCATCGGCATTGAGGATCTTGTGCAAACCGTGACCGTCCCCTCGGACTACGTAATCGCCGTCGAGGACCTCTGGCGCACATACGATATGGGCTCGGAGCAACAGGTCCAGGCCCTGCGCGGCGTCTCGCTGAAAATCCGGCACAACGAGTATGTAGCCATTATGGGCCCTTCGGGCTCGGGCAAGTCGACACTGATGAACCTGATCGGCTGCCTCGACACCCCCTCGCAGGGCCGCTACTGGCTCAACGGCCAACTGGTGAGCGACCTCGACGACGACCAGTTGGCGCGCATCCGCAATAAAGAGATCGGCTTCGTCTTTCAGACCTTCAATCTTCTAGCCAGGGCCACATCGCTGCACAACGTGGAGCTTCCGCTGATATACAACGGCACCCCTGCCGCGGCGCGCATTGAGCGCGCCAAGCAGTCTCTCGCCGACGTGGGGCTGGAATCGCGCATGATGCACAAGCCCAGCGAGCTTTCCGGTGGGCAGCGCCAGCGCGTCGCCATCGCCCGCGCCCTGGTCAACAATCCCTCCATCATCCTCGCCGACGAGCCCACCGGAAATCTTGATTCCAAGACCGGCCTCGAGATCATGTCTCTCTTCGACCAACTCCATGCCCGCGGCAATACCATCGTGCTGGTTACTCATGAGCCCGATATCGCAGAGTTTGCGCACCGGATCGTACACATTCGCGACGGTCAAATCTTCTCAGACCAACCATCGCCGCGCAAGCGCTAGAGGCGATGCCAAAGTGCAGCAGGATCCACAAAGCAGCACGATTCACAAATCAGAGATGCAGGCTTTCAGGCATCGCTAACTCCTCTTTTGAAAATGCCTTTTCTCGCGCGGCCAACAATCTTCTCCGAAGATTCATGGAATCACCTTGACAACTAGCAAAAAAAGAGCCAAGATTTCCACTATAGCGGGATTGAATGCAAGCGGTCATGATGATAGCCAGTCAGACCCCGGAACACATCCTGGCCTTATTCCTCTCCCCATATCGATCGATAAACTGATCCGCCATCGCGCCACCACATTTGTGGTGTCTCCGTGGAGTATCACTCGCCGCGATGCGTGACGCGAACGGGAAAACTCTCCGCGACAGGCGACTTGCCCTGGTCCATATTGAGCAGCAGTCGGTCTCATTCCGCGCTGAGCTGAAGGGAGGAAGCCTATGATTGTTAAGTCTCAATGCTCCGGACACCGCGTAACAGGGCTTTACGTGGGGCCACGGAATGTTCGGCGTTATTTTCCCAAAGAGGTTTCGACCATCGAACTGCGACTCGACCATTTGCGCATCGAGTGCTCGCTGAATCCGGATTTCTGGAACGGACATCCTGAGATCCAGGATCCCCGCCTCTGCCTTTGGCTAGAGTCGAAACAGTTCCAAAGAAAAGAGTGCCGGTTGCCCATGCCTTTGGCCATGATGCCTGCAGGCGAACGCTCATTTACGCTGGGGCCGATGCTCCACCGCAATCCGCCAAAAGTTCGGCCCGCGCCCGTGGCACACGATGGCGCATTGAGCCTTGCCCCGCAAGCGGAACATGCGCTTGCCTACTGAAGGTCAGGTTGCGAAGAGAAGCTCGGAGTGTTGAAGGTGTCAAAGGATTGGACCACGCCGCCTGGGAAAAGCGGCAAGGGAGCCGAAGATGATGAAGATGCCCGATGCGAGAATAGAAATGAATCTCCGCGCCGCCGAAGCGCTCAAGTCGGTGCTCTCTCAAGTATCAACGCTCAAACTGAAAGAGATCCGTCGCGCGTCAGCCGGCGGCGGATTCGTGGCCTGCGTCGATGTCCTGGGCCGCTCCCACACATTGGCCTGCGCAGTCAAGACCGATGCACGCCCGGGCAGTCTTCCGGAGGCGCTCAAGGAGCTACATGAATGCGCCGGCGACGCAACGCCGGTTCTCATAGCGAGCTATCTTTCGCCCGAGGCACAGGCGCTGTGCAAAGAGAGCCATGCCGGTTTCCTCGACCTCGAGGGTAACGCCCGCATCGCTATTGGCGAAGTCTTCATTGGCAAGCGCACGTTCGCGCACCGCCAAGTGAATCCCGCGGTAGTTGCGCAGACCATCGACATGCCGCACAGCGTGCACCGCGGCAGCTTCGACGCTCATTCCCCAGCTCTGGTAGCCATGGCTTGATCCAATTCCGCTCTGTGTCGAGCACGATGCTCTTCGAGGAAAAATCGGCGCAAGGACGGGAGACGGATCCGCTGGCCGGCACGGTAGTTTGTCCCAAGTGCTGCGACTTGGTGGTTTGGTAGCGATCCCTCGACAAGTGCGGGCGTGGACGCCCACACTACAGCCGGTCTGGAGACCGGCGCTACTGATCGTTCCCTATTTTTCAAATCTCCAGAATCACCGGCATAATCATCGGCCTGCGGCCCGTGGTCTTCTGGATCAGGCGCTTTAGATCCACGCGCACTCTTTCTTTCACCATGCCATAGTCGGACTTCTGCTCGGCGCTCAATCCATCCAGTGCCTTCAGGATGGTTTCGCGTGCGTCGTCGGTTATGTCGGCGCCGCCAAATCCGCGCATTACCACCTCCGGTTCGCGCTCCACCTTGCCCGTCTTCTTATTGATGGCCAGTACCGCCAGCACCACGCCATCCTCGGACAAAATGCGCCGGTCGCGGATCACCAAATCCTCGACCACATCAATCGTGGAACCGGAGTCGATCAGAATTCTTCCCGCCGTCACCTTATCTTTCTTGCGCGCGTCGTCCTTGTCCAGCTCGAGCACGTCGCCGTCTTCAATCACCATGGCGTGCTCCACCGCGCCAGTTTCCATGGCCACCCGCGCGTGCTTGCGCAGGAAGCGATAGTCCCCGTGGACGGGGATGAAGAACTTGGGCCGCACCAGGTTGATGAGCAGGCGCATTTCCTCCTGACTGCCGTGGCCGCTCACGTGGATCAGACCATGCTGCCCGTCGTCGTAAATCACGTTCGCTTCGCGGCGGCTGAGGTGGTCGATGACTCTGAAGATGCCTTTCTCGTTGCCAGGTATGATTCTCGAGCTCAACACCACGGTATCGCCGGGGCTGATGCGGGCGTGCTTATGGTTGTCCACCGCGGCGCGGCTCAATGCGCTCATCGGCTCGCCTTGCGTGCCGCTGATCAGCACCATTAGCTGCTCGGGTGGGTAGTCGCGCATCTGGCCCGGCTGGATGACCAGTCCCGGCGGAATGTCGATGTAGCCCAAGTCCTGGGCAATCTCGGTCGACTCCATCATCGAGCGGCCTATCACAACCACCTTGCGCCCGTGCGCGCGCGCCAGCTCCATGGCGATGCGGATGCGATAGATCGACGACGAAAAGCAACTGAAGAAAAGCTTTTTCTGGGTTTGCGAAAAAATTTCGTCGAGGCGCGGAACCACGGCGCGTTCGCTGGGAGTGTAGCCTGGCCGCTCCACATTCGTCGAATCCTGAAACAGCGCCAGCACGCCACGCTTGCCGTATTCGGCGAAGGTGTGCAGGTCGAAGGCCTTGTCGTCCAGCGGCGCCAGATCGATTTTGAAGTCGCCGGTATGAATGATGATGCCCACCGGCGTCTCGATGGCCAGCGCCACGCAATCCACCAGCGAGTGGGTTACGCGGATGGGCTCAATGGTGAACGGCCCGATGGTGAACTTTTCTTTGGGCGCGATCTCGATCAGCTCGGTTTCGTCGAGCAGTTCGTGTTCTTCGAGCTTGTCTTCGACGAAGGCCAGCGTGAACTCGGTGGCATATACCGGGACTTTCAGCTCGTTCAGGAACCACGGCAGGCCGCCGATGTGGTCCTCGTGGCCGTGGGTGAGCACAATGGCGCGCACGTGCCGCTTGTTCTCAATCAGGTAGGTGATATCGGGCACTACGATGTCCACGCCCAACAACTCGGTTTCGGGGAACATCAGGCCCGCATCGATCACAATAATGTCGTCTTCCCAACGCACAGCCAGGCAGTTCATTCCGAACTCGCCCAGCCCGCCCAGGGGAATAATTTGCAGTTTTTTAGTTTGCATCGCTCATTTCAGATGCTACCACCGGATACCGGCAAGGCTCCTCATGCAACACAAAAGCCCGCCGATTGACGGAGCGGGCGTTTATGGCATCTCTCGGCTTTGTGTAGAGTCAACAAGCGACGCGCAATGCGGATTTTTCTTGAGAAAGAATCCACGAAACGGCGGTAGCATCGCTCGCGCTGAGGACGTTAAGGCCGCAGCATCGCATAGAGGCAGAATGCCACGGCAGCCGCAGCACCCTCCAGGCCAAGCGCCAACAAAAGACCCCTTACGCAACGAAGGGCCTCTGCATTCGACAGGTACTCACACTGAGCTTTGAGGGTGGAAGCTGGCGCTTTGCTTACGGGAATTGGCGGCAATGGACCAGAATAAATCTCCGCGAATCGCGGCGAGGCGTGCAATTGTGTTGCTATCGCGGCGTGCGATTGTTCCAATTTAGTCTGTTCGAGAGCTAGAGTGCCCACCTTAGCCTTCCCTTCACCACCGCAGTCACCGCCAAGACGCACTAGCTCATCTTTGGCGATCGCACGACTGACACAAAAATTGCCTATGTTGGAGCATTTACATGCCCAAAGATGGACCCGCGGCAATGTTTGATTAGAAACAGCAGTTTGCGCTAATGCGGTGGTGCTGCCGTCCAGGTAGTTTTTACTCGACTCGGTAAGAAGTGCCCGATACAACCCGGTGGAGGATGGGGTCTAATCCGGTATAGGCGGCCGCTCCGTTCGCCGCTTCGCGCGAAACGACGCGATCAATCCGATCCTTTCTTCAGCGCTTCTAATAATTACAATTCGATGACATGCTGCTCAGAAAATAGACCCGCTCAACAGAGTATTCTGTCCAAAGACGGCCTTGAGGCCGCGGCCTTCCCCGGAGGCGACACTTTGACGACTGCGTATCTCAACCGCATCGCTACAGCGGTCCCTCCGTACAACATGCATGGAGCCTTCGTTGGATTTGCCGAGAGCATGCTGCCCGACGGCGTCAAGCGGAATCTCTTTCGCCGCATGGCGCGCCTTTCGGCAATCGAGCGCCGTTATTCCATCCTCCAGCCCATCGCGACAGCGGATGGCTCCTGGAGCGACGCGTGCGGGCTCTATTTAAAGGGCAACTTCCCCTCGACGGCCCGCCGCATGAAGGTATTTGAGCAGTTTGCGCCGAAGTTGGCACAGGCTGCCCTGGACAAGCTGGCGCTGACGGAAGAGGAGCGGCGCGGCATCACCCACGTCATTGTCACTTCATGCACCGGGCTCTACGCGCCGGGGCTGGACTACGAGGTTCTAGAATATCTCGAGCTCAATCCCGCGGTCGAGCGCACCATGATCGGCTTTATGGGCTGCTACGCCGCCATCAACGCGCTCAAAGCCGCCCGCCACATCGTTCGCTCCGAGCCGGACGCGAGAGTTCTGCTGCTGAGCCTCGAGCTTTGCTCGCTGCACATGCAGGAGCTCCAGGATCTGGAACAGTTACTCGCCTTCCTGGTCTTTGCCGACGGTTGCGCCGCCTATCTGGTCAGCGCCGAACCGCAAGGCCTGGCTATCGGAAGCTTTCTTTCGCTCAGTATCCCGGCCACCAATCATCTCATCACCTGGCGAATCGGCGAACAGGGGTTCGACATGCAGCTCTCCGGCAAGCTTCCGGCTGAGTTGCGCAATGCGGTTGCGGCAGCCGGCCCCCAAATCACGCGCGGCATCGATCCATCGTCAATCGAATTGTGGGCGGTGCATCCCGGCGGCCGTTCCATTCTCGATGCCGTGGAGCAGGGCATGGGACTGCGCGCCGACGCGCTCGGTGACTCGCGCTGCATTCTGCTGAACTATGGCAACATGTCCTCCGCCACAGTGATGTTCGTTCTCGAACAGGTAATGCGGCACGCTCACTCAGGACAACAGGGCTGCGCCATGTCGTTTGGGCCAGGTGTGACTGCCGAGACCATGCTCTTCCATGCCGTCTAACACCCCCGACTTCCGCCAGCGCGCGCAGCTAACTGAACGCATGGATGAGCCCTGCAGCCGTGAGGAATTGCGCGCCTGTCTCCGCCACCTGGCTCTGGTCAACCGTTTGAGCATGGGCGATCGCCCGCAGCTCAACTGGCTGAACACTTTTGTCCCGCCCCCCGTCACGCAACCGATTCACATTCTCGACGCAGGCTGCGGTTACGGTGACGGATTGCGGCGCATTGAACGCTGGGCGCATGCCCGCGGCATCGCGATGGAACTTACGGGACTGGACATCAATCCGGATACAGTAGCGATAGCCACGGAGGCCAGCCCGCCGGCAAGCGCCATCCGCTGGATCGCCGCGGACGTATTCGAGTACACGCCTCGCCAGCCGGTTCATCTCGTCGTCAGTTCGCTCTTCACACATCACCTGAGCGAAGCCGATGTTGTGCGTTTCATCCAGTGGATGGAGCGGCACGCGCAACTCGGCTGGTTCATCAACGATCTGTCCCGCGCCGCCATCCCCTATCATCTCCTCCAGGTCTTCTCAAAGCTGGCGCGTCTTCATCCCTTCGTTCAGCACGACGGTCCCGTCTCCATCGCGCGCTCCTTTGTGCCGCAAGACTGGCAAAGAATGTGCGCAGCCTCGAGCCTTAACGCAGGCGCCGTCACCATCCAGGCATACAAGCCCGGGCGATTATGCGTCGGCCGGAGAAAGCCGCAATGAGCGCCACGCCTCGCAGTGTCGATGGCCTGGTTATCGGCGGCGGCCCCGCCGGCGCCATGGTTGCCCTGCGTCTCGCCGCCGCCGGACGAGAGGTCCTGCTGCTGGAAAAAGAACCTGGCCGTCATCACAAGGTCTGCGGTGAGTTTCTCAGCCCCGAAGCCATCGGCTACCTCCGACAGGCCGGCATTGCCCCGCTCGAGCTCGGCGCTGCCGTCATTCGCCGCCTGCGCATTTCATCGGGCAGCAAGGTCTTTGAAGCTTCCCTTCCCTTTCAGGCGCTTTCGCTCTCGCGTTGCGTTCTGGATGCGGCCTTGCTGGCCCGCGCCGAAGAGAAGGGTTGCCGGGTCCTGCGCGGCATGGCCGTGGAATCGCTCACCACTGACGGCGGCGCGTGGCTTGCCGCGGTCAGCAAAGGCGAGCCACTGCGCGCAAAGACCGTCTTTCTCGCCACCGGCAAGCATGACCTGCGCGGCTTTGGGCGCGGTCCGGCCCAGCAAGGCGATCTCGTTGGCTTCAAGTTGCATTGGAGATTGGCGCCCGAGGGAAGCGACGCGCTGCGTAACCGCATCGAGCTTTTTCTTTTTCAGGGCGGCTACGGAGGGCTGACACTCATCGAGGAAGACGTCGCCAACCTTTGCCTCGTGGTGCGGCGCTCAACGTTGCGCGAGCTTGGCGGATGGCCAGAGCTTTGCGATTCGATCCAGCGCGAAAATGGACACATGCGCCAGATTTTCAGCGGCAGCACGGCATTATGGGCGCGCCCATTGGCTATTTCACCGATCCCTTACGGGTATCTGGCCGAGCCGGAGCGCGGCTTATGGCGCGCCGGCGATCAGGCGGCAGTGATCCCATCCTTCACCGGAGACGGCATTTCGATTGCCCTGCATAGCGCGGCGCTGGCCGCCGAGATGTACCTGGCCGGGAAAAGCGCCGCCGATTACCTCAGCGCCCTTCGCGCGCATTTGCGTCGCGGCATGGCGCTCGCAACCTGGCTCTCCCGTGCCGCAGTCACTCCGGCCGGCCGCCGTCTGGCGCTGCCGGCCCTGTTACTTCTTCCTCATGCCATCGAATGGATCGCCACGGCGACGCGCATCCCGCACGCCTCGCTCATTCTCGATGAAAATGCGCTGGGATCTCGAGAACCTCTCGCGCGGCGGATCGTCTGACGCGTTTTCAGCTCGCCAACTGTGTCGCCATATTACTTGCTTCGCGCCAGGCGGTGATCTCCGCGTGGGTCTGGTCGGCGGCCACGCGGCGATCGGAATAAACCCGCGGTTCGCCGAAATGGAGATGCGCCGAAAAGCCGGCAACACCCAGCACCTTCCACAAATGCGTGAGGAATTGCTCGTCGCCGTACCAGCAAAGCTCCCGCTCCTCGACGCCGCCTTGGATCGTATATCGGATGCCTCCGGCGGTGATGGGAACGCCTGCCGCCGTTGCGGGATCGATCAGGCGGGAGTGAAAGCGCAGGATTTGTGCTCCGTCGGTACTGGTGCCCTCGGGAAACAGCAGCACGGGAACCGGAATCGGCAATCTGAGCCGCTCTGAGATTTGCTCGGCTACCGACCTGGCGCTGGCCTGGCTCGACCGGTCCAGAAAAATCGTCCCGCCCGTCCGTGCTGCCTTGCCGAAAAAGGGCCAGCCATTAACCTCTGCCTTGGAGACAAAAAAGCAGGGCATGGCCGCACTGATGATGATGATGTCAAGATAGCTGAGGTGGTTCGAGACCACCAGCCCGCGCGTGGGCGGATGGCCCTCGACTTCATACCGGATGCCAAGGGATTTCAAAATCATGCGGGCGCTCACTTGCAGCCACAGGGCGCGGCGCCCGAGCGTCATGGGCCCGCGCAAGCGAGCCAGCCAGAAGCGAAGAATGCAGAACGCGAGAACGAATACCAGCGCCACAGCGTGCCGGATCCGGCGCAGCGTCATTGCGTGAGCGGGGCCAGAAAACGGTTGCGGGCCGCGGCCGAGAGCAGCTTGAGATCCAGAAGCGTCAGAAAATCGATGGTGCGAAACTCGCGGTCCCAGGCCGGAGGCGCGGCAATGCGCGCGCCGATAGCAAGGTAGGTCTTCAATAGCTTGGGAACTTTGACCGGAGTCTTGCCGGGTGCCGGAGAAACTTCATCCGGCAACGATCGATCGGCCTGGCAGAACAACGGCTGTGCGTGCGCGTCCTGCTGAACCAGGCCATAGCTTCCTGGGGGGCACGCATAAGATGCGGTCGGCGCCGTCTCAAACTCCTGGGGGACCCGGAAATTTTCAAGCTGGCGATACATCTGCCAGCCCTCCGCCGGGTCGTTGGAATTTAACGAAGAGCAACCAAGCAAATAACGAAGCCCCATATCGCTAGCATACTGCGCAATTCCCCTCCACAACAACATGAGCACTTCGGGGGTGCGATGCTCGCGATCAATCGAGGCGCGGCCAAGTTCCAGAATGCTAGAACGGAGCGGCTCATAGGGAGCCATGTTGAACTCCTGCTCGGAGTAATAGCCCTGATGGCGCGCCGCCGTCTCGCCGGACTGCATGCGATAAGTGCCCACCACGCGCCGGCTAAGTTTGTCTTCCACGAGCAGGTGTTCGCAGACGGCATCGAAGCGGTCGGTGTCGAACCCGGTCTCGTATGAGCTTTCCAGTCCCTCGCCCAACTCTATATTGAAGAC
This sequence comes from uncultured Acidobacteriaceae bacterium, assembly GCA_963848805.1. Lineage (GTDB taxonomy): Bacteria > Acidobacteriota > Terriglobia > Terriglobales > Acidobacteriaceae > Telmatobacter. The sequence continues at coordinate 133,079 of CAWKFD010000025.1, read as the reverse complement.
CTTGAAGCGCAGGCGGCAGGCGGCCCGGCGGTCTTGAGCGCTCTGGGCCAGCCGCAAGCAATAATGGCCCACATCCGCATGAACACGCGGAACGGTGCTGACTCCGAGCAACGATGGGGTCCCCGTCGGAAGCGCAATTTCTACGATGGAATTGGTATCCACGTTGAATTTGAGCGGAATATTATGCCCGATGCGTGGAATCACGCAAGCAGTATTTCTCCCGCTTGTCAAAGGAAGATCAAACCAATGCAAAAACGGTGCAAATTTCTTCGGATTGCAATGCGTCCTTCATGAAGCAGCGCGGCAGGTTGTGAGCTGGCTCACAACCTGCCAGAAAAACAAATGGCCGGGAGCAGAGCTGCCAAATTCGCAGTCCTGCCCCGGCAGCAGGCCACATATTCTCTCACGCTCGCTCTAAACTCAGCGCCGCTCAAAGCCCGTAGTTTTGCGCAAAAGTCCCAGCGTCTTCTTTCGTCGGGACTTTCACGGGCCGAACGCCGGAGCTTACCGGCGCATCCCACCGCCCCCGCGAGCGTAACCCATTCCGCCGCGCGCCACCATCGTGCCACGTGAGGCGTAGCCTCGCGTCACCGCTCCGCGGCCCGCATAGCCATAGCCATAACCCCGCACCCCGGGGCCGTATGCACCCAAGCCCGGCCCTCTGGCGTACACCCTCGCCCCGTACCCATAGAATCCCGGCCGCGCCCCGATGACGACTCCCCCATACCCATAGCCAAAGGCGAAGCCGGCCGGATACGGCGCGACCACAACCGGCGGAGCATAATAGGGGACTGGCGCCTGGTACGGCGCAGGTTCGGCATAGGCCGTAGCTGGAGGCGGAGGCGGAGCTACAGGCGCATCGAGCTGAGCATACGCGTCCTGCTGCCCGGCATCCGGCTCCTGCGCCGGCGGCGGAGGCTGAGGCGCATACGCGTCAGGCTGGCGCTGATAGAGCCCATAGGGATCGCGTTGCGGTGCCGGAACCTGAGGAACCTGAATGTCTTCCATCACGCGCAGTGTCATGGCCGTCTCAGCCTTGAGCGTCGGCCTTGGGCCGCGCCGGGGCAGGTTGATGAGATCGATCGGCCACAGAACCGGGATCATCCACATCACGGTGTCGCGCACGGCATGGCCTTTGCCGAGAATGCGTCCATGGGCGTCAATCTTGTAGCCGGGCACGTCCACCACTTTGGCATCGATCGGAAAGACCCTGTCGCCCACGTAAAGCCGGTCGAAGTCCAATTGCATCCAACCTTTACCCACAAAATGGCCGGGATCCTTGTACTCGGAAAACTCTCCGCCCAGGTAGCTGCCATAGGGGAGCATGAAATCACCCCGGCGATGCTCAACCTTGCACAGCACCGGATCACCCACGGCGGTTGTTCTTGAGGAGATTCTGGCGTCGCCGGTGGTGCACGAAACCAGTGAACCGGCAGGAATCAGTTGCTGGCCAGTGTCCGCAAACAGAGCCGGCGCCAACAGCATGGAGAGCACAACGAGGGATGTGCATTTCATAATTGCCTCCAGGTCAAATTGTCAGATTGCGTGCTGATGTTTCTCGCGAGGTCAACCTTCCCCAAGGTTGAATGGACTGGAAAATCCCCGAGCTAGGGGGATGAACCCGCCGCCCAGAAGAAAGTTTCGTAAAGTTTCGGATTTATTTTTTGCCGGGGTAACCAGGGGCTGAGCATACAACTAGGGAATCGGCCAGCGGAGACGGGATGTTAGGCCGCATTTCTCCCAAGACGCCGCCCAAAGTAACGCCGGCCTCCAGGCCGGGCGGACCGCTCCCAAAAAGGCTTGGGACACCTTTCCCCGGTCCCCGAAGGCGAGGGACCGAGGGCACCCTCAACTTGATAGGATTCTCCGCGAGATCGGGGCCGCCCGCCATCTTATTCTGCCGGCTCGTAGTTCAGATTCGGACCCAGCCAGCGCTCCACCTCTGGCACGCTCATCCCCTTGCGCTGGGCGTAATCCTCCACCTGGTCGCGGCCGATCTTGCCCAGGCTGAAGTAGCGCGATTCGGGGTGCGCGAAGTAGAGCCCGCTCACGCTCGAGCCAGGCCACATGGCAAACGACTCGGTAATCAGCATTCCAGTCTTCGCCTGCACGTCGAGCAAACGCCACAGCGTTCCCTTCTCCGTGTGATCCGGGCACGCCGGGTAACCAGGCGCGGGCCGTATGCCCCGATATTTCTCGTGAATCATTTCTTCGTTGCCCAGATTCTCGCCGCGCCCGTAACCCCATTCATCCCGCACCCGCTTGTGCAGGCATTCGGCAAAAGCTTCAGCAAGACGGTCGGCGAGGGCCTCCGCCATGATTGCGTTGTAGTCGTCGTGCGCGGCACGGAACCTGTCGCACAGCTCCTTGAGGCCGATCCCGCTCGTCACAGCGAATGCGCCAATGTGATCGGGCAGCCCGGTTTCCTTCGGCGCGATAAAGTCGGCCAGCGATCGGCACGGTTCCTTCCCTTCCCAATCGGCCTGCTGGCGGGGGAAACGGAAACGCTCGATAACCTCTTTGCGATTTCCATCTGCGTACAGCTCCACATCGTCGCCCACTGCGTTGGCGGCGAAGAAGCCATAGACGCCGCGCGCCGTCAGCAGATTTTCGCCGACGATTCGATCCAGCAACACATTGGCTTCGTTGTAGACCTGACGCGCCTGCTCACCATACTCCGGGTGATCGAAGATGCGCGGGTAGACGCCCTTGAGCTCCCACGTGTGGAAGAACGGCGTCCAATCGATGAATTCACGCAGCGTTGCCAGAGGGAAATTGTCGAGCAGGCGCACGCCGGTAAACTCCGGCGCCGGCAAGTCCTCAGCACGCCACTCGATCGCAGTGCGCCGTGCGCGGGCAGCGTCAAGCGGGACGAGCTTTTGCCGTGCAGCGGAGTGCGTCTTGCGCAACGCTTCGTATTCGGCGCGATGCCGCGCCACGAACTCCGGCTTGCCCTGGTCACTCAAAAGCGCGCTCGTCGCGGGCACTGCGCGGCTGGCATCGAGCACGTGGATTACCGGCTCGCTATACTGCGGCGCAATCTTCACCGCCGTATGCGCCCGGCTCGTGGTCGCCCCGCCAATGAGCAGCGGCAACTTGAAACCCTGACGCTCCATTTCGCGGGCCACATGCACCATCTCGTCGAGAGACGGCGTGATCAGGCCGCTGACGCCGATCATGTCCGCATTCTCTTCTCTGGCACGCTCGAGAATTTTTTCGCAGGGGACCATCACTCCCAGGTCGATCACTTCGTAGTTGTTGCAGGCCAGCACCACGCCCACGATGTTTTTGCCAATGTCGTGAACGTCGCCCCTGGCCGTCGCCAGCACGATCTTTCCCTGCGGTTTAACCACTTCTCCAGCAGCGAACCTCGCCGCCTTCTCGGCCTCCATGAAAGGCGTCAAATGCGCTACCGCCTTCTTCATCACACGCGCGGACTTGACCACCTGGGGCAGGAACATTTTTCCGGCCCCGAACAGATCGCCCACCACGCTCATGCCGTCCATCAACGGGCCTTCAATCACAGCCAAAGGCCGGCCCAGCTTCACGCGCGCTTCTTCGGCGTCGGCCTCGATGTAGGCATCGATTCCCTTCACCAGCGCGTGAGAAAGGCGCTCCTCCACGGTGCCGTTGCGCCATTCTTCCTTCTTCTTCTCGCTCACTTCTTCGCCGGCGCCCTTAAGTTTTTCGCCAAACTCCACCAGCCGCTCGGTCGCGTCGGGGCGGCGATTCAGCAGCACGTCCTCAACCAGCGTCTTCAACTCCGGCTCAATCTCCTCGTACACCTCGAGCATTCCGGCGTTCACGATGCCCATGTCCATGCCCGCCGCGATCGCGTGATAAAGAAACGCGGAGTGCATGGCTTCGCGCACTTTGTTGTTGCCGCGAAAGCTGAAAGAGATATTCGACACGCCGCCGCTCACCTTGGCGTGCGGCAGGTTGGCCTTGATCCAGCGCGTGGCGTTGATATAGTCCAGCGCGTAGTTGTTGTGCTCCTCCATGCCCGTCGCAACGGTCAGGATATTGGGGTCGAAGATGATGTCTTCGGGAGGAAATCCAACTTCGTCAACGAGAATCCTGTAAGCCCGCTCGCAGATGCGAATCCTGTCGGCGTAGGCCGCGGCCTGTCCCTGCTCGTCGAAGGCCATTACCACTGCCGCCGCCCCATACTTCAGCACCGCCGCGGCATTCCGGCGAAACTTCTCCTCGCCTTCCTTCAGCGAGATCGAGTTCACGATGCCCTTGCCCTGCAAGCACTTCAGCCCGGCCTCCAGAACTTCCCACTTCGAGGAATCGACCATGAACGGCACTTTGGCAACTTCGGGCTCGCTGGCCAGCAACTGCAGAAAGCGCGTCATGGCCGCAACGCCGTCGATCATGCCCTCGTCCATGCAAACGTCCAAAACATTTGCCCCATTTTCCACCTGCTGTTGCGCCACGCTCACGGCTTCTTCGTACTTGCCTTCCTTGATGAGCTTGGCGAACTTCGGCGATCCGGCCACATTAGTCCGCTCTCCGATCATGATGTAGACGCCGGGCTGCTGGACGAACGGCTGCGATCCCGAAAGACGAAGAGGCTTTATCTCGGCCGCTTCGGCTCCCGGTTCAATTTCCTGCTCGCTCACACTTTCCTGGCCGGTTGTCATCGCGCCACCTTCAGTTGCCGTGGAGGTACACCTTCGAGAGCCTTCGCGATCGCTGCAATGTGTTCGGGCGTGTTACCGCAGCAGCCGCCGGCTATGTTGATCAGCCCCGCGCGCGCAAAGTCGCCCAGAGAACGCGCCATATCCTCAGGCCCCAGATCGAAGCCGGTCGGGGAAAGAGGATTGGGCAAACCCGCATTCGGATAGCACGAGATAGCCACATCCGCCTTCTCAGAGAGCTCGCTCAGGAACGGATACATCGGCTCGGGGCCGAGTGAACAGTTCAGCCCAATCGCCAGCGGTCTCACATGCTCCATCGCGATCCAGAAGGCCCCAATGGTCTGCGCGGAGATCATCGTCTCGCCGCCGCGCCCCACCGCCGCCGAGATCATCACCGGCAGCTTCTTGCCCTCCGCGTCGAAAACCTCGCGGATGGCGACCAGCGCGGCCTTGGCGTTGAGCGAGTCGAAGATTGTCTCCACCAACAACACATCGACACCGCCGGCCATGAGCGCGCGCACCTGTTGTGCGTAGGCTGCCTTCACCTGGTCGAAGGTGACCACGCGGAAACCCGCATCGTCGGCATCGGGCGAGTTCGAGAGAGACACCGTCAACGGCCCAATCGCACCCGCCACGAATCGCTGGCGTCCGGTCGCGCTGCCGGTGCGATCCGCCCATTCGCGGCACTGCCGCGCCGATTGTTCGTTGATCTCCCACGCCAGGTTATTGAGGGACTCGTCTTCAACGACCTTTTGGTAAAACTCCGGATCCTTGCGTCCGCCGTGCTCCCGCGGATCTTCCACAAAGAATTCGCTCTGCGCGATGCTGGTCGCGCCAAAGGTGTTGGTCTCGATGATGTCGGCCCCCGCCTCAAGAAACCGGCGATGGATGTCGCCGACCATCTGCGGCTGCGTCAGGCTGAACAGGTCGCCGTTGTTTACGAGGTCCTTCGTTGCGTCTTTGAATCGCTCGCCGCGGATGTCCCCTTCCTTCATTCCGTAGGTGCGCAGCGTCGTGCCCATGGCCCCGTCAATGATGGCGATCCGACTTTCGAGAAGCTTCTCTAAGGGATGTGGGTGAGCTTTTAACATGTCTTCCTGATGATTGCCGACGAGGGAAATCTTCTCTTATCAAGCATAGCGGAACCGGAGGCTAAAGCGTAACAATTCCAGCCGAACGCGCGCTGGCACGCTCTGGACTGCCGTATGCCCCACCTGAACGGAACCACGGCCTTCCCGGAGGGAATCCTGCTCATGCGATTACCCCGATCTCGACCCCTATCCGCACCGCCCCAATTAGACTGGGAATGATGATCACCACTCTCTTTGGCAGCGAGGAACCGAAAAAACCGGCCGGCTCCGAGGAAGAACCCAAGCGGAAATCAGGCTTCTTCGACCGCATGAAGCAGGCCGTTTCGCGCACCCGCGAGACCTTTTCCGCCAAAATTGCGGACATTGCCGCGCTCACGCGCACCGTGGATGAAAGCGCGCTCGAAGAGCTGGAGACGGCTCTGCTCTCGAGCGACCTTGGCGTCGAAACCACTACGGCCATCCTCGACGCATTGCGCGATCGTGCGCGCCATCAGGCGATTGAGGGCGGCGCCGAGTTGCGCGATCTCCTGAAGGAGCAAATGATTGCAATCCTCCGCGCCCCGCAAGGGTCGGCTGCCGCACCGCATGCGCCGCCAAGAGTCACCTTTCTCGTGGGCGTCAACGGAACCGGCAAAACCACCTCGAGCGGTAAACTCGCTGCCTGGTCGCGCGCGCAAGGGCGCTCAGTGCTTTTATGCGCCGCAGATACGTTTCGTGCCGCTGCCATCGAGCAGTTGGAAATCTGGGCCGCGCGCTCCGGCGTGGAGATGATCAAGACCAAGCAGGGCGGCGATCCGGCGGCCGTGCTCTACGACGCGATTGCGGCAGCAAAAGCCCGAAATATCGACGAGCTCTATGTCGACACCGCCGGGCGCCTGCACACCAAATCCGGCCTCATGGACGAGTTGGACAAAATGCGCCGCACGGCTGCGCGTTTAGTTCCCGGCGCGCCGCACGAAGTTCTGCTCGTCATGGACGCAACGACAGGGCAAAATGGATTGCAGCAGGCTCGGCAGTTCACGCAGTCCGCGGGCGTCACCGGCATTCTGCTCACAAAATTGGATGGCACGGCCAGGGGCGGCATCGCCGTAGCCATCGCCCGCGAAATGAATCTTCCCGTCCGCTTCGTAGGCGTCGGGGAAAAAATGAGCGACCTGCTGGAGTTCTCGCCGGAAGAGTTTGTGGAGTCGCTGCTGGAATAGAATTGCTTCGAAATCGTACTACGCGATGCGTACGGGGATTGGAGGAGCGCAATGAAGGCCAACCGAAGGCGTCCAAACCGCTCACTGCGAGATCTTTTAAACCGCATAAAACAGTTCTTCATGCCTTGGATTGAACCCGCCGAGCCCGAAGACCCTTACGCCTATCGTATGGCGACTTTGCGCCGCCCACCCACAAAAGGCGGCGCCGCCGCAGTCGCGGAGTTGGGCGACGAGGAATCGAACCAGGAAAATTGAGTAAGGCAAAAGATTCGGTAGGGAACCATGCACCGTCCGCTCAAACAGAAACAGAAGCCTCCGCACGCCTTCGTACTCGAAGCCCTCGCTCCGCTCGACCCCGAGGTGCGGCGCATGTTTTCCGGCTTCAACGTCTACATCGGCGACCGCCTCGTCTGCATGCTCCGCGACAGCCCCCAATCGCCGCGGGACAACGGCCTCTGGCTGGTGCTGTCGGAAACCACGAATCCCGCCGATCGCCAGCTCCGCCGCGAGTTCCCCTCGCTCCGGCGCATTGAATTGCTCGGGGGCATGATCGGGCATTGGCTCCTGGTTCCCAGTGACGGCCCCGATTTCGAAAAGGAAGCCCTCCACGCCTGCGATCTTTTGCTCGGTCGCGATCCCCGCCTCGGCCGCGTTCCGAAATCGCGCCGTTAGCTGCCGGTTCGCCGACAGGGTGGGCCGTGCTCCTTGGGGCGTGTACACTTGATTGTTCCTCCCGTGTTCGCATGAGCAGCCCGCCCGATCACATCACCGACTGGGATCTCTACTGGATGCGCCGCGCGCTTGAGCTGGCGCGCAAGGGCATCGGCGTCACCTCGCCCAATCCGGCCGTCGGCTGCGTGATTCTGGACAGCGCAGGCCAGGTGGCCGGCGAGGGCTGGCACGACTACGCGGCCCAAGACCACGCTGAAATCGTGGCGCTCAATGAGGCGCAAAAGCACGCGGCCGATCGCATTCGCGGCGGCACGGCCTACGTCACGCTCGAACCGTGCTGCGTCACTGGCCGCACGCCGCCGTGCACCAATGCACTGATCAAAGCCGGCCTCGCCCGCGTCGTCGCGGCCACAATCGACCCCAACCCCGCCGTCGCGGGCCATGGCCTGAGCGCGCTGCGCGCCGCTGGCATTGAGGTCGCCGTGGGCGCATGCCAGGCCGAAGCCCGCCGCCTCAACGAGGGCTTTGCGCGCTGGATCCTCGACCACCGGCCCCTTGTGCTGATGAAGGTCGCCATGACTCTGGATGCGCGCATCGCGCCGCCCCCCGCGCAACAAACCGCGCACGCGCCCTACTGGATCACCAACGAAGAGGCCCGCGCCGCCGTGCAGCCGCTGCGCTGGCAAGCCGACGCCACCATGGTCGGCGTGGACACTGTTGTCGCCGACGACCCCTGGCTCACCGACCGCAGCGGCAATCGCCGCCGCCGCCCGCTGCTGCGCATTGTGCTCGACTCCGCGCTACGCATGCCGCTCGACTGCAAATTGGTTGCCACAGCCCAGAATGACGTGGTCGTCTTTACCGTCTCCAACAACGAAGCCCGCGCCGCTGCGCTGCGAGACCGGGGCGTGCGCGTCGAGGTGCTGCCCGCGGAGGCTGGCCGCGTCCCGCTCGAAAAAGTTCTATTGAAGCTCGGCGAAGAAGGCATCCTCACCCTCCTGACCGAAACCGGCACGCGCCTCAACACCGCCTTTCTTTGCGCAGGTCTCGTCGACCGCCTTCACCTTTTTATCTCGCCACAGATTATGGGCTCCGACGCTGTTCCCGCCTTCCGCGGCATGACGCACTTCGTCCACATGGCCGAGGTCGAGATCGAGCGCTATGGCGACGATCTCGGCCTCTCTTCGCTCCTCAAAGACCCCTGGCCGCCGACGTAGAAGCCTTACAACGGTCCTTTCCGCTGCCGCGTCCTATAGAATTGGAGTTGTACCGATCCGGCTCTGACCCCTGCAAGCCGGAAGTCGGATCCACCCCAGCCCGCGGCAAGAACTGAAAGGCAAAATTCATGGTTGCGTCTCCCCTCCTCACGGCTGTTGTCTCCCTTGCTGGCCTCTGCGGCGTGCTCGTCTGGCGCGTGCGCGAGGGCCGCACCGCCGTGACCCTGAGAAAGATCGTGATGCCGCCCGTGGGCATGGCCACTGGATTCTGCATGTTCATCGTCCCCGCCTTTCGCGTCCCGTGGACCTGGGCCCTAGGTGCCTTCGTCATTGGCGCCGTCGTCTTCGCCTATCCGCTCCTGGCAACCTCCGATCTTCACCTGCAGAACGGCGTCATCATGATGAAGCGCTCCAGCGCATTCTTCGCCGTGATCATCGTGCTGGCTGTCGTGCGCTACCTCGCGCGCGGCTACTTTGACCGCTTCATGTCCCTCGAACAGACCGGGGCTATCTTCTATCTGCTGGCCTTCGGAATGATCCTGCGCTGGCGCGCCAAACTCTTCTTCGCCTATCGTGCTCTCACAAGCGGTTCGCCACTCCGCCCCAGGTCAGCCCGTGGCGAAGCCACTGCCAGCGAGTAGAGCATTTCCCCTCCTGTCATAGCCTTCGCGGCAACATTCGGTGCTATCATGTTTCGGGCAGTTCGACCGACGCCCCTGCGGCCTGTTGTAAGACCTGCCAAGAGGAACTGATTCGAATGAAGACGTATCGGATGTTCATCGGCGGAGAATGGGTTGATGCCCTGTCTGGAGCAACATTTGAAGATTTGAATCCCTACACGGGCGAAGTGTATGCAACGGTACCCAAGGGCGACGCGGGCGATGCGGATCGGGTGATGGCTGCCGCCACGGCTGCTCGGATACCGTATGCCGCCACTCCGCCGCTGCAGCGCTCCCAAATCCTCCAACGGGCAGCGGAGGCCCTTGAAGCCAGCCGCCAGGAATTCGCGGAAGTGATGATCGCCGAAAGCGGCAGCACGTTCGGCAAGGCGATGTTTGAGATCTCGCAAACGGTGGACCTGCTGATGACCGCCGGGGCGGATAGCAAACGCATCCTGGGGGAAACCTTCCATAATGATCCGACAAAGCTATCCATGACCATGCGCAAGCCAAGGGGGACGGTGGTTGCGATTTCCCCCTGGAATTTCCCCCTGATCCTCTCCATGTACAAGGTTGCGTACTCGCTGGCAACGGGTAACACAGTCGTCTTAAAGCCCGCGAGCGAGACGCCGGTCATCGGTCTTAAGATCGGAGAGTTGTTCGAAAAGGCAGGTCTTCCCGCCGGCGCCCTCAATGTGATCACCGGCCCCGGCAGCGTGCTGGGCGAAGCTCTCGTCGGCGACGACCGCTGCTCGTTCGTCGCCTTCACGGGGGAGACGCAAACCGGCCGCAAGGTGGCTCAGAAGGCCGCTGCAGGGCTGAAGGAATACACGCTGGAACTGGGGGGCAAGAATCCTGTTATCGTTCTGGCCGACGCGGACATCGAATACGCCGTAAAATCCGTGGCCTTTGGCGCCTTCCTGCACCAGGGCGAGGTATGCCTGTCCACGGACCGGGTGATTGTGGAGAAGGCAATCGTGGAGGAATTCTCGCAGAAGCTGGCGGCCTTCGCGGCCAACCTTCCCGTCGGCGATCCCAGCCTGCCCGGCACGTTCATTGGTCCTATCATCAATGATGAACAGTTGCGCAAGATCGACAGCCACGTGAAGGATGCCGTTGCCAAGGGAGCAAGGCTGCTCACCGGCGGCACATACCAGGGCAGACTCTATCGACCGACGGTGCTGGCCGGCGTCACACCGTCAATGCAGATATACCATGAAGAGACCTTTGGGCCGGTCACGTCGATTTTCGCCGCGAAGGATGAGAAGGAAGCCCTGGCCATCGCCAACGATACCAGGTACGGCCTGTCGGCGGGCATCGTTACGAAGGATTTGCAGAAAGCCATTTTCCTGGCCGAGGGCTTAGAGGCGGGCATGGTCCACGTTAATGACGGTACCGTCGATGCCGATGCCTGCTGCCCCTTTGGAGGCTCCAAGGGCAGCGGCCATGGGCGCGAAGGCGGCCGCTATTCGGTGGAACATCTGACCGAAGTAAAATGGCTCACCATCCAAAAGGGCGAGCGCTCGCTTCCCTTCTGACGCGGCGTGATACCATAGCACTTCTCCAGTTTTTATCGGGCGAATCCACATATACCAACTGGCACGCCGCGGTTGGCCGCCTTCTACGACCGGGAACGCCATCGCAACTGGAGAACCTCCCTCGAGGAGGTTGGCGGCAAACCGGGAACGGATGGACCGGACGCTGAAAGAAGAAAGGATTGACAATGAAGATCAAGGCTGCTGTAGTCCGCGAGAAGTCAGGCCCTTTCCGCATTGAAGAGCTTGAACTCGACGATCCGCGAGACGATGAAGTACTGGTAAGAATGGTGAGTTCGGGAATCTGCCACACCGATCTGGTGGCACGCGATCAATACGTGCCCATGGCTTTGCCGGCGGTGCTTGGACACGAGGGCTCGGGGGTCGTCGAAAAGGTCGGCGCGCAGGTCAAAACGGTGGCGCCGGGCGACCATGTGGTGCTGAGCTATCTCACGTGCGGTGAATGCCCTTCGTGCAAAAATGGAATTCCCTATCACTGCCTGGATTTTTTCAGGATTAACGTCATTGGCGGCGGACCCGGTGCGGAACGCAGGATGCACAAGGCGGGAGAGACGATTCACGGCGGCTTTTTCGGTCAGTCTTCTTTTGCTTCTCATGCGCTGGCCAACGAACGGAACGTGGTCAAGGTGGGCAAGGATCTTCCGCTCGATATGCTTGGGCCGCTGGGTTGCGGCATTCAGACGGGCGCTGGCGGCGTCATCAACTCGCTTCGCCCCAAGCCTGGCTCCTCGATCGCAATTTTCGGTATGGGATCCGTGGGGCTCAGCGCCCTGATGGCGGCTGTAGCCTGTGGCTGCACTACGATAATCGCGGTCGGAAATAAAAATGAGGAACGGCTCAAGGCGGCAAAAGAGTTCGGGGCCACGCACACTATACTGGGCGGCCGCACGGATCCGGTTGCGGAGATTCGCAAGATCACCGGTTTCGGCGCGGAGTATTCCCTGGAGTGTACGGGAATGCCCAAGGTTTTGAGCCAGGCAGTCGATTCGCTGAGGATTGGCGGATGCTGCGGATTGATGGGCGTGGCGCCCTTTGGCGCCGAGGCAAGCCTGAACATGCAGAACATCCTGGATGGCCGGACGATTCGCGGCATTGTGGAAGGCGATTCCATGCCCCAAACATTTATCCCGTTATTGATCGATCTGAATCGGCAGGGGCGTTTGCCGTTTGACCGTTTGATCAGCTACTATCCCTTCGACCAAATCAACCAGGCCGTGGAAGACTCGGCGCATGGAAAGGTTTTGAAGGCAGTCGTGCGAATGTAGTCATCATGGTGTGACCGGTCCAGGGCGCTGGCCGTGGGTTAACGTATCGCTGAATTACCCGACCTGAGATAGCGCAGCCTTCTGGTCTTTGGCGACTTCTGCCAGTCGGGCATCACGACGAGGTTCTGAACGCCTGCCCAGCAGTCCCTAGGTCCTTAACCCCTACGTCCCTTAAAATGGGACCATGTTCACCGGAATCATTGAACAGACAGGGACCTTGGTCAGCCTGACGGATCGGGGCGGCGTTCGCCGCATCACGGTCGAAGCGCCGGGCATTGCATCGCGTCTTCGCGAAGGCGACTCGCTGGGCGTCTCCGGCGTCTGCCTCACGGCGCTCGACCCCGACCCCACATACTTCTACGCCGATCTGGCCCAGGAAACGCTCGACCGCACTTCGCTTGGCTCGCTCGCCGCAGGGGCAAAGGTCAACCTCGAGCTGCCCACCGCGGCAGGTAGTCCGCTGGGCGGTCATGTTGTGCAGGGCCACGTCGACGGCACCGGAGTGATGACGGCGCTCGACCCTGTCATTCCCGAATCGAGCCCAGAGTTCGACCGCCAGACCACCGATTGGACGCTCAAAGTCCGCGTGCCCGAAAACGTGCGCCAGTGGATGGTCCACAAAGGCTCCGTCTCTGTTGAGGGCATCAGCCTGACCATTGCCGCATTCGACGGCGAAGAGATTACGATCGCCATTTTGCCGCTGACCTATTGGAGAACGAACTTGCACACGCTCAGCGTGGGCGCGCCTATGAACGTGGAGGCCGATGTGCTGGTGAAGCTGGCAGCCATGCAGATGCAGGCGAAGAAATCCGAATTTGATTTGACCGCGGAGTGGCTCGTCGCCAACGGGTACTGAGAACAGGGATCAGGTTTCAGGGGTCAGTGATCCAAGAGCACGAGCCTGGCGGGGCTGGTGAAGGCGAGCCTGCTTTACGGAAGAAGCCGGGCTCTCCGCTACAGGGATCAGGTTTCAGGGGTCAGGGGTCAGTGACCTCTTCGGCATAAAGCGATCTCTCCGCTGAACTGCCAACTTACTGACCCGCCGACTTGCCAAAATGTTCTACTCATTGCCCAGGCCGCCGCGGCAGAATCTCCGGCGGCGCCACTTCGATCCACTGCGCCTTCATCGTGTCCGACCGACATTCGGACCACAATGCGTAAATCTCTCGCCGCGGCACCAGTGGCGTATCCACGAGAATCGCGCTGCCCGCCTCCGCGCTGGTGTAGCGCGCGCGGCACCAGTGCACGAACGGTTCGTACTGACGACCTTTGCGCATCGTAAACCAGTCGATGATCTCGTAAGGCGATTCACGGTGCAAATCTTCCCGCGTCCACCAGAACCGAACCGGGCCTTTGGGCGAAAACCTCTCTTCGATGCAGGTTCCGCCGGTCTCGTGCATTCTGCGCACAAACTCCGGCCATGTCATCAGCCTTCCCCGCGACTTCATCAGCAGCCGCAACCTATGTTCGCCATGCAGCCGCATCCATCGCAGGACAAAAGTGTATGGAAACGCAAAGCAGGCCCCCACGAAAATTACAGGGATCAGCAGCACCCCAAGAATAGCTCCGAGGCAGCCGGTGAAATGCCTCTTCTCCTGCGTCCTGAATGTTGTTGGCATTTGCATCTTCGCTGCTCGCGTGGTTAATGCGGGGAATCTGAAATCCGTCGAAAAGCAGCCGCGCGTTCGCCTCAAAAGGCGCGGCGGACTTCGCTCAGCATGACAACGCTCTTGTGGTGCGCGCTTCTGGCTTACACCACACTACGGTTTGGCCGGGAGCTTCGGCGGAGCGGTCACGTATTCGTCGCCTGTCCGGATCAGGATTTGCGCGCGCCTGTCCGTCAGCAGCTTCAGTCGCCTGGTCACTTCGATGAATTCCTTCTTCTGCTCCGCAGTCAGTGCGGAGCCCGCCTGGCTCTGCCCCGCGACCTTGTTTCGCTCGTCAATCTGGTTCAGCTCGGCTAGCCGCGCCTGCAACACTGGAATTTCGCGATCGATCAGAATCGGCCGGATCACCGGCTTCTTTTCGCGGCCCGCGGCGATCTCGTTGCGGTTATTGTCCTCCCAAACGGGCAGCATGCCAACGTGCCCCAACTCCACGCGAATGCCGGCGGGGCCGTAGTCTTCGCGTAGGGCGGAGAATAGCCCGATCATCTCGTCTCTGGGATCGCCGTTCGAGTCGGGATTCAGCCCGTCTACGTAACTGCGCGACTGATTCGACAGAAAGTTGCCAAGCGAATAGAAGATCAAGGTATCGCGGCCGTCCTGGGTCCGGTAGGTCTCAATCGGCTGCAGCACGTGCGGATGCGCTCCCACAATCACCGTGGCCCCGGCGTCAAGCATCTTATGGGCGATATCCACGTCTTCCGGCCGCGGCGCAGTTGCATATTCGATACCCCAGTGGACTGAGATTACAAGCAGATCGCACTGCGCACGGGCGGCTTTGACCGCGGCCAGCACCTGGGTCTCGTCGGCTCCGGGCGCGCCGCCTGACTCGCCGGGATAGGGAAAGAAGTTTACGTGCGGCTGATCGTCCTTGTCCGGGTTGCGGTTGCCGTTCAGCCAGCGCGTCATGCCCAGCCAGCCCACCTTGATCCCGTTGGCTTCGGTGATCACCGGCTGCCAGGCAGTGGCCACGTTGTCTGAGGTTCCGGCAAACAACAGTCCCGCCTCTTTCAGGTGCTCGCGGCTCTCCGCAAACCCCGCCCACCCCTGGTCCATCACGTGGTTATTGGCGAAGGAGACGATGGTGATGCCGCTCGCCTTGAGCGCCTGGGGCAGCGCCACCGGCGCGTCGAACATGAATGCCTTCGAACCGCGCGAGTGCTCCGGAGCAATCGGGGTTTCAAGGTTCACAAAGCCGAAATCGGCACCGTGGAAGACATCGGCAACATCGGAAAACAACGCGGCCCAGCCTTGCTCGCCGTCGCCTGCCGCTTCGGCCGCCGTGCGCACCGGCCCATGGGGAATCACGTCGCCGGCCACGGCAAAGCTCACCTGGGCGAGCTCGTGCGGGTAGGGCACAACCACCGCGGCATGGCGGCGTGGGTGAAATGCCGTCAGCAGCGCCGCTCCCGCTACGGCCAGAGCCAGCGCGCCCACTGCCAGTCGCCAGCGCCCGCGCAGCCAGGAGCGGATTGGGGCGGAAATTCGCTCAAGGTTGGCCGGTTTGGCGGCCGGTCGCTTCGTTCCTCCGAGTTGGTTGCTATACAAAGCCGAATCCATAACCTGCCCTCACCCTCTGGGTGGCTGGAACGAGAATGAAATCAGCATACTAGGACCGGGCCCCATCCAGTTCGAAAGACGGCAACAGGGTATCCGCGCCGTCCAGGCTCGCGGCGAACGTCCTTCACCATCAGCTCGTCTATCCTTCTGTTGAGACTGTTACCCTTATGCAGGAGCAAGCCCTAGGGCTTTCCACGATTGGGGTGGACGGACCGGCCGCGCCCAGGTGCGAATCCGGCAATCGGAGCCATGGCAGAATTCGTTATCAAACTGGCCGATGAGCGTGGCCGCGTGCAGGAGCAGATCCAGACCGCGGCGACGGCCGAAGAGTTGCGCGCCCGCTTCATCCATGCGGGCTACCACGTCTTCAGTGTCCGCGCCCGCGGTGGGGTCGGTCTGACGCGGCGCAAAGTCAAGCTGGAGCCGTTTCTCATCTTTAACCAGCAGTTTCTCACCCTCATCCGCGCCGGCCTGCCCATCCTCGGCTCGCTGCAAATGCTGGGCAAGATCCAGAAAAACGCCCTGTTTTCATCCCAGTTAGACGACGTGGCGAGCCGCGTGAAGACTGGCGAGGCGCTGTCGGCGGCATTCGAGGGGCAAAGCGGATTTCCGCTCATGTACACCACCACGCTGCTGGCCGGCGAGCGCTCGGGCAACCTGCCGGAGGTTTTGGAGCGGTATATCAGCTTCCAAAAAGTCGCGCTCACCTTCCGCAAGAAGCTGACCGCGTCGCTCATTTACCCCTGCCTCCTCATGGTGCTGGTCATCGCCCTTTTGATCTTTCTCCTCACCGTCGTAGTGCCGCAGTTTGCCAAGCTTTATGACCAGATGGGCGCAAAACTGCCCGCAATGACCATGGGACTGTTGACCTTTGGCAATTGGATGCAGCACAACATTCTCTGGGTAGCGATCGTTGCGCTCGTTGTCGCCGTCGCCGCTTACCGCTTTCTCATCACTGAGCAGGGCAAGGATTCCGTCGACAGTTTCCGTGTAGGACTGCCGATTTTCGGCAGAATCTGGCTCAAGTACCAGGTGGCGCTTTTTTCGCGCACGCTCTCCACACTGCTTACGGGAGGCCTGCCGCTGGTGCCTTCGCTGGAGACGGCAGCGCGCTCGATCTCTTCGCGCAAAGTGTCCAAGGCGGTGCTTTCGTCGGTTACAAGAGTGCGCGAGGGTAAGAGCCTGGCCGAGTCGCTCACCGAAACCGGGGTGTTCCCAGACCTGGCGTCGGAGATGATTACGGTGGGCGAGCAGACTGGCGCTCTGCCGCAAATGCTGAACTCCGTGGCCGAGTTTTTTGAGCAAGATGTGGCCACGGCGCTGACGGCGGCGCTGGCGCTGATCGAGCCTGCCATCCTTATCGTCATGGGCGTCGTCGTGGTCTTTATTCTCATCTCGCTCTACCTGCCCATCTTTTCGCTGGGGCAGGCGAACGGAATGTAGGAGGGTTCAAATATGGCCGAATCCAACGTCGTTACGCTTCCGGTCCCCGGCATTCAGGACGAACGCGCACAGGCCCAGGCGCTCGCCGCCCGCTATCATGCCGAGTTCGTCGACCTGAAGAACTTTAAAATTCAACATGACCTGCTGCGCACCGTGCCGGTCGAGCTGATGTTCCGCTACAACTTCGTGCCCATCGAGCAGCAGGCCGACGCGCTGGTCATTGCCGTCAGCGACCCCTCGCGGCTGATGGTGCTGGATGAGATTGCCGGACTGCTTGGGGCGCGCATCTCGGCGCGCGTGGCCACGCTCTCGCAGATCACTGACCTCTTGAAGAAGACCGAGCAGTCGAAACGCGTCCTCGACGAGGCCAGCGAAGGCTTGACCTTTGACGTACTCACTGGCGACGAAAACCCCGACGAAAACATCTCCATCGAGAAGCTCACCAGAGATACCGAGGACATCAGCCCCATTATTCGCCTCGTCGATACCACGATTTTCACCGCCTTAGAGCGCCGCGCCTCCGACATTCATATTGAGAGCTACGACGATTCGGTTCACGTCAAGTACCGCATTGACGGCGTGCTGCAGGAGGCCATGGCGCCCATCGCGCGCGAACATCAGGGAACGATTCTGGGCCGCGTCAAGATTATGAGCGAGCTCGACATCGCCGAGAAGCGCGTGCCACAGGACGGCCGTTTCCGGGTGCGCTACAAAGGCCGCCTTATCGACTTCCGCGTGTCGATTATGCCCACTATTCACGGCGAAAACGCCGTGCTGCGCGTGCTCGACAAAGAGTCGATGAGCGAGAAGTTCAAGAAGCTCACGCTCGACGTAGTAGGCTTTGCCGACGAAGATCTGCGCCGCTTCCGCCGCTATATCCGCGAGCCTTACGGCATGGTGCTGGTCACGGGACCGACCGGCTCCGGCAAAACCACTACGCTCTATGCCGCGCTCAACGAGATCAAAAGCGACGAGGATAAGATCATCACCATCGAAGACCCGGTGGAGTACCAGATTCGCGGCATCACGCAGATTCCCGTCAACGAAAAAAAGGGGCTGACCTTCGCCCGTGGGTTGCGCTCCATCCTGCGCCACGATCCCGATAAAATCCTCGTCGGCGAGATACGCGACCAGGAGACCGCGCAGATCGCCATCAACTCCGCCCTCACCGGCCATCTGGTCTTTACCACCGTCCACGCCAACA
The DNA here is from genome assembly GCA_963848805.1 of uncultured Acidobacteriaceae bacterium. Lineage (GTDB taxonomy): Bacteria > Acidobacteriota > Terriglobia > Terriglobales > Acidobacteriaceae > Telmatobacter. The sequence goes on along the minus strand of CAWKFD010000025.1, from coordinate 114,903 downwards.
ACGTCGTCGACGTGCTGGGCCGCTTTCTCAACATGGGCGTCGAGGCCTACAACTTTGTCTCCGCGCTCAACTGCATCCTGGCGCAGCGCCTGGTTCGTACCATCTGCGAGTACTGCGCGCGCTCCGTCCACCATGACGACGAAACGCTCCTCGCCAGCGGCATGGACCCCGCGGAGTGGCGCGGATTCGACTTCCGCGAGGGCGCGGGCTGCATGGAGTGCGGCGGCACCGGCTACCGTGGCCGCACCGCTATTCACGAGCTGCTCGACCTCACCGACACCATCCGCGAGATCATCCTCGCCAAAAAGCCCACCTCGGAGATCCGCAAGCAGGCGCACAAGGAGGGCATGAACTTTCTCCGCGAATCGGCACTGGAACGCGTGCGGCGCGGCATCACTACGCTCAAAGAGATCAACAAGGTTACATTTATTGAGGCGTCGAGATAAGACTGGGGCCAAGGGACTAAGGACTGGGAATTTCAGGGCATAACACAAAACTGAATCGGAGACCAGGCAATTGCCGCGATTTCTAAACAGAACGAAACTCGCTACGCAGACGGGGGGCCGTCCCCCGGCCGCAGTGGAAATCGCTCCTGAAGGCGTTCTGGCCGCGGCCCGTCCCGCCGCAGCCAAGCGCGGCCTTTCGGAGCCTGGAGAGTCCTACGTCTATGCACACGTTCCACTCCCCGCAGGCGCGCTCGTCCCTGGCATTGAAGAAACCAATCTGCGCGCTCCTGAAGCGGTCACCGCGGCCATTCGCTCCGCGCTTGGCGAGGTTTCTCCGCGCACCCGAGCCGTCACGCTCATTCTGCCCGACACGCTTGTTCGCGTTTTTGTGCTCGATTTCGATTCCCTGCCCGCTAAGCCGGGCGAAGCCCTTCCCGTAGTGCGCTTCCGCCTGCGCAAAATGGTTCCCTTCGATGTGGAGCACGCCGGCGTAAGCTACCAGGTGCTGGCCGAGGACAAAACCGAGTGCAAAGTGCTGGCCGCCGTCATGCCCGGACCGATCCTTGCCGAATACGAAGCTGCCGTGCGCGCAGCCGGCTACGAGCCCGGCGCGGTGCTGCCTTCCAGTCTCGCCGCGCTTGAAGCAGTGGACACAATGGAAGCGGTACTGACTGCCAACCTGAGCACACTGGCATTGACCACTGCCATCACCAGCGGCCAGGATTTGATGCTCTATCGCACTCTCGACCTGCCCGCAGACCCTGGCCTGCGCGTCACCGAGATTCAACGCAGCATTGCCGTGGCCGCTGCTTATTATGAGGACAAGCTGGGAGCCCGTCCATGGCAACTGCACTACGCGGGAATCCAGAAGGTTACGGAGTTTGCGAACGATTTATCGAAATCGCCCGGCGGCCCCGAACTGGCCGTAGTGGAATGGACGCCGCACCCTCAAAGCGGAGCGGCGACAGACCTGCCTCAAACCAGTTTCGCCGGCGTTGCAGGCGCGCTGGCGGGAGCGAGCTAGCCGTATGAGGGTCTCACTCAATCTCGCTACCCGCCCCTTCAACGATCTTGGGCCGGTACTCAAGCGGTTGCGCATCGCCATGGCGGTGCTGGCTGCGCTCTCAGTCCTCTTCGGAGTGGGTTTGCACCTCTTCGACCGTCAAGCTGAGGCCGCCCGCGCGCGCGAGCACTCGCTCGACGGCCGAATCGCCCTTATTCGCGCCGAGCGCCAGAATGCCGAGGCCCTGATGAGCCAGCCCGACAACGCACGGTTGCTCAACCGGACGAAGGCCCTCAACAAGCTTTTCGACCAGAAAGCTTTCTCCTGGACCCTGGCCATGGAAGCGCTCGAGACTGTCCTGCCCGCCGGTGTGCAGGTCACATCGATCGAGCCCATACGCGATAAGGAAGGCCACATCACCGTGCACCTCCGTGTCGCCGGGCCCCGCGACCGCGCAGTCGACCTGGTGCGCAACCTCGAGCAGTCCAGGCGCTTCCTTGAGCCGCGCATCGTGGGCGAAAACGCCGAATCAAACAACAGCCCGGGCCAGCGCATGGAGCCGGTAGGCCCCTCCAACCGTTTCGATTTCGATTTGATGGCGGATTACAATCCGCCCACGCCCGAAGAACGCATGGCCGCAAAAAAGAAGACGGCAAGCGCCTCTGCTCCTGCGCCTTCAGGCTCGGCAAAACACGCTCCGCACTCACAGGGTGTTCCGGTCTCTCCACGGCAGCCTGGCCACAAGCCGTATACGGGACCGTCCCAGCAGCCCACGCCTCGGACTAAACAGGCGCCCGGAGGCCCGCAATGAGCACGAGCCGAACCTCCACAACATGGCGCGAGCGATTGGCTTCTCCGCTCACCTGGCATTTCGCCGGGCTGGCCGTGCTCCTTGTCCTCGCCATCGGGCTGGCAATTCGCCTGGGTCTCGATTGGGCCGCCATGGACAGCCATTCCAGCGAAGTCCTCGCCGGCAAACAAGTCGAGTTAAGGGCTCTCGAATTCGAAACCGCTCCGCTTCGCGGCCTCGATCAGCGTGTTGAAGAATCGCGCGAGCAAATGCAGGCGTTCGACAAGAAGCGCATCCCGGCGAACTACTCTTTGATTTCAAGCCGCATCGGCGATCTGGAAGTTGCGTCGGGCGTGCGCCTGTCGCGGGTGCAATACACACAGGGCAAACCGGACTCGGGTTTGACCGAGATCTCGATGGATGCCGGCATCAGCGGCGACTATCCGTCGATCATGCGCTTTGTTAACCGCGTCGAGCGCGACCAGACTTTCTTCATCATCCGCGCCATGACGCTGACCGGCCAGCAAAGCGGACAGGTGAATCTGCGCATGCAGCTCTCTACGTGGCTGCGGCCGGAAGATGTGCCCATCGGACTGCCGGCGACCCCGGAACCGGGTGAAACGCCTGCCACGCCGGCGGCGTCCGCCAAGGAGGGAGAGTAACCATGGCCATCCCTCTCGGCACCGAGAACAAGCGTCAGGTCATTTTGGTCATCGTGCTCTTCGCGTTCATCTTCGTCTACGGCGGATGGATGCTTTATCAAAAACTGTCCGGGCCGCCCACGCAGGTCACCCATGCTCCTGCGCAAACCCAGACTGGGAACACTCCGGCGAGGGAAAATGCGCCTCAGGCAGATGGGACGGAGGCGCAAAAGCTCTCGAACTCCGACATCGACCCCGTGTTGCATTTTGACAAGCTGGCCCAAAGCGAGGATGTGGAGTATGCCGGCAAAGGCAGAAACATTTTTTCCGCCGAGTCGGCGCCTGCTCCGATCCCAACACCGATCAAGAGCGCACGCAACAACGCGGCACCCAACGCGCCTGCGGCTGCGCCTGAACCGCCCAAGCCGCCCAACATCGATTTGAAATACTTCGGCTACTCCCAGAACAATGACAAGGTGCTGAAGGCTTTCTTCGTGCACGGCGACGACATTTTTATGGCCCGCACCGGCGAGATCGTCGACCATCGATACAAGGTGGGCGCCATACGCCCCTTGAGCGTCGAGGTGACCGACCTGGCCTACAACAACACGCAGACACTCACCCTGTCGGCGCCCTGAGCAGAGCAATAGCATGGAATCTCAAGTTCAACTCGCCCCGAGCAAGACAAAAGAGTGCGTTGCCGCCCCGCCCTTTCCGCGTCTTTGCGCTGGAGAGACACGCAAAGGGTGGGAGCCCGCAAACATCTCCTTGCGATCGGGCAATGCCGTTCCCCCTTCCGAGCAAGGTTACATTCTGCTCGCAGCCATCTTCTTTCTCGCGCTTCTCGTCATCTCGCTTGCGGTTGCTGCGCCCCGTGTTGCCAAATCCATCCAGCGCGACCGCGAACTGGAGACCTTCCATCGCGGCATGCAGTACCGCCGCGCCATTCAACTCTATTACCGTAAATTCCACGCCTATCCGCCCAACGCCGACGCGCTGGTAAAGACCAACGAAATCCGCTTCCTGCGCAAAAAGTACATCGACCCCACGACCGGCAAGGATGACTGGAAGCCGGTTCTGTTCGGGCAGAACAAGACTCCAACGGCAATGGGATTCTTCGGCCAACCGCTTTCAGGCAACGCCACGACGATCGCCGGCGTAGGCCCCAGCGGCGGCAACGGCCTCAGCGGAAACAACGGATTGACAGGAGCTCCTGCATCGGGCGGCTCAAATTCGAACGGCTCAGGCTCGCCCTTCGGCGGCACGTCGATCTTCTCCTCATCGGACACCGGCAGCGGCTCAACATCCACTACCGGAACCTCGGGCAGTGGTTCCGGCTCAACTGGCGACAACGGCGGAACGAGCGGAACCACAGGCAGCACGGGAGGTACTGGCGCCACGGCTGGCACTACCACTACGGGAACACCAAGCTCGGGAACCAGTTCATCGGGAACCACCGGCTCCGGCCAGACCTTTGGGGGCGCGGGCATTATCGGCTTCTCCCCCGCCAGTCCGAAACAATCCATCCTGGTCTACAAAAAGAAAAGTCACTATAACGAGTGGGAGTTCACCTACGACCCACTCTCCGACATGCCCACCGCAGGCGGCGGAAACACCGGCACGGTGGGTCAGCCCTCTACTTTTGGCAGTTCGAACTCTGGCAACTCAACCTCCGGCTCGACTTCGAACCCCTCCCAGCCTTCCTCAACCCCCACGCCCCAGCAGTAGCAGTGCGCCTTTTACCGGCCAACCGCAATCTATTCCCATAAGCACAAAAAGGCCCGCCCTCACGGGGGGCGAGCCTTTTGTTGCCTTTAGTCCCTACGTACCTTTCTATTATACGCTGAACGATGATCCACAGCCGCAGGTCGACTTCACCTGGGGATTGTCGAATTTGAATCCGGCCGCCTCGAGTGTCTCCACGTAATCCACCGTGCAGCCGTTCAGATACATCAGCGATGTGGCATCGACAAACACCTTTAAGTCGTCAAAATTGAAGACCTTGTCCATCATGCCGGCCTGGTTCTCGAAAGCCATGGAGTACTGGAAGCCCGAGCAGCCCCCGCCCGCCACTCCGATGCGGAGCCCCGCTGGAAGCGGATTCTGTGTGGCCATGATCTCGCGTACTTTGGCGATGGCCTGTGGAGTAAGCAAAAGGGGCGCTTTCTTTACGGTTTCCTGCGTCGGTTCGGTGGTTGTCGTGGCCATGTTCTCTCCCTGGGTGTCGGAATGCTTTCCTTTTCTCTCAATGTACAGTTCCGCGGACGCAGACACAAGTCCGACTGTACACTCCTTTGATGCGCCGCGGATTCGAAAGTTGCGTCGAAAAGTCTTGACGCATCAATGGATTGTTTCGGATACTTGATCCCGGACTGTGGCGCCACCCCTTCCGTAGCCCAAAAGCCTTTCCCTGCAACGCCAATCCACCGGCTTACGGCCGGCATTGAAACCTCGAAGGATACCCCGGGAAAAACCTATCAAAAATAATCACCAAAACACTAACCCATTCTGGGCAATCACGGTTCTAAGCCTCGGGGTCTCTGGCCGCCGCACCGCAATCCCCCACGACCCCCTGATGCCTGTCATTCGGAGGTGAAAAATGTCGTTTGTCTGGGCGATGTGGATTGTCTGGGCCGTGTTCGTTGTTTTCATGGCCGCAATGTATCTTTACCGGTCAAGTGTAGCGAAAAACGAAGATGACCAGATCTTCCTCGACGATTCATTCGAGCACGAAAGGGCTGAGCAGGCGGCTATTGCTGCGAAAGTAGCGAAGGTGGACCCGCTGTTGCGCGTTTCCTGGCGGCTGGTCATAGCCGTCTCAACCCTGGTGATCATCTATTACGTCCGGGACATCCTGATTAAATTGGATGTCTTCAGCTAGTGCAATGCGTAATCGTTCCGAGGCGAATGCGGGCCTGGATGCCCGCACGACAGCCGGTCTACCACCGTAGCGAGCCAAAGTCCGTGGGACCCCGGTCTGGAGAGCGGCGCTTCGTGATTACGGAATTATGCGGCGCCGGTAATAGGCGTCCGCTGTTCCGCCAAGTCAGCGGACTTAACCACCTGCGAGGGTGAGGCCGTGCCCGTATGCCAACTGAAAACCTGAGCCAGCCTCTGAGCCACGACCGATTAGAACTGGTGCATCGCGTCCCAAACGTAGTAGACGATGACAACGAGAGTCATCGCTCCCATGGCAATTAGGGCAGCGCGCTGCGCCGGCTGAATCTTTTGTACCCTGGCGATAATAGCGGCCTGTTCGGCTTTCTCCTGCCCGAACGCGGCGTCATCCAGGATAATCGTGTCATCTTCATCGCGGTTCAGTCTCGCGACGTAGATTCTGAGGGCCAGGTACACCAGGACCAATAAGCCCCAAACACTCCACATACTCATTCTTAGGTTCATACGCGCCTCGGAGAGTTAGCTTGCCTCGGATCCCTGAGAGACCATGAAATCAGCGTGGTCCCGTAAGCCGAAGGGCCTTCGGTGAACCATCTTAACCCTGCGCGGGCGTATTGATGGTGACGACAGTCACCGACGTTTTAAATGGGAGACTCCGGTCTGCGGGGATAAAGGCGCTCTTTCGCCGTGGCGGCGGATCATCTCCGCGCAGTTACTCAACTTCCTGCTTCGCGCGGTAGCCGTCTCTGGCAACAATGTCGTACTTGAGTGGTTTATGCTTCTCGTCCTGCATGCGCAGCGGCTGGCCTTCGTCGTCCACAAGCTCCACCCGAATCTTGCGGAATGTCCCGTCCTGCTTGGTGTTGGTAGGGTGATAGACGAGTTGATATTTTGAGCGGATGTTCTCGTTGATGGCCTTCACGTCGTCGGGCATTTCACCGGTAAACCTAGGCGCAAAGTGCATACCGCCGGTCATGTCGGAGAAAGTCTTCATCTGGTTGTCGGCTTGCAGGTAGGTCATATCGCGCATACCCCCCATCATTCCCCCTCTGCCACCGGTCATCGCCTCAAAAAACCCGTCGGTCGAAATGGTAAAGATGGTAATGCCCTCAGAAGCCTTCACTCGTTTCAGAATCTTATCCAGGGTGAGTTTCGACATAGTATCGATGCCAGTGCCAATCAGAACGATGTACTTCTGGCCTTCGATGCGCGACATGCGGTCCAGTGCCTCGTTGAGAGCATCGAAGGTATTGGTCTCTGAAAACGCGACGGGCATGTAAACCTCGTTGCCCAGTTGGTTAATGCCTTCCTGAATCTGCCGCTTGTCCTGGGTAAAGTCGCTCACGATGTGCGTATTCAGGTCGAAAGTCATCATCGCCACGTAGTCCTGCGGACGCAGTTGCTGGGCAAAAGCCCAAGCCGCATTCAGCATGTCAATTCTGAAAACCATGCCCTTGGCGGCATACTCGCACAGCAGGAGGGCCGTGATTGGCGCTTCCGTGCGCTTGAAGCCTTCGATTTTTTGTTGCACGCCGTCCTCGTAAACACGGAAGTTGCTCGGTTTCAAGCCAGGCACGAACTGGTGTGTCTTCTCCAGCAGAACGCCCACATCGATCGTCACCTCGGGGACCTCAACGCGCAAGCTCACATTGCCCATTCCCTCAGGGTTCTTGAATTTGGGCGCAGGCGGAGCGGGTGGAGGAGTGTCAGGGTTCTCCGACTTCTTGGGCACGGCAATCACGCCTGTATCGCCGTTGGGGCCTCCGGCATCGGGCGCGGTTTGGTCGGGCTGCGGTGTTTGCGGCGCTGCCTGCTGCGGGGTGGTCGTGGTCTGGCCGTAGGTGCGCGTCAGGGGCGCAGCAGCCAGGGCCAGAACAGCCAGAAACAGCAGGTCGAGCGAGAAACGGCGAAGAATAGAGACGCTCGGACGCGATGTTGACATGGCAACCTCTCTAATTGATAAGCATAACGCGATTCGCATCGCAACCCGCGGTGGCCGGCTCATCCTTTAGTCCGGATCAGGAATTCACGTAAGGAATTTGATTCAGCGCAGGCGTCGTTTACTTCTACCCCCGCCAAGCAAAGTTCGCTTCCTTGGGACCCTGTGTTGAAAACGGCACTTTGAGCATCAACTCGCCCTTTACGAATTTCCTAATCCGGCGCAGCCGCAGGTGCGGTGCGCCTTGCCCGGGGAGAAACCGTGCTACGGGCTGTACTCTAATAGACGTGGCAACACACGGGAAGGGAACCAAGTGGGGGGTACTGGCGCTCGCCATCCTGGTGGGCATGGCGCCATGTTTTCTTTCGCCGCTGCGGGCGCAAAGGGTTGCAGCTCCCGCCCATCCTCCGGCCCCGGGATCGGGGCCCCCCAGCGAAACTCGGGCCCCACCGCAAAATCCGGGATTTTTCCCGCTGAGCCAAGTGCGCGCCGGCATGACCGGCACAGCGTGGACCGTCTTTGAGGGCGCCACCCCCGAGCCCATGCAGGTTGAGATCCTGGGCGTACTACGCGGCGCGCGCGGCCCCGGCCAGGACATGATTCTCGTCCAGCTCCACGGCGCCAAACCCGAATATACCGGCGTGGTCGAGGGTATGAGCGGCAGCCCCGTCTATATCGACGGCAAGTTGCTCGGCTCGCTCTCCTACCGTATCGGGCAGTTCGCCAAGGATCCCATCGCCGGCATCACGCCCATCGAACAGATGCTCGAAGTGCGCGACCTGCCCTCGCACGATTTCTCCGGCGAGACGCAAACAGCATCGGGGGCCTTTTCAAGCGCGCAAGGCGTGAGCTTTTCACCAAATCCCCCGAATGCGCTCGCTGCCGGAGAAATGACCTTTCAGCCCATGGAAACTCCGCTGGTGATGAGCGGATTCAGCCCCCAGGCCATCCGCTTCTGGCAGCAGCAAACGGCGGGCTCCACTCTGGAGCCAATGGTGGCCGGAGGAGGGCTCTCCGGGCTTGGCGGCTCGTCCGCACCCGGTGTGCCCGCTTCATCCGCGAAACCCATACTTGAGCCCGGTTCAGCCGTAAGCATGCAACTCATTCGCGGCGACCTCGAGGTGGCTGCCACATGCACCGTCACTTACATCGATCCCAGGCAACTACTCGCCTGCGGCCACCCCGTCCTGGGCGCCGGGCCGGTTTCGCTGCCCATGACCACGGCTGAGGTCGTCACCACCCTCGCCTCGCCGCTAAACGCCTTCAAGATTGTTAATACGGGCGTCACCGTGGGCGCCTTTACCGACGATCGCGAGTCGGCGCTTCGCGGGATTCTCGGCGCGCAGGCGCAAATGATACCAGTCCATATCTCAGTCGATGCGCCAACTGGGCTGCGCAAAATCAGCCGCCGTGTCAACGTTGAAATCCTCGATTTGCCCGGCCTCACCCCGGTCGCCGCGCAGACGGTCCTGTACGAATCGTTGATCGAAACCAACGAGAGCAGCGCATCGCTCAGCTACCATCTCACCGGAAATATCGAAATTGCGGGCTTTCCGGCCCTGCCGCTTGATTTTTGGGCCTCGGCCGGCGAGGCGACGCCCGCACCGCTCGAGATCGCCCTCCTTGCCGGCGAGAGATTCACACGCCTCTACTCGAACAGCGCACGGCAAGGCGTAGTCCGCCAGATCGATCTTCACGTCCAGGCGATTCCGCGGCACGTTCAGGTGACGCTCGTGAAGGCGCGCCTGGTCTCCAGCGATATCGTCCACGCCGGCGACACCGTAGAGGTCGAGGCAACCGTCCGCCCCTGGCAGCAGGCCGAACACAATGTCCGCATCGCAGTCAAGCTTCCGTCGCGCCTCGCCGAAGGCAATCTGCGCCTCCTCGTGTCGGACGCCTCCACGCTCGACCGCACCCTTCTCCAGCCCCACATTCCCGCTCCGCCAGTCGATCTTGAGACGGTACTGGTTGAGGCACGCAATCAGCATCCGGCCGACCGTATCTATGTCAGTCTGCTCGCCCCTGAGGCGCAAGGCGAGATCAATGGCCAGACACTCACCAGTTTGCCCCTCTCGGTGGCCAACGCCCTCGAGCCGCTCCGCAACACGCAGGAGGCCGGTCTGAATGGCGAATCGGCGGAGGTCGCGGGCGAGGCGCCCGCCGGCGGTGTCCTCTCCGGTTTCCACATCCTGACTTTGCATATTGAGCCGGGCGGCGGTTTAAACTAGGGTTGGCAAAACTCAATACCTTTTCCCAGCCAGGCCAGCGCTTTTGGGGATTTCTGCGGGCCGGAACACCAACCAGCGAGGACGCCGAAAAACATGGCTCAAATTCAAGGACTTGCAGCTCATGCGGCAGGAGCGGAGCTTCTGCCCTTCCGCTACGACCCAGGCAAGCTAGGGGCCCACGAGGTCGAAATCGGTGTCTCCCACTGTGGCATCTGCCGCAGCGATCTCCACCTGATCGCTAACGATTGGGGCACCAGCCGGTATCCGTTTATCCCGGGCCACGAGATTGTTGGCGACGTTGCGGCCGTGGGCAGCGAGGTCAATTCGCTTGAGGTGGGCCAGCGCGTCGGCCTCGGCTGGCAGTCCAACTCCTGTGGCCAGTGCGAGTGGTGCATCAGCGGCCAAGAGAACCTCTGCGCCAACTCCGAAGGCACCTGCGTCCATCGCCACGGCGGCTATGCCGACCGTGTCCGCGCCAATGCACGCTTCGTTATTCCCATCCCAGACGCTCTGGCCAGCGAACAGGCTGCGCCCTTGCTCTGCGCCGGAGTCACGGTCTACAACCCGCTGCGCATCAATGGGGTGAACCCTTCCTCCCGCGTCGGGATCGTCGGCATCGGCGGTCTGGGGCACATCGCCATCCAGTTCGCGCGCGTCTTCGGCGCTGAAGTCACCGCCTTCTCCACCTCTTCAGGCAAAGAAGAGGAGGCTCGCGCCCTTGGAGCCCACCACTTCGTCAACAGCCTCGAATCCAAGGCCATGAAAGAAGTGGCCGACTCGCTTGACTTCATCCTCACCACCGTCAACGCCGACCAGGACTGGGGCGCCTATCTCCAGACGCTTCGACCCACCGGAACACTGTGGTTTGTCGGCGCTCCGCCCTCGCCGGTTTCGGTGCACGCATTTCCGCTGATCTCGGCCCGGCGCGCCATCGGTGGGAGCCCCATCGGCAGTCCCTTCCGCCTGCGCGAAATGCTCGATGTCGCAGCCCGCCACGGCGTAAAAGCCACCACCGAGCTCTTCCCCATGGCCAAGGCCAACGAAGCCATCGAAAAGGTCAAGAAGAGCAAGGTCCGCTACCGCGCGGTGCTGGCGAACTAGGGGTTTAGCAAGCCGGCGAGCAAGCAGGTGAGCGAGTTAAGCGGGAATTCTACACTTTCTAAGTTGCTGACTCGCCGCCCTATCGATTTCCACAATCATTTTGGCTAAAATACTTCCGTCATGCCCTTCCCAATCAAAACCTGTGTCGTTTGCGAAGAAGAGTTTGAGTTGCGGCCCGGCAAGCCCGGCTTCGCCAATCGCTGCCCCTCCTGCAGCGAACCGGAGTCGGCCGAATCAGAATCCGAGCGATCGAGCGCCGATCCTGTCGACCGCAGAATCGAGTCCGAAGTCAACGCGCTGCGCCGCCGCGCCATCCGCGACATGCTCTACCGCAAGGACAGTTGATCCCCGACGAATATCTCCCGTGAGCACTCCCGATCTCTGATCTCCGCCCACGTAGAATAAAGGTGTGGCTAAAAGCTCCCCACCGCCTTCCCCAACCGTGGGATTCGTCTCTCTCGGCTGCCCCAAGAACCTCGTCGACTCCGAGGTGATGATGGGCCTGCTCGACCGCGCCGGCGCGCGCCTGACCAGCCGTCCTGAAGAAGCCGAAATCCTCGTCGTCAACACCTGCTCCTTCATCGACACCGCCAAGCAGGAATCGATCGACACCATTCTCGAAATGGCCCGCCACAAAACTCAAGGTTGCGCCAAAAAGCTCATCGTTGCCGGTTGCCTCGTGGAACGCTACCGCGACGAGATCATGAAGAGCATTCCAGAGGTCGACGCCGTGGTCGGCACCGGCGAGCTCGAAGCGATCCTGGAAGCCGCAGGTATCGCGCCCGGTCCCGCCGCCGCGCCCTCGCTCTTCAACATCATTTCGACCGTGCACGGCGGCAGCAGGCCCGGCCAGGAAGCGCAAGCGGGCACCCACAAGAGCCGAGCAGAAGGCGACCGCCGCGAACGCGCAGGCCGCTTCAGCCGCCGCGCCTGGGCCGGTGCATCGTCTTCCTTGCCCACATATCTCTATGATGAAAAGACTCCTCGGGTCCTCTCTACGCCGCGTGCATCCGCCTACATAAAAATCGCCGAGGGATGCGACCACCCCTGCACCTTCTGCGTCATCCCCAACCTGCGCGGCAAATTCCGCTCGCGGCGCTTCGAGTCCGTCGTAGCCGAAGCCCAGCAGTTGGTTGCGCGCGGCGTCCAGGAGATTACACTCATCGGCCAGGACACCACTTGCTACGGTGAAGATCTAGGGCTCAAGGACGGTCTCGCCACGCTGCTCGACGAACTCGCCCGCATCGACGGCCTGCGCTGGCTCCGCTTCCTCTACGCCTATCCGAACCGCATCACTGGCCGTCTGCTGTCGACCATCGCGAAGCACGACAATATCTGCAAGTATCTTGACCTGCCGCTGCAGCACGCGTCGCCCGCCGTCTTAAAGCGCATGAAACGCGGCGGCGGCGCAGAGATTTTCCTGAAGACTTTGGAGAAGGTTCGCGAAGCAGTGCCACAGATCGCGCTCCGCACCAGCTTCATCGTCGGATTCCCCGGAGAATCGCTCTGCGACTTTGAGATTTTGGAGCAGTTCATCGGCGAGGCGAAGTTCGACTGGCTCGGCGTCTTCAGCTACTCCGACGAAGAAGGCTCCGGCGCCTACGCGCTCGATGCCAAGGTGCCGAAGCGCACGATAGAGTCGCGGCGGCGGCGGTTGATGAAGCTCCAGCAGGCCATCTCGCGCCGCGCCAAGCAGGAATGGGCGGGCCGCGAGGTGCTGCTTCTCGCCGAAGGCGAAAGCGCGGAAACTGGGCTGCTATGGGAAGGGCGCACCCAATACCACGCGCCCGAGATCGACGGCAAAGTCTACATCAACGACTTTGGCCCGCTCCCGTCGCTCGAACCCGGCTGCTTCTACCGCGCCCAGATCACTGAAACCCACGACTACGACCTGGTCGCGCGCGTCACCTCTGCTCGAATTTAGCGCGCGCTATCAGGAATGCCTCAACCGCCTGCAAATGTTGGTTTTGACGGTGCGCCGGACCGGCCAAATGTTCGCTCAAGTGGTTGCACTTGCCCCCCGAATGTTCGCTTGGGAGGTTGCGATTCTTCGAGACAAATACCGAGAATAGTTGCGAACAATTAGCGGTTAGAACCGAGAAAGGTTGCGAATAAGAGGGAGTGGCACCAAGTAATTTCTCGAAAGTGCGTCGAAACAGGGTGCGGTGAACCCCTAAGTTGAGACAGTTTGCATTGAGCGCACTCGCCGTTTGCTGTTTTTGGTTATGCCAAGCGCCCGGTTTTGATCCACCATGGCGTTGGCCGGTGAAGCGGAGCCGGGCGCTGCTGGAGAGCAACCCGGCAAGGAATAGCCGGCTGGTGACTCATCCGTACCGATGAGCGCCGGGAGCGGGGACCCACCCTGCTCCCGGTTTTTTGAACCGACATCGGGTGGATAGATTTCCCCATGCCTTGGAAAACTCATGCAGGCCGCTGCCCCACCGCTGGCCTGCGGCTGGGCAACGGCAGCTATCTGCTCGAACTCCTCCGGCGGCCGATAGCCCAGAGCCGAGTGCAGCCGGCAACGATTGTAATACCGTTCGATGAACTCTTCGATGTGATCGCGCAGCTCTTCCATGCTGCGGTAGGACCGGGCATCGATTTCTTCCCGTTTCAGAGTGCGCATGAAGCTTTCGCAAAAGGCGTTGTCGTAGGGGTTGGCGGGCCGGCTCATGCTGGGCACGATCCGATGCAGGCGCAGCACCCTGACGTATTCTTCACTGGCATACTGCAGGCCGCGATCGGAGTGGTGAACCAGGCCTGGCGGCGGTTGCCGATCGCCGATGGCTTGTTCCAGCGCCGCCAGCGTCAGCCGCGCTGTCAGGGTCCGCTGCAGCGCCCAGCCCACCACCTTGCGCGAGAACGCATCCAGCACCACGGCCAGATACACGAACTCGCCCAGGAGCCGGATATAGGTGATGTCGGCCACCCACAACTGGTTGATTCCAGTCAGCTTCATACGCGCCGCCAGATTCATGTAAACCTCCAACTCATGGCCCGAGTTGGTGGTTGAGGTAAAGGCCCGCGACGGGACGGCGAGCAGATTATCTTCGCGCATCAGCCGCGCCACACGTTTATGGTTGACGATCATTCCCCGGCGCCGCAACTGCTGGCTTACCCGCCGGTAACCATAGCGCCGCCGGTGCTCCAGCACTACAGCCTGGATCGCCGACCGCACCTCCATCTCCGCCTCCACCGGCAACTCGGGCTCCAGCCAGCGATAGAAACTGGCCCTGCTCACTGCCCCCACCCGGCACATCCGTTCCACACTCAGGGCGCCTGGCATCGGCATCATTGCCCGGATCCGGGCGTAGATGCCCTCGCGCCAGACGCGGTGTTCTGCCGGCGTCGAGCCGCGATGTGCTGCAAGGCACCCTGTAAAAAATCCACTTCCAGAACCTTCTCCGCCAAGGCACGCTTCAGCCGGCGGTTCTCCTCCTCCAGCGTCTCGCCGGCGCGCTCGGCCAGCACCGGCTCGGCCTCATGACGCGCCGCAAACTGCTTGCGCCACTTGCGAAGAGTACTCGGGCTCACTCCCAGTTCCTCGCACAGCCGGCCTACGTGCATGCACGTCCGCAATCGCTCCACCGCCATCGCCCGGAACGATTCTGGTCGCCATCCTGCTTCTCGTTTCGCCACTCGCAGTCCCCCTTCGCTGCAAGATGCGCATATTTTAGCTGTCTCACTTTTGGGGGTCAGTCCAAGGGCTTTGCGGCCCTAAAATGCCCACTTTTGGTCCATTTTTCGCGTTTTTTCTCGCGTTATTGGTATCTGTAAGGCAGGGACTGAGGGACTTAGGGACTAAGGGACGAGGGACTGAGGGACTGGGGGACTGAGCTAAGGGCATTGCCAGGCAGATTCCCTTTGGCGATTTTTATTGAACCTTTTTGTTTGCTGCTCCTATACTTTATACTAAGTCCCAAGGGCTCCCCGCCTTACCTCATCTCGTTCTTGCTGCAGGCGAAAAGCAAGAGCCCCCAGTGCAATCGTCAGCGCGTCCACGGCTACGTGCATATTTTCCGATGGCCGCGAGCGCGCGCCAGAAAAGTAATTCCACATGAAAACTTTGGAGGACAAACGCAATGATCCATCGAATCCTGTTCCGTTTTTTCCCGGCACTATCTCTCACGCTGGCTGTGTTGTTTGCACTGCCGGCTTTAAGCCACGGCCAGACATTTCGCGGCGGCATCACCGGATCGGTGACTGACGCGTCGGGCGCTGTGGTGCCTGGCGCCCAGGTGACGGCGGTTGAAACCGCGACCGGTACTTCCTACAAGGCAGTGACTTCAAGCGCGGGCGAATTCGCCTTCGCGAACCTGCCCGTCGCCGACTATACCGTCACTGTCACGGCGACCGGATTCGCCACGATCAAAGTGGACAAGGTGGCCGTGCTGGCGGGTGAAAGCTACACGTTACCCATCAAGCTAAACGTTGCCAGCACCGCGCAAACCGTAGAAGTGACTGCCAACCAGCTAACCCTCGATACGGTCACCGACGAGCAGGCGAATGCGATCCCCGAGCAGCAGGTCCAGAGCCTGCCCAACAGCAATCGCGACTTTACCCAGATGCTGGCCCAGAACACGGGCTTCGCCGGCGAGGGATCGAACGGAGGGGCGTTGTTTTCCAGTGTCGACGGCACGCGCACCAACTCCGTCAACTGGCAGATCGAAGGCACGGACAACAACGACCTGTGGTGGGGCATCGATGCCGTCAATCAGAGCGGCGTGAACGGTATTGCCGCTGTGCTGCTGCCCATCGACGCCATCGAGAACTTCTCTTTCGTCAGCTCCGGCACGGCGGAAATCGGCCACGCTGCAGGCGGAACCGCCAATGTCACGATCAAATCGGGCACCAACTCCATCCACGGGTCGGGCTCCTATATCAATCACAACGAGTTTTTCCAGGCGAGCAATCCATTTACCGGCAAGGAAGAAACACGCGACCAGCACTACGGGTTCACGGTCGGCGGGCCCATCCGCAGGAACAAGACTTTCATTTTCATCGGGTTCGAGAAGGAATGGTTCGACATCGGCGCGGCCTCAACCGGCACTGAGCCTTCGACCGCTTACCAGAGTGACGCGTTGGCCGTGTTGAGCGCCTATGGCGTGACTGAGAATACCGTTTCGAACAACCTGCTCAACGGCAACGGGAGTCTTTCCGCCCTGTGGCCCGCTGCGGCACTCAACGGCCCTGACAGCCCGAACAACTATGTTACAACCGGCATCATTACGGGATACAGCTACAACGGTATCGGCAAAATCGATGAGAACTTCACGGACAAGGACCACCTTGCATTTACCTATTTCATCGGCCAGGGCATCCAGACAGCTCCGCTGAATTCCAAGCTTCCCCCCTATTTCCAGAGGGCCGGAACTCATATTCAGAACTATTCGCTGGTCTATAACCGCGTGCTTTCGCCCTCGATGACCAACCAGCTTGGGGCCGGCGTCAGCTACTTCCAGCAGGTATTTGCGGATGCGGACAACAACTTCAATCCCGTGGGGCTGGGTCTGAATACAGGGGTCACCAGTTCCGCCTTGGGCGGCGCTCCCAACCTGATCATTAGTTCCCCCTCCGCGGCCGGGGCCCTGACTGCCAGCAGCAACGGATTCGATCCTCTCGGCCCCACGGCGCCGGAGGGCCGCACCGATATCACCGGCCATCTTGATGAAGACTTCAACTGGACCAAGGGCGCTCACCAGTTCCACTTTGGCGGCGAGATCCGCAAGGCTCAGGTAAATGCGTTCTATTACACTGGCGAGCGCGGACTGCTTACTTTCGATGGAACGCAGGGGCCATGGTCAGCTTTAATCGGCGGCACTCCGAGTGCTGCCTGCGCAACCCTCGCGACCAAGACGCCTAGCGCCGGCACAACTGCCACACTCTCCACAGAGCTCACCGCAAATCCGAACGTCGATTACCTAGCCGACTTTCTGGCGGGATGCTACGATCCCAGTGACACGAGCATCGTCGAGGGCGACCCCGTCCGTTTGGTCTACGTGAACACGTTCTCGATTTACGGGCAGGACAGCTATAAGTTAACCAGGAATCTGAGCCTCAACTACGGCATGCGCTACGACTACGAGGGCCCGGTCCACACCGGCAAGCCGAATCTTTCCATCTTCGATCCTTCCATCACGAGCGGCGCCACCCCAGGCCTTGCAGTCGTAGGCCCGGATGTGCCCAATATCTACCCCGGATTCAAGAACGGATGGAGCCCGCGTGTCGGCTTCTCTTACCAGATCAGAGGTACTACCGTGCTGCGTGGCGGCTACGGAATATACAACGACTCCATCTTTATGAAGTCGATTCTGCAGGACACTGTCCTGACAAACGGCGCCCCGGTCTTCGGGCCTCAGGCGAACCCGG
Source organism: uncultured Acidobacteriaceae bacterium (assembly GCA_963848805.1). Taxonomy (GTDB): domain Bacteria; phylum Acidobacteriota; class Terriglobia; order Terriglobales; family Acidobacteriaceae; genus Telmatobacter. The sequence goes on along the minus strand of CAWKFD010000025.1, from coordinate 97,488 downwards.
CCGGCGACGAGCAGGTGGTGACCGCCGCCGCGAATAATGCGGTGATCCAAGACAACGTTCCGATCTACCCGAGCTACCAGCAGGCGCTTTCCGGGTCGTCAGGCATTACGACGATCTCCACCTTCGATAAGCACTTTCGCCCCGACTATATGCAGAGCTGGAACCTGAATGTGCAGCAGAGCTTCGGGCCGGCGGTCGTTTGGCAGTTAGGGTACGTCGGCACCAAGGGCACGCATCTGATGAGCATCGTCGATATTAACCAGGCCCCCGCCGGCGCGGAGAGCTCAGCCCTTGGTTTGCAGGCTTCGCGGCCTTACTACAGCCAATTCCCGAACTTCGCCGCCATCAACGAGGCCCGGAGCAATCTTGGCTCCAACTATAATTCGCTGCAGACTTCGTTGCGCCTGCAGAGCTGGCATAGTCTCGCCGGCTCCGTCGCCTACACGTGGAGCCACGCGCTCGACTACGAGACCGGTCAACTGCCTTACCTGCCACAGAATTCGTTCGACCAGGCCGCCGAGTACGGGAACTCAGACTGGGATGTACGCCAGACCGTGACCGGCACGCTGGATTACAACGTGCCCACCTTCGGCAGTCCCAGCCGGGTCACCAAGGGCTGGGAGGTCGATTCGGGCTTCTCTTTCCACGGCGGGTTCCCTTACACGGTCTCTTCCCTCCACAATCTCAGCGGTAATGGAGAGAACGCCGACCGCGCCGTCGCAGATCGCGAATCCGCTGGCTGGGATCAGCCACGCATTTGTGCCTGCCACGCCGACCAGCGGGCCCTACGTGCAATGGTTCAACCCTGCCGCTTTCGAGGATGCCCCGGCGGGCACTTACTCGCCGACGCGTCGCGGCCAGAACTACGGTCCGGGCTACGGGGCGCTCGACCTGGCGGTGCTCAAGAACACCCAGATCCGCGAATCGGTCAGCCTGCAGATCCGCGCCGATATGTTCAACATCTTCAACCGCACGAACCTGGGTTGGGTCGGCCTGCCGAACGTAAACACCAGCAGTGGAGGCGTGATCGCCACCACTATTGGCGGCGATCTGGGCAATCCCGGGGTCGGACCCGGCGAGCCGTTTAACGCGCTGTTCTCGGCGAAGATTCTCTTCTAGCCTCAGCCTCGGAGGGACGATCCGAGCGGAAAAGCGGCGGCGCCCAGTGCAAACTGGGCGCCGCTGCGGTTTACGGCAGATTCGTTTTGCTACGGCGGATTCCACGCATCCGCGCCGTAGTGTGTGTGCGAGAGCCGAGTTTGGAAAATTCAACTGTGGGACGGTTGCGTCGCGCAAGCCGCATGAAGGGAGCCCACGTGGGCTCCCTCATTCCTGCATCGATGCAATATGATAGACGGTATGGTTCGCATTCAAATGGAATATCAGGGTGACCTGCACTGCACGTCAGTGCATACTCCATCTCAAACTGAACTGGCTACTGACGCGCCCGTCGATAATCAAGGTCGAGGAGAGAGTTTCTCGCCGAGTGACCTCATAGCGACGTCACTTGGCACGTGCATGTTGACCACGATGGGCATTGTTGCCAGAACTTTGGATGTTGATCTTATCGGAGCCACGGCGACAGTGGAGAAGGAAATGAGCAGCACGCCACCGAGAAAGGTCAGTCGCCTGACGGTCTCGATTCGAGTTCCCCGGGCAACCAGCCCTGAGAATCAGCAACGGCTCGAAAACGCAGCGCACACCTGTCCAGTGAAGAAGAGCATTCATCCGGACATCGAGACGCCAATCGATTTCGTTTGGGGTTGATTGCTCAGAACTGTGCGCGGCCAGAGGGAGTTTTGCGAGAGTCGAAGAGCGCGGATAATTGATTTGTTCCCCGCGTTCGTCCCCCGGTGAGCGTGCGGTGCAAGCACCCGAGCGGCCATCGCTGGACCGATTGCTACCAACTCTTCTTGATCAAAGTATCGAATGCAAAACCGCCGTTCGGATCCCGGGTTGCACTAACCGCCACACGCGGTGAAACCTGATATTGCCCCTGGATCGTCTGGCCCTGGGTAGTTGCCACATTTGTTGAGAAGGTCACAAAGAGATTTCCGGTGACGCGCTGCTGGATGGTGAGGTTAGCGCCAGGTGGACCAGCCGCCGTGCTGCCGGCCATCACGGGGCTGATAGAAAGCTGCGAGATCCCGGCCGCCTTTGAAATGCGGCTTGTTACCTGACTTGATACCTGCGAGGCGACCAATGACTCAGCCTGCTGATTCGCGGGAGTGGCGTTCATCGCGCTTGCTTCTGTCGTCTGCCCGAATGCCAGCAGGTTGACGATGTCCGCCTGTGGCAGAGCCGGAACGGAAGTGTATTTTGCACGCAACTGATCGGCAGGACCGTTGAAGCGCAAGTCGATCTTGTAGTCCTGAATTGTGGTGGTCAAAGCAAGATTCAGGACGGGCTGGGTTTGGGCTGGATTGATGAACTGCACCGTTCCACCCGTCAACACGAACCTGTCGCCATTCAGAATCACATCGCCACCGGTCAGGTTCACGCGGCCAAGAATTACCGGTTCGGCCGCCGTCCCGCGCACCTGTAGATTTGCCGACCCTGCTACGCTGAGCGTCCGGCTGACCAGGTTGGCATTGCTCGTCGAGTTCACCGCAAGATTGAAACCGAGGCTTTGTTCGAATCCAGGCGTAACGGGCCGGGTCACGCTCCCGGAGAACTGGCCTATAAATGAATCGAGGTCAAATGCCGGCGTGAATGACAGGTCAGTAATATTCACCGATCCGCCCAGGAGCGCATTCGTGGCGGAACCGGTAAGCCGCAGGTTGGCCTCGATCGTCTCGCGCAAGCCCTGCGGGTACAGCAAGCGGACGCCCTTGGCGGTAGCGCCCATGTGGAACTGAATCTTCGGCCGGTACACGATCGCGCCCTGTGCGGTGACAGGTCCACCGCCGATTGTCCCGTCAAATTTCGCGATTTCCAGGCGATCCGTCGTCAGCTTCAGTACGCCGTTTCCGTGTTGCAGCCCCACGGGCGAACTGACCGATGCGAGATTGGCGTCGACAATGTCAATCTCGCCTCCCAGTTCGCCGGCGCCGATAGCGCCGTGCGAATCGATATTCAGTTTCAATTGCCCCGAGCTGCGCAAGTCGGCGTCGAAGAGCTGCGCGAGTTGAAGATTCACTGTTCCCTGCGCCTTTAGCGACATGGGCGCGCCGCTGCGGACCGGGATAGATCCCTGAAGCCGCAAGTCGGTATCTGTGCCTCGGATAATTGCGGGTTGAAGGTCAATCACGCTGTTTTTGTAGTCAACGCGGATTGGGGAAGCTGCCGCAAGCTGAATCGTGTTGCTATACCCAACCTTCAAAATCGGTATCGTGAGGTGCGCTTCCAACTGATCCACCTTCTTCAAAGGCCCATGAAGCGTGGCGTGAATCTCCGTCTGCCCGCTCACGTTCGCTGCCTGTTCGGGGGCGTAAATGGCCAGAAAGGGCTGCAGTGGAAGTGCCTGCGTATCGATTGAGGCGTCGGCCGGATAGTCGCCGGACATATTAACTTGCGCCTTCGCATGAAGAGAGGTGTTAGCAACCGATGAAGCCAAATCAGCATTCGCAATGCGGTTTGCGACATTCATCCGCAGATTAATACCGGAGAAAGTTTGGCCCTCGATTGCCAATGAGGGAATTTGCAGATCTGCGTTGATCTCCGGGTTATCGAATGTGCCGCGGGCCTGCGCTTGCATGGTAAGAACGCCTTTGGCTTTGATATCCCGCACCTCGAGCGCTTGTAACTTTGTAAGGTCGATGCCTTTGGAGTCCAGTTGGGCGCTAAATGTTCGTTGTTGTGGCTGGACTACGACCCGGCTTTCAATTGTTCCCGCAGGTAGTTGCACGGACAAGTTCGCCTGCGCCTGGTTACCGGAGCCGGTGAAGCTCAGCCTCGCCGAAGTAATGGGCTGTTCATAAGCCGTGACGCCGCTCAAAGTAACATTCCCAGCTCCCGCCGGGTTCATCACGTCTCCGTGGAGATTGATTTTCGCGGCCATTGTTCCACTCACGGGAATCTGTTGCCCGCTCAGCTTCGCGATGGTCGCCATATCTATCTGAGAAGCGCTCAAGTCCGCCTGAATCGCGCTCTGCCGGCTAAATGACCACTTCTGTAAACCGACGCTCGCGCTGCCTGTGATCCGGCCGCGTGGCGCCGATTCCAGATCGACGTTTTCAAAGGCCGCGCGTGACGGGCTCAAATCGACGACGGTGCGCAGTGTCTTCCAGTCGGCGCCGTTCAAGTGCAGGTTCTCCGCACTCAATTGCCCTGTCAGATGTGGCGACGCGGTCGATCCTTGCACCGTGCCTTGAAACGACGCGCGCCCCGTCAGATCGAGTTGCGCATTCCCGGAAGCTCGGAATAAGTCAACGATCGCGGCAACTTCACGAAGATCGTTTGCCTGGAGCTGAACAGAAAGGCTGGAGTGCCTGCTCACAGTTCCGTTCAAATTAATATTTGTTTGCGATGTTCGCAGATAGCTGTTATCGATCTTCAATTCGTTTCCGTTGTTTTGGTAAGTAGCGTGGATAGCTCCGTCGAGCGGGATTGTAGCCGCGACGGTCTGTTCGGCCGGCGTGTGTGACCTTTGTGCCTCGCCGTTCAATGTGGCGTCAGCGTGCGCCACCAAATCGTCGATTGTTCTTCCCCACGTGGCCGTAGCCGTCGCATTTGCCTTTCCGGTGAGTGCAATATCGTTCGGCGAAGCGGAGCTCCCCAGAGCGCTTCGCATCGCCGCCAGCGAGATTCCGTCGAGCTCCGCGCGATAACTGGAGTGTGAGTTTTCGCCGATCGCCTGCGTAGTTCCCTGGGCGGTCATTTCGCCGCCAAAGACATTAGCGCGAAGGTCGTGGAGCGTCGCATTGCTGTTTGCGAGGGAATAGTGTGCCACGAGGTTCCGCACCTCGGCATGAGCCGCTGAAGCATTGATCGCAAGGCGGCTGCTCGCTAATTCGCCATTGACTGTCAGCATCTGAATCGTCGATCGATCCGGAGAATGCCGGTACTCGAGTGAGCCGGTCGTCCGAATCAGTCCCGCGGGCATTAAGGGCTCATCGAGAAGCTGCCCCAACTGCCGCCCATCCACCACCACATCGTACTTCGCTTGAATTGCCGGATTCCTGTAGTTATCGAGTACCGCTGAAACGATTGCCTCCGATTGCCCGCTCGTTATTTGTGCCCGCGTCAACTGGAAGGTATTTGGCGTCGCCCGAAATTCGGCATCGGAATTGTGCTGAAGCGGTCGAAACGATCCATACTCCAATTGTCCGCCCGTATACGCCAGATTTCCGCTGTACATCGTGCGAGCGCTGTCGAACGAGGCTCGAAATTCCAGGTCGTGGAGGTCGGCCGCGAGCAAACTCGGCCGGTCGTTCAAATAGACTTCTCCGCGTGCAAGAACAGCGTGGCGAATGCCCAGGTCAAACACACTTGTATGGTTCGACCCGCTGCCCTTAAGTTCAGGAAGATTCGTAACTCCGTTTTTGTCGACAACAACCCACGCCACCGGACGATCGACTTGCAGTCGATCGAGATACCATGCCCTTCGAAAAACGGATACGACGCGAATTCCAACCTCCACGTGATCGGCCTGGAGCAGGGGAGGATCCGGATAGGGACTCGCGCCTGAGACTCGAATCCCATATAGATCGAGGCTCAACGCCGGTAGATGCAATGTAAAGTTTTCGAGCTTAACCTGTACGCCTAACGCTTCGCTGGCCTCGCTCTGCGCAAGCCCGATCAGATAGCGGTGAACCGCATTGGTGTTTACCAGGGCCACGATGGCAACGCCGGCTGCCAGCACAAGCACGACCATGCTCGCCGCGACCCATGCGATGGCGCGAATCCAGGTGCGCCTACCCCTGCGCCGGCTCGTTCCCTCCGTTCCGTCAAGTTCCGGTTTTCTGTTGTATGCGCCCATCGCTCTGCCCCCTAAAAGGCTTGCCCAATGCTGACGAAATATTGCGTGGCGCTCACACCAGGATTCGGCTTGAAGTTATATCCCAGGTCGAACCGGATTGGGCCGACTGGAGTCGCGTATCGAAACCCAAGGCCCACATTGTTCGAATAGAGTGAAGTAAAGTCGTGAAATCCGACATAAGGAAACACGTTGCCGCCATCGTAAAATGCAACCAGACTGAGGCCTTTTTTTATCGGCAATGGTATTCGCGCCTCCGAGTTCAGAATCAGCAATTCGTTCCCGCCGTCGGGGACCTCGATCTGAGGGCAGTTCGAGGTTTGGCCGCTGCTGCAAACTGAAACTGCCCGTTGTGGACCTGCGCTATCCAGCGGAAATCCGCGCAGCGAATTACCGCCGCCGCTAAAGAATGCCTCGCTGAGCGGGACAAAACTGTTATTGAATGGCTCCGCCAATCCGATACGGATGCTCTCAGCCCAGACGATGTGATGAAATTTTTCTCGATAGAAGGCGGCTTGCCCCGTTAGTCTCGCAAAGTCGACGCTTGAGCCCAGCTTGGATGTGTTGAAATCCAATTCCAGCGACTGCAACACGCCTTTGTGCTCGTCGAGAGGGTTATCGCGTGTATCCCGCGTAATGTTCGCGGAAATTGTCGACAACCGCTCGTGCTGGTCCTGGGCCGGGACGAGGCTCGGAATGAGAACTCGGGTGAAATCAACCTTGCTGAAGCCATATCGCATAAAAAAAATGTTCTTCTTCGCTTTATCCAGCGGCCGTTGCAATTGAATGGTTCCCTGGCCCTCCTCCGAGGAAAAGATCGGATTCTCCTCGTTTTTTTCATAGGAAAGCGAAGTTGTTGCCTTCCATGAAGTCCACCGGAAATTCGGATCGATGTAGTAGGCCGCCGCGCGCTGATCCAGCCTGCCGGCAAATCCAGTGAAGGACAAAGATTCGCCCTTGCCAAATAGATTGTTGCGGGTATATTGGACGGTCCCGCGCGGACCGTAAAAGGTCGACTCGCTCGTGGTAAAGCTCGAGGGCAGCCCGATGGGAGGCAAGTTCGGCAGCGCTACCGTTCCGCTCGGGATGCTTCCTCCACGCTCGATTACCTCAAATCCAAATCCGTAAGTGAAGTCGTTCCGTTTTGCCTCATGCACTTTCACGAGCACGTCATCGTTGTCCTGCGTGATGACGTCCTGCGTGGTGACCGGCTCCTTGGGGTCGATTTCAGCCCAATCGAATACACCAGTATGATCGTAGAGTTTGCTCCCTGCTGTCAGCAGATCTGACTCGGTCAGAGGTTGTCCCGGTTTAATCTGAGTGATATCCCTGCTAATCAGGCGTTGCTTCGTATGATCTCTCCCGAGGGTTACAACGTCGCCCGTTATTACGCGCGGCCCTTCGTGAATGTGATAGACCACGTCGATACGATGCGGTTGGTCTTTCGAGACCTCGCTCGCTGTCTCGCGAAGGCCCGACATCAAATAGCCATTCTTAAGATAGTTTGCGATGATGCTCGATCGGTCCTGCTGAACCAGCGCCTGCGAATAAGGTTGCCCTGCCACAACCTTCAGCCCGCCCGGTGCAAACCGCGACTCGGGAAATGTCTCGGCCCCTTCAATCTTGAGTGAATTCACAATTTCTCTTGGCCCTTCCACGACGCGAAAGGCCACCTGCACGTTTTCCCCTTTGCGCAACACCGCGGAAGTCACTTGGACGCTCGAAAATCCCTCGGACTGATAAACCGCCTTGAGATTCTTGATACTGGCTTGCACGAGTTGATCACTGAACTTGCCTGGAGAAAAAAACCGCTTTTTTTCTACGGCGATGTGCGGTGTGAGCTGCGCCGACGGCAAGCTTGTGTTGCCGCTGAGCAAGACACCGGTGACCTTGTGCTTTTTATCCTTCGTAACCCGGTAAATCACCAGTTCTTTTCGGGCCTGCTTTTGCAGTTGCGCTTCGATCTTTACGTCAAAGAATCCCTTTTGCTGAAAATAGGAAATGAGCGCCTGTTGTCCTTCCTGCACGGTCTCATCATCCAAGCCAACCCCCTGGTACATGGGAAGCAGCGCATCCCGTTTCCAGGGCCACAGATGCGCCCCGTCAATCTGCACCGCCGCAGGGTCGCCGGCTTGAATGTTGAAATGAATATCTGCGCGATTGCTTTGAGCCCGATATTCCGCGCCCGCCAGCTTTACCTGCGCGCTCAGGTATCCCTGCTTCTCCAGCGTCTTCTGCAGATATTGGTTGGCTTTTGTCAGTGTCGAGTGATGATAGGTTTTGCCGGGCCGAATCGCCGCGCCCCGCAAGCGCGCAGGCAGCGTGGTGAGCTTGTGCTGCAAATTGACTTCATCGCCGCCCGGGGCGCCTTCAATCGCAACCGAGCCAAATTTAGCCTTTGCGCCCAGAGTGGTACGAAACAGCACGTTGGCAACAGCGTGTCCAGCTTCCGTGTCGACTTGCGGATCTATCGCCGCCCTGAAAAACCCCTCCTGCCGGTAAAAAGTGACAAGAGCCTGCGTATCGTTTTGAACTTCCTGTTGGTTAAATGCCTCTTGATTCGGATAATTCGCCGCCTGAACTAACTGCGAATAAGGAAATTCTTGTGCCCCAGGAAACTCAAAGATGCCAATATAGTCCGCCGGCTTTACGATAAACAAGATCCCAACGCCGTCAGGCTCCGGCTCGACCTGGGTTAGCACTTGATTGAAGTGTCCGTCAGCCTTCAATGCCGCGGCGGTCCTTTCAACCTTGTCTCGAGAAAAGGGCTGGCCCACTTGCTGCACGAAAAAACCTGAGTATTGCGCCGCAATGATTCCGGGCCGGCCCGCAACTTGAATCGAGGACACGTTCTGCCCCTCATAAGAAGAGAGAAACTCCTCTGTGTCCGTTGCCTGCCCCGGTTCCGGCTTTGACGCATTGGCTTGCGCCCGAGTAAAGACCGTGAGGCGTGCAGGCAGGAGAACACACAAGCAAACTATCAGGGGCGCATTGCGACGGAAGCGCTCCAAGCGTTTACGCACTCCCGAGCGCAGGCCGGCGCGGACATTGACCGAAGGTCGCATGTCACATCAGATGCGTGAAATAGAAGAGATGGTTTGATTTTGCGTCGTGTGCGGCGAATTCGGTTTTCGCGCGCCCGTGTATGCCGAAACAGAGCCACCGAGACACAGTGAAAAGGCATCCTACGGACTGTGAGATCGCGGCCGACATATCCATCGGGAGAGTTCGCTCGGACCGATCGCGATGGCGAGGGGCGCCGGCCGGCGTGGCTCGTACGGGAGGGGCGCAGGCTCGCATCCTTCCTGGGCATCAGGCAGACATCGAACCTTCAAGGGCTCTCGCTGCGTGCGATGGCGAATCGCATATTAAAAGAGGTGCTTGCCGACCGCCTCTTTGGTCATGCCGCGGAACTTGGCTTCTACTTTCTTTTCGCTCTCTTTCCAACGCTTTTTTGCGCCGGATCGCTGCTGGGCCTCGCGGCGCGGTCGGCGCATCAGTTCTCCGATAGACTCCTCGACTACCTCGCGCTTGTGATCCCAACCACGGCCCTCGGCACGGTGCTCACCACCTTCAACGAAACCGCTGCCGCCGCGAGTTCCGGCAAGGTCACATTTGGATCCATCGCCGCCCTCTGGTCGGCATCGGTTGGAATCTCCGCCATTCAAGACACGCTGAACGAGGTTTACAAGCTCGACGATAAACGGTCCTACATCGTGGCGAGAATCTATGCCATTGGGCTCACCATCGTTATTACTGCTCTCATCGCGCTGGGGCTGAGTTTCATGTTCGGCGGAGACTTCGGCGCAGCGCTTGTCGATCGCGAACTCGCGCATCATCCCGTGGTCGCGGGGGCCCTAGGGATTGCGATACGGATCGTTGCCTGGACCATGACAGCCTGCGTCCTTGCACTGACGTTTGCAGTTCTCTACCACTGGGCGCCGGCCTGGAAAGAAAGACACTGGCGCTGGCTCACGCCCGGCACCACATTCGGCGTCGCCGGTTGGATTTTAGCTTCACTGGGGTTTCGTGTTTATGTTCACTACTTCAATAACTACACCGTCACCTACGGCTCGCTCGGCGCGGTTATTGTTCTTCTGATGTGGTTTTATCTCAGCGGCCTTATGCTGCTACTTGGCGCAGAAATCGATTCCGTGATTGACGCGCCTGACCCGAAGCGCTGGGGAGAGGTCTCTGGCGCCGGTCCTGGAGCAACAAGCCCGGGCTGACCCAAGCGGGATTAAAGTCTGCGATGGTTTCGCCGCAACCGCACCATTATGGCTATTGCGGTTCCTGGCTCCAAGTCGCACACAATCTCGCGGCGCTGCGCGGAACTTTCCGCGGCCCATTCGAGCAGCCGCGCCACGCGCCAGCCATCCACGCCCGTCACCGGAGGGGGGGCATTTCCCAGCAGCGCATCACGAATGCCCGCGTAGTAAAGCCGGTAATCGCCGGGAATCGCCGGAACGGGACGGCTGACCGAGCCCCCTTCGATGCCCACATGCAGCACGCCCCAGTTGGCGGCCGGTTCCTGGCCCCAGGCAGGCATCAGCAATTCGCGTGATCTTGTTGAGCGCGGCCTCCTGCGGATCGAAGCCGGACTTGCGGTAGTTGCCTTTTGTCCCGCGCAGATGAAAGCGCGGCGCAGCGGGCAGCGACAGACTGTTGGCGACGAGCGTCACAATGAAGCCCGGATAGCGCAGACGAATGTTGATCGCGTCGTTCACTCCGGGACCGTCTTTCTCGCGGAGCACGTCGGCGCTCACCGCCTCGGGTAGCCGAAAGAGCACCAGCGCCTGGTCGGCAAGGTGCGGCCCCAGATCGAGCAGCGTGCCGCCGCCGGCGTCTGCGTTCTCCTTCCACAGGCGCTCGGTTAGCGGGTCTGGACGCCAACGGTCAAAGTGGGATTCGAAGGCCACAAGCCGCCCCAGCAGAACCATCATGCAATAGCTTCTGAACTGTCAGGAAGTCGCTATCCCAGCGCCGGTTATGGAATGGCGCGAGAAGCGCTTTATGCTTTTTGGCCAAGGCGATCAGTTCAGCGGCTTCAGCCGAAGTCAGGGTCATCGGCTTGTCGACGACGACATTTTTGCCCGCGCTCAGAATCTCTTTGGCGATGGCAAAGTGCGTTCCGCTCGGGGTGGCGACGACGAAGAGACCGAGCGAATCGTCGGCCAGCATGGCTTCGAGCGAGCGGTGGATGGTGATGCCGGGATAGCGCTCCGTCGCCTTGTTGGTGCTGCGCTCCATCACTGCGGCCAGTTGCAAGCCCTCGACCGACGAGAGCAGAGGCGCATGGAAGACGCGGCCCGCCATGCCGAAACCCACCAAACCGACGCGAATCATGGAATGCTTCCTTTGCAACTAGCTCCGCTCGCTCCGCCAGCTCCGAAGCTCCGCTGTTGTTTTCTAGCCTTCCAGTTTAAACCGCGTTTCGGCCAACCGGTAGAGCCGGCGCCACACCAGGCGGTTCATGGTGACCACCATGAGGGAGATAAAGATCGTCGCCAATAGCAGCATGGCGAAGCGGCCGCTGTCGGTGGCGGCGTCAATCTGCGCGCCGAGGCCGATGGTTTCGAGGGTGCGGTCTTTCACGTGAGAATACTCGGCCATGACCGACGCGTTCCATGCGCCGCCGGAGGCCGTGACCATCCCCGTGATGAGGTAGGGGAAAATGCCGGGCAGGATAAGTTTGGTCCAACGCTGCCAGCGCGTGAAGCGGTAAAGCGAGGCGACTTCGCGCAGATCGGAGGGGATAGACATGGCGCCCGCGATGACGTTGAAGAGGATGTACCATTGCGTGCCCAGCAACATGAGTGCAATCGACCCGATGCCCAGGCCGCCGCCGATCCTGACCAGCCCCATGAGCAAAATGGGGAAAAATGCGGTTGCCGGCACCGAAGCCAAGATCTGCGCCAGCGGCTGCACGGTGCGCGCGAGCTTTGGGCTGAGGCCGATGGCCACGCCGACGGGAATCGTCCATGCGGCGGAAAGAAGAAGCGAAGCATTGACGCGCAGGAATGTCGCGGCGGCGCCCTCGAGCAGCAGGCGCAGGTCGGGCCAGGTAATGGTGCGGAGCATGAGCGCGGCCTGCGCGGCTGCCCAGCAAACTGCCATCGACGCCGCCAGGACCAGCGCCCAAAGCCACGGCGAGACTTTGCGTGGCTTAGCGTAGTCCATTGGCTTCACCACGCGGCACTCCTGGGTTTGCGCCATGCGGCGATAGACGGGTTCTTCCACGCGATTCCAAATACGGCCGGGGAGGGTCTGACAGAGCCTGGACCGCCGGATCAGTTCGAGGATGGGCGAAGTGACGTGATCGGCGGATTCGACCTGCTCGAATTTAAACTTGTCGCTCCACGCAATCAACGGACGCCACAAAAGCTGATCGGTGGCGACGACGATCAGAATGACGGTGGCAATGCCCGCCAGCAGTGCGTGCATGTCACCGGCGTAGGTGGCGGTTTGGATGTAGCTGCCAAGACCGGGCAACTGGAAGTTGCGATCGCCCATGGTGAAGGTCTCGCAGAAGATGAGGGCAAACCAGCCGCCGGCCACCGAGACAATCGAGTTCCAAACCAGCCCGATGGCGGAGAAAGGCATTTCAAGCTGCCAGAAACGCTGCCAGCCGGAGTAGCGGTAGATGCGCGACGCCTCCAGCATCTCACGCGGAATGGTTTTGAGCGAGGAGTAGAAGCTGAAGGCGAGATTCCACACCTGCCCCGTGAAGATAAGCAGAATGACGCCCATCTCGATGCCGAGCTGATGGCCGGGAACAAGCGAGACCATGGCCAGCACAACGGGCGGCAGAAAACTGAGCACGGGAATGGATTGCAGGATGTCGAGCACGGCAACCATCAACGGCTCAATGCGCGGATTGTAGGCGGCGAGGTAGCCGTAGGTGATGGCGAAGGCAAGGCTGAGCATGTAGGCGATGGCCATGCGCACGATGGAGTAAAAGGCGTAGAGCGGCAGCGCGCCGATGGAGCTCGAGATTGGAACTACGGGGATGGGCTTCTGGAACCAATAAACGCCCGTGCTGACGACAGCGAAAAAGACAGCCAGCGCGCAGGCCGCCACGCCCAGATCGATAAAGGAGGGCCAGGTGCGGACGGTGACCAGGGATCGCGCAAGGGTAGGTTGAATCTTCACTTGTCGCCCTCGCCCGCGGCAATCTCTTCTTCAAGCTTGTCGGGCATCACAAAGCGGCGACGCGCGGCGTCGTAGTCAAACAGTTCCGCGTAGCGGCCCCAGGCCACCGCGGTTTCCACCTGACGCTGGCTTTCCTCTTCGCTGAATTGCTCGTCGAGCATGTCGAGGAAGAAGTCTTCGGGTACGGTGTGATCGCTTTTGACTTCAAGGGCACGGCAAATCTGGCGCAGCAGTAGCACGTTTTCGACCGCGGCGGCGCGGAAGAGCTCCTTCTGACGAAGGATTTCGGAATTGGCGAACTCCTCGCCACTGGGCGTGATGGCCGCGTCGCCCTCCTCAATGGTGAGGAAGCCCAGCAGTTGACCGGCGTCAACGATGGGCAACAGATCGTCGATCTCGAAGGCCAGATCGTCGGCCAGCCGGTAGATGTCGTCGCGTCCGCCCTTGTCGAGCAGCAGTTCGAGCAGGCCGGCGATGCCGCCGGGCCGTGCGTGGGGCAGCATCTGGTAGCGCATCTGGCGCTGGTCGCGCGCAAGGGGCGCCGCTTGTTGCTCGGGCGCCGCGGCGGGTTCCGTATCGGGCCGAGTGAGGACCTTGTAGATGTAGTCCACCAACTGCGTAAAGGGTTCGGATTTGCGGTCGCGAGGTTGCGGCAGATGCACCGGGAAGTCGGTGCGAATGCGGCCCGGGTTGCGCCCCAGGACAACGATGCGGTCTGCCAGCAGGACGGCTTCTTCAATATTGTGAGTGACCAGAAAGACAGCCTGAGTGGGCATGGTTTTCTTGGCCCACAGCTCCAGCAGCTCACTGCGCAGGTTCTCGGCAGTGAGCACATCGAGCGCGGAGAAGGGCTCGTCCATGAAAAGGACCTCTGGCTCGACCACCAGAGCGCGGGCAAAGCCCACGCGCTGGCGCATGCCGCCGGAGAGCTCTTTGGGATACGCGGCCTCAAAACCGTCCAGGCCGACCATATCCAGCATCTTTATGCTGCGTTCGCGGCGCTCGGCCGGCGCCACGCCGCGTGCCTGCAGTGGCGCTTCAACATTCTCGAGCACCGTAAGCCAGGGAAAAAGCGCAAAACTCTGAAACACGATGGCGACATTGATCTCGGCCTCGGCAATCGGCGTTCCATGCCAATACACCTGGCCGGCCGAGGGAGCGGAGAGCCCGGTTAACATGCGCAGCATGGTGGACTTGCCGGAGCCCGAGGGACCCAGCAAGGCGAGAATCTCCCCCGGCACGATACTCAGGTCCGTCGCCGAGATCACCTGGATGCGGTTTTGGCTGGGCTGCGCATAGTACTTTTCGATCTTCTCGGCGCGAATGATGGCGTTGGTTGCCGCCGGCGCCTCCGGAATCGGGTTCTCCGTCCCACGGACGGAGACCTGTCCGTGGGAGCCCTGGTTCTCCATCCCACGGACGGAGACCTGTCCGTGGGAGCCCTGGGTGTTTGGGGTAGCCGTTTCCCGCATGTCTGGGATTCTCCGGTTGGGATCACTGCTGGCCTGGCCGCGGCCACTTGTTGCCAGTATATGTTTAATCATTTGATTTTCGATGAATTACACGTGGGGCCGCCCGGTCTCAGTTGTTGCCTGCCAAATTCTTTGGCCGGCTCTTTGTTCAGAACACGCGCGGCGGATTAAACTGGTAGAGCGTTGCATCCTAGCACCGTGACCGTGTAAATTTGTGCTTTCCCAGGTCTCAAAATCGAGACCTGGGGCACCCAAAGTCCTGGGGACGGTTACGAGATCACGCGGTCAGGGTACCGGTTCCAACTTCCCTTCCCCGAATGGCCAGGAGAGTATGCCCAACACTACAAAACATAAGGTTTTGGTAGCGGATGACGAGCGAGTGATCGCCGACACGCTGGCGATGATTCTGAACCAGAGCGGCTTTGACGCCCGTGCCGTGTATTCCGGCGAGAAGGCCCTCGAGCTTGCCCCAGCCTTTCAGCCGGACATGCTCATCTCCGACGTGATCATGGCCGATCTGAATGGGATCGACGCGGCCATCCGCATCCGCGCCTTGCTGCCGGCGATCAAGATTCTGCTCTTTTCCGGGCAGGCCGCCACGGCCGACCTACTCGAAAAGGCGCGAAAAGACGGCTACGAGTTCGATATTCTGGCCAAGCCTGTACATCCGCAGGATCTGCTGAACAAGCTGCGCGAACAGTCGGCGTAGCTGGGCAAGATCCGAGACACCCGAATAGCCGGCGCGAGCGCCGAAGCGGGATGTGAACGTTACGCAGAGAGTTTGAAGGAAGTCTTCCGAGTGCCCCCTTTATCCCGGCCTCCCCGAACGGTGAAAGCTAGCACAACATGGCAAAGGCGCTTCGCTCGACTCGAGTCCTGACACCCGCAGGCCTGGCGCCCGCGACGCTGATCGTGGAGCAGGAGCGCATCTCCGCCGTGCTCGGCTGGGGCGATGTGCCGCGCGGCGCCGAGTTTCTCGACTTCGGTGACTTGGTAATGCTGCCCGGCCTTGTGGATTCGCACGTCCACGTCAACGAGCCCGGCCGCACGGAGTGGGAAGGGTTTCAAACGGCGACGCAGGCCGCAGCCTCGGGCGGGGTGACGACTCTGGCCGACATGCCGCTGAATTGCGTCCCTGAAACCATCGACGTCCCAGCGCTGGACGCCAAGCGCAAGGCGGCGCAGGGCCAGGCGTGGGTGGACTGGGCGGCCTGGGGCGGCGTGGTACGGGGTAACGCGGAGTGGCTGCGACCGTTGGCGGACGCGGGCGTTGCGGGCTTCAAATGCTTCCTGGTTCACTCCGGCATCGACGGCTTTGCGTGGGTTGACGAAGCCGATTTGCGCGCAGCGCTCGATAAGCTGGGCGGCAGCGGACTTCCGCTGCTGGCGCACGCCGAGGTGAGTCATCCCATCGACGACGCAACCAAGAAGTTGCACACGGAGGGCGCGGATTGGCGCAAATACTCCACCTACCTGGCTTCGCGGCCCGATAGCGCGGAAGTTGACGCGATCGCGCTGCTCATCCGCCTGGCCGAGGAGTTCTCGACGCACATCCACATCGTGCACTTATCCAGTGCGCGGGCGCTGCCTATGCTGGCAGGAGCGCGCGAGCGCGGCGTGCCCATCACCGTGGAGACCTGCGTACAATACCTTTGGTTCGCTGCCGAAGAGATTCCTGACGGCGCAACGGAATTGAAGTGCGCGCCGCCGATACGCAATCGAGCGAATCGCGAGGCGCTGTGGAATGCTCTCGATGAGGGGCTGATCGACATGGTGACGACCGACCACTCGCCTTGCCCGCCTGAGATGAAGCACCGCGAAGAAGGCCGATGGGATCGTGCCTGGGGTGGCATTTCGAGTCTTGGGCTTGCACTGCCGGTCTTGTGGACGGCCATGCACAGACGCGGCGTGAAGCTCGAACGGCTGGGCGAATGGATGGCGGCAGAGCCCGCGCGCCTGGCCGGCGTTGCCGGACGAAAAGGCACGCTGGCTCCCGGCGCCGATGCGGATTTTTCCGTGTTCGATCCCGATGCTGCCTGGACAGTGACGCCCGCCGATCTCCATTTCCGCCACAAGCTCTCGCCGTATCTCGGTGCGGAGTTACGGGGGCGCGTGGTTGAGACCTGGTTGCGCGGCGAGCCGGTGTTCCGCGCGGGCAAGTTCCTGGGCGAGGCGCGCGGCCAGGTGCGCCTGGCTGAACGACCGGGCTCATGGGTAACCGCGTAGCAGGCAGGGCGCAGTTTTCAAGAGCCGCTGAACGCGGCGGTCGGATAAAATCGAGCAACGCACCTTGCGCACTCCCCTGGGAACGAGGCCGCTCGTGCACCAACTTGGATCAACGCGCAGCACACTCAAGCCCGATCATTTACTGCAAACGCCTGACGCGTTTATTCGCACGCCGCTGCCCGGCGCCGAGGGGGTGGAATTTGTCATCCACGCCGCCCCGCAACTGGGCGCGCGCTTTACCCAGATGACCGCGGAGTTCGTAGCCGAGGGCTCATTGGGGCCGGCGCCGGCGCAGCGCTTTCTCTATGTCCTCGACGGCAAACTCGAAATCAAGGCGGGCGGGAAAAAGCGAGTTCTTGCTCCGGGCGGATTTGCGTATCTGCCCCAGGGCGCACCGCACACAGTGCGCGCAACAGGAATCGCGCGCGCCGCAATAATTGAAAAGCCATATGAACCGCAGCCGGGCGCCGATGCCCCTGAAATCGTGATGGGCAGCGAAGCCGCCATTACGGCCACCCCGCTGATGGACGATCGCGCATTGCGGGTGCGCGCGCTCATGCCGGACGGACCGGCCTACGATTTTGCCGTGAACACCATGACTTACGATCCCGGGGCGGCGCTGAGCATGGTGGAGATTCATGTGATGGAGCACGGCCTGCTGATGCTCGAGGGCGGCGGCATCTACCGGCTTGGCGACGCGTGGTATCCAGTTTATGCCGGAGACTTTATCTGGATGGGCGCATACTGTCCACAGTGGTTTGGTGCGCTGGGCAAGCGGCCGGCCAAATATCTGATCTACAAAGATTGGTGCAGACATCCACTGGGAGCGTGAACCGTGGCCACTCAGCCAAAACTCACCCCAAAACTCTCTATCGACAGGCTGATGGCGGAACTGATGGCGCTGGCTCAAATCACCGAGGCCGAGCCACCGGCGGTGACGCGCGTGGTCTTTGGCGAGGCCGACCTGCGAGCCCGCGCTTACGTGAAGGGCCTGTGCGCCGCGGCCGGGCTCACTGTAAGCGAAGACGCCATAGGCAACACCTTCGCGCGCTGGCAGGGCAGCGACGCGGCGCTTGCGCCTATCGGCACCGGCTCGCATATCGACGCTATTCCTAACGCGGGCCTCTATGACGGTTGCGTGGGCGTGCTGGGCGGCCTTGAAGCCATTCGCGTTTTGCAGCAGCTCGGATTCAAACCCCGGCGCTCTATCGAACTGGTGATCTTTACAGCGGAAGAACCGACGCGGTTCGGCATTGGCTGCCTGGGCAGCCGCATGATGGCAGGCCTGCTTACGCCCGCGCAGGCGCTCGCTTTGCGCGACAAGGAGGGCCGCGGATTGGAAGAATGGCGCGCGCAGGCCGGGTTTGCCGGACCGCTGGATTCGGTTCAGGTTCCTTCTGGACGATTTCATCAATTCATTGAGTTGCACATCGAGCAGGGGCCGCTGCTCGAACAGGAAGGGATCGACGTCGGACTGGTGACGCACATCGCCGCGCCGGCCAGCCAGCGCATCGTAATCGAAGGCGAAGGCGGGCACGCCGGCGGCAGGCTCATGCCGGGACGCAAAGACGCGCTCGCGGCCGCGGCCGAGTTGATTCTCGCGCTGGAGTCCGCGGCCAAATCGACCGGCGTGATCGACACTGTGGGCACGGTGGGCATTTGCGAGGTCTTTCCCGGCGCCGTCAACAGCGTCCCCTCGCGCGTGCTCATGACGACGGACGTGCGCGACATCGACAGCGCGCGCCGCGACAGCGTTCTGGCCGCGTTTGCCGCCAAAGTTCAGGAGGTAAGCACGCGCCGCGGAGTGAAGATCGCAACGGAGCTTGTGAACGCCGATCCGCCCACAACCTGCGACCCGGCAATTCTCGCGGCCCTCGAAGCGTCCGCGACAGCGGCGGGCAAATCATACAAAAAGATGGTAAGCCGGGCCTACCACGACTCGTCGCTGGTGTCCTCGATCGCGCCAGTCGCCATGCTGTTCATTCCCTGCCGCGGCGGAGTGAGCCACCGGCCCGATGAGTACGCTTCGCCGCAGTGGATCGGCAGCGGCGTGCACGTGCTGGCGCGCACCCTGTCTCTTCTCGCGGAGTGAGGTGCGCTTTCAAAACTTCGGCGTGCCGTTGTATGCTATCCCTCAACTCGTTCGGCAGTGTCGGACTCCCAGGCAACCATGAGCAGGCATGCGACAACACGCGCCGATAGCCGCATCGTTGGCGCTCCCGTTCCCCGCAAAGAGGGCGTGGAGAAGCTGCTGGGCCGCGCGTGCTACATCGACGACATGGAGCGGGAGGGGATGTGGTTCGGCGCTACCGTGCGCAGCGCGATTCCGCGCGGGCTCATTCGCTCCATCGCCTTCGACCGCCGCATCGACTGGAGCGAGTTCACCGTGGTCACAGCCGCGGACATTCCCGGCGAGAATTGCATTGAATTGATTGTGGCTGACCAGCCGTGCCTGGCCGACGGCAAGGTGAACCATTGCGAGGAACCGATCCTGTTGCTCGCCCATCCCGATAAGCACAAGCTGCGCGAAGCGGCCGGCGCCGTAGCGCATCGAGTACGAGCCCCTGCCCCCGGTCTTCGACCATTGAAGAGAGCGAGCGGCAGGACCCGATTGTTTGGGGCTCCGACAATATTCTTAAGAGCTTCCTGATGGAAAAGGGCGATGTGGATTCCGTGTGGGCGAGCGCCGCGCACATCGTGGAGGGCGAATACCGCACCGGCGCGCAGGAGCACCTCTACATCGAGAACAACGGCATGATCGCCGAATACAGCCCGGAAAGCGGCGTAACGGTGTGGGGTTCGCTGCAATGCCCCTACTACGTCTTCAAAGCGCTGCGCGGGGTTTTCGACCTGCCGGAAGACAAGGTGCGCGTGATCCAGACTGAAACCGGCGGCGCGTTCGGCGGCAAGGAGGACTTCCCATCGATTCTGGCCTGCCATGCGGCGCTGCTGGCGATGAAGAGCGGCCATGCAGTGAAGATGGTCTACGACCGCATGGAGGACCTCGCGGCTACGACCAAGCGGCATCCTTCGCGCGTACGCCACCGCACGGCGCTTGACCGCGACGGCAAGCTGCTGGCGATCGAGATCGATCTCGCGACCGACGGGGGCGCCTACTCCACGCTTTCAGCGACAGTGCTTTCGCGCGCCACGCTGCACTCGACCGGACCGTACCTGTGCCCGAATGTGCGCGTGCGATCGCGCGCGTGGGCCACGAATACGGTGCCCTACGGCGCATTCCGCGGCTTCGGCGCGCCGCAAGCCATCTTCGCCATGGAGCGGCACATGGATGAGATTGCCGCGGCGATTGGCATCGACCCCGCGGAGTTGCGGCGCCGGAATTTCCTGCACCAGGGCGACACCAACGCGACGGAACAGTTGATGCAGGAGCCGGTGATCATCGATCAGTTGCTCGATCGCGCTTTGGCCGAGAGCGACTACTATGCCAGGCGCGCGCGGTTTGCCCGCGAGAACCCGGGCAGCGCGGTGAAGCGGGGCATTGGTATCGCCGCGTTTTATCACGGGTCGGGATTCACGGGATCGGGCGAGGTGTATTTGAATTCGCTGGCCGGAGTGGACGTTACGCCCGAGGGCCAGGTGCGCGTGCTGGTTTCGAATACCGAATTTGGACAAGGCACAAACACCATCCTTACGCAGATTGCCGCGGAGGCGCTCGGCGTCGACTACAGCGATCTCACGATGGCCGCGCCCGACACCGGCGTGATTCCCAACAGCGGGCCTACGGTGGCTTCGCGCACATCGATGGTTGTAGGCCGCCTGATCGAGCGAGCCAGTTTGCAGCTCATTGAACTTTTGCGCCAGCGCGCGGGGCTGGGCGCGAGCTACTCGCGTGAGGAATTTTTTGCGGCCTGCGAGCGCTACCGCGCAGTTCACGGCGAAGTTTCGTCGCTGTGCCGTTACGAGGCGCCTCCCGGCATCCACTGGGACGATCAGAAGTATCGTGGCGAGGCGTACCCCGCCTATGCATGGTCGATCCATGTGGCGCAGGTGGCTGTGGACACGGTTACCTATTCCGCCGAAGTAGAGGAGTTCTGGGCCGTGCAGGAGGTGGGCCGCGTGCTGCACCCGGTGCTGGCCGCGGGACAGATCGAAGGCGGCATCGCGCAGGGGATCGGCTACGCCCTTTACGAGAAAGTCGTCTGGCAGGAGGGCCGCATGGCCAACAATCAGATGACCAACTACATCATGCCGACCGCGGAGGATGTTCCGCCGATTCACGTGTACTTTGAGGAGATTCCATTCCGTTATGGCGGATTCGGCGCCAAGGGCATTGGCGAGTTGCCCCACGACGGGCCTGCGCCCGCTATTTTGAATGCGATTCGCGATGCCACGGGCAGTGCATTCCGCGCCATTCCCCTGCTGCCCGAAGATCTCTTCGCAGCGCTTGCCACAAATCAACCGGCCGAGGAGCCGGCCATGCCATGAAAGTGAAAGGGAGTGGGAACGGCAAATCAAAGATGGGCGCGCGCTGGCCGGCGATCCGATTCACGGTCAACGGCGAAAGCCGTGCGGTAGAAGCGCCGCCAATGAAGCGGCTGCTCGATGTGCTGCGCGAAGACCTGCATCTTACCGGGACCAAGGAGGGATGCGGAGAAGGCGAGTGCGGCTCGTGCTCGGTGCGCATGAATGGTGAGCTGGTGAACAGTTGCCTCGTTCCTGTGCTGCAGGCCGAGGGCGCCGAAATTCAAACCGTGGAGGGCCTCGCACTGAATGGCGCGCTCGATCCATTGCAGGAGGCGTTTTTGCAGTATGGCGGCGCGCAATGCGGCATCTGCACGCCGGGCATGTTGATGGCCGCCGCGCAACTGCTTGAGATCAATCCTCATCCCAACCTCGCGGAGATTCGCGAGGGGCTCGCGGGCAATCTGTGCCGCTGCACGGGATTTATGCGCATCTTTGAATCGGTGGTGGCAGCGGCCGGCGAACAAACCGCGGAACCCGCTCGGGAAGAGGCGCGCGATGCGCGGTAACGCGGAGATGCACGACCTGGTCGCGCCCGGCAGCCTGGGAGCGGTGCTGGATCTGCTTGCCCGAGAACCCGGCGCGTGGACGCCGATCGCGGGTGGCACGGAGTTGATGGTGGCATTCGCCGCCGGAAAGCTCAACACGCCGAAGCTGGTAAGCCTTTGGGGCATTCCCGATCTGCGGGCCATCGAAACCCAAGCTGAAAGCGTGGTTATTGGCGCGGCGGCTACATTTCTCGATCTGCGAAAGCATTCCATTATTGCCGCGGAGTTTCCGCTGCTTGCTAAAGCCGCAAGCTGGATCGGCTCCATCGCCAACCAAAGCCGCGCCACCATTGGCGGAAATCTTGTGAACGGATCGCCGGCGGCGGACTCCTCGCCCGCGCTGCTGGCCTACGACGCGGAGATTGAAACGATCTCCGCGCGCGGCAGCCGCCGCATTCCCTACTGCGAATTTCATACCGGCTACAAAACGAATGTTCTTGCCGCCGACGAACTGCTTTACGCGATTCACTTGCCGCGGCGCTTCGCGCGCCACAAGCAATACCTGCGCAAGGTGGGAACGCGGCGCGCTATGGCCATTGCAAAAGTTGCACTCGGAGCGACTGTGCTAATCGAAAAGGGCGAAGTCGTGCGAGATTCGCCTGGGTGCGGCGAGCCTGGCGCCGTTTCCGATACGTCTGCACGAAACCGAAACGGCGCTACTTGGAAAGACGATCACGCGTGAGACGGTCGAAGCGGCGCGGAAGGCGCTGCTTGCTGAAGTCACGCCGATTGACGATATTCGCTCCACAGCCATTTACCGGCGCCGCGTGGCCGCGAATTTGCTGGACGAGTTTTTGCTTGAGCTGTGCCGGCAAGGATCGCAACTGTGAATCCGAAATTGGCGGCGTGGAACACGGCGGACGAATCTGCGGCTTTGGAGGCAATGCTGGCCTGTTGTGGATCGGAACGTTGGGCCGCGGCGATGGTAGCCCTGCGTCCCATGGGCAGCGTGGTCGAGCTCAGCGAAGCGGCAGACCGCGTGTGGAGCACAATGCGGGAGACGGATTGGCTCGAGGCCTTCGCCTGCCATCCGCGCATCGGCGAACGCAAGCGAGTTCATGCGGCATCACGCGCAATCGGCCAATCGACGGCTTGGTCGCGGCAGGAGCAGTCGTCAGCCAATGCCGCGAACGACAGCGTGCTTGCCGAACTCGCCGAAGGAAATACGCTCTACGAACAGCGTTTCGGCTTCACATACATCGTGTGCGCCACTGGCAAGAGCGCGGAGGAACTGCTGGCAATTCTGAAGCGGCGGCTGGGCTCGACGCGGGAAGCCGAGTTGCGCGAGGCTGCCGAGCAGCAGCGGCAAATCATGCAGGTTCGTTTGGGAAAGTGGCTGATTGAATGAGCGAGATTACGACACACGTTTTAGATGCCGTGCTGGGCAAGCCGGCCGCGGGCATTGCGGTGCGGATCGAACGCCTTGAAGGCGGCTGGGCGGGCCAGGGCGCCGATCGCGTTGACGATGGGCAATGGATTCGCATCGCAACGGGTGTGACCGACGGCGACGGGCGCTGCCGCGATCTGGCTCCAAGGGCGGCGCAGGGCGTTTACCGGCTCTCCTTTGAAACCGGCCCCTATCTCCGGCGATTAGGCCGCGCCAGCATCTACCCTGAGATTTCCGTCACGTTTACCTGCGCTGGCGAGGCGCACTATCACCTGCCGCTCCTTTTGAGCGACAACAGCTACACAACTTATCGAGGCAGTTAGAGCGGTGTCTCAGAAGTTCGTGGGGCAAAATTCGAAGGCCCAAATGCAGGTCCTTCGACTCCGTTTGACGCAAAACACGCGTCAAACTTCGCTCAGGATGACGGCGTTTTCTTGATGCGAATGCGAACGCCACTTAGCGGTTGTGGCTCCGCTCTGCACCAATTGGAGAACCGCTGTAGAGACGAGGATGCTGAGGCATGGCTAAACTGGGTGAAAACCGCTACGGAAAATCGCGCGTGCGACTGTCGCGCATCACGCGCGGCAAAGATTCGCTTGGGCTGGACCGGCACGAGTTCGACGAGTGGATTGTCGAGGTGATGCTGCACGGAGAATTCGAGGCCAGTTTCACCAAGGCCGACAACAGCAGGATTCTACCCACCGACACGATGAAAAACACCGTCTACTTTGTCGCCCGCAATTCTGGCGCGGGTACCATCGAAGACTTTGCGAAAGAGCTTGGCGATTTTTTTCTTAACAACAATCCGCAGGTCACGAAGGCCAGCATCGAGGTCCAGGAGAAAAAGTGGGAGCGGATGATCGTCGATGGTGTGCCCGACGCCACAACCTTCAAAATGGGCGGGCCTGAACTCCAGACGGTGCAGGCAATGCGCGCGCGCGGCGGCGAATGGAACCTGACCTCCGGCGTGGACGGGTTGACGATTCTCAAAACCACGAAGTCGGCCTTCACCGGTTACATCGTCGATAAGCTGACCACGCTCAAGCCTGCCACCGACCGCATCTTTGGAACACGCGCAACCGTGAAATGGGACTACGCGGCCGCCGCGCCGGATTATGCGCAAGTACGCGCGCGGATTGTAGCCGCGCTGCTGAAGGAGTTTGCCGGGCACGACAGCATGAGCGTGCAGCACACGCTTTTCGACATGGGAAAAGCCGCGCTGGATGCGGCTCCGGAGATCGCGCGCATTCATCTCTCCATGCCCAACCTGCATCATTTGCCGGCCGATCTGCGCCCCTTCGGGCAAGACAATCCCAACCACATTTTTGTGCCCATCGACGAGCCGCATGGAACTATCGAAGCTACAATCGAGCGATAGGCGCGAAGGCAATCCACGAGAGGCAAATCAGTGACCAGCACCACGAGCACACCAGGCAAGGTGCATTCGGCAAAGGAGACCGCCGAAAATTACGGACTGCGCGCGGGCGTGCTTGGGCCCGTGGAAACATTGGCGCAATCGGTCTCGGCAATGGCGCCCAGCACTTCCGCTTCGCTCACCATTCCTCTGGTGTTCGCACTGGCCGGCAACGCCACCTGGTTTGTTTATCTGCTGGCCACCGGGTCAATGCTGCTGGTGGGGTTTTGCGTTAGCCGTTTCGCACGGCTCAGCGCCTCGCCAGGATCGCTTTACACCTACACCGCAAACACGCTGCCGCCGGTTTTTGGCGATGTGGCCGCATGGGGATTGCTGCTGGCCTATCTTGCCACCGGCGCATCGGTGGCCGGCGGAGCACTCTACTACGCGACCGTGCTTTCGCAGCAGTTCCTCGGCTGGGCGCCTGCTGCGATTCCCACACTTGCGTTGGTCTGCGCCGTTGCCGGCTGCATTGCCTACCGCGACGTGAAGCTTTCCGCTGAAGTCATGCTGTGGATTGAAGCTATCTCGGTCAGCCTGATCGTGATTGTGCTGGTTCTGCTCCCTGTCCACATCGGTTTTCAAGTCGATACCAGCCAATTTCGCCTCAGAGGCACGTCATTCGGTGCGCTGGGGCCGGCGCTGGTGCTTTCCATCTTCAGCTTTGTGGGTTTCGAGAGCGCCACCACACTGGGCGGCGAAGTGCGCGAACCGCTGCGCACCATTCCCCGCGCGGTGCTGCAGTGCGCCCTGCTGGCCGGCGTCTTCTTCATGCTTTGCGCCTACTCTGAGGTGCTCGGTTTTCGCGGCCAATCCGGCGCGCTTTCAAGCTCCACCAGCCCGTTGCATCTTCTGGCCGCCAAGGCCGGAGTTTCGCCGCTCGGCGTGGCCATCGATTGCGGCGCGTTCATCAGCATGTTTGCCTGCGTGCTGGCTTGCGCCACAGCCGCAGCGAGGCTGGTGATGCGCATGGCGCATGACGGACTGATGCCGTCTGCGCTCGAGCGAACCAACCGGCGCCACGGAACGCCGGGAGCGGCAGTCGCGCTGTCCATCGCGCTCATGTTCGCCGCCGTCACATTCATGGCCCTCCACGGCGAAACCGGTTCCACGATGTACGACCTGATGGGCTCGCTCTCGGTCTTTGGCTTTCTCACCGCCTACGCATTAGTAGCGCTCGCGTTGCCCTTTGCGCGCCGCGCGCTGGGCCACCATTCTCATTGGCTTACGGCCGTCAGCGTTTTCACCGTCCTGGTCATTCTTCTGATCGGGATCTTCGATCTGAACTCCGCCAGCGACGCAGTGCACGCGCGCATACCCTATCTTTATCTTGCGTACATCGGCGCGGGACTCCTCTGGTATGTGTTGCGGCAACGAAAAGCCGCAATCCATTGATGCGTTATGTCGATCGATGCGTTGTGTAAAACCCCGCCTGCCTGTGCAAATCATGGCAATGGTGTGGATATCGCCTGCCGCAGAGGGGAAAATATCCAAATTTCCTTACATAGAATTTATGCCGTATCCATTAATATTTGACTAACCGCACGTGCGCTTGACGACCGACTAACGAGTGCAACTCGCAAGTGTTTATTGCGTCTCTGTTTCGTTTTTGAACACTTCAGACCGTCAACTTTCCATATCCAAGCGATTTTTTTGATGGCCCAGCAAGTTGTTGGGAAATCCTTATTTCCGAGGTGACTTTCTTGAGGCATTGCACGCGATCGTTTTCCACTCTGCTTTCCCGGCTGCTAATGAGCGTGGCAGCCGTTGCGTTGTGTACCAGCTTTCTGGTGGCACAGCAAACGCTTGGCGGCATCACCGGTGAGGTAACCGACGCTTCGGGCGGAGTGATTCCAAACGCCTCAATCACCGTGACCGACGAAGAGACCTCGCTGACCCGCACTACCAAGACAAATGGCACGGGCAGCTACACGTTTGTCAACCTGCCCATCGGCATCTATACGATCACCTATTCGGCTGCTGGGTACGACGCACAGAAAACCCCGCACATTACCGTGCAGGCCGACCGCACGGCCACGGTGAACGCATCGCTCAAGGTGGGCCAGGCCACAACCACCGTCGAGGTTGACGCCGTGCCGCTGATGAACGCCGTGGACACGACCAACGGCTATGTAATGGAGACCCAGCAGATCGACTCGGTGCCATTGCCGACGGGAAGCTTCACTGGACTGGCAATCCTTTCGCCCGGCGTGAATGCGGAGTTGCCGGGCGGCACGGGCTCCAACTCCGGCCTTGGCAACGCGCCCATCTGGGCTAACGGCCAGCGCGATACTTCCAACGCATTCCTCGTCAATGGTGTCGACGCCAGCAATCTCTTCAACGGCAAGAGCACCAGCCAGGTGGACTCTTTCCGCATCGTGAACAACACCGGCCAGGCGAACAATGCCGCCGGCGGCGTGATTCCCAGTGCCTCCTCGGTCTACCTGGGCATTGGCAACGCTATTCCAACACCGGCGCCCGAGACTATCGCAGAAGTCCGCGTGAACGCATCGATGTACGACGCGCAGCAGGGCTCCAGCAGTGGCGCGCACATCGATATGAGCACCAAGTCGGGCACCAACCAGTTCCGCGGCGGAGTTTACGCGCATCGCGGCACCAACTGGATCAACGCCGCGCCCTTCTTCTTCAAGAAGGATGACAATATTCCCACCGTAGACAAGAATCCGGAATTGCACCGTTACAACGCCGGCGGCTACCTGGGCGGACCGATCATCAAGAACAAGCTCTTCGGCTTCGTGAGCTACCAGCACCTGCACATCTCGGACCAGGAGACGGGCGACGAGTTGCTCGTTGTGCCGCCAGGATTGAGCGATACCAACCGCAATGCGGCAGGTCTGACTGCGATTGCGAATAACAACTGGACCTCTAACGAAGGCCTCACGGGCGTCACGGTTGGTTCCTCCAACTGGTCGTCAAACCCGGTCGGACTCAATCTCTTCACCTATCCAGCGGCGCCGGGTGAACCGGGAAAATGGCTGGTCCCCAACCAGAACGCTCCTGGCACTCCCAATGTTTATTCGCCGTACAACGCGTTCCTGCCCGGCACGGCGCGCTTTACTTCCGATCAGGCCGTAGCCGATCTCGATTGGAACGTCGGCTCCAAGGATATTCTCGCGGCCAAATACTATTACCAGCACGATCCCAACAGTGCGCCGTACGCGTACTCCAACGTACCCGGCTTCACGGCTCACATGGACACCGGCTCGCAGGTGGGGTCCATCAATAACGCGCAGACCATCGGCTCGAGCCTGAGCATTTCCGAGACTGTGGGCATTCTGCGCGAGAAGGCCTATGCGACCAACGATCAGCTCTTCACGCCGCAGCAAATCGGCATG
Source organism: uncultured Acidobacteriaceae bacterium (assembly GCA_963848805.1). Classification (GTDB taxonomy): domain Bacteria; phylum Acidobacteriota; class Terriglobia; order Terriglobales; family Acidobacteriaceae; genus Telmatobacter. The sequence goes on along the minus strand of CAWKFD010000025.1, from coordinate 69,534 downwards.
GGCTCGGGGTTCGGCAATTATTTTCCCGGCATCACCATCAACGATGCCATTGGCGATGCATTCGACGCGCCATCGGGCTACGGCTCGACAGGAGGCGCAGGCCCACTGTATGGCCTGGTCTTTCCTTCGCTGGCGATTGGCCCCGATGCCGAATATCAGGGCGCTAACACCGGTGTATTCCAAAACCGCATCATGCCCTCGGGCACGGCCATCTGGACCAAGGGGCGCCACTCGGTCAGTTTCGGAGGCAGTTGGTCTTATACCCAACTGAACGCGCGAGATCATCGCACAGGCACGGGCAACGTGAGCACGCCGGATTTTGTCACATTCGCCAACAATTGGGTCACGCCTTACACCACACAACTGTTTGACGCGAGCACGTTCCTGCAGGGCAATGCCGATCGCTATTTCCGCGCCAATGAGACGGGCTTGTTCGTCCAGGATAAGTTCCAGGTGATTCAGAACCTGAGCATCACGGCCGGCATTCGCTACGACTGGAACGGGGGGCTGACGGAGAAAAACGGCAACCTCTTTAACTTCGACACATCACAATACAGCTACGAAGCGGCGTCGGACACGATCACCGGCTCGGGCTTTATTATCGCGGGCAACAACAAGAATGGAACCTCTGGCGTGAGCAAGACCACGCTGACCGGGCGCCAGTGGGGCATTGCTCCCCGCGTGGGCTTTGCCTGGCAGCCGTCAGCTTTCCATTCGAAATTTGTCGTTCGTGGCGGCTCGGGCTTCTACTACGACCGCGGCGAGCTGTTTACCTATCTCTCGCCGGGATACGCGGCCGGCGAAGTGGAAGGCGGCCCATTCGGCATTGTGCAGACGCCGCCCTTCGTGACCCAGCAGCACTGCTCGTATTCTTCTTCATATAACGCAGCCGCCCCGACCTATCTCTACCTTTATTACGTGCCTATCTGCGGCGGGAATGGCTTCACAAACACCGTCGACAACTCGGTCTACAATCTGGCCACGCCCTGGGGCACGACATTGGGACCCGGTCCCTCGAATCCCAAAGCCTCCGACGTGGCCAACTATTTGCCGAACGCAGCCGCCATCATTGACGGAACGGTCGGCACCAACGGCAGCGGCCAACCTTTCATACTCGGCGTGTACAACCGCGCCAACAAGCTGCCGTACAGCATCAATTTCACGCTGAATATCCAGTACCAGCCGCGCAACGATCTCATGTTCGAGATGGGATACGTGGGCAATCTGGGCCGCCATCAGGTGGTCCCCGTGCCCTTTAACCAGGCGCAGATCGCTACCCCCGGCAGTCCAACCCATCCCGGCGGGCTGGCCACGCAGTACTACAGCTATGGCTATACGGTGCTCGATCCGACGCAGACTTTCGCGGGCTTCACTCCTCCGATGTGCGTCAACCAGCCAGGTGCATCGGATTGCGGCTCCTTAGGTGCAATGCTGAATAACTACGAAGGCGGCAATGTGGACCTCCGCGTACCGTACATTGGATATTCGTCAGAGTCTGAGTCGTACACCGCAGCCGGAATCGCGGCCTATAACGCGCTGACGTCGCACCTGGAAAAGCGGCTCAGCCACGGCATCCAGGCCGGAGTATCGTATACCTTCTCGCACGCCACCGACGAACAAAGCGGACTGGGCCTCTTCTTTAACGGCAACAACCCGACGAATCTGCGCAGCGCCTACGGCTCGGCCGACTTCGACCGCACCCATGTACTCAACTTCACCTATAGCTTCACCGAGCCCAAGTTGTTTGCCGCTGACAGGCTGGCGGGCAAGGCCCTGGATAATTGGGCGCTGCACGGTATGGCCATCATCCAGAGTGGCCAGCCGTACAGCGTGATCGACTACTCCGGAGCCGTCGGCAGCATTTTCTACAGCACCTTCAACGGCATCACCAACCCCATCGTACCGCTGGCTCCCGGATGCACACGGAAGAATGCGCTGACCGGCCAGAGCGGCGCCTTCTACAATCCCAGCACCCAGACAGGAGCGGCCTTGAAGGCAAGCTGCTTCAGTCTTCCGCTGATTCCGGTTGGCACGATGGGCGTCCCAGCGGGCGACCCCTTCGAAACCAACTTCACCACCGGCCAGCGCAACATTTTCCGCCAGTCGTGGCAGCGGCGCGCCGATGCCTCATTGACGAAGGATCTGCCTATTCACGACCAACTCACATTGCATTACAGCTTCGACGTCTACAACCTCAGCAACACCTCCAGTTTTGACGTTCCGCAAAACAACGTGAATCAAAACCAGGGATTCAACAACGTTCCTTATGCGGTCGGCCCCGGCGGGGTTGCACAGGCGGGGCCGACCAACAACTGCCAGACCAACCCGTATGGGACCAACGCGGGCTTTTTCAACTGCCCGGCAGGTCTTGGCATCACCAAGCACACGATTGGCAGCGCGCGCCAGATTCAGATGTCGCTGCACCTGGATTTCTAGTGTTATGACCTTGTGATTCGGTGATCGTTCCTGCGCAAGTGCGGGCCTGGAGGCCCGCACGACAGCCGGTCTGGAGACCGGCGCTACTTCGCGCCGATTACGGAATCACGCAGTACCGGTACTAGGGCCGCTCTGCATTTAACGCCTACTTTTTCGATATGACAGCACTGCCCTGGACGATCCGTGAACTTCGCAAGGCGCTGGCAGGCGGAACTACCCGGCCTACAGAACTGGCCGAAATCGCGCTCGCGCGCGCCAATGCAAATACCCCCCGCAATACCTACCTTTGGCAGGACGCAGACTGGACGCGCGCCGAAGCAGCCCGCGCTGAAACGATGCCGCCCGGCAACGGCGGCTCGTTCGGCGATGGCCATTCCGCGCTGTGGGGATTGCCGATCTCCGTTAAGGATTGCTTTGACCTGGCCGGAGCGCCCACGAGTTGCGGCGTGCATTTCTACCGCGATTTGAATGGCATCGCCGCGCGCGACTCCTGGCTGGTGGAACAACTGCGTGCCGCCGGAGCCGTGATCGTGGGCAAGACTCACCTCCATCCCCTTGCTTACGGAATCACGGGCGAGAATCCTGAATTCGGCGACTGCGTGCAGCCTCGAGACTCGACGGCGCTCACAGGCGGTTCGTCGAGCGGCGCGGCGGCGAGCGTGCAGGAGGGTTCCGCAGTGGCCGCCATCGGGACGGACACGGGCGGCTCCGTTCGCGCGCCGGCGGCGCTTTGCGGATTGGCGGGTTATCGCGCCACACTGGGCCGCGGCGACTGGCGGGGAGGCGCGCATCTGGCCGGAACTTTCGACACCATGGGCTGGCTCTTCCGCGATCTTGAAGATGCGCCGCTGTTGGCCGCTCCCTTTGCAGCAACCAATGACACATCCGCCCCGCCATTTGCCCGGTTTGCGTTCCTCGCGGAGAGCAACTTGCCTGATTGCGACCCGCAGGTGGTCGAAAGCTTTCGCAGCGTCATTGGAGAGTTGCAGGCGCTCGGGCTCGAGGGCCGCTCCATCGACGCCGACTGGTGGGACGACGCGGCGGTCCAGATTTTCGCGCCCATTCAGGCATCGGAGGCGGCCGAGATCCACGCCGGCAACTTCGACCGCTTCGAACCTCTGATTCGCGATCGCCTGAAATGGGGTGCGAGCCTGACACCCGATGAAATCGCGTCGCTGAGGCGACGTCACGCCGATTTCCGCTCACGCATGGATGAACTGTTCGCCGAACAAGAACTTATCCTGCTGCCCTGCGCTCCCGTCGCGCGCCTCGAAGCCGGCGCGGACCACAGCCAGACGCGCCCCCGTCTGCTGCGCTACACCGCGCCGTTTAGCCTGGCTGGCGTGCCTGCACTAACCATTCCGTGCGCCGCCGGCGGCATGCAACTGGCCGCCGCGCGCGGCTTCGATGAGCAACTGCTCGGGCTTGGCGCGCAACTCGGCGCTTACCGAAAGGCGCTTCGAATCTTGTAATTTTTTATTCAGCGCGAAGTTGCGGTCTTAAAATGGCTTCTCCGTGAGGAAGGGCTCGGGCTTCAATGACCCGTCGCGCTGTTTCACCAGCATCTGCACCTTACCCTCGGCGGCGTCCAGTTCCTGTTTGCAGGCGGCCGACAGTCCCACGCCCTCTTCGAAGAGTTTGAGCGAATCTTCGAGAGCCAGATCGCCCTTTTCCAGTTGGTCGACAATGGTTTCCAGTTTCTTGAGCGATTCCTCAAAGCTCGGCATGACGCAGCGCCCCGCAAAGTTAAGTTGATTGTTGTACCAGATTCAGCAAGGTTCTCGCCTTCACCTGATATTGCCGACGGCAATTACGACGACAAACGGAACGATCACGAACAGAACGAGCACGAGCGAGACGATAATTCCCGCCCACTTAACGGTCTTTCGTGCTTTCTGGAACTCCGCATCGTCAGTTTCAATCTTACTGAACTTACGCCACCACCGGGCCGCCCAAATTGGAACGGCAACCGACACAACAAGGAAGCCGATTGAGCCAAGCATGGCAATAAAAGGAACAAAGCGGAGAACTAAGAAAACCGGAAGCGCGAGAGCGGTCGACCTCATGTAACTTGCGTCGCTCAAAGCCTGGTTGATCCGAGCCATTAGCGCGGCAGCCGCGGGAGCCACTTCGCGATCCACTTTGAAGCCGCAAAAGCGGCATGTCTCGGCCTTTGTGTCGATCGTCTCCTTGCAGTTCGGACACGCGAAAATAGTTGGCTCGGCAAGTGCTGCGCCGATACTGAGTCCATCTGACATTGTGGTTCTCTCGTTCCGCCCGCCGGCGCTTATGCGGCCCCGATTCTTTTATGGCGGGAATCGAAGAAAAGTTTACGCGGCCCGGTCCCCTGGCGCAAGCCGCCGAATGTGACGAATGTAACCGAGAGGCTGGCTATTTTCCCGGCGGCAGCCCGCTGGCAATCACCTCGGCCGCGGCCTCGTAATTGCCGAAGGGCGCGCTCACCTGGACGCCTTGCACATAGGGCCGCACTGCCTCGAGCATCTCCTGGGCAATCTTGATTCCCTCCGCCCGCGCGGCTTCGGGCGTATCTGCCTGTGCCATGCGCAGCATGATCTCCTCGGGCATGGAGATGCGCAGGTCATTCTTCATATACTCCGCGTTGCGCAGGCTGGTCAGCGGCCAGATTCCCGCAATCACGGGGATGCGGTGGTCTCCCATCCGGCTCTTGGCCCGCTCCAGAAACTCCTCCAGCAGGCGCAGATCGAAGACCGCCTGGGTGATGGCGTACTCCGCGCCCGCCTGCACTTTGTAGGCAAACCGCCGCAGTTCGTGTTCGATGTCGGGTGCTCCGGGGTTGGCCGCGACACCGATGGTAAAATTCGTGCTCGCGCCGATGGAGTTGGCGCCGATATCGAGTCCCCGATTCATCCTTTCGACGAGGTTCACCAGGCCAATGGAATCCACGTCAAAGACCGCAGACGCGTCAGGATAGTTTCCCTGCTTGGGCGGATCGCCGGTGACGCACAGAATATTGCGCAGACCTATCGACGAGGCCCCGAGCAAATCCGACTGGATGGAGAGAATATTGCGGTCGCGGCAGGTGTAGTGCAGGATTGTCTCCATCCCCGTGTGTTGCTGAATCTGGATCGAGAGACTCTGCCCGCTCATCCGCGCCGAGGCCTGCGCCGCGTCGTAAACGTCGATGGCGTGCACGCCCAGCCGCGCCATCAATTTGGCGCCCTCGATTTCGTTCGAGCAATCGATGCCTCGCGGCGGCACGAACTCCACCATGGTGATGAACTTGCCCTCGGCGATCAACGAGCCAAGGCGCGAACGCTGCGCCAACGGGGCCGGTGGAGTTTCTCTGCTAATCGCCGGCGCGGCGCCTGTCACCTCCACGTGCGGCTGCTCATCCATGGCCCGTATGGCGGCGCGCATGGCACGAATGTGATTGGGCGTGGTGCCGCAGCATCCGCCCACAATCTGCGCGCCGGCGGCAATGGCCTTGCGCGCGAAGCTGGCCATGTATTCGGGCGAACACAGGTAAATATTCCGGCCTTCCACGGCTCTCGGCACGCCAGCGTTGGGCATGCCGGCGAGCGGCAGCGTGGTGGCCGCGCGCATGGCCTCGATGGCCGTCAACACCGTGGCCGGCCCGGTAGAGCAGTTCACGCCGACGGCTCCGGCGCCCCACTCGGCGAGCAAAGCTGCCGCCTGTGCCGGCGAGGATCCGTCCAGGCATTCGCTCTCGTCGTCGACCGTCACCATGACCAGCACGGGAAGATGAGGCGCCACCGCCTTCGCTGCCTGAAGCGCCTCGTGCGCTTCATTCAGCGCAGGCATGGTTTCAATAATCAACAGGTCGACACCATTTCCTGGTCCGTCCCCGGCCAGCACGGCGATCTGTTCGGCAAATGCCGCGCGGGCTTCGTCCAGGCCGGTCTTGCCCAGCGGTTCCAGCCGCACGCCCAAGGGGCCAACCGCGCCCGCGACCCACGCGGCAATTTCCGGATTGGCCGCCTGTTTTTCCTTCAGGCGCTCCACGGCCTGGCGCGCCAGGCGCACCCCGGCAGCGTTGATCTCACCAACCTTTCCGCTGAGCCCGTGCCGAGACAGACGAAAGCGGTTGGCGGCAAAGGTGTTGGTTTCAAGTACCTCCGCGCCCGCCTGCAGGTACTCCTCGTGGACCGAAAGGATTAGATTGGGGTCCGAGAGGTTCAGTTCTTCGTAGCAGCGGTTGATGAAGACGCCGCGCGCGTAGAGCACTGTGCCCATGGCGCCGTCGGCGAGCACGGGGCGGTCGGCAAAGATCTCGGTAAATCGGGTCATTCTGTTGTCATGCTATCGCATCGCCAGGAAGGTTGTATCCAGAAGGGGCGTCGGACGCAGTTGACGGGCACGAATGGCCCGGCGCCGGCAAGGCGGAATGGGACCTCGCGGCGCCGCGCCGGAGGGCAGGGTTGCTTTGTTATACTTCGGAAGTCATAACTTCGGCAGAATCATGTTCCCGGGAGCAGATTTTACCCCTCCGGGCATTACCGAATCGCCATTAATGTACAGGCAGCGGCTCGCTCCGCGCTTTCAGAGGGTTGGGATTTTGAAGAAGAGAAGTCTTTGGATCAGCGCCAGTGCAGCTTTGGCGGCCGCTGCCGCGCTGGCTGGTTGTGGTAGCACCACCTATTTCGACGGTCGCACGTTACCGCCCAGCGGACTGGTCAATCGCGTCCTAATCGCGATCCAAAACCCCGGCCCCTTGTCCAGAGGAGCGCTCCAGATCGTCGACGCTTATTACGACGAGCGCAGCGGCTATAACGGCACTCCGGCCGCCTTTTCACTTTCCGGCTATAGCGGCGCGCTGCCCATCAGCATTCAGAGTATGCCCGAGGAACAATTCGGCGCCGTCTATGGCTATGGCGACGGCAGCTTGACACTGGCCAACTACGCCACGGAAAAGACTTCAGGCTCCGTCGCCGGACTGAATGGCCTGTCGTCCAGCATTTTTATCACCCGCAACAGGAGCTACGTCTTCGCTGCGAGCCAGGCGGCTCACGTCCTGACGGTGGTGAACCAGGCCAAAGGCGGATCTTACCCCCTCGGTCTTCCCGGCGTGTACCGCGTGAGCGTGAATCCGGGAGGGTCAGTGGCGCTGGCCTTCGTCCAGAACTCGAATTACGTCTACTATCCGCTTCAGCTCACGTCAGCTCAATCGGTCGCCTACTCCGGAGGCTCCGCGACCTGGCCCAAGGCCGCTGTCGACTGCGAGCCTCAGAATGAGCCGGGGTGGTGCCTCTTTCAGATGCAAAGTCCGGACCACACCGATGCAACCGGCAACTTCTACGGCGCTCCGCTGACGTTCGACCGCCCGGTCAAAGCCGTCTTCTCGGCCGATGGCAGCACCGCTTATATTCTCAGTTGCGGACCCGAGTGCGGAGGAACCACGTCGTCCTATACACCGGTTTCGATTGCGCCCATGGTCTTTCTTCTGGGCCAGGGGTCGGGACGCCTGCCCACGACCGGCGCTCTCGCCAGTGCCACCGTCCCCATCCCCGGCGGCGCCAGCAACGCCCTGGTCGATTCCTCCACCATGTACGTTGTGGGCCAGCAAGCGCAGCTCGTGCAGGGGCAAACGTTGTTCAGCGGCAATCTTACCGTAGTCAACCTGAGCACGAATACGGTTTCCAGCTCCGTCTCCATCAGCGACGGGCAGCCGGGCACCACCAGCCGCATGATCGAAGCCGACGACAACACCTTGTGGATTGCCATGACCGGCTGCACAGCCGGCGTGCGCTTCGCCACCGGCGCCGCTGGCGGCTATGGCTGCCTGACGATGTACAACACCTCGACCAACTCGGTGACTATGCTGGAGCCGTACATCGGCGACGCCACCGGCATTGCCGCTGTGACCGGGCTGCACAAGATCTACACAGCCGAGGGCGGGCAGGTGTATATCTACTCCACCAAAGACGGGTCGTCGATCGACAACCAATACGTGACGGTAACGGGCACGGCCTACGACGTGGCTTACATGGACGCGATTACCGACACGGACAACACCGTCTACTGATTTCAATGCGCGCCGAGGCCGCCGACTTCCGAGCCGATGTGCTGGCCATCGCAGCACACCGCGACGACGTGGAGCAGACCTGCGGGGGAACCCTCCTGCGCATGGCGGCACGCGGCCTGCGCACCGCGATTCTCGATCTTACCCAGGGTGAAGCCGGAACCCGCGGAACAGCTACAGAGCGCGCTGGCGAGGCCGAGGAGGCAGCCCGCATTTTAGGAGTGGGCTGGCGCAAGGCGCTCGATCTGCCCGATGGCGCGGTCGAAAACACTTTCGAAAACCGCATCGCCATCGTTCGCGCATTGCGCGCGGTCCGTCCCCGCGTAGTCATCCTGCCCTATTGGCAGGCTCGCCATCCCGATCACGCCATCACTGCCACTCTCGGCTATGAGGCCTGCTTCCTCTCTGGCCTGAAGAAAATCGATACCGGGGTCCCCACGGACAGATCTTCGTCCGGGGGGTGGGAAACAGGCACAGAATCTTATCGCCCATTCAAAATCGTCTACGCCAGCCTCTACGCCGATGTGCGCCCCAGCTTCATCGTCGACATCACGCCCTTCATCGAGCAGCGCCATCTGGCGCTCATGGCCTACCGCTCGCAGTATGCCAACCAATCCGCAGGCAGCGGTCTCTTCGTTCCTGAAGAGGAGATTCGCGAGCGCACCTTTGCAGAGGCGCGCCACTATGGCCTGCTGGCGGGGGTCCGCTACGGCGAACCTTTTGTGCAAAAGGAGGTCGGCCTCGTCGACGACCTCACATTCATACCCGTGCAATCGCTTTAAGCACCCGTCTGCCTATAGCCGCAATTCTAAAATCGACGAAACTTCACCTGCCGCCCTTCGATCCGCCACAATGCTAATTGGAGGCCATCAATGGCACAAACCTGGAACCCTGAGGCCTACGCACGCGACGGCGCATTTGTGCACGAGTTGGCTGGCGGTGTACTGGAATGGCTCGCCGCGCGGCCCGGCGAGCGCATTCTCGACCTGGGCTGCGGCGACGGCCAATTGACCGAGCGCATCGCAGCCAGTGGCGCAAGCGTGACCGCCATCGACGCCTCTTCACAGATGGTGGCAGCGGCGCGCGCCCGCGGGATCGCAGCCGATGAAGGCTCCGCCGAATCGCTGCCCTATCCCGATGGCGCATTCGACGCGGTCTTCTCAAACGCCGTACTCCACTGGGTTCGCGACCAGGACGCTATGCTCGCCCAGGTGCGGCGCGTCCTTGGCCCCGGCGGGCGTTTTGCCGCTGAGATGGGCGGGCATGGCAATATCGCCGCAATCCGCGTGGCCTTTGCCGCAGTGCTGGCGCACCACGGCTTTGCCGGACTGGTCAAGCGCGAGAATTACTATCCCACAGCGGAGGCTTACTGCCATCGCCTTCAGCAGCACGGCTTCACCGTTGCGCGCATTCTTTTCTTTCCTCGCCCTACGCCGCTCGGCGCAAGCGGAATTAAAGGCTGGCTCAACACATTTTGCCGCGGCGCCCTCGACGCATTGCCCATGCATCTCAGAGAAACTGCCGTCGACGAAACCGTTGCGCTGCTGGCTCCCGTCCTGCGCGACGAAGAAGGCCACTGGACCGCGGACTATGTGCGCCTGCGCTTCGTCGCCACGGTCTGATCGAGCCTAAGGTTTCAAAGCCGGTTATTTCTTATATAAGAAAACCGATAATCTGGTTTGAGTCGCAAACATTCGCAAACCTACTTGCATTTATCCGCGAGTTATGGCAAAGTAATCACTGCGTAGGAGAACGCCTGATGAAGAACAAAACGCAAATCTCGATGCGTAGGCTGGCAGGCCCCGAACAGGACTGCATCGGCCGCCGGGCGTGGTTTTTCTATCTCTCGTAACCTTTTGCGGTTCGCCTCCTGCGCATCCTGCTTGAAGATTGGTTGATTCCCGAGTGGCGTAAAAGGCAGCTACTTCGCCTGGAAAACGCAACGCTGCCTTTGCTTGTTCCCTCGGGGAAGATTGAGTTGAGTTAGATCTGCGCTTTCTACGTTAGCGCCGTGATCAATTATCACAGCGTGATCGGGAGAGCTATGCTTCTAACTCAGTGTGGATAAGTCAAAACGCCGGTGGCGATGAAATGAGTTACTTCCTGCCACGAAAAGCAGGGTTGAATAAACCCTGCCGGAGCGGGCCGTTTTCGGCGTAACTGCCGGTGCGGAGGTTCCGAACTCTTTTCGCTTATTCCCCGGCGCAACATTGCGCGCGAACTGCTGTTTGAAATAGAGTTTGGCCGGTGGCGTAGGAAGCGGTTACTTCGTCTGTTCAACGAGGAGGTCGCGGGTTCGATTCCCGCCCGGAGCGAGAGCTCCGGTAGCTCAGTGGCAGAGCGCCGATACCGCCCCGTTTGTTCCCCGGCCAGAGTTTTGTGCAGACGAATCGCTCGTCTAAAGCCAGAACAAGGCTGCCGGTGGCGCAGGAAAAACGGATGCTTTCAGAGAGAGCAGGGGCTCATCTTCGGTCGAGATCTGCCGCTCAGGTCCTTCGACTCGCTGACGCTCGCTCAGGATTTCGCCTGCGGACTCAGACGCCCGCAAAACGGCTCAAGTTCGAATCCTACCGCCGGGAAGCGCAGCGATGCGCGTCCGGGTGTCAAATCCCGCGTCCGATCATTCCCCGGCAGCAAGTTATTCTTGGTTATCTGAGAAAGGAGGCGCGCTATGCGCCTGAACATCTTCAAGCCAAAGGCTCGCCCACGCACCCACGAGGGAGCCCGGGCCCGCGTGATCACTCCCGAGGAGGCTCTGCGCCGGTCAATTCTTTCATGTTTGTTGTGGGAGGGCGAGTTCTACGAGGACGGTGTCGAGATCGCCGGCCGCATTCACGAGCTTGTCCCGCAGGTCGAGGCCGAGAAGGTGGCCGCGCTGGCCGTCGAGGCGCGCGAGCGCATGAAGCTGCGTCACGCCCCGCTTCTGCTGGTGCGCGAGATGGCGCGTCTTGCCACGCATCGTGGTTTGGTGGCCGAGACTCTGGCTCGCGTCATCCAACGCGCCGACGAGTTGAGCGAGTTTGTCGCAATCTACTGGGCGCAGGGCCGCCAGCCGCTTTCGGCACAGGTGAAGAAGGGCCTGGCCGCTGCGTTCGGCAAGTTCGACGAGTACGCGCTGGCCAAGTACGACCGCGCCGGAGCCGTTCGCTTGCGCGACGTGCTTTTTCTTTCACACGCCCGGCCCGCCGATGAGGCGCAGGCTGCGCTGTGGAAGCGCCTGGTCGACAACCAGTTGGCTACACCCGACACCTGGGAGGTTGCGCTCTCGGCAGCAGGACGCGGCGAAGGCGCCGAAGGCGACCGCGATACCGCCAAGCGCGACGTGTGGGAGCGTCTGCTCGCGGAGCGCAAGCTTGGCGCGCTGGCCCTCCTGCGCAACCTGCGCAACTTGCAGCAGGCCGGCGTCAGCGAGGAAATGGTCCTGGCCGCTCTGGCGGCGATGAAGACGGATCGGGTTTTGCCCTTCCGATTTCTGGCAGCCGCGCGCTCGGCGCCCAAGTGGGAGCAGCCGCTGGAGGCCGCAATGTTGCGGGCTCTTGATGGACGCGCAACCAACCTGCCCGGCCACACCGTGCTGCTGGTGGATGTCTCCGGCTCCATGGTGGCGCCGCTCTCGCGCCGCTCTGAGATGCAGCGCAGCGACGCTGCCTACGGGCTGGCGATTCTGCTGCGCGAGATCGCAAAGAAGGTCACCATCTACACCTTCTCTGATAACGCAAAGCTGGTGCCGCCACGGCGCGGAATGGCGTTGCGCGACGCGCTCGAAGCGAGCCAGCCGCACTCGGGTACGATGCTGGGCGCGGCTTTGGCACACGTCGAGAGCGAATGCCGCGCCGGCTACGACCGGCTCGTCGTCATCACCGACGAGCAGTCGCACGACAGCGTTCCGGCGCCGCGCGGAAAGGGCTATGTGATTAACGTGGCTTCGAACCGCAACGGCGTCGGCTACGGCCCGTGGACGCACATCGACGGCTGGAGCGAGGCAGTGGTGGAGTACATCGTTGAGCTCGAAGCCGCCCATGGCACGCCGGGCGTTTGATCGCCTTTCGAGCCCATCAACCATCAACCAGCGCGACTAACTTCGGGGAGCAGCCGCATCAAGGCCGCTCCCCGAAACTTTCGACGCTGCTTTGCGTTATTCAGCGGCCAGCAGCTTGGTACGGAACAACAGCCCCGCCACAATGCCGCCCACGCTGGGAACGACCAGGAAGAGCCACAACTGCTTGAGCGCCTGGCCACCCACAAACAGGGCCGGCCCCAGGCTCCGCGCCGGGTTCACGCTCACACCCGTAATGTGAATGCCGAAGATGTGAATCACCAAAAGCGTGATGCCGATGGCCAGCCCCGCAAATCCTGTCGGGGCGGCTTTTTGCGTCGACCCGAGAATCACGATCACAAAGATTACGGTGGCCACAAACTCAAACAAAATGGCCGATTGAAGGTTGTATCCGCCTTGATATCCGGGCCCCCAGCCGTCCTGGCCCAATCCGTTTAGCGCAAGGGTATATCCCGGTGTGCCGACAGCAATTACCAGGAGCACCCAGGCGGCAAGGATCGCGCCCACAAACTGACCAACCCAATAGCCGATCATATGCTTGACGGAGATCCGCCCCGCAATACAAACACCCAGGCTGACTGCAGGATTGACATGGCCGCCCGAGATGGGGCCAATCCCGTAAATTGCCGCGACCTGCGCCAGCCCGAAGGCGAATGCGATGCCCAGAATGCCGACCTTGTCGCCGGCAATCACTGCCGTTCCACATCCAAAAAGCACCAGGATGAAGGTGCCTACCAGTTCCGCGAGATATACCTTCATGAATCCTCCTTGCCTACCTGAGAAGATGAGGCCTGCACGGGCCGCATCGCTGTTTTCGCGTAGCCGCTGGGCCGCAATGCAGCGCAGAAGCTCAAGGGGGCCTGCCGGGGGAGCCGAGAAACCAGTGTGCAGGAATGTGCGAAGGCAGTTTTGCAGATGCGCTGCGCCGGAGTCAAGAAAAAACCTCACCTTCATTGCAAAATCCGCTCCCGCAGAACGCGCCTGCTTGCTTGCGGTTTCCTTTTATAGAGGAAACCCTTACCGCGTTGGCAGCCTATTCAGCGCGCAAGCGCTTTTTGTTGTGCTAACGTTCAAGCGTGAGCATTGGGGTGCCCGGCAAGACAGCGACGAAGGAAGGAAGGCCGCGCCGGCTGCCGGGGCTGGCGGTCAGGGATGGGCTGATCCGGCATCCTTTCGATTTGGAGTTTGGCGTGCGCACCAGCGGTCTGGTGGCGGGGCGGCATCTCGGCATCGGGCACCGCAACGACCGGCACTTCACGGCTTACTACGCGGTCGCGCCTTCGGTGTTTCACGGGATCATCGTGCGCTGGCGGCGATGCCAGCCGGAAGCGCCATCATTAGCGCCGATTGACGCGTTCACCTTCATTGACGCAGGCGCAGGCATGGGCCGCGCTATGCTGCTGGCCTCGGCATACCCTTTTCGCGCGGTGGTTGGAGTGGAGTTGCACCCCACGCTGGCACGCATCGGCCGCAGGAACCTGGCGTTGTGGCGCGCCGCGGGACGTGCGCTCGCCCCCATGCGCTTGCATTGCCGGGATGTTGCAGAGTTCCCTCTTCCGCCCGGGCCGTGCGTGGCCTTTCTCTTCAACCCGTTCGGCGCCCCGGTGTTACGCCGCCTGCTGCGCGCCTGGCGCCAGAACCTTGCCGAACGCCCCGGGCAACTGGATATTCTGTACGTGAATAACGAGCAGGAGAATGTATTGGAGCGTGAGCCGGGATTTGCGCGGCTGTTTCTCGGCCAGGTAAGGCGATCGCACACCGATGCCGTGGCCGACCGCACGATACTCAAACGGCAGCCGGGCGCCGAGTACGCGGCCCCAGGCTGGGAGGATTGCTCAATCTATCGCTGGGTGGGAAAGACGGGGAATGGGGAGTAGGACAGCTTCTAGCTTCTAGCTTCTAGCTTCTAGCTTTTAGCTTCTTGCTTCTTGCTTCTTGCATTTAGCTCTAAGTTCCGGATTCCGCGTTTTTCCACTGCATTTAAAAGCCAACGCTTCAACCTGTGCAGCCGGCTATGGGATAAATAATCTAGAGGGGCTTAAAGCTAGTGTGGTGAACCCGAGGCCGTAGCCCAGGTTGGAGGGCCTAAATGCAGGTCCTTCGCCTCCGTTTGGCCTATAGAAGCCAGGAGCTGGCTTTTGTGATGAAAGAACAGCATTTGATTTTGGGAATAGGCGAGCTGCTGTGGGACATTCTGCCGGATGGCATGAGGCTCGGGGGCGCGCCGGCGAACTTCGCCGTAATGGCGGGCCGACTGGGCAATCACGCCGCTATTCTCAGCCGTATCGGCCGCGACGAGCTGGGTCGCCTGGCCATAGATCGCCTCGATCCGATGCCCGTGGAAACCAGTTTTCTCGGTGTGGACGCGGCGCACGAGACGGGACGAGTCACAGTCAGTTTTCCCGATGGCGAGCCGCATTACACCATCCACCAGCCCGCGGCGTGGGACTTTCTGGACCTTTCGAACGAGTGGATTCAACTCGTCGAGAGAGCCGACGCCCTTTGCTTTGGTTCACTCGCGCAGCGCAGTCTTGCGTTGCGCAAAACTATCCAGACTTTGGTTGCGGAAAGTTCCGCATCCTGCATTCGCATCTTCGATGTGAACTTGCGCGCGCCATTCTACTCTGCCGAGGTGCTCGAGGAGTCGCTTGAGCTGGCCACAGTGGTGAAGATGAACGAGGCTGAAATACCGGTTGTGCTGGATCTGCTGGATATCGCCCTGCTTGATCTGGATCGCATGGATCCGGCCCCACTGGAACTGGCCATCCGGGAACCCGCACGCGATGGACCCCACCTCAGCTCGGAACAACTGCGCCAGGTCGGCGAAAACCTCCTTGAGATGTATCCCACGCTCGAGTTGGTGGCGATCACCCGCGGCAGCCATGGCAGCCTGCTCGTCAATCGACAGGCGTGGGATGAGCACCCTGGATTCCCTGTCAAATTGGGGGATGGAATCGGCGCCGGGGATGCGTTTACAGCGGCAATCGCGCACTACCTGCTACGCGGGGCCGACTTGCCCACACTGAGCGAGGCCGGTAACCGTTGGGGCGGCTGGACGGCCTCACAATCCGGCGCCATGCCCGCCTTGCCGGATGCTGTGCGCGATGCCATTGCCGCGGCCATCGAACGAACGGACTGAGAACGGCGCCGCGATCACGCCGTTTCAACATCGCGCCAAGTAAGCGGGGGAGCGAAATGTTCCCTGTCAGCGCATAACTCGAGTAAAGTAAGTTCATTGTGATTATCGATTTCGCCAGGCGCGCGCACGATCACAACTGGGAAATGGATCCCATTACGCGCTCCCTGCTGGATACCGATTTCTACAAACTGCTAATGCTTCAATTC
Organism: uncultured Acidobacteriaceae bacterium; assembly: GCA_963848805.1. GTDB lineage: Bacteria > Acidobacteriota > Terriglobia > Terriglobales > Acidobacteriaceae > Telmatobacter. Next base: position 53,674 of record CAWKFD010000025.1, on the reverse strand, counting down.
ATCTGGAAGCATTTTTCGCAGACGCGCGCGACGTTTACTCTCATCAATCGCACGTCTTCAGTGCGTCTGGGCGAAATTGTCGGTGTCTCACAGCTACGCGAGCAACTCGAAGCCACGCGCCGGCTCCGCTTCCGCAAATCGGAGCTGGTTTGGCTGGCCGGCAACACTTTCTACGGGCGCCGCGGCATCTTTGAACCGGCATTTCTCGATTGGCTGGAACACGACTTCGGTCTTTCCGATTACGAACTATCGGTCAAGGAAGGCCAACTAGAACTCCGATTCGAGGGCCTTTGGTCGGGGACCTCGATGTGGGAGATCTACGCGCTCTCGCAGATTGGTGAGTTGAAGACGCGCGCCGCGCTGAAGCAGCTGAGCGAGATGGAACTCGACATTCTCTATGCGCGCGCCAAGACCCGGCTATGGGAAAAGATGGAGCGGCTGCGGGGCGTTCCCGATCTCAGCATCAGCGACTTCGGAACGCGCCGCAGGCACAGCTTTCTCTGGCACGAGTACGTCGTCAATGCCATGCACAACACGCTCGGCGAAAGTTTCACCGGCACCTCCAATGCGTACCTGGCCTGCAAGCATGACCTTGAAGCGATCGGCACCAATGGACACGAGTTGCCGATGGCCATGGCCGCGCTGGCGCACGACGAAGAAGAGTTGCGCTCCGCGCAATACCGCCTGCTGGAGCTATGGCAGCAAAGTTATCAGGGCGAGCTGCTCATTCTGCTTCCCGACACCTTCGGCACCACGCAATTCCTGCGCGGAGCGCACGGCTGGGTAGCGAATTGGACCGGCCAGCGCATCGATAGCAAGGACGCGTATGTGGCGGGCGACGAATATATCGCCTGGCTCGAGCGGCACGGGCGCGATCCGCGCCAGAAGCGGCTGATCGCCAGCGACGCACTCGATGTGGACCAGATTCTGGGCCTTCACGCCTACTTCGCGGGCCGTCTGCGCAGCGGCGCCTCACCCGACGACTTCCACTCGGCAAGCGATTTTAGAGAGGGCAACCGGTGGGTTCCGGAGCGCCGCATTCGCTTCAGCGCCGGCTGGGGCACACTGCTCACCAACGACTTCCGCAACTGCAATCCCCAAGGCAACGACGGCTTTAACCCGATCGGCCTGGTCTGCAAGCTCACCGACGCCGACGGCAGGCCCGCGGTCAAACTCTCCGACAACTACGCCAAAGCGTTGGGCGACGCCAAGGAAGCCGAACGCTACCGGCGCATCTTCGGCGTGGCAGGCGTTGCCGATGCGCCCGTGCTGACTTAGGGTCCAGGTTTCAGGGGATCAGGGATCGGCAATCGGGCGAACCCCTACGTGCAACTTCAAAGGTGTAGCCTTCTCGATATGGGCTTGGAGCCAGCCTGGTACGCTACTCAACTGCGGGCAGAGTTAGCGTTGCGCAACCGCAGTTACGCACGCGGACGGGCGCATGTCGAGAGCTACGGAAGCGCGCCGGTCATTGTCTACGAGCCAGAAGACGGCCGGCACGGAAACTTCTTCGATGCCGCCTATGCGGCTATTGTCGCGCACCCGGAGTGGATACGGCGCTTCAGCAAAGTCCACGCGCAGGCCGCGCGTTCGCTGCCCAAACCGCAGTTGGAGCCTGGCCGCCGCTGGCGCGAGCTTGACTCCTGCATGAGCTCCGATGCGCTGCTGATGAACATTTTCTCGACGCCCGGCGTGGCAGAATCGGCTGACGTTCGCAACGCGCTCGGGGTAGATACCGAAGCGGTTCCCATTTTTGGCTGGAAGGCGCGCGTGCCGCTGGCCAATGGCCGATTCGATCGCACGGAAATCGATATGCGCTTTGGCTCGCTGCTTGTCGAGGCGAAGTTGACCGAGGTGGGGTTTCAATCGCGCGCCGCGGCGATCGTCGAGTCCTATCGCGACTTCGATTGCGTGTTTGACCGCGATCTCGTCCCGCGCACCGAAATCGCCACGACGCGATGGATCGAGTCAAGCGAGTTTCCTGAGAATCAATCACAGGAACTGGAAAGTTTCCTCGGCGACCCGTCTTGTTTCTCTCGGGTCGAGACCAGCTTTCGAGCACCCGGCGAGGCGGGCTACGCGAGTTATCAGCTCATTCGCGGCGTGCTGGCCGCCCATAGCGCCGATTGCAGTTTTTGCGTGCTGCACGACGAGCGCCGTCCGGACCTGCGCGAGGAGTGGTTTCAGGTGATGTCGGCGGTGAAGCGCGCAGAAATGCGCGTGCAGTTGAAGGTCCTGACCTGGCAGGAGCTGGCCGCGCTTCTGCCCGCCGCGCTACAGGAGTTCCTCGATCTGAAGTACGGAATCGCCGCGCCGGGAAAGACGCCTTCGCCGATCAGCGGAGCAGCCGACCTCGAATGACTGACGCCGCCCACCCTGCGCCCTATAATGCCTCGTAAGGCAGCGCCATGGACCCCACGAAGACCGCCTCGATTGAAGCCGCGCGGCGCTTCTACGCCGAGGAGTTGTGCCGCATCAACGGCATCTCTTCGCCGGCCATTCTCGCCGCCTTCGCAACCGTTCCGCGCGAGCGTTTCGTCGGTCCCGGCCCGTGGACCATTCAAAGCAGCGGAACGTCCTGGTTCACTGAAGACGCCGATCCTACCCACGTCTACCGCGACGCGCTCATTGTGCTCGACGAGGCCAAGCACTTGAACAACGGCCAGCCGAGCCTTTGGGCCTATGCACTCGACCTGCTCGACGTGCACCCGGGCGGCCAAATTCTCCATCTCGGCTGCGGCACCGGTTATTACACCGCGATTTTGGCCGAGCTTGCCGGTCGGGAAGCGAAAATCATCGCCGTTGAAATCGACGAAGGCCTTGCTGCCCGAGCCGTAGATGCTCTCGCCCCCTGGCCGCAGGTCACCGTAGTTCACGCCGATGGCGCACTCGGCCCCTTCGAACCCTCCGACATCATCGTCGTCAGTGCCGGCGCCACGCACCCACTCCCCGCATGGCTCGCTGCCCTCAAGCCCGAAGGCAAGCTGCTCTTCCCGCTCACCTCTACGCGAGGACCGGGAACCATGGCGTACATCACGCGCACGAACGCCAACCTCTTCGCGGCTTCTCTCAACGGGTCGGTTTATTTTGTCGATTTTGCCGGGGCGCGCGATTCCTCAGTGAGCAATGAGTTGGCTCTGGCGCTCAACCGCGATAAGGGCGCTGCGGTGCGCTCCCTGCGCTGCGATCTTCACATGAAGGACGAGTCCTGCTGGCTTCACGGCGTCGGCTGGTGCTTTTCGCGCTGCGCGGCAATCGCCGCCGAAGGCTAGTTCGAAAGCTTACAGCACGCGTGCCAGCCACTTGCCGGTGTGCGAGTGCAGATTGCTTGCAATCTCCTCGGGCGGGCCCTCGGCGACAATGCGCCCGCCGGCTTCGCCGCCCTCCGGACCCAGATCGATCACCCAATCGGCGCTCTTGATCACGTCGAGGTTGTGTTCGATGACGATCAGCGAGCCGCCGCCATCGATTAGTTTCTTAAACGCCGTCAGCAGCTTCGATACATCGTCAAAATGCAGGCCCGTGGTCGGCTCGTCCAGAATGTAAAGCACGCGGCTGGCCTGCGAGGGCTTCGCCGCCGCGTTTGCCGCGCGCACTGCGGCGAGATGCGCGGCCAGTTTCACGCGTTGCGCCTCGCCGCCTGAAAGCGTGGTTGCCGACTGGCCGAGCCGCACATAACCCAGCCCGATCTCATCCAACACCGCCAGTTTTTCCACGAGCTTGTTCTGCCCGGCAAAAAAGCGCAGCGCCTCTTTCACCGTCATCTCGCAGCACGTCGTGGATGTTCTTGCCCTTCAAGTGCACATCGAGAATCTTCGCCTGGTAGCGCGTGCCGTTGCAGTCTTCGCAAGGCAGTTCCACATCGGCCAGGAACTGCATCTCGACCGTCACCGTGCCGTCACCCTCGCAGGTGTTGCAGCGCCCACCCGGCACGTTGAACGAGAAATGCCCCGGCGTGAGCGAAAGCCGCTTGGCTTCGGGCTGCGCGGCAAACAGCTCGCGCACCAAATCGAATCCTTTGATGTAGGTAATGGGATTGGAGCGCGGCGTCCGTCCGATCGGAGTCTGATCCACAAGCACCACGTCATTCAGGCGCTCCACGCCGCCCAGCGAACCGAAAACCGCGGAGGGATCGCCGCCATCGCTCTGGCCCAGTGCCCGCGCCACCGCGCGATACAGCACCTGATGCACCAGCGTAGACTTGCCCGAGCCGGAGACGCCCGTCACCGCAACCAGCATCCCCAGCGGAATCTCCACGTCCAGTCCGTGCAGATTGTTAGCTCGCGCCCCGCGCAGTACGAGCTTTTCCCGTCCCGGCGCGCGCCGCCGCGTGGGCACGGGAATGGAAATCTTCCCAGAAAGATAGCGCCCCGTAAGCGACGCGGGATTGGCCTCAATCTCCGCGAGCACGCCCTCGGCGAGCAGCTTGCCGCCGAACTCGCCCGCGCCCGGACCCAGGTCCAGCAAGTGATCGGCGGCGCGCAAAATGTCCGCGTCGTGCTCCACCACCAGAATTGTGTTTCCCAGGTCGCGCAGCTCTTTCAAAATGCGAATCAGCCGCTCGGTGTCGCGCGTGTGCAATCCGATCGACGGTTCATCGAGCACATACAGTGCGCCCACCAGTTGCGATCCCAGCGAAGTCGCCAGTTGAATGCGCTGCGCCTCTCCGCCCGAAAGCGTCGAGGCCAAACGGTCCAATGTCAGGTATTCCAGTCCCACAGCGGCAAGAAAGCTCAGCCTCTGCCGCACCTCATGCAAAATCGGCCCGGCAATCTCCTCATGCATCGGCGAAAGCCGCAGCCCGTCGAAGAACTCCTTTGCCTGGGCGATGGTCAATGCCGTCGCCTGGCAAATGTTTTTGTCGCCGGCCTGCTCATTTCCAATCCGAACGGCCCTGGCTTCGGCGCGCAGACGTTGCCCACGGCAATCCGGGCACTCCGCGTAGCCGCGATACTTGCTCAACATCACGCGCACGTGCAGCTTGTACTTCTTGCGCTCCATTTGCGCAAAGAAGCCCATCACGCCCGCAAAACCGTCTCTGCCGCGCAGCACCGTTTCGCGCGCCTGCTCGGGCAACTCGTTCCATGGCACGTCCAACGGCACGCTCAGCTCGGCCGCGCGTTTGCGCAGCTCGCCAAACCACGGCCGGTACTTGGGCCGGTTCCACGGATCGATGGCGCCGCCATTCAAGCTCAGGCTCTTGTCGGGAATCACCAGGTTCAGGTCGTAGTCCACCGTGTTGCCAAAGCCCTGGCAGCGCGGGCACGCCCCGAAGGGATTGTTGAAGCTGAACAGCCGAGGTTCTGGCTCGCGGCCCGGCCGGTGGCAACTCGTACACTCGTACGCGCCGCTGAAACGCAGCCGCCGCGGTTGCGCAGTCTCGTCGCGATGCGCTTCTTCAAAGAACGCCTCGCCGCCCTCGCGGTAGGCAATCTCGACAGCGTCCACAATCCGCGGACGGCTCTCGGTATTTACGACGACTCTGTCCAAAAGGACAAAGAGCGGAGCTGAGAAGTCCAAATCCAGCAGCGATTCCGGCGTGGAGAACTCGAAGATCCTTCCCTGCTGCCACAGACGGTTGAATCCACCGGCGCGTAACTCTGCGAGCCGCGCCTTCAGCGTTTCCGTGTGAGGCGAATCGCCGCTCGATGAGTCACCGCCCTTCCCCGCGGGTTTGGCCCTGGCCGCCGATTTCGCCGCCCGTTCAGGAGCCTTTGCCAACTTCGCATCGGGCGCCAGCGCCGCAGTGGCCACCGGAAACAGCACATTGAGCCGCGTTCCCTCGCCCAGCGCCAGCACCGCTTCGGCTGCCTCGTCCACCGAATCGCGCTTCACCAGCCCGTCACAGTGGACGCAGTGCACCGTTCCACAGCGTGCGTAAAGGAGCCGCAGGTAATCGTAAATCTCAGTGGCCGTGGCCACCGTCGAGCGCGGGTTTCGCGTCGTATTCTTCTGCTTGATGGCGATGGCTGGCGCCAGCCCGTCGATCTCGTCCACGTCGGGCTTCTCGATGCGCTCCAAAAACTGCCGCGCGTAGGCCGAAAGCGACTCCACATACCGCCGCTGCCCCTCGGCATAAATGGTGTCGAAGGCCAGCGAACTCTTGCCCGAGCCCGACACGCCGCTGACCACCGTCAGCTTGCCATGGGGAATCTCGCAGGAGAGATTTTTCAGGTTATGTGTCCGCGCGCCGCGGATGACGATGGCATCGTTCAAAGGGAAGGCACCGGCGTAAACTTGTCCGGACGCGCCACAGTCTCCTCAGCAAGGGTCAGGGCACAACCGGCCATTTTCCATTATACGTGGCGCCGCAAGCCGCACTTCCCGTGCAGCGGGAGTCAGTTTGAAAGAACTGTCCCTCCGGAGGCTAAAGCTCCAATGGTTCGGTTGGCATTATCGGCACGAGTCTAAACTCGCGCACTGACACAAAGCACTCCGCTGTTGAGTTTTTCCCGCAGGTTTTGAAGCCGTGCCCTTTCAAAGCGATTCCAAACTGACCCACCACTTCTGTTGCGCGCGCAGACTACCGCAGCGCCGCCGCAATGCATGTTGCATGCGGGAGAAGAAATAATGAGCGCTGAGAAGCCGCTCAGGTAACAGGCATAGGAAAAATCAGGCAGCCAAGCCAGCCATTCGGTCGAATCCACGGCGCGTTTGGTCGGCCGGCTCGCGATCGAGCACGCCGGCCAGGCCGATCAGCGCCTCGGACGCGCACGCCGGACATTGTATCGCGCAGTTACCGATGCATTCGCAATCCTGGCAGAGATAAGCCCGCTTCAAGGGAATATGTTGCAACGAGAGGAAGGTCATCGTGTCACCCCATTTAGTGCTGGAGTTGTCAGTGCACTTCGATCATCCCGCCAGTCGGCAGCATCCTTTGCCTGCCCTTGGAACCCCCAAGGCGGGACCGAATTTACACTGACGCACTCAATTAGATGCTGCCTTGCTCGGCAAGACTGCAGTTTTTTTGAATCTTGCCGCGCCGCTGAGGGCAGCTTGATATTTGCGCCTGGCAAACCAGAGCCGGACAGAGGGACCGAAGTTGCCTGTGGCTATGGGCCAGGAAACGAGCCTAATTCAGTATGAAGCCAAGAGTTATTTAGTTACAATAGTACCTTTGTGGGTACAATAGTACCTTTTGTTGATGCTTGTCCCCCGTAAGCATAGGGGTCTACTTTAGACCTCTGTTGATTTTCAAACTGACCCACTACCGCGCCGTGCTTGTAACCCTTTTGATTGCCACACCGATCCCGCGCGAGCCAAGCTGCGCATCCTTTCATTACACTGTGAACTGAGGCTTTTGTGTTCCGTACTGCTTTGCTTGCCCTTGTTTGGGCTTTCGTCTCCACATCGTCCGCCCTCCTGGCGCAAACCTCCTCTTCCGGCTCGCCGACACCGCCGGCCAATGCTTCCACCCCAATGCCCAAGCCCGTTTCGGATGCGGTTGCCGGCGCCGAAGCCGCAATCGCCAGTTCCGAGTGGAAGACGGCCGAAGCCAAGCTAGAGCCGTGGCTGGCGACCCATCCCTCCGATGCCCGCGCCCTCTTTGACGCAGGCTACGTAGCCGACGCGCAAAATCGTCTCGACGATGCTGCCGCTTTCTATCGCCGCGCCATCGCCGCCGATCCCAAATCGTTTGAGGCGCACATCTCGTTGGGCCTGCTCCTTGCTCGCGAAAACAAGCTGGACGAGGCCCGCCCCGAACTCGTCACAGCCACCACCCTTGACCCAGGCGAGGCCGGTCCCGCGCTCAAGGCTCGCGCTTGGCGTGCCCTGGCACGCATCGATCGCGACACCGATCCCGCCGAAGCCTCCAATGACCTGATCGAGGCCCTCAAGCTCTCGCCGGAAACGCCGGCCGACACACTGCTCGCCGCCGAGCTTGCCGAAAAATCGGGCCAAAACGACGCCGCCGAAGCCGCTTATCGCCGCGTCCTGGCAACCGACCCCCAATCTGCTCCCGCCAACGCCGGCCTGGCCCACTTGCTGATTGAGCGCAAGCAATACGCCGAGGCCGAAACCCTCCTACGCGCCGCGCTCGACAAGAATCCCGATGACCCCACGCTCACCGCGCAACTGGCGACTGTGCTGGCCGACCAGGACAAGGCCGAGGCCCTCCCTCTTTTCGAAAAGCTTCACGAAGCCCATCCCGCTGACCCTGCCATTACTCGCATGTTGGCTGCGGTAATGGCCGATGCGGGAGACTACGCCGGTTCCGACAAGCTCTACATGGGCCTGATGGTTGCCAGCCCCGACGATGCCAGCCTGCTGGTGGCGCACGGTCAGAACCTGGTGCACCAGCAGCAGCTTGCAGCAGCATACGCGACCTTCGACAAAGCCACCCGGATCGATCCGGCGAGCGCTGACGGCTGGAGCGGCCTGGCCTTTTCCGCCTCAAAGACCGGTCACCCCGATGTGACCGTACACGCGCTGACCATGCGCTCAAGGTACGCGCCGGAAAGCCCCGCAACGCTCTTTCTCTGGGCCACCGCTTACGATTCACTCCATCAAAAAGAGCAGGCGGCAGCCTATTACCGCCGCTTTCTCGATGCGGCGGCCGGGAAATTCCCCAACGAGGAGTGGCAGGCCCGCCAGCGCCTGCAGATGCTCGAAAGATAGCCCGTAAGCCATCGCTGGAGTCCGGCCTCTACCTTCCAATCCGGGCAGACACACTCCAATTTGGGATTTCGTTATCGCCGTATCAAAATCCCGCATCTTAATGCTTGCCGTTTGATCCAAAGTGTGGCTACTATAGTCACACCTTGGGGCAGAACCGCATCACGGGAGGTTCCAAGTGCGGACTATAGTGCCAATCGCCGCGCTCCTTGCGCTCGGCATGAGTGCATTCCCGGTGTGTGCCTCGTCTCCCGACAATGCCCCGAATGACCAGCAAGGCATTGATGCCCTCGAAGCGAGGGCCAGCCAGGCGCAGCCCCGCGAGCAGTGCTTCCTCTACGCCCAACTGGTGCAGCAGATGACGGAGCTGAGCATTCGCCAATACGCGGCCGGCGACGTGGTGAAGGCAAGCAACCTGCTCACGCGGATCCAGCACATCGCGCAGAAGATCCATCTCTCGGTGGCCGACAACGACAAGCGCCTTAAAAACGCTGAGATCCTGCTCAACCGCACCGCTTTCCGCCTCAACGAGATGCTGCGAGCCAGCAGCGTTGAAGACCGCCCGCTGGTGGAACAAACTCTCGCGAAGGTCTCGCAGGCGCAGAACGCAACCATGATGCAGGTCTTCCAGAAATAGCGGTTGCAGACCCTCGTCCTGTTCGAGACATGCGCGTTTCGTTCCCTTCCCTGATCTCTGTTCTCTGCTCCCTGTTTAAAATAGAAACGCCGGAGGGACGCCGATGCGCACTCTCGCTGCCATCCTGTTCTGCCTCATGCTGGCCGCGCCGCTGGCCGCGCAAAACGAGAAGCGCAATCCGTTGACCGATGCGCAGGCCCAACAGATCGCCGAGGCCGGCATCGATCCTGTTGCGCGCGTGGACCTTTACGTCAAATTCCTCAATGAGCGTTCGGATACCATCAAGGGCCTGATCAAGCGCGCCAAATCCCCCGCCCGCGCCCGCCGCATCGACGATGAGCTCCAGGACTTCACCGCCCTCATGGACGAGCTCGGCGATAACCTCGATGTCTTCTCCGAGCGCAAGGCCGATATTCGCAAATCGCTGAAGGGACTCAACGAGAGCATCCAGCGCTGGCAGGGAGTGCTGCACGACCTTCCCAGCGAGCCGGTCTTTGAATTGTCTCTGAAGGAGGCGGTTGATAGCGCCGGCGATCTTGCCGACCAGACCAAACAGATCGCTGCCGACCAGGAGGCTTACTTCAAAGCCCACCCGGACGAAAAGGGCCAGGACCGGGCAGAGCCGAAATAAAGCAGGGAGTAGGCGGCAGGGAATAGGGAGTTGAATGAGCCCGCCATAGCCCCTCTTTCCTTTAAATTCAGCTAAACAGACCAATGTGTCGGAAAAATCGGTTTTATGGTTTTAGCTGCTTTTCCTGCTCCTTGACTGTAGAGATTCGATGAATTTGAATCCGGTAGCACCCCTGATATAATCCGCGCCATGAAAGTGAAGACATGTCTACCTGTTCTAAACGTGGCGATCGTCTTCTTCTTAACGACTTCGATCGGTTTTACAGCGAAAACATTCGCACAGACACAATCGACGGCCCCTGCAAATTCAACCCCTGCCGCTAAGGAGACAATTCAGGAAGTGCAAGAGCGGCTTCTGGGGCTCGGGTACCAGCCTGGGGCGGCTGACGGCGTGATGGGAGCAAAGGCGATAGCCGCTCTCAAAAAGTTTCAGGCAGATCATAGCCTTCCACCCACGGGCCAGCTTGACCAGAAGACGCTTACTGCACTGAACGCCAAAACGCTCGGAAGCAAACCTCCGCAATCTCCTGACCGCGCGTTCTCTGCTGAAGCGGTGTGCAAATCTGCTGCGCAGGGTAGCCCATCCGCGCAGTACACGCTTGGCCTTATGTACGACCAGGGCTGGGAAGAACAGCTGGATCACGCCGAAGCCATTCGCTGGTTGCGCAAAGCTGCCGAGCAGGGATACGCGTCAGCTCAAGCCAGGCTCGGTGAAATGTATCACCAGGGCAATTTTGTTCCACAGGACTACTCCGAGGCCGCCAACTGGAACCGTAAGGCAGCCGAGCAAGGCAGCCCGACCGCTCAGTTGGGATTAGGAACTGCATTCGCCTTGGGAGAAGGAGTTCCGAAGAGCCCGGAAGACGCCGCAATCTGGCTGAAAAAGGCTGCTGAACAGGGGAATGCGACCGCTCAGTACGCAATCGGTGGGCTGTTTTCTGCAGGAAACGGTGTGCCGCAGGACTATTTGGAATCCTATGTATGGTTGAGCCTTGCATATTCGCGCTTTGGGGCCGACACCCAAAAACAAATCGACGAATTGCGGAACTCGGTTGCCGGGCATTTGACTGCCGCACAGACCGAGGAGGCGCAGCATAGGGTGAATGAGTGGAAACCGGCAATCGACCCCAATGCGAGTAAATCCGTCGACACGGCGCGCAAAGCCGCCGAGATAGGAGACGCGACGGCTCAGAACGAGCTTGGTGATGATTACGATGGCGGGTTGGGAGTGGCTAAGGACGATGCCGAGTCCGCCAGCTGGTACCTAAAGGCCGCGGAGTTGGGAGATCTTGATGCTCAGGTTCGCATTGGCCTCGACTATGAGCAGGGAACAGGAGTGACGCAGGATTACGCGCAGGCCGCGCAGTGGTTCCAGAAAGCTGCCGATAAAGGGAAGGCCAGCGCTCAGCGGAATCTTGGCCTTCTCTATCTTCACGGCAACGGTGTCACCAAGGACGCGGCCGAGGCCCTCCGTTGGATGAGCAAAGCAGCGGGTCAAGGAGATGTGCGGGCTCAGATGGAGGTCTGCTCCGACTATTTGAGTGGAGAAGTGGTTCCCAAGGACAATGCAAGCGCGTATGTGTGGTTATCGATTGTCCTTTCGGAGAAAGACAATGGCTTTAGCGGCAAAACGCTGGCTAATTTGGTCCAGGTAAGAGATTCGTTGGCCAATGGAATGCCCGGCGCCCAAATCGCCGAGGTAGAGCGCAGGGTGGCGGAGTGGAGACCTGCGGGAGAGGGATCGCTGCTTGCGCCTCCTCCTGCGCAGCCATCGCAGCCAGTGACAAATGGAACCGGGACATATCGCCTTTTGACGCCAGCCGACAGTTTATCTTGCGCCTACTCTCAGGATCTGTCCCTCTCACTTGGAGGCAACTTCAGCGGCAATATCACCGGGACAACCGAGCACTTCGATTGCACCAACAACAGCGGGAAGAAAATTGCCGTTGAGTTGAAGTTCGCAGTGTCCACGAGCGACGGAAAGGTCGCGATCATAACCAAAGACTTCGGCGTTGTGTTCAGGGGCAATGAGAAGGGGTCGTTCGATAAATACGAGATGACAGAGAGCCAGATCGCGAACCTAAAGAAGTTTCTCGGATTCTAATCTCCGCGGGCCGTCGGCCAATCTCCCTGACCTGCAGGCGCACCGTGCGCCCCCGGCGCGCCAAGCAGAGAAATCATCCGCGTTAAAGCAAGAAGCGAAGGGTGAATCGTATCATCCCGGGTAAGAGTTCTTCATGTTGGCTGCCAACCCCTACTCCCTGCTCCCTGCTCCCTGCTCCCTACTCCCTATTCTCTATTCCCTACTCCCAGTTCCCTGCTATCCTCCATTTAGTGCCCCCCGACGTCGTCCCAATCTTCCACGAAGAGTACCGTGCCCTCCGTCCGCGCGCGCCCATGCCGCCCATCCATGTGCGCTTCCGCCGCTTTACCTCGCTGAACACCACTATCCGCCTGCGCCAGGGCGAGATCCATGTCAGCCTCTCCGATCTGCTGGAGGGCGCGCCGGAGTCCGTCCTCCACGCCATCGCGCACATCCTTCTCGCCAAGCTCTACCGCAGGCCCATCGAGGCCGCGCAAAACCTGCGCTACAAGCGCTTCGCCTCCTCGGCCGCCGTCACGCGCCAAACCGAACTGGTCCGTACGACGCGCGGAAGCAAGCGCTACTTCGGTCCGGAGGGACGCTACTTTCATCTCGAAGAGGTCTTCGACTCGCTCAACATGCGGTTCTTCGGCGGGCTGCTCGGCCGTCCCGAGCTCACCTGGAGCGAGCACCACGCCAAGCGCTCGCTCGGCCACTACGACGCCGCACACAACACCATCGTCGTCAGCCGCGTCTTCGACCGTCCCTCCAGCCCGCGCTACGCCATCGAGTACCTGCTCTACCACGAGATGCTGCACCTCAAGCATCCCGTCAAGGCGCGCGGCCTGCGCCGCTGCGTTCACTCCCGCGAGTTCAAAGCCGAGGAGGGACGCTTTCCGCAGCTCGCCGAGGCGCTGGCCTTCATCAAGCGGCTGTAGTTAAGAGATAAGAGAAAAGAGAGAGGTAAGAGATAGGGGATACTGTTCTCTGTTCTCTGTTCTCTGTTCTTTGTTCTCTGTTCTCTGTTCCCTATTCCCTGCTCCGTGTCCCCTGCACTTCCAGCGCACCCGTGAGGCTGCTCACTTTGGCCACATCGTGGCTCTTGCACCACGACTCCAGGCCCCGCGCCAGCCGTTCGGTGGCCCGCGGATCGGCGAAGCTGGCTGTGCCCACCTGCACCGCTGTCGCCCCGGCCAGCAGGAACTCCACCGCATCCTGGGCCGTTACAATTCCGCCCATTCCCAGCACGGGAATCTTGACCGCCTGCGCCGTCTCATACACCATGCGCAGTGCGATCGGCTTGATGGCCGGACCGGACAGCCCGCCGGTCACATTGCTCAGCCGCGGCTTGCGCTCTTCGGCGTCGATGGCCATGGCGCGAAAGGTGTTGCTGACGCTGAGGGCGTCCGCTCCCGCACCTTCACAGATGCGCGCCATGTAAGCGACCGAGGTGACGTTTGGCGTGAGCTTCACGATGAGCGGCTGAATGGCAATTCTTTTCGTCCGCTCCACCAGCTCTTCAAGGGCATATGGATCCGCGCCAAAAGCCATTCCGCCGGCTTGCACGTTGGGGCACGAAACGTTCAGCTCGTACGCGGCAATCCCCTCGGCATCGTTGAGCCGGTCGATCACCGCGATATACTCGTTTGCCGTGTGCCCAAAAACATTCACGATCACTTTGCATTGCGGGTATCGCCGCATGGACGGCAGCTTATGCGCTACAAACTCCTCCACGCCCACATTCTGCAGGCCGATGGCGTTGAGCATTCCCGCGGCGGTTTGCACCATGCGCGGCGCGGCGTGGCCCACCATCGGCTCCAGCGAGATCCCCTTGGTGACGAATCCGCCCAGCCGCTCCAGCGAAACAATCTCTTCAAATTCAATGCCGTATCCAAAAGTACCGCTGGCGGCAATCACCGGATTTACCAGCTCTATTCCGGCCAACGAGACTTTCATGTCGGGCTTCACTTGGCGGCAATCGTCCTTTCGCGCGGTGGGATTTCCTGCTTCATGATAATCGCACCGCCCTTCCGAGCGGCGGGAGACCCGCTCCAAATGCAAAGCGGGCAGCCCGCTCCAGGCTGCCCGCTTCCGATCGCTGATCACTGACCGCCTTTTACGCTGTCACCGCCTCGTCCGCATCCACCTTCACCGGCGTCAGCCAGCCAAAGCGGTCGGGTTTCAGGCCGTTAGCAATGCCAAAGAACTCGTCCGCGATCTTCCTGGTGATCTCGCCGGGCTTTCCGTCGGCAATGGCAACTCGATCGATCGAGCGAATCGGCGAAACCTCGGCCGCCGTTCCGGTAAAGAACACCTCGTCGGCGATATACAGCAGCTCGCGCGGGAGGGATTGCTCGGTCACCGTCATGCCCAGGTGCCGCGCGATGGTCAGCACGCTGTCGCGCGTGATGCCCGACAGCGCGGAGTTGGCCAGCGGCGGCGTAAAAAGCACCCCGTTGCGCACGATGAAGATGTTCTCGCCCGATCCCTCGCTCACCAGCCCATTCACGTCCAGCGCAATCCCCTCGTGGTAGCCGTTCGTCTCGGCTTCCATGTGGATGAGCTGCGAATTCATGTAGTTCGCGCCGGCCTTGGCCAGGGCAGGCATGGTGTTCGGAGCCAGCCGATTCCAGCTCGAAATGCAAACATCCGCGCCCCCGTGGCCGGCGATGTACTTGCCCCACGGGAAGTTGGCGATATAGACCTCAACCGGCGATCCTTTGGGGCTTACGCCGATCTCGCCGTAGCCGCGCAGCACAATCGGCCGGATGTAGCACGGCGCCACGCCATTGGCCTCAATCACGTCAACTACCCCGGCGCAAAGTTCCTCGAGCGTGAACGGAATCTCCATGCGGTAGATCTTGGCCGAGTCCAGCAGCCGCTGCATGTGCTCCGGCAGGCGGAAGACCGCCGACCCATGCGGTTGCCCGTAGCAGCGAATCCCCTCAAATACGCTCGAGCCGTAGTGCACTACGTGGCTCATCACGTGAATGGTTGCCTGCTCCCAGGGAATCAGGTTGCCGTTGTGCCAGATCTTCGCAGTGGGTTGTATGGGCATGGGGGTCGACACACTCCTTGGTTTGCGCATTTTGCGCACTTCTTAAAAGGGTGTCATGCTTTGGCATTTGCTGGCAAGCGCCGGGTTCTTGAAATAGTAAGTCCTCACGCCAAAGCCTCTCGCGTTTCCGATCACCAGGCACTGCGTGTTTGGTCCTTGGCGGGCCTCATCGAGCGATCCGCCGCCGGGGAATGCGCTTTATTCTATGGCCACCCATTGCCTGCACGATACAATCCATTGACGCGGTACCGAGAAGGAGATTCCCCTAAATGAGCAAGTCGAGTCGTAGTATCGCCATGTTTTGCGCATTCACAGTCCTACTGGCCGGATGCAAGCCGTCTCAAAGCGCTGCGCCGTCTGGAGGCGGAAGCGCTAGCCCTGACGCGCAATCAGGCGGCAAGCCCGGGGCTGCAAAATACGTCTCAGCCTCGCCTCTGCCCAATCGATTCACGACGGCCACCATCACCGATCCATCCCTGAACAACATGCCCTCGGCAACCTTGACCATCCCTGCCGGGTGGAATTTGCAGGGAATCACGATGATCAGCGCTTGCACGTTTTCGCCGTGGCCAGTCTTTCGCGCCTACTCGCCCGATGCCTTAATGCAGATGCGGATTGAGCCGGTGATCGGCTGGCAGTGGCACCCCAACGCGAGAGGCCCGTTGAACAGCGGATGCGCGAATATCTCCGGACAGATTTCGGCGGCCGCCTTCCTCGAGTATTACCTGGGCACGATGCAAGGCGGTGTGCACGTGGTGGGGCCGATGACGGTGACGCCGGCTTATTCGCAATGGGCTCAGGGGCTGGCGGCGCAGAAGAATCAGTTGAATAGCCGTGTGGCGCCGGCTATGAGAACCGAGAGTACAGCGGACACTGCGGCGATGAGAATCGAACTGGTGAACGGGTCGTTCGTGGTGGAGGAGCGGCTGCGGACGGCGGTAGAGTGCACAATGAACAACGATCGGAGCACGGCCATGAGCATCGCCCTCTATGGCGGCACATGCTGGGCCAGAGTCGACGTGCTCACCGCGCCCCAGGGGCGGCTCGACGCGTTGGTACAGTTGGTCGACGGCAACAACCTGCCGCACGGCGTGAACTCCCCGCAGTGGACGCAGGCAGCCTTGCAGCGCCAACAGCGGCAGGGCCAGCAGGCGATGGCTGATTTGACAGCTCAGGAACAACGGGAGAGCCAGATGATCTATCAGCAGTTCCAGCAGATCATGCAGCGTTCGGCGGCGGAGCACCAGGCGTTTATGCAGCAGCAGGAGTCGCAATTCGAAAGCGCGATGAACAACGCCAACGCGTCAATGAATGCGCAAAGCACGGCTGCCTCCGACTGGGTGGACTACTCGCTGGACCAGGAAACGGTGATGAACCCCAACGGAAGCACCACGAAGGTTTCCAGCGGCTATTCGCAGACCTGGACCAACGGAAGCCAGTGGTACCAGACCAACCTTCCGAACTCAAACCCGAACGGGGTGCTCAGCGGAAACTGGACCCAAACCACCAAGGTTCACGGCAACGGGGCGCCGGAATGAGAATCTCACAACCCGTGAAACTTCCGCGAGGACTTGCCTGAGCATTTTTTGACTGTGATTGAGCCTGCTACCGCCTTCTCTTCCGGGGTTCCCATCGAGCGATTTTTGCTCGCTGGAGCGTCTTGGCCCCTGCCTTTACCATGGCAGCGTCTGTCCCAGATGAAAATACCCACCCGTGGGCCCATCGTCGGGCAGCGTTGCCAGCGCGGCGCTCGTCTTCGCGCCCTCGGCCAGCTCCATCGGAGCTTCCGGCCCTCCCATGTCTGTCTTTACCCAGCCAGGATGGGCCGAATTCACCTTGATCTTGGTATCGCGCAAATCATACGCCAGGTGCACCGTAAACGCGTTCAGCGCGGTCTTCGAGGCGTCGTAGGCGAAGGATTTGGCATGGTAAAAGGGCGATTGTGAATCGGCGTGCAGCGTGAGCGACCCAAGAATGCTCGACAGATTCACAATCCGGCCAGCCGGGCTCTTTTTGAGCAGCGGCAGCAGGGTCCCGGTGAGCGCCACCGGTGCAAAAAAGTTGGTATCGAACACCTTGCGCAGCAGCGCAATCGGCACATCGGCCGCCCGGTGCTCCGGACCCGAACCCGGAAACGTTCCGCCCGCAATTCCGGCGTTGTTCACCAGAATGTCCAGCCGTCCATAGCGCGAATTGAAGTAGTCGTAGGCTGCCTGATGGCTGGCTGGCTGCGTGACGTCAAACTGCAGCACCTCGGCGTCCGCTCCCGCCGCGCGCAGCTTCTTCACGGCCTCTTTGCCCTGCGCAAGGTCCCGCGACCCGATGACCACCTCGGCCTTGTCCTTCAATTCGAGCGCGGTCTGGAACCCCAGCCCGCGATTTCCACCCGTAATGAATGCAATTTTCTCCGGCGTAGGCGCAATTTCCCCCTTGCTGATTTGGATTCCTCAAACTTTTGGAAAGGTGCAAGCGACTCACCGGGCAGTTCGGGTGCCGGGCCTCTGCGCGACGGATAAGCAATAAAAAGGTGAGGTCAGCCGCCTTCGGCAGGCGCGTGTTAATTCAGGTTAGCAGGGCAAGTTGCGGCGACCCATTTGCCCGTGTACGAAGCATGGCCGTGCATGGTTTGGCCGTTGCCTGTCAAAGTGATGTCGAAGGTTCCCGTGCCGCTTTGCGAATCGATGACGTGGATTGTGCCTTTAGCATTGGCGGTCATGCCGTAGTCCTTGCCCAAATCGCAAGCCTCTCCCTGCACCTCCATGTCGCTGCCATTGGAACTCAGAACGGTCCAATGACATTTTTGTCCAGATCCTTCCGCCCACGGATTGCTGCTCAAGTCTGCCGGTTTTACGCACGATTTGTAGTTCACGACGTGCCCGTTGTTCATTGCAGCCTGCATTTGCGGCGGAAGCCCCGCCCACGTAATCGTCTCGGTCATTTGCCAAAGGCCCGTCTTCACGTTCAATGGCGTTAAAGACTGGGCAAGAAGTACCGTTGCCACAAGACAAAAAACGCTCAGCACGTTCACTCTTCGCATGTCATCCTCCTGGAGAACTGTGGTCGGCGGATTGGTCTTAAGGAAAAAGCCACATGACTTTGATGTTTCAGAAAAGAGCAGAATCGAGAATGCCGCAGCCCCGCTCTCGTCTTCTGTTTTCGCTCAAGGCAACCAGGCGGATGAAGAGGGGCCTATGGGGAGCAACGATGCACTCGGCGCTTGGCCTTGATAACCCCTTGTGGGCTACAGATCGGTTTCCTGGAGCCCCGATCGATCAGGGGAAGGGCCGGAGCATGAGTGCACTTTTAAAACACCACTCTTCTCGTGTCAAGCGGAAACTTATCCTCACCCCGCCTGCGCACTACACGTTACCATCCGGCCGATTTTCCCTTGTACCCCGGGCGTAGACGATACTTGACATATGGCGGAAACGCTCAAGCCGAAGAGCCCGAGCAATGACAGCGTCACAATTTCCGCGGGTCCGCGGCTGAAAGCCGCTCTTCTCGTGGCCATCGTCGCCGACGTGGCCCAGGTTGCCGTGCTTCCTTTATTCGTCGAGGGCTATGCATCGCCCGCCGATGACCTGCTCGATCTCTGCATCGGTGGCGTGCTGACCTTCCTTCTCGGCTGGCACTGGGAGTTCCTGCCGTCGTTCGCGGCCAAGCTCATACCCGGTGTCGATATGGTTCCCCTCTGGACGCTGGCGGTTGCCAACGTCTATCGCAAAACCAGGCCGCGCGCTGCGGCGCCCGAGGATGCGAAGGGGCGGGGGCCTTCCGTTCCCTGATTGATCGCGTCGAAGTGCACTTGCCCAGTCTTTAACGCCATTGAACGTGAAGACGGGCCTTTGGCAAATGACCGAGACGATTACGTGGGTGGGGCTTCGGCCGCAGATGGTGCGGGCCTGGGGGCCCGCACGACGGCCGGTCTACCACCCCAGCGAGCCAAAAACGCGCTCGCCGGGGGCCCGGTCTGGAGACCGGCGCTACTTCGCGGTGATTACGAAATAACGCGATACCAGTACTAGTGGGCCTTGCCGGCCCGCTGCGCGGCGAGGCGACTGATCTGCTCGCCTTGCTTGACCATCTCGTGAACCGCGAAGCCCTTTTCCGCCAGCGCGCCAGTGGGGCACGCCTGGACGCACTTGCCACAGGTAGTGCAGTTGCGCGCTTTGCCCCAGTCGTCTTTGAGATCGCTCACGACGCGTGAATGGATGCCGCGCGAGGCAACCTCCCACACGTTTGCTCCTTCTACCTCAGCGCAGACGCGGACGCAGCGCGTGCAGAGGATGCAGCGGTTGTGATCGAGGACGAAGCGGGGATGAGACATGTCAACGGCCAGGCGCGGATTGTTGTAGGCGTAGCGCACGTGCGTGACGCCCAGCGATTGCGCCATGGATTGCAGTTCGCAATGGCCGTTGGAGACACAGGAGGAGCAGACATGGTTGCGCTCGACAAGGAGCAGTTCGATGGCCATTTGCCGGTAGAGGGTGAGCTTAGCCGACGTGGTCTTGATCGACATGCCTTCCTGAATGGGCGTAGTGCATGCCGGCAGCAGGCGATCGGTTCCGGCAAGTTCTACGATGCACAGGCGGCAAGCGCCGACCGCGCTCAGGCCCTTGAGATAGCAGAGCGTGGGAATGTACTTCCCATTCGCGCGAGCCGCTTCAAGGATGGTGTCTCCCTCGTGCGCGGTGACCAGTTCACCATCAATTCGAACGGAGATGTTTTTGGTCGGCAAGTTAGTGCTCATCTCTTTCTCCATGGCCTCAACTGGCGCTGGGTGCGGGCCGCAAATCGCAGCGCAGGCAGCGACGGCACTCTTCCAGAGCCTCCTGCGGACTGAGATTGGCGACAACTTCCTGCTGCGTGCGCGCCCTTACCTGCGCGGCAAGCGAACGAGCCGTGTGGCGGCGGCTGAGGCTCGGCTCTTCCGGAGCCTGGTGGCTGTAATCGAACTCGGGAAAGATCTGTTCCCATCGCTCGCCGCCCATGAGCCGTTCGTCGATCTTGCGCGCCGCCTGCTTGCCTCCACTCATGGCGTTGGACATGTTGGAGGCGCCGGTGATGACGTCGCCGCCGGCATAGAAGCCGGAACGGCTGGTCTCAAGCGTAAAGCGGTCCACAACGATGGTGCCTTCCTCTTTGAGCTCGAGGCCGGAGGCGCGGCAGAAATCCATGTCGAAGGTTTCACCCACGGCCAGGATGACGCTGTCGCAATCGAAGCGCTGGACTTCATCTGTCGGGATGGGACGGCGGCGGCCCGATTTGTCGTACTCGCCGAGGCGCGTTTTGACGATCTCGATGGCCTTCACGCTGCCGTCGGCGCCGCCCATGATGCGGTGAGGCGCGGCGAGAAAGACCAGGCGCACGCCTTCTTCCTCGGCAGCCTGAATCTCTTCGTCGATGGCGGGCATATCTTTGCGCTCGCGCCGGTAGAGGATGGTAGCCTGGGCGCCCATGCGCACCACGGTGCGCGCGGAATCGATGGCCGCGTTGCCGCCGCCGATAATGACGACGCGGGAACCGGTCGCAGATCTTTTCATTTCGGGCGACCGTTTCAAGGAACGGCAGAGCCGGATATACGTTTTTCAACTCCGTTCCGGGCAGATAGAGCCAGGACTCTTTCCAGGTTCCGATGGAGAGGAAGACGGAGTCGAAACTGGCGGCCAAATCGTTGAGCGGAAGATCGAAGCCGACGCGGGTATTGAAGACAAACTTGACGCCGACGCCCTCGATGAGATCGAGCTCGCGGCGCAGGACAGCCTTGGGCAGCCGGTACTCGGGAATGGCGAAGCGCAGCATACCGCCGGCTTCGCCGCGCTCTTCAAATATGGTGACGTCATGGCCGAGCATGGCAAGATAGAAGGCCGCGGTGAGGCCGGTGGGACCGGCGCCGGCTACGGCCACCTTGTGGCCTGTGGGCGCGAGCCTGCGCTCAAGGATTCGCTTGAGCATTGCCTCAAAACGATCGGATTGGTAGATCGAGTCGGCGA
The DNA here is from genome assembly GCA_963848805.1 of uncultured Acidobacteriaceae bacterium. GTDB lineage: Bacteria > Acidobacteriota > Terriglobia > Terriglobales > Acidobacteriaceae > Telmatobacter. The sequence continues at coordinate 32,657 of CAWKFD010000025.1, read as the reverse complement.
TGAGGCGATGAACTTCGCGCATGTTCACCACTTCGTCGAAGGATTGGCGGCGGCAGCGCGTGTCGCAGGGATGCTGGCAGACGCGGCCCGTAGACGCGGGCAAGGGATTGTCGAGGATCACCGACTCGAAGGCGTCGTCCAGCCTGCCTTCCCGGTACAGCTCGAGGAAGCGGGGAATATTCATGCGCAACGGGCAACTGTTTTCGCAGGGCGAGAGGGCAAGTTCCTGACAGACGCCGGCGCGGCAACGGTGAGCAACGATGTGATCTTCATACTCATCGCGGAAGTGGCGGATGGTGGTGAGCACGGGGTTGGGCGCGGACTGGCCCAGCGCACAGAGCGAGCACTCCCGGATCATGCGGCCGAGCTCGTCGAGCAGGTTGAGGTGCCTGGCGGTGCCTCTGCCTGCGGTAATGGAGTTGAGGATGCGCAGACATTTGTTGAGGCCGACCCGGCAAGGGACGCACTTGCCGCAGGACTCCGAATGCGTGAATTCGATGAAGTATCGGGCCACATCGACCATGCAATTGTCTTCGTCCATGACCACCATGCCGCCGGAGCCCATGATGGAGCCGATTTGCGCCAGGCTTTCGTAATCGACCGGAGTATCGAGCATTTCGACGGGGATGCAACCGCCCGATGGGCCGCCGGTCTGCACTGCCTTTACGCTGCGGCCGGCGACTGCGCCTTCGCCGATGTCGTAGATGAAAGTTCTGAGCGGGGCGCCGAGCGGCATCTCGACGAGACCGGTATTTTGCACCTTGCCCACCAGTGAAAAGACCTTGGTTCCGGGGCTCTTGGCGCTGCCGGTTTCAGCGAACCAAACAGGACCGCGGCTGACGATGGGGACGATGTTGTACCAGGTCTCAACGTTGTTGATGTTGGTGGGCCTGCCCCACAGCCCCTTTTGCGCAGGATAGGGCGGACGGGGACGCGGGCGGCCGGCAAAACCTTCAAGCGAAGCAATCAGCGCGGTCTCTTCGCCGCAGACGAAGGCCCCGGCTCCCTGCACCAGCTCGATGTCGAAGTTGAAGCCGCGGTCGAGGATGTTCTTTCCCAGCATCCCGTACTCTCGGGCCTGCTCGATGGCGCGGGTGAGGCGGCGCACCGCGAGCGGGTACTCGGCGCGCACATAGACGATGCCCTCGGTTGCGCCCATCACGTACGCGCCTATAATCATGCCCTCGATCATCGAATGCGGGTCGCCTTCGATCTCGTTGCGGTTCATATAGGCGCCGGGGTCGCCCTCATCGGCGTTGCAGATGATGTATTTGGCGTCCGCTTTGGCCTTGGCCAGGAAATCCCACTTGTTGCCGGTGAGGAAGCCCGCGCCGCCGCGGCCGCGAAGGCGGGAGGCTTTGACCTGCTCGATGACGGCGTCGGCGCGGCTGTCGATTAACACTTTGTAGAGCGCCTGGTAGCCGCCTACTGCGACGTATTCTTCAATGTCCGACGGGCTGATGAGGCCGCAATTACGCAGAACGATCTTTTTTTGGCCTTTGAAGAACGGAATTGCGTTCCACAACGGGATTTCGGGATAGCCCTGTCCGTAGCGCAGGTGCGCTGTGATGTGATCCCACTCCTCGATCTTGCAGTAGATGAGATCGGGCGGAAGAACTCCGCTGGAGACGCCCTCGAGGATGCGCGCGGCATCGTTGGCCTGGACGCGCCGCAGTACCACGATGGGACTAGCCGGGAAGGCGGACGCTGACGAGCGGCTCCTGGAAGCAGGAACCGAAACAGCCCACACTGGCGAGCAGGACATCGAGGCCGCCGCGTTGAATGCCTTCATTCAACGCGTGATAGACCTCTTCGGCCCCGTTGCCGCGGCCACATGTACCCATGCCCACCGTGATACGGGGGATCGAAGGCGTCAGCTTGGCAAGTCCGGATTCACGCACCGCGTTGAACGCGCCAATATCCTGAATGCGCGGCATCACTTCCTCCCTTTGTGTCAACGACTTCACTTCCCGCTGCAATGTGCGCTCATTCACGTGACTGAGAATGTGGTGGTTGACTTCGACCACGGGGGCGAGCGCGCACTGGCCAAAACAGGCGACGGTGCGAACCGTGAAGCGTTTGTCGGCGGTAGTAAGCAACATTTTGTCGGCTTCGCTGTTGGGGTCGGCCTCTTGATCGCTCAGGCCAAGATCATGGCAGAGCTTACCGAGCAGATCGCGGGAGCCGTGGGTGTGGCAGGCGGTTCCGCGGCAAACGCAGATGACGTTGTCGCCCTGAGGATAGAGATTGAAGAGCGAATAAAACGTTGCCGCGCTATAGATTCTTGCAAACGGAACGCCAGTTTGGTCGGCGATGTAGCGCAACGCTTCCATGGAAAGGTATTTGTGGGCGTTGGCGGACTGCACGGCCTCCAAAATTCCCAAAAGCGCTCCCGGCCGGCTTCCATATTTTGCGACCGCCTGGTCGATCAGCAGGCGTTCGCGATCTTCAAGAACTTCGTTGGCGACTCCCTGGGCGGCATTCTGCATGATCTCTCCCCGGCAGGCATTCTTGCGCAGTCATCATTGCCTGAAGCGCTCTTGTTCGGGTCATGTTCTCTGAAGGATGAGTCAAGGCGGGACGAACAGAACTCGAACTCGCGGGCGATGGATTCGATACCGGTGAAAAGACAGCGCACCGGAAAGGAGCATAGCCTCCCTAGCAACTTCTCTCCCAGAGAATGTCCCTTCGAAACTTTGACCCCAAACAGGATGCTCGCGATGTGCCTGAGGTCACAGCGGACTGTGACAGTTGCATTTGTGCAATTACAGAATGCGCGCAGTGCCCGGTTTTAAGGTTTTGGTTTGCGCGCGGGTTTCTTTCGATGCCCGGACTTCGCTTCCGGCGCGGGTGATTTGCCGGCGGTGGAGGCTGCGACCGGGCCACGCAACGCGCCGGCTAACAAATCGATGCGATATCCTGCAGCCTTGGCCGACGCCAGAGCCGCTTCGACGGTGTTGCTCAGTTCTTTCACCACGTCGCGGCTGGGCGCCTCTTGGCCCACAAGATCATCCTGGCCCGCAAGGTTCAGCAGGGCGGGCATCAGCAGCCACCAGAGCAGTTCCTCATAGAGTTCACGGATCAGGTAGATGTGGCCCTCCGATTCATGCACGCCGCAAAGCCAGCGGACATCGGGATCGAGCCATAGAGCCGGCGCGAGCGCGATTTTTTCATCGCGAGACGGCGACGGTTCAAGGACGGTTTCTGGTTTTGCCCGTGAGGGTTTCATTTCCCGGGTCTCAGAATCGAGACCTGGGGCACCCACTGAATCGAAATCGGAAGCAGGCGCGGCCTTGTGCGGCGCGCCCACGCCAGCGCCGGTGAGCAGCAGAACTTTGATGCGGGCCGCGACGCGCCATGCTTCTTCGCCCTCGAAGCCAAGTGCGGCAAAGGCATTGGCAAAGGGCTCGCGAAGACGCAGGCGATCGAAGAGATCGAGAGCCGCGCGCTCGGGCTCAATTGGATCGACGGACTCGGCGAGCAATTCCAGCGCACACCAGCCGAGGACCGGGCCCCACATGGCCGTGGCCGTGAATTGAGGACTGGGACTGGGCAACACGCGGCGTGCGGCCGCGGTCCACGGGGCCGGGAAAAGCACCTCGACTTGAGGCAAGCGCATGGCAGCGCGGAGACGCCGGCTGAAATCGCCCGCAAGGGACGCTGGTTCCGCTGGCTCGCTGCCGGGCGCCTGGTCGGCCTGGACCAGACGCGCTCGGTAGGCAGCCTGGGCAATGCGCAAAAACGCTTCGCAGCACTCCCATGCATCTTTCAGGAACTGACTCCGCTGGCGCTCGGGTTTTCTGACGCCCTCGGGGGCAATGGCCCGACGATGCTCCGCGAGGCCGGCGAGGAGCCGCACCTTGCCGGGGTCGAGGAGCTGACGCAGCGCATCGTGGACGGGACGAAGCTCGAGATTGACCAGTTCGTCTTCGATATTGGGAACGCCGCGCCCGTTGAGCCAGTCGCATAAACCGTCCCATGGCTGCTCGGCTGTGGGGCGCAGTTCGCGCCAATCGAGGAAGACATGGGACTGGTAAGCGTGGAGATTGAGAGTGAGGCCGCGGTCGAGCAAATCACTTGCGCGGCGCAGGTATTCGAGACTGGTGAGCGAGTCGCGCCAGGCAACAATTGCGCCCCTGTCTCCACTGATGCCCAATCCTTCGGCCAGGCGCCGCTGGCCAAGCTGGCCCGAACCCTTATCGGCAAAGGCGGCGGAGATGTCGATGGTTCCGTGCGCGTCGCCATAGCGGTTGTTGTAGACAACCAGAGCGCGCTCGCTACCGTTGCGGTTGGAATACGCGAAGACATCCTCGTTCACCGACCCGTTGGCGGCGAAGAAATCGTAGAGCAGGAAGTTGCCGCTCTCGGCAAACAACCAGCGGCGCTTGAGCAGTGGCGCAATTTCGCGCTCGTGACGCTCGACGAGCCAATGATCGGGATTCTCCTCATAGCGGGGCCAGCGGTACTCCATGCCGTACTTCTCGGTGAAGCCTTCGATCTGGCCGTGGCCAAACATGGGCAGGCCGGGAAGCGTGGACATCATGACGGCAACGCCGAAGCACTTGTCGCCTTTGCCGAACTGGTCAATTGCCGTTCTTTCATCGGGGTTGCTCATGAAGTTGACGTAGCGCTTCATGATGTCGGGATCGAACTCAAGCGTGTTCTTGATAACCGAACGGTACTTGGCGTTGTCTTCGTCGCGCAGCATGATCATGAAGGCGCTGTTGTAGACGCGGTGCATGCCCAGCGTGCGGACGAAGTAGCCCTCCATGAGCCAGAAGGCCTCTGCCAGCAGCAACGTGCCGGGAACCTCGGCGGCGACTCGATCGACCACCTCGCGCCAGAATTCCTGAGGCATGGCGCGGTCGAACTCAGCCTGACTCATGCCGTATTCGGCGCGGGAGGGAATAGCGCCGCTCGATCCCGGACCGGGAAACCACAGGCGATGAAAGTGCCGCTTGGCCAGGGTCATGGCGGCATCGAAGCGAATCACGGGGAACAGGCGCGCCACATGGAGGATGGTCTGGATGACCTGCTCGCGCACAGCAGGGTTCAGATAGTCGAGTTGCGCCGTATCGTTCCAGGGAAAGCTCGTACCGTCGTTGCCGTGGTAGATGTAGCGGATTTCGCCAGTGTTCTTATCGCGGCGGCGAAAAACCACGGCGGCGTCGGATTGCTCGAAATAGTGGTCTTCAATCTTGATTTCGACGCGGCCGTCGTGCGATAAATCTGGGCCGTTGAAGCCGTATGCGGGATAGGGCGAATCCCAGCGCGACATGAACCACTCGGGATGCTCGATCACCCAGGGCGAGTCAATGCCCATGTGATTGGGCACCATGTCGCTGGCAAGGCGCACGCCGTGGTGATAGGCGCGGTCGCGCAGAACGATGTAGGCCGCTTCGCCGCCCAGATCGTCGGCAATTCGATAGTCGAAGAGTGAATAGGCCGAGGCCACGGCGTCGCTGTTGCCGCAAAGCTGCTTGATGGTTTTCGACGCACGGCTGCGCTCCCACACGCCGATGAGCCAGAGGGAATTGATACCGCGTGCGGCGAGGAGGGCGAGCTCCTGGTCGGGAATCTCGTCGAGACGGCCAATGTGGCGGCCGTATTGGCGGCTCAACTGCGCCAGCCAGACGTAGGTGCTCTTGGCGATGAGCACCGCGCCCGGCATCCATGCCATGTCAGGCGAGAATTTTTCGTATTCGTGATCGGCGAAGGTTGGCACTTCTGCCCGGCTCGTGAATGACGGCCATTGCTGCGGGCCGCGCCGGGTCCCGGGTGGATTGAATCGCGTCCAGACGGCAAGCTCTTCCTCGCGCAGAACCTCCGCGGCCATCAGCAGAAAGCGCTCCAGAGTGTCGCCGAGCAGAGGCTTCCAAAGCTGGCGAATAATTTCAAGTTGATCGCTGAGCGAGCCGGGCGAGCGCAGCGCGGGCGCACGCAACAGATCCAGCAGGCTCATGGGCTTGGCGCCCGGCAGCGGCACCAGCGGTCGCGAAGCGAAGTACTCGGGCATTTGCGCCGTCACCTGGCGGTAGACGGTTTTTTCGGCCAGCGGCCGGTCGTCGAAAAGCTCTTCAAACGGCTTGAACGCCTGATTGTGATTGGCCGACCAGAGCAAAAGCAATTCTTCGAGAGCGGCGGCGCGATGCGGCATCCCAGCCGTCTCGCCGGCGAGCCATTTGGCAGGCGTCTCCAGGCCGCGCATTACGCTCTGTCCGGGGAACCGATCGACAAAGGCCAGCAGCAACTTGTCGAGATTGTCAGTACCCACCTGCGCGCCGAACCAATCGAGAGCGGCGGTCATGACCTGGGGATCGAACTGCTCGCGATAGCGGGCCATGAGCACGTGGCTGGCTTCGTCAATGAGCCCCATCGCAAACAGCTGACCGGCATGAACCGCCTGGTTGGGATGCTTTTCGACGTTGCGCACTTGATTCATGCGGTGCGCGAACTCCCGGCAGGCGCCGATATTGGCCAGAATCACGTTGCCGTTGTAGGAAAAGAGCGACTCCGCGAACTGGTAGCGTTCCCGCGCCTTGCGCGCAATGTGGAATTCCATCGTCAAGAGCCGAACTCCTCCCGTTATTCCGTCCTGCTGGGCGCCGACAAGGAAACCGCGCCTGACCAGCCTTGCCAGATGACCGCTCCCGCCGGGCGGTACACTTCTCCAGCGCATAGACGCCAAAGCTAAAGGTACAACATCAGTAAGATGCGAAGCCCGCCGAAACTGTGATTCAAATCATATTGCGTCTGGGGCGCGGTCGGATGGCCGGCAAAATGCACCCTGACGAAACGATGCGACCCGCCCGGTAAATGCCTGTGATGAATCGAGGCCTAGACTAGTTAGCCCTGATATTCGTGATGCAGAAACAGCCGCGCGATCCCGCGCCAGGTTCCGACGTCTGGATGCCGCTGAAGACAATAGGACGGTTGGATGTGGTTGCCCGGACGGGCGCGGCGCGGTTTGCCCCGGTGTGTGGTGGTGTGTTGATATGGGCTGCCACCCTAAACCAATAAAGAGCGTTTAGGATGGCGGCCGGAGTTCAAGGCATTCCCGGTTCAGTCCTGGTGATGCGGAGGATTGCCGGGTGACGGAACTGGTCCTCCGCCGCCAGACGGTTGGCCCCCACCTGTGGATATAGCAGGCCCAGAGATCGACCAGGTGACGTAATAGCGCGAGTTCGACCCGCACCCGTCGGGCGAGTTGGTGCCTTTGTTGAGTTCGATGGTGGTGATGACCTTGCCATCCGCGGTTTGCTGGGCCAATTGTGCACCGGAGTAGGCCTTATCGCCCCCGGCCACCGGCCCATTGCACAAACCCGGGGTAAGGAATCCATCGATCTTTCCATCAAGCCATCCCCAGGCGGCCTGTCCAATGGCGTCGATAAAGGGCCCTGACCCGGGCAACAGGTCGTTCCCCAGTTCGCCTAAGGCTTTGACCCCCTCGTTGCCAAGCTGCTGCGCCGCGGACTCGCCCCATTTCAGAAGCTGTTGCTCGAATTTGGAGATTCCGCCGGCATTCACGATGGAATAGGTAAGCGCCACCGACTCGCTGGGGAGAACCGCGATGTTGGGGACTGACAGGTTCACCTCATGCGTTCCGTTGTCGACATCTCCCATGGATTTAACCACCGTGGTCGGGGGTTTCGTGCCGACGACGACGGAGAGCGAGACGTAGTCCGTGTCGTTATGCAGCGCGCGAGTTTCTGTGATCTTGAAGGATTTCAACGTGAAGGTGAAGACTCCGGCGGAAGTCGTCGCCCCCACAACGGGTTTCAGGGTATCGCCAATGGCTTCGTTTCGCGAGGCCAGGGTTTCGGGAGGAGTAGTGACAGTTGTCGAGCCCATATTGACCTCCGATCAATAGTTGCCTACTCATTGGTTGGTTTGGCCTGTTTTCAGGAGGCCAGGACAAAGTTAGGGGAACCAGTCATTCTTGAGGGTGTGATAGCCGGGATTTCCATTTTGCCTCCCGGCTGCAACCCAATATACCCCCATTTGCCTCCCGCGACGATCTTTTTTTGAACCCGTTCAACATCATATTTCTTCACAAGACCCGGTCCGGCAACCCCGCTTTTGGCTGCCGGGTGGAGGCCCGCACACGCGCTACTGGCCTAAATCTGCTGCTTTGGAGCAAAATTTCTCATCCCGAAGGCTGTCGTGCGAAACGCAACCTAATCCAGCGCCTTGTGAAAGCGCAGGATCGCGATAGTCAGCAGGCTCAGTCCCAACCCTGCCATGGCTGCCATCTGCGGCCAAAGGATGTCCATCCCCACGCCCTTCAAGTAGGTTGCGCGCAACACCACCAGGAAATAACGCAGCGGGCTGAGATAGGTGCAATATTGCAGCCACTGCGGCATGGTGGCGATGGGAAATCCGAATCCGGAAAACGTGATGGCCGGCATGATGAAGAAGAACGCCGTGACCATGGCCTGCTGCTGCGTGGACGAAACGGTGGAGATGACCAGGCCGGTGCCCAGCATACAGATGAGGAAAAGCACCGAACCGGCAAGCAAGACAGAGACGTGGCCGCGAAACGGCACTTGAAACCACAACGTCCCCACCACCGCGATCAGAGAGACATCGAAGAGGCCGATGAGGAAGAACGGCAGTGTCTTGCCCAGGATGAACTCCAAAGGCCGGATCGGCGTGACCATAATCTGCTCGAGCGTACCGATCTCGCGTTCGCGCACCACGGCGAATGCCGTGAGCGTAATGACCAGCACCAGCGTCAGGCTGCCGATGACGCCAGGCACAAAAAACCAGCGGCTGCTCAGGTTGGGGTTGTACCACGGGCGTTGCTCGAGTGAAACCGACGGCATCTGCTCGATCATCTGCGGCGCGATGTGGTTGATGCGATCCGTCTGATAGCTCTGAGCGAAACCGAGGGCGATCTGGGAAATGTAAGCCGAGGCGATGAGCGCGGTGTTGGAGTTGGTGGCATCCACAATCACCTGGACCGGCGCGGTTTCGCCCTTGCGCAGCTTTTGTGCAAAGCCGGCATCGATCTCAATGCCCACTGTGGCGTCGCCGCGGTCGATAAGATCGCGAATCTGCCGCGAGTCAGTAAGCTGGCGCTCGACGTCGAAGTAGGGGCTCGATCGAAAACGCGACACCAGATCGCGGCTCTCCTGACTGTGATCGAGGTCGAGCGCGACCGTGGGAACGTGGCGAATTTCGAAGGTTGCCGCGTATCCGAAGACCAGCATCTGAATGATGGGTGGACCGACGAGGATGAAGCGCGTGCGCTTATCGCGGACCACCTGGATGAACTCCTTGATCAGCATCTGCTTCAAGCGTCCGAACATCGGCACCCTCCTTTACTCCAGCCTCTTGTGGAATGAGCGCGTGGCAACAGTGGCAAGCAGCAATGTGAAAATAGCCAACGGAATCAGGTCGGCAGAGAGCATCGCCACCGGCGTGCCTTTGAGGAAGATTTTCTTCAGCACCGAGACGTAGTAGCGCGCGGGCAGAATGCGCGTGATCCATTGCAGCGCCACCGGCATCTGCTCAATCGCAAACAGGAACCCCGACAACAGAAAGGCGGGAAGAAATGTGATGAGCAACGCGATCTGGCTGGCGGCAAACTGATTCTTCGCCAGGACCGAGATGAAGAATCCCAACGCCAGCACAACGATCATGAAGAGTGCCGAGCTGAAGGTAAGCGTAAGAAATGAGCCGCGAAAGGGGACGTGGAACCAGCCGATGGCGATCCACGCGCAGACCGCGACGTCAAACATGCCGAGAGCAAAATAGGGCGCAAGCTTGCCCAGCATGATCTCCATGGCAGTGACAGGCGTGGAAATCAGTTGCTCCATGGAACCCCGTTCCCACTCGCGCGCGATCGTGAGCGAGGTGAGGAAGGCGCCGATGACCGACATGACAAGAGCCAGCACGCCGGGAACGATAAAGGCGCTCGACTCAAGATCCTCGTTGTACCAGGTGCGGGTTTGAACGGCGATGGGTGCGGGCTGAATTGATTGGCCATGCTGGCGCAGCCAGTCGAGTTGAATCCCCGAAGAGTAGCCCTGCACGACGGCCTGCGCGTAACCAATGAGGACATTGGCCGTGTTATCGTCAGTGCCGTCGACGAGCGCCTGCACCCGGACTGGTCCGCCCTCGCTCAATCGCTCGGAAAAATTCCAGGGGATCACGATTCCCATCTTGGCGTCGCCGTCATCGAGAGCCCTGGTCACGTCGGAATAACGATCCACAACACGGACGATGTGAAAGTACGCGCTGGACTGGAAGCGCTTAAGCAGATCCTGGCTCTGCTGGCTTCCGTCCTGGTCGTAAACATAGATGGGCAGCCCTTTGAGATCGAGATTGACGCCATAGCCGAAGAGAAGCATGAGCGTGACCGGCATGATGATCACAATGAACAGGCTGCGCGTGTCGCGCAGGATGTGAAGCACTTCTTTTTTGGCTACGGCCAGCAAACGCGTGAGGCTCATGCTGTGCGCGCCTCCGCCGCGTCGCGCGAGGTGGTGAGGGAGACAAAAACATCTTCGAGCGTGGGGCGAATCTTCTCGATGCGGCTGACGGCAATTCCACGCTCGGAGAGATAGGTCTTGACGAGCGGGGCCGCTTTTGAGGCATCGGCGACAACTAAATGCAACGCGTCACCGAAGACCGCAGCGTCCATCACAAGCGGCGCTGATTGCAGGGCTTCAACGGCGCTGCCGAGCGGCTGGCACTCGACGAGAAGCAGCTCGCCCTTCATCGAGTCGCGCTTAAGTTCAGTGGGCGTGCCGAGAGCCACCATTTTGCCGCGAAAGATGAGCGCCAAACGGTTGCAATACTCGGCTTCCTCCATATAATGCGTGGTGACAAAGACGGTGACTCCCTCCTGCGCCATCTGGTGAATGAGGTCCCAGAGCTGGCGGCGCGAAATGGGATCGACGCCGGATGTGGGCTCATCGAGAAAGATGATGGGCGGCCGGTGCAGCACTGCGCATCCGAGCGCGAGCCTTTGCTTCCATCCGCCGGGCAGCGTGCTCGTCATGAGATTTTCCTGGCCCTTGAGGTCGGCCATCTCCAGCGCCCATTGCATCCGGCCTTGAAGATCTTTTGCGGGAACGCTGTAGAGGCCGGCGAAGAGACGAAGGTTCTCGATGACTTTGAGATCGTTGTACAGCGAGAATTTTTGCGACATGTAGCCGATGTTCTGGCGCACCGCCTCGGGGTCGCGGCTCACATCGTATCCCGCCACCAATGCGCGGCCCGTGCTCGGCTTAAGCAGCCCGCACAACATGCGAATGGTGGTGGATTTGCCGGCGCCGTTCGGCCCCAGAAATCCAAATACCTCGCCCTTGCGAACCGTGAGATTGAGCTGGTCGACGGCCACAAAATCGTCAAAGCGCTTGGTGAGCTTCTCCAGCGCAACGGAGTTGGATGAATCGGAAATGGCCCGTTCAATCATGGCGCCACGCTCCCCCCGCAACCGCATCCACAAACAGGTCTTCGATCGTGGGCGTAATTTGCTGGATGGCGTCGATAGGCACGTGTGCGTTGGCCAGCCGCGCCGCAAACTCAGGAATGCGGCGTGCCGCATCGTCAACCACTACGTGTACGCCGTCGCCGGTAAGCACCAGGCTCGATATCCCCTCGGCGTTTTGAAGTTCCGTACGCAGGCTGCGCGGCTCGGCCGAGGTAACGGAAAGCACGTCCTTGCCCAGCTTCGCTTTCAGATTGGCCGGCGTATCGGCAAAAAGCAGTTTGCCCTGGTGCAGGAGCGCGACGCGATGGCAGCGCTCGGCCTCGTCGAGATAGGCAGTCGAGGTGAGGATCGCGACACCCTCCGCGATGAGCTCGTACAGGATGCGCCAGAAATCGCGGCGCGAGACGGGATCGACGCCGGTGGTCGGTTCGTCGAGCAGGATGACTTTGGGCCGGTGAATGAGCGCGCATACCAGGCCCAGCTTCTGCTTCATGCCGCCGGAGAGCTTGCCTGCCATGCGCGTGCGAAACTCGCTCATCCCGGCGGCTTTGAGCAACTGCATTGAGCGCGGGTCGCGTTCTCTCTTGCGCACGCCGAAGAGATCGGCGTAAAAGCGAATGTTTTCGTCGACCGTCAGGTCCTCGTAGAGCCCGAAACGCTGCGGCATGTAACTGAGCGCGTGCTTGGCGCCTTCGGGATCGCGCACCACATCGCAGCCCGCGACCGTCGCGCTACCCGCATCGGGCGGCAGAATGCCGGCAAGCATGCGCAGCGTAGTCGTCTTCCCTGCCCCGTCGGGCCCCACCAGGCCAAAGATCTCGCCCGCATTCACGTCGAAGCTCAATCCGTCGACGGCTCGCACGCCGGGAAAGCTCTTCGTCAGACCGTCGACTTTGATGGCGGGTACGATCGCAGATTGAAGTGTGCCGGTCATTGCTTGGGCGGGGCGGCGCCAGGCGCGTTGGAGTTGGCCGCGGACAGTTCGAGGTGCGCGTCGGCAGGCATGCCGGGCTTCAACTCGTGATTGGGGTTGTCGATATCGATCTTGATGCGGTAAACGAGCGTGACCCGTTCCTGATAGGTCTGCACGCTCTTGGGCGTGAACTCGGCGTCAGGAGAGATGAACGAGATGCGACCGTGAAATTCCTTGCCGGGATAAGTATCGGTGGTGACGCTTGCACTCTGCCCCCAGCGAATACGGCCAAGGTCTGTCTCCGCGATATAGGCGCGGAGCCAGATGTGATCGAGATCGGCGAGCGTAACCACCGGTGTGCCGGGCGCGACAACTTCGCCCAATTCCGCCTCGCGTACCGTGATCACACCGGCCGAAGGCGCGAGCAGCGTGGCGTAACTCAGGTCGATGCGCGAAAGACCGAGATTCGCATTCGCCTCGGCGAGATTGGCGCGCGCGATGGTAATGTCTTCCTTGCGGCTGCCTTCAACGGCCTCGTTGTAGCGCTGCTGGGCGGCCTTGAAAGTTGCTTCGGCGCGCTTCAAAGCGGTTGCGGCAAGGTCGCGGTCCTGAGCAGCGATCTCATCCTTTGAGAACAGTACTTGCGCGCGGTCGTTATCGAGCTTTTTCTCCTCAAGATCGGCCTGCGCATCGATCATGGACTGCTGCGATGCCTTGATCTCCTGCTCGCGCGTTCCGGCGAGGGTGAGCGCAAGGTTCGATTGGCGCACATTGACGTTGGCTTCGTCGATGCGGACTTTTTGCTTGTAGTCGGCATCGTCGAGGCGTGCCAGCAAATCTCCCCGCTCCACCTGCTGGCCCTCCTCGACCGGTAGATCGACAATGCGGCCCGTCACCTTGAAGCTGACGAGGCTCTCGTGCGCTTCAATATTGCCGGAAAGCGTGAGCTCGTTGGCGGGCGAGGCCTTTTTTGTGAGACGCGGATAGAAATACACGCCGGCGGCAATGGCCACGGCAAGCAAAATAACAATCGGTATCAATCGTTTCATCGCATTCACCCTCGCAAGCTAGAACCCATGACAAGCCCTGATGCAGACAGGCTATGGATTCGCGGAAAATTCGAGAATATTCTTCTCCGTATCGCCCAGGGCGCGAGCCAGAGCAAACTTGGCATCCACGTGGCCCGATACGGCAAGGATGTAATTTTCCTCGGCGCGGGCCAGCTCGTCCTGCGCCGTTACGACCTCGACATTGTTTGCCGTGCCGGACTGAAAACGATCCTGCGCCAATTCCAATTCGCGTTGCGCGAGGTCCCGGCCGTCGGCGGCAACGCTCACCTGCTCCGCCGCCGAGTCAAGATTCAATAGCGCCTCGCGAATGTCTTCTTCCACGCCGCGGCCGAGATCGGCAATCTGGTCCTCGATGCGCCGGAGGCGTCCGGCCAATTGCTGCGCCTCGCCTTCGCGGTCGCGATCGAAGACCGTGAAATCGATCTGGCCTTGAATGAGGCCGGTGGTGGCGACACCGCCGATGCTGCGGCCCAATTCGCCGATGTTGCCGTTGATGCTCAGCCGGGGATAAAAGCGGGCGCGGTTGGCGCGCTGCTGTTCGAGCAAGCTCTGGCGCTGGCGGTCCAGCGAAAGATAATCGGCGCGTACTGCCAGTGCCGCGGGCAGAAGGTCTTCGGCCTGCGGCTGCGCCAGGGCTCGATATTGCAGCGGCTCGGCCAGCTCGAGCGGCGTGCCGGGATTCATGCCCAGGCTGCGCGCCAACTCGAGCAACGACTGCCGGTATTGGTTCTGGGCCTCAAGCAGCGCCTGTTTGTCGTTGGCAAGCTGCACCTGGGCACGGAGCACATCCACGCCTGTCGCCGTTCCTGAATCATGCTTGTCTTTGGCCAGCTTGAGCAGCGTGGTTGAATCCGTGACGCGCGTCTGTGCGGTCGCAACGCGGGCCTGGGCCGACTGCGCGTTCAAATAGAGGCCGGCAATCACGCGCACAATCAGGTCGCGCGCGTTACGCTCGTCCATCCTGCCTGCGTCAAGCGACCGCTCGCCGGCCTTCAGCGAGCTATAGCTCTGGAGATCGACCACGTTCTGCTGGGCATAGACCCGGAAATCGAAATTCGAAAACGGGCCGACCACATTCGGAAGCGGAAGCCCCGGCACGGAGATGCCAAAGGCACGCAGATTTCGATTCTGATAGTTCGCGTAAGCCTCGGCGTTGACGCGCGGAAGCAGCGCGGCCGACAGGCTCCGCGCACGCGCGCCTTCGTCCTCCTCGACCTGCGAGCGGGCCTCGAGCACGCTGAGGTTGGCCTGGAGCGCCTTGTGAATGGCGTCCTGCAAGGTGAGGCGATAGGGCGCCGGCGGCTGCGCAAAGCAGGCCGGGCCTTGAGCCTGCGCGGCCAGCAGGACAGCGCAGAATGAAAAGATTGCGCTACGAATTCGGTATTTCATGATGCTCGCTTCTTGCCGGGCGCGGCCATAGCTCGCCAGGTATGTTCAAAGGTGTTCTCCATCCAAGCGGCGAGCCCTGGCTTCTCGTCGAGCGACCATAAGAGCACGGTTCCCATCAACGCTTGAAGAAGTTGCATGGCGACTCTTTCCTTTTTCAGCAGCGGGTCGATCTCTCCGCGCTCCTGGCCGGCCGCGACCACCTTGGCAATGGTCTTGCGGCCCTCGATCATGTTTCGTTTCACAATCGCCCGGACACTTTCGCTGGCCAGGAAGGAAGAAATCATGGCGCGCGCCAAACGGGGGTTGCGCCCCGGCTCCTCGGCGAGACGCCGGACGAGTTGCCGCAGCACGTAGTGAATCGACTGCTTGCCGTGAGAGGCCTTCGATGCGGCCTCTTTCACCTTGCCCACCTGGATCTCGGCCATCACGCCCAGCACATGATCCTTGGTCGCGAAATAGTTGAAGAACGTCCCTTTGCCCACATCCGCGGCCTCGGTAATATCTTCGACCGTGACGTTGGCAAGGCCGCGTTCGGCGATCAGCTCAAGCGCGCAGCGGAACAGACGGACGCGCGTCTCGGCAGCGCGCCGCTCGCGGCGGCCGACGGTGACGGGAGAGAGCGAAACCGCGCGGGCGGAGCGGAGGGTGGGAGATTCCGGAGAGTGCGTTATATGACTTTTATTCATAAACGGCTTTCAGGCGTTTGTGACTGTCAGTCATATTCTTAGCAAAAGGCCCCGCTTTGTCAATAGCATCCTTTGGGACGGCGCCGCCGCCACTTTGGCGCACAACCAGCAACCGCGCACTCCGGCGCATGGCGCTCGATGGCCGCTGCTGGCCGTGGCGCTTCTACTGCTGCAGCTGGCAAGTTCCGCCGCTCCGGCCGCAAGCTGAACCGCATGCTCTGGCTTCTACTGCTTCTTACAGCCGGTCTCGCGGCCGCGGCTGTTGGCGACGGTCTTTGGGGCCGCGCTCCGCGGGCGGTCTTGCGGAATACTGCAGTTACTGCTAGAATTGCTCGAAAAATCTAGCCGCTCAGCACCAGCCACCTTTCACCACCAACCGCTTGAAAATAGCGGAACGGTGAGGTTTTATTGCCCGGCTTGAAAACTAATTGCGGAAAATTGAGGGGGGAGCAGCATGAGCGTGGACCGAAGGGCGTTTCTTGCGGGTTCTTCGAGACTGTTGTCGGCGAGTTTGCTCGCCGCGGGCATCCCGGCGGCCGCCGAAGCTGAAAATCAACCACAAACGGCCAAACGGAAATACCGGCTCATCGCGACCGAGGAAGCCTTTTCCATCCCGGAGCAAGCCGACGAGTTCCGGCGAGTCCAGGGCCTTTCCTATGTGAATCCGGACCTCGATATGTGGAGGGGATTTCTCAATCCGACCCCCGAGGCTCCGCCGTTCCTCCGCCGCCTGCTCGATCTGGAGGGCGAGCGCATGCAGATCATGGATCAGGCCGGCGTGGATGTCCACCTGCTGTCGCTCACTTCGCCGGGCGTGCAGATGTTCGACACCGATACGGCAACCGGCCTCGCGACCCTCGCGAACGATCGACTGGCTGAAGCGATCAAGAAGCATCCGGCGCGGTTCGCGGGCCTTGCGAGCTTCGCCCCCCAGGATCCCAGGCGGGCGGTGAAGGAAATCGACCGCGCGATATCCGATCTCAAGCTCAATGGGGTGATCGTCAACTCGCACACCAATGGCGAATATCTGGATGACCGAAGATATTGGCCGATCTTCGAGGCGCTGACAGCCTTGAAGAGCGCAATCTATATCCACCCGCGCAACATGCCTGACCCATGCACCTTCATGACCCGCGCCGACACTAACCTGGGGGGCGCACTCTGGGGTTTCCAGATGGAGACCGGCTTGCATGCGATGCGGCTGATCGTCAGTGGTGTTTTCGATCAGTTTCCGGATCTGAAGATTGTTCTCGGGCACATGGGAGAAGGACTGCCGTATTGGCCTTACCGAATCGACTATATGTACAGGGGATATACACACGGGCATGGCAAGCTCAAGAAAAGGCCCAGCGAATACCTCAAGGACAATTTTGTGATTACCACGAGCGGCATGAACGATCACAAAGTGCTGAAGTACTGTAACGACGCGCTCGGAGCGGACAATATCGTGTTCGCGATCGACTATCCGTACCAAGAGTCGGTCGAGGCGGCCGATTTCATGAACTCCGCGCCGCTGCCGGAAGCCGACGTCGAGAAAATCGCCCACGGGAACGCCGAGAGGATCTTCCGCATCGCAACGGCGTGACGGCCGGTTGATTTCCCTTGAGACGCAAGGTTTTTCGCTCTCTTTCGGCGGCCGTCTGCGCAGGCATAGCCGTCTTCACTTGTCACCGGAGCCGTTGTCAGGCCACACCAAAAGGAGGGATCAGATGGGATCAAAATACGAGCATGTGTTCGCACCGATAAGAATTCGAGGCGTGGAGTTCAAAAACCGGTTGGAATTGGCGCCGCCGTCTCCCAATCTTGCCGACCGGGAAGGAAGAGTGACCACTGAATTCGTCGATTTCTTCCGGTCGTTCGCGCGGGGAGGCGCCGCCATTATTCATGTCGGCAATTCCGTGGTCGACATCAAAGAGGTCTGCGACGAGGAGCGCCAACTCGACCTCGGTTCCGACGACTGCATCCTTCCGCTGACCCTTTTTGTCGAAATGTGCCACGGCTATGGTGCGCGCGCCTCGCTGGAAATCAACCACAACGGTAAGGACTCCGATCCCGGCAAGACCGGGCGCCCTGCTTACAGCCCTTCCTCCCTGATTCCGTCGCACGAGAAATGGCGCGCACCCGCGCAGCACAGGGATCCCATGCCCACAGTGGAAATGGATCGTGCCAAGATAAAGGAAACGGTGGAAAAGTACGGGGCCGCGGCGTATCGCTGCAAGCGCGCCGGCTTCAAGATGTGCATGATCCATGGCGGCCACGGAAACCTGATCCCCCAGTTTGTCAGCCCCCTGTACAACAAGCGTACAGATGAATATGGCGGGTCCCTGGAGAACCGGGCGCGCTTTGCCATCGAGGTGCTGGACCGGGTCCGCCAGCGGTGCGGCGAAGACTTCGTGATCGAGTACCGCATGTCCGCCGATGAAATCCACCCCGGCGGCATGCACTTCGAGGAGACTCTCAAGTTCGTCGAGATGATTCAGCACAAGGTCGACATCCTGCACGTCTCCGCCGGCCTGCACGGCGAGCTTCAGTACATGCGCAACTGGTGGCCGAACTACCTGATGGACCGGCAGTACAACGTGCACTATGCCGCCGACATCAAGAAGGCGTTTCCAGATCTGCTGGTCTGTACGGTGGGCTCGATCATGAATGTCCAGATGGCGGAGGAGATCCTTGCCGCCGGCCAGGCCGACTTTGTGGCCATGTGCCGCCCGCTGCTGGCCGACCCTGAAATGCCGCGCAAGTATGCCCTGGGACGGGAAGAAGACGTTCGTCCCTGCCTGCGCTGCCAGTACTGCGGCTCCCGCCTGCTTGTTCCCGCGGTCATCAATTGCGCCGTTAATCCTTACCTGGGCAACGAGACCGAATTCCCGGAAGGCAAGGTCACGAAGGCCGAGGTAAAGAAGAAAGCGGCGGTGGTGGGCGGTGGTCCGGCCGGCATCCAGGCAATGTTGACCCTTTGCGAGCGCGGGCACGACGTCACGCTCTACGAAGCGAGTAATCGTCTGGGCGGGCATGTTGTTCCCGGCTCGGTGCTGCCCTTCAAGCAGGACATGAGAGACTACCGTGACTACCTGCTGTGCCAGGCGAAGAAGGCCCCGGCGCGCATCCTGCTCAATACGCAAGCGACGAAGGAAATGCTCGATGCCGAAGGCTACGACGCTTTGATCGTTGCCGTCGGCTCCAAGCCCGTTGTTCCGTCCCTTCCCGGCATCGACAAACCTCATGTCCACTGGGCTCCGGAGGCGGATAGCGGCGAACTGCCGGTCGGCGCAAATACAGTCGTCGTGGGCGCAGGCGCGGTGGGCATCGAAACTGCGATCGGCCTCAAGCGCCGCGGCAGGGATGTGACCATCGTAGAAATGCTTCCGGATATGTCGCACCTCAGAACGTCCAGTGGCGCCGCCGCGATGGAATTGATGGCTATCGTGAAGGAACTGGAGATCCCCATACGCCTCAACTGCAAGCTGGACGAGGTAACAGATCGCAGCATCCTCTGCCGCGACATGAAGTCCGGAGAGAGGATTGAACTCCCAACCGACACAGTGCTTCTTGCACTCGGGGTGTCAGCACGCCAGGATGAGGCCGATGCGCTGCGGCGGAGCGCCCCTGAAACGGAGGTCTTCGTCGTCGGCGATGCGGCGGAAGTCGGAACCGTCGCCACGGCTGTGATGTCCGCCTTTAAGGCCGCAGCGTATATCTAGCACCCTGAGCAGGTGATTTCGCGACCGCCTCACGACTTGGGGTGAAAGACTTGGGGCAGCCTGTGAGGGCTGCCCCAAGTCTTTCTTAAGCGGGAACGCGAACAACATCGCGTCCCCGTTTTGTCAAATCGCCGAAAGCCAGATCAGAAAGTGAACCTCGCTGAGAACTGGATTTCGCGCGGTGGCTCGGACGTATAGGTAATTTGCCCTGCAAAGGGGCTAGCGCACGTTTCGTTCGCGGATTGCACCCCTGGAAAGGCGGTGTTGGAGTTGCAGACCAGGCTGCCCGACGGCGTGACGGTAGTGACCTGATAGTCTGCGGGATTCGTCGAAGGCGTTCCGGGATATACAAGCGGCCAGCCAATCGCGTCGCCCTCGAAGGTAAACCCTTCGGTGGGGTTCCCAAAGCTCGTGTGATTGAGAATGTTGAAGAACTCCGCCCGGAGCTCCAGGTTCACCTTCTCAGTCAGCTTGGTGTCCTTGATGACAGAGAAATCGAGATCCATAAAGCCGGGACCTATGAGGCTATCCCTGCCCACGTTCCCAAGAGTGCCATAGGGCGGCAAATAATAACAGTTGGAATTGTACCAATTCACCCATGTCCTCACATATGGCTTGCAGCCGGGCACCATATCCGGCCGCGGGCCCTCAATGCCTCCCAGGCCAGCCTGGCCGCCGGCACTCAGCCCATCCAACACATTGATTGGGAGGCCGGTGGAGGCGCTGAAGATCGGGCTAACTTCCCATCCGGTTACTGCCCGATTACCCTTGAACGGCAACGAATATATGCCGTTGATCCGGAACGACTGGGTCACATTGAAGGAGCAAGGTCCACGATCATAGGACTGGTCATAAGTGTCGGTTACTTCATAGTCGCCTTGTTCCAGACCGGAGCTGGCCGAGCCATTGTCTATGCACCGGGACCAGGTGTACGCCACCTGCCCGATGAGGTTATGGCTGAACTGGCGATTGAGCATCGCCTGCAACGAATTGTACGACGAGTGAGCGGTCGCCTCGTCGGAAGCATCGCCGCCCAGGGATTGATTGGCAAAAGCAAAATTGATGAAGGGGGTGGTATAGCTGGGGTTGCAGTTCGGGCCCGAATAAGCAAAGCCTGGGAACAACGGAAGGTTGCAGACGACAAATCCGTCGAAGGGATTGGTTAGAGAGCCCGGAGGTCCGCTGGCGGCGGGATTATAGGCCGGGTTGGGAGAGCCATTGGCGAAGGTTGCCTCGGATTGATACAACATGGGGTTCGCGTCGTGCTCCGAGAACAGGTGGACGCCGGCCGAACCGTTATAGCCGATGGTAAAGACCGTGCCGGCGGTAATCTGACGTTGAATAGTCAGGTTGTACTGCATGACATAGGGCGCGTGTTTCGTGTTGTAATCGAGTCCGGCAAAGACCGCCGGCGCCGAGCCTCCGTTAAAACAGGGCGTGTTAGGGAAGCACGGAAATGGCTGCCCAGTAGCTTCGAAGGTCTCCGTTGGCGGAGTCAGGTCAAACGCCGATGCATAGGTGCGGGCAGCTAACGGCTCATGGAACATGCCAAAACCGGCACGCACCGAGGTTTTGTGGTCCTTGAAGGGATCCCACGCCAGGCCAATGCGTGGATCGAAATTCTTCGAGTTGGGATTAGAAGCGACAACGTTAGACAGTGGGACGAACGCGGTGTTGGTCAAGGGGTTGGAAAGCCCTTCCAGGGGCACGTTCCCTGCGGCAACGGCATTGCTGGCCCAGTCATAGCGCAGGCCCAGATTCAGGGTGAGCGTGCGTGTCACCTTCCAGTCGTCTCTGAATGTAGGGAGCGAATTCGAATTGGCGGAAATAGTGAGGTAAGCTAAATGGAATGTTCTGGCCCCCACCGGTGTACACGGAATTGGGCGCCGCCTCGGTGAGATCAATCTCCGTGTCGTTTTCAATAAAATCGGCGAAGTCACTATACAAAAAGTAACCATCTTGGCCAAAGGGGTTGATCAGGTTGGACTGCACCCTGGTGAATCCGGCGCCAAACCGGATGCTGTGTTTGCCAAGAGAAAGGATCACGTCATCGGCGACCCCGTACTTGTTTTGCACAATCTTGAAAGGACTGGAACTGGACGGGCCCATGGTGGCCAGGTAGCCGACGCCGACTGTAATGTCCTGCGCTCCGGGAGCACAGGGGGCGCCAGTGACCGCACAAGCGAGCGGATCGGACGCCGCGGGCAGAGTGGAGACGTTCACCGCGTTTTCGTTGGTTCGCACGATACTGAACCGTGCCGCGTTGACAAAGTTGTTCGAAATCGTTCGCCGCTCTTCCATCGTGAAATAGTGGTCTCCCGATTTGTCGATTTCCGGCCAATAGGGCAGGGTGGATTGTGGGTAAGGTTGATGCTGGTTGGCGCCATCGTGGACGTAGCGCACGAAGAAGGTGTCTTTGGGGTCGATGGTGTAGTCAATGCGGCCGAGGATATAGTCTTCGTTCACGACCTGCGGCGATTGTGAGTAGGACCAGCTGTTGAAGCCCGGAAAGGTTCCTACAGCGGTTGCGCCCGGGGTCGGTGCGGGATAGAGGGCCAGAACGGGCGCCATGACGCAGGCCAGCGTCCCCGTCGTGTCCGTCTGAGTGTCGGTGCAGGGTGTGCTGGTAATGGACGAAGTAATGCTTGTGTCCGGCACTAATGCCCTGCCAGTTATGCCCTGCGAAGACCGCAAGCCCTCATAATTGAAGAAAAAGAACGCCTTGTCCTTCTTAATCGGCCCGCCTAATGCGCCGCCGAACTGATTGCGGCGGAACGGAGGAATGGGCAGGGCTGGCACGTCGAAGTAGTTCTTGGCGTCCAACTTGCTATTACGAAGATAGTCGAAAGCCGTCCCGTGGAAATTGTTCGTGCCCGATTTGGTGACGGCGTTGACGGCTGCTCCCGTGCCGCCATACTCGGCGCTGTAGGTGTTGGTCAGGACACTGAATTCCTGGATGGCATCCATGCCCAGCGAGTTGCCGGTGACTGAGGAGCCGGTGCCATGCTGCCAGAAGTTGGTGATATCGGTATTGTCGAGCAGGAACGACTGTCCGACGGGTCTGGATCCGGAGACCGAGTAGTTGTTCTCCGCTCCGTAAAAGGTGCTCGAAACACCGCCGCCTCCCCCGTTCTGGGAGATATATTGCACGCCGGCCGCCAGGGACAACAACTGCTCGAAATTGCGCCCGTTGAGCGGCAGGTCTTCCATCTGTTTGGGGGCGACCAGGCTGGAAACGGTCGCGGTCGTCGAATCCACCTGCGACACCTCGCCCGTCACCGTGACCACTTCCGTGGCTTGTCCTACGGGAAGCTTGAAATCAACCAGAAGTTGCACGCCGACAGTCAGCGTGATGCCCGAGTGAACGACTGTCTGGAAGCCGCTCTTACTGGCCTGCACCTGGTAGTTGCCTACGAGCAGTTCCGGAATGAGGTAATGGCCTTGAGAATCGGTCACCGCAGTATAACTGATGCCGGTACCGACGTCCTTTACCTCGACGTTCGCTCCCACGACCACCGCTCCCGAGGTATCTGTCACGGTGCCGGAAATAATGCCCTTATTGGCTTGCGCCTGCAAACGTGCGACACCGAAGACGCCGACGCACAGCAAAACCGTCAGCGCCCAAGTCATAGCGCGTCCCTGGATCTTCAACATACGATAAAGCCTCCTGTTTGAAGTTTTCTTGCTCACACGAGTGCGGATCGACTTATCGCAATCCCACACTCACCTCGAATCCCGCTTACAGAACGTTTCTTCCGGTGGATTGTTGGCAGAACAAATGTACGGGCGTCACATCGAAGTCGTCAAGGCGATTCATCCGGACCTCATAAAAAGAACGATTTAGGAAACAGGCTGGTAGTGGGTCAGTTTGAATGCGTTTTGAAAGGGCAAACCGGGCACCGGGACGCCCACTGGGCCCGGCTGGGTCGCGTGCCGTAAATGCCGCAAAATATGTCGCGGCTTTAAGCCCCTGAGACATGATTTTTTGCAAAACTGACCCACTACCAACAGGATCGCGTAACCTTGCTCGCGGTGTGGCATTTTACCGGCCAAAACTCCAATCCTCACCGGGGGGCCACGCCTGGCTCGAGGTTGCAGTTCATATCACACACAGAGAACCCCAACCAAATTTTGGGACTCACAAAACGACGTTCGATTACACGGTTCTTCTACGGCGCATAACACTAGATTCCCTTTTGGTAGCTCTGGTCTGTGACCGCAATCACAAGTAAACTATTCATGTGCCACGGCTTACGTTCGGAAAGATCAGTGGTCCGATGTACCTACCCCCGTAAGTGAACGTGCCATTGTCCGGGAAGCAGGTGTCATTCATTTCAGGCGCGGAGTTCCTCTGCCGTAGGTTCCAGGAGGCGCGAGTTTGGCGCGCAGCGGTGGCTCGGTCATATCGCGCTTTACGCTCGTAAAGACTGCGTCCCCCTGCGAGATGAGGTAGTCCGCGGTGCGGGCTGCGAGAGCCTGTATGGTGAGGCCGGGATTCGCCGATCCCTGCGTGGGCAGGATCGAGCCGTCACAGACGAACAAATTGGGAATGTCGTGAGTGCGTCCGAACTTGTCCACGACCGACGAGGCCGGGTCCGATCCCATGCGAGCTGCGCCCACAAGGTGGGCATAACGGGCTTCCTGAATCACTTCCGTCGCTCCTGCGGCGTGCATCACCTCCATGGTTTTCTCTTTGGCGCCTTTGATGAGCTTTTTATCATTGTCGTGGAGATTGAAGGTGACGTGGGCAACCGGCAGTCCGAAGCGATCGGTTTCGTCGGCGAGCGTTACGCGGTTATCCGCCCAGGGAAGAATCTCGCCGAGCAGGCCAAAGGTGGCCCAGTAGTTATAGTCCATCATTTCGCGGCGCAGGCCCCAACCCCAGGCTCGCTTGGCCGCGACCATCTGTTTGCCGAAGGCGATGGGGAGTGGTCCTACGGTCTGAATGGCGAAGCCTCGTGCGAAGTCGTTCTTGGGATTCGTTTCGTAGAACTCTTCTGTCAGCGCGTGCGCCGGCGGCGCTTTATACATGCGCACCGGCTGATCGAAGCGGCCGAGAACAACGTTGCCGGCCTGGGCCATCAGATAGCGGCCTACGGTTCCACTGGAATTTGCAAGTCCCTTTTCAAAACCGGCGCAAGCAGAGTTGAGCAGAAGACGCGGCGTCTCGATGGAGTAGCCGGCAATAATCGCGGCTTTCGCCCTTTGAAAATGAGGCGCGCCATTATCGTCGAAATAATGTACGCCCGTCACGCGGCGACTGCTGCCCAGCTCAATGCGCGCTGCCATGGAAAGGTCGCGAATTTCAGCGCCGCACTTCAGGGCGTCGGGAACATGGGTGACGAGAGTGCTGGCTTTCGCGCCCACCTTGCAGCCCTGAAGGCAGAAGCCGCGATAGATGCAGTGCGGGCGATCTCCGTGCGAGCCCGAAAGGATGGCGACAGGGCCTCCGATAGAGACGGGAATGTTGAGCGCCGAGCAGCCTTTGATGAGTGCATTGCCGACGCCGCCCATGGGGTGCGGGCCATATGCGTAACCATGCGGATGTCCCCAGGGATAATAGGCCGGTCCGGCAACGGGCATCTCCAGTTCAAGCTGTTCGTAGTAGGGCCGGAGAGTTTCATAAGAGATGGGCCAATCGACGCCAACCCCGTCGCGGGTGTAGATCTCGAAATCGGATGGATGGAGGCGCGGAGTGAAAGCTGCCCAGTGCACGGAACCCCCTCCGACGCCACGGCCACAGTTATTGGCGCCCAGCGCGAGAGGATTATTTCCGCCCGTGACGCGGGGATCTTCCCAGTAGAGTTGGTGGGATCCAGACTCGTCGGAGACCCAGTCGCGCTGGGTATCCCAGAAGGGGCCGGCTTCGAGCGCGACCACCCGAAAGCCTGAGCGAGCGAGGCGCTGAAGCAGCACTCCCCCTGCCGCACCGCAGCCAACGATCAGGTAGTCGACCTCGTCGCTCTCCGAGAAGCGGCGCATGGGCAGATGAATCTTCTGGAGCGGCCCGAGCATGTGGGCGTCGCCATTGCGATTCTCAAACGCGCCGAGGATTGGCCTTTTCATGAAACCTCGCGGACGGCTTTAGCCGCTCTGTTCCGATTCCAGATGGAGATGGTGAGTTGGTTCGGTCGTGTCCGAGGCGGCGTATGGCGGCGCATCCCAGTCGTACCGGCGGGGCTCAACCTCCCACGGCTCAGGTTCGCCGCGCTCGAGGCGCGTGTAGGCGCGGGGATAGGCCGGGCCGCCAAAGCCGATCTCATCCCATGCCCAGGGGTGCGCGTAGTAGCCTTCGAGCGCATCCTGCATAATGAGCTGCCAGAAACGCGCAATGGACATCTTCTTCCAGATCGCCGCGCCGGCTGTGGGCTTCTTATCGTGAATTGCCTGCAGAACAATTTCCTGCTGGCGCTGCGGAAGATCGAGAAAGTCTCCTCCGTAACGCTGTCTAGCCTCGAGGTTGATCGCCTCTTCTCCGAGGCCGTACGCGTCACGGGCTGGAGGCATTGTCTCGTAGCAATACCCGATCCCCTGATTCCGATAGAGCCGCGCATCGAGAGGCTCGACAATGGGAATGCGGCGCTCCGGCGTGCGGTCGTGCTGCGGGATGAGATGTTCGAAGACGGCTCGCCAGAACTTTGCCTGGCCTGCGGTGAAAAAGCGAATGGGCGGCGTCTGCTCCACACGCATGGTGACGACGTCGCGGGTAGCCTCATCCCAGAATGCCTTCTGCGACATGGTGTGAAAGCCGCGATAATATCCGGGCTGCGGCGTTGGGGGCAGCGGCTCTCCCGTAGCTGGATCGCGAGGAAGCAGTGCCGAGTCTGGAGCGTTGTTGGGGTTCATGATGTCTCCGATGGATTCATGATGCGCTGCGGCCTCATCCTTTCCTGCGCCGCAGCAAGCCGGCAAGCATGCCGAGCATGCCCGCAGCGCCGAAGAGCAACGGAGCAAAGATGGGCGGCCCGTACATGATGTTGTAGAGGAGATGCTTGCGTCCGCCGGGGCGGCGAAGCACGCCGCGCGCATGGTAATAGAAGCCGACCGCGGCGTCGGCGCAAGCGATTGCAGAGAGTGCCGGCAAAGCCGTCGTGGCCACCCTCCGCTTCTTGACGGATAGAAACGCCGCAGCGGCCAGTATTGGAGCGAGAATCACCGGGCTCCACTGGATCCTGTAGCGGAAGATAGATTTCGGCACGCAACGCACCGTGCAAAACTACTGTCATCCTGAACGCAGTGAAGGATCTGCGGCTGCTTCTCGGCGAGTCCAAGCGGTGTTATTTCCCAATTGCCGACAATCCGCCCCTAACGATTGCTCTGCGCTTTGCAGTACTATGGCCAGTGGAGTTCGATAACAAATGAGATCGATGATTTACAGGCTAATCTTGCTCGGCATTTTAGCATTACCCCTTCTGTGCTTGGCGCAGAAAGATGATCCATGTCCTGATGGACCCAATGTGTCCAATGCCAACATGCGTGAGTGCTATTCAAAAGCACAAACAACCATGAACAAAAGAGTCGATGATCTCGCTTCACGTGCCGCCGCAAAGCTGCGCGGGATGAGCCCCCAAGAGAAGTCCCTTTACGGGCCGGTAGTTGTTAAGGCGTCCGAGGATGCAGCAGCGAAACTGGATCAATCACAGGTCGCGTGGCGTATATACCGTGATCAATACTGCAATGCCATCAGCCTCAGCTATACAACGGGTTCTGGGGCCGGCACTGCGATGGAAGAGTGCCTTTTCAAAACTGCCTTAGCTCGCGTGGAGCAGCTTCGGCTCGATTTCCCTGATTCAGCGGGTCGGAGGGGGCATCATCCTTAGTCGGGATCGTGCTTTCCTCTCGACGCGGGACACTGGAGAACGTGTAACCGGCAATGCGGAAGTTTCAGGCCTGGAAACAGCTCTTACCCATCGCCTGTAGCACAAAACAAGCACAAAGATCACCGTGCGTTTTGTTCGCCTATGAATTCGCGGCGGTTTCGGACCACTCTTTGTGTCAGGGCACGACTCCAGTCCTGCCGTAAATGCCGCAAAATTTGTCGAGGCTTTAGCCCCGGAGACATTGATCTTTTTTGAAACTGACCCACTACAAAAGGCCTCAGTTCGAACCCTTCAAAACCTTGGAATTTCGGCCGTATTGACGGGCAACACCGATGCCAATCGCCAGGGTCGAAGACGCTACCTAACGCACGTCCCTTTGCACCATATGAACATCGTTCCACAAAGTGGAATTTTCGCCCCTCCGTGTGCCACCCGTCACAGCGGGTCACTGCCTCAGAGTTGAGACTCTCGATAGCGGCCGATCTTCCCAATAGCCGCACTGTGGAGCGAAGCGAATGAGTGAACAAGACACTGTGATTCCCGCCGTAATCATGGACGGGAATGAGGCAGCGGCCTCCGTAGCGTACCGGCTCTCCGAAGTCGTCGCCATCTACCCCATTACTCCCTCGTCGCCCATGGCCGAGTGGGCTGATCAGTGGCGCTCGGAGGGCAAAAAGAACATCTGGGGCGCGCTGCCCATTGTGGAAGAGATGCAGAGCGAAGGCGGAGCGGCCGGCGCGCTGCACGGCGCATTGCAGGCCGGGGCCTTCGCAACCACGTTTACGGCATCGCAGGGCCTGCTGCTGATGATCCCCAATATGTATAAGATCGCAGGCGAACTCACCCCGGCGACAATGCACGTCACTGCCCGCACCCTGGCTACGCACGCGCTGTCGATATTCGGCGACCACTCCGACGTAATGGCCTGCCGCACCACCGGCTGGGCCATGCTGGCATCGAACTCCGTCCAGGAAGTTGCCGACCTGGCCCTCATCGCGCAGATCGCTACCCTCGAATCCCGCATCCCCTTCATCCATTTCTTCGACGGCTTCCGCACCTCGCACGAAGTGGGCAAAATTCTGCCGATCAGCGATGAAACCATCCGCGCGCTGGTCGACGACAAGTACCTCATCGCCTTCCGCAAGAACGCTCTCACGCCCGACCGCCCCTTCATCCGCGGCACGGCGCAGAACCCCGATGTCTTCTTCCAGGCGCGCGAGGCCTGCACGCCCTTCCATGCGGCAGTTCCCGGCATTGTGCAATCGGTTATGGACCGTTTTGCGGTCGAGACCGGCCGCTCCTATCGCCTCTTCGACTACTACGGCGCCCCCGACGCCGAGCGCGTCATCATAATGATGGGTTCGGGCGCTGAAGCTGCCGAAGAGGCCGTCGACGCCATGGCTTGCCATGGTGAAAAGGTCGGCCTGCTCAAGGTCCGCCTCTACCGGCCCTTCGATAGCAATGCTTTTCTGGCCGCGCTGCCCAAGACGGTCAAGTCGATCGCCATTCTCGACCGCTGCAAGGAACCAGGCGCCACTGGCGAGCCGCTCTATCAGGACGTGATCACCGTGCTAGCCGAGAATGCCGCCAAACTGCCCTTCGCCATGCCCACTGTCATCGGCGGACGCTACGGCCTCTCCTCGAAAGAGTTCACGCCGGCGATGGTCAAAGGCGTTTTTGACGAATTAACCAAGCCCACTCCCAAAAACCACTTCACCATCGGCATCAATGATGACGTGAGCCACACCAGCCTCGACTACGATCCGGCGTTCTCCACTGAAGATCCGAAAACCGTGCGCGCCCTCTTTTACGGCCTGGGCTCCGACGGCACCGTGGGCGCAAACAAGAACTCCATCAAGATCATCGGCGAACAGACCGACAACTACGCGCAGGGTTACTTCGTCTACGACTCCAAGAAGTCCGGTTCCATGACCACCTCCCACCTCAGGTTCGGCCCCAAACCCATCCGCTCGACTTACCTGATTACCCGCGCCAGCTTCGTGGCCTGCCACAACTTCAGCTTCCTGGAGAAGATGAACGTGCTCGAAGCCGCGATGCCGGGCGCGGTCTTCCTGCTCAACACGCCGTATTCCGCGGCCGAAGTGTGGGACCAGCTGCCAAAGACCACGCAGGAAGAGCTACTGCGCAAGAAGATCGAATTCTATGTGATCGACGGCTACAAGGTGGCGCGCGAAGCCGGCATGGGTACGCGCATCAACACCATCATGCAGACCTGCTTCTTCGCCATCAGCGGCGTGCTGCCGCGCGACGAAGCCATCGCGCAAATCAAGAAGGCGATTTACAAGACGTATGGCAAGCGCGGCGAGGCGGTAGTGCAGAAAAACTATGCCGCCGTGGACGCGGCGCTGGCCCACCTCGAAAAAGTGGAACTTCCGGCGGCCGCTTCGTCTGGCTTCGATATTGTCGGGGTCATCTCCGGCAAAGCGCCAAGGTTTGTTCACGACGTTCTGGGCGAGATTGCCGCCGGACGCGGCGATCTGGTTCCGGTCAGCGCAATCCCGGCCGGCGGCGCATACCCCACCGGCACGGCGCAGTGGGAAAAGCGTAACATCGCCCAGTTCATTCCGGTGTGGGACCAGAATCTGTGCATCCAGTGTGGCAAGTGCGTCATGGTTTGCCCGCACGCTGTTATTCGCGCCAAAGTCTACAACGCTGAATTGGGCGACAAGGCTCCCGCAACCTTCAAGTGGGCCAAGCCCAAGTGGCGCGACATGGAGACTGAGCGTTACACGCTGCAGGTGGCTCCAGAAGATTGCACTGGCTGCGCGGTTTGCGTCGACGCGTGCCCGGTAAAGAACAAGAGCGACGCCGGCAAGAAGGCCATCAACATGGCGCCGCAAGCTCCGCTGCGCGAGCCCGAGCGCGAAAATTGGGAGTTCTTCCTGAACCTGCCCGAAGTCGATCGCGCCAGGCTGTCGCACTCGCAGGTCAAGGACATTCAACTGCTGCAGCCGCTTTTTGAGTTCTCCGGGGCCTGCGCAGGTTGCGGCGAGACGCCCTACATCAAACTGCTCACGCAGTTGTTCGGCGACCGGCTCTACATCGCCAACGCCACAGGCTGCTCGTCAATCTACAGCGGCAACTTGCCTACCACCCCCTACACCAGCAACGCGCAAGGCCGCGGCCCCACTTGGTCCAATTCGCTGTTTGAGGACAATGCGGAGTTCGGTTTCGGCATGAGAACGGCGCTCGACCAGCAAAAGTCCTTTGCTGAGACTCTGGTGACGCGGCTTGCGCCGGCCATCGGCGCAGACCTTGCCACCGCCCTTGTGGGCGCGCCGCAGATCACCGAGACCGAAATCGACGCGCAGCGGGAACGCGTGAAAGCACTTCGTGCCGTGTTGGACGGAAACAGTAGTTCAGATGCAATCAATCTGCTCGCCATCGCCGACGCGCTGGTCCGCAAGAGCGTGTGGATTCTGGGCGGCGACGGCTGGGCCTTCGACATCGGATTCGGCGGGCTCGATCACGTGCTCGGCTCGGGCAAAAACGTGAATGTGCTCGTGCTCGATACTGAGGTTTACTCGAACACCGGCGGTCAGGCATCGAAGGCCACGCCGCGCGGCGCAGTTGCCAAGTTTGCCGCCAGCGGCAAGCCAAACAGCCGCAAAGATCTGGCTATGGAAGCGGTGAGTTACGGCTCCGTTTACGTCGCGCAGGTGGCGCTCGGCGGCAACGACAGCCACGTCATCAAGGCCTTCCAGGAGGCCGAGGCGCACGAAGGGCCGTCGCTCATTATCGCGTATTCATGTTGCATCGCCCACGGCTACGACCTGGTGCATGGGCTGGAGCAGCAGAAGCTGGCCGTACAATCCGGCTATTGGCCGCTGATGCGCTACAATCCCGGTTTGCGCCAGGAAGGCAAGAATCCCTTCCAACTCGACTCCAAGGCGCCGTCGATACGGCTCAAGGAGTATGCTTACCGCGAAGCCCGTTACACCATGCTGGCGCGCAGCAATCCAGAGCTGGCCGCCGAACTGCTCACCGAAGCCCAGGACGATGTCGAGCGCCAGTGGCGTGTCTACTCCGCGCGCGCGTCGATGCCGGGCCGCGGCGAAACGCCCCACATCGCGCCGGTGGATAATCCTGAAGAGAACTCTGCGCAAAAGTTGGCGGCCACGTCCGCCGGAGGTGATGAATGATCGATATTTCCATGCAATATCTCGGCATGAAACTCAGCGGCCCGATTGTGGTCTCCTCCACGCCGCTCTCGGAGAACATTGACAATGTTCGCCACATGGAGGATGCGGGGGCGTCAGCCATTGTGCTTCCATCGCTCTTTGAAGAGCAGTTGACGCTGGAGTCGCAGACGCTCGATGAAGATTTGTCGCGCGGCACCGAGACCTTCGCCGAATCGCTCAACTATCTTCCCGACCTGAAAGACTACCGGGTGACGTCGAGCGGATATTTGGAACATCTGCGGCGTGCCCGCGAAGCAGTCAGCATTCCCATCATCGCCAGCCTGAACGGCGCAACCACCGGCGGCTGGGTGCGCTTTGCAAAAGAGATGGAGCAGGCCGGGGCCCATGCCATCGAGCTGAATACCTTTGCCCTGGCGACCGACCGCAGCCAGACCTCAGCCGCGCTCGAGCAGCAATTGCTCGAACTGGTAAGCAGCGTTTGCAGAACGGTCACTGTTCCCGTGGCCGTCAAGCTGAAGCAGTCGTTCACCAGCTTGCCGCATCTTTGCGCGCAGCTTGAGGATGCAGGCGCCCGCGCGGTGGTCATCTTCAATCGCTTCTATCAGCCCGATTTCGACATCGAGGCGCTGGAAGTGCGGCCTACGCTTCGCTTTTCCACTCCCTCCGAGTTGTTGGTGCGTCTGCACTGGGCAGCCATTCTCTATGGCCATCTCAAGGGCGACATCGCCATTACCGGCGGCGTGCACTCCGCTGAAGATGTGCTCAAAGCAATCATGGCCGGCGGCGACGTCGCCATGATGGCCTCCGCGCTGCACGTTCACGGCATTGACCATATCGGCCGCGTGCTGGCTGACCTGCGCTACTGGCTTGAGAAGCGCGAATACACGTCGCTCGCCGAGACGCGTGGCTGCCTCAGCCGCCGCTCCGTGCCCGACACCTCGCCCTACGATCGTGGCAACTATATCAAGACGCTCAGCTCCTACAGCCTCAGGCAAACGGTGGCTGCTTTCTAGTTCAATTCCTTCTCTTTCGTAACCGGCGGCTGCGGAAAATGCAGTCGCCATTTTTTGCCTTTTTGAGGGCGGGAACGCAAGGAGCGAAGCCGGTCAGCAGCCCAAGAAGCGCAGCACAGCTTTTTCCAAGATGCCCTGTGCCCTGGGAAGAGCGGCCTCGACATCCGCGCTGAAGGTTTCTCCGAATTCCGCCGAGCCAATGCTGATCGCCAACAGCATTGCATGCGCTGGTCGGGAACCATATAACCCATGGGTCAAGCCAAGAAGCTCCTGCGCATCCAGGTGGTGCGTCGCGGCTCCTGAGTCTCCAGTCTTCGCCTCGACGGGGATGAGACGGACGTGCCCGGGACCGGAATCGACCGAGCTATCGACAAAGAGCACGGTGTCAGCGGCTGCAACCTCTTCCGCCAGTTCCGGCGTCCATTGTTGCCGCGACACGACGCGCACGCCTGCATT